>JBAUXX010000020.1:0-29575 GCA_049584475.1 Candidatus Sulfotelmatobacter sp. | reverse complement strand
CCCATGTCTCGCCGTTTTTGCGAGACATGGGAGAGCCCACCCGAGCTTCGCCGGTCGCCTCCCAACCGAGTTTCCCGAAGGTTTTCTCTGTGCCTCTGTGGTAAAAGACTTTTCTTCCAAGTTGCATCGGTATCATCTTTCTTTCCACCTCATCCATTCCGGGAAAATCCCCCAAATAAACTTGGCCATAACCTTGCCTTGCGTTGACAAACTCGCTATCTCTGGAGTTATCAGCCACAAACTCGCTTTCGCTGCTGACCTCAGCACACTATTTGGGATTGAAATCATGCAAGAAATAAACACGCCGCATTTGCACTCACGAAGTCGCTCGGCCCCGCTCCAGCCACCACCGGCGCGCTGCCACCACCGACCACACCGCCTCGACGATCCCGAAGGGCCACGCGCCTTGAAGAAATCCGTAGACAGATCCCATGACGCACGACGCGGCAAAGGCAAGAACAAACCACGGACTGCGCTTTTCCAGCGCGTACGTGACCAGCATTGCCGTAACGGCCACGAGGCCAAACCAGGTAAGAGCGCTCATCGCTTATTCTCTGGGCTTCATCTCTGGCAACGTATCAGATTCCGGTAGTAACCGAGGCTGGATTTTAGGCGAAAGTCAGACTGGCGTCATCCCGAGCGGAGCCGTTCTTCAGGCGGAGAGAGGGATCCCGCGTATGCCAAATCCGCATCTCGCCACAGGCAGGACCCCTCGTGTGGTTGGCGGCAACGCGCGGTCTAGAGATGACTCCTTCACCAGGTAATCGGAGAATTCAAATTGAGCTGCGACACAGACTCCTTTGGACTTTGCAGATTTCTTGGCGCGTCGCCAGGTTTTCCCAGCGCCCGATTTCATGTACTCTGCTGCCGAAGAGAAAAACGTCTTTGCAGGGGAATGAAATGCGCTTGCTAACCGTGCGAATCGTATTTATGGCAGTTATGGTGTCGGTTTTAGCTACGACGGCAATGGCGGAAGAGCCTTCGTCGCGCGACTTGAATTCAGGATGGCAATTTCGCCTCGTCAGCAAAGCCGAATACGTTCCGGCCCCGGGCGAACTGAACCGCTGGCGCACAGGTGCGTGGAGCAACGAAGTCGGCCATTGGCGCACGGGGGAAGCGTCAGGCGACTTGGCGCAGTGGCATCCGGCGCAGGTTCCGGGAGTGGTGCAGACCGATTTGCTGACGAATCATTTGATTGACGAACCGTTCGCGCGCGACAACGAAACGCGGCTGCAATGGATTGGCGAATCGGATTGGGAGTACCAGACAACATTTTCGACGGATGCGGCCGGACTCGCTCGCGAGCACATCGATCTGGTTTTCGACGGCCTCGACACATTTGCCGATGTCTATCTGAACGAACACTTGATCGTGCAGACGGACAACATGTTTCGCCGCTACAGAATTCCAGCGAAGCAGTTGCTGCAATCCGGATCGAACACGCTGCGCATCGTGTTTCATTCTCCGATCACCAAGATGTTGCCCTATGTGAAGTCGCTGCCGTACGTGCTCCCGGCGATTTCGGCGCAAAACGGCGGCAATGAAGAAAACATCGCGACCGCGCCGTACACGCGAAAGGCTCCCTACAACTATGGCTGGGACTGGGGTCCGCGGTTTGTGACTCAGGGAATTTGGCGAGGGGTGAGGATCGAAAGCTGGGACGCTTTGCGGGTTGAGAATTTTCATATCCAACAGGAAAGTATCGGGAAAGACTTGGCAAAGCTTTCTGCGGAAGTGGAGATTGAAGCGAGCGCGCCGGGCAGCGTAACGATCGGGTTGAGTCACAACGAATTGATGGGCAAGCCGGTTGATGACGGCAAGACGACGGCGCAGCTCGACGCGGGAATAAATCATATTTCTATCCCGCTGCGGATCGTTTCGCCGAAGCTGTGGTATCCGATCGGCTACGGCGCGCAGGATCGGTATCGTTTCACAGCCGAAGTTCGCACCGGCAAGACAGTCGCGGCTCACGCCGAGCTCACGACCGGACTGCGCTCGGTGGAACTGCGGCGCGAGGCCGATCAGTGGGGCAAGAGTTTCGAATTTGTAGTAAATGGGATTGTCGTATACGCCAAAGGCGCGAATGTAATTCCCTTCGACAGCTTCCCCCCGCGCACGACACGCGCAAATTATCGCCAGTTTCTCGAATCCGCGCGCGACGCGCACATGAACATGCTCCGCGAATGGGGCGGCGGCATCTACGAATCCGATGATTTCTACAACCTCTGCGACGAACTAGGCCTCCTGGTCTGGCAGGAATTCACCTTCGGCGGCGACGAAATCCCTGGGGATTTGGGGTGGCAGGAGAATGTGCGCGAGGAGGCGGTGCAACAGGTGAAGCGGTTGCGGGAGCATCCGAGCATTGTGGTGTGGTGCGGGAACAATGAAGTCGAGACCGGGTGGTTGCACTGGGGCGACCGGCAGGGGTTCCGGGACAGCGAACCATATTCGGTGAGTCAACGTGTGTGGCAGGACTACATGGTGATGTTTGCGGACATTTTGAAGAGCGTGGTGACGGAGTATGGAAATCGCGTGCCGTACAAGCCGAGTTCACCCAGCGCGAATTTCGAGGAGCCTCCGGACAGCGATCACAACGGGGATGTGCATTCGTGGGTGGTGTGGCATCAGCAGGCGCCGCCGTCTGAATATTTGCGCACGCAGCCGCGATTTGTTTCCGAGTATGGGTTCCAGTCTTTTCCCGAGATGCGGACGATCCGCGCGTTTGCGCAGCCGGAAGATTTGGATATTCGATCGGCGGTGATGCAGTCACATCAGAAAAATCATGGCGGGAATGAACGAATCCTTACTTATATGCTGCGGGAGTATCGGGAGCCGAAGGATTTCGCGTCGTTTGTTTACCTGAGCCAGGTGCAGCAGGCGGAGGTGATCAAAGCCGGCGCGGAACATTTCCGGCGAAGCAAGCCGCGAACGATGGGGACTTTGTACTGGCAGTTGAACGATTGCTGGCCCGTGGCGTCCTGGTCGAGTATCGACTATTACGGTCGGTGGAAGGCGCTGCAATTTTATACGCGGCGGTTTTATGACGACGTGCTGGTGTCTCCGTATGCGCATGACGGGAAGGTTGATGTGTATGTTGTCTCGGATAAGTTGCAGGCTTTGACAGGGCGGATTCATGCGCGGCTGATGGATTTTTCGGGAAATATTTTGTGGGAGAAGACGCAGGAGGTGCAGATTCCGGCGGCATCGAGCGCGATTTATTCGGCGCTGGAGGAGAAGGATCTCTTTGCGGATTCTGCGAAGACCAACCGGCAGAAAGACTTTTTGATTTTTGATTTGGAGGTTGCGGGGAAGAATGTGTCGCGGAATTCTGTGTTCTTCGATGTGACGCATAATCTCGAGCTGCCGGTGAGTCCGAAGGTCGAGAGCCGGCTGACGAAGACCGGGGATGGCTTTTCATTGACGCTCAAGTCTTCGGTTCTGGCGCGGGATGTACAGATTTCATTTGGCGATTTGGATGCACAGGTTGCGGATAACTATTTTGATTTGCTGCCGGGCGAAGAGGTAACGGTCGCAGTAAAGTTCGTGGCGGCAGCCGAACAGATGCAGGGGGCGATGAAAGTGATTTCGCTGACGGATGCGTTTGCGAGTCAGGCGACGAAGTATTGAACCTGGCCGAGGCACCGAACGATTAGGGCAAGCGATCCAAATTCTCGCTGCGGCGTGCGGCTTCCGCGGGTGTCAGCGTAGCGCCGCCGAACAGGAAGCCGGCGCACCATCGGCGATAGTTTCCCGTACAGCCGCCGCTTACTGGCACCTTCAAAACACAAGGGGCAACCCTGGAGTGCTGAAATCGGTTGTCACCTTCCGAATGACAACAGAGAACAACGAAACGGATTGCCCGGCTCAAAATAGGAGATTAGATGCGTGGCTGTCTGTACCACGCACTGCCTAGGGTTTCTCCGCCAAACGTTTAACGCTGCGGGTAAACGCGTACCGGGAAATGCAACATTTACGACGGGCAACCCGTTGGATTGAAGTCTGATGTCATCTTCCGCGTGACATCAAACCCAAGGAGGCGAGTTGCCCGGTCCCCGAATTCCGGCATGCTAGGACGGCGTTTGGCGAGAGTCAAGAGGCCCCATGACTCCAAGCCTTTCATCCCGATCAATGCCTTTCCTACAGGATTATTTACCCGAATCGGTAAACAACACAGTATAGAAATTCAAACAGACCCGAAGGAAACTTTGCCTCATGAAAAAGCCGCATCTGGAGATCCTGTCCGACGAAACAGACCCGGTGCTGAAAGGCCGCTGCTCATCGTGTGAGGATGTCACCTTCTCGTTGAGTGGCAATACGCAGTCTTCACTTGCTCTCATCCATGAGATGTTCGCCGAGCATTGTCGCAAGGTCCACGTGCATGGCGATGGAAATAACGCGGCAGGCTAAATGCCCTCTGCGCGCGGTGTCGGGCCAGTCTGACTTCTTTCTTCTATGCGGCCCGATAATTCGAGGCGTTCAATATTTACGGAGGCGTTGTTACGGATCAGGTGAATACCACGAGCAACCGTGTGGCTGAGCCTTCTTTCACACCAACGGAGCGCAGATAGAGCGGAATTGAGCCACGCCATTGAAAGAATGGCTCCTCAGGTAGGATTCGAACCTACAACCCTTCGGTTAACAGCCGCTCGGGGTAAAACCTAAAGCCTTATTTGTCCGTTGCTTCTGGGCGGGCACATTCTGAAATTCGCCCTTAGTTGGGCTATTGGGCTATAGCTCTTTCAGTCACCGTTTGCTACCAGTGCCTTTGCCGCTGCGATACGCAGTTGGCTTATCGTGTGAATCAGGTACCCACTGGCCAGATTTACTTTTCGCCAAAACACGCTTGCCGCATTCACAACGCCCAAACAACAGCGCGCCCGAATCATTCAGGTAGTCGGCACGTAGTTGGCGCTGCGATTCTTCTGTGAAGTTGCGACTGCACTTCATGCCCGGATTCTACCAGCCAAGACGGCTGAGCAGCTTGAAAACTACAATGAACGCGAGACCCTCAATAACGATACCCACCACAATCCCGGTCCATGATTGATGAGTCTTGGTAACCGATTCGCTGGCGAAATCCGCGCCATCAACATCGTTAATGCCAGATGCACGCAGGTCACGCCGATTGAAATGTTCAACGATTGTGCCTATTTCGATTAGGCGGCTTGTGATGGTGTGAAGTTCTCGCCCAATCGCAAGAAGCACGAAGAAGATAAATACTAAGGCAGCACTCAACATAGGGATGTGCGGCGCGATTCTTTCCTACTTCCCAGCCTTCGCGGCTTCTGGCTTTTCGTTGTGATAGCCGGGTCGATTGAAGAGCGTATCGCTACGGAATCCTTGATAGAAAAGAACATCAATCCAGTTTTCGCTCACTGCTGCCGGGTCGCCCTTCGGATTCTCTTGCCCATGGTTCACGCCACAAATAAACGCTGCATGCAAATCCTTCTCGGTGTAGGTTGCGCCAGCCATGATTACCTCCGCAACCGTTGTGGCTGGGCTGGGCGCGCAGCGAAAGGTTACGGCGGTGTCGGGACACACTCCGGGCATCCTGAAACACGAACGCAAGAATTTGGACGACTTCCGGGTTAAATGCTTACCGGCAGCCGCGCTGAAAGAACAACACCAGCACCAAATGCCAAAGGCTGTATAGATGCACTACAGCTACCTCGGCAGCAATGGTCCAAGTGATTAACCGCTTCATCATTTGAAGTAGAAAAAAATGGATTAAACAGGCAAGCGCACTTCTTCCCTCGCAGCGATACGTTTTGATTGCCAGACAACTACTGGCTACGCTGGGCGCACTTCTTCCCTAAAGAAGGGAAGTACTCCTTTTACGCGGAGACTTGCGCTGGGCCGATACCACTCTGGGGTTCGGTCCTACTTATTGCAGAATCTGTTCGTGGCGCTGCGCACGTCAAGTTACTTTTGCTCATCTCTCGCAGCCCATTGTTGCCGGGCCGCGTGGGCGAGGAAAAGGTTACGGCGGTCACGGCTGCTTCTTCAGGTGCGCTTTGTGCTTCGCATCCAGTGCTTTGAGCCTCTCTTTATCCATCGCTTCCAGAATTTCAAAAAGGGTTGCAGCTAGGGTGACGCATTTTTCGGCAACATCCTGCCCAAAATCAATTTCGCCATCGTGCACAACCCGGTTGCGTTTGTGAAAGAGTCCAGAGATGAAAAACTTCTGGGGCGATGCACACCCGGCCACATCGGGATATTTGGCTGCCAGTTTTGCTATCGGACCCGGATTAAGCAACAGGAAAGAATCTAAATCCTTCCCAACCATCAACTCGGATGCCTTCTTGAAGCGTAGGGCGATTCCTGTCCACTTATTCCACTGCGCGCTCCACTCGTCACTATCGGTCTGAGTGGGCGTTCGGGTATCCAGCACATCCACATGTCGCCACTGGACATAGAGGCGAGCCAATTCACATTCCACCGCGATTGCCGATAACACGATAGCTAAGGTGAAATCTCCATTTTGCAATTCTGCCGAAGCGCGACCCCAAATCCGTGTACCTACGACGTTGCCCAAGGGCGGAACAAACCAAAACGGAGCGCCACAGGAAGGGCACACGAAATCTTTAGGGTCCTTCGTGCCGGTGGTTTCTACGTTTCCCTGATAGCCGCAACTGCAAATAATTGAGAATTGTGATTTCATCAATCCTCGCTCTCCATCAAGCTCCGTGACATTTCTTTATCTTCTTCCCGCTGCCACAGGGGCAGGGCTTGTTGCGGTCGCGGCCTTTCACTTCGATGCGCGCGGCGCGCACTTCTTCTATCGCACGCATTCGGCGGTCAGCAAGATGTACTTGAAAGCTGTCGGATTCCAGAAACGTGCGCGGGTCCACTTGCGCTTGCTCAAGCATTTTCCGTTTCTGCCGCGCAGTTAAAGTTGGTGGGGCAGCGTCAATTGCGCGTGCCCTTCCGAGAAGAAACTCGCCAAACCGCGTTGTAGAAACCTTCTGGTTTGTTTGGATCACCCCTTGCGCCGAAACCAGCGTTTCATTCCAATCCTCCTCTTTGTCATTGCGGGGCGTAATGAATGCCAGCAAGATAAGGCGAGGTAGTTTTACGTACATCAGCGCATCGGTTCCGCTGGGCGTGTAGATGGGTGAAGCATCGAAGGATCGGGCCAGATACCAGTTGATTTTCTTCGGAAGGTCGAATGTTGCGTGGTCAATCACGTCGGAAAATTGCACGTGAAATTCTGTTGAGCCGGGGTCCGGAGCTTGTCCAAGCAGATAGTTCCGCCATCGTTCTTCTGTCGCATCGAAAATGGCTCGCACATTTTCCGGTACGGGGTCACTCGTAACTAAGGCGCGCCAGTGAAGTCCAACTAGAAACCGGAGGAACCATTCTTCGTACGTAAACGACGTTTGTAGATGTGGCTTCTGCTGGTAGGGAACGAAGATGCGCTCCGAAAATCTTTTTTCATCCCTGCCCAACAGGCGCTCGCAGTTGGGACACAAAAGGTATTCGCGGCGGGTTTCTTGCTGCCGCTTGTCGGATAGCAGACTGCGGATATATCCGGTGGCCGATGTTCTCTTCAGCCATTTGACAGCAAATCGCGGCACCAGATGGCTGTAAAGCAACACTCCATCGTTTCCACAAAGCCTGCACTTTCCGTTCACTTATTCCCAGCCGGTACCGGCCAATGCCGGTCGATTTCGCGCATGATTTCTTCCGCCCAGCGCACAGCGTCCGAAATCGCGGCCACAGTTGCAGGTACGCGCTTCTCGCCGTCGTATTGCGCCAGCTTCCGGGCGGCTAGGATCGTGGCCGCAATCAATAACACGCGCTTGCGGCCTTATCCATTGGGTCATAATAATCCCTTTCGCTCTCTATTCGCCATCCATCTTTTGCACAGGCTACGAGGTAACCACACCACGAGCGTTACAAGAGGGGAGTAGCTCCGAGCGAAGGTTCTCCTCGACCATGTTTTCGGTCCGGAATAACCGGCCATGAGGAACGAAAATGAAAAATAAACGAAGAAGCAATTAAGACAACGCGTTCGGGAAGGCACTGGCGAGATCCATCAAGGCAAATCAAGATCGGAAAGCGTGGCGGGAATGGCGCGACCCCGTGCGGCTTGACTTCGCGCTGTTTGGGCCATATTGGGCTATAAACCAAGTTGTTTCGGATTCACAGCAGGCCGCGTAAACCAATGACAGGGCGGATTTTAGAATGGCTCCTCAGGTAGGATTCGAACCTACAACCCTTCGGTTAACAGCCGAATGCTCTACCATTGAGCTACTGAGGAGTGTTGTGAGGGCGTGCCTGGAGGCGCGCCTTGATTGTCGATTTTCATCATAGCATTTTGATGGCGAGTCTCAAAGCGCGCCGGAGTAGTGGCGCAATTTGAAATGAGGAAGCTTAGTGGCGTCTTCCTGAGCGGAGCGGCTGTTCAGGCGGAGCGAGGGATCTCCCACCGATCAGGGATTGGGGCACGTGAGATGCCTCCGCCCGCTGGTGAAAACGCGGGCGTTCGGCATGACGCCACTGGTGGATGGAAGAAATTTTCCGACTGAGCCACTACCCGCGCCGAAGTAGTGGCTCAATTTGAAATGAGGAAGCTTAATGGCGTCTTCCTGAGCGGAGCCGCTGTTCGGGCGGAGCGAGGGATCTCCCACCGATCAGGGATTAGGGCACGTGAGATGCCTCCGCCCGCTGGTGAAAACGCGGGGCGTTCGCATGACGCCACTGGTGGATGGAAGAAACTTTCAAACTGAGCCACTACCCGCGCCGGAATTCGTGCGCTCTTCCTGAATTTTCTCTTACTATATGGGGGATGACTACGGCTGTAGGGGTGCGATTGTTTTGCGCGGTTGCTTCTTTGATTTTTGTGGCGGCTGCTTTGTATGCGGCCGACCAGTCGAAAGCTTCGTCTTCTTCTACTTCTACTGCTTCCGCTACGGCGGCAGGGCCGCCTCTGGCGGAAGCAAGGCCGGCGACGGAGATGTTTCATGGAACGAAAGTCGTCGACGATTATCGGTGGCTGGAGGATGGAACGAATCCCGAGACCGTGAAATGGGTTGCGGCGGAGATGGGGTATACGCGGGCGGTGCTCGATCCGCTGCCGGGGCGTGAGGCGATTCATAAGCGGCTTACGGAATTGCTTTCGATCGGCAGCGTCACCGCGCCGGTGATTGCGGGCAAGTATTACTTTTACACGCGGCGCGAAGGGATGCAGAACCAGCCGGCGCTTTATGTGCGCGAGGGTGTTGAAGGGAAAGACAACGGGAAAGATCGAGTGCTGCTCGACGTCAATGCGCTAGCGGCGGACGGAACGATTGCGCTCGACTGGTTTGAACCTTCCAACAACGGAAGATATGTGGCGTACGGGACTTCGCAGAGCGGGTCGGAGATGAGCACGCTGCATATTATCGAGACGAAAACAGGCGGCGCGCTTCCCGATGTGATCGAACGCACGCGGGCGGCGAGCATCGCGTGGCTGCACGACAATTCCGGTTTTTATTACACACGCTATCCCAAGAAGGGCGACGTGCCCGACGGACAGGAGATGTATAACCGGCACGTTTTCTTTCACTATCTCGGAGACGATGCGGATAAAGACACTTTGATTTTCGGCGAAGGCCGGGACCCTGAGGACTGGCCGAGCGTGAGTCTCGATAACGATGGCCGCCTGCTGGTGATCACCGTCTCGCAGGGATGGACCAAGTCCGAGCTGTTCTTGATGGATCTGAAAAAGGGCACGCCGCCCACGCGCATCACCACCAACAAGAATTTTCTCTACAGCGCGACCGCATATAACGGAAGGCTTTACATCACGACCAATGAGGACGCTCCGCGTTACCGGGTATTTGTTGCCGAGGCGGGCAATTATGAGCGCGACGATTGGCAGGAGCTCATTCCGCAGAGCGAAGCGGTGTTGCAGGGCGTCGCGATTTATGGCGGGAAGCTGGTTACCCAATACGAGCAGAATGCCAGTTCGCAGCTGAAGATTTTCGATATTTCGGGAACCCATATCAAGAACATTGAGCTGCCGGCGATTGGCACGGTATTTGGCACGGGCGGGAAATGGAATCACGATGAGATGTTTTATGGATTTCAGTCGTTTACGACGCCACCGGCAATCTATCGCGTCGAGCTAGCACCGGTGCACGTAGAGACAAAACCTCAGGAACCTTCAGGCGACATAATCGGCCTGACTTCGGTTTGGGCCAAGGTGGATGCGCCTTCGATCGATCCCACGGCGTATGAGGTTGCGCAGGAGTGGTTCGCGTCGAAGGATGGGACGCGGGTGCCGATGTTCATCGTGCATAAGAAGGCATTTGCTTCCGGGTCATTTAAAAAAGACGGGCGCAATCCCACGCTGCTGACCGGTTATGGCGGATTCAATGTGAGCCTGACGCCGTCGTTCAGCCGCACGGCTTATTTGTGGATGGAGCATGGCGGAGTTTTTGCCGTGGCCAACCTGCGTGGCGGAGCGGAGTTTGGCGAAGACTGGCATCGCGCGGGAATGCTCGAGAAGAAGCAGAATGTTTTCGACGACATGATTGCCGCCGCCGAGCATTTGATCGGGGAAAAATATACGGACAAGGATCATCTGGCGATTCAGGGCGGATCGAATGGCGGGCTGCTGATGGGCGCCATGATCACGCAGCGTCCGGATTTATTTCGCGCCGTCATCTGCCAGGTGCCGCTGCTCGACATGCTGCGCTACCAGAATTTTCAGATCGCCAAGCTGTGGATTCCGGAGTACGGCACGGCGGACAGTCCGGAGCAGTTCAAGTGGCTCTACGCGTACTCGCCGTATCACCATGTGAAGAAGGGCGTGGAGTATCCGGCGATTTTGTTTATGACCGGGGATTTCGATACGCGGGTCGACCCGATGCATGCGAAGAAGATGGCAGCTCTGATGCAGGCTGAGGCCAAGAACGGAAAGAGCCGGACACGTCCGATCTTGTTGCGGATTGAAGCGAAGGCGGGGCATGGGGCGGGCAAACCTGTGGCGAAACAGATGGAGGAGTTTGCGGATGTTTATGAGTTTTTGTTTTGGCAGTTAGGGGTGAAGGAGTAGCGCATAGGTGGAGGGTTATCCGATGAAGTCTGAGTGGAAAACAACCGAGTTTTTCAGGATGTGGCCGCGGGCGTTGTTTCACATGAAGGAGGGCAAGGTCATTCTGGAGAGGCATCTTGGAGCACCCGGGGTCTACGTGCTCTACCGCGACGATGTTCCGCACTATATCGGAAAGACGGGCACGACGCTTCTCAAGCGCCTTCGCAACCACGCTCTGAAGCCTAACGCTCGCCGTTATAATTTCTGGAATTATTTTTCCGCGTTCGCCATCAATGATCCTACTCATCGGGACGAGGTGGAGGCGATATTGATTTCAGCCATGCCCACAGCAAACAGCTCGCAGCCCAAGATCAAGCGAGTGCGCTTGAAGCGTGACGCAGCCAGGCTCCTTAATAACATCCAGGCTTTGATGCTGACGGGGAAGAAAGATTCCAGCGGAATCAGCTATCCCGAGGACGTTGAAGACGAGGATGCCTAGCAGGTTGCAGCGGTGGTTGTGTCTTGGCGGCTGCAATTCGCCTAAAAGAGCATCTCGACCTCAGGGGCTGAAGCCCGCCTCATCAGGGGTCTTTAGCGGCACAACTGAAGTCGTGCCCTTCCCAGTTTTTTCCGTGCGATGGGACAGTGAGATCTCCTCGATGCAATCGCAGGGATCCTTCGACTGCACGTGCCGGTTCGCTTTGCTCACCGGCATGTTTCGCTCAAGATGACAGAGTGGTGGGGTCATTCTCGGGCTGATGCGGCGCTGAAGCCGCTCCATGGCTGTGCACTCGTCTTCGGTTTGCGAGGCATGTCGAATCGAGCCAAGGTCAAAGGCAGCGGACAGGAGTGTCCGCTCTACACTTGGAGGTCAAAGGCTGCGGACAGGAGTGTCCGCTCTACATGAGGCGAGAATTGAGGGGCGGATTATCTTGCATCGCGGCATGGTTTGCGGCATCTCAACCGTGGCGGCATCTGTGTGCAATACGAGTCTGTAGAATGAAAGTGTTGACGGAATGGGGTCTCGTCCGTCGAAGGTGGCATTGGCATCCGCAAAGACGGGTTGTAGCGAATTCGTTTCAATATCAGGAGAATCCCACGTGAAGGCGAAGTGTCTGCCATTTAGCCAGATTCCGCACACGACGCCGCTTTTCACCGACTTCCTTTCTTATTCGCCGCGGGTTCAACCCTTTTATCCGCGATCTCCTTATTTTCGTGACTGGATGAAGGACGAAGCTGCGGCGTGTCTGAGTGGCGATGGTTATAGCGCCGAGCGGCGCGTGCATGTGGCTGCAGTTTTAGACTGGCAGAATCAATCATGGGATGCTTCGCCGAAGACCATCGCGAATCTGGAGCGATTTCGCAAGGGCGCGTTTGCTGTGGTTACCGGACAGCAGGTGGGACTTTTCGGCGGGCCGATGTTCGCCGTTTACAAGGCGATGACAGCGGTGAAGTTGGCGGAAGAGGCGACGGCGGGGGGCGTGGATGCGGTCCCGGTATTTTGGCTGGCGACTTACGATCACGATCTGGCGGAGGTGAATCACGTTGCCATTCCCGGTGCGGAAGGCGTGCTGCAAGTGCTGACGGCATCGAGCCATGATGTGGCGGGGGCGCCGATCAGCGCGGTGCGGTTGGGTGAAGAGATTCTGCCGGTGGTCGAAGAGGCTGCGGCTTTGTTGGGCGATACCGATGCGGCGCGGTGGCTGCGAGAGTGCTACCGGCCGGGAGAGACGCTGGGCACGGCTTTTGCGAAGTTTTATGCGCGGCTGTTTGGCGAGTGGGGAGTGATTGTGCTGGATGCATCCGACCCGGAGCTGCACAAGATTGCGCAGCCGATTTATCGCGCGGCAGTGGAGCGCGCACCAGAGATTGCGGATGCGCTGCTGGAGCGGGGCAAGGCTTTGGAAGCGGCCGGCTATCACCAGCAGGTGAAGGTGACGAAGGCGTCGGTGTTGTTGTTTACGCTGCAGGACGGGGCGCGGACGCCGATTCACCGGCGCGAAAACGGAAGCGAAGTTGAGTTTGTCATTGGGGCTGGCGCGGACGCGGAGAAAATTTCTTCGGACGAATTGCTGAAGAGGGTTGCGGAGCATCCCGAGCAATTTAGTCCCAATGTGCTGTTGCGGCCGATTGTGCAGGATTATTTGCTGCCTACGCTGGCGTACACGGGCGGCGCGGCGGAAGCGGCTTATTTTGCGCAGGCCGGGGCGATTTACGAAAAGCTTGTGAGACGAGTTACGCCGATTGTGCCGCGATTTTCGGCGACACTGGTAGAGCCCAAGATTCAGAGGCTGCTGCAAAAGAACCGCATCAGCGAAGTGGACGTTTTACAGGAGCCGGGTGCGTTGCGGCAGCGGTTAGCTTCGCAGAGTTTGCCGGAAGATTTGCAGGAGGCTTTCAATGCGGCATCCCGTTCGGTGGAGCGGAATGTCGCGGCGATTCGGGAAAAGCTGGCGAAGGTCGATCCTACTTTGGCGGATGCGGCGCAGACGGCGGAATCGAAAATTCAATATCAGCTGGACCGGTTGAAGGCGCAGGCGGCGAAGGCAGAGCTGCGGCAGGCGGAAGTGATCGGCCGTCATGCGGAGACGCTGAGCCAGGCGCTGTATCCAGATAAAGGATTGCAGGAGCGGGCGGTCGGCGGAGCATATTTTGTGGCTCGATACGGGATGAATTTATTGCAGCAACTGCATGACGCGATCCAGTTGGATTGCCATGATCATCAGATGCTGGAGCTGTGAGGGTTCTGTCGGGATGTTTTGGTAGTGAGATGTGATCGCTGGGGCTAACGCCCAAGATGATTTTAACGAGTTACGCGGCCCTGAAAGGGCCGCTCTTCCACGGGTGCGGGCATCGTGTCTTTTCCCCGCAGCGCGAGAAGTTGTGCCTGGAAGTCAAAATCCCTCCTTTGACCGTGCTCAGGGCGGGCTCTAACGTCGCAAAGAGCGCGAGGTTAAGGATGGGGGCCGCCGCCATACACGCGAGATTCCTCGCCTCGCTGGAGAGAACGCGAGGCTTCGGAATGACGCCCTCCGGTATGGAGGCTGCCTCATACCCGCATCACGATTACCGTGTCTTTAACCAGATTTCCAGTTCTTCCAGCGATTCCACTCTTGGTAAATTTTTGTCGCGGTAGGTTCCGGCTACGTCGAACAGGATTGCGTTCATTCCGGCGTTGCGCGCGCCGACGTAATCGACGGAATAGACATCGCCGACATACAGGCTGTCCGCGGGATAGGCCTGCATCTTTTCGAGAGCGGCCTGGAAGATCGCGGGATGCGGCTTTTCATGGCCGACAACACCGGAGTCGGTGATGCTTTGAAAGCAATCGGCGATGCCGCAGCGATCGAGGACGGCGTCGATTTTTCCGTCGGCATTCGAGATCACAGCAATAGCGTGTTTGGCGCCGATCCGTTCAAGGGATTCGCGTGTGCCGGGCAGGATTTGATCCCAGTTGGCCGAGAGTTGCGTGTTGCGCACCAGTTCGTCGCGCAGACCGTCGGAGGCCGCGTTGGCCTCTTGCAGAAGACGCGTGTGGAAAATCCACCAGAAGCTGTGATCGACAAGGCCGTCCTGCATGCCACTGTCGAATTCGATTTTTGTTTTGCGCTCGAGCGCTTGCCATTGCGCGAGAGTTGGATGGAGGTTTGCGGGTAGGGGCGCGAGAATTCGCTGCCGATTGGGAAATAGGAGAGTGTTTCCGACGTCGAAGAAAATCGTGCGGGGAGCGGACATGAATTTATATTACCGGAGCGATGAATTGATAATGCCGTGACCGGGCGGGGGAAAACGGATAATATTCATGTTGGCGCTGCTGTCCGATATTGTGAGTATTTCTCTGGCCAAGTCGCTGATCTCGAACGCCGCCCGATCTGCGGGCGTTGTGGCGCCGGTGTGCCGGAGCGCGGGCGGGCATGCGGCGGCGGTAGTAGGGCTGGGAGTGGCTTGGCAACTTGGCGGATCTCACAGCGATATTTACAACGTTCTTTGGGCGGTTGTGTTTGGTTTTGCCACGCTGAATATTTTGAGCCTGGCAGCGAGAAGGTTTGAGCCGACGCGGCGCGGCATGACCTTTGGCGAGCTGATGGCAGTGATGGTGGTATTGATTTCAGTGTTTTTGCTGGGGTGGGAGATGCTGAATATGCTGCATATATTTCCCATACGGCTGCGACGGTGAGTTCGTGCGAGTCATGCTATCACCTCAAGTTCCATGAGAATTTCTTTCGCCCCTTCGGGGCTTTTCTGTTTTATCTCACGGTCCCACGGCTTGCGCCGTGGGCTTTATTCTTGCGCCGCTTCGCGGCTTGGAAAAATCATTGCCGGAATAGGATTGGGCGTTTTCACAGATTGCATCTCTTACGCCTGACACTTCCTTTTTCATCGCATGCGCTATTTGCGGTATGATTCGCAACAGTGGCGAATACGATCTCCAATTTCGATGTGACCTGTCCGTGCTGCGGGGCGGTGATGAAGGTCGATGTGGCGACGCAGGGCGTTATTTCGCACACCGCTCCGGTAAAGCCGAGGATGTTCAACGATATGGAAGAGGCGGCGCGGGCGATGAAGGAGCAGGACAGCCGGCGCGAATCGATTTTCCGGCAGTCGGTGGAGGCGCAGAAACACGCGTCGGATTTGCTGGAAAAGAAATTTCAGGAAGCGGTTAAGAAGGCGAAAGAATCTCCCGACACGGGCAAGCCGATCCGCGATTTCGATCTCGATTGAAGTGATCTCCAGATTCCTCCCATGAACGCGCGCCCCTTGCTTCTTGGCCACCGCGGAGCGCGGGCACAGAAATCCATTCCGGAAAACACCCTGGCTTCCTTTGACCGGGCGCTGGCCGACGGCTGCGACGGCTTTGAGTTCGACGTGCGCCTGACGGCGGATGGCGAGGCGGTGGTTTGTCACGATGCGAAGGCAGGGTCGATGGAGATTGCTCGGGCCGAGCGGCGAGGGCTGGCGGGCCTGCCGCGGCTGGAGCAGGTACTGCGTCGATATCAGCGAAGCGCTTTCCTGGATATTGAATTGAAGGTTGGCGGTTTGGAAAAGAAAGTTGCGGGATTGTTGCAGCGATACAGGATTCGGCGCGGGTTTGTCGTTTCGTCTTTTTTGCCGGGAGTGTTGCGCGATTTGCGCGCCATCGATCAGAGTGCGCCGCTGGGATTGATTTGCGAGATGCGGAAGCAACTGCAACTGTGGAGCGTATTGCCTGTGGACTATGTAATTGTGCGATACAGTCTGGCGGGGCAGCGGGTAATCCGCGAGATACACGATGCGGGCAAGAAAGTTTTTGTTTGGACCGTGAACGATAGCGTCACGGCGAAGAAATTTGCGGATTGGGGAGTTGATGGGATTATCTCCGACGATACGCGGATGCTGGGGCGGACGTTAGGTGACTGGTTGCGAGAACCTGGTAAATAGAATCAGAAATGATGCGCGCGAGATCCTTCGCTTCGCCTGAAAAACGGCTACGCTCAGGATGACGCCTTCATTTTAATCGGCTGCGGTTTCAAGTCGGCTGCGTGTTTAGTCGCCCTCGCTTTAGTTGGCTTCGGTTTAGTCGGCTGCGGCTTCCAGGGCGGAAAGTTTCGCTGAGGGGCGGTGAAGAAAGGCGTCGCGCTCAATTTCGAAGGCTTCGAGATTGGATCCCATTGTTTTGTCGTCCCAGCCCATGACTGCGCCGATCCGTAAGGCTGCTTCACGGCTGCAGGATTCAGACCAGCATGGTCCCAGAGCGACGGGAACCCTGCGCAGTAAAACGTCACCCAGAGAAACGGCACATTCCTTGCGGTAAGCCTCGACCACTTCGGCAACGATATGCGAAGTGTGGGGACAAATTGGAGCGCGCATTTCCACACTGATGAGCGCCATGCGGGCAATATCCATGGCGCGCTTGCCATGCCACTCGACGATACCGCGCGCGGATTCTTCGCTGACCGAGCCGGCGTGCGCGATTTCAAGCACGGCCTGATCGAGCAGGGGATCGAGACAGCCGCCGGGCCCAACGGCAGTCACTGTGGGTTCGGCGGACGGAAGTCCGATGGTGCGCGCGCACTCGCGAGCGAGCGAGGCCGCGGTGGTGAGCTTGCCGCCGATGATGGAAATCATGCGAGCGGCCCCATCGTCGGAGTGATCGTGGAGGAAGTGGCGGCGCGAAACGGCGGAAGGGTTATTCGCATCCGAGTGGGGCAAGGGGCGAATGCCGGCGAAGGCATATTTTATACTGCGCGCGGTGATATGGGCTTTTGGAAATAACTGCGTCACGGTGCGCAGCAGATAGTCGATCTCTTCCTGCGACGGCGCGGTTTTCCCGGGATCGCCGTCGTCGGAGACTTCGGTTGTGCCGACTAGGATTTGATCGTTCCAGGGCAGCACGAAGACGGGGCGGCCGTCGGGCGCTTCCGTGTAGAGAGCTGCGTCGGGCGCTCCGGCAAAGCGGGGCAGAACGAGATGAGAACCGCGAACACCGCCGAGCATGGGATGTGTGGTGCGGACCGAAGATCGCTGGCAGAGGCGGTCGGCCCAGGGGCCGGTGCAATTCAAAATCCAAGCGCCGTCGACGCGCTGATCTTTTCCGGTAACGCGATCGCGGAATAAAACGCCGCGGGCACGTCCGTGGGCAACATCTACCGCGATGACTTCGGCGTGGTTGCGAACTACGGCGCCGGCATCGATGGCTTCAGTCAGCCACTCGGCGACCAGGCGTTCGGGGAATTCGCATTGAGCGTCTTCGTAGCTGAATAAGGACCAGCGCTGGCCGGCATCGAGAGAGCGCTCGATTCGCTTCAACTCCATTTCGCCGAGCTTCGCGGTCGACTTGCTGCCGGACATTTTCCGATAGAGCCAGAGGCCGGCTCGAACTTTCATGGCGCTGCGTCCGCCGTTCTGATTCAGCAGCAGGACGAAGTGAAGCGGGTGCACGAGGTGTGAACGCTCCCGCAGAAGGCGCTCGCGCTCGCGCAGAGATTCGCGGACGAGATCGATTTCGCCATGCTCAAGATAGCGCAGACCGCCGTGAATGATGCGGGTGGAGCGGCTGGTGACGCCGGAGGCGAAATCGTTCTGCTCGATGAGCAATGTGCTCTTGCCGGAACGGGCGCATTCGCGGGCGACTGCGACTCCGTTGATTCCGCCGCCGATGACGACCACGTGGAAGTGCTGGCCATCGATGGAGGCGCGAGGTTTTACGGCGAGAGTCATTCTGGACAGAATATTTTAGCGTGCGAGAGTGACGAAAGTAATCTAGAGCTCCATTGGGAAAACACCACAGCCTCTTTAGTGTGCGGGGTGGGGAGCTTAGCGTGAAGGTAACGTAAGTGCTGTTGGGCTGTGACTTTGGGTGAATGTCAGGAGAGGTGAATGCCGGTTTCGGGCGCTTACAAAGAAGGCCGTTCTAACGCAGAGACCGCCGAGAGCGGCTATCTTGCCATTGGTGTTGATGAAGGGAAGCGCGGTGTTTAGGCCGCGCCTCGGTTGAAGTTTGATTTACGCCGTCTTGCGCAGATCGTCGGCGTAGCTGCTTTGGGAAAAGAGCGAGAGCATTTCCCGGTTGAAGGCGGGAATATCGTCGGGCTTGCGGCTGGTGACCAGGCCGCGGTTGTTGACGACTTCTTTATCGACCCAATTGCCGCCGGCGTTGCGAATGTCGGTTTTGAGAGAAGGCCAGGAAGTGAGAGTGCATCCGCGAAGCACGTCGGCTTCGACCAGGGTCCAGGGGCCGTGACAGATGGCCGCGACCGGCTTTCCGGAATCGACGAAGTCACGAACGAAGCGCACGGCATCCGGATTCATGCGAAGGTGGTCTGGATTCATGACGCCGCCGGGTAAGAGCAGCGCATCAAAATCTTCCGCTTGCGCGGACTTGAGCGGAATATCAACAGAGACTTCGGTTCCCCAGTCTTTGTGGTTCCATCCTTTGACGTTGCCGTCGGCGGGAGAAATAATTTTTGTATCTGCGCCGGCCTCCTTGAGCGCTTTTTGCGGTTCGAGAAGTTCCGATTGTTCGAAGCCATCGGCAACGAGGATGGCGACTCTTTTGCCTTTCAAATTATTCGTCATGACGTTTTCCTCTTTCACATCGTTTATGAATTGGTTAGTGCAGGTAGGATGCCTTTCGGGGAGAAGCGGTTGGCGGGTGCATTGCCTCGTATCCGCGCGGTCGTTTAGAGTTGTTGCGATGCCTACAACGGGAGAACGCTTTGAACGCGCGGTTGCGATTATGGAGCGGTTGCGCGCGCCAGGAGGATGTCCGTGGGACCGGGAGCAAACGTTCGATTCCATCAAGCCGTATACGCTGGAAGAGACATATGAAGTAATTGAGGCGATTGAGAATCGCGACTGGGATGGGCTTTCGGGAGAACTGGGAGATTTGCTATTGCAGGTGCTTTTTTATGCGGAGATGGCGAAGGAAGAGGGAACATTTTCCGTGGATGATGTTCTGGACCGGCTCTCGAAGAAGCTGGTTGACCGGCATCCGCATGTGTTTGGCGATGCCAAGGCGGATACGTCGGCGGATGTGAAGCGGAATTGGGAAGCATTAAAGGTGGAAGAGCGGAAGACGCGCGCGGGCAGCGAAACGGCGGCGGCGACTGTTTCGGTTTTGGCGGGAATCTCTTCGGCGATGCCGGCGATGCTGGAAGCTTCGAAGATCAGCTCGCGGGCGGCGCAGGTAGGATTTGACTGGCCCGATATTGAAGGTCTGTTTGAGAAGCTTGATGAAGAGACGAAGGAGTTGCGGGAACAGTTGGAGGAATCTGCGGAGCCTGTTCGCCCTCAGGGCCGCGGCGTTGCGGGGGCGGGGCGGCAAACGTTTCCGGACGACTTGCGGGAACGGGTGGAAGAAGAAGTTGGAGATCTGTTTTTTGTGCTGGTGAATTTGGCGCGGTACTTATCCGTCGATCCGGAGTCAGCGCTGCGCAAGACGAACCGGAAGTTCAAGCGCCGCTTTCGGAAAATGGAGCAGCGGCTCGCGGAAAATGGACGATCTGCCGAGCAAGCTGGGATGGAAGAGCTGGAAGCATTGTGGCAACAGGCGAAGCACGAGGAGCGGGCGTGAGCTCCGATTCGGTGGTGATTCGAACGTGCGCAGGGTTGGAGGAGTTGCGTGCGTGCGTTGCTCTGCAAAAAGAAGTGTGGAATTTTACGGATTCGGAGTTGGTGCCGCTGCGGATGTTTGTGGTGGCGGAAAAAGTTGGCGGCCAGGTGATGGGCGGCTTCGTCGGGAGCGAGATGGTAGGGTTCGCGCTGTCGGTGCCGGGCACGCGGTCGGGGAAAGTCTATCTGCACTCGCACATGCTGGCGGTGCGAGCGGAGTATCGCAACGGCGGGCTGGGACGGCGATTGAAGCTTTTTCAGCGCGAAGAGGCGTTGTCGCGCGGGATTGAATTGATTGAGTGGACGTTCGATCCGCTGGAAATCAAGAATGCCTATCTCAACATCGAACGGCTGGGCGCCATTGCGCGGCGCTATAACGTAAATCAGTATGGAATTACTTCGTCGCCGCTGCAAGGCGGATTGCCCAGCGATCGGTTGATTGCGGAATGGTGGCTGAAGTCGAAGCGCGTGGAAACTCTGTTAAGTACGGGCAAGAATCCTTCGCGTGTTGCTGAAGGTTTTGTCGAGGTTCCGGCGCAAATTTATGAATGGAAAGCGGCGGCGGAGACGCGTGGACGGGCGCGTGCGGTACAGGAACGGAATCGGGATGAATTTCTGCGGTATTTTTCGGAAGAGCTCGCGGTTCTGGGCTACGAGCGTGATGCCGGCGGGAACGGGAAGTTTCTGCTGGGACGATGGGATGAGAAGTGGTCGTATGCGTCGCGGAGCTGATTCACCACAGAGTCACAGAGGCACAGAGAAAATCCAAACCAGCAGTTC
Organism: Candidatus Sulfotelmatobacter sp.; assembly: GCA_049584475.1. Taxonomy (GTDB): domain Bacteria; phylum Acidobacteriota; class Terriglobia; order Terriglobales; family Acidobacteriaceae; genus Sulfotelmatobacter. Next base: position 8,682 of record JBAUXX010000020.1, on the reverse strand, counting down.
TTGTTTTTCTCTGTGTCTCTGTGACCCTGTGGTGAGAACGCTTCTGTGCACAGACTATGAAGATTGAAGCCATTACGCTGCGCGAAATTCAGATGCCGCTGGTCCATTTTTTTGAGACCAGCTTTGGCCGTGTTTACGACCGCCGCATTCTGCTGGTCACGGCTCACTGCGAGGGAGTCGATGGGTGGGGTGAATGCGTGGCGGCCGAAGATCCGTTTTACAGCAGCGAATGGATTGAGAGCGCGTGGGCGACGATTGCGGCTTATCTTGCTCCTGCAGTGATTGGCCGGACGATTGAAACGGCGCGCGAGGCGCCGGTGCTTATGGGAAAGATCCGGGCGCATCGCATGGCGAAGGGCGCAATTGAGAATGCCCTGTGGGATGCTGAGGCCCGGCAGAAAAAACAACCGCTGTGGAAGTTGCTGGGCGGGACGCGGACGGAAATTCCTTGCGGAGTGTCGATTGGGATTCAGGATTCGGTGGAACAGCTTTTGGAAAAAATCCAGATCGAACTGGATGCCGGGTACCGGCGCATTAAGGTCAAGATCAAGCCGGGTTGGGACGTGAATGTGCTGGAAAGAATTCGATCCCGGTGGGCGGATATTACGCTAAGTTGCGACGCCAATTCCGCTTATACGCTGGATCAGGTTGAGCATCTCCGGAGTTTCGATCAATTCAATCTGTTGATGATCGAGCAGCCGCTTTGGGACGATGACATTTACTACCACGCGCGTCTGCAGAAGGAACTGCGCACGGCGATTTGTCTGGATGAATCGATCGTCAACGCGCGGGCGGCGGCGTTTGCGGCGGAAAGCGGGGCTTGCCGCATCGTCAACATCAAGGTGGGCCGCGTCGGAGGATTTACCGAAGCGAAGAAAATTCACGACGTTTGCCAGCGGCACAAGATTCCGGTCTGGTGTGGAGGGATGCTGGAATCAGGAATCGGCCGCGCGCACAATATTGCTCTTTCCACGCTGGAAAATTTCAGCTTGCCCGGCGACGTGTCGGCGTCCAAGCGTTACTGGAAGGAAGACATTATCGATCCGGAGGTTCAAGTATCCGCGATGGGGATGATTGCCGTTTCCAGTGCGCCGGGAACGGGATACCACGTGCGTGAGGATCTGATTGAGAAGCTGACGGTGAGGAAGGAAACTTTCCGGATGCAGCATGCGGCGAAAGCGCCCGTAGCTTAACGGCCGCCCTGATTGGCGGCGGTGCGGGCTGGTTCGTCTTTTTTCTGCGCCTGCGCGTCTTGTTTCTGCACGTCTTGTTTCTGCAATCGCGCGCCCTCGGCTTTTAGCAATTCCACGCCTTTGGTAAAGGTTGTATTGCCCGGAACCGTGCGGAAGTCGCAATCGGTTTCCTCGGATTTGATCACGAGGCTTTTCACCATCATCACTTTGCCGGTGAAATTCAGGCGCGTGTGCGTCAGTTCCCAATCGTTGGGAGCGACCTCTGCCTGTTCGACCAAGAATGTTCCACCTTTATCGAGGTGACCGAGGATTCCCCAACCGAAGCTGACTTCCTTGAATAACGTGGCGTCGATGCGCGCGATGCGATGGGCTTGCTTGTCGATCAGCAATTCGCCCTGCATTCCCGCCAGGACCTGTTCGACATGCGATGGCGGAGCATAGGCAGGGTTCGGGCGAAACTTTAAGCGGACCAACTCGTCGCCGGCTTTGCCAAGTCCGGAAGTCCCTGGCTCTGTGCCATCGAATTGGTATAAGAATGCATCGGGGAAGGCTGTCATGATGCGCAGAGTGTGATCGGATTCTTCTTCTTCCTGACGCTGCTTGCGGCGCAGCTCGCGAGGATTGGCGCTTAACTTGTCGAGGCGCTCTGTTTCGTCCCGCATTTGTTGATTAGAAATTGGCCGATTATTTTGTTCGATCAACATGGCAGCGGTGGCTTGCGTGGTTTCGACGTTCAGTTTGGTTTCAAAGCCCTGCGAGCTTCGTTTGCGGGAAAGGTACATGACCTTGGTCGGACCTTTATTGCCGGCGGAGATTTCGTTCGCAACAGCGAGGCGAACCAGTTCCTGCGCGGCCTTGTCGCCGGAAGGAGAAGGGTTGGAAGAATCAGGTGCGGGAAAAGCCTGAACGAGCGCCGAAGAAATCGTGAAGAGCGTCAAGTAAAGACAGAGCCGGTTGAGTCGCAGCATAACGTCAACGTCCCTATTACCTTCTATCCCGCAAAGAAAGCGGGGTTGCGCACCTTGCACCCCTAAGTTTAACAATAGAGTTTCAGCAAGCCCTACAGCACAATCCGTAGAAACGGGACAAAAAGATTGCAGGCGGTCACTTGCCCCAAGCTCTCAGGGTTGGGTATAGTCGAGATACAGAGCACACCCCGGAATCCAGCCTTGGGTATTGTGGTTATCGCTATTGCTATCGGCACCGCACGGTTTTGATTTCCTCTTTCCAAGGAGACCACGGATGAGCGCACCACTGTCGGGAGAACTAGCGCAGATTGGCAAATCGGTCGTAGTGAAGGGCGAATTGTCGGGAAGCGAAGATCTTTATGTGGAAGGTCAGGTGGAAGGGACGATTTCATTGAAGGGTAACAGCCTTACGGTCGGCCCGCACGGACAGGTGAAAGCGAGTGTGGAGGCCAAGGGAGTGGTGGTGCAGGGCAAACTGGATGGCAATATCCAGGCCAGCGACCGGGTTGAATTGCGAAAGACAGCGACGGTCAATGGAGACATCACCACACAGCGGATTTCGATTGAGGAAGGCGCGTTCTTGAAGGGGAAAGTGGACATTCAGGGGCGGGCAGAAGCGAAAGGCGCTACTACAAAGTAACTTTGTGCGATGGCGTACGCTAAGCTAATGTAATGGTTTAATGGCTGTCATTTTGAGATTTGCCGGGATTGGATACTAGCGAAGTCGAGATTGCATGAAATTCTTTAGAAGTGGTTCGGGAGGGACGGAAACAGCGGCTGCGGAACCCGCAATGCAGCCTACCCGCCGCTCCAGCGGGCTTGCCGAACTAACCAGGCGGTGGGAGACCGAAGAGACGTTGTGCGTGCTGGATCTCGGTTCGACCTCGCCGGGCAATATTCGCCACTTTACCGGGCTCGGGCACAGAATTTATAGCGAAGATTTGTTGACCGCCTCGACCGAACCGAATCTTCTTACCAAAGACGAGCAAGGCAGCGTTATCCTCGACAGCCGGCAGTTTCTGGCTGACAACCTGGTTTATCCGGCGGCGCACTTCGATGTGGTGCTGTGCTGGAACTTGCCCGATTATCTGGATGAAAGCCTGGTGCGGCCGGTGGTAGGACGGTTGTGGTCGGTGCTTAAGCCGGGGGGAATGTTGCTGTCGTTCTTTCACACGAAAGACGCGGGCCCGGATTCTCCGTGTTATCGCTTTCATATTGTCGGTTCGGATGCGCTGGAGATGCAGCGGATCGTGATGCGAGGGGATTCGCGGCGCGGTCCGGCGAGCACAGTACGGCCGCCGGCGGGAGAAGGCTTTCAATTGCAGAGAGTATTCAATAATCGGCACATCGAAAATCTCTTCCGCGATTTTGCTTCTATTAAATTCTTCCTGGCTCGGGATAACGTCCGCGAAGTGCTGGTCGTGCGGTAGGGAATCAGCTTCTAGCCTCTAGCCTCTAGCTCAAACAAAATCTCTTAAGGCCGAGAAGCCGAGAGCGTCGAGTCTTTTGTTTATCTCGGCGGTCTTGGCGCGCTCGGCGTTAAATGGTTTTCGCATGCGGGCTTCCAGATCGTGATCCCCATGCGGAAGAGCGGATGACGGAAGATTTCTATTCTTGGTTTTGGTTCTGTCGGTATTGACATCAGGATATGCTGAATTTCTTCGGGAATATACGCACGCCGCACCGAGGCCACTCCATCCACGCGGGACACATGACTGCGCATCAGCGGGAAGCCGGCATAGACCAGCGCAACGTGCATCCTATGGCGAACCAGATCATTGATGAGGACGGCGGAACGGCTGACTCGCAATGCTTCTCTGACGAAACCGGCGAGTTGGGCGGGTTCGAGATGATGGGCGAAAAGGTTACAGCTCACAAGATCGAATGTCCCGTCGGAAAATGGTAGCGCCAACGCGTCGGCAGCCACGGCGCGGCTGCTGGCGGGGAGGTGGGTTCGAGCGCGATCCAAAAGTGTGACGCTCACGGTGATGCCTTCGCGGGACAGCTTCCTGGCCACAATCGCGGGTACTTCACCGAGGCCAGCTGCAACGTCGAGCAGCGACAACTCAGTTATGCCCGTCGACCGAGACGCTCTTCTGACCAATTCAACAGTCGTGGAGACTCCTCCGAACCAGCGATTGATGCGGGCCATGTCGCGCAGAGAGACGGCGACCTCTTCTGGCGGGCAGGCGTCTGTGTCGAGAAGTTCGGGGGTGTTGATTCTTTGCATCGGGATGCGGGATCACTTTTGCAGACGCAAGAGCGAAACAATTTAACGCCGGGAGCGCCGAGTACGCCGAGACAGACGGCTCATCCTAAACTTCGGCGAGTTCTTCTTCCAGCAGTTGCTTGTTATACAGGCCGAAGTAGTAGCCGTTCAAGGCCAGGAGTTCGTCGTGGGTTCCGAGTTCCACAATGCGGCCGCCGTGGAGGACGGCGATACGGTCGGCATTGCGAACAGTGGAGACGCGATGGGAGATGAAAATCGTGGTGCGGCTGCTCATTACCTCGCGCAGGTGATTGAGAATTTTGTCTTCGGTTTGAGTGTCAACGCTGGAAAGAGCGTCGTCGAGAATAAGGATTCGGGGATCGCGAATCAGGGCGCGGGCGATAGCGGTGCGCTGCTTCTGGCCGCCGGACAGCGTGATGCCGCGTTCGCCGACCAAAGTTTGATAGCCTTCGGGAAATGCTTCGATGTCCGCGGCGATATTGGCGGCCTCGGCGGCGTCATGAATTTGCTGGTCCGAGGATTCGTCGACTCCCAGCGCAATGTTTTCGCGGATGCGCTCGCTGAACAGGAAAGTTTCCTGCGGCACAAAGCCGATATTTTTTCGCAACGACGAAATCGAATAATCGCGGATGGGGCGTCCATCGATGAGGACCATGCCGGGTTCGGCGTCGTAAATTCTGGGGATCAGATCGACAAGGGTGGTCTTGCCCGCACCCGTTGGCCCGACGATGGCCAGGCTGCTGCCGGCGGGGATGCGGAGGTTCAAGTCGTGGAGAACCTGTTTGCCTTCGTAGCTGAAGTTCAAGTTGCGGAATTCGATCTCGCCGAAAATCGGCAGGTCGCGCGCGTCCGCCGAGTCCGCAATCTCCGGCTTTTCAACCAGCATTTGATTCAGGCGAATCAACGATGCCGTGCCACGCTGGAAAATATTTACGACCCAGCCCAGAGCGATGATGGGCCAGGTCAGCTGCATCATGTAAGTGAGGAAGGCGGCGAAGCCTCCGGCGGTCATGTGGCCGAGCAATACTTCACGCCCGCCAAGCCAGAGCACAAGGGCAGAAGCGCAGCCCAGCATCAGCTCGAGAGTGGGCCACAACATTCCCATCAGTCGAACGAGTTTCAAGCTGCGAGCGATGTATTCCCGATTGGCGGTTTCGAAGTTTTCAATTTCCGCTTGCTCCTGCACATAGGCGCGGACGACGCGCGCGCCGGAAAAATTCTCCTGAGCGCGGGCTGAAATGTCGGAGAACATGGCCTGAATGCGCTCGAAGCGTTCGTGAATGCGGCGGCCGAAATACTGGATGGTTACGCTGGCAACGGGCAGAGGCAGGAACGTGTAAAACGTCAGCTTGGCGCTGAGATGCCACATAAAGGCCAAGGCCGCTGCCGTGAACACGAGCGTGTTGGCGGAATACATAATGGCCGGGCCGAGCAACATGCGGACGGCATTGAGATCGTTGGTGGCGCGGGCCATAATGTCGCCGGTGCGCATGCGCTGGTAGTAGGAATAGGAAAGAGTTTCCAGGCGCGCGAAAAGATCGTTGCGCATGTCGAATTCAACGTCGCGGGAGATGCCGATGAGAATCCAGCGGGTCAGGAACATGAAAATGGCGCGCACCGCAAAGACGGCCAGCAAAATGAAGGCGAACATGGCCAGTGCATGGCGGCTGACACCATGCTCGAGACCATCGACGGCGCGATGGATGATAAGCGGGAACAGCACCCATGCGCCATTGCTGACCAAAACGCAGACGCTACCGGCGATATAGCTCCAGCGATAGCGTTTCAGATAGGGCAGGAGCGGTTGCAAGCTCTTGAAGAACATTCAGATCCTGTAGATGAGATTTTAACAGGCAGGGAAGCGGGAACTGCGCGAAACGGGTGGATTTAGCGAAAGCGGGAATTCGTCGAGCGCATCGGACTCTGTGGTTTTCTTGTTGTGGTATTGGCTCGGCGATCTGGGCCACTCAGAAGATCTTCACCGAAGGCGATGACGAAGAACGTCAGCAGGATCAGGCTCCAGACCGCGAAGAAAAGCCATCCCGCATCGAACAGATAAGCTCCATCGGTGAACATATTCAACTCTCTTCCAACTGCTTCCCGTTCGATCCGGTGCGGGAACCCTGGCCCGCACCGGATCAGACACTCAAGGAGAGTACTGCAGGTCAATCTCGTTTAAGTTAATCTTCCGGAGAAACGGGAGGCGCTGAATTCATGCGTTGCTGCATGCGCGCCTCGCGCTTGGCTTCAAACTCCTTCATCTTTGTCTGTTGATCGGGAGTCAGGAGCTGGAACAGTTCGTTGTGAATGCGAGTCTTCTGCACGGTCAATTCCACCTGAGTTTGCGACTGTTGCGCCGCAAGCGCCCGGACCTTGGCTTCATCGTAGGCGCCTTCTTCGTATTGTTTGAGCTGCTGGTCACCCTGGCGGAGTTGCTGCATCAGCGGCTTCATGGCCGCGTGTTCTTTTTGCAGGATGGCTTTCATCTGCGTTTGCTGCGTGTCAGTGAGGTTGAGATAGTCGCTGAAGAAATGAAACATGCGACCGCCATCGAACCCAAAGCCCGCGTGCATGGGCGGAGGGGGCGGAGTGGCCTCGGCGGTCTGGGATTTAGCGATGGCTGTGCCGAATAAAACGGCGAGGGCGGCAACCAGGACACGAGAACGAATCGCCTTCATTGAAATGCTCCTAAGGAATGCGGTTCGTCTGTTTGCAAAATCATTCAGAACCGCTGTTTTTGCGTACACTGATATGAACACAACCGCCGCACAGGCGGCGGTAAAGAGTGAGTAAACCGGGGTAAAGTTTTGTCAATTGGGATAAGTGTAAGTTTGACAATTCTTTACAGCTTGCGGGGCGGCTTGGGTGCAGAATGAAGACTGCGAAAATGGAACGAATATTAGTTATCGATGACGACGTGGAGCTTTGCCACCTGGTCGTGGAGTATTTGCAGGCGGAGGGTTTCGTCGTCGAATGCGTGCATGACGGCGAGAGTGGTCTGCAAAAGGCCACGGGTGGGGGATATCTTCTGGTTGTTCTGGACGTGATGCTTCCCGGTATCAATGGTTTTGAAGTGCTGCGCCGCGTGCGCGCGACTTCGAGGTTGCCGATTTTGCTGCTGACGGCGCGGGGAGAAGATGTTGACCGGATTGTCGGTCTGGAAATTGGTGCGGACGATTATTTGCCAAAGCCATTTAATCCGCGAGAACTGGTTGCGCGCATTCGCGCGATTCTGCGGCGGACACGCAGCGACGGGAAGGCGTCGCCGGCTGCGCCGGACATGGTGCGAGTGGGAGAAGTCGAATTGGATCCCGCGACGCGCACGGTTCGGCGCGACGGCAAGCCGGTCGATCTGACATCCGTGGAATTCAACCTGCTGGAAGTTCTGTTGCGGGAAGCTGGACGCGTAGTGCCGCGCGAGCGACTGGTGAACGCTGTGCTGAGCCGAAAGTTTTCGCCGTTTGACCGCAGCATCGACATGCACGTGAGCAAGGTGCGTAAGAAACTTGGAGACACGGAAAGCGACGAGCATATAAAAACCGTTCGGGGAGTCGGCTATATTTTTGCGCGGCCGCGGGAGAAGGTGGGCAGCGCGTCGTAGCGGGCCGCGGGAGAATCTTGCCTGCTGGACAATCATGAAGGCGATGCAAGCAGAAACCCAGATCCCTCGCTTTGCTCGGGATGACAAGTGGAATTCTGGGATGACAAGCGGAATTCTGGGATGACAGTAGAATTCTTCGGTAGAGATCGAGCTCTTCGGTAGACATCGAGATCCAGAGACAGCATGAAAAGTTTGTTTCTCAAGATATTTCTTTCGTTCTGGCTGGCGCTGGCGCTGTTTGTCGTGCTCGCGATTCTGGTGACGCTGGCGCTGCGGCCGCGCAGCTCGACGTGGGAGGCGCTGCGCACCAGCGTTCTGAATGACTCAGTCAATGCTTACGAGGATGGGGGCGACCATAAGCTGCGGGAGTACCTGGACGATCTGGACCACACGCAGCATGTGCGGGCGTATTTATTCAATGAGCGGGGGGAGGAACTATCGCGTCGTGGAGCGCCCGATTGGGCGATCCGCGTAGCGAGCGGAGGTCCGAGAGTTCCGCATGAAGGTTTTATCTTTCCGGCGCCGCAGGTACAGCGAGATTCACGCGCCTCTTCCGATGGACTGCATCGTTACACGCTGGTGATGGGACTGCCTCCGGGACCTCGAGTTTTTTTTGGTCCGCGCGGAATGCCGGTTCCGTTGCTGGTGATCGCTATTCTTTCTTCGGGGCTGGTGTGTTATCTGCTGTCC
>JBAUXX010000019.1:0-16202 GCA_049584475.1 Candidatus Sulfotelmatobacter sp. | reverse complement strand
CGCCAAGACTGAGCCGCATGCCGCGCCGGAGCGCCAGGCCGCACCAAAACCGGCTCCGCATGCGACCGCACCGCCTAAGCGCGAAAGCGCTCCGAAGGAAGCGGAGCATCATCCGGGCAAGGAGCGCTAAGGTGGGTCGTGGATCAAACGCGACCTCAGGCCCGAGGCCGGCGGAAAACTTTGCTGCTGGCCTTGTTTGTTTCTGGTGCTCTTTTTTTCTTGGCAACGGTTTGCAAGATGAGGACGGCGAGGCGTTCTATCCACGAAACGGGCAGTGGCGCATGTGGTTCGGGCGGGGCGCACGATGGTACCGACGTGCTGGGCCCCCCGAAATTTCTCTGCTACAATTTTTCTGCCCCCCAGCGGGTAGAAATCGCATACTGTGAGGGCTCGATTCTGGGCGAAATGCTGCTATAGGGGGTTTTGATCAATTATGTCATCGCCAAAAAACAGACTTCGTTTGGCGGCTTCTTTCGCCGTGTTGTTGGTCGCAAGTCTCGGCGTCGCCTGCAAAGGTTTTTTTGTGAACCCGACTGTCACAAGTATCACGATTGACCCTCCGGATCCCAGTGTAAGCATAGGGCTAACCGCACAATTGACGGCTGCGGGAACCGACAGCAACGGGAATGCACTTACGCTTACCGGTGGCTCAAGTTGTACGGGAACCACAGTTTGCTGGTCCAGTGACACTCCTGCCGTTGCCACTGTCAGCACCGGTGGTTTGCTGACCGGTGTCTCCGCCGGAACATCAACCATCACTGCGGCGTCCGGTACGGCGAGTGCAACTACTACCGCTACCGTGACCCTCGCCAATGTTACGAACATCATGATCGTCCCGAATAACAACTTCAGTCTTCCCGAGAGCACGACCGCGAGCGGCACTGACTGCTTGACGGTCCAGGCGGCTTCGGGCGGCAAGAATATCGACGTCACTACGAGCGTCACCTGGCAGACGAGCGATACAACTATTCTGCAGGTGGAGAATGGCGTGGATCCGATGTGTGTCCAGTCCCTGGCCGTCTCGGGCCAGGCAACTGTTTTTGCACAGTACGTCAGCGGCACTGTCACGCTTACTTCGAATTCGATAACCGTGACAGTCCAGTGAGAATGTCAGGCGGGTAGCCCAGCGTGAGCTTCGTTCTCGTCTCGAGCGTGCGCCAGCCTACTTGCCGAGGGCGTACGTAAACTCCAGCAGTCGAACCCTCTCTGTTCTCGCGGCGGCCTGGATCAGGCTAGCTTAAAGAGAGTGTATTGCTCCGAAAATGCGATATAATGAATACAAGTATTTAGTGTATTCACATGCCCACATCAATTCGACTCTCCGAGCAGGACGAACAGCGGCTGGATTTTCTCGCTTCGGAGACAGGCCGGACTAAGGCCTTTTATCTGCGGCAACTGATCGAGAACGGCCTGGACGATCTGGAAGATTACTATCTGGCCGCGGATGTACTCGAAAGAATCCGGCAGGGAAAAGAGAAGGTCCACACCAGCGCGCAGGTGAGAAGCGAACTTGGCTTGGGCCGTTAATTATTCCGAAACCGCCCGAAGGCAACTGCGCAAGCTGGATAAAGCCGCTGCCCGCCGCATCCTCGATTTTCTCGACAGACGCATCGCCAAACAAGACAATGCGCGCAGCCTCGGAAAGGCCTTGAGTGGTCCGCTGGGCACTTTTTGGAGGTACCGCATTGGGGATTACCGTGCCATTTGCGAAATTCGTGACGAGTCGGTCACGGTTTTGGTTCTGCGCATTGGACACCGCCGCGAAGTCTATCGCTGATACTGCACTCTGAAATGCAGAACCGGATTTCTTTGCGTCAATCCTTCATCATCGCGTCAATCGTGGCATAGAGCTGCGTGTTGTCTTTCACTTCGATGTAAGGCTTGCTGGGGTTGCGGTTGCTGACGATGTAGACCGTGGGAGTGTGATCGAGTTTGATCGCCTTGCCCAGATCGCGGTCGGCGTTGACTTCGGCGGCGAGCTTGCCGCTGGGATCGACCACGAACGGGAAATCCACTTTGTGCTCGGCGGCAAACTTTTCCGCATAACCGCGCAGGTTGGTCGGATTGATCTCCAATTGCTTGGCAAAAATGTAGTCGCGGAATTCGTTGCCCAGCGCCTTGGAGTGCGTGTCGAAATAACGCGCCATCACTGCCGCGTCATAGGACCAGTTATGCATCGGCAGCGGGAAATCGTGCCGGATGACAGGGATCTTATAAGTCTTCGAGGCCTGCTCAACGATCGGAGCGGTGTGACGGCACATGGGGCATTGCAGGTCTTCAAAGACCACGATGGCCGTTTGCGAGCCCTTGGGCGGACGCAGAACAGTGTTGACCGTGTCTTGCGCCGAAGAAGATGCAGTCGCAGCGAGAAGGCAAGAAGCGAGAACAGCGAGAATTGCTATCCGATTAAGAGCGATTGATTTCATAAGATTTCGCCTCATAGGCGCTTGTTTAACGGCCGTTGCCTGCTAATTTAGACGCTCGAATCGCGCGCCGGGCCGCTCGAGCCCGTCAGATAACCCACATTTCCGACGGCTCTTTCATGGTAACTGAAGGCGCATTCGCTTGTCAGGATGCCAGGGAGGTGCATTCCCTGTAACCCTTTCGTGCTGCAAAACCGGCCGGGCATCGCGCTATATTGGAAACAGGCCCTGCCTTTATCGTGAAATCGATTTCTTCACAACATTTCAGGCGTTTGATTGCGGTCGTGTTTTCGGCTGTGGCTTTGCTTGCACTCTCAGCCTGCACTCGGCGCGGACATCGTGTGCTCGAAGTCGCCTATGTTTCCGCGCCGCAGGCGATCTTGCGCGACCAGGTCGCGGCTATCTACAACCGCGTGGGCACGGTCAAGAACGGCGAGCGCGTGGAAGTGATGGAGCACGAAAAGCGTTTTGCCCGCGTGCGCACCACCGGGGGCATTGAAGGATGGATCGAGCAGCGGTTCCTGGTCGACCAGAAAATTTACGACGGCCTGCAGAAGCTCACGCAGGATAATCAGAACGATCCCGTGCAGGCTCCGGGCGTCCTGCGCAACGATACGAATCTGCACATTGCTCCGGGCCGCGACACCGAACATCTCTATCTGCTGACCTCGGGTTCCAAAGTATCGTTACTGAAGCGGGGAACCGCGGAGAAGCAGCCGGGCCTGGCGCCTTTAACGCCCAGGCCAGGAAGCAAGGCTCCTGCCGGGCCCGCACTCGAAGACTGGTGGCTGGCGCGCGATGCGCAGGGACGCGTCGGCTGGGTGTTGGCGCGCATGGTCGATGTGGATGTGCCGCTGGAAATTGCGCAGTACGCGGAAGGCCAGAGATTCATGGCTTTCTTCGTGCTGAATGAAGTGCAGGACTTGGTGACGGAGAAACCTGCCAGAAACAAGAAGGGATCCGCCGCCAGCGCCGACGCTTCGGCAAACTCAGATCAGCCCACCGGCAAACTTGTGTCGCAGTATCTGTGTGTCTTGACCGATCCGCACGACGGCTTGCCTTATGATTTCGACCAGATACGAGTGTTCACGTGGAATGTCAGGAAGCATCGCTATGAGACCGCCTATCGCGAGCACGGATTGAACGGAGTTCTCCCGGTCACGGTGACGAAAGAAGCTTTCGACAAAGAGGGGACATTGCCGGTATTTATCTTGCGCGTGAAAGATGATGCGGGCAATGTCAGCGAGCGGAAATACAAATTGAACACTCCGATTGTGCGTCGAGTGCTGGCTCCGGGAGAAGTCGCCGTGAAAACGGCCGCGCGGCCGAATGCGAAACGCCGCCGGAGGTAAACCTCAGCCTAAGGCAGATCAAGCGGCTTCTCGGGTTTCGAGTCATCCCACCCATTGCTCTTAATCTCATCGCGAACCTGCTGGATGCGTTCTTCGAGTGATGGCGAATCCTTGCGCGGCGGAGCTGGCTTTTCGTCCCGCGAGAGAAACTGAAACATCTGCAAGAGTTCGATGGCGGCCTTGGCGGAATAGCCGGCGGCCACAGCCAGTTTCACGCCCTCGCGGTCGGCGGCAAGTTCGCCGTCTTTTCCATACGGGTTGCCGAAGTCGTCGATCGATAACTTGTCGAACTGATTCGCGGCGAGGTGGTCCTTCTGCATTGCCTCAACCACGCGCTTCGCACATTGACCGAGATCGATGTGTTCGATTTCGTGGCCCAGCACAACGGCAAGTTCGTCTTCGTGGGTCATGAGAGCAAGCACACCGCCGCCCACAACAATCTGGCCGCCGGGATAACCGACAGCGCTGCGAAATCCAGGATGAGGATCGAGATGAAATTTATATGGCAGTTTGCGCTTGGCGTTTTGGGCGACTCGATCTCCGACTTTTTGCAGATAAGCTTCAATCGCTTTGGATTCAGGAGTGCCGGCAAAGCCTTGCGATTTCTGGAACGCGAGGAAGAGCGCATCGCCGGCGCGGATTTCATCTTCGGTTGAAAGCTGTGGCGCGATTTGGCAAAAACCGGCCGCAACAAAACACAACAGGAGAACGAGCGCCATCTTTTCCCAGACAGATTTCGACATGAAGCCTCGGAGTAGTTACTGCACTTGGACGGAAGCACGATGAAGCGGTTAGCAAATGCAGGCTTCAGCAATAAAACTCGGCAACGCTGCTCACGACCCGGCGCTGTTCGTCTTCGGTAAGTTCGGCGAACATGGGCAGCGCCAGAACCTCTTTCGCGGCCTTCTCGGCTTCGGGGAGATCGCCTTCCCGGTATCCCAAATAAATGAAGGCAGGCTGAAGGTGCAGCGGAATGGGATAGTAAATCTCGGTCCCGATCTGCCGCGCAGTGAGAAATTCGCGCAGCTCATCGCGGCGGTACGCGCGGACGACGTACTGATGGAAAACGTGGTACGCGTCGGCAGTTGTGTGCGGCAATTGAATGGGATAGTTCTCGGAAATTGTTGATTGTTGATTGCTGATTGTTGATTGAGCGCCCGGTACGGCGGAGGATTCAACTCTTAGCGATCCCGTCTTATTCTCTCGCGCCAAACTGGCTTGCGCCAATCCCGCTTCGGCGAACAAACGATCATACTGTGCGGCGATCCTGCGCCGTGCGTCGTTCCATCCTTCGAGATGTTTCAGCTTCACTCGCAGTATCGCGGCCTGGATCGCATCCAGGCGGCAGTTCCATCCCATTTCTTCGTGCACATAGCGCTTCGGACTGCCGTGATTGCGCAAGCGGCGCATATGGTCAGCTAAGTCGGTATCATTGGTAGTCACAAGCCCTGCGTCGCCATAGGCGCTGAGATTTTTTGTGGGATAAAAGCTGAAGGCCGCGGCAGCACCCATCGATCCCGCGCGGCGCAATTGGCTCTGTCCATCTCTGGTGCTAGCGCCGATCGCTTGCGCGGCGTCTTCAATCAGCGAAAGCCCAAACTCGTCTCTCAACCGCTGAAACGCTTCCATGTGGGCGCACTGCCCATAAAGATGAACGGGCAACAGCCCCCGGATCTTCTTATTAGCGCCCGCATTGAGGAAGTGACGGACCTTGTCGGCATCAAGGTTGAATGTCGCCGGATCGATATCGGTAAACACCGGGCGCGCACCGGCGCGCACAATCGCGCTGGCCGAAGCAAAAAAACTAAACGGCGATGTGACGACTCGATCACCCGGCCCAACTCCGGCAGCCACCAGCGCCAGCCACAACGCGTCCGTCCCGGAAGCGCAACCAACGGCCTCAGCAGCCCCGCAGAAAGCGGCAGCCTCGCCCTCCAGAGCCTCAACCTCCGGACCCAGAATGTAGTGCTGCGACGCACACACCCGCCCCACCGCCGCCAACACTTCCGCCCGAATCTGCTCAAACTGCCGCTGAAGGTCGAGGATGGGGATGGAGGTAAGTGTGCCCACCGAGCCTCCGGACAATTGGACGCCGAGCTGATGAGGAGTCACTGCGGTTTTTGACTGGTGATCGATACGATGGTCCAGCTATCGCCAGCGCTGTGAAGTTTGAACCAAACTGTGTCGGTTTTTTTTTGCGGCTTTTTCTGCTCGGTTTGCGCAGGTCCGGGATCCTGTACAGGCATATTTCCCATGTTTAAATCGCCATGCGCGATTGAGCTGCTTCTCTCGCTCTTCACAAACTGTTCCGTTCTCTCCGCACGCACGATCGCTCCGTCACCGATGGCGTCAGTTTCCAAGAATTGCAAACTCATCTGTTCGTTTGAAATATTGCCGTCTTCCAGATGGCGTTTGATCTTTTCAGCTTCCTTCTTCTGGTTGGCGAGATCAGGCCAGACGGCCAACACTTCTTGAAAGCTCTTATGAGCATATGCAGCCATGTAGCGTTGGAGCGTCTGCTCTACTTGCACATTATTGGGGTTGCCTTTGGCGGGCTGAGACACCTGCTGTGCGGTTGCGGCGACGACCATGAGAGAGCAGAGACAGAAAAGAGCAGCTAGCATTCTCATACTGGGGTAAATTCTTAGTCGCGTAACGATTCGCTGTCAAGCGCTTCGCTATTTTAATACCAGGCTGAAAAGGCAATCATTCGATTTCCAAATGATTCCCCAATTAATACAACAATACATATCGACTATATGCAAACGTGTAGTAACTGAAAGTTACAGACACTCCGCGCGACCGCTAAGCTGTTGAATCGTTATGGTCGCGGTGCCCGCGGAGCATATGGAAGCAAAACTGCCCTAGTGGTGAAGAGACCTGCGTGGTTCCGAGCGCGGAAGTTGATGGAGTTCATGGGGCAAATCTCGGCAGGTCATCGCAAAGCCAACACTCACCCTAGGGGAGGAAAGTTATGAGCAGTCGATTCACGAAGTATTGGCTGGTTGCAGCGCTGGCGCTGACCGGTCTATTCGCATTGCAGGCATTTGGCCAGAACTCAGTTACGGGCGCGATTAACGGGACCGTTACTGACGCTTCGAGCGCGGTTGTACCAAATGCCGCTATTACGTTGATAAACACTGAAACTGGAGTTTCGTCGTCCACCACGACGAATGCAAGTGGTTCCTACAATTTTCCGCTGTTGACCCCTGGAGTTTACAAAATAGCTGTGAAACAACAGGGCTTCCGGACGACGGAAGAGACGGCACCTGTCGCGGTAGGCCAGTCGACTACGATTAATATCAAGCTGGAAGTCGGCCAGACTGCCGAGGTGGTTGAAGTCTCCGGCGCAGCTCCGTTGATTCAGACAGAAGACGCGAACATCTCGACCTCATTCAGCGCGAAGCAGGTAGATCTCATTCCAAACGGCGGCAACGACTTGACCGCTATAGCGCAAACCGCCCCCGGTGTTCAGATGAATACCTCCAGCGGCGGCGGATACGGCAACTTCACGGCATTCGGTTTGCCCGCTACGTCGAATCTGTTCACAGTCAACGGCAACGATGAAAACGATCCTTACCTGAACCTGAACAACTCGGGCGCGACTAACCTGCTGTTGGGCAAGAACGAAGTTCAGGAGACGTCAGTTGTCAGCAATGGATACACCGGCCAGTATGGCCGTATGGCTGGCGCGCAGGTAGACTATGCGACCAAGTCCGGCACCAACGCCTGGCACGGCAATGCGTTGTACTACTTCAACAGCGGCGGCATGAACGCCAATGACTGGTTCCTGAACCAGTCGCAGACGCCGCTGCCGCAAGAAAACAACAATCAATGGGCCGCTTCAATCGGTGGACCGATCAAGAAGGATAAGCTGTTCTTCTTCTTCGATACCGAAGGCTTGCGCTATGTTCTGGGAACCAGCCAGCTCACGGTTGTGCCAACGCCGGCGTTCGCGAGCGCGGTCGTGGCCAATCTGCCGGCGAATTCCTCGATCATCACGGGTGGCGCCCCCAGCTTGAATAATTCTGGGGCGTTCTACACTCAACTGTTCAACGCGTATGACACGGCTCCGGGACTTGGCCGAGCGGTGCCGGTCGACGACAACTTTGACACGACCTTGAACCTTGGGTGCGGCGATCTCAATGTTGGCGGCAATTTTCTGCAGGGCCTCGGGCAATTCGGCGGGCTCCCGACCACGTTCAACGGCGCTTACGGCGTTAACAACGGCGGCGGCGGCGTTCCGTGCTCGGAGCAATTCCACTCCAATGCTGGACAGCTAAGCCATGAATACATAATCGCCGGCAAGGTCGATTGGAATGCGACGAATAATGACAAGCTAAACTTCCGGGTTCGTACTGACCGCGGCCTTCAGGCCACGTATACCGATCCGGTTAGCCCAGTATTCAACGACGTTAGCGGCCAGCCGCAGGACGAAGGCCAGATGAACTGGACCCACACGTTTGGCCCACGGGTCCTGAATTCGTTTATCGCCTCCGGTCTTTACTACAGCGCCTTCTTCAAGTCTCCGAATCAAGCGGCGGCTACCTCGCTGTTTCCCTATGCCATGCTGGATTTCGACACGAATGAGTGGTCGAATCTGGGGGGCATAAACTACAACTTCCCGCAAGGACGTAATGTTACGCAGGCTCAGTTCGTGGACGACCTTTCGATTACTCGGGGCGCGCATGAAATCAAGGTCGGCGTGAACTACAAAAGGCTCGACATTACCGATGGCATTTTCGGTGTGCGCTCGGTTACGCCGTTGACGGAAGTGGGTTCTACGAGCGATCTCGTGTCGGGCTACATCGATGTATTTGCCCAGCGGTTCCCGACCAAACTTGAGCAGCCGATTGCGATGTACAGCGTTGGCTTCTATGCGCAAGATCAATGGAGGGTCAACAAGGATTTGAAGTTGACTTTGACCTTACGCGCCGACCGTAATTCCGATGCGGTCTGCCAGGATAATTGCTTCTCTACCCTGTCGGCGCCCTTTGATCAGATTGCACATGATATCAACACTCCTTATAACCAGTTGATTAAAGCCAATCAGAAAACAGCCTTTCCTGAAATCCAGAAGATAGTGATGCAACCCCGTTTCGGATTTGCCTGGAGTCCCATGGGCCGTACCAGCACTGTCCTGCGTGGCGGCGTCGGGTTGTTCTCCGACTTGTACCCCGGCACGATCGTAGACAGCTTTGCGCGTAACTCGCCATCGCTGAATTCGTTCGTATTGGACGCCCTGCCATACTCGCCAGGTGAAGGAGCGGCGAGCGCGGAGTCGACCATTGTCGGCACGAATTCCGCATTTAATGCTAACTTTGCAGCCGGCGGCAACGCTCAAACGTTTCTGGCTACCGCTCCCCTAGGAGCCGCGCGTCCCACCTATAACTCCATTGAGAACGAGGTCAAGAACCCAACGTACCTGGAATGGAATTTTGAGTTGCAGCAATCCCTGGGCAACAAATCTTCCTTCAGCTTGAACTATGTTGGCAATCACGGCTATGACGAGTTCGTGAACGGTGCATTCTTCAACACGTATTTCACTGGGAATACAACCACCGCAACTTTTGAAGGCCTGCCTACCACAAGGCCGGACGACCACTTCGGCGTTGTCACGGAGCTGAAGAACGCCGGCGAATCCAACTACGATGGTCTTACCGCCAGTTTCACAAGGCGCTTCACGGCCGGTTTCACCGGCAGCTTCAACTACACTTGGTCGCATGCAGCGGACGACGTTTCCAATGGTGGCGTCGAACCCTACAGCCTTAACGACAGCTTCTTAAACCAGATTGACCCGACCAGCCTGCGCCGCCTCAACTACGGCAACGCGGACTACGACGTGCGTCACAACATCAGCGCCAACTACGTCTGGGAGCTTCCGTTTAAGGCCAGCGGAATGATGAACAAAGTAGTAAGCGGGTGGGTCTTTTCCGGTACGGTCTTCTGGCGCAGCGGATATCCTTACACCGTAACGGATGGAGGTGTGGCCAGCAACGACATCGCTGGAATGCACAACGGAACCAGCCTTACGGTGATGCCGGATTTTCTGGGCGGAGCGACTCCCAGCTGCGACTATCCAGGACGTGGGACACCAACCCAGTGTCTCGTTAACACTCAATTCACGGGTCTCGGAGCCGAAACGAATTTCGGCAACATTCCCCGGAATTCCTTCCGCGGACCTCACTATTTCAATACCGATTTCAGCATCTTGAAAAATATTCCGCTGACCGAAAAAGTAAACTTCGGAATCGGCGCGAATGCTTACAACGTGCTGAATCATCCTAACTTCGCCAATCCGGTGCACGACATTTCAGCCGGTAACTTTGGCCAGATCGATTCCACTGTGGAACCGCCGACTAGTCCGTATGGTGCGTTCGTCGGCTCCGCAGTATCGGGTCGTTTGCTGCAGGTTCAAGCTCGGATTACGTTCTAATCTGCGTTCTTGTTGCACTGAAGGGCGATCTCGAAAGAGATCGCCCCTTTTTATTGGAACGTGAGGGTGTGAAACGCATCAGGAGCCGTCGCAGGGGCGCGCCTAGTGTCAGACGACCAGCTCCTCGAACGCCCAGAGTGGCAATGTCGGTGGGCATAGGGCATGCGAGGTCGCTCGCAGAGAGTGAATTTTACGTATTGGGCGTTCAGGGTATTCATGGCCTTGAACTTAGCAATGGCGTCCTCAGTTCGCAAGGAAAGAACGTAAAGCTTGGAAATGGCGTACGGATGATCGTGCGGGTTGATATTCTGCCCTAGCTCCAATTCCGTTCTCTCTTTAAATCCGGTCGCGCCCCTAAAAAACCTTCGTAAGTATTGGTTGGTATTACGATTTATCGTAACCGGCCAGTCATGAAATATGACTTGACGTATATACACTTCTTGACACAACAACTAACAGACTGAATTCACATGACTTGCAACTCGTCTGCGGTTGGCACCGAGTGTGCAAATAGAAAATGTTCAGCACTTCAGGTCCACGACCGGGCAATGACTTAACGGGCGGGATTATGGAGGCGGGATTGTTGAGAAATACCAAGCGGTTCGCGTCAGCT
This sequence comes from Candidatus Sulfotelmatobacter sp., assembly GCA_049584475.1. GTDB lineage: Bacteria > Acidobacteriota > Terriglobia > Terriglobales > Acidobacteriaceae > Sulfotelmatobacter. Next base: position 5,378 of record JBAUXX010000019.1, on the reverse strand, counting down.
TGGGGCAGGCTGACTTCAAGCAAACAGTTTCATAACAAGCATCTCAAAACTGTTTTGTAGTGACATTCGGATAGGCGTCGTTTCCCAGGTTTTTCAAGAAGCAATCGAGCGTATTACAGCAGTTTTCTGCCCGTGGGCGGTAAGTTTGTGTTCGACGGCAAGGTTTTAAGAGTATTCGAAAAGTAAATGAGGTCTCGGTCGTTGAAAATTTCCAAGGAGGCAAGGATGCGTTTCGAGAGATTTCTGGCATTGGTGGCGTCGCTCGCTCTTTTACTATGTGGGTTTGCCCTGGCTCAGGAAACGACAGGCGGATTGCAAGGCACCGTGAAAGATCCCAGCGGCGCCGTGGTCAACCAGGCTCACGTGGTTGTCACGAGTTCGGCGCTGGCGGGCGACAAGAGCGCCGACACAGACTCCAAGGGTTATTACCATTTTGCCAACCTGCCGCCGGGCACCTACACCCTTACTGTGACCTCAAGGAATTTCAAGACTGAGAAAAGGGAAGGTTTGGTCCTTGAAGTCGGCCATCTTCCCACCGTCGATCTTACGCTGGAAGTTGGAGCGACGGCCGAAACCGTAGAAGTAAGCGGCGCGGCTCCGGTGATTGACGTCACCACCAATACCAACCAGACCAACCTTTCCATTGAAGATTTAAAGGATACGCCGCACGGATACAGCTTTCAGTCGGTGATTCAATATGCGCCGATGGCCCGCAACGAGCCTCTGGCTGGTGGATCCGCGGGCATGACTGGCAACTCTGGCGGTTCGCTGCCGGGCAGCGCTGGCAACGGGCAGTCCGTTGGTTACTCCATCGGCGGTGCGGCCGATTCGGAGAGCACCTACCTTGTGGAGGGCCAGGACACCGAGAACATATCCGGCGGCGCTTCCAACGCCAACGTCCCTTTCCAGTTCATTCAGGAAGTTCAGGTGAAAACTTCAGGTATCGAAGCGGAGCACGGTGGCGCATTGGGCGGCGTGGTCAACGTAATAATGAAGAAAGGATCTAACGGGTACCACGGCTCTTTTTTTGGAACCTATGAAGCCGATTCGCTGGATGGTTCTCCGAACGCCACTTTGCGTTACGATCCTACGCCCACAGTCTTTTTCGGCGCGGGCGGAATTCCTGCCGGATCCGATAATGATTCTCAAACCTACGTTCCGAAGAGAGATCACTTCCGCATCGCACAGCCCGGCTTTACCGTTGGCGGCCCGGTTCTGAAAGATCGGCTCTGGTTCTTCCTGGGTTTTGCCCCGGAGTACAACTCCACGGCCAGGACGGTAAACTTCAACGCTCCGATATGCGTAAGTCTTGGCGGGTGTCCGAATTCTGCTCTGGGAAACCAGGTCTTCAACCAGGACCAGCAGCAGTATTTCACCACGGCGCGTCTGGACTTTACTGCGACCCAGAAGATCCGCCTCTTCGGTTCGTGGCTTTACCAGTACTCGCGCGAATCCGGCGGGAGCTTGCCGTCCAGGGACCCGATCAATTCGGAAGCGCCGACTGTCCTGAACGAGTCGATCTTTACTCCTTTGACGCAGTTTTCGCACGGCCTTGGTTTCTCCGCGCCAAACGCCACCTACAATGTCGGCGCCGACATCACCTTGAGTCCGAAGATTGTCTCCACCACTCGCTATGGCTACTTCTTTACTAACTATCACGATTTCGGCTGGCCTACCCAGGGGGTAGACCTTAACTACGTCACCGGTGGGTTGGGAGCTTGTGACAATAGCCCGGTTGCTCCCAGCGCAGCTTGCCCGAACGGCGGCAATCCCATTCCAGCCACCAGCGCTCTACAGGTCCCTGGCGGCACAACTACTGCTCCGTTCGATCAAAGTTTTACTGAAGTCAACGCCAGCAAGCACTATCAGTTCGACCAGGACATTGCCTTCTTCAAGAGCGGTTGGGCAGGTACCCACAACATCAAGGCTGGCTACCAGTTTAACCGGCTGTCCAACGTGATTGATCAGCACGGCAACCTGCCCTTTGTAAACATGTTCATCGGCAACGGACAGTCTTACACCCCGCAGACCAACTTCGGCGCTGGCAATTGCGGCGCTCTGTCGGGCGAATGGGTCACGTACGCGGGCACTCCCCCTACCCCACAAGGAGAGTGCGCCGGACAATACGGCTACGCGGAAGTCCAGGATTTCGCAACCGTCTTGAAGACAGCTTCCGGTGCTAATGCTCCCGCTATCGACAACAACCACGCCTTATTCATCCAGGACGCCTGGACGGTGGGGCACGGTCTAACTTTGAACCTTGGTGTCCGTGTCGAAAAGGAAAGCCTCCCTGCTCCTCCCGGAATCGGGGTTGCGAACATCAAATCCATCAACTTCTCATGGACCCAGAAAGTTGAGCCACGGTTGGGATTTGCCTGGGGATCGCGGGACGGCAAGCTGAAGATCTTTGGCAGCTATGGCGTCACCAACGATGTCATGAAGCTGCTGTTGGCTCAGACCTCGTTTGGCGCCCAGGGATTCGAAAATTGCCTCTATCCTCTTAATTCCGATGGTACGGCCGCCGGGTTCACCAATGCCGATATCAACGCGCAGTTCAACGCCGGTGGGCGCGCCTGCCCCACAGGTGTCGCCAATGTGCCCGCTAGTTTCACTACTTCTAACCCACCGGCGTCTCTGACCGACACCACGGGCGTTTCGCTGATTGAGAACGTCAATCTTCGCCCGGAAGAGCCGGTCGCTCCCGGTGTCAACCCTTATCGCCAGCACGAGTACGTCGGCGGTGTTGACTACCAGATTGGCAGGAACTGGGCCTTCGAAGCGCGCTATGATCGTCGCCGTCTTGACCACGCGATTGAGGACGCTTCGCTGGCTGATCCAAGCGTTTTTGAAATCTACACCATCGTCAATCCGGGCCAGGGAGTGAACAAGACCCTTAATGGTTATGCCAACTTCCTGACTTCATTGGGCGATGCATACGGTCCTGGGACGGCCGCGTTCAATTCCAGTGGCACTTTCGGGACATGCACGGGGTGCCCGAACAATCCACAGGCAGTGCGCAACTACGATGGCGTGGAATTGCGGCTGTCCAAGACGGCGAGCAACGGTTGGTCTGGAATGTTCAGCTACACCTACAGCAGCCTTTGGGGTAACTACACCGGCCTGACCACCACCGACCAGATCGACGGCGGAACCACCGGCCGCAACTCGCCTGACACCACTCGTTCGTTCGACGAGCCGTTCTACTATTTCAAGTACAACGGCAAATCCAACGATGGGCCTCTGCCTACGGATCGTCCAAACGCGTTCAAGGGATACGTGTATTACACGCTACCTTGGAAGGGCAGAACTAATACCACGACCCTCGGACTCTTTCAGGTCGCATATCAGGGCAGCCCGATGAGCTCCTACGCCGACGTGGGTCTTGCCTTCGATCAGGAACCCCTTGAATCCACTTACGTCTTCGGTCGCGGCCAATGGGCGAATGTAACGCCTAATCCGGCAACCGGGGGCCTCAGCTTCGGGACTCCCTTCAGCCGGCGCACACCGTGGTACACGCAAACCGACGCCAATCTTTCCCATTCCATCAAGGTCAACAAGAACAACGAAAATCAGGTGCTCAGCTTTAACGCAACCCTCACCAACTTACTCAACCAGCATGCTGTGACCTCCTACTTCATGGGTTTCAGCTCGAATTGGTTCAATGAGTTCCTGGCTCCTGGAGGGCTTCTTGGCTTCCAGGGTGCACCCTTCTACCAGGCAGCTGAGACCGGATATAATATTTCGGCAGCTTCCGCGCCATCGGCGAACTCCCCCGGGGTAACCTTGAACTCCGAGTACGGCAAGCCGAACCTCTGGCAGATCTCACGCAAGATCCGCCTCGGGGCCACCTTCACCTTCTAACCTTTTCACTCGCAACAAAGGGAGCCGGATTATCCGGCTCCCTTTTATTTTTGTCAGCCTTCTCCAGCCGTTCTTACCTCCCGAACATCGGATAGTGGCTTGCCGCTCCCATAAAGAACAGCATCGCAATCGACAGGAACGCATTGGCGCGGCTGCATAAGAACGCCTGGCGGGCCATGGCTTTTGCTTTGTCGGGCATAGGACTGCCGTTGGCGGCGTTTTCCCGGGTCCATTGAATCAGGCGCTTCTGGATGCGCCAGATCACTCCCCAGACATTGAGCAGCATCACCCAGCCGATGCCTCCGCCGATGCCGATCGAGAGCAGGCGATTGCTTTCCCATCCGCGGCTGTTCCAGCTTAAAAACAGCCATGCTGCCGCGACCACCACAACGGCATAGACAATGCCAATGAACGCGCCGTTGTCGAAGATTCCTTTGCCCGGAATCAGCGGGGCATAGAGCAGCGCCCACACGATGGTCCAGATCAGAAAGAAGCTGCCCATGACCGCTCCTCCGGAGGCGTCAGGGAATCCTAGGGCGGCGGCGTTGTGCACGTCCGCGCTTACGATGTTTCCGTAATAAGCCAATCCGGCGAGCACGGTCAACGCAGCGGACATGCGAAACCACCACAACGCCCGCATCATGAGTGAGGGCATGACTTTGCCTTTCGTTGTGGCGTCGAGCTCTTTCATCAGTGGTACATTCACCAGATTGAAGAAGTAAAGCAATCCAATCCAGGTGATGCCGGCGACGAAGTGTATCCAGCGCACGGCCATGAGAAAGTTGGTTTGGAAATCTTCGGGGAGGTGGATGTTGGGAGTAAACACTGCGGCCACAGAGAGAGCGGGAGAGAAAACCATAGAACTGGAGAGAACCATCAAACCTCCTGAGAATGTGCGGGCAATCAATGTCGATTGAAACTAAAGAATCCAGCCGAATTCTACACCTCGCGCATGGTCCGGCTTTCTCCGGATGTTCCGGAGCACGAAAGGTACCGCTTACCTTTCCGGGGTTGAAAAGTGGAACCGAACGCCGTATTGTTACTGCAAAGCTGGATGCGGTATCCCGTTTGCCGATAACTTTGACTGCGGGACCGCAGCACGAATAAGTTCCGTAAATAGTGGGAAGGTTTCACGGAACATGTTTGCGAGTTTGAGTTTGCGAGTTTGAGTTGCGGATTTTCTGGCTTTGAGTAGGCGTAGTCATTCGCGGTCATCGTTGCAGTCTAGAAAAACGAGGAGATCGGCAATGGAAAGCAACAAGCCGGCGCAAAACATACAAGATACCTTCCTGAACACCGCCCGCAAGGAGAGGATGAGCATTACGATTTATCTTCTGAGCGGAGTCAAGCTGACGGGCCGCATCCGTTCTTTCGATAAATACTCGGTAGTGCTCGAGGCGAGCGGCCAGGAGCAATTAATCTTCAAACACGCCATCTCGACCATTGTTATGGGACGGCCGACTCACACGGGCCACGCGCCGCATACCGAAACCAAGGCGGCCGCTGCCGGCCCCCCG
>JBAUXX010000018.1:0-94335 GCA_049584475.1 Candidatus Sulfotelmatobacter sp. | reverse complement strand
TCTTTGGCTTTGCGTTCTTTGATCCATTGGGCTTCTTCTTCGAGTGCTCGTTCGGGTGGCGGGGCGGGTTTGGGCGGCGCGGGATAGTCGGGGATTTCGCGGACCATTTCGCTGTTGCTGATATTGAATTTGGCGCGGCGGGAATTCTTTACCGCGATGTTGAGAGCTCTGACCATGATGTCGGCACGGCGCGGATCGATGTAGTTGCGGGCGAGGGCGTTGATGATTTCCATGAGCGAAACCTGGATGGATTCTTCATCCTCGAGCATGGCGATGGGATGGATGCGCGATTTGGGTGGAATTTTGACGCCGCGCAGCAGGCGCTGGTGAAAGTAGCAGAACTGCTCTCCGCGCATGGGTGGGCCACCGCAGGGCACACCGGTGACTTTGATGTGCTGGCAACTGCGGACATTTTTGAATGCATCTGCTTGCGGAGCTTCTAACTTGTCGGATGGCATAGAATCTTGACCTCGAAAAATAAAATCATTTTTTGTTAAATTATTGCATTGATTGGAGTTAGCCGGCGGTAGTCCGAGCGCTTGTCTGCAAATTCTTCTAAAGGAAGGACTTGCTTCTAAATTCTTGAGAAGTAAGGCCCTTAGGTCGGCGCGAAATTTGCGGACGAATTCGGGGCTTACCTTTCCGTTGTGATCCACGGAGATGGAATTTCTGGGTGCCATTTGTGAGTTGCTGAAATCGCGCTGTGACCATGATTGCGCAGATTGGAAATTCGAGTAAAGGTTGGATGTCACATGCGGGGTGTGGAAATTCAAAACCGGCGGAGCATGGGTCCGTGGTTCCCACCTTTCGCGAAAAAAACGCGAAAGATGGGGCAGCCTTTGTGTTGCCGATGGCAGCCATAAAACCAACAGATCATTTACATAGTCAAGATCCAAAGTCAAAGTCTCCGCCCGCTCGACTGCGCTCAGGGCAGGCTCTCACGCACGAAACGGGAGAAGGGCGGGCGTTCAGCCCACTTCTCGCAAAGTCGGCGAGAAGCGGGGCACCCGGCGCAGGTTATTAGTGTGTGCCCGCCATATTGGGAATGACTTCGACGTTGGCGAAGGTGTAGTCGCTGGCTGCGGGAGTGCCAATGGTAAGCAGGTCCAGCTTGTTGTCGCCGTTGAAGTCACCGGCGAAGACTGGGGTGCGACCTTGATTCGAGTCGGCGAGGACACTGGTGAAGGGCTGGAAGGTTCCGTTGCCATTGCCGTTCAGCACGGAGATGAAAGGAACGCCAGTGGAGTTGATGGTGGCGATGTCCTGCTTGCCGTCGTGGTTGAAATCTCCGACGGTGAGGTATATAGGGCTGGGCCCGACGGACGAGTTGATGGGGGCGGAGAAGGTTCCGCTGCCGTTGTTGAGGAGCACGGAGACGTAGGAGCCGGAATTGTTGGCGCCGGAGGCGGCGAGGTCGAGCTTGCCATCGCCGTTGAAGTCGGCGGAGCGAATGTAGCCGCTGAGGCCGGGCGCTGCATAATTCACGGGTGCGGAGAAAGTGCCGTCGCCTTTGCCGGGGAAGATTGTGATCTGCGAGAGACTTTCCGGGGTGTAGGTGATGGCGGCAATGTCGAGTTTGCCGTCACCGTTGAAATCGCCGAGAGTGAAGCACTGCAGGGTTTGGAAGATATTGGCGACTTCGGTTTCGGTGGCGGTTTTGAAAGTGCCGTCGCCGTTGTTGAGCAGGATTTCCAGGCTGCTGCTTTTGTTGCAGCTGGAAATGGCGATGTCGAGCTTGTGGTCACCGTTGAAGTCGCCGAGGGCGATGGTGCAGTTGACGGCCTCTGGCAGCGGATAGAAAACTGGCGAGGCGAATGTGCCATCGCCGCTGTTGAGGAGAACAGCGACGGAGCTGGAGCCGCTGCTGGTGCCGGCGATGATGACGATGTCTTGCTGCTTGTCGCCGTTGAGGTCGCCGATGGCCATGGCCTCAGCGCCGTAGTTCGAGGAGAAGATGGGAGTTGGGGGTTGGAAGGTGAAGTCGCCGTTGCCGAACTGTGCGGTCAGATCGACGCCGTTGGTCACGAGAACGTCCAGCTTGCCATCGCCGTTGAGGTCGCCTACGGCGGCGGCGAAGATGCCTCCGCCATTACCCACAGTGATGGGCGGAGCGAGCAATGTGCCGTTGGGGTTGCTGAGAGCAACCTCTACACCGGGATTGCTGGAGCCGCTGGCGGTTAGCGCGGAGACGTCGGAGACTGCCACGCCGGGAATTTGCGCGCTGCCGAAGTGCGCGGCGACGATGGATCGGGGCGAATAAGCGGCGAGATATTGCGAGGGCGGCTGGAAAGTACCATCGCCATTGCCTAACAAAACTCCAATGGAGTTGTCACTGCTGAGGGGCAGGATGACATCGAGCTTGCCGTCGCCGTTGAGATCGATTGCGGCGACGCTGAGGCCGCCCGCACTTGCGGGATAGGAAACTTCGGCCTGGAATGTTCCGTTGCCGTTGCCCAGGGCCACGCCCAAACCGGAGATGAGATCGAGCTTGCCGTCGTTGTTGACGTCGGCGAGAAGGATTTGACCGGCGGTGTTTGGTCCTATGACCGCGGGCTGGAAGGTGCCATCGCCGTTACCGAGAAGGATATTCGCGAAATGATTGTTGGCGACGACGAGATCGAGTTTACCGTCACCGTTGAGGTCGGCGGTGGCTAAAGAAAGTGGCAGCGGACCGGCGTTGTAGGTGACTGGGGACTGGAAAGTGCCATCGCCCTTGCCGAGGAGCACGACGATGCCTTTGTTACCGTTGCCGAAGGCGACATCGAGGTCTCCGTCTCCGTTGAAGTCGCCGACGGCGAGACCGGAGCGGCCTTCGCCAGGGACGAATAGCTGGCGCGGCTTTTGCAAGGTTCCGTCGCCGTTGCCGAGAAGAAGATTGATGGCGGTGGACGGGCTGGCGCTGAGTACAAGGATATCTTCGCGGCCGTCATTGTTGAAGTCGCCGACGGCTATATTTACGGCCAACCCGGTGATGGAGTAATTGACGGCGGGCTTAAAGGAGCCGTTCTTGAGGCCGATCAGAACGCTTACGGTGCTGGGCGATGTCGTCAAGTTGGAAAGCGCGGTGACGACATCGGTGACGCCGTCGTGGTTGAAATCGGCGGTGGCGATAGGGAAGGCGTAAGCGCCCCCGGTGGTGATGCCGAGAGGGTAGGCGGGGACGGTGAAGAAGTCAGGGGTGGCGGAGGCCGCGAGAGCAAGTGCCGAGATGCTGAGCAAAGCAGCCAGGAACGACAAGGTGCGCAGCGAGTGCATGGAGAACTCCTTTGTGACAGCCGGTTAAAACGTTAACGCGTGGTCGCGAAAGCGCTCCGCTCAAAGTAAACAAAAAACCACCGACAACCGCCGATACTAGGGCGTGATTTCATAGATGACGCCGCAGCCGACTACGGCGTTGCAGTTGGAAGTGCTGCCACCATAGGAGGCGGTCCTTCACTTTTCAGCCAGAAATGGGGGATTCGTAGTTATGTTGGTGGCAGCGAAAGCGGAGCCCGAAATGCAGCCTGCAATTTTCTACTTAAGCGGCGTGGGCGTCAAGATGCAGGAAATTGCAGTAGTGGCTCAATTTGAAATGAGGAAGCTTAATGGCGTCTTTCCTGAGCGGAGCCGCTGTTCAGGCGGAGCGAAGGATCTCTCACTGATCAGGGATTGGGGCACGTGAGATGCCTCCGCCCGCTAGTGAAAACGCGGGCGTTCGGCATGACGCCGCTGGTGGATGGAAGAAATTTTCAAACTGAGCCACTACCGAAATTGCGACCGGTATGTCTTGATTCGGGGAAGAAGGGCGCGTAAAGTTTTGGGAGCGACCCATCCCAGGGAGTTGCGTCATGTCGAGTCAAGCTAAGACCTATATAAAGTTCGGCGGTGCGGCGGCGGTGATTGTGTTGCTGCTCGGCTACCTCGCTTACACCGGGGTGCAGGACAGCAAGAGTTACTACGTCACCATCAAAGAACTGCGGGCCATGGGCGACGGGGCTTATGCCAAGCGGTTGCGAGTTGCCGGGAATGTTCAGCCGGGGTCGATTAAGCGCAACGGGACGCATGTGCAGTTTGTGCTGGTGGAAGAAACGCAATCGGTCGCGGTGGACTATAGCGGGACGGAAGCTCCGCCGGACACTTTCAAAGATGATTCGCAGGCGCTTGCCGATGGCAGCTTTGGGCGCGATGGCGTGTTTCATGCCAAGGGATTGCAGGCCAAGTGCGCATCCAAGTATGCGCCGCAGCAGCCGGGGACGCCGGCGAATGGAATGCCTCCCGCCGCACCGAACAAGAGCGTGACGCAGGTCCCGGTGAATCCCACGACAGTTGCGAATTAGAACGTGAGACGAGAGCGAAACCTCAGCGGCTGAAGCCGCGATTCATTTGTGGCGTTTACGGCACGACTGAAGTCGTGCCCTTCCCGATCTGTGGTAGTTGGCAAGTCTGTGGCCTGGGTCTTCATTGCGCAAGTCTCTTCTTGTAAATCTTGTTTTGCAAATCTTCGCGAAAATGCATAGATTCGCAGCGTGAGATTTGTTGCTCACGTTCTCTTTCATGCCTTCGATTGAAGCCAGTGTTGCCGGATCGCCAGTAGTCACCGTAGACAACGTCATCAAGCAGTTTGGGCGCTTTGCCGCGCTGCGCGGGGTGAGCGCGGAATTCGCGGCGGGAAAGTTCTACGTGATTCTCGGCGACAACGGAGCTGGGAAGACTACGTTGTTGCGCACGATTGCCGGGCTGGCTTCTCCAACGCGCGGCGAGATTCTTATTTTTGGCCAGAGCCCGGTTGAGTCTTCGCGCGTCATCGGCTACATGGCGCATCCGTCGTTGCTGTATGACGAGATGACGGGGATGGAGAACCTGCGGTACTTTGCGCGGCTGTATGGAATTGTTTCCGATCAGGTTTGCGAAAAAGCGATCCGGTCTGTCGGACTCGATCCGGCGTTGACGAGAACCGTAGGGCAATACTCGCAAGGCATGCGGCAGAGGATGTCGCTGGCTCGGGCTTTGTTGCATGATCCGCAGGTGTTGCTGCTGGATGAACCGTTTTCGAATGTAGACCAGCATTCGGCCCGCGAGATGGCGGGCTTGCTTAAGGCCATGCGCGATCAAGGAAAGACAATCTTTCTGGTTACGCATCAGGCGGCGCTGCTGGAAGGCGTTGCCGATGAATTCGTGTGGATGCAGGCGGGGCAAATCGTGGAGCGCGGGCGCGATCTGTCAAGGGCGAGTGCGCAATGAACTCGTTCTGGGCGGTGACGTTTGCGACTCTGGCAAAAGACATCCGGCTGGAGTGGCGGTCGAAGGATGCGCTGAACTCCATGCTGTTTTTTTCTCTGCTGGTCGTAGTGATCTTCAGTTTTTCGTTTGATCCGCTGGCGGAGGAATCGCGGCATATTGTTGGCGGGCTGATTTGGGTGGCGTTTCTGTTCGCGGCGGTGGTTGCGCTGAATCAGACGTGGGCGCGCGAGCTGCGGAGCCAGGTGCTCGACGCATATCGGGTGTCGCCTGCACCGGTGAATGCGCTTTTTGTGGCGAAGGCTTTGGGAAATTTTATTTTTGTGAGCATTCTTGAAGCCTTGATGACGCCGCTGTTTGTGATTTTCTACAACCTGCGAGTGCTGGGACCGGCCTGGCAGTTGATCCCAATTGCTGCGCTCGGGACTTGGGCGCTGGTGGTGAATGGAACGTTCTTTGCGGCAATGTCGCTTCGGACGCGGAACCGGGAAATCATGTTGCCGCTGTTGCTGTTTCCTATTTCTATTCCCGCGGTGCTGGGCATGGTTGCCGGGACTACTGCGGTGCTTACCGGCGACAATCCGGCTCACTTCTATATCGTGTTGCTTCTGACCTACGATGTGGTGTTTACTACTGCTTGTCTGGCCTTATTCGGCACGATTCTACACGCGGAATGAAAAGGGCCTTCCCCATCCTCGCGGTTTTCAGCCTGATATTTCTGGGGTATGCCTCGTATCAGGCGCTGGTGGTTGCGCCGACGGATGCGCTGCAGGGCGAGGTTTACCGCATCATCTACTATCACGTTCCTTCGGCGTGGACGGCGTTTCTGCTGTTCTTCATCAACTTTATTGCTTCGATTCAATATCTGGCGGAGGCAAAGCCTGCGACGCGGAGCGCCGTGCGGTGGGTGGTGATTGGGGTTGGAATCGTCGGTGCTATCGTTGCGTTTGTGGTGCCCATGCCGGCGGGTATTCGGCCGAGTGCGATTGCGACGACCATGCTGGCGATTCCGGTATTTTACTTATTTATCGGAAAGTATTTTCCCGGCGAAAAACTCGACGTGCTGGCGGTGACGGCGGCGGAAGTGGGAGTGGTTTTCTGCACGATTGTGCTGGTGACGGGGCCGATCTGGGCGCGGCCGGTGTGGGGCATCTGGTGGGCACCGGGAGATATTCGGCTGACTTCGACACTGGTGATGTGGCTGATCTATGTCAGCTATCTGGTGCTGCGGCGTTTTTCCAACAGCGCTCAGACCCAGACTCTGGCGGCGGCGTTGGCGGTGTTTGGGGCGCTCGACGTGCCGCTGGTGTATTTCTCGATCTGGTTTTTCCGCACGCAGCATCCGCAACCGGTGATTGGCGGCGGAGGATCGATGGATCCGCGCATGCTGGACACGCTCATGCTGAGCTGGACGGCTTTTCTTTTCTTTGGATTTTTGGTGTGCTGGGCGCGGTACCGGCTGGAAGTGATGCAGCGCCAGGTGGAAGAGGCGGGGGCGCTGCAGTCTTTGGTGGATGACGACGAGACCACTCCGTCGCAAAGGATGCAGGGAAGGGCTGCTTTATGAACTCGGTGCATTTTCTTTATGCGGCTTTGGCGGCTACGGCGGTGATCCATTTTTTTTATATTGGGATCTTGGTGCGGAGGTACAGGCGTTTGCAGAGTCAGCTCAAGGAGATGAAAAGTTGACGTTCCGGAGTAATGACGTCTGCGAAGAAAGTCAAAATCTTTTAACACAGGGGACACAGAGGATCACAGGGTAAGTCGGCTGCGGCTAGTTCGGGGCTTTCCAGTTGTTCTGAATGGCGCTGAGAAAATCTGGACTGCCGGCGGAGCGCAAGAATTCGTAGTCTTCTATCATGGCGGCGGTTCCGATGCGCTGGGAGGGCAGGGGCGATTCCACACGGATCACGCGGGCGGTAAAGCGCACGCGGACCGCGTCGGTGAGGGTGATGTGGGGAGGAAAAGTCAGGGTAACCTCCAGCCGCGTGCCTTCGGAAATTGCGCGATCAAGATAGAGGAAAACTCCACGGGCGCTGACGTTTTGCGTTTCCGTGTGGAACTCGCCGGCACCTTCCAAGCGGACGATAGCAGGCAGGCGCATATCGAAGCGCCGCATGGTTCGCCGTTCTCGCGAGCCGGGCTCGGGGCCCTGTGTGCCGTTGGTCAGCATATCTTCTAAGACTTCCATTTCCTCTGCGGCCTTTCCTGCCGAGAATCTGGCCGAATGAGGCTGCATTAGCCTCAATGTATAGAAATAGCGGGGGTTTGCAAGGCTAAAAGCCGGGCGGGAACTGACTCGGTTAATCCGTCCGAGGCCGCCAGGCTGTTTAAAGATACAGCGGGGACGCACGCCGGCGCGCACGCCCCCACAAGATTAAAGAGCAATCCCCCTGCCATCGACCTGGCGGCCGGGAAGTTAGTTTTCCGCGCAGAATCAGGAGTTTTCCTGCATCTTTCGGGTTCGCGCCGCTCCCGGTGCAACGCTTTGCAGAATCGAGTGCCTGGCTTTTCTGCATGCAATTTTTATCAGCCACTTTCGTGCCACCTTGCGGCATCTTTCCCGTGCCTGAGCCGCATCTGACGAATCTTGGGCGGTGTGCAAGCCGAAGCAAATTTAAGCGGTGGGCGGGTTTTGGAATTTCTGACTTACGTTCGGGAGCGTCATCGCGAAAGCCGAGATATTTTAACCGGGCTGAGGGATTTCGCGTGGGCTATCGCTTCATTGCGCGCGAGATCCTCACTACGCCTGAAAAACGGCTCCGTTCGGGATGACGCCCCGTGTAGACGACGGGCGCGAATTTTCAAACTGAGGCACGACCGAGGGGCGAGGCTGGCTTGACATGCCCTTGATCCGATGTTTAAGTAGTATTTATTTTTTCCGCCAGATTTAATTGCAAGCTAGCCGCGGGCGGCTTCACCGGCGCGCGCCAGGACTGATCCTGCGCCGCTTCTATTCTTCCCTTCGAATGAGCGTGAAATCGGAGGGCTGCGCGAAAGAGGTGTGCGTGAACGAAGTACAAGGGAATCAAGGTCGGCGGAGCCAGGATCCTCCGAATGATGTTCGAACCGGGCAAGAACAAGGACAAGGACTGAATAAGTCAAAGTTGCAATTCCGCGTTGCGTGCGCGGGCGCTTTGCTGCTGGCCGCTGCATCTGTGGCGCTGACCTCAACGTCCCACCGACAGCTGGACGTTCTGGCCCAAGCTCCAGAATCCCTTTTGCCAGCAACTGCCGAAGCGGGTCCTGGTCACCCTAGCGCCGCCTCCATTCGTCCTTCTTCAGCGTTCCTGACTTCGGCTCTGAGCGCTCTGCCTCTGATGTTTGAACCCAACGTCGGCCAAAGCGATCCCAGTGTGAAATTTATGGCTCGCGGCGTCGGTTCCCGCGGTTTGGGCAATGGCATTTTTCTTACGGCGGATGGCGCGATGCTTAGCCTGCTCAGCGGGAAAGGGGCAGGTTCGCGCGCACGCGTCGAAACGCTACGCATGAAATTCGCGGGCTGCAATTCGCACGCGCTGGTTTCGGGCCTTTCACCGCTGCCCGGCAAGAGCAATTACCTCATCGGCAACGACCCTTCGCGATGGCATCGAGACGTCCCCCAATTTTCCGGGGTCCGATACGAAAATGTTTATAACGGAATCGACCTGGTCTTCTACGGCAATCACGGGCAAATGGAGTATGACTTCCGGGTCGCACCTGGCTCCAATCCCGCACAAGCGGAACTTGAGTTTGAAGGCTCCCAGGCGATCACACTGCGGGACGGTAATCTGATTCTGAGTGGCGGCAGCGGCAGCATCCGCCTGAACGCACCGCGAATCTACCAGCGCATTGGCGGCCGCGAGCAGCCGGTCGAAGGCCACTTCCAGATGCGCGCCTCAAATCATGTCGGTTTCGCGATTGGCGCCTATGACCATTCCCGCGAGCTGGTTATAGATCCCGTACTCGAGTACTCGACTTATTTTGGCGGCAGCGGGGATGAGCATTCTACTTCGATTGCCGTGGATGGCGGCAGCAACATTTACCTGACGGGCTCGACTACTTCTCCCAATCTGCCGGTGAGTGCCACTCCATTTCAAGCGGCGCTCAAAGGTGCGGAGAACACCTACGTGCTCAAGGTAAACCCAGCGGGAACGAGCATCACTTATCTGACGTATCTCGGCGGAACGGGAACCGACAGTCCCGCAGGCATTGCAGTGGACGCCAGCGGAAATGCCTACGTCGCCGGCACCACCTCATCAGCCGACTTTCCTGTCACCTCGACTAACGCTTATCAGGCCGCAATAGAGCCTGGCAGCACAGGAACCACGCACGTTTTCGTGACGGCATTGAATACGACGGGTTCGGGTCTGAACTATTCGACGTATCTTTCCGGTAACGGCACCGATGTAGCCAGCGGCATGGCCATCGATGCCAATGGCGATGTCTTTGTCACAGGCACCACGACCTCGACGGACACTGGCGCCAGCAATGACCAGTTTCCCGCCAGCTTCCCACCCGAGACGCAGGCTTTCCAGCAATTCTCCCGCGCCCCGATCCAGTTCTTTGTGACGAAAGTAAACACGTCGGCTTTTGGCATCAGCAGCGTTCCCTACTCAACCTATTTTGGGGGCGGTACCCCCAGCAACGGTATTGCGGTGGGAGGCGGTGTAGCGGTCGACGGGACTGGAAACATTTATTTTTCCGGCACCACGAATTTCCTGTTCACGGGGCAAAGTTCCTCGACAGATTTTCCGATTCTCAATGCCTACCAGCCCTGCCTGGATCAAGCGCCGCCTGCCGTTAACATCAACCCGCAGTCCTGCACTTACACGGCGACGCCCACTGCCACGGATGCCTTTGTGGCCAAGCTGAATCCAAATATTTCGACGGGCGCGCAGCTGATCTGGTCCACTTATCTCGGCGGAACTCAGAACGACTCCAGCACGGGCGTAGCGGTCGACACCGGCGCGGCCAACGTGTTTATCGTGGGCACCACCAATTCGCCTGACGTTACGACGCTCACCACGTTCGGCGCATATCAGCCATGCCTCAACACGCCGCCGTCCACCCTGATAACGACATGCCCTACCGCCAGCACGAATACCGACGCCTTCGTAGCCAGATTTAACAACCTCGTAAACACCAGCAGCACCACCACAACCACAACCGACGAAGTCCTGACCCTGAGTTATTTTTCTTATCTGGGTGGCTCGGGAAATGACGCCGGTCAGGCCATTGCGGTTGATTCCGCGGACGATGCATTTCTCACAGGCTGGACGCAGTCCACGGACTTTCCTACGTTCCCCAACGCGACTGGGAATACGGCCTGTACGCAGGTGGGAGGCAACAATCCGTGTGTGATTCAGGGCCACCTCAATGGCCCCCAGGACGCGTTTTTCGCTCACCTGAGTTCCAGTACGGTGGGACAAAGTGCGCAGGGCGCCTACGCAACCTACTTTGGAGGCACCGGAACCGACGAGGGAACTGGCATTGCGATCGATAACAATTCCAATGTCTATCTCGCCGGAGAGACGAACTCTACGGACTTTCAGACGCAAAATCCGCTGCAAGCCGCGAACGGCGGTGGCTATGACGCCTTTGCAGCGAGGTTCGGTACCGCCGCAGACCTTTCCGTTACAGGCGTACTTACGCTTCCCACTTCCCAAAGCTTCGTGAGCGCTGGCAATCAGGCGACTTTTACTTATACGGTCAGCAACAGCGGTCCGGATCTGGCTACGCAGGTTACTTTCAGTGCCGACCTGAGCACGGCAGGCCTTCCTTTGATGTACGATTCGGCCACCGCAGGATCGGGGAGTTGTTCGGCAACCACGTCGAACCTGACCGTGGTCTGTACCATTGCTGCGCTCCAGGCAGGAGCGAGTTCCACGGTAACGGTTGTAGTCACGCCGACGATTGCAGGCAATTTCACGGGCGGGTCGGTGACGGTTTTTTCGCCGAACAATAACGACCCTGACCCGGGTAATAACACTACATCTGTGCCGGCCAAGGCTTCGGATTTTACGGCTGCCATCAACCCCGCCAACCAGAGCGTCGCTGCCGCAGGTGATACGGCCAACTACCAGGTCACGATCACTCCCACGAATCCCTACGCCAGCAATATTTCGTTGACCTGCTGCACCAACATGCCCACCGGCGCGAAGGGTACGTTCAGTGTCGCTTCAGTTACGCTCTCAGGCGTGAGCCCGGTCAGTTCCCAATTAAACATCACCACTACTGCCAGGCCTGTGAACACTGTTCCCACGGCTTCGGGCAAAAGGCTGCGGCAGTTTTACGCGCTTTGGGTGTTGTTCCCTGGAATGGCCGTGGTTGGCATTGGCTGGAAGTCTGGGCGGAGGCGCAAGATTGCGATTGTGCTTGCGGCGTGTGTGCTTTTCGGATTGACGCTGCTGCAACCAGCTTGCGGCGGCACAACAACACCAACGCCAGTGAGCGGTACGCCGACTGGCACTTATTCGCTCGTGGCAACTGCAACCTCAGGGAGCGACACCAAGAATATTACTTTCACGTTGACCGTGCCGTAGAGGCGGAAGCCGGCGGTTTTTGAGAGAGTATCTGACGGCGGGGGTGGGAATCGTGATGCTTCCGGGCTGAGGTCGCGCCCTGAGTGAAGAGTGTGCGGGTTGTCGGCCGCTTATTCCTTCTCTTCCTCAATCTTGATTCGCAGCGATTTCAAGAACTTTAAATCCTGGTCGCTGATCTTGAACTCGGGATTGGTGGATAAGGTCGTTACCAGCGAAGTCTTGTCGGCTGGCTTCTCGCCCTGCTTGCTGACTCCGATTGTTGCCTCAAGGACCAGAAAAATATCGTAACCGCCATCCTTGATCCGCGACACCACTTCGGCGATTGCCTCCGAATCCGATAGCGACTCGTTAATCGCCTCCCCCAGTTCTTTCATGAGCTGCTTCAATTGTTGATCCACTGGTCCCCCTGGTGCCGTGGCAAACTCCCAATGCTTTGGATGCCTTTTCCGCTCCCAACGGTTCGCCGCAAGTGTTCCGTGCGTCATTGTACTCCAGAGACTGCTAAAATCGAGGGCGTGAGTCCGCTTTCTACTGCACGGAAGTTAGGGGTTGTTGCCGGTCTGGCCGGCAAACAGGTGCGCGGAAGCCGCACGGGAGGCGCGCTTTGGGGCGCCATGCGCGCCACCGGAAGCTCGATGACCAAAGTGTTGCGCCAGCTCTGGCTGGAAGTGATTGGGGCGCTGTTTCTGGCCATGGCTGCGATGGGTGGCGTGTCCGCGGTGCGTGAATTTATGGAGTTTCGGGCTGGGCGTGCCGCCATGAGCCACGTGGCAATTGCTGCCTGCTTCACGGTTACCTTTGCCTGGTTTGGGATGAGTTCGTTCCTGCGGGTGAGGAAAGGCAACTCCGGGCGGCGAGGGTAGGCTTGGGCGGGTGCGGTCGCGAGACTTTAATCGCCGAGTCCGACAGTAAAGTCAAGGGCTTCAACCAAGTCAAAAGCTTCAACACAGAGGGACACTGGGGAACAGAGGTTCACGGAGCGTCACTTGTGTGTGCTGGCTGCTAGAATCGGAATCTTAATTCTTATGTTTGAGAATCTACAGGAAAAACTTCAGCGAGCGTTCAAGAGTCTGCGCGGGCAGGCCCGGCTGTCCGAGGAAAACATTGCCGAGGCGCTGCGTGAGATTCGGCTTGCGTTGCTTGAGGCCGACGTCAACTTCAAAGTGGTCAAGGAACTGATTGACCGCATCCAGGCCAAGGCTGTCGGGCAGGAAGTGCTGACGGCGCTTTCTCCGGGCGAGCAGGTCATCAAGATTGTGCGCGACGAGTTGGTCGAGATTCTCGGCAAAGATACGGCGCGCGTGAAGTTTGCTTCGCAGCCGCCGACGGTTGTGCTCATGGCGGGCTTGCAGGGTTCCGGCAAGACGACGACATCCGGCAAGCTGGCGAACTGGTTCAAGAATGGTGGACATCGTCCGCTGCTGGTGTCAGTGGACGTTTATCGACCGGCGGCGCGCGAGCAATTAAGAGTCGTTGCGCAGGCCATCAATGCGCACATTTATGAAGGGCAGGTTACCGAGTCGAATACGGCGACGGTCGAGCGGCTGGTGAAAGAGGCGCGGCGCGAGGCGATTATCTCTGGCTGCGATGTGCTCATTGTCGATACCGCCGGTCGACTGCACATTGACGACGAACTGATGAGCGAAATGCAATCGCTCAAGAAGCTGCTGAATCCGTCGGAGATTTTGTTTGTGGCCGATGCGATGACTGGGCAGGACGCGGTGCGCTCGGCGGATGAATTTCACAAGAAGCTTTCGCTTACCGGCGTAATTCTTACGAAGATGGACGGCGATGCTCGCGGAGGCGCGGCACTGTCTATACGGCAGGTTACGGGGCAGCCGATCAAGTTTATTGGTGTTGGCGAAAAATACGATGCGCTGGAGCCGTTTCATCCGGATCGCATTGTCTCGCGCATTCTGGGTATGGGCGACATTCTCTCGCTCATTGAGCGAGCTGAATCGCAGATCGACAAGAAGAAGGCGCAGGAGATTGCCACCAAGGCTCTTTCTGGCGACGGATTCTCACTCGAAGATTTTCGCGATCAGTTGCGGCAGGTGAAGAAAATGGGATCGATGAAGAGCATCATGGGTATGCTGCCTTCGATCGGGCCGTTTTCTGGATTGCAAAAGGCCGCCGACAACGTGGATGAGAAGCAGATCAACCGCGTCGAAGCCATTATTAATTCGATGACCTCGCACGAGAGGAATCATCACGAAGTGATTAATGGCAGCCGGCGGAAACGAATTGCGCGTGGGTCGGGCACGACGGTGCAGGAAGTGAACAATCTGCTGCGGCAATATGCGCAGATGAAGAAGATGTTCAAGAATATGGGGAAGCCGAGTTTTGCGAGACGGATGGCGGCGATGAAGATGCCGGGGATGTAGGGGAGCAGTTACCAGATGTCAGTTCTCAGTTCCCAGTGGCCAGTCTGGGCGCCTCCGCTTTCATCCAGTTGTTGTTTGTTATGAAATGGCATTCCCTGGCGGCGCGGAGGGAAGTTTGTACGCCGACGTAGTCATCGTCTTTGTCGTGCGCACGCTAGTTCAAGCCTTCCGATCGTGGCGCAGCGAGGTGCGTGTGCGGCCCGGAATGCCGGAATCTTCTTTTGTTTTTGTGCGCGACCAGAGCCTATATTTTCATACGCGCGGATATCGTCTTGGGGGCTGAGGTATGAAATGGCGTTCCCTCGAAGAATCCCGTCCAGATCTCGACATTCGTCCCTTGCGCGAGGTCTTCGCCGAACGCAAGGCACTCATAGCTAAGTACGTCCCGCCTGAAACGCAAGCGATTCATGCCCGCGCGGTTACCGAACTCAAGGAAAGGCATCTGGCGCGGAATGTCTTGCCCGTCGGAGCGGAGGTAAGGCCGTTTCAATTGCCGGATCATAACGGTAAGGATGTCTCCTCGGCTGAGTCGCTGGCCAAAGGCCGGCTCGTTTTGTGCTTTATTCGTGGGCGATGGTGTCCGTTTTGCGTGGGGCAGATAGAAGCGATGAATCTGATCGTTGCAGACATCGAGCGTGCGGGAGCGTCCCTCCTTGCGATTTCGCCGCAGACCGTAAAGCAGTCGTACTTCATGCACGATCAGCATAAGCTGCGGTTTCCGTTGCTTGCCGATGCGGGGAATGCTGTTGCGCGGCAGTTTGGGCTGGCTTATCGTGTGCCGGATTATCAGGAGGCGGTCTACCGGAGGGCGTTCGTTAATTTGCCTTTGGTGAACGGAGACGAGAGTTGGGAGCTGCCGATTCCGGCGACGTATGTTGTTGATCGCGATGGGAGCGTGCTGTATTCGTTCGCGAATGAGGATTATACGGAGCGGCCGGAGCCGGCGGAGATTGTTCGAGTCTTGCGGCGTGAATGTGGAGTTTCTGGGTAGCGAGAGGCAAAGGCAGAGTCAAAGGCAAAGGCAGGGGCAGAGGTAGATGTAAGGGCAAAGGCAGAGGCAAGGGCAAAGGCAGAGGCAAGGGCAAAGGCAAAGGCAAAGGCAAAGGCAAAGGCAGAGGCAAGGGCAAAGGCAAGGGCAAAGGCAAAGGCAAAGGCAGAGGCAAAGGCAAAGGCAAAGGCAGAGGCAAAGGCAGAGGCAAAGGCAAAGGCAAAGTCAAAGGCAAAGTCAAAAGCAAAAGCAAAAGCAAAAGCAAAGTCAAAGGCAAAAGCAAAGTCAAAGGCAAAGCAGAGTCAAAGGCAGCGGACAGGAGTGTCCGCTCTACATGTCTATGTCTACGTCTGCTCGTGCGAGTCGAAATGGCTGACGCGTGATATTCTAGAAACTCCAGCTGCGTACCGTTTCGTCGGAATCTCCCGCAGTCCCGAAGGTCCAGAGAAGAGCCAAAAGAAATCATGCTTTCAGTCAGCAATGTTTCCATGCGCTTCGGCGCGAAAATACTATTTGACGAAGTGTCTACCGCCTTTACGGCAGGCAAACGCTACGGTCTGACCGGTCCCAATGGAGCCGGCAAATCCACGTTTATGAAGCTGTTGAGCGGCGAGATCGATCCGCAAAAGGGCACAGTTGTCCGTCCGCGCAAGGTTGGCGTGTTGAGCCAGGATCAATTCGCCTTCGATGCGTTCTCCGTCATTGACACCGTGATCATGGGCAACAAGCGGCTGTGGGCAGCGATGCAGGAGCGCGACGCGATCTACGAAAAGCCTGAGATGACCGATGCGGACGGCATGAAGCTGGGCGAACTCGAAGGCATCGTCGGCGAGGAAGATGGATATACAGCGGAAACCGACGCCGCGATTCTGCTGCAAGGTCTGGATATTCCCGACGAGCTGCATTCGCGGAAGATGGGGGAATTGCAGGGTGGGCAGAAAGTCCGCGTGCTGCTGGCGCAGGCTTTGTTCGGGCATCCGCAGGCGCTGTTGCTTGACGAACCTACCAACAACCTCGATCTCGATTCGATTCATTGGCTGCAAGGATTTCTGAACGTCTATGACGGCGTGGTGATTGCAATCTCTCACGATCGCCACTTTCTTAACAGCATTTGCACGCACATTGCCGACATCGATTACGAGACCATCATCACCTATACCGGCACCTACGACGATATGGTGGTGGCCAAGACGCAGGTGCGCTCGCAGATCGAGTCGCAAAATGCGCAGCGGGAAAAGAAGATTTCGCAGTTAAACGAATTCATCGCGCGGTTTGCAGCGGGCACGCGATCGAGCCAAGTGCAGTCGCGGCGGAAAGAAGTCGAACGTCTTCAGGTCACGGAACTTGCTCGGTCGAACATTCAACGTCCGTATATCAAGTTCGAGCAGAAGCGGCCTTCGGGAAAGCACATTCTTGAAGTCGAACATCTGGCGAAATCCTACGACGATAAGAAAGTGATTCGCGACTTTACGGCGAGCATCATTCGCGGAGAACGAATTGCTTTGATGGGACGCAATGGAGCGGGGAAGACGACGCTGGTGAACGCGCTGCTGTCGAGTTCTCCGACCACACTCGAATCCGAATTGCGCAAGACCAGCGGTTACGACGGTTCATTCGTCGACGCGGGCAAAGTGCTTTGGGGACACGAGGCGTCAATCGGATACTTCGCGCAAGATCATCGTGGACTGATTGAAGGCGGCATGACGGCGCTGGAATGGCTGCACCAGTGGGATTCCGGAGCGGTTACAGAAGAAATTCGCGGCTTGCTGGGTCAGATGTTATTTGCGCGCGAGGAAGCGACGAAATCGACCAGCGTTCTTTCCGGCGGCGAGGCCGCGCGGCTGCTATTTTGCAAACTGATGTTGCAGAAGCCCAACGTGCTGGTGCTAGATGAGCCGACCAACCACCTCGATCTGGAATCGATCAACGCGTTGAACATCGCATTGCAGCGCTACCAGGGAACGGTTTTTCTGGTGACCCACGATCACGATCTGATTGACGAAGTGGCCACGCGCATCTGGCACTTTGAAAACGATCACAAGATCACGGACTTTAAAGGCTCCTATGAGGAGTATCAGGCGGCGGCTCTGGTGTAGTTGCGCGAGACGCTAATTCCGAGGACCGGTAGTTGTGACATACCAAAGTTTACAATTTGCACCAGCCTCGTTGCATGTGAACCAACCAGATTCTCCACAGCTTTCCACAGCTGTTTACTGTTGCGCTGGCGGGGCTGAGTTGCAGATAATAGGCTGCTGAATTTTAATGTTCGTATTAGGGATCATTGTGTACAGCCGAGCCGATTTACTGAGAATTCTCCACCTTACGCCGCGCCAGTTGGCGACCTGGGAGCGGGCTGGCCTGGTAGTGTCCTGCGAAGCGTATTCTTTCGCCGACATGCTCGAAATCAAAAAGGTGCGCGATTTGTGCGCAGCGAGTGTCAAGCCCGCCATGATCCGGCAGTCTCTTGAGGCGATGCGCAAGCAGGTAGGCGGCGTGGAGAAGCCCTTGCTTGAGGCGGGAGCGTCCTCGACCAACAAGCATCGTGTCGCCTTCCGTCACCAGGGCAGGCTGCTGGAACCGATTGCCGGGCAGTTTGTGATGGATTTCGCGATGCGCGAAAAGGTCGTTAGCACACCCGTGCCGCGGCCGGAGCCGACGCCGCGCGAAGATGAAGTTGCCGACTGGTTTGCGCGCGGCATTGCCCTCGAAGAAGATCCAAACCTGCACGGCGAAGCGATCGCTGCTTACTTGCGGGTGCTCGAGATTGATCCGAAACACGCTGCCGCCCACATCAATCTGGGCACGCTCTACTACAACCGGCAGGACTTCGTTCTCGCCGAGAAGCACTATCGTGACGCGCTGGCTGCCGATCCTCGTTATGCTCTCGCCTACTTTGATCTGGGCAACGTGCTCGACGAAACGGGGCGCGTGCAGGAAGCGATTCAAACCTACAAGACGGCTTTACAGCTTGCTCCCACCTACGCGGATGCGCATTACAACCTGGCCCTGGCTTACGAAAAACTACGGGAGCCCCGCAAGGCCCTGAAGCACTGGCAATCGTATATCAAGCTCGACACCACCGGTCCGTGGTCGATGCATGCCCGCAGCCAGATTCAGCGTATTCTCCAGGCCGATGGCCTTCGCCTGGTCCATAGCCGTAGCCGCGATTAATTCCAATCCGCAATAGAAATGCTAGGGCGCATTCTGTGCTCGCGGTATAGTACCGTTTCGGCTCTCGTGAATTGCTTCGAATCAAGGAAGGACTCACTGCGATGGTGACAACTTATGCCGGCGGCGGACGAATGGTGGCCCACAACATGGTGACCACGCAGTTCGAACTCGATGGCTTTCGCGTAACCCGCACACTGGGAGTGGTGCGCGGCATCGTGGTGCGCTCGCGGTCCATCTTCGGCACGATTGGCGCCGGGTTGCAAACGCTGGTGGGCGGCAACATTACTTTGCTCACCAACTTATGCGAGAAGACGCGCCAGGAAGCGTTTGACCTGATGCTGCAGCACGCGGCGGAACTCGGCGCGAACGCCGTAGTTGGCGCGCGCTACGATGCGACCGAGGTCATGCAGGGAGTCACCGAGGTGCTGGCCTACGGTACTGCGGTGTTTGTTGAAGCGGCGAAATAGATTCGTTTTCCATCCCGATCTCCCCTAACAAACAGCAGATTCCTCACCGATCCTTCGGCTCGATTTCGGAATGGCAAGAGTTTAGCGGCTACGCTGCGGTTTTTCATGCAACGGAGTCGGCTGGTCGCGGGCCGTCCCCACGGTGAGGATTGAGTCTTGCCTCGCGGGATGCGGGCAATATCGCGCGAACCGTGGTGCCGGCCGAGTTGGATTCGATTTCCAGCGTTCCACCGAGCAACCGCAGGCGTTCGCGCATTCCGCGGATGCCGACTCCGAGTTGTCCGTTTAGGCTTTCGATTTGCTTTTCTGGAGGAATTCCTTTTCCCGCGTCTTTGATCTCCAAATTCAGCCAGCCATCCCGCTCCTGAAGGCGAATGCTCGCCGCCTTGCTGCCGGAATGGCGATGGATGTTGGCGAGGCATTCCTGGACCAGGCGGAAGACGGTAAGCTCGATTTCCTGCGGCAGGCGCTCGGCGCCAGCAGAGATCTGCAGGTCGACCTGAACGCCGCTACGCTCGGTAAAGCCATCGACGTACCAGCGTAAAGTCGATTCCAGTCCAACCTCATCGAGCAATGGCGGGTGCAACAGGTGAGACATAGTGCGGATTTCCCGGTTTGCCTGATCGAGCAGGGCGATACTCTCGCTAGCCATTCTTGCGACGTCAGGGGGCAGGCGCTGGGGCGCGAGATTCATGGCGGCGATGTTCATTGCCAACGCGGCCAGCAACTGGCCCACGCTGTCGTGCAGTTCGCGCGCAATGCGCCGACGCTCTTCGTCGCGCACCTGCAACAGGCGCGCCGAGAGGTCGCGCAGGCTATCACGAGCGGCGGTCAGTTCCGCAGTGCGCTTTTTCACCCTCTCTTCCAATTCGCGGTGAGCTTCGACCAGAGCTTCCTGGGCGTGGATTCGGTCGGTTATGTCGAATGACTTGCCGCAGACAAAGACGTTGCCGTCGGGATCGGTGACCAGGAACCGTATGCTTAGCCAGGCGCGCTTGCCGTCGCGCTGATCGATATATTCCAGGAACTCGCGGGGCTTGCCGTCCCGCAACACCTCGAGATCGTTGGCCCGGTAGGAGGCGGCTGCGTCGGGCGGGAAAACTTCGAAGTCGGTTTTGCCCACGACCAGTGGAAGTTGCAAACGCTCGCGGGCAGTGCGGTTGACGTAGACGTACTTGCCGTCGCGGTCTTTCATGAAGGCGGCGCCGGGACTGTTATCCATGAAGGTTTCAAACAAAAGATTCGAGCGCGAGGCGTCGCGTTCGGCCTTTTCGCGGCGGCCTATCGCTCTGCGTGAGTTCTCACCGACCGCGACGATGATGCCGGAAAAGATGACGAAGCTGATCATGCCGACGAATCCGGTTTGGGAGACGTTGGTCCTGGGCAGAAAAGGTAATTGGTAGGAGACAGCGACGAGGCTCAGGAACGTGGCCAGGATCGAGGGGCCCAGACCGCAACGCCAGGCGGTAAAGGCGATGGCCGCCCAGATCATGTGGTAGGGGACGTTGCCGTGAAAAAGCGGCGTCATGAGAAAGCGCAGGTAGAGGGCTAGCACCACGGACAGAGCGGCGATGACGTATCGGGCAAAGATTCCGGAAGAACGGAAAATGGAGGTGGGGCCGGCTGCCATCAGTCACTCAGACTTCGTCTGCAAACTTGGTTGCGGTTTTGATACGGCACGACACCGAAAAAGAGGAAGATTCAACAGAAACTGGTCACAATAGTATCAAAAGCCGCGGTTTGCGGATTCCGGCAGGAAAATCGATTCTTTCGCACGTCAGGCTGAAACGGCGGTGTCGTCATGGCGAATGCTTGCGATGTCGACTACTTGCGATAGTTTTAATGCCGCGCTAAGAGAGAAGCCGAGCCGCAACTTGCTGGCGGTGAGCGAATGTTTTCCGCATTTGCGGCGCGATGAAAACGCGGTTTGCAAGCTCGCCGAGCATGCCGAACCCAACCTCATAGCTAACCACGTCTGTCACTAGGGTTCCGTCGATGCCGTCGCGCACCTCACGGATGAATTGATGACGGTGATGCCACGATTTGAATGGTCCTTTGTCCTGCACGTCGGAGAAGTGATGGTTCCACTCAAACTCGCTTATGCGGGAGAGCCACTGGGCGCGGAGCGGCAGAAAGGGAAACATGCGGAAAGAGACGACGATCGTCGAACCTGTTCCCACGGCGTTCGTGGGGAGTTGTTCCGAATCTCCGACGCCCTCCGGCGGAGGAGGGGCAATGCGATTGACACGAACAAGCTGAGTGCCGAGGGAAGCGGGCATGATAAGCGGCAGATTTTCAGGGTCGGCGAAGAAGGCGAAGACGCGGTCGAGAGGGAAGCCGACCCACTGCTCGAACTGAAGATGATGAGGCATCGGCCAGGTTTTCCACAAGAAAATCCGCGCGGGGCGCGGAGGTCAAGAAAAATGTCAGCGAAAGAAGGGCGAAAGAACCAAGCGGGTAAATACAACCTGATGTGGTCGCCCGCCTGATTAACCACAAGGACTCGTAGTTTTCGAAAAGGCTCCTACAGTGGTCATCGTACCTAGCAGTTTCTGCTTGACAATAAACGACTTACGGCTAAGATGTGGTACAAAGTGGTACGAAGTGGTTAGGTCAGTAAGGCCAGTGGCATAGCGGAGCTGAAAAGAGGAGCCGGTGGGAAACCGACCCAAAAGGACGACAAACAGCCCGAACCACCCGAGTTTGACCACACTTTGCACTGCTTTTACCTCCCCTAAGGATGTGCGCCAAACGCGCGATTTCGCAATCTCGCAAAAAACGCGAGATTGTTCGCGCGGCGCACCTAGATCCCTCGGACGCAAAAGCGGCGTCCTCGGGATGACAGAAAGAAAACATGTTTCGCGGCAATCATCCAACCCGGGTCGACGAGAAGGGACGGCTCAAGGTCCCGGCCGAGTTCAAGCGGGTGATCGACGAGAAATATGGTCAGCAATTCTACATCACAAGTTTGGACGGGGATGTTGCTCAAGTGTATCCCTTCGAGGAATGGGAGCGGATCGAGCAGAAGCTGGCGGGGCTCTCCACTTTCAATCCGACGAAGAAAAAGTTCCTCAGCAAAGTGAATTACTGGGGACAAGTCGTCGA
Organism: Candidatus Sulfotelmatobacter sp.; assembly: GCA_049584475.1. Lineage (GTDB taxonomy): Bacteria > Acidobacteriota > Terriglobia > Terriglobales > Acidobacteriaceae > Sulfotelmatobacter. The sequence goes on along the minus strand of JBAUXX010000018.1, from coordinate 72,479 downwards.
GATGGATGGCCAGGGACGGTTGCTAATTCCGCAACTGTTGCGCGACTCGGCCAGGATCAAAGGCGAAGTCGCGGTGACCGGCTATCAGACTTACTTGGAAGTACGGACCATCGAAGCCTACAAGCTGAAGATGGAGCAGGAAAAGTTCACGCCTGACGATGAGAAGACGCTCGACGAACTGGGCATCTAGTGGGCGAGGGTTCAACAGACACCCCTCAGGGGGTTGGGCATGGCGGTGGAAGGGAAGTGAGCCATCTTTCACCAAATCATGTTCCGGTTCTTTTACAAGAAGCGATCGATTTTTTAAACGTGCGGCGTGGCGGGATCTATATCGACGCCACGGTGGGCCTGGGCGGACACAGTTACGAAATCGCAAAACGCCTCGGCGCACCGGGACATTTGATTGGCCTCGATAAGGATCCGGCAGCGCTGGAGAAGGCCGGCTTCCGGCTTCGGGCTTCGGGCTTCGGGCAAGAAGCAGGTTCCTCGACTGTGCTTTCGTCCCCTAGCGGGGACGAAATGCTCGCTCGGAATGACAGGGATTTTGCGGACTGGCCGAGGATCGAGCTACGGCAGGGTTCGTTTGCGAGTCTGGCTGAGGTCCGAGGTCTGAGGGCCGACGGCCTGCTCGCAGACATCGGAGTCAGCAGCCTGCAGCTTGACGATGCCGCACGAGGCTTCAGTTTTCAGGCGGATGGACCGCTCGACATGCGGATGGACCCGCAGAGTGAGCGTACCGCCGAACAAGTGGTAAACCACCTCGACGAGCGACAGCTTGCCGATGTGATTTACGAATTCGGAGAGGAAAGGAGGTCGCGGAGAATCGCCAGAGCCATTGTCCGGTCGCGGCCGATACGATCTACCGCACATCTTGCGGAGGTAGTATCAGCCGCGGCCCGGCCAATGAACCAGGCGGAGAGAAGAATTCATCCCGCGACTAAGACTTTTCAGGCTCTTCGAATCTTCGTAAACCGCGAACTGGACGATCTGAAGGCGCTGCTGGAAGCGGCGCCGCGGATTCTGAAACCAGGTGGACGCATGGTGGTGATCAGTTTTCATTCGCTGGAAGACCGCATCGTAAAAGATGCCTTCCGCGAAGGAGCGAGGCAGGGTTACTTCAGTTTGTTAACCAAGAAACCAGCGACGGCAACTGAAGAAGAGAGTGATCGGAATCCGCGGGCAAGAAGCGCGAAGCTGAGAGCGGCGGAGAAGATCTAAGACCAGAACGTCAGACGTCGGACCTCGGACCTCAGATAAAACAAAGGCCCGAGTTCACGCGATGCAAGGTCTGAAGTGCGAGGGCCGATTTTAGCTCCGGAAAACCTGCCGGAGTGCCCGGCATAGCTGTAGCGGCGTGCCGGGATCTAAAAGATCAGGTTAAAGAAATGCGGACGGGACACGAAACGCGTCCGCTGGGGCGGGAGCGGCAAGAACGTCAGACTGCGGACATCGGACCGCAAAAGCTGTGACAGTTGAGGTCTGAAGTCCGAGGTCTGAGGTTCCGGGTTCTTGGTAGGAATCCAAAAAGAGGTTGGAAAATGTACACAGGGACCTTGATTCGCGATTTGATGTCGACGGTAGAACGCGCGGAATGGCGGGTGCAGCGGCAACGCATTGCCGAGGAGGCGGAACTGCAAAGGATGTTTGAGTTGCAGACACCTTCGATGTGGAATGAGCAAATTCTTGCCGGGGCGGCATAAGCAGAAAAAGCAGGGTCAGAAAAGCTCGGTTAGACAAGCTCGACAAACAGGGGGCGGGAAATGGCGGCAAGCGCAATTCACATGGCGGTGACGGAGAACTATGGGCCTTCGGCGGTACGACAACGTTTCTGGGCGGGCACGCCGGAGATTTACTTCACCAAGGCCATCGACAATTCACGTCTCGTCAAAGTAGAAGACCGGCGCCGCAATCGCGAGATGAAGCAGTTTGGCACCGCTCTGGCCTGCTTATTCTTGCTCGTCTTTACATATGCCTGGCAGCATTTCAAAGCCATTGAATATGGCTACCAGATCGAATCGGCCAAGCGCGAACTCAGCAATTTGAATGAGATGAATCGTTCCCTGCATCTCGAAGACGCCTCGCTGCGGGATCCGGAACGCATTGACGTCATGGCACGCCGCATGGGACTGGTGCCGCCGCAGCCGGGACAGGTGATTCGCCTGGATAACTCCGCGGCAGATGCGCAAGGACCGGTGGTCGCGAGTGCGGAGCCGCTGACGATTTTGCCAGGGCAGTAAAAGCATTCAGCACTTAGCAATCAGCATTCGGCACGTGTGCCTGAAATTGCGAACGCCAATTGGTGGGCGTCCGACCAATGCCGGGCGTCCGACCAATGCCGGGCGTCCGACCAAGTTCTGTTCCTACAGACAAACGCTGAAGGGCTGAATGCTAACCGCTGAGTGCTGAGTGCTTTTTTCCACCATGCCCGTCAACTCCAGTCCCGGCAACTCTCCTCGACTTCGAATCCTTGGCGCCTGCATGCTGCTGTGGCTCGTCGCAATCTGCGGGCGGCTCGTTTATCTGCAAATCTTCAGCTACGGAAAATTCGTCAAGCAGCAAGAGCACCAGCAGAACCGCGCAATCCCTCTTTCGGCCAAGCGCGGAGTCATCTACGATCGGGCCGGCCGCGAACTCGCAATGTCGGTGTTGGTCGATTCGGCATTCGCGGTTCCCTCGGAAGTAAAAGACCTGCCCACTGCTGTTTCACTCATTGCACGCATTACCGGCGAAGACCGTAATGCCGTGCTCGCCGACTGCCAGAGCCGCAAGACTTTCTGCTGGGTGGCGCGCAAAGCCGACGATGAAACCATTGATCGCATCAAGTCGCTGAACTTGCAAGGCATTCACTTCCAGAAGGAACCGAAGCGATTTTATCCGGCGAGGGATTTGGCGGCCCAAGTGGTGGGCACCGTTGGTATGGAAGACTCTGGGCAGAGCGGCATTGAGCATGCGTTCGATGACGAACTGCGGGGCAAACCGGGTAAAATGCTCATCTCCGTCGACGCGCGCAAGCGCTGGTTCTCCGACGTGGAAAAGCAACCGGAACCGGGAGAAAGCCTTGTTCTCACCATCGACAAGAATATTCAGTACATTGCCGAGAAGGAACTCGATCAGGCTATCCACGACACGCAGGCAATTGCCGGCACGGTCATCGTGGAGAACCCACACACCGGGGAAATTCTCGCTCTGGCGAACCGTCCTACGTTCAATCCCAATCAGCGAAAGCAGGTCACGCCCAACGCCTTGACGAACCGCGCCGTAAGCTATATCTACGAGCCGGGATCGACCTTTAAGCTGGTGACCATTTCCGCGGCGCTTGAAGAGAAGCTGACGAACCCCGATGAAATCTTCGACTGTCAGATGGGGTCGATCGTTTACAACGGCATGAGGATTCGAGACTCCAAACCTCACGGTCTTCTGCCCGTGTGGGGCGTGCTGGCGGAATCGAGCGACGTGGGCGCAATCAAGATCGCGTTGCGGCTGGGTGAAGATCGCTTTTACAAATACATCCGCGCCTATGGATTTGGCCAGCAGACCGGAATAGAACTGCCCGGTGAAACGCGCGGTCTGACCAAACCAGTAAGCCGCTGGTCGAAGGTTTCCATCGCTGCAATCTCGATGGGACAGGAAATCGGCATCTCGCCGATTCAACTCACCGGCCTGATCTCAACGTTTGCCAATGACGGAGTTTGGGTCGCGCCGCGAATCGTTGCCGGAACCGTTCAGCCTAATGGCGCGCCGCAGACTGTTGCATTTCATCCCGGGGCATCGCATCGTGTGATCTCTTCTTATACCGCAGCGGAAATGCGTTCGATGATGCAGAAGGTTGTGCTCGAAGGCACAGGTCGGAAAGCGATCCTGGAAGGATACTCATCAGCCGGGAAAACGGGAACGGCGCAAAAAGTTGATCCTGCCACCGGTGCATATTCGAAGACAAAATATATTGGATCTTTCGCAGGATTTGCTCCGCTAAACAATCCACAAATCGTGGTGGCGGTGATCCTCGATTCCGCGGTTGGACTACATCAGGGCGGACAGGTCTCAGCCCCGGTATTCCATCGCATCGCGCAACAGGTACTCGAGTATCAGCACGTACCGCATGACTTGCCGCTGGCGCCGCAGCACCAGTTACTCCTGGCTGCCGCGAAAGCGAAAGACAAAGACTTGGAAGAAGGCACGCCCGATCATCCGGGCGAGGTTTTGGACACGGCCGAGGTGAGCACGGATTCGCAAGCGGGAAATGTTAGTGAGCCCCGCGTGCTTGCTGCGGCAACCTCAAGACAGGCTCTGCCCGCGACTGCTGGCGCAAAGGATGCCCACGTCACGCAAGCGGCAATTCGCGAGAGCGAGCCGAATCCGGGGGATTCTGGAACCTTAGCGGGCCAGGTCGGGGAACAGCCGAAAGCCGCACCATATGCGGCTACCGGAGCACAATCCGGGGCAGCCAAAGGCACAGTGGTCCTCGACGTGGAACAAGGCGGAATTGAAGTACCGTCTTTCGTGGGCAAAACCGTGCGCGGCGCAGTGGAAGCCGCACAGGATGCAGGTTTACAACTTGAGGCTGTCGGCAGCGGTCTGGCCCGGCTGCAAACTCCGCCGCCGGGGACTCACGTGAGTGCGGGGGCCAGGGTTACGGTGCAGTTTGGGCGTTAAAAGGGTCTTAACGCAGAGCACGCGGAGCACGCCGAGGAATTCGGGCCGACGAAAGCTTACGAGATTTCGGTCCCTCTGCGGGTTCAGCGCGCTCTGCCTTTGAAAGCCCTCTGCGTTTGACCCGCCGAAAAACCGCGTGTTACGGTAATCAGTCACATCATCCCCACGCTGATTGAGGTCTAGCTTGTCCGCTGTTGAAGCGACCGCTGCCGCCGTCCGGAAGACCGCGCTGAACGCCGTCCATCGCCAGATGGGCGCGAAGATGGTCGAGTTCAATGGGTGGGACATGCCGGTTGAATATCCCGCGTCGATCGGCTGCGGAATTATCAACGAGCACATGGCGGTGCGCACCGGCGTGGGCATCTTCGACGTCAGCCACATGGGCGACATTCGGCTGGCTGGTCCGCAGGCGCTGGCGGCTGTGCAGCACATTTCCATGAATGATGCATCGCGCCTTGCCGTGAATCAGGCGCAGTATTCGGCGCTGCTCTATCCCGAGGGAACGTTCGTTGACGATGTGATCGTTCACCGGCTCGGAGACGATGAATATCTTCTCGTTATCAATGCGGGTACGCGGGAAAAAGATTTCAATTGGGTCAGAGACAACACGCGGCAGTTTGATTGCGCGGTCGAGAATCTGTCCGATGAGTACACGCAGATTGCGATCCAGGGGCCGAAGGCCGTGAATCTGCTGCAGAAGTTGACCGACGCGAATTTGAGCGCGGTGAAGTTTTATTGGGTGACGCATGGAACTCTATGCGGAATTCCTGATGTACTAATCGGACGCACGGGATACACCGCGGAGGAGGGCTTTGAAATTTACATCCCTTCCGATGAGCCGACCAGCGCGCGTGTGTGGGGTGAGATTTTAAGCGTGGGAAAAGAATTCGGGGTCGTGCCGTGCGGATTAGGCGCTCGCAACACTTTGCGCCTGGAAGGCAGCCTTTCGCTCTACGGGCATGAGATTTCCGATACGATCAATGTTTGGGAAGCTGGGCTGGACCGCTTCTGCAAGATGGAGAAGCCTGATTTCATCGGACGCGCGGCGCTGGAGAAAGCCAGGGTGAGCGGCTCGAAGCGCACTCTGGTCGGATTGGAAATGACCGAGCGAGGCATCGCCCGTGATGGATATAAAGTGCTTGACGGCGCGGGCAAGGAAATCGGCTATGTCACAAGCGGGTCTCCGGCGCCGTTTTTGAAGAAGAATATTGCCATGGCTTATGTTCCGCCGGAGCTCGCGGCGGCAGGAACGGCAGTTAAAGTTGAGGTTCGTGGTCAAGGCGTAGGGGCGGTAGTAGTGCCGATACCGTTCTACAAAAGGCCGAAGAAGACGGCTTGAACTCAGAAAGTCAGAGAATTCGTAGAAGATGAAAGCCAGGAGTTAGAAGCAGCATGCCCTATCCAACAGATCGCAAATACACCAAGGAACACGAGTGGGTCCAGGTGAACGGAACCGCCGCAACGGTTGGCATTACCGATTACGCGCAAAACTCGTTGGGCGACATTGTTTTTGTTGAACTGCCCAAAGTTGGTGCGGAACTAACCGCGGGCAAGACCTTTGGCACCGTGGAATCGGTGAAGGCAGTGTCCGACCTGTACGCGCCGGTTTCTGGAAGTGTGACAGAGATCAACGGCGATTTGACGACCTCACCCGAGAAAGTGAACACGGACGCGCACGGTTCGTGGATGCTGAAGCTCACGCTGAAAAATGCCGGCGAACTCGATGGACTGCTCTCGGCGGCCGATTACGAAAAGTTTGTGGCGGAGGAAGCTGGAAAGTGAAGAGGACGTCAGACCTCGGACGTCGGACGTTGGACCTCGGGCATAGAGAACTTCGAGGGTGGAACGCTATCACAATCCAACGGGCTTCGAGTTACATCTAATTAGAATTCATGCGCTATTTGCCTAAATCTCCCGCTGACCGCGAAGCCATGCTGAAAGCTATTGGCTTGCGTTCGGTTGATGAATTATTTGCCCCGATTCCTGCGGAATACCGTCTCGCCCGCGACCTGAAAATTCCGCGGCAGATGGCAGAGTCGGAGATTGTGGATTTCTTCCGCCAGCGTTCTCACGAAAACGGCGAAGGCTACGCCAGCTTTCTCGGCGCGGGTGCGTATCTGCACTATCGTCCTGTCATTATCGATTCGCTCATTTCTCGCGGCGAATTCCTTACCGCCTACACGCCTTACCAGGCGGAGATTTCGCAAGGCACGCTGCAATCGATCTTCGAATTCCAGACGATGATCTGCGAGCTGACCGGCATGGAAGTGGCAAACGCGTCTATGTACGACGGATCGACCGCTGCGGCCGAAGCTGTGATGATGGCCGTACGCCTCACCGGACGCCGTTCGGTCGTTGTTGCGCGGAGCTTGCATCCGGAGTATCGCGAGGTTTTGGCAACTTATGCCACGCACCAGGGGATGCCGGTTGCGATTGCGGACTTCAATGACAGCGGGCGACTGAGCTTGAAAGATCTGGAAAAATCGATCCCTGCCGAGACGGCATGTGTGCTGATCCAGTCGCCGAATTTCTTCGGCACGATTGAAGATGTGGCGGCAATTGCCGAAATTGCGCATAAGAATGGCGCGTTGCTGGTAGTGTCCATTGCCGAGGCGGTCTCGCTGGGAATTGTCGAGCCTCCGCGCGAAGCCGACATTATTGCCATGGAAGCGCAATCGTTTGGAGTGCCGCTGGGATTTGGCGGCCCTTATTGCGGAGTGATTGCCACGCGCGAAAAATTCGTACGGCAAATGCCCGGCCGGCTTGTCGGCCAAACTACCGATAAGCAAGGCAGGCGCGGATTCGTCCTGACGCTGGCCACGCGGGAACAGCATATCCGGCGTGAGAAGGCGACTTCCAACATCTGCACCAACCAGGCGCTGGTAGCCCTCATGGTGAACATCTTCATGACCGTGTATGGCAAGGTTGGCCTCAGAGAATTGGCCAAACACAATCTGGCAAAGGCGGCGTATGCGGCAGACCAGCTCGGCAAGCATGGCAAGATATTGTTCAACGCGGCTCCGCGGTTTAACGAGTTCGTGCTCGAAACGACCGAAGATCCCCGCGCTATCAACAGCCGGTTGCTGGGCCACAAGATTGTCGGCGGCCTGCCGCTGAAAAAGTTCTATCCGGAATTGGCCAATGCGGCTTTGTGGTGCTGTACGGAACTGACAACTCGCACGGCGATTGACACCGCCGCAGGTGTTGTCGCGGAGAGTGAAAGTTCGACTCGATCTTCCAAAGAAGAAGTGGAAGAGGTGGCGCGATGAAGCCCGCCATTCGCAAAGCCACTCCACAGGTCAGCCAGAACGAAGGTCTGATTTTTGAGAAATCGTCGCCCGGCAAAGCCGCGTGGAAGTTGCCGCCGCTGGATGTTCCGGAAGTGAATACCGCGAAGCTTCTTGGTTCTTCCGAGAGAAAACACCTGGGCAACATGCCGGAAGTGAGCGAGATCGAGATCATCCGCCACTTCACGCGAATGTCCACGTGGAACTACGCCATCGATCTTGGCATGTACCCGCTTGGCTCGTGCACTATGAAATACAATCCGCGCGTGAACGAGGTCGTGGCGCGCGTTGAAGGAATCGCTAACGGGCATCCGTATCAGCCGGAGAAGATTTCGCAGGGCGCGCTGCAAATTCTCAAGACTCTGAGCGATATCCTGATTGAGATCACCGGCATGGATGCGATCACGCTACAGCCCGCGGCCGGCGCTCACGGCGAGATGACCGGATTGCTGATGGTTCGCGCCTATCATCAATCGCAGGGCAACGCACGCAAGAAAATTCTTATTCCCGACTCCGCGCATGGCACAAATCCGGCAACCGCTGCGATGGTGAGCTATGCTGTCGAGAATTTGAAATCCGATTCTCGGGGGATGGTTGACATGGCGGCACTTGAGTCGCAGATGAATGAAGATGTCGCCGCGCTCATGCTCACCAATCCGAATACGTTGGGAGTGTTCGAGCAGAACATCCATAAGATTGCCGACATCCTGCACGCTAAAGGCGGGTTGCTCTACATGGACGGCGCGAACATGAATGCGCTCGTGGGCAAGGTTAGGCCGGGGGATTTCGGCGTCGACGTGATGCACCTCAACTTGCACAAGACGTTTTCCACGCCGCACGGCGGTGGAGGTCCGGGTTCCGGGCCGGTGGCGATCAAGAAAATTCTGGAGCCGTTTCTTCCTGCGCCGGTGGTCTTCACAAAAGCCGATGGGACTTTGGGATTCAACTACGATCGCCCGCAGACCGTGGGGCGGGTGCGCGCTTTCTACGGCAACTTCGGAATGTTCGTGCGCGCACTGGCTTACATCCAGGCGAATGGGCCCGACGGCTTGCGGCAGACTACAGAGGATGCAGTGCTCAACGCCAACTACATTCGCCACGGACTTGAGGGGACTTACGATCTGCCGTATTCCACGCCCACGATGCACGAAGTTGTTTTCAGCGACAAGCTGCAAGCCAAGAAAGGCGTGAAGACGATGGACATCGCCAAGCGCCTTATCGATTACGGCTTCCATCCTTACACGACAGCTTTTCCGCTGATTGTTCCCGGCGCGCTCATGATTGAGCCGACCGAGAGTGAGTCGATCGAGGAAATGGATCTGTTCATCGACGCGATGAAATCGATCGCGGAGGAAGTAGAAGAAAATCCGCAAACAGTTCTCGACGCGCCGCACACAACGCGCGTTTCGCGCCTGGATGAAACCGCTGCCGCCAGGAAGCCAGTGCTGAGGTGGAAACCGCAGAGCTAGTTGTCCGGCGTTTATTTATTACCACCGTTACTGGCGGCTGCGGCGCTTCCCCCTTCGCATTCGTTGCTGCTCATATAATCGCCACATACGCTAAAGCCGAAATTAGCGATTCGAATGGCGACCACAGCCACAAAACTTCAAGCTGCCAAGACTGCCTTGCCTGACGGGGGCATGTTCGCCTCGCCTGAGAAGCGATATGCAGTTCTGACTCTGCTGTTGATTTTGGCTACTCTGATTCTCTACAACCCGGTTACGGGCAATTCTTTTATCAATTGCGACGACGACCGCTACATCACTGAAAATCCCTACATCCGCAATGGACTCAATTGGCAGACTCTCAAGTGGGCGCTGACCTCGACGGGCCAAGGCGGCTTCTGGCATCCGCTGACGTGGGTATCTCACGCGCTCGATATTCAACTTTTTCATTTCAACCCCGCGGGCCATCATTTTGTCAGCCTGCTGATTCATAGCCTCAACGCGGCGCTTGTATTTTTGCTACTGGCTTATGCAACCAAACGGTTGGGAGCAAGCGTTCTGTTCGCGGCTTTGTTTGCGCTGCATCCGCTGAACGTCGAATCGGTGGCGTGGGCTGCCGAGCGCAAGAACGTTCTCAGCACATTCTTTTTTTTCGCAGCCGTGGGAGCGTATGGCTGGTATACCGCCCACCCGAATTGGAAGAGGTATTTGGCGATAGCCGGTTTGTTTGTATGCGGACTCGCGTCAAAGCCCATGGTGGTAACTCTGCCGTTTGTATTGTTGCTGCTTGATTATTGGCCGCTACAAAGATTTGGGCGAAGCGAGTTGTCAGCATTGTCCGTAGAAGTCGTGGCCAAGCCGCTGTCATTTTCTGCCGCCGTGGTCGAAAAATTGCCACTCTTATTTTTATCCGGATTGGCATCGCTTATCACCGTCTTCGCGCAGAAAGCCGCAGGCGCGACGCGGCAACTTCCGCTGAGCGTACGTCTGGAAAACGCCGTCGTTGCTTATGCAACTTATCTGCAGAAGTTGATGTGGCCCAGCCATCTCACGCCGGTCTACCCTCACCCCGGAGATTCGTTGGCGGTGTGGCAAATCATGCTGAGCGGCGCAGTATTGCTGGCCATCACCGGATCGGCGTTGCTTTCTTCGCGGAAATATTTGATTGTCGGATGGCTTTGGTTTCTCGGCATACTCTTCCCCACGATTGGCCTCATCCAGGTCGGTGATCAGGCAATGGCGGACCGCTTCGCCTATATCCCGGAGTTGGGAATTTTCGTAATGATTGTCTGGACTCTCGCGGATTTTCTGGATACGCGAAAGATTTCTTTAACCTGGCGATTGGTTCCGTCATTCCTTGTGCTGGCGGCACTCGCCGCAGTCACTCATCGGCAAATTGCATACTGGCACAGCAGTTATTCACTGTGGTCACACGCGGTTCAGGTGACGAAGAATAACTTCATCGCTGAAGATAATCTGGGGGGCGCGCTTTTGCTGATGGGAAAAGAGGAAGAAGCGTATCCGCACTTTGAAGCGGCCGCTGAGATCAATCCGCGCGATCCGCTGAGCCACAGCAACCTGGGAACCTATGCTCAGTCCCACGGCAATTTGCAGAAGGCGGTAATGCAATATCAAACGACGCTTGCGGTGACGTCGGATGCGGGCCTTTTAGCCCAAACATATGCCAACCTCGGCATGGCGCAGCGATCGTTGGGAGAAGATGTCGAGGCTCGAAATAGTTTCGATCAATCGCTGCGCCTCAATTCCCACCAATACAACGCCTGGCTGGGGTTAGGGCTGCTGGCGGAAAAAGAGGGCAAAGCGCAGGAGGCTATTCTCGATCTTTCGCGCTCGGTTGAACTTCAGCCAACCGCCGAGGGTTACCTGCAACTCGGGCGCGTTTTCGCCCAGGCAAATCGTCGGGCCGAGGCGCTGGCGGCCTACGAACAAGCGCTGAAAGTTTCTCCGGACATGGCGGAGGCGCAAGGCGCCTTGGAGGCTCTGAGGCAGCAGCGCTGAAGAAAATTGCTGATTGTTGATTTCTTGATTGTTGACTGAAGGCTTCTTCCATTAAAGCCAAAGCTTTTGAATCAATCAATCAATCAACAATCAGAAATCAACAATGACTTCGCCTTATTTCGCCGAGATGTCGACCGAAGCGCGCGTCGTTTCCCAGTCGATTTGCAGCGTGCAACCACCGCCGCTCTTCGCATAGGAGATTTTAAAGTCTTCCACGGGCGAGGGCAGCTTCGAAACTTTCATATCGACTCGCCCCAGTTCGTCGCTTTCGTATTTATAGGGGATGCCCCATTCGCCGGTCTTCTTGTTGATAATCAGCTTCCACTGGTCGTTGTTCGGCACGGTAAAAAGGGTGTAGGTACCGGCGGGAACCGTCGTGCCCCCGACATTAACGTCGGCGCTGTTGACGAATGTGGTTGCTTCGTTGGCTCCGGTTCTCCATACTTCGCCGAAGGGAACCAGATCTCCGTAAATCTTTCGCCCTTTCATACGCGGGCTCGAGTAGTCGGTCTTGATCGTTTTGCCGGCGCCGAGATCGCACGAGGCGGTCGCAGCGGGACTAGGCCGGCTTTTCTGGCATGCACCCAGCGCGGTGAAAGTAAGCAGGACAGCGGCACAGATGGCAGTTTGTCTTTTCATGGCGTTCTCCGAAACTAAAGTTGGTTCAGCTTCTTCCAGTTGCTTGGACGCTTGGACGATGCGATGGATAGCGAACCGCCAATTATGCTCTTACGGACCTATGTCTTACAATCGCTGACGGTATCCATTGTCTGAACCAAGGAAGGATGCGTGCAAATGAAAAGGATTGTGACGGTGATGGCGGTGTCGGTTTGTCTGATGGGAATTTCGGCTGCCGCTCAAACTGCGTTGACGGCCCAGGAGCGCGAAGCCGCTCTCCAGCAGTTTCAAACCACGCGCGACAATTTTCTAAAATCCATCGCCGGACTTTCGCAGAAGCAATGGACGTTCAAACCCGCACCCGACCGTTGGTCGGTAGCGGAGGTTGCTGAGCACATCACTATCTCGGAGTCGTCCATCTTCGCTTTGGTGCAGAAGGCCATGCAGTCTCCGGCAATTCCAGAGAAGCGCGACCAGGTAAAAGGGAAAGATAAAATTATCCTGCAAAGAGTTCCGGACCGCAGCCACAAGGCGCAAGCTCCGGAATTTCTGCGCCCGACTGGCCGTTGGGCGACGGAAGCCGATTTAACGAAGGCCTTCGAGGGCAGCCGCAAGGCAAACATGGATTACATCCGCACGACAAATGACGATCTGCGCGACCATTTCTTCGATCATCCTGTGTTCGGAACTTTAGACGGCTATCAGTGGCTGCTGCTGATTTCGACTCACAGCGCGCGGCACACCGCTCAGATCGAAGAAGTAAAGGCTGACCCGAACTTTCCCAAGGAATAAAGAAAAGTTAGTCAAAATCAAAGGTGGTGCGTGCAGGATTCCCTTATGGCCTCACCGTGACCATCACCACTCCGTGCGAAGCGACCGGAGCCGAGAATTTCTCGGTGAACTTGCCTAGGTCTTTGTGCCGCCACAAATCGCGCACGGACGCGTTGAAGTGGCCCGGATAGCCTAATTCTTCCCAGTTCACTGTGATTTCCTGCTCTGAGCTTCCGCGATTCAGCAGAATCACGGAGCGGCTTCCATCTTTCATTTGCTTCGCCCAGACTTCCAAATCACCATTTTTCGAGACGCGCTCGCCTTCATGACCGGCCGAGTCTTGATCCACCGCAATCACTTCTTTGTTCGTCAGAATGTCGTGGATTTCCGGCCGCATGTTGCGCAGGTCGTTGCCGGCAATCAGCGGCGCGGAGAGAATAGCCCATAGACTGAAGTGAGTGCGGTATTCGACATCGGTCATGCCCCCGTTGCCAACTTCCAGCATGTCGGGATCGTTCCAATGACCGGGTCCAGCATACGACTGCAAGCCAACTTGCTGATCTAGAATCGCCAGCATCCCATTCGAGCAGCAGCTACCATCAGGCCATTTGGCGGTTCCTCCCCAGCGGTCTTGAATATCGCCGGTGGTGCGCCACAGATTTCCGCCGACTTCTTTTCCCCATAGCCAAGGTTTGGCGGTGCCCCACTCGCAGATGCTGAGCACGATTGGCCGTCCGGCGGTATCGAGCGCAGCGCGAATATTCGCATACGAAGCTTTCGCATCCTGCGTCGTGCTGCTGCACCAATCGTATTTCAAATAATCCACGCCCCATGCCGCGTATTGAATCGCATCCTGATATTCGTGACCCAGGCCACCGGGGCGACCCGCGCACGTTTTGGAGCCGGCGTCGGAGTAGACGCCGAACTTGAGTCCCAGCGAATGAATGTAGTCTCCGACGACCTTCATTCCGCGCGGGAATCGTTGCGGATCGACCACGATGTCGCCGCTGCCGTCTCGGCTGACCTGCCAGCAATCGTCAATGTTGACGTACTCGTAACCCGCGTCCTTCATACCGGATTTCACCACGGCGTCGGCCATGTTCTTAATCATGTCTTCGCTGACGTTGCATCCGAATTTGTTCCACGAGTTCCAACCCATGGGCGGCGTAGGCGCGAGATTCGCAGAGGGAGAGACTTTTTCCTGCGCGAACAGAGCGGAGACAGTCAAGGAAACGCAAAAGCAGATAGCGATAACGAGGCGGCTTTTCATGCAGACGTTCTATCAGAACCGGCTTCCAATTGGTACCGGGAAATCCTAGATTCGGTCTAAACCGTGGCGCTTCATACCAGCGGCATGGGCTTGTTACGAAATCTGGCCGAAATAAAGTCTAGTGACGTAATCGAAGGCGACGTGGCCGTTCATTGCGTGCACGTCGAAGACGCGCCGCAAGTCTCGCAACATGGGCGCGTGCTGCGGATGGTCCGGCCCTGGCGCGTAGGACGAGGATAGAAGGCGGCCTTCGATGCCTGCGTAGTCAAACTCCTGGCGCATGGGAAACGTCCGCTCTTCGAAGGGATCGGGATCGAAGAATTCATTTACCGCGTCCGTCGTACGCTCGTGGCGGATGTCTTGATAGTCGGTGCCATAGGTCAGCAGGAGTTGTTCGTAATCGCGCAGGAACGGCGTCGAGTCGATGAGGCGCTCATTCCACAACAGCACCAACCATCCGCCGGGTTTGAGAATGCGCACGAACTCCTGCCGCGACTGTTCGCGATTGAACCAGTGTGCAGCTTGGGCTGCAGTCACGAAATCGAGACTATGATCCGGCATTGTGGTGGACTCCGCTGTGGCTGCGACGCTGGTGAAATTGGGAAACCCGGTCAGCAGCCGCTCCGCGGCCTGCCGCATCTCGGCATTCGGTTCGACGCCGACGACGTGGTTGCCGTTTTCGAGCAACAGGCGCGTCCAGATTCCGGTGCCCGATGCAATGTCGGCGATGCGATGCTCAGGCTTCAAGCCGCATTCCGATTTCAATGTTTCAAGCACCTGCGGCGGATATCCCGGACGATAACGGATGTAATTGTCGACGCGATCGGAGAAGCGGCTTGTGGCGTTGGATGCGGGCATGGCGGCTTTGGCTTGCCAGATTATTCTAACGGCGAAAAACCGAGGTTTCAAAGTTTCAACGACGCAGGAGTTTCGAGACGCGTTCGGGCACAAAAGAAATCGCAACCTAGCCATCGTCTGATCTTGTGAATCGTGAAACTTTGCAACTTGAAACCCTGAAACCTCGCGCCCCCGATGGTAACCTCCGCCCACGCGCCTGAGTGCGATACCATTTCAATAACTATGCGAGTCGTGATTAAAGTCGGCACCAGCCTGATTGCGCCCGGCGGGCAGATTGACGCCAACCTGCTGCGCGCGATGGTGGACCAGTTTGATTTGCGGCACAACGAATATCTCATCGTCACTTCGGGCGCGATTGCCGCGGGGATCTCTGGATTAAGTCTTCGGACGCGGCCGACCGGCGTGCCGGGCATGCAGGCTTGCGCGGCGGTAGGTCAGAGCAAGTTGATGCACACGTACGAGCGTCTGTTTTTTGGGAAGAAGGTGGTGGCGCAGCTTTTGCTTTCGAGCGACGACTTTACGTCGCCGGTTCGATACAGGAATCTGCAGAATGCACTGGCCGAGTTGTTGCGGCTTGGAGTGGTGCCGATTGTGAATGAGAATGACAGTGTGAGCGTGCGCGAACTTGTCGGCGCATTTGGCGACAACGACGAGTTGAGCGCGCTGCTGGCGACAGCCGTAAAAGCGGACTGGCTGTTGCTTCTGACGGATGTGGATGGATTTTTTGTGCCCAACGGAAGCAAGAAGCCCAAGTTGCAGCGCGTGGTGCGCAAGCTGACTCCGGCGCTGGAAGCACAATGTAACGGCAAGAGCAAGCTGGGACGTGGTGGCATGATTTCCAAATTGCGTGCCGCAAAGATGGCGAGCGAAGCGGGAGTTCACGTGGCAATCGTAAATGGGCGCCATCCGCACGGGATTGCGCAGGCGATGGAGCGCAAGATTGGAACGTATTTTCCTCCGCCGAAGGTGGAAGCGTAATGGCGACGGTTGTTTCCAATACTTTGTCGACGCAAGAAAAACTGCTTCGCGCGCGCGAAGCTGCGGGAAAGCTGGCTCAGCTTTCGACCGAGGAAAAGAACGCGCTACTCCTCTCGATTGCAGATGCGATTGAAGCCGGCGCAGAGGGAGTTCTGGCGGCAAATCGCGCGGACACCGAGAGTTCGGGTCTGGAAGGGGCGATGCTGGATCGGTTGCTGCTCACGCCGAAGCGCATTCAAGAAACGGCGCAGGCGGTGCGTGATGTGGCCGCACTTCCTGATCCGATTGGCGAAACTCTGGCGGAGTGGACGCGGCCGAATGGCCTGCACATTCGCAAAGTGCGGGTGCCGCTGGGCGTGATTGGGATTATCTACGAGTCGCGGCCGAACGTTACGGTGGACACTGCGGTTCTCGCGCTGAAGACAGGCAACGCCATTGTGCTGCGCGGAGGTAAGGAAGCGGCGCAAAGCAATCAGCGACTGACGGAGATTATGAGTGGGGTTGCCGGCGTACCCGAAGGCGCGATCGAACTGCTCGATTCGAGCACACGGCAGACGGTGCAGGAGTTGATTAAGGCTCGGGGACTAGTGGATGTCATTATTCCTCGCGGCGGCGCTGGATTAATCGCGTTTGTGACGGAAAATTCGACCGTGCCAGTGATTGAGACGGGAGCGGGGAATTGCCACATCTTTGTCGATGACTCGGCGGACCTCGACATGGCCGACCGGATTGTGATCAACGCGAAGACGCAACGTCCATCTGTCTGCAACGCGGCGGAAAAATTGTTGGTGCATGAAAAAATCGCTGCCGAGTATGTGCCGCGCATTGTGCAGAAGCTGATTGAAGCTGGCGTGGAAGTTCGCGGCGGTGAAGAATCGCGCAGGCTGGCAGGTGGATTGAACGTCGGGCCGGTCGCAGAAAAAGAATGGTATGAAGAGTATCTGCGGCTCTGCATGGCGATCCGCGTGGTTGCGAATGTCGATGATGCGGTGAGCCACGTCAACCAGTACTCCACGAAACATTCTGATTCGATCATCACGCGCAATGAAGCCAATGCGCGGACTTTCTTGCGCGGCGTGGATTCGGCCGCGGTTTACTGGAACGCTTCGACGCGCTTCACCGACGGCGCCGAGTTTGGTTTTGGCGCGGAGATGGGCATCAGTACGCAGAAACTTCACTGTCGTGGCCCGTTCGCGCTGGCGGAGTTGACTTCTTCGAAGTACGAGATTGTTGGAACGGGGCAGGTAAGGTAGTCGTGCCGTCGCTACGAAAGGCGGCTCTGGGTGTGGGTGTTTATCTGGGTCTCCTGTTACTTCTCTTCGTCCTTCTTCCTTCTTCCTGGGTTCATTCACCGGAGACAATTCGATCAGGCCTTCAGCAATTGGCGGACGACCAGATCTCCGTATAACGAAGCAGTCCTGCACGTAGAACAACGCAAGAATACGATCATTCAGCTTAGGATGGCGGCGACGGGGCCCTTGCACTTTGGGCGGCCGGCTTGGCTGGTTACGTGGTTGCCCGTCAATTCCGGCACTAAGCGATTCTTTAGCGCCAGACAGGAACGCGCATCACATCAAAGTGATGATCGTAAGTCCAAACTTCCAGATTTAATCGGGTAGCCAATGATGCAAGCGTGGCGTCGAACAAAGTGATTCTTTGATCTGCACGTTCTCGAATTCTTGTGAACGCCTGCCGGTAATCTTCTGGAGTTGGATTGATGAAAACCGCATCCGCCATGTATTTAAGCCAGGCCGAAGCGCCATTGCTACCCATGCGAAACAGCACCAGAGAGTGGGCTTCAAGCAAGGTGGGATAAGACACCACGATCTCCAGCCGAGAACGAGCAAGCTTTTTCAATTCCTCAAGTGCCTGCTGATGATGCGCATCGGCATCGTCGGCGGCAGCATACAGCGGACCAGCGTCGGCGAGGACCGCACGCATTACTTTTTGATTCCCGCGAAATACAAATCGTGATTCTCACTCACATCGCTACGGCCACTATGCCCCACCGCTTTTATTCTTAACGGACGGTAGGGACGAAGGAACCCTCGCTCACGCAAATATTCCCGCAAGGCCGTCTGCATAATCGTGGTAAGCGCAGGTGCGACGTCTTGTGTACGAATGTAATCGTCCAGCGCTTCGGCCAAGTCGTCCGGAAAAGTGACGGTCGCTCGTTTCATCCTCCAGATTGTAGCATGTGCGGTGAAGTTGGTGAAACATATTATTGTGGTGAACATGGTGACGCAAAATCCCGGGGGGACAAAAAGTAACCGCGATCGCAACCCGTCTAAAATGCCCTGTGCTACGGTACTAATCTCCATGAAATTCATTTCTGCAGCTTTTCTTTCCTCGGCTGTTTTGCTAAGCAGCCTGCCAGCGAACGTTAGCAATGCAAACGCCGGTGTCGGCGGTGCTCAATCCATCTTCGGCTTTCGCGACGCGGTTGCCGAGAATGCAATCGAGTCCCGATTCCTCGCCGTGCCCGATCCCAAACTGGCAGAGGAGCATTTGCGCATTCTGACCCAAGCGCCGCACATGGCAGGCACGGTCGAAGACAAGGCCACCGCCGACTACGTCGCGCAGAAATTTCGCGACGCGGGGCTCGATACCGAGATTGTTGAGTACAAAGTGTGGATCAACTATCCCGCGGAAATCAGCGTAGATGTGACGGAGCCTCCGAGCGTAAAAATGCACGGGCCGACGCGGGAGTACGTTGATGGCGATCCCTTTGACAACGATCCTCGTATCGTGACTCCCTTCAACGGCATGTCGCCGTCGGGCGACGCGGAAGCCGATGTCGTCTATGCGAATTACGGTACGCCGGACGATTTTGAGAAGCTGGATAAGCTAAAGATCGACGTACGCGGAAAGATTGTGGTGGTGCGTTATGGCCAGAATTTTCGCGGGGTCAAAGTGTTTGTGGCGCAGGAGCATGGAGCTGCCGCGGTAATCATCTACTCCGATCCTTCGGATGACGGCTGGAAGCGCGGCGATAAATATCCTGCCGGGCCTTGGCGGCCCGATACCGGCGTGCAGCGCGGGTCGACGGGATACATGTTCGAATTCCCCGGAGACCCGACGACGCCGGGAATCGCATCCGTCCCGTCGCTGCCGGAGTCGAAACGAATTTCTCCGCAGCAATCGGCGCAGATGCCGAAGATTCCAGTGACGCCGCTTTCTTATCACGATATCTGGCCCATTCTGGAAAATCTTGGCGGCCCGGCTTCGCCCCGCGAGTGGCAGGGTGCGCTTCCATTCACGTATCACGTCGGTCCGGGTCCGGTAAAAGTCAAGATGCACCTGAAGCAGGACTATCAATTCCGCACGCTTTGGGATGTGATTGGCCGCGCGCGCGGCAGCGCACTGCCGGACGAGTGGGTGGTTGCGGGAAATCATCGCGACGCGTGGGTGTATGGGGCGGTCGATCCCAACAGCGGTACAGCGGCGATGCTGGAAGCGGTACATGGGATTGGAGAGTTGCTGAAGTCGGGCTGGAAGCCGAAACGCACAATCGTATTCGGAAGCTGGGACGGCGAAGAAGAAGGACTGATGGGATCGACCGAGTGGGTCGAGCAGCACCAATCGGAATTAGAATCTGCTCCCGGATATTTCAATATGGACGTAGGCGTGTCGGGATCGAAGTTTGGCGCGTCGGCGGTGCCGAGCCTGAAACAATTTCTTCGTGACGTAACTAAAGCCGTGCCTGCGGCAAAAGGCGGCACGGTTTACGAGGCTTGGCAAAAAACCGCACAGCCTGATGGCTCCGATGAAGCTACCACCGGAGCGTACAAGCTTCCGGCGGCACAGGAGAAGTCCGACGTTCCGGTGGGCGACCTGGGCAGCGGATCCGATTACACCGCATTTCTGCAGCACACGGGCGTGCCGTCCACAGATATTGGATCGACCGGGCCGTATGGCGTGTATCACTCGACATTCGACGACTTCGCCTGGTTCAAGAAGTTCGGCGATCCGGCTTTTGTATATGAACAACAAATGGCGCGCGTGTTTGGGCTGGAAGTTTTGCGTATGGCAGAGGCCGATGTCCTGCCCTTCGATTACGAGGACTACGGGAAAGAGGTTGCGGCTTATCTGGATGCGGCAAAGAAACGCGCGGACACAAAACTCGACGATCGGGCTTTGGATTTCAAACCAGTCATGAATGCGGCCAAGCATTTTGAGGATGCGGGCGCCAAGATTCTGGCCAAGCAGAGAAGTGCACCACGGGACGCGGGGCGGCTGAATCAAGCATTACTCGGGGCCGAACGAGCATTGCTCGTTCCGGACGGATTGCCGCGCCGTCCGTGGTTTCGGCACGCGATCTACGCTCCGGGAGAATACACGGGTTATGCGGCGGTGGTGATTCCGGGCGTGAATGAAGCTTTGGATAAAGGCGATGCGGAGCGCGCTCGGCAACAGCTTGCGGTGCTTGCCGAGGCACTGGAGCGGGCGGCGAAGGCGCTGGAGAGTTATCGCTGATCCCATCAATTGACTAGTCAGATGACTAGTTATAAAATGTGCTCGGGGAGACAGAAACATGGGTTCATGGCAACTACAAGATGCGAAGGCCCGGTTCAGCGAGTTTCTCAATGCTGCCTTAAGAGATGGGCCGCAAGTAGTGACCCGTCGCGGAGTCGAAACCGCTGTCCTCGTTCCGATCGACGAGTGGCGCCGGACCCAGCGCGCGAACCGTCCGAACATCAAGGAATTGCTGCTGAGTGGCCCGCGCTTTGAGATCGATATTCCCAAACGTGGCCGAGGAAGAAGCCGACGCGCGATTGATTTCAGCGGCCTTGAATTTCGGTGATCCGATATCTGCTCGATACCAACGTAGTTTCGGAGTTGCGCAAGACCAGGCCTCACGGGGCAGTGCTTGCCTGGCTCGATACGCTACGGCCCGAGCAGATTTTTCTTTCCTCCTTTACGTTGGGTGAACTGCAAGCTGGCGTTGAAGAGACGCGACAACAGGACAGGATCAAAGCTCTGCAGATCGAATCCTGGTTGGAGGAAATCGAGTCGTTGTTCTCATTTCTGCCTGCGGATGCAGCTTGTTTTCGCGAGCGAGCGAGATTGATGAAGCATCAGCCCGATTCCTTGCGAGACGACGCGATAGTTGCCGCCACCGCTCGCGTACACGGCCTGACAATTGCGACGCGAAACGAAAAAGATTTTCAGCGTCTTGGCGTCGGAGTCTTTAATCCATTCAAGTTCAAAACCCAATGACTTCCGGTCACAGCCTGGAAACTTTTCTGTGTGCCGCGGCCTCGGCGAAGGCAACATTTCTCGCATTATTTCCCATTGACGCTAAAGCACCATTACTTCCGCGATTTCGTACCTACCATTTTTCTCGTTGCGCGCATTAGAATAGGCGGTGCTCCTCCAGGCACAGTCCGCAATTCTCGCGAGGACCTAACCAATGGCAACTACGATCGCAACGCCCTCCACGAAAATCTCCGGCGGCAGCTTTTTGCTGGAAGAGCGCCGGACTGAGGAAGTATTCACCCCGGAAGATTTCAGCGAGCAGCAGCAGATGATCGGGCGGACGGCGGAAGAGTTTGCCGTCAATGAAATTCTGCCCAACGTGGAAAAAATGGAGCATAAGGATTTCTCCATTTCCCGCGATCTGCTGAAAAAAGCGGGCGAACTGGGACTGACCAGCGTCGAAATCCCCGAGGCCTATGGCGGCCTGGAAATGGATAAAGTTACGGCCGCAGTGATCGCCGACAACATCGCGAAATATGCGGGGTTCAGTACGACTTGGGGCGCGCACAGCGGCATTGGGCTGCTGCCCATCGTTTACTTCGGAACGGAAGAGCAAAAGAAGAAATATTTGTCGCGTCTGGCCGCGGGAGAACTCGTTGGCGCGTATGCATTATCGGAAGCGTCTTCCGGATCCGACGCCATGAACTGCCGCGCGCGGGCTGATCTTTCGGCCGACGGCAAACATTACGTGCTGAACGGCGAGAAGATGTGGATCACCAATGCCGGTTTCGCCGACCTCTTCACGGTGTTCGCGAAAGTCGATGGCGAGAAGTTTTCGGCTTTCTTAGTGGAGAAGACTTTTCCCGGATTTTCGATTGGCGGCGAAGAGCACAAGATGGGCATTCGCGGATCATCAACCTGCCCGATCATTCTGAATGACTGCAAGGTGCCGGCGGAAAATCTGCTGGGAGAAATCGGCAAGGGGCACACAATTGCGTTCAATATCTTGAATGTCGGCCGCTTCAAGCTCGGCGCGATGTGCGTGGGCGGAGGGCGAGTTTCGCTGGAGCACGCAGTCGCCTATGCCAAACAGCGCAAGGCGTTCAACAAAGTGATTGCGGACTTCGGCCTGGTACGGGAAAAAATCGCCAACATGGCGACGCTGATTTTTGTGGGCGAATCCCTCGTTTACAGAACTGTTGCGATGATGGATGTAGCGCTGGGCGAGGTCGACAAATCCAGTCCTGACGCCGCTCGCGATACGCGGAAAGCGATCGAGGAATACGCAGTGGAATGTTCGATCATCAAGGTCTGGGGATCGGAGATGATCGACTATGTGGCCGACGAGACCGTCCAGATTTACGGCGGCTACGGGTTTGTCGAGGAATATCCGGCGGAGCGGACTTACCGCGACGCGCGCATCAATCGCATCTTCGAAGGGACCAACGAAATCAACCGGCTCATCATCACCGGCTTTCTGCTGAAACATGCGACCAGCGGACAATTGCCCTTGATGCCGGCGATCAAGAAGCTGATGGATGAAGTGTTGTCTGGCCCCTCGATAAGCGACGATTTGGACGGCGCGCTGGCTGGCGAACGCAAACTTGTGACCCAGGCCAAAAAGCTCGGCTTGTTTGCCGCAGGTGCAGCCACGCAGAAATATATGCAGGCGATTCAAGAACAGCAGGAAATCATGGGCGCGATTGCCGACATGACCATCGAAACGTATGCGATGGAATCGGCTGTACTGCGAGCGCAAAAAATCGCCGAAACCAAGGGCGAAGCCGCAGCCGCCTTGCCGACTGCGATGGCAAGGATTTATGTTTCGCAGGCGATGGAGAAGATCGAGTCTGCAGCTAAGAAGGTGATTGCGGCGGTAGCCGAGGGCGACATGCTGCGCACCCAATTGGCAATCTTGCGGAGACTGGCCAAGCACGAGCCGTTCAACACCATTGAACTTCGCCAGCAGATCGCCCAGAGAGTCATTGAACGCGGGAAATACACATTGGCCTAGGGCTGCAAGAACTGCGTCGCCAATCTTTGTAGGGCCGAAAGTCCCTATCCATAGACCTTGTTTACCACTATTTAAGGCATTCACCTTAGCCTCTAAGAGACTGGACGTTTCTGCCCTACAATACGGCAGCATGGCTTGGGGCTTCGAGGTCAAAATTCGTCGTCGGCTGGCTGCCGCTATGGTTGGAATGGTAATTTCCATCCTGACCGCGTGCGGCTCCGGCGGGACTCCGCAGGCGGCGCCGCCTGCCGCAACCGCTCCGGCTATCTCCAGCCAGCCTTCCAGTCAAACGGTAAATAGCGGACAGACGGCTACTTTTAGCGTCGTGGCTTCTGGAACCTCCCCTTTGAGCTATCAGTGGAAGAAAAGCGGCACCGCCATACCCGGCGCAACCTCGGCCAGTTACACGACTCCAGCCACCACTTCGGCCGACAACGGCTCGCAATTCGAGGTTAGCGTCAGCAACTCTGCCGGAAGCGTTACCAGTGCGGCGGCGATGTTAAGCGTGAATTCAGCGCCGTCGATCATGACGCAACCGTCGAGCCAAACTGTTAGCGTCGGTCAGGAGGCTACCTTCGCTGTCGTGGCCTCGGGAACTGCTCCGCTGAGCTATCAATGGCAAAAGGCAGGCGCCAACATTGCCGGTGCGACCTCGGCCAGCTACGCCACCGCTGCGGTGGCATTATCCGACAACAGCTCACAGTTTCAAGTTGTCGTCAGCAATATGGCTGGGAGTATCACCAGTGCTGCGGCGACTCTTAGCGTAACCTCATCGCCGTCGATCTCAACGCAGCCGTCGAGTCAGACCGTCACCGCGGGTCAGACAGCTACGTTCACCGTGGTCGCCTTTGGGACTGCGCCACTGAGCTACCAATGGCAAAAGGGAGGAGCCAACATCTCCGGTGCGACTTCGGCCAGCTATACAACGCCAGCGACCGTTTCTTCCGATAACGGCTCGCAATTCCAAGTGACGGTCAGCAACGCCTCGGGAAGCGTCACCAGCAGCGCGGCGACATTGACCGTAAATTCGCCGCCATCGATCACGACTCAGCCTGCGAATGAAACCGTCACAGCGGGACAGACGGCAACGTTCTCCGTGGCCGCGGCCGGAACCGCCCCGTTAAGTTATCAATGGCAAAAGGGAGGCGCCAATATTTCCGGCGCAACCTCTGCCAGCTACACCACGCCGGCGACTTCTCTTTCCGACAACGCCTCGCAATTTCAGGTTGTGGTCAGCAACGTAGCGGGAAACGTCACCAGCACGGCCGCAACGTTGACTGTGAATTCGCAGCCTGCAATAACCACGCAGCCTGTGAATCAGACCGTTGTCGCTGGAGAGAGCGCCACCTTCACGGTAGCTGCCACAGGCACAGCGCCGCTAAGCTACCAGTGGAAAAAGGGAGGCGCGAATATCGCAGGTGCAAATTCGGCGAGCTACGCCACGCCGGCCACCGCGCTTTCAGACAATGGGTCCCAGTTCGACGTGGTGGTAAGCAACTCTTTCGGAAGCATCACCAGTAACACGGTTACGCTGACCGTAACCGCGATGGCGACCGTCGACGTCACGACCTACCAATACGACAACACGCGAGCAGGCGTTAATCAGCAGGAAACAACGCTTACTCCCGCCAATGTCAATTCGGCGATGTTTGGAAAAATTGGCTTCTTTCCCGTGGATGGATTGGTGGACGGGCAACCACTATATCTTTCGCAGGTTACGATTGCGAACAAGGGAACGCACAATGTCGTCTACACGGTGACCGAGAACGACAGCGTCTACGCCTACGAAGCCGATCACGGGAATATTCTGTGGCAAGTTTCGCTGCTGGGCACGGGCGAGACTCCCAGCGATGATCGCGGCTGCACGCAGGTCACTCCGGAAATTGGAATTACATCTACACCCGTGATCGACCGCGGCCTTGGACCTAACGGCGCCATTTATACCGTCGCCATGTCGAAGGATTCATCAGGCAATTACATTCAGCGCGTGCATGCATTAGACATCACCACGGGCGCGGAATTATTTGGCGGTCCGGTCGTGGTTGAAGCAACATTTCCCGGCACTGGGGCGAACAGCAACAACGGCAACGTGATCTTCGACCCAGCTCAGTACAAGGAGCGCGCCGGCCTGACGCTTTCCAATGGTGTGTTGTACACGACCTGGGCATCGCACTGCGACGCGTATCCCTACACGGGGTGGATCATCGGATATGACGCAAGCACGCTCGCGCAAACACAGGTATTGAACATCACTCCCAACGGCAACCTCGGAGCCATTTGGATGGCTGGCGCGGCTCCGGCGGTCGATTCGGATGGCTACATCTATTTTCTTGACGGCAATGGAACATTCGACACGACTCTGAGCACGAACGGATTTCCGAGCCGCGGGGATTTTGGCAACAGCTTTCTCAAGCTCTCGACAACGGGAACGCTTACCGTGGCCGATTACTTCACTATGTCGAATACGGTGGCCGAGTCGAATGCTGACGAAGACTTTGGTTCCGGGGGAGCGGTTGTTCTTCTTGATGTGATGGACAACGGCGGGAACCTGCATCAGTTGGCGGTTGGTGCGGGTAAAGATACCGTCATCTACGTGGTGGATCGAAACTTGATGGGAGGCTTCAACGCCACCACCGACAACATCTATCAGGAAATTTCCGGCGCTTTAGCTAAGGGCGTTTTCGCCAAACCAGCGTACTTCAACGGAGCAATTTATTTTGGCGCCATTGGCGACAGCATTAAAGCTTTCACAATCTCCAATGCCAAGCTGGAGACGACGGCGAGTTCTGAGAGTGCCGGAACATTTCAATATCCCGGAACCACGCCGACGATTTCTGCCAACGGCACGCAAAACCCAATTCTGTGGGCGGTAGAAAACAGCAGTCCAGCCGTTCTTCACGCCTACGACGCCACCAGCCTGGCGACCGAGTTCTACAACACCAATCAAGCCAGCAATAACCGTGACCATTTCGGCAACGGCAACAAGTATATTGTGCCGATTGTCGTAAACGGAAAAGTTTTTGTCGGCACTCCGACGGGCGTCGCGGTTTTTGGATTGCTACCCTGAGACATGGTTCCCCCGGATGACGAACTCCGTGATAGCTTAGTGCTGAGGGAAGCACAGGAACATGCCAGTCGGTACTTTTACAGCTGTCTTGCACAAAGAGCGTAGTCTCTACGTGGCGGAGTGCCCTGAACTGGGGACAATCAGCCAGGGAAACACCGTCGAGGAAGCTGTTTCGAATCTCAAAGAAGCGACGGAACTCTACCTGGAAGAATTCCCACCCGAAAGGTCCAGCCCTCCGCTAGTTACTGTTTTCGAGGCACACTATGCCTAAGCTGCCCCGTGTCTCAGGGGCAGAGGCGATCCGAGCACTCGATCGGCTAGGCTTTATCCAAGTTCGGCAGCGGGGCAGTCACGTTGTCCTGAAACGCGTTGGCGCGGAGAGAGTCACCGGTTGTGTCGTTCCTTTGCATGTTGAACTGGCCACCGGAACTCTGCGCGGAATCCTGAAGCAAGCGGGCGTCACACCGGAGGAATTCATCGACAAGATCTAGTCCCTTCATCGCAGTGCGGGTCCGCCAATCCCGCCATTTCAATCATCTGAAACACAGCCGAAGCAAACAGGAGTACTATTTCGGCCATGCCTTCCAACCCTCTGTCCCGGCGTTCTTTTCTCGCACTATCGGCAATGCTTCCCTGGGCTTTCTCTACTCGCGCATCAACAACAATTCCCGTTGGTCTTGAGATGTACTCCGTCCGTGACTCGCTGAAGAAAGATCCCGAGGGCACCGTGCGCGCGGTCGCGCAGATGGGATATGCGGGGATCGAATTCTACGCGCCGTATTTCGACTGGACCGAAACTCAGACTAAGCAGATGCGAAAGCTGCTCGATGATCTTGGCATTCGCTGTTTCTCCACGCACAACAACGAGTCGTATCTGGGTTCATCGAACATCTCGCAAACTCGAGACAGAAACATGATTCTTGGCAGCAAGTATGTTGTGCAGGCCAGCACGACGCCAAAGACTCATCTGGACGAGTGGAAGGCGGTCGCGGACGGCCTGAATTCCGCCGCGGAAAAGCTTGAACCTGCGGGCCTGAAGGCCGGCTATCACAATCACCAACCGGAGTTCACCGCCCTCGAAGGACGCCGCCCCATCGAAGTTCTCGCGCAGAATACGAAGCCGTCGATCATGCTCCAACTCGACGTCGGTACGTGCCTCGAAGCGGGTTCGGATCCGATCGCGTGGATTCGAGCAAACCCCGGTCGTATTCGCTCGCTGCATCTGAAAGACTGGTCCTCGGACCCCGGAAAGGGCTACGCAGTTATCTTTGGCGAAGGAAAAGCTGATTGGAAGGGCATCTTTGAGGCTGCGGAAAGTGGCGGCGGCGTTGAGTACTATCTCATCGAGCAGGAAGGCAGCCGATTTTCCGACCTCGAAACTGCGCGGAAGTGTCTTCAGGCGTTCCGCACGACGCATCCGGCCTGAGATAGCAATCGGACCAGATGGCGAGCACGAAATCGGCATTAAAAAAACATTCGTGCTAACAAATTCTTCGGAGAATCCGTGAACCTGAAACGACGTATACGTTGGGTTGCGGTAGCGCTCACCTTAGCGAGCGCCATTTTAGTGGCGCAATCAAACTCAGCCGCGTCGCAAGACTCCGCCACATTTGACCCCGACGGCGCGGCGCATCTCATACGCTTGGTTCCAATGCCGACTACGATCAGTCCAGAGGCGCAGAAGTGGCTGTCCTCCCTAACGCAGAAGCAGTCTGGGCCGGAGACGCTGGCTGAGCGGCGAGTTCGCACCGATGCGTGGCGTGCACAGGCTTCCGCCGAGGCTCGCAGGCTTTATCGCGTCAATGTGGAAGAAACAACCACTGCCGGCGTGCGCACCGACATCATCACACCGCTAGCGACTCCCGAACAAAATCGCGGTCGCGTTCTGATCAATCTGCATGGAGGTGGATTTAACTCGGATTCCGGATCGTTGATTGAAGGAGTGCCGATTGCGAATCTGGCGAAGATCAAAGTCGTCTCGGTCTATTACCGCCTCGCGCCTGAAAATCCTTTTCCCGCCGCTGTCGATGACGTCGTCGCCGTATACAAAGAACTGCTGAAGAATTACGAGCCGCAGCACATCGGAATTTTCGGCACTTCAGCAGGAGCCATTCTGACTGCGGAAGCGACAGTCCGCTTCAAACAATTGGGCCTGCCTCTTCCGGGAGCGCTGGGAATTTTTTCGGGCCTTGCCGATTTCAGCCGGCCGGGCGACTCGTGGCAACTCTTTACCCTGGATGGATTCCCGGGAGCCCTAAGGCCGACTTATCCGAATCAACTCCCTGATGATCCTTACGTGGGAAAGACCAATCGCAAAGATCCAGTGCTGTCGCCGCTTTTCGCTGACCTTCACGGCATGCCGCCGAGCTTGCTCGTCACCAGCACGCGCGATATTTTACTCAGCGGCACGACGATTTTTCACCGTGCCTTGCTTGGTGCCGGTGACGACGCGCAGCTGGTCGTCTTCGAAGCGCTGCCGCACGCCTTCTGGTATCACTTCCAGTTGCCGGAAACGAAAGAAGCTCTCGACCTCATGGCGAAGTTCTTTGTGGAGAAGCTGGGGCGATAGGACCAACTGGCTTCATTGGCGCTTCGAGCGTTGAAAAGTCTACTTGCCGGCATTCCCCTCTGGAATAAGCATGTAACTGACAAATGCAACCTGCTTGCTGTCGGGCGACCACGACGGAACGTTAATAGTTCCTTGCCCGCCGAATAATTTTGCCAGCACCGTAACGTTCTTGTCGGCAAGCGACATGAGCCGCAACATCACGTCTTTGTTTTCGGGATGCCCGGTCACACCGGCTTCATACGTGAGAAAGACCATCCACTTTCCATCCGGCGAGATGTGCGGAAACCAATTATTGAAGCCATCAGAAAAGACCTGCTCCTGATCACTGCCGTCTGTCTTCATCCGCCAAATCTGCATGTGTCCCGTACGCTCGGAGTTGAAATAAATGTACTCGCCATCCGGAGAATACTCCGGACCGTCGTCCAGGCCTTTTGCAGTGGTCAAACGCGTCTCATCGCCGCCTGCCGCAGGGATTGTGTAAATATCGAAATCGCCGTTTCGTTGCCCGACGAACGCTAGCGTCTTTCCATCGGGCGACCAGCCGTGCCAGTACGATGGGGACTTCTGTGTGATCCGCCGCGGCGCTCCGCCAGCAATTGGCACGATGTAGACGAGCGAATTATGCTCCTCCTGCGAATTGTCGCTGATCGCAAGCTGTGTGCCGTCGGGTGAAATGCCGTGATCGTTGTTGCAGCGAGTCGCCAGGCCTGTATCAATTGATGCAGGAACACCGCCACTCACGGGCAGCCGCTCGATGTGACCGTCGCGGTTGAAGAGAAACGCGCTGTTATCGCGCGTCCAATTTGGAGCCTCGAAGCGCCCCGGCGCAAGATAAGTTACACGCCGGTCGCCGGAAGAGATCGCAACGGTCTCCAAAGTGCTGTAAAGCTTCGGCTGTCCGGCCGTTGCAGTAAGCGAAGTCAATTCAACGTTCGAGAATACTGCCTTCTCAACGACATCTTTGTCGTGCGAGCACACGCCAATGCCAACGTAAAACGTTCCCTGCAAAGGAACGCGCAGCCATCCTCCAGCGATCTGCGGTTCGCCGCCATCGGCGGCCAGCGCCATGTAGACGTAGTTCCCACGCTTGACGATGCGCAGCCGCTTCGGCGCCGAGATGCTCGCCTGCACCTCTCGCGTCAACGCGCCCGTCTCGTCACGGAATTGCAAAGCGGTCATGCCGCTGGCGTGGAGAGCCACGTCGGCATAGACCGAATCCGCATCCAGGCTTTGTCGAAACATCACGACGGCCTTCTTGTGCGGGTTTCCGGTGGCAGTCGCGAATGAAATGTCGGCGCTCAGGCTGACGTCGCCGGAGATTTTCTTCCAGGCAAACTGGAAGGCGTCCGCCTTGAACCACATGTTTTCGCCGCTCGCAGTGATGGTGTAAGTTCCCTTCGCAGCGTCGAAGTCAACGGAGCCTGGGTGCAGCACGGTACCAACGTCTGCATGGCTTTCGAAGACTCCGACTAGCGATGCGGTCTGGGCGTGAAGGCAGGAACTCGCAGCGAGAAGTACAACACCGCAAGTCACGACGCTTGATAACCAATTCTGAAGTTTGCGCAAGAGGTTCTCCCGGATTGCAATCGGGCATTGTAAATCGGATTCAGTGCGGGCACTCGTCGCGCCGCGCTATTTTACAGGCAACAGCTTCCTGGTAGTGATCGGCAGGCCATTTTCCGACTTGGAAACCGCGCGCAACCGGGTCAGGCTTTCCGCACGACACATCCTAGCGGCGTTGCGATAACGCTCACCCTGGCAACGACGCTTGCAGGGCGCCCTGTGTTTCGCGGTCTGCTCGGAAGAAGAAGACAAACCGATCCCACCTCCGCCTTTGATACGATCTGCAGTGATCGAATACAAAGGAAGAAAGCCGTGTCAACCGAAAAATCTTTCCACATGACGCCCGACGAATTCCGCCGCCATGGCCACGCTATGATCGACTGGATCGCCGATTATCACTCGCGTATCGAATCGTTCCCCGTGCTTTCGCAGGTGAAGCCGGGAGAAATTCGCGCGTCGCTTCCGGCAAATCCACCCGCGCAAGGCGAGCCATTCGATGCGCTGCTCAAAGATGTCGAGAAGTTGATCCTCCCCGGCATTACACACTGGCAGTCCCCGAATTTTTTTGCCTATTTTCCCTGCAACGCTTCAGGGCCAGGAATTCTCGGCGATCTTCTTTCTTCGGGGCTGAACGTGCAAGGCATGTTGTGGTCCACCAGCCCGGCCTGCACCGAGCTTGAAACCCATGTCCTCGACTGGCTCGTCACAATGCTCGGTCTGCCGGAGAAATTTCTATCGTCGAATACTGGCGGCGGCGTCATCCAAGACACCGCATCGAGCGCCGCGCTCTGCGCACTGCTGGCCGCGCGGGAGCGGGCTACCAACTACACCAGCAATAAAAAAGGATGCGACGGGCGCCTCACGGCATATGCCTCCACGCAAACGCATTCCTCGCTGGAAAAAGCCGCGATGATCGCCGGTATCGGCGTCGACAATCTTCGCCTCATCGAAGTCAACGAAAATTTCGCGATGCGCCCCGACGCTCTAGCGGGTCAAATCGAAGCCGACAAGAAAGACGGCTTCGTTCCTTGCTTCGTCTGTGCCACGGTCGGCACAACATCTTCCAATGCCATGGATCCGATTGCGGAAATTGCGCTCATCGCGCGCCAGCAAAATCTCTGGCTGCACGTCGATGCCGCGATGTCAGGCACCGCCGCGCTTTGTCCCGAGTTCCGCCATCTGCAAAACGGAGTCGAGTTCGCGGACAGCTACAACTTCAATCCACATAAGTGGATGTTCACCAACTTCGACTGCAACTGCTTCTGGGTCGCCGACCGCAAAGCCCTGATTCGAACTCTCAGCATCCTGCCCGAATACCTGCGCAACCAGGCCAGCGAATCGGGAGCGGTTTTCGATTACCGCGACTGGCACATTCAGCTCGGCCGGCGCTTTCGTTCGCTGAAGTTGTGGTTCGTGATCCGGCACTACGGCATTGAGGGCCTGCAGCACCACATTCGCCGCCACGTCGAGCTGGCGCAGCAATTCGCGGAGTGGGTGCGCGAGGACCAACGCTTCGAACTCGCAGCGCCCGCGCCGTTGAATCTAATTTGCTTTCGCCACAAAGGCGGAGACGGTATCAACCAGCAAATTATGGACAACCTGAACCGGGGCGGCGATCTCTTCCTCACGCACACCAAACTGAACGGAAAGTTCACGTTGCGGTTATGTGTTGG
Source organism: Candidatus Sulfotelmatobacter sp. (assembly GCA_049584475.1). GTDB lineage: Bacteria > Acidobacteriota > Terriglobia > Terriglobales > Acidobacteriaceae > Sulfotelmatobacter. The sequence continues at coordinate 40,495 of JBAUXX010000018.1, read as the reverse complement.
GCAATCGAACACTGAAATGCGGCATGTGCAAAGAGCTTGGGAGCGAATTCAAGAGCGGGCTGAACAGATTAAAATCTGAGAACCCAAAGACTGTAAGCCCTGCACTCCGTTGGCCCAATTATCGCTTGGTCGAACTTTAGTACTTTGAAAACAATCCAGCTATTTGGATATAACAGGGCGTAGGTTCCCGCCCGTTTCGGCCCCGGATTGTCGATGCTACTTTGCAGGAGGACATATGCGCTCCGTAACCCCGTCCCTGGTAATCTTCTGTGTATTTGTTTTCAATTGTTTTGTTCTCCCATCTGCACAAGGCGCAACCGCTGCCGCAAAACCCCGCTTCGTTTATGTAGCCAATAATCAAGACGGCAGCGTGTCGGTATTCGAAGTTGACAATTTCATGCTTCGCGCGCGCGACTATGTCTATGAATCCGGATCAAGCCCTCTTTCGGTTGCGCTGACGCCTTCGCAGAAATTTCTTTATGTTGGAGGGAACGGCTCCCCTGGGCTTTCTTGCTACGGAGTAAATGCTGAGAGCGGTCAGTTGACATTTCTATCATCCGCGTCTTCGGTCACTTCCTTATTTCAATTGCAGGTCGATCCTTCCGGCAAGTTTCTTCTTCTTGTGGACGGAAATGCGGTGCAGAGCTACAGGATCAATAATGAGACGGGAGCTTTGAGTTTGGCCGGATTTGCCTCTGGCGGCTCGCCGACGGCACTTGTCATACATCCTTCGGGCAAGTTCGTATATGGAATTAGCGAACAGAAAAACGCTATTATTGCATTCCACCTCAATTCAACTACCGGAGCTTTGACTAAGATTGCGGGATCTCCATTCCTCACACATTCCCAAAATCCCTGGGCGGCGACTATCGACCCCAACGGCAACTATCTTTTCGTTCCGAATGCAAATGGGGCCAACGTAAGTGTGTTTGCTATCGACTCTGGCACAGGAGCTGTTACCCAGGTCCCAGGATCGCCGTTCTCTGCCGGAGCCGTGCCTTATACGGCGGTCGTCGCACCCAGCGGAAAGTTTTTATATGTTGGAAACGCCTATGACAGAACGATCTCGACGTACGCCATAAACCCAGCATCTGGGGGTTTGACCCCTGTCTCTGGCTCGCCTTTCTCAACCGGTTTGTCCGGTCCGTTGGGCTTGTCGATCGATCCCACTGGAAGTGTCCTTTATTCCATGGACCATGACAGCGAAGAGGTTGTAATCTTTAGCATCAGTGGTCTCACCGGTTCCTTGACCTTGGAAAACACGGTTCGCTCGCGGGGCGCGGCCATCTCAATGGCAATCGTGTCCGGCACGACTTCCGCGACATACTTACCCAAATCCGTATATGTAGCGAATGCGGGTTCTAATAACATTTCGGCGTTCAGCATCGCCGAGATGTCCGGCGTGCTCAGCCCGATTACGGGATCCCCATTTGCGGCGGGAGCACTCCCGAATGCAACATCGTCGGACACATACGGAAGGTTTCTGTTCGTCAGCAATGGGGGCGATTCGACGGTGTCGGCCTTCATCGTGAATGCGGTGTCTGGTGCACTCACCGCGGTTTCGGGATCGCCTTTTGTCTCGGGCAGGCAACCGACATCTGTAGTTGTAGATAGTGGCGCCCACTTTGTCTATGCAACCAACAACCTCGACAACACCATCTCTGGCTTCTCCATCTCGACTTCCGGAATGTTGACTGCTCTCGATGGCTTTCCGATCTCGACCGCACCTTTAATGGGTCCAATCGCGCTGGCCATCGATCCAAGAGGAAAATTGCTTTACGTCGTCAACGCAGATTCGAACAGCGTAACCTCGTATTCGATCGATGCGGGGAATGGCTCACTCACAAATATGGGTTTCCAGTCTACCGGGAGTTCTCCGAACTCCCTCACAGTCGACCCTACCGGAAGATACGTTCTAGTCAGCGACTCAGGTTCTTCCGATGTCTATGTTTACGCCATTGATGGGCCAACAGGTGCCCTTACACAAGCAGCGGTTTCTCCTTCATCCGGCCTCGATAGTCCCAGCACGGTTGCGGCCGATCCTTCCGGAAAGCGCGCGTACGTTGGCAATGGAAATCCAAGTGATTTAGTCGGGTACTGGTTGAACACAAGTACCGGCGTGTTAAAGCAATTACCTAATTCTCCGTTTGTTGGAGTGACAGGTCCGTTTTCGTTGAGCTTCGATCTTTCTGGAGGTTTCCTGTTCGTTGCAAATAACTCGGGGAACACTGTATCGGGTTATGCCGTTAATCGCACGAATGGAGCGCTCTCCGCTGTTCCAGGAACTCCATTTTCGGCAGGCTCTGTTCCCACCGCGGCGACCGTCGTTGATAGTGTCCGGCGTTAGAGATGGGGTAAAGCACCACACCTAATCCGCGGGCATTGGTGCGGGTCTGGCCACCAGGGCGTTCGCTTTGGTAGTCTCTTCCGCCGGCATCTCCAGCCATTTCCGCACCGCCGGCAGCGCCTCCCGCATGGCCACTTCGCCCACATGCATCAGATCGTCGGCGCGTTTGAAGTCGTCGTAAGCGAAGCCTGCTACATCCGGCTCGATTATCAGGTCCGCTGCACCTCGCCATAGCGACGACATTGCATCCTGTGCGATGGCGAACGATTGCCCGATCACATCAAACAAATGCCGTGGCGCTCCGCCCTTGGCCCACGTGCCTTTCAAATGCACGGCCAGCACACGATCTGCTCCCATTTCTCGTAGAGGCCGCGTCGGCACCGGGTGCGACAACATGCCGTCAACCAAATAACGTCCGCGAATTTCCACCGGCAAAAACATTCCGGGATAAGCGCAACTGGCACGAATTGGATCGATTAGCGGGCCCGAATGGAAGACCACACCTTCCCCGGTATTGAAATCCGTCGCGCTTACGCCCAGAGGAATCCGCAACTCTTCAAAGGTTTTTACTTTCAGCGTGCGCGCAAGAAATGAAACCATGCGATCATTCGAAGCGAAGCCGTAACGCGATAGCGTCCAGCGAGCGAACGTGGTGAAGCGCACCGCGTGAGCAACCTGTTCCAGTTCCTCGCAACAGAGTCCGCTGCAATAGGCTGCTCCGATGAGCGCGCCTACGCTCGTTCCGGTGACTACGCGTACCGGAATATTTTCTTGCTCCAGAACTTTCAAAACTCCGATGTGAGCAATGCCGCGGGCAAATCCCCCGCCAAGCGCCAAACCGATGGCCGGAACGCGCTGCTCATCCTGCGGGTCTTTGCGGGAAAATTCCCGTCCCAGCGCCTGCATTGACCGGATGATTTTTCCCAGGCTTTTCACAGCTCACTCCAGTTCCGGCAAGAACGTTCCGCGCACTCAATCCCTTGCCAGAAGCCATTCCTACACTTATTAAGATGCCACATTCGTCCATCTGGCTGTAGAGCACATCCGTGCCACCCTCTCATTACCAAGGGGAGGGTAATCTTCTGCTGGAACTCCAGTGCTGCAGTGACTAACTCATGTAATCCTGATAAGTTGCGAACAGTATGGTGCGAGAGATTTCGGCAGGCGGCGTGGTGCTTCGTAAACGCGGCGGAATCTGGTGGATAGCCGTCATCGAACCGCCCGCTGCCCCGATTGTGAGCGCGCCGGAACCGGCCCCGGCAAAGACAAAGACTAAGCCGGGTCTATCGAAGCCGAAGCCGGTTTTGGCATTGCCCAAGGGTCTGGTTGATCCCGGCGAAAAGCCACTGGAAGCGGCGCTGCGCGAGGTGCGCGAGGAAACCGGAGTCACGGCAACCTTTATTGCCAAGTTGGCGGACATCAAATATGTCTACGTACGCACCTGGGGGGATGGTGCTCGCGTCTTCAAAATTGTCAGCTTCTATCTGCTGTGCTACGAGTCCGGCCGCATTAATGACATCTCCGCCGAAATGCGCATTGAAGTTGCTCGCGCCCGCTGGGTGCCGCTCGAAGATGCCGCATCTTTGCTCGCCTATCGCGGCGAGAAGCAGATGGCGCGCAAAGCTTGCGAGTATATCGCCGCTCATCCAGATCTTTGAAGCCGGAATCTTTAGATCGCGATCCTTAAACTCAGTACTGAACTGGTTCCTTCAATTGCGCTACTCAGGGCCAGTTCCCGCATAATAAATTTCATGCCTCGCGTACTCCTGCGGATTCTTTCAAGAGCCTTCTTTGGTTTTCTGCTTGCGACTCTAAGTGCTTCGCCGCTCCGCGCCGCCACCAGGGCGAGGCCAATAAAAGCTTCCGCGACGGGCGCTGATTACGCGCATGCCCTGGCCGCCGTTGACCGCTTTCTGCAAGCCTGGCAGGGCGGAGACATTGAAACTGGCATAGTGATGCTTAGCGGCAACGCCAGGAACAACACAGATCGCGACGATCTTGACCGCTTATTTGCCAGTTCCGCCCCAGCCGCGTACGAAATTTCCCATGGTAAGTGTCTGCATCGCGGTCGTTACGAATTTCCAGTTGTTCTTCTCGGTGCTTTACCAAAGAAAACGCAACGGCGCTTTTCTACGATTGTTGTTCTCGACACGGGCAACGATGACTGGGCCATAGATAAACTGCCATAGGCCGATTACCATTACAGCTGCGTTGATATGGTGTGCTCAGTCGGATTGCCTGTGCTCCTGTGTGCCTGTGGTGAACGATTTTCCTGATGGAGTTTGATCATGAAGCGCATCAATAGAGTCGCGGTCCTCGGCGCCGGCACCATGGGCGCGCGCATCGCTGCGCAATTCGCCAACGCGGGCGTTCCCAGCTTATTGCTCGACATCGTTCCCCCTGGAACCGACGCATCGGCGCGAAACAAGATCGCCGCCGCGGGTCTTGAGGCCGCGAAAAAATCCAAGCCCGCCGCCTTTATGGATTCGTCCCTGGCGCGCCTTGTCAGCATTGGCAACTTTGAAGACGATTTGAAAAAACTGGCGGACGCCGATTGGATCATCGAAGCAATTGTTGAAAATCTCGACATCAAGCGCGCTCTGTTGAAGAAGGTCGAAGCAATCGTCAAACCTGGCACGATCATCACCACCAACACCAGCGGGCTCCCGGTGGGCAAAATCGCGGAAGGATTTTCCGAATACTTTCGGCGCGCGTGGTTTGGGACGCACTTCTTCAATCCTCCGCGCTACATGCGACTGCTGGAACTGATTCCCACTCCGGACGCGGACCAGGCTCTTATTGACGCCGTTTCGCACTTCTCCGATGTGCGACTTGGCAAAGGCGTGGTGATCGCGAAAGATACGCCAAACTTTATCGGCAACCGCATTGGAACTTTTTCTGTGTTGAATGTAATGCGCTTGATGCGGGAGATGGATCTCACCATCGAGGACGTCGATGCGCTCACCGGACAAGCTGTTGGATGGCCGAAGTCGGCGACGTTTCGCACGATTGATCTGGTCGGTCTCGACATTCTCGGTCATGTAGTCGCCAACATGACCGCGAATGTTCACGACGAACGCAGCGATCTGCGGTTGCCCGACTTCTTCGCGCAAATGCTCGACCGTAAATGGCTCGGCGACAAGTCCAAAGGCGGTTTCTACAAGAAGGTTAAAGCAGGTAACGGCAAAGAAGACGAACGCCTCGCTCTCGACTGGAAGACGCTCGAATATCATCCGCGGCAGAAACCAAAATTTTCCGCACTCGACATGGCGAAGAATGTCGAAGGCACCGGGGCGCGGCTGCGCATGCTGCTCGGCATGGATGGCGGCACACAAAAGGGTGACAAGGCGGGTGCGTTCTTGTGGTCGGTGCTGTCCGATCTTTGGACGTACTCCGCCAATCGCATTCCCGAAATTTCCGATTCCATTGTCGAAATCGATCGCGCCATGCGCCTGGGTTTTAACTGGGAGCTTGGTCCGTTTGAGCTTTGGGATGCTGTAGGAGTCGAAGCGACCGTTGCCCGAATGAAAAAAGAAGGCAAGCCGCTCGCTGCGAACGTGGAAAAATTGCTGGCGGCGGGCCAAACGTCCTGGTACGCGGACGAAGCGAAACCCGTGTCGGGCCGCAAGTTCTGGCAACTGAACACCGGCAACTGGCGACCCGTGGAAGTTCCGCCTGGCGTGTGGTCGGTCTCGGTTGCGAAAAAATCCAACGGCGTGGTCAAGAAAAACTCTGGGGCTTCGCTGGTCGATCTTGGCGATGGCGTGGGCTGCATCGAATTTCATTCCAAGATGAATTCGCTGGGCACGGATATCGTCGGCTTTATCAGTCAGACCTTAAAAGCGAATGGTCCAGGGGACAACTTCGAAGCTTTCGTCATCACCAACGACGCGGCGAATTTTTCGGTGGGCGCCAATTTGATGCTTCTGCTGATGAGTGTGCAGGAAGAAGAGTGGGATGACGTTGATCTGGCGATCCGGCAATTCCAGGGAATGACGCAGGCCATCAAGTTTTCGCCCAAGCCGGTGGTGGTGGGGGCGTTCGGGTTGTGTCTGGGCGGCGGCACGGAAATTTCGTTGCACGCTGCTGCACGGCAGCCTCACGCCGAACTTTATACCGGACTGGTGGAAGTTGGCGTCGGTCTGCTTCCTGGCGGGGGAGGCTGCAAGGAAATGCTGCTGCGGGCCGTCGAAGGCGCCGCCACAGCGCACGCCAAGAGTTCTCCTGAAGCCCTGGTCGGGTCTGTTGAGATGTTGGAATCGATAAAACGCGCATTCGAAACAATTGCCACAGCGAAGGTTGCAACATCCGCGCAGGAGGCGCGAGGGATCGGATTTCTTTCCGATGGCGATCGCATTACGATGAACCGCGAGCGCGTGCTTTCCGATGCCAAGGCTCGCGCGCTGGAACTTGTGAGGTCGGGCTATGAGCCGCCTGTTCCTCGCACCGACATTCCTGCGCCGGGTGAAAGCCTTTTGGCCGCGCTGAAGATGGGCGTGCATCTGATGCGCCAGGGCGACTACATCACCGACTACGAAGTGAAACTCGGACACAAGATCGCCGAAGTTCTGTGCGGCGGAAATGTGACTCCGGGGATGCTGGTGAGCGAGCAGTACCTTCTGGATCTCGAGCGCGAGGGATTTAAGTCGCTCTGTGGTGAGAAGAAGACGCAGGAGCGGATTCAATTCACGCTGAAGACGGGAAAGACGCTGAGGAACTGAGGGCCGGCTTCGGGCTTCGGGTGGCTAACAGATTGTACGCGGCGAAAATCTTTAACACAGAGGGACACGGAGGTTGCACAGAGTAACACTAGGAAGGCTGGTAGAATTTTTGTATGGGACGATTTTCGAAATTTGCCGCTGCGGGCGGCCGCTTGATTCTTATGCTGGCGTTGTTGGGGACTGGTTTGGCTTACGCTCAGAACGATGCGCCGTCGCAGGAGTCCGCTCCGGATGTGCCGGATGCGATTCAGGTTCCGGCGGGCGAGGAAGTTGTCTTATTTACGCGCGCTGCGGGATCGCAGATTTATACCTGCCAGGCAGGCACTGACGGAAAGTTCAGTTGGACGCTGAAGGCGCCGGATGCGGAGTTGAAAGATCGGAAAGACAAAGTGATTGGGCAGCATTCGGCGGGGCCGTCGTGGAAATTAAAGGATGGCAGCGAAGTGACGGGGAAGGCTGTGGGGCACATCGATTCGCTGGATGCGGATTCGATTCCGTGGCTGCTGGTGCAGGTAGTGAGTCATTCGGGAAAAGGGCAGCTCAGCAGCGTGACCTCGATTCAGCGCGTGCATACACACGGAGGGAAGGCGCCGGCTGACGGATGCGATGCGGCTCATGGGAATGCCGAGACCAAGAGCAGTTATACGGCGGACTATTATTTTTTTGCGCCGAAGAAGTGAGATGGGTAAGCCAACTACCAGTCGTAATCGCGGTCCGGCGCGGTGCGCAGGCTGGAGATCTTGCCGTCGGAAGGCGAGTCAATGAAGATCAACACCGCGTCGTCTCCCTTGCTAAGGCGGAACACGGATGTAGCATCCTCATCCCGGTCCGGAGCAGGCATGCGTTTTACGAGTGTAAGCGTACCTCCGGGCCAAAGATTCTCGAGCCTGTGCTGGACCGATTTGCTGTCAGGATTGATGCGTACAGCAGTCACGTCTGCGGTTTGCGAAGCGACGTCCTGGCCAGCCGCCAACTGATCCAGCAACTTCACCAATGAGGTCCGAAGTGCCGGTTGCGTATCGGCAATGTGTGCAAGCTTTGGGGGCAGCAGCGGAGCATCAACCAAGCCGGCGATCACGTGGGCAATCGGCCCTATACCGGCATGGTCGGCATCCAGATTGGCAAGCACCACAACCGTAATACCATCGTCGGGATAGCGGGAAATTCTGCATGTAAAGCCTTGCCAGGCTCCGCCGTGCTCGATGCGCTTGTGGTCGTTCTGCTCGCCGATCATCCAGCCAAATCCATAACCGGCGGGATTTGGCTTGCGGTCATTGAGGGGATACGCGGTCCAAATGCGGTCCAAGCTGGACTGTTTGAGGAGTTGTGTGCCATACAGCGCCGCGTCCCACCTGGCCAGATCCAGCACGTTGAAATACAACGCTCCGTCAGCCGTTGAGTTGAAGGTAGGAGAGACCCACTCTTGATTTTTGAGCTGGTCGTTATCCAGTTCGTAACCGGCGGCACGATTGGGAATGATGTCGCGCTCGCTGATAAGCCGCGTGGAAGCCATGCCTAGTGGCTTAAAAATTCTTTCGTCGAGAAATTCGTGGTACGGTTTGCCGGTGATTTTATGGACGAGCACCCCAAGCAAAACATAATTCGTGTTGCGGTATGCCCATTTTTCGCCGGGTGCCCATTCGATGGGTAGGGCCTCGATTTTGGTGACGAGTTCGTCCTCCGTGAAATCTAGGCGTGTATAGAAGGGACCCTTGGGACCGGTGCGACCCTCGCTTTCATACTCGGAGAGGCCAGAAGTATGCGAGAGTAGATTCTTGATAAGGATCGGCTTCCAGGTTGCGGGAGCGTCGGAAAAGTATTTCGTTACGCTATCGTCGAGCGAAACCTTGCCTTCCTCCACCAACATCATGATGGCAGCAGAAACGAATTGTTTGCCAACAGAACCAGATTGAAAGATGGTTTCCGGCTTGACTGGTACGCCGAGCTCCACATTGGCTTGTCCGTAGCCCTTAGCCAGTAAGATTTTTCCTCGACTGTAGATGCCAACAGCTAGTCCTGGAATTCTCTGACGCGCCATTTCTGTAGTGATGAAGGAGTCGATGGACTCGGCACGGCGCGGATCAAGAGGCGCGGCGGGAGTGGGGCTCTGGGCGAAAGATGCAGTGGCAGAGGCAACGATCACGCCACCTAGTAAGAAGATTTGGGCAAAGCGCACGGAAGCAGTGACAAACGAGCGCACGAGCCCCCCAATCAGAAAACCGTTCTGATTATACTGACCGCGGTGTATGCGGACTTGTTCAGGTTTTTTCCCGCACTGATTCACTGAATTTACGCGGACTGAAAGAGCCGCCCTTCCACGATGGCCCATGTATTTGTGCCGTTCCGCCGCCGATAAAGCGTGCCTTCCTTCGGTTAACGGAAGCGCTGATGCTGTGCCCTTCCCAACACATAATTCGAAGGGTACATCCTCACGTTAAGGTTCGAGCAGGATCGGTTTCACTCCAAGCGCAATTTGGCCGCTGACTTTGTGCAGCGCGCCGGCGAGGTCGACGTAGTGACCGAATCCTGTGGGCGCGGTGTAGTTGCTGCTGGTGCAGACTCCGTTGCTGCAGGTCTGCGATGTGTCCCAGACGGCGAGCTTGGTGCCGATGGTGCAGGCGAAGACATTACCGGTGTTGGTGCAGGGTTGCGGCACCTGGTTCAACAGCCAGCTGTAGACGAGGTTGTAGGCGAGGCCGGCTTCGGTGGGCTGTCCCGAGCTGTTTTCAATGGTGCCGGAGAATGCTTGTCCCCAGGTGTACCAGGTTTGGAATTGCAGATTGTTAGGAACGGCGAGGCCGGCCTGCAACAGTTCATAGTGGGCAATCCACGCAGCTTGCATATCGGGATCGCTGACGCCGTTGGTGCCCCATCCACCCTCGGTGGTGACAAGAGGTTTGCCCAGCAGGCCGTTGTCATCGGCGAGTTGGCGGAAAGTGGTAATCATTGTGACGATGGGAGCATTGGTTGACAACGGACTTTCCGGCAAGGGCACGGGTAAGGGCACACCGCCGCCGGTTTTGCTGGGATAGCCGTGGAAGCTGAGGGCTTCAGCATATTGATAGCCGCCGCCCTGCAGGAACTGGGTCATGAAATTGATTCCGTTGTGCCATGTCACGGAAGGAGTCAAGACCGTCGCATATGGGTCGGTCTTGATGATCGGGTAGGCGGCCTGCGCGAGAGCCACCATTTCAGGAACGCCGCCGGTCCAGAACTTGGTGTTGCTCATCTCGTTCCAGATTTCGTAATACTTGACGTGCGGCGCGGTGATGCCGTTGTAGTGGGCGACGACCTCGGTGACGTAATCGATCCAGTCCTGAATGTTGTCGGGGCCGATGGTGCAGGCAACCACACCAATCTTATTATGGAAACAGGTTGTCTGATCGGCGACGCTCCAACCCGGCGTCCAGCCACCGATGTCGAGCACGAGCAGTGAGACTCCATTAGCATCCTTGGGAGCTTTCGTCACGAAAGCATCCATGGATTTGAAGTTGTACTTGCCTCGGGCCGCACCTTCAATGTTGGTCCAGGCAACTGGCGGATGGCTAAGCGTGCCGTAGCTTACTTTGGGCATGTCGCCGGTAGTGGCGACGCCCATGCCGAAAAATGTAGGTTGAACCTGCGCTTGCAGGCCGATGGCGGTCAGGACACACGTTACCAACAGTTTGACGAAGCGGCTCATATTTCACCCCGGCTCGAAATTTGACTCCCACAGCTAGGGAACCCGTGTTGCGCTGTTTCGACGATCGAGGGTTTATCGTGCTTGCGGTTGAGCTTACCGCCAAACGCAGACGAAGAAAACGAAATTTCGCGTTTCCTATACTTTCGTGTTAGTTCCGAGAGGTAGGAATGGTGTCCCAATCGGGTCGTCGTACTTTCATTGATAGAGTAGTGAAGGTGGAGGGGACTTCGTTACGCGCATCAGTCGGGAGTCGACTTCAGGCATTCAACATCAAATGCTTTGACCACAGGGATCACAGACGAGCACTGGGTAGACCGAGTGGACATTCCACTGTCGACGTTGAAACAATGTCTTTGTAGATAAGGCAAACAATCATGCGAGAAGTCATTATTGCGTCTTCCGTTCGTACGCCCGTGGGACGCGCTTTTAAGGGCACCTTGCGGGCAACCCGTCCCGACGAATTGGCGGCGATTGCCATCAAGGGCGCACTGGAGCGCGTTCCGCAACTCGATTCGAAAGAAATTGAAGACGTAATTCTTGGCTGCGCGATGCCCGAGGCGGAGCAGGGGATGAACGTGGCGCGCATCGCTTCGCTGCGGGCTGGACTGCCGGTGGAAGTTTCGGCGCTGACCATCAATCGATTTTGCTCGTCGGGATTGCAGGCGATTGCCATGGCTGCGGAGCGCATCATGAGCGGAGGTGCGGAAGTGATTGTCGCCGGGGGAACGGAATCGATGTCGATGATTCCGATGGGCGGGCACAAAATTTCGCCGAACCCGTGGCTGGTGGAGCACTATCCCGATGCTTACTTGAATATGGGATTGACTGCCGAGCGCGTGGCGCAACGGTTTGGCATTGCGCGGGAAGCGGCGGATGAGTTTGCGTTGCGCAGTCATCAGAAGGCGCTGGCGGCGATTCGAGAGGGGAAGTTTGACGACGAAGTTGTGGCGGTGCCGGTGAGTTTCAGCACTCCGAATGGCTCGAAGCCCAAGCGGCAGGAGATTGTTTTCAAAATGGATGAAGGGCCGCGCGGCGACACTTCGCTGGAAGCGTTGCTGGCGCTGAAGCCCGCATTTCATGCGAAGGGTACAGTGACTGCGGGGAATTCTTCGCAGATGTCGGATGGCGCGGCGGCGGCGGTGGTAATGTCCGCCGAGCGGGCGCAGGCGCTAGGCGTCAAGCCGCTGGCGCGGTATGTGGCGTTCGCTACGGCCGGGTACAAACCGGAGGAGATGGGACTCGGACCGGTGTTCGCCATTCCCAAAACGCTGAAGATGGCGGGGCTGAACCTTGCGGACATCGATGTAATCGAGTTGAATGAGGCTTTTGCAGCGCAGTCGCTCGCGGTGATTCAGGAAGCGGGACTTGATCCGGCGAGAGTGAATCCCAATGGAGGCGCGATTGCGCTGGGACATCCTCTGGGTTGCACCGGGGCGAAGTTGACGGCGACTGTGATTCGCGAACTGAAGCGACGCAGCGGACGCTACGGCATGGTGACTATGTGCGTAGGCGGAGGCATGGGCGCGGCAGGGATTTTCGAGAATTTGAGTTGATCGCAACGAACCGTTAATCGCCGAGCGACTGGCACCATCCGGTTCAGATTCGATGGCGCATCCTTCCTTGTCGCGAGGCGCACAGGGCGACGATTTGCCCGTAGCGCCGATGCGCCGATGATTTGTACTCCAGGCAGAACTATCGCGTCGTTCGCTGTTCGCTCCGCACGAAAGATCCCTTCGAGTTTTCGATTCATCATGGATTTTTCTCTGCCGGCATGCGCCGGGTACGTTAACGGTGTTATACTCCGTCGCGCTTACGGTGCTGGTATTGTTCCGAGCAAACTGGAAATCTAGGAGGCTACTCCCGCGTGTCTAAGAGTCTGATTCACAAGCCTGTGCTTGCAATGATCTTCGTATTGTTAGCGTCGGTTCTTAGCGGAATTGCGCAAACGGAAAAGCCGGCGAGTCCACCAATCTATCTGGATCCTTCGCAACCGACCGAGCGCCGCGTCGAGGATTTGATTTCGCGGATGACACTTGAGGAAAAAGCATCCCAGCTCGTCAATCAGGCCCGAGCCATTCCCCGGCTGCAAGTGCCGGGGTATGACTGGTGGAGTGAGGCTCTGCATGGGGTAGCCCGCGCTGGAACGGCAACCGTGTTCCCGGAACCGGTCGGGCTGGCGGCAACTTTCGACGATCCCCTGATTCACGAAATGGCCATTGTGGTTGGGACTGAGGCGAGAGCCAAACACAATCAGGCAGTGCGTGCGGGCCGGCGCGACATCATGGAGGGCCTCGATTTCTGGTCGCCGAACATTAATATTTTTCGCGATCCGCGCTGGGGCCGGGGACAGGAAACTTACGGAGAAGATCCGTTCCTCACCGGCCGCATGGGCGCCGCTTTTGTGACGGGAATGCAAGGCGACGATCCCAGGTATTACCGCGTCATTGCCACCGCCAAGCATTACGCCGTGCACAGCGGGCCGGAGACCACGCGCCACATGGTGGACGTGCAGGTGTCGAAGCACGATATGGAAGACACCTACTTCCCCGCTTTCCGCAAGCTGGTTGTAGACGCCAGGGTAGATTCGGTCATGTGCGCTTATAACCGCATCAACGGCGAACCGGCTTGCGCCAACACCTTCCTTTTGCAAGACACATTACGCGGCGCCTGGAAGTTCAACGGCTATGTGGTTTCCGATTGCGACGCGGTTTCCGATATTTTCACCGGCCACCACTTCACCAGGAGCATGGCCGAAGCTGGCGCAGTTTCTCTGAAGAAGGGCATGGATAGCGAGTGCGCCGACTTTTTTACCAAGGCCAGGGACAATTCAGACTACGTCAAGTTTCTGGATGCAGTGAAGCAAGGCTTGCTTACGGAGAATGATATTGATGTCTCCCTGCGGCGGACATTTACTGCACGTTTCAAGCTGGGCATGTTCGATCCGCCGGAGATGGTGCCGTATGCGCAAACTCCGGAGTCGGAGATTGACAGCCAGCCGCATCGCGACCTCGCGCTGAAAATTGCGCGCGAATCGATCGTGCTGCTGAAGAATGACGGGACGCTGCCTCTGGGCCAACAGGTCGGCAAGATTGCGGTCGTCGGACCGCTGGCCGAGTCGGTGGATGTGCTTTATGGCAACTATAACGGAATCGCTTCTCATCCGATTACGGCATTGGATGGCATACGAAAACAGTTTGCGAACGCTCAGGTCTCATTTGTGCCGGGCATGAATTTTCTGCGGAAGCAAGCCACGATTCCCGCGGATGTTCTTTCGACCGCTGACGGGGAACCGGGACTGAAAGGCGAGTATTTTTCGGGCGCGGATTTTTCCGCGAAGCCGCAGGTCGTGCGTGTGGACAAGATGGTTGACTTGCAACTCTTCCATCCGGACGCGTCGGCTCTTCCAATTCCCGAAGGCATGAAAGATTTCTCCGTGCGCTGGACGGGCTTTCTCACGCCCGCGGAGTCTGGAGATTACGAAATCGGCCTGATGGGATCGATGAACCGGTTATGGCTGGACGGCAAGCCTCTGGTTACCGATTCTGCTCTCCACGATCCTACGTCTCACACGAAGACTCTTCATTTGGAAAAAGGACATCGGTACCCGGTGAGGATCGAATATACGCGGGGCGGATTTGGCACCAATTTTGTCTGGCTGAATGTGATCGCCGATCCGATCGCCGACGCGGTCGCCGCAGCAAAGCAGGCAGATGTCACGATTGCAGTCGTGGGCATCACTTCGCAACTAGAAGGCGAGGAGATGAAAGTGGAAGTACCCGGCTTCAAGGGCGGAGACCGTACGAGCCTCGATCTGCCCAAACAGGAAGAGGATCTTCTCGAAGCGTTGAAAGCGGCGGACAAACCCCTCATCGTCGTTCTGATGAATGGAAGCGCGCTCTCTGTGAATTGGGCGAGCGAACATGCGAACGCAATGCTCGACGCTTGGTATTCCGGCGAAGAAGGCGGCACTGCCATCGCCCAGACAATCGCCGGAGTGAACAATCCAGCAGGACGGTTGCCGGTGACGTTCTACAAGGGAGTCGAGCAGCTCCCGCCCTTCGAAGATTACGCGATGAAGAACCGCACATATCGCTATTTTGCGGGCAAGCCGCTTTATCCCTTCGGCTACGGCTTGAGCTATTCGCAATTCAGCTACAGCAATCTGAAGCTCTCCACGGACAAGCTGAATGCGGGCGATCCTCTCAGCGTGGACGCGGATGTGAAGAACACCACCGATCGCGAAGGCGACGAAGTAGTGCAATTGTATTTGAGTTTCCCCAAGTCACCGATCGCTCCGATTCGCGCGTTGCGCGGGTTTACCCGCGTGCACGTGGCGGCGGGAGAAACGCAACACGTTCACTTCGACTTGAACGCGCGCGATTTGAGCGAAGTGAAGGAAAACGGAGATCGCGTGGTCGCTCCCGGCGCCTACAGCATTGCTGTGGGAGGTGGACAGCCTGACACTGTAGCTTCACCCGCTGAGGTAGAGTTCAGTGTTAGCGGAGAAAAGGCGCTGCCGGAATAATGACGCACTTCTGAACGTCGCGATCGAAATGGCCGAGATCCCGAGCGTGTAGAGCGGGCATTCTTGCCCGCTTGCCAGCAGTGCGACTATCGCGCAAGTACCCATGAAGAATCCACTCCCTTTTCGCGGACACCCCGCAACACCATTTGAACGAGCGAAAAGGAATTACGGGAACATCAGGCACAGATATTAGCGCTATCATTCGCTGCTTCGGATCACGGAATCTTCCACGAACTCCATCGTTCATTCCGAACCTTGACGAACACCAGCTCCAATAGCATAATTTTCCCACTCGGCCCAATCCTTCTGCCCTGGAGCCGGCAAGTCATTACGTCTGTGCTGACAAATTCGAACACGAGGCTACCTAGGTGACTACTTCAGACGCGAACTCCAGGAAATCCCGCGCAACCACCCACGTCAATTCCAAACTCGAAAGCGGCCTGCTTGGTTACATCACAGCTGCCGGCGCCGCCGGTATCGGCCTGATGGCGATTGCTCAACCCGCCAAAGCCAAAGTTGTTTACACGCCTCTGAACAACGTTCCTCTCACCAGCCTTACCACCGTCGATTTGAACGGTGATGGCGTTACCGATCTCAGCTTCAAGTTCTATACGACTTACCATGGCGCCTTTCAAGAGGTCTATCCCGCCGCGGCCGGCAACGGGATCGCCTTCGGCAGCGTGAATAATAGCTCTGGGCCCCTGCCGTTGCCTTGGCTCACTCGTGTCGGATGGAAAACCAAATTCTCCACGCAGGCGGGACGCGAAATCATTACCGGAGTCGATGGCTGCCACTCCTACTGCTTCGACGTTGGGATCTGGCAGCATCAGACGAATAAATATCTGGGAATAAAGTTCTTGATCGACGGGAAAACTCACTTCGGCTGGATGCGATTAACCGTCGGCGCTGCCCTTTCGGGTTATGCCACCGGCTATGCCTACGAAACAATGGCGGACCAGCCAATCCTCGCCGGCAGGACCTCCGGCCCTGATGTGGAGACGAGAGCCGCTCTTTCTGCGCCTTGGATGTTTCAGCATCTGGTGTAGCCGTTTCAAAGCCTGGGCGCGTTAGCGCTGGGAGTGGATGGAGTCGCGATCTGGCGCAGAGAAGAAGAGACATTCGGGTCGTAATCGAGTTTGCTTGCTCCAGGAACGGTTCTTCTTATTTTGAGTTGCTGGCGTGCAGAACCGCGCCCTTCTTCAACTGCCGGATCGATTCAGCCAGACTGCGAGCGTCGGCCTTATTACCGAATTTAGGAATTTCGCGAACACCGGCAAAAAAAGGGTGCCCCATCTTTCGCGTCCTTTGCGAAAGGTGGGAGGCGATGCCGCATGCAGTGAAAGGTATTGACGTTGATGTTGGTTGTGTGGCGGCGAGGGTGCCCTACGCTCTTGCGTCCTTGGCAAAAGCGTGGACTGACGCAAGCGGCGCCGCAAGAGTATGATCCAACGCAGAAAGGATGGCCACCCGCCAACAAACTAAGCTATGTCTTTGCTCTCAGAAACGCTTGTGGATGAATGGCTAAATCGACAAGGGTTCTTAACCATGCGTGGCATTAAGGATTCGGGCGTCGACGAGATCGATCTGCTGGGTGTCAGGCCGGGTCCAACGGGAGGGCTAGAAGCTTGGCATGTGGAAGCGCAGATTAGCTTCAGACCTGTCGGCTACATAACTCAGTTGTGCCGAGCTGAACGAGAACGCAGTGGACGCAGCCCCAACAGCGCAATCCGTCGCAGTTCGGAGGTACTCAAGGAAAGCGTTTCCGAATGGATTCACAAGAAGTACGATTCCCCGAAGAAGGTTAAGCTTCGAGAAAAGGTATGGCCGGATCTCCTCTCCCCCTGGAAGAAAATCTTTGTTCACGGAATTGCAAATTACCAGGAGGAATTATCTTTGATAAACCAGAAAGGCGTCGCACTGATCCCCTTTCGCGAAATTCTCGATTACTTGAACGCAAGCCAAGGTTTAACGGGAGCATCAGGTACCGATATAAGCGACATAATTCGCTACTTCGGATCAGCTGAAGGTCTGTTAGAGACCTAATCGAGACAAAGTATTACCCATTTCGCCGGCGGTGAACTTTCTACGGCCTCCCGCTTGGCCCACCCGCCATCCGCCACGCATACATCAGAAACGAAGTCGCAGTAAGATCAACCGCCGGTTCGTTCGTGGGGTAAGTCTGCACGCTGTCCTTATAAATCGCGCCGTTGCCGTCGAACTGTTTATACGGATTGTCAGCGTCGGGAGGACAGATCCTCATGCCGCCCACGACTCCCCACGAAGGCTCACTGTTCGGTCCCTCAACCACCGCCCCGCTCAGCACCGGCGGCTGCCCGTTCAGCGATCCCGCCAGGTTCGCCACCTGATGCTGCATGCAATCCGGAAACACGTCGCCGTCGCCCACCGTGAAGGTCACTCCCCAAGCGTTCGCGCCGGAAATATTTCCCAGCCAGCGCCGCGAGCCCGCAGCATAAGTACTGTCGCTCTTCAGATAGTTGTATTCGGCTGCCATCACGGAAAGTCCCGCGCCGTGCGAAACCGTGTCGTAACTGTTCCACGGCCAGCCAAAACCAAAAGGATCTTTCGCCTGTGAAACCGACGCATCAATCTGATTGCCAATGTCGTCAAGCAATGCAGTTCGCGTGACCGCCAGTCCCTGCGGATTTCCCGCCAGCGTAATTGCCCGGTAAAGCTCAAAGTGCGCCAGCCCGCTGACATCATAAAGATTCAGCGTGTCGCCCAGATCGCCCGGCCCGGTAATGTAAGCGTGCGCCCAGTTCGCCGCAGCTCTCAAATAGAACGCAGGATTCGTGTGAGGTAAATTCGCCGGCAGATTGCCACGCTGCAGCGCAAAATAAAGTTCCGTCGCGCCCAACTCAAGATCGTCGCGCCACTCGCCCTCCGGATAAAAATCAAACGGCGCGGTCGTCAGCAGATTCCCGCTCGGCGCAGTGTCCGCCAGATCGAAAACATGCTCCGCAGAAAAGAGACATTGATTGGCCAGCGCAGGATTCGTCGCGGCGTAAACCTGAAAGCATTCGGCGAAGTCGGCCGCCAGCCGTCCCGCAAGGTTCGGACTGATCTTCGATCCCGCAGGTCCGGCAACAAACACCGGACGGTGCCGAATGTATTGATACTGCGCATTGCTGCCGCCGAATGTGTCGTCCTCCTGCGGCAGTCGCCAGATATCGTGATCGCTCAGATAATCGAAACTCTCAAAGTCGGTTCCGATTCCCACCTGGTAATACAAAGTTCGAGTGGAATCGTTCCACATCTGTTGCAGCCAGTTGATCCCGAACTGTGCTTCGTTTGTGAAGTTGGAAGTTGTCGAAAGTCCGCCCATCTGATTGGGAAAATCGCGCACCCCAACCAGCATCAGCGCGACCACATAGCTCTCGGTCTGCACAAACTTCAAATAATCACCCGCGTCCCACCATCCGCCTTCGGCATTGATGTTGGCTCCAACCGGACTCAAACTGCCAATGATGTTGTCGTCGCTATCAAACGTAGGCGAACTGTAAACGACAGCCGTTGCATCGTTGAGATGCCCGGCGGCGCTGCGCAGCGGAGTGGAAATAAAATCCGGCCCGTCGCGCTCATTCTCGTAAAAATAAAGATTGTTGGCCAGCGGCGTGGCGTAAAGATTCGCCGGAGTATCCACGCGAAACGCAGGCGACAAAACCGAAACCGCCCCGCTCACCGAAATCGTATACGTGTCCACCGCACTCAACGTGAAGTCGATGGGATACACGCTATAACTTCCCCACGCCCCGAGGGTCGCGCCTGCCGAGCCCGTAGCGATGGTTCGCCCGCCAGAATTCTTGGCCGCAAAACTCACGCCGCTCACCGGACTCGTAGTCATCAGATAAGCGCGCGCCGGCAACCCAGCTTCATATCCAATCTGATTCACACGAATGTAAGCGGGTGCCGCGACAGCGGAAGACGCGATCGGCAGAATCCAAATAAAAATTAAAAAGAAGCGAACAGTTTGCAGGCAGCGGCCATGAAATCGCGGCATGCCATCCTCCTTGGGATATCGAACTTAGGACATCGAAATTGGATATCGAAAATTACGCCTCCGACCGGAAGAATCGGAGGCGGACACAGCGCGCACTGCAGGGGGGAAGGCTGGAGGTCTTCACGTACCGAAGACCCCTATTAAATCGATTAAATATTGATGCGGCGGCGCTCGCCTGTCAAGAGAAAAGGCGATAGAAAAAGCGAAAATGAAAGTCAGGAGTAAGAATGTGAGGACAGACGCCTTCAAAGTCCGGCGCTAAACCCCGCGCTGAACACCCGCTTCCTCTTGCTGTCTGGTCTTGATGGCCCAGGCCATGCGCGGTGTGTTATGTGCGATACCGTACCTTCCATTGACGTCGAGCAGGATGATGCCGCCGTGTCCGTTAACTCGCTGCTTCAAGTAATTCATCGCTTCTTTCGCGGCCCACTCGGGAAGATTTCCTGCCGACACGCGATCCGCCGCCCACTTCGCCAGCACTAATTTCATGATCGGCTCGCCCCATCCCGTCGTCGATGCCGCCGCGCTCTGGTTGTCCGCATAGCAGCCGCAACCTATCAGTGACGAATCGCCCAGCCGTCCCGGAGCTTTGTTCAGTGTGCCTCCAGTAGAAGTTGCGGCGGCGATGTTGCCGTTGCTGTCGAGCGCCACTGCACCGACCGTGTCGTGCGAAATCGTTGCGTCATGAATGGTTGGATCATGAATGTTTTGATTATGAACGACGGGCGCGAAAAGATCGTTGCCATTCTTCGCCGAAACTTCTTCGCCCTGCTTCGCCTGATACTCGCGCAGGCGCTCCACTTCGCGAGGGATGATGAGGTCCTCGTTGCGGCACAGAGTGACGCCGTGTTCGGCGGCAAACCTCTCCGCGCCTTCGGCTACAAAATATACGTGCGGACTCTCGCTCAAAATCTTGCGCGCGGTGCGCACCGGATTGCGCAGCCGCTCAACGCATCCCACGCCGCCGGCGCGCAGCGTGGCTCCATCCATGATCAGAGCGTCGAGCTGCACCTTGCCATCGCGGTTGAGAAAGCTGCCGCGTCCTGCGTCAAAGGTTTCGTCGTCTTCCATGACGACGACCGCTTCCTCGACCGCATCGACCGCCGACCCGCCCGCGTCAAGCACGCGCCATCCCGCAGCCAGCGCGTTGCGCACGCCGTGAATGTGCGCCTCAACCACGTCATCGGGCATGGCCCACGCGCCGCCGTGAATTACCAGAACAGGATTGGTTGGCATCGCCGCTTAGTTTAGCAAACGGCTTCCGGCTTCCGCTGCCTTGCTCCCGGCTTCTGTTCTGCGTTCTTGCAAAGTGTTCTACGTAGAACGTTGTGTAAAGGTGGACGCCGGAATTTGGGGTTTTGGGCTGTCCCGAAATGGCAAGTTGGTGAGGACGGATCGGTTAGGGGAAAATCTGGTCTGGAACTTTCGTGTACGTAATGAGGCTACGAAAGTGGACTTGACTGCGTTGCGAATTGCCCTGTGGACGGTGCAGCGCGGTGATACTTAAGAAAAGTCGAGGCTTGCGGTTCTGTTCTGAGGGCGGTCCTGTGGTAGTCGGGAAACGTTCCGTCCTGTCTCCGCTTTTCCCCGTCCCCCGGTTTCCCCGCTAATGGTGGCCAGAAAAGTGTCGGGATCGAACTCGCCGTCTGCCTTGGCAGGGACCGCCGATTTCATGGATGCAAATTATATCGTCTAAGTTTGCTAAGTGAGCTATCTTGCTCAGACACAGGATGTCGCACCTGTCATTGTTAATCCTGTTGAGTGTGCAGTCGGGAGCCGCGAACGCTGATTCGAGGTTCTCATTCTTAGGTCGCGGCTGACCGAATCCCCGGTCAAGCTTCGTCACAGCGGCCACATCCAGCCAATCGGCATTCTCACCCGCGTGTCCGCCGCCAAACCTGGCGCCAGAACGCGATTCGACCCTAAAGCTCTAGAACATTTATTGAGGGCACCCCTCCTGGCGAATGAGAGGCGTTGCTTCGCGAAAAGGACGGTAAAGATTATGCCTTTAATTCAACTCTTGGAAGTTCTGGTTGTGGTGGGTGTGCTCCTGTGGCTGGCAAATCGCTTCATTCCCATGCAGTCATCCATCAAGTCGATTTTGAATGGCGTCGTGGTCATCGCCGTCGTGCTGTGGCTGCTGAATGTTTTCGGCCTTTTTCACTCTCTGTCGCGCGTCCGCATCGGGAGTTAACAGAGAGATCACTCAATATTCGAATCAAGCGCTACCGGCAGAAATCTGCCTGAAGGAGAAATTTTGAATACTAAGCTTCTGTTAGCCGCTGGAATCGCCCTCAGTTTGAGTGCATTTGCTCAAACCAATTCGCAAACTCTTTCCGTTGAGCCCATGAGTTCGACGCCGATATTCCGCGTTACCGTAGTGAGCCGCAGCGTGCAGGCCGTCAACTATCAGCATCGCAGCGGGAGCTCCACGCTGGGTTTTGCCGGGACGGACTTGATGCCCGCGGCGAACGGCGAGGCCAACGTAAACAGTAAGCGCGGATCGATTGAGATCGACGCGGAATTCGGCCACATGCAGAAACCCACGACCTTTGGCAATGAGTACCTGACCTACGTTATATGGGCCATCTCGCCGGAAGGCCGCGCCGTCAACCTCGGCGAAATATTGCTCGGTGGAAACCATCGCAGCAAAGTGCGTGTGACCACCGACCTTCAGGCCTTTGCCCTGATCGTTACCGCGGAACCATATTATGCAGTTCGCCAGCCGAGCAACGTTGTCGTTCTTGAAAATGTGGTTCACGAAGACACCAAGGGAACCAGTGAGTTGGTCAACGCGAAATACGAACTGATGGAACGCGGAGGATACATTCCCACCGGCTATAAGTTCGATCCGGTTATTCTCAACGCCAAGCTGCCGCTGGAGTTCTTCGAAGCCCGCAATGCTTTGCGCATCGCGAAATCCGAAGGCGCCGAGCAGTACGCCACCGATACTTACCAGCATGCGGTTCAGTTGATGGCTACGGTGGATGCAGACGCCACAGATAAGCACATCGACAAAAAGCCGTTGATCGCCGCCGCCCGTGAAGCAGTGCAGACCGCCGAAGACGCGCGCCAGATCGCTGTCAAGAAGATGGACGAAGTGCGCCTGGCCAATGAACGTCAGCACTCAGCCGACGCACAGGCACTTTCGCAGGCTCAGGCCGACGACGCGACCCGCCAAAAGAACCAAGCACAGTCCGACACCGCCGCAGCGTTAGCGGCCAAGACTCAGGCGCAGTCCGACGAATCTGCGGCGCTGGCGGCCAAGACTCAAGCCGACGCTGATACGGCAACCGCTCAGGCTGCCAAGGCTCAAGCCGAATCCGATGCTGCCAAGGCTCGCAATGAAGCTGCCGACGCACAAGCCGCAACTGCGCAGGCAAAATCCGACATGGCTGCGAACCAGGCATCCTCAGCCGCGGCGCTCGCCGCGTCTCAGGCGGATGCTGACAAATCCCGGCTGGCCGCGCAGCAGGCTGAAACCGACAAAGCCGCTATGCGCACGAAACTCTCCGAGCAGTTGAATTCCATCCTTCAGACTCGCGATACTGCGCGCGGCCTGATCGTCAGCATGTCCGATGTGCTGTTTGACAGCGGAAAGTACTCCTTGAAGCCGGGAGCACGCGAGAAGCTGGCGAAGGTCGCCGGCATACTTCTCGCCTACCCTGGACTCAACATTGAAGTCGGCGGCTACACCGATAACGTCGGCGGCGATTCCATGAATCAAACGCTGTCGGAAAATCGCGCAAGTTCGGTGCGCGATTATCTGGTGCAGCAGGGTGTGGCCACAGGTTCGGTCTCGTCCAGAGGCTTCGGCAACAGCCTGCCTGTAGCTTCCAATGACAACTCCGCAGGCCGCCAGCAAAACCGCCGCGTGGAACTCCTCGTTTCCGGCGACGCCATCGGCCACCCGGTTAACGCAACAACCGGAAGCTTGCAGTAGGAACCGCAGACACTACTGAACAACGGAGGCACCACCATGAAGCTACTTGGAGTTATCGGCACCGCAGTTCTTTCGTTAACTGTGGGCGCTACTGCTCTTGCTTATCCACAGCAAGAGCAGCGCGACCAGCCGGATGAGAAAGAGAAGTCGGCTCATCAGCACGAGAAAAAAGCGCAACCGGAGAAACCGGCGAAGCAAGAAGAAAAAGCTTCACCCGCACGGAACGAGAACGCCAAGCCGGAAGAAAGGCCTGCGCACCAACAGCCGGAACGCACACAGCAAGCGAAACCTCAACAACACGAGCAGCATGCCGGCGGTGGTGATCACGGTGGACGCATTCCCGACGATCGTTACAAGGCCCACTTCGGACGGGAACACACGTTTCGTGTCAGCCAGGGCGATTACAGTAATCGCCGCTTCCAATATGGCGGCTATTGGTTCGGATTTGCCGGCGTATGGCCGAGCAACTGGCTCTACACGCAGGACGTTTATGTCGTCGAGATCAACGGCGTTTATTACCTTTGCAACCCGAGCTATCCGGGGGTAAACGTCGAACTCATCGTCACACTGTAACGGTCGACCAGGTTGGACGACAAAAGCGGGGACAGACGGCTTCGCTCGCATTGTCGTGGTTGACGTCGCCGATGATGTTACCCAGCGTGGGAATGCCCGGCAAGTAATACTGTCCAGCAACTGGGAGCGGGCGACTTATCCAGAGTTGGCGCGGCACATTTTGCTGGAGGCAACCGATCATCCACCCTTGCAACGTGCGCGAAGAGATCGCACAGACCATCTATTAGCCCCGTCGTTTTAGTTGCTAACCGGCGACCGGGAAGGCCGTAGGCTTCCGAGGAATGGAGAGCAGGTCGCAGAATACGAAATCAACCGAGAATCATTTGTTCAGCCGCCGAGGGATGATCTGACAATCATGCGGGCAAGTCAAGTCGAATGTATATCGAAAAATGGATTAGTTCTTAGGGGGGAATTGTGCAGGCACGATTGATTTAGGCGGCTTGGGTTTTGCCCGCGGTCTGGGGTGGATCTTGAGTGCGGGTCCAGGTGTATCGCATGCGGTGGATGACCGTGATTGTGCTTAGCACGGCGATGACCCAGAGGACTGGGGCCATGCGGTTGAAGAGGGCTCCGAGGATGACGAGGACGAGGCGTTCGGGGCGTTCCATGAAGCCGACGCGGCAGGAGCCGATGAGGCTTTCGGCGCGGGCGCGAGTGTAGCTGACCATGATGGCGCTGACCATGACGAAGGCCGTGAGCACGACGTAGAAGAAGCGGTCGCCGCGGGCGTAGAAGACGAGCAGTCCGAGGAACTGGGAAGCGTCACTGTAGCGGTCGACAACTGAATCGAAGAATGCCCCGAAGCGGGTGACGCGGTTGGTGGCGCGGGCGACTTGTCCATCGACCAGATCGAAGAAGCCGGAGAAGATGATGACCAGGCCGGCGTAGATGAACATGCGCTTCTGCGTGGTCAGGGTGGCGTAGCCGAACAGGAATGCGGCCCAGGTGTTGACGACCAATCCCATGAAGGTGAGCACGTTAGGATTGATGCGGGAGAGGGCGAGCCAGCGGACGATGGTATCGAGCAGAACTCCGCAGGCGCGACCGAAGGCGCTGGTCCAACTATGCCAACCAGAACGCGGCTTGGTAGAAACTTTGGACGCGGCGGCGCTCGGCAGGGAAGAGGAGGACATCAGGCTTCCGCCTCTTTTTTGGTCCTTCCGTCTTTGGTTAATTCTGCGGCGGCGATGTCGTGCATGGTGAGCAGGCTCAGGATTTCCATTTCGCGCTTGCCGTTGGGCGCGACGAAGATGACTTCGTCCCCGACCTTCTTGTTGAGCAGGGCGCGGCCGATGGGCGAAGTAGTGGAGATTTTTCCGGCGGCCACGTCGGTTTCTTCGCTGGTGACGATGTGGTACTCGAATTCCTGATTCTTGGTGCTGTCGAAAACCTTGACCGTGGAACCGAGGCCGACCTTGTCGCGGGGAATGTCGTTCATGTTGGTCAGAGACAGGTCGGCGAGGCGCTTGCCAAGTTGTCGGACGCGCGCCTTGACGAACTCCTGGCGCTGCTTGGCCATGTGATATTCGGCGTTCTCGCTGAGGTCGCCGAGAGCTGCGGCCTTCTTGATTTCTTTGGGCAGCTCGTGGATGAGTTCGTGTTCGAGCGCCTCGATTTCTTCTCGAAGCTTTTTCTGGATTAGTTCTGTCATAACTGCGTCACTGCTTAGGGGATTATAACTCCCGGAAGCGGCGTCTGGCGGTCGGCTACCGGTCTTAATTACGGCTATTATTCATAAGCCAGAGCGTCAATGGGATCTTTTTGGGCGGCTTTGTAGGCGGGATATAAGGCTCCCAGCAGAGCGCCGGTTAGGGCGATTACGGTGGCGCGGACGACCCATTCGTTGCTCCAGAAAAGACGGAGCATGGGGCGCTCGAACAGGATGGCGCGGCGGGTCAGCAAGCTGATGATGGTTCCGGCGACAATGCCGACAACCGCCAGCAATGCAGTCTCGCGGAGCACAACATTAACGATGTAGAGCTTTGTCGCGCCCAGCGATTTGAGGATGCCGATTTCGCGCGTGCGCTCCATGACGGCGGTGTACATGGATTGAAAGATGACTAAGAAGCCGATGATCATCGAGATCGCAACCACGATGCGGATGGATGTTTCGAAGCCGGGCAAGTTTTCGGGAGTCATCATCGAGAGATATTCCTGCATGGAGACGACCGAGTAGTTCTCCATGCCGGGGACTGCCTTGATTTCGTTGACGACGGCAGCCATGTTGGCGGGATCGTCGAGCTTGACGTAGAAGACCGAAGCGTGGCCGGGAGCCCCGATAAGATCCTGGAGCGTCGTAAGTTGAACAAACTTCCGCGCGCCCTTTCCATGCTCCACAATCCCGCAGATACGGAACTGGTGGTTCAAAATTTCAACTGAGTCCCCGACCTTGGCCCGCTTGGTGCTCGCGAAAATGTCATCGACGATCACGTCGAAAGGGGCCGCAAACGGGCTTCCGGAAATAAAACGAAGAGCGGGCGGAATGCTGTTGTAACTCTGAAAGTCGATGCCGTAGATAACTTCGATCGACGGCTTGGTGGTAAGCTCCCAGATCACTGGAGCGGCTACCATGACGTGCGGCAATTCGCGCACCTTGTCTCCGACCTTCACCGGCATGGGTGCTCCTGAAACACCAATCAGGCCGCTGGAACTCGGAGGCTGCACCATGACATCGGCGCCTACGCCGACCTGGCTGGCCTTGGAACCGTTCAGTTGCCCGTAGAAGAAAGAAACGATCAACAGGATGAGAATGACTTCGAGGGCGACCGCGCTGACGCTGATCAGCGACCGGATCGGGCGTTGCACGAGATTGGCGACCACCATTTTGTTGATCATGAGAGGAAGCAGTTAGCACTCAGCACTCAGCAATTAGCACTCAGGCCTCTTGCTGATTGCCGAGGGCCTTCAACTGGCAAAGCGCTCGGCGTTTACCTTCGTTATGAGAGCGCCGAGCATTCGCTTAATTTCAACGACTCCGCGGTTCAATTCCTGATACTCGCCATCTTCAAGCAATGTCAAATCGCGCGCCAGCAAGAAGTGATACTCCAACTCGCTGGCCGAACCCGCAGCAATGTTGAGGAAACGATGAAACTCACCGTTCCCGCGGCGTCCGCAGCCTTCCGCCAGATTAGCTGCCACCGAAGCACCACAGCGACGAATCTGGCTCGTTAGTCCATAGGTTTCCTGCTTCGGAAAGCCGCGCGTCGCCCGATACAAGCAAGAGCCAGAGAGTGCGCTTTCTGCCAAACCACGAGGCTCCTAAAATCTTTCATGGGGAGAGCTCCTTGAAAGTTCCCCAAGACTACCTGTTCGAGCCTCACGGATTCAGTGACGCTCATCACTCGTTCTCCACAATACTGAAAAGGGCTGAATGCTGATTGCTAAATGCTGAGTGCTTTTCCGCTAACGATTCTCGCTCTGCGCCGCCGGAGCCGCAGAACTTGATTGCGGATGGTCCAAGTGGACGACCTCGGCGCCGGGCGGTTGCTGCAGCACGAATTGCTCGTCGGTCAGAGGTTTGTTGATTTCCACCTTCAGCATGTTCAGAGTGATGTCGTACTCCTCCTGCGGACGGGAAATCTCTATGCGCGACGCAAAAGTGACGCCATCGTAATCTTTATAGTTGGCGTAGCGCGCGTCGGTCGTGAGGTTTCCCCGATCATCGTAAATATACTGGCGATGGGGCTGAAGATCGGTGCGGCCGAAGACGATCTTGCGGGTCAACACTCCTTCGTTATCGCCTCTCTTGCGAATCACGATTAGCTCGTAATCTTCCTGCAATACCCGGTGACCTTTCGAGTCATGCAGGATTTCGAATCCGTTTTCCAAAACCGCAATCTCGGGCTCATGGATGGAATGGATCAACAGGGCATCATAAATATTCTGCGGCCGGATGTTTTCCATTGGCTGATCGGGATTGGAGCTCTGCACATCGTTGCGGCCGACGACAAAGCGATTCTTCGGCGGAATTGAGACCTTGAAGTCCTGGCCGTTGCTGACCATGTCAAAGGCTGTGGTGCGGACGATTGGCAACAGCCCGATCATGTGCAGCATGGCCGGCTTACGGGCGAGCACGTAGCCGCGAATCTCTTTGTAGTCGGTAACGTGGCCTTTCCTAGCCCCACCCACCGAAGTGTCGATGTCGACGGTCGCCTTCAGGGAGCGGATCGTTTCGGCCTGCTTGTTGATCGAATCGATCAGTTCCTGCTGTGAGGCGGTCTTCAAGGGAACTTTCGAATACTGCTCTTCCACTGGGCGTGTGCGAAAAACGCAACCTGTGGTCGAAAGCACTGCCAAAAACAAAGGGGCTACCCAACGGCTACGTCTCATGCAGGATTAGATGATCTCCAGAGCTATTTGAGTATATCTCGGGAAAAAGGGTGCAAAAGGAGTAGTTAAGCTTTCAGCACTCAGCAAGTAGCATTCAGCCAAACCGGGTGGGATGGACTGAGGCTGTTGGATGGGGCTGAATGCTGACTGCTGAATGCCTGAATGGTGTTTTTTCCGATCCTTACTAAAGTCAGGTCGCCGAGCACGGGGATCATCATCTAAACTTCAAGATAAGAATGCGCAGAATTTTCTGGCTTATATTCATCGCTGTGCTGGCAGGCGGAGCCTGGTTCGGCTGGGCGATGCTTACTCCAACCTCGCCCCCAGCCCAGACGTTTGTGATGCTGCATCCTGGATATTCAACAAGACGTATTGCTCGTGAATTAAGAGCGGCCGGCGTAATTCGAAGCGAGCAGGCTTTTCTTCTGTGGCACTATTTTCATCGCCGGCCTTCGCTCAAGGCCGGCGAATACCTCTTCGACAAAACGGCCAGCGCTAAGGACGTTCATCAGCGCCTGGCTCGCGGCGACGTGTACTTTCATACGGTCGTAGTGCCGGAAGGTTTCACCATGTTCGACATTGCGCGTGCGGTGGAAGCGGCGGGGCTGGGTCCGGCCGCGGAGTTTCTTAGAGTGGCGCAAAGCGATACGGCGCTGATCGGCGACATGTCTCCCGGGGCGCATTCTCTGGAAGGTTACCTATTTCCCGATACCTATCAATTCAGCCGCATGCAGAAGATGCCGGAGATCGCGGCCGCCATGGTATGCCAGTTTCGGGTTGTGGCGAAGCAGATCGGATTGACTCCTCCTTCTGGCGAAATGGAGAAAGACCCAGGCGAGTCAGCCAATGCGGCTCACCTATGCGGCGTGGTTGCCATGCAATTTCAGAATTGGAGCGCGCCTCAGAACCAATCGCAAACGGCTGTGGAGCGAACGGTTACGATGGCCTCAATCGTCGAGAAGGAAACCGCGGTGCCCGAAGAACGTCCCATGGTGGCCAGCGTTTACTACAATCGGCTCGAGAAAAAAATTGCGCTCGATGCCGATCCGAGCATCATCTACGCGGAACTTCTCGCCGGAACTTATTCGGGGGCCCTGCACCACGACGACATGCAATTCAAGTCTCCGTACAACACGTACCGGTCTGCCGGATTGCCACCTGGCCCCATCGCCAATCCCGGGCGCAGCGCGCTCGAGGCCGCCATGCATCCGGCGCAAAGCGATTACTACTATTTCGTAGCCGACGCGCAAGGGCATCACCGCTTCGCTAAAACGATGGAAGAGCACGATAAGAATGTTGCGGCGTACCGGCGGGCGATGCGGGGACAGTGAAGTGGGCGTCAGACCTCGGACGTCGGACCCTCGGCATCGGAGTTCGGCAGAGGGTTCTGTTATCCACAGACAAAATATGGTTCATGTGACCTCTGCACTTGTCTGTTTTTGGCCGGAAGCGGGACGATACCGGCAGACAGCATAATCGAGATCACGAGGTCACAAGGATGAAACCGTCTTACCAGGATTTGAGAGTGTGGCAGCACTCTATGGACATGGTCGTGAAAATTTACGCCGCCACTCAGAACTTTCCCAAACAAGAAGTGTACGGACTGACAAGCCAAATGCGAAGGGCGGCAGTGTCAATTCCGAGCAACATCCCGAAGGAAAAGGAAAATCGACCGATCGAGATCGCAATCTTTTCTTTTGCCACGCCAGAGGTTCTCTTCTCGAGCTCGAAACACAAATTCTGATCGCTAAACGATTGAAGTTTCTGGAAGCGTCACAAATCAAGGAATTAACCACGTTATCGGCAGATCTCGGACGCATGTTGAACGCGCTGATTCAATCAAAGCGCAGTCGCGAAAAGACCGCAGCGTGAGTCGTCCGAGGTCCGAAGTCTGACGTCCGAGGTCGACTTAGCGCCGGTGCTCCATCCACCCCTGTAGAATCAGCACCGCCGCCATGCGGTCTACGGCTTTGCCGCGCTTTTCGATTGAGAGTTCGGTCTCGCGCAGAAGCCGGTTCGCTTCGGCGGAGGTGAGGCGCTCATCCCAGAGATGAACGGGCAGGCCACTTTTCCTGCGCAATTCCTGCGCGAAGACTTGCATTTTTTCGGATTGAATCCCTTCGGCGCCGCTCATGCGCAGGGGTAGTCCGACCACGATTTCAACGACCCCATATTTCCTGATTACGCTTTGTAGCGCAGCGAAGTCGGTGCGCTTATTCCTGCGCTGGAGTGTTTCGATGCCCTGCGCGGTGATGCCTAAAGGATCGGACACGGCCATGCCGATCCTGCGCGCGCCGACATCGAGGCCGAGAATGCGGCCTTGTCCGGCTTCCTGCTTCCGGCCCTCGGCTTCCGGTTCTTCAACTCCAGCAGCGATCGCATCTCCAAAATTATTGTCGTAACCCACGAGCGCGATTATAGCTGGCGGGTGCCTTCGTTGACTTGAGTGCGCCAGCGCCTTAAGATTTGCAGTTGTTTCGATCTGCGTGATTTCAAGTCGATCTGCGTCTTCGAGGTGCAATGGCGGAGTCTTCTTCACTGGTCGGGCAAACCATCTCTCATTACCGGGTGACCGAAACGCTCGGCGGCGGGGGCATGGGAGTTGTTTATAAGGCCCAGGATTTGCGCCTCGACCGCTTTGTGGCGCTCAAGTTTTTGCCCGATGACCTGGCGAAAGATGCGCAGGCGCTCAGCCGTTTTCGCCGCGAGGCCAAAGCTGCCTCCGCGCTGAATCATCCGAACATCTGCACTATCCATGACATTGGCGAAGAAAATGGCCGGGCGTTTATCGCCATGGAATGTCTGGAGGGCCAGACTCTCAGACACCTGATAGGCGGCCGCCCGATGGAGCTCGAGCAGTTGTTGAGCATTGCCATCGAAATTTCTGACGCGCTGGACGCGGCGCACGCGGAAGGCATCGTTCACCGCGATATCAAGCCGGCAAACATTTTCGTCACCAAGCGCGGTCATGCGAAAATTCTCGATTTCGGCCTCGCCAAGGTTACCGATCCGCGGCAGAGGACCCAAAGCGCCGCAGCTCTTGACACTATGGACGCGCCGGTCGAGTTGCTCACCAGTCCTGGCACTGCGGTGGGCACCATTGCTTATATGTCCCCGGAGCAAGTCCGCGGCAAAGAACTTGACGCGCGTTCCGATCTTTTCTCCTTCGGTGCGGTGCTCTACGAAATGGCAACGGGATCGCTTGCTTTTCGCGGCGATACCTCGGGAGTGATCTCGGAGGCAATCCTCAATCGGACGCCGGCCCCGGTGGCTCGCTTTCAACCGGAACTGCCGGCGGAGCTCGACCGCATCATCGGTAAGGCCCTGGAGAAAGATCGCGACCTGCGCTACCAGAACGCCGCCGAGTTGCGAGGTGATCTGAAACGGCTGCGCCGGGATACCGGGACAGGTCACGCTTCCGGGGGCCAAACGGCGCCGGTACTTTCCTCGAGTTCACATCCGGTGCTTTCCGCCGGGTCAGGTTCAGCGCCCATGACTCCGGCGACCGGCGGCTATTCGGCTACCCATTCTTCGAGCAGTTCGGCCATTGCCCAAGCCGCATCCCAAAATAAAGGTAAGGCGCTGTCGATCGCCGCAGCGCTTCTGTTGCTGGTCGCCGCAGCCTGCTACGGAACCTATCATCTGTTGTTTTCCCGCGTGGCACAAGGTCCGGCGAAAGTCACGAAAGTCAGTGACTGGAACAAGTCGATGAATTACGCAGTGATCTCCCCGGACGGACACACCATCGCTTTCACATCTCCGGTGGAGAATTACGATCAGGTTTTCGTCATGCTGACATCGGGTGGCGAACCACTGCAGCTGACCAAAGAAGGTGGCAACAAGACTGTTCTCAATTTTTCACCCGATGGCACCCAGATTTATTTTGAACAGACGCTGGGCGATCCGGAGATCTGGGCCATCGCAACACTGGGTGGCACTCCGCAACGTCTAACGGCAGGAAGAAGCATCGTCTCATCTCCCGATGGCACGTATCTGTTTGTTCTTACCCCCGACGGACGCATTGTGCGGCGGACGCGATCGGGAGCCGAAGAGGACCTGCTCGATAAGGCGCCGCTGGCCCAGGCCGCAGGTGCGAGCAGCCTGGGACTTGGACTCGCCGTCAGTTTAAAAAGTTACCCCGACGGAAAAAGCCTCCTCCTGAGTTCGGTGGACAACACTGGGGCAGTCCTCTTGCGAAGGCTGGACATCAAGGCTCGTACCCTGGAGGTTTTGGCGCAACTACCGGATATTTCCGAATGGAATTCGTGGGCGGTGCCCGGAAAAAGCCTCTATGTGACCCGCCGAGTGAATGGCATCAGGAACCTTTGGGAATATTCCCTGGACGACCATTCGTTCCGTCAGGTCACCTTTGGCCCCGGTCCTGACCGCTCGCCTATGCCTGACCCAAGCGGCCATGGCATCTATTTCATCAACGGCCGGAGCGCCGGTGTGCTGTCGCTCTATCGGACGGCATCCAAACAGCTTTCCGACATCGTTTCTGAAGACGTCAGCCAGCCGATAATTTCGCCTGATGGCCAAAACGTCGTGTATCTCACCGCCCCGGAGTCCGACAAGGCGGACATGTGGAACTCCGATCTCAGCGGACAGCATCGGCTGAAACTCGTCTCCGGCAGCGGCTATCTGGAAACTCTGGGTTGGTCAACGGATTCCAAGCGGCTTCTTTACGCCGATAGGAATGGGTCCGACTGGCAACTCTACGTCATTAATGCGGATGGTTCGCAGTCACAACATTTGCCCTGGCTGGGAAATTTCATCGGTTTTTCTATTTGGGAAGCGGGCAATCAGTCGATCATTCTCAGCGGCCTGGATAAGGATCTGCATACGGCGAAAAACTGGAGAATTTTCCTGAATGGCGCGCCCGCCGTCGCTCTATTTGAAAACTGCGGCATGGCGGTGGATGTCTCACCCGACAAGAAATTCACTATCAATACCGACCTGTGGTCGGAACATGCCGGTCTCTATCAATACTCGATAGCGGACAAGAAATGTACGACCCTCAAGCCGGGACAGGCGAGCTATCTGGCGATGTATGCCCCGGACGGTAAAGCTTTCCAATACTCAGTGACCAGCAACGGGCAAACCACCATTTTTCGCCAACCCTGGCACAACGGGACACCGATAGGCCCTCCTAAGCCGGCATTAAAGCTGCCATTTGTGGTGAGGGAAGACTACAACGGCAATGCCTTCGTCGTCTCTCCCGACCTTTCTCTGATCATTTACGCGCGACCCGGCGGCCATGACGATCTTTTCCTGGCATCGCTGAAGTGATGTCGATGTCTTGGGGCCAAGCCGGTAAGCTTGCGTTCCTCCCATTTTGGGAGTAGCATAAACACAGTACTGATAGGCGTTTCCCCACTAACCCGCTCCTTCCTGGGTGTCCGATATGAGTGCTAGCGACTTAAATTTCCACATCGGCGATAAGGTCGTCTACCCCAATCATGGAGTCGGCATTATCGAGCAGATCAGCAGCCGTGCCATGGGCGCCACGGTGGAGAAGTTCTATCTCCTTACTATTAAGGCCAGCAGCCTCAAGGTGATGATCCCCTTTAACAATGTGGGAAATGTCGGTTTGCGGCGCGTCGTGCGCAACGGGGAAATCCAGAAAGTCCTTGATTTACTATCGGTTGGCGAGAATGGCAGTAACGGCGACTGGAAGGATCGTTTCAAAGAGAACTCCGAGCGCATGCGGACGGGGTCGCTGCTGGAAGTAGCGGTGGTTTTGAAGAGCCTGATCGCCCTGCACGCGGCCAAGCCGCTGTCGTTCCGCGAGAAAAAGATGCTGGAGCGGGCGCGCTATCTGCTGGTCAGCGAACTTTCCATGGCTCGCAACTGCGAAGAGACTAAGATCGAGGAAATCCTCTCCGACGCCCTCGCCAAGTGTAATCTGCGGTTTCCTGAAGCCAGCGAGTTCCAAGCCTAGAAGTCCCGCGCCGTATCCTATTTTTTAATTTTTCACTTCCCGCCGCATTTCCATCCCACGAGTAAACTGATTCCGAAATCCAGCCTGACCCGCTACGTACGTTTGTCCGGAATGAATCTCAAGATGCGCGCTGCATTGATGGTTGCGATGTTAGGAGTATTTGTGGCGTCGCCGCATGCTCATGCGGAGACCGGCGCCGATGCCTGGTTGCGCTACGCGCCCTTGGATTCCAAGGCGGCTGCACGTTACCACTCGCTGCCGGCGACTACGGTGGTTCTAGGCGATTCTGAAGTTTTAACGACGGCGCAGAAAGAACTGGTGCGAGGGGTGAAGGGTATGTTGGGACGAACTCTGCGCGCGGAGTCAGGCCTGCCGGCGGAGGCTTCCGTCGTCCTTGGGACGGTCGAGCAACTGCACCGTATGGCGCCGGATTTTCGCATGCGCGAGGGCTTGCGCGGAGACGGCTTCTGGCTGACTTCCGGGCGCGTCCATGGATTCAAGTGCATCGTCATCGTGGGCGGCAGTGACCGCGGCGTGCTTTACGGCGTGTTCGCTTTCCTCAGCAGAATTGCTCGGGAAGAAAGTGCTTTTGGGTTGAATGAACTTGCCCAGCCTTCAGCGCCGGTGCGCTGGGCGAATCAGTGGGACAACCTCGACGGCTCGATCGAACGCGGCTACGGCGGGCGATCGATCTTCTTCGACAACGGAAGTGTGCGCGCCGATCTTACGCGAGCTTCGGAATACGCTCGGCTGCTGGCTTCGGTCGGCATCAACGGCTGCAACGTGAATAACGTTAACGCCAACCTGCACGTTCTCGATTCCGATTTCATTCCTCAACTCGCGCGCATTGCCGCTGCGTTTCGTCCCTGGGGCGTGCGCATGGGAGTTTCGGTGGACGTGAGCATGCCGAAGACGGTCGGAGGTCTCGACACATTCGATCCGGTCGATCCACGCATTGCGGAGTGGTGGCAGAAAAAAATCGACGAAGTGTATCGCGCGATTCCCGATCTCGGCGGCGTGGTGGTGAAAGCGGATTCCGAAGGACGGCTGGGGCCTTCGGTTTATGGACGCACTCCGGCCGATGCCGCGAATGTCATTGCGCGCGCACTTGAGCCGCACGGCGGAATCGTTTTCTACCGGGCATTTGTTTACAACCATCATCTCGACTGGACGAATTTGAAAAACGACCGCGCCCGCGCCGCCTACGACATTTTTCACCCACTCGATGGAAAGTTCGACGACAACGTAATCATTCAGATCAAGTACGGGCCGATCGATTTTCAGGTGCGCGAGCCGGTGTCGCCATTGTTTGGCGGGCTCGAACACACGAATACCGGAATCGAGTTGCAGATCACGCAGGAATACACGGGCCAGCAGCGGCACACTTGCTTTCTTGTTCCCATGTGGAAGCAGATTCTGGACTTCGACATGCGCGTGGGCGGGCGCGCGACGCCGGTGAAAGAGATTGTGGCAGGCGATAGTTTTCAGCGCGCCACTGGCGGATACATTGGCGTAGTCAACGTCGGACTCGATCAGGACTGGCTGGGCAATCATATGGCGATGGCGAATCTTTACGGCTTCGGGCGGCTGGCCTGGAATCCGAATCTAAGTTCGGAGCAGATTGTTGATGAATGGACGCGGCTGACGTTCGGGAATGATCCAGTTGTGATTTCGACAATCTCAAAAATTCAACTGGCATCGTGGCCAGCGTATGAGAGCTACACCGGCGTGCTTGGCCTGCAGACGCTGACTAATATTCTAGGGCCGCATTATGGTCCTGGACCGGAGTCGCAGGAGCGCAACGGCTGGGGACAATGGATTCGCGCCGAGAAAGACGGCGTCGGCATCGATCGCAGCGTGGCCACGGGCACTGGCTTCGTCGGGCAATATTCTCCG
The DNA here is from genome assembly GCA_049584475.1 of Candidatus Sulfotelmatobacter sp. Classification (GTDB taxonomy): domain Bacteria; phylum Acidobacteriota; class Terriglobia; order Terriglobales; family Acidobacteriaceae; genus Sulfotelmatobacter. Next base: position 4,520 of record JBAUXX010000018.1, on the reverse strand, counting down.
GATGTGCAGAAGGTATTTGAATCGGAAGCCACTACGCCGGACGAACTCTTCCTTTTCTTTCACCACGTTCCTTACTCGTACAAGCTGCACTCGGGAAAGACTGTGATTCAGACTATTTACGATTCGCACTACGAGGGAGCGGAACGAGCCGCGCAGTTTGTCGACGAATGGAAATTGCTGCACGGCCACGTCGATGATGCCCGCTACGCCGATGTCCTGGCGCAACTCACTTATCAGTCCGGCCACGCCATTGTATGGCGCGATGCGATCAACGATTGGTTCCATCGCATATCGGGCATTCCCGACGATAAAGGTCGCGTCGGGAATCATCCTGATCGCACGGAGGCCGAGTCGATGGAACTCGAGGGCTATGTGCCGCTGGATGTGACTCCGTGGGAGAGTGCGTCTAATGGCAAAGCCGTCGTGTGTCCGGAGATCGCGCGGTCGTGCGAGGCAAAGCTTCGCTTCCACGGCGCACCGGGCCGGTATGACGTGGACGTCGAGTACTTCGACCAGAACAACGGCGTGTCAAAATATCGCGTGTTTGTGGGGAACAAGTTGATCGATGAATGGACGGCCGATGCGCATCTGCCGGCGACGCAGTCGAACGGAGATTCTTCTACGCGCCGCCGAATTCCAGAAGTGGCATTGCAGCCGGGAGATGAATTGCGAATTGAGGGCGTTCCGGACCAAGGCGCGCGCGCGCCATTGGATTATGTGGAGATTCGTCCCGAGTAGGCTCGGCATTGGCCCTTATTGCCATGTCGATGGCCTTGTCAATCTGCGGCATTAGTATGTCCTTGACGTAATGCCAATAAGGCACGAGGTCAAGCGCGGATTGCGCATACGATTTCGCGGCTTTCAGGTCCTGTGTTGTTCGATGCAGATTGGACCAAGCCAAATTCATGAGCAACTCTGGTTCTCCCCATGACGGCTCGAGAGGATCGCTCGTGCGGCCCTTGCCTGTGCGTGTGAGTTCCAGGCCTTTCTGATACATTTCGATCGCCTGGCTCTGACTTCCTCCATGCTCGGCCGGTGCGTACCACAAGTTCGGCCCCAGCACCCAATAGAGACGCGGGTTTTCCGGCGCTTCGGCCCGCGCTTCCTTCAGCACTCGCCCGGCCTCGGCTATCAACTCCGGCATGCGCGAAGTGTTTTTCTGATTGAGGAACATGAGATTACTCAAGCATGATCCTGCCCCAATTTTCGCATCCGTGAAACTCGGGTCGGCCGCCGATGCCTGCTTGAAGTCCGCGACCGCCTGTTCCAGATCTTCCTGCAACTCTTTCGGGTCAACAGACTCGTTGAAGCCGTTCAGCGCTCTCCGCCACAGTGCGAACCCGCGCCAATATTCAACGCGGGACACGAGGTGTTTGTTCTGTAAAAACGGCGTTAGCTCGCCATACAAACGCTTCAGCGCCGTACGGTCGCCTTCGTAATCCGATCTTTGGATTTGAGTGACGAGCTGAATTACGGCATCGCGCGACCGCTTCGCCGCGCTCGCGAAACTTCCGCTGGTCAGCGCCGCGAGCATCGCCATGATTCCGAGAAATCGATACGCCAGCTTTTTCAGAATCATATGGCTTTACCTGACTTTCATGATGCCGAACGACATTCCCTGGGGATCGTGCATTACTGCCAACTCGCCGCCGTCGGGCAGACTGGTCGGTGGAATAATGAGCTTCGCCCCAAGAGCCTCGGCTTTTTTGACATAGGTTTTCACGTCGTCGACGGCCATGAACAATTGCGTGAAGTTGGCTGCCTGTTGCGGCGCCGGCCAAATCCCTCCCTGGATTCCGTTCTCCGAACCTGTGCCGATCTCCCGGTACCCCAGCGGATTATCGGCGTTCACCGTCCAGCCAAACAGAGTCGAATAGAACTTTGCGGTCTGGTCGGGAGCAGTGGAGAGAATCTGAAATTGCATTACTGGGTTACCCATGTCGGAAACAATTCCTTTCAATTGGATGATTTTCTCGAAAGCCTCCGCAGTTCGATACCGTCTTCCGCTGCCAACTCGCGCACTCGAAAGAGCGCCCGCTTGTGAAATTCTTTTTCATCAACGCAGAGACAACTCTTCCACTTTCCCGCCGGACCGATTTCCAGCAGCCGCAAACGAAGAAGCCGGCTCAACGCAACTTAACTTCATCGACGGTTACTGCTGTTTTCCTGGCGATCCATCGCGAGTCCGCGCAAAAACCACGTGAAGCTGCAACCCGGACAATTTGCCAATGCGTATCATCGGTCGCAATGGCAAGCGCTTCGGCGGTCCAATGGCGAAGCTGTTCCTGCCTGCTCATGATGGACTGATCCGGCACGTGCTGCTCCGCAACGTAGACGGCGACTGCCTCAGGTGTCATTCCCATTTTCTTGCCCCAGCGGCGAAGCTGGCTGGCAGGAATTCGCCGCTTGCCGCGAAAAATCTGGGAAAGCGTCGAATGATCGGTCGCAAGAAACTCCGCAAACGCGCGCAAGGAATAGCGCGGATTTCGTTGCCGTCGCGCGTCAAACTCTCGTTTCAGGGTTTCATGAAAGTGGGAACCGGGCATCACTCGCTGAATGCTACTCGCAGAAGTAAATCGATGACAATCCCGCAACCGTCCATACCGGGGCAATGCCGTGCCCCAGTCGGTGCGACAATATGTGCGAACCCATGATAGACTAAGTCAGTTGAACTAAGTTTATATAAACTATGAAAACAGTGAATATTCACGAGGCGAAAACTCAGCTCTCGAAGCTGATTCAAGAGGCGTCAAGGGGCGAGTCGTTCGTCATTGCCAAGGCAGGCAAACCGGTCGTGAAGGTTACGGCTCTTGGCGCTCCGACCGGGGCGCAGGTGCGGCGGCTTGGTTTCATGGCGGGGCAGATTTCCGTTCCGGACGATTTTGATCGGATGGGCAAAAAGGAGATCGAGCGAATCTTCGGCGGCGGCGCATGAAATTTCTGCTGGATACGCATCTTCTTCTCTGGGCTGCCGGTGAAACCCGGCGGCTTTCGAAACAAGCTCGAACCCTGATCGAAAATCCAGACAACGGACTTCTCTTCAGTGCGGCCAGTTTATGGGAGGTGGCGATTAAGCGCGGGCTGGGCCGGAAAGATTTCAAAGTGGACGCGCGGCTGCTGCGGCGCGGCCTCCTGGACAATGGCTACGGCGAGTTGCCCATCCTCAGCGATCACGTCGTTGCCACCGAGAGTCTGCCGCCGCTTCATAAGGATCCTTTCGACCGAGTCCTTGTGGCGCAGGCGACTGTAGAGGGTGTGACGTTGCTGACTACTGATTCTTTGATCTCGCAGTACCCTGGGCCGATCCGGATGGTGTAGGAAATATCGAATACTCGGAGTTGTTGAACATCCGACCACGAGGTGGCATCGGACTATCTTGCCAAAACGGAAGACTAATCTCAGCACTATCGCTAAGGACGAACCTCAATGAGCAGAGCTACAGAAAACCTGCAAGCCGCGCAAAAACGGGCTATGGCTGGCCGTCCGAAGGTCGGCGGATTCCCCTATCTGGCCGAAACCCTGCGCCGCGCAGGTGTGAAGCGAAATCTCTGGTATCTACCCGCCGCGCAAACCTTATATCTGACTGAGGATGGTCCGGTCGTGTCGCTAGGCACGCCAATGATTTCCGGCACAGTCGATGTGCCTGCATTCAACAAAGAAGCTCTTATCTCGGCATTGCGCACGGACCAGGCTGGGATGAGTACATTCCCGGAATTTTTGGCGGCGTCGTGGCAAGCCGGCGTTGTGCGCTACGACATCGATCTCACGGCGCGCCGGCTTACCTACTATGGGTGCAACGGGGAAGAATACGTCGAAAGCTATCCCGCAATCGAGGTGGAGTAATGGAAAGAGTTGCCAGCCCAATTGCGCAGGTACTTCATCCAAACTTTGAGGCGCTGGTGTGGTGAACGGTCTCGTGCGTGAAGGCCACTGAACGAAGGAAGTCAAAAATACCCGTCCTGTCGAAAAAATCGCGACAAAGACGGGCGGCCGCAAGAAGTTTAATAAACGAAAGGCTGGGCCAGCCCCCCACCGCCCCACCCCCCTCGGCTACTGTACCGTGATCTTGGTAGCCAGGGTCGCACTCATCTGCGACCAGCCGGCGTAGATGATCACTCCGGTGTACCCACTGCAAGAATAGGTTACCTGAGTTTGCGCGGAGAGATTGACATAGCCCTGAGTGGAAGTCGATCCATAACCGGGTCCGAGCAGCAGCGACTGAAAGGTTCCAAACGCATTTGTGGGAGTTGTGAGGTAACAGATGGCCTGGGCGTAAGTACTGCTTGTCTGGTTTAAAAATGTCCCTTGGGCCGAGATCCAATAGCTGCCTGCCGGTAGTGACAACGTGTCAATTGCGACATACGACGTATTGGGCAGCGCAATTTGCGATGCATTTTGCGTGAAGTAAATATTCGTCGTCCCTGCGGGTCCCGTCGGACCTTGCGGTCCTGCCGGACCCGGTTGCCCCGTCGGACCCTGCGCCCCGGGCTGACCTTGTGCTCCGGTCGCCCCGGTAAGGC
>JBAUXX010000017.1:0-77164 GCA_049584475.1 Candidatus Sulfotelmatobacter sp. | reverse complement strand
AAGCAGCGGCGGATGCCCAGGCAGCGGCTGCGGCTGCTGCTGGCGCGAAAAAAGCCGAGACCGCCAAGGGCAAAGGAAAAGGCAAAGCTGGGGCTGCGCCTGCCCCTGCGCCGGCCGTTCCGGTTGTGGCAAAAGAGTCGCCCAAGAAACCTGAGATCAAAGAGCCTAAGGCAAAAACAGCGAAGCCGGCCAGGAAGCCTGCGCCGAAGCCCGCTGCCAAAAAAGCCTCGCCAAAAAAGCCGCCCAAAAGGCCTAAGACAAAGTCAAAAGGCAAGAAAAAGTAGTGGTTCGTGTGGCAGGAGGATGCTTTCCTTTGCTTCTGATCTCCCGTCGTTGATCCATAGGATTTTCCTCCGACCGCCCGAATTCGGCTTATAATAAGGGCATGCGGCGTTCAACTATCAGCGCGATTTGCGTGATGGTGCTGGTGGTAATGCCTGTTCTGGCACAGCGCGGAGGCGGCGGCCACGCTTCCGGTGGACACGCAGGATTTTCCGGGCACGCCGCCGGAGGCGGACGCTTCGGCGGGATGCGATCCGGTTCTGGTCCATCTCGCGGACTTGCCGGTTCGCGTCAGTCGTATTCCCGTCAGCCTTTTTCACGTCCCCAATCATTGACTCGCCGGGGTACTTCGATCAACCACCGTGGAATTCAGATTCGCAGTTTCAACGCGCGAAATTGTTTCGGGTGCCGCCGTTTCGGTTATCCGTGGGGCGATGCTGGTTTCTACGATCCTTACTGGTGGTGGGATTCAGGTTCTTCGTACGATCAGGACTATGAAAATGATCGAGCGCTCGCTGACCAGATGAATCAGGAAAGTCTTCAGGAACAGCAGATGCGGCAGCAAGCCGGTCAGGATGTTTACGCGCGGCCTCCTGCTCAGCCTGACACCGCTCAATCTATGCCGACGGAACTTATTCCGCCCACCGTGCTCGTGTTTCACGATCAGCACAAACAGGAAGTACAGAACTACGCGATTGTCGGCCAAACGCTCTGGAATTTTTCCGGACAGCGCACACAGAAGATTCCGCTTTCCGATCTCGATCTCATCGCCACCGCCGAAGCCAACGAGGCCCGCGGAGGCGAATTCCGTCTTCCCCAGCCTTCCGAAGGGCAGTAACCTCTTAGCCGTTTTATCTCCTGTGCTTTTCGTGTGGATAAGTCGGGGATCTCGCAGTGCTCTTTCCCGTTAGAATGAAGGAAGGCAAATTGTTGATTTCTGACTGTTGACTGCTGATTAGGTCGAGACTTGCAGGCTTCCAGTCAACAATCAGCAATAAAAAAATCAGAAATCTGGTTTCCCCAAATTCATGTCCCAATTCGTCCACCTGCATCTCCATACCGACTATTCCATGCTCGATGGCGCGTGCGACGTGGAAAAACTCTGCGAGCGCGCGAAAGAACTTGGTATGCCGGCCGTCGCCATGACGGATCACGGAAATATTTTCGGCGCGGTCCACTTTGTCAATGCCGCCAGGCACGCGGGAATCAAGCCTATCGTGGGCTGCGAACTCTACGTCTGCAAGAAGGCCGACCACAACATCGAGCGCACGCCGCCTGAGGGCGACACCTATAACCACTTGCTTGTCCTCGCCGAAAACGAAGAAGGCTATCGCAATCTGGTCAAGATCACATCCGAGGCTTCGCTGCACGGCTTTTATTACAAGCCTCGGATCAGCAAGAAGTTTCTAGCCGAACACTCTCGCGGTCTGATTGGCCTTTCCGGGTGCCTGAAAGGCGAAGTTGCCGAGCGCCTGACGGAGGGGAACTACGAGGCCGCGCGGAACGCCGCGTCAACGTTCGGCGATATTTTCGGAAAGGAAAATTTCTTTCTCGAAATCCAGAATCAGGGTTTGGCGATGGAGCACCGCATCATCCCCAACCTTTATCAGCTGGAAAAAGATCTCGGCGTGCCGCTCGTCGCCACCAACGACAGCCATTATCTCTGCGAAGACGACGCCCACGCGCAGGATGTCATGCTCTGCATCCAGACCGGCAAATCGATTCACGACACGGCCAGGATGAAGTTCGACGGTAATCAATTCTTCGTCAAGAGTTACGACGAGATGTCGCGCGTCTTTAAGGACTCGCCCGACGTTCTCTCTCGCACGCTGTCGATCGCCGAGCGATGCAGTCTGAAGATAGAAAAAGTTTCCAATCCTTTTCCCGAGTTTGAAGTCCCGGCCGGATACACCATCGACAGCTACTTTGTTCACGTCACGCGGGAAGGCTTTGCCCGCCGGCTGGAGGCTCTGCGTCCGCTGCATGAGCGAGGCAAACTGAAGCATTCGATTGCCGATTACGAGCAGCGATTGGAGCGCGAACTCGGCATCATCCAGCAGATGAAATTTCCCGGCTACTTCCTCATCGTGTGGGATTTCATCCGCTACGCGCGCGAGCGTGACATTCCTGTAGGACCAGGCCGCGGATCGGCCGCCGGGTCGCTGGTCTCCTACGCTCTTGGCATCACCGATATCGATCCGCTTCAGCATGAGCTTCTCTTCGAGCGCTTCCTCAATCCCGAGCGGGTCTCCATGCCCGATATCGACATTGACTTTTGTATGAACCGGCGCGGCGAAGTCATCCAGTACGTTACGCAGAAATATGGACGCGATAACGTTGCGCAGATCATCACGTTCGGCACCATGGCCACGAAAGCCGCGATCAAAGACGTGGGCCGCGCCATGGATATTCCTTACGCCGACGTCGACCGCATCGCCAAGATGGTGCCCACGCAACTGAATATCACCATCGAGCAAGCGATTCAGGACTCGCCGCAGTTGCGCGAAGCAATCGAGAAAGACGCCCAGATTCGCGAGCTGATCGAGACGGCGAAAAAGCTGGAAGGCTTGGTCCGCAATTCCGGCGTGCATGCTGCGGGCGTCGTAATCTCTCCGCGCCCGCTAACCGAGCTTGTTCCGCTGCACAAGACGAAGAACGACGAAATTGTCACCGCCTTCGACATGGTCGCCATTGAAAAAATGGGTCTGTTGAAGATGGACTTTCTCGGGCTGACCACACTCACCATCCTTACCGACACTCTTAAGCTGATCCAGCAGACCCGCAGTATTACCCTCGAACTCGACAAGCTTCCGTTGGAAGACGACAAAACATACAAAGAAGTCTTTTACAAAGGTCTCACTTCCGGTGTCTTCCAGTTTGAATCGCACGGCATGAGAGACGTGCTGCGCAAGTATCAGCCGAATTCGATCGAAGATCTCACGGCACTCAATGCGCTGTATCGGCCCGGTCCCATCCAGGGCGGGATGATCGAAGACTTCATCGACCGGAAACACGGGCGCAAGAAAGTCGAATATGAACTGCCGGAGCTGAAAGAAATTCTGGAAGAGACGCTGGGCGTCATCGTCTATCAGGAACAGGTGATGCAGATCGCGAACCGTCTAGCTGGATACTCGCTGGGTGAAGCCGATCTGCTGCGACGGGCCATGGGCAAGAAGAAAGCCGAGGAGATGGCGCAGCAGCGCGAGCGATTTGTTCAGGGAGCGGCGCAGCGTAAATTTCCGCCTAAGAAAATTGAGAAGATATTCGATCTGATGGCGCAATTCGCCGGATACGGCTTCAATAAATCTCACTCGGCGGCATACGCGCTGCTGGCCTATCACACCGCTTACCTCAAGACGCACTATCCAGTCGAATTCATGGCGGCGCTTCTGACTTCGGTCACGGGATCGACTGATGACGTGGTGAAGTACATCAACGAATGCCGCGAGATGGGGATCGCCGTTGAAGCGCCGGACATCAGCGTCTCGGATGCGAACTTTACTCCCCATGGCGAAGCCATTCGGTTCGGCCTGGCGGCGGTGAAAAATGTTGGCGGCAACGCGATTGAATCGATCGTCGCTGCGCGCAAAAAGCTGGGGCGCTTCAAGTCAATCTTCGAATTCTGCGAGAACGTCGATCTGCGCTTGCTCAACAAGCGGGTTCTGGAATCGTTGATTAAGAGCGGGGCGATGGATTCTCTCGGCCGCCGCGCGCAGTTGATGGAAGTTCTGGATCGCGCCATGGAGCGGGCGCAAAAAACGCAGCGGGACGCGGAATCCGGCCAGCACGGCTTGTTCGGCGTGTTTACTCAAGACGATGACCAAGCCAACAACGACAAGCTGCCGAACGTCCCCGACTGGGACGAGCATTTGCGTCTCAGCGCGGAGAAAGAGATTCTCGGCTTCTTCATCTCCGGCCATCCCCTGGAAAAATACAAAGACAAACTTCAGGACCTGCAAGCCCTGAGCACCGCGGATCTTGCCGCCATGAAGAACTCTACCGGCAAGGACGAAACCGTGGCTACGGCCGGCATCATCGCCAATCTCCGTGTGCTCAAGTCTAAGCGCGGTGAATTCTACGCGCAGGCAGTTCTTGAAGATATGCTCGGTTCCGTCGACATGATTGTTTTCCCCGAGGCGTACAAACGGCTTCAGGAAAAAGTGAAACTGGAAGTTCCGGTGTTCGTAAGGGCAGGAGTTCGCATCGAAGAAGGTGCGAATGCAAAAATCACCGCTGCCGAAATTTTTCCTCTTGAAGAGGTCAAAGTTCCTCTGCCTCGCGCCATTCGCATTCGCGTGCCGCTGGAAAGCGCCGCCGAGAACACCATTGACGATCTCCATTTACTGTTTCTCGACCGCAAAGGCGAAGCCAAAGTGTTATTCGATGTGGAACGTCAGGGAGATTTCATGGTGGTGATGGAGGCGCAAGGCTATAATGTGGTGCCGGATCGTAATTTCATTGCCCGCGTGGAGCAATTGTGCGGGCGCGGCAGCGTGCGTGTCATAAGCTGAATTTCTACAAATGGCAGCGGCGAGAAATGTTCAGCAGGAGCTCGAAGAAATTGAACGGCAGGTCGCGGAGCTTGAATCCTCCTCCGGCGAGGGCGAATCGACGCGCCGCCAGTTGGTGGAACTTCACCAGCGCATCGATACGCTGAGGCTCGAAATGTCTGCGTCCCCTACCGCCTGGCAGAAGACCGAGTTAGCCCGCCATCCGCAACGCCCGCAGACTCTCGACTACATTGAGCGGCTGTTTACCGACTGGAGCGAAATTCACGGCGACCGCGGATTTGGCGACGATCCGGCGATCATTTGCGGTATGGCGCGCTTTCATGGCGAAGAAGTGCTGGTTGTCGGTACCCAGAAGGGACGCGACATGAAGCAGCGCGTGTTCCGGAACTTCGGCACGCCGCATCCCGAAGGCTATCGCAAAGCGATCCGCATCATGAAAGTCGCGGAAAAATTCAAGCGGCCGATCATTACTCTGGTCGATACCGATGGCGCTTATCCCGGCATTCATGCCGAAGAGCGCGGGCAGGCCGAAGCCATTGCCCACAGCCTTCGCGAAATGGCCCGGCTGGAAGTTCCAATTATCGCCACAGTAATAGGCGTGGGCGGCAGCGGCGGGGCCCTGGCTATTGCCGTCGCAGATCGAGTGCTGATGATGGAAAATTCCATCTACTCCGTGATTTCGCCTGAGGGTTGCGCTGCCATCATGTGGCGCGACGCTACAAAAAAAGAGTTGGCCGCCGAGGCCATGCGCATTACCGCAACCGACCTCAGCGAGCTTGGCGTTATTGACGACATCGTTCCTGAACCCGAAGGCGGCGCCCATCGCGATTACGAAGCCGCCGCGGCGCTGCTCGATGTAAGCCTGCAAAAGCACTTCGGCGAAGTGAAAAAAATCCCGCCGCATGAATTGGTCGCGTCACGATATAATAAATTCCGCAACATGGCACAGTTCTTCACCACAGAAGACTGATCTGGCGGCCGTGCCCCGTTTCCAAATAGGTTCACTCTGGGCGTCCAACGCACATTTTGGCCGGTCACCCCGCTCCAGCCGCCGTATAATCATCTGTTAGCTTCTTCGCGGAAAACTCAGCGTAGAAATTGCCGGGCAGATATATTCTGCCCTAACTAATAGGAAGGTGTTGGGATGGCTACTACCGATGTCGTGCCCCGGGAATCCGGCGGCCAGGTGGGGCGCAAGCGCGTCGTCAACGACATGAGCATTCAAGTCGCGACGGTCAACGGCTCCGGTTCGCAGAGTTCAAATACCGTGCTGTTGCGCAGTATTTTTCAGATGGGCGTCCCTGTATCCGGCAAGAACATGTTTCCTTCGAACATTGCCGGCTTGCCTACTTGGTACACGATTCGCGCAAACAAGGACGGCTACATCGCGCGCAAGAAAGAGATCGACTTCCTGGTCGCGATGAATCCAGAGACTGCGCAGGAAGATACGATGTCGCTGGCTCCCGGGGCGTCCGTTCTTTACGACGAGCCGCTGGCCCTGCACAAGCTGCGCGACGATTTGCTTTTTTATTCCGTGCCCTACGACAAGATCGTCGCCGCCGTGTGTCCCGAGGCCAAGCTGCGCAAGCTGGTCAAGAACATGGTCTACGTCGGCGTCGTGGCGCAATTGCTGGAAATCGACATGGGCGAGGTCGAGAAGGCAATCCGCAAGCAATTCGCCAAGAAAGTGAAAGCCGCCAATCTGAACCTGGGCGCGGCTCAGGCTGGTTTTGAGTACGCGAAAACCAATCTCAAGAAGCTCGGCGCTTTTTACATCGAGCGTATGGACAAAACCGCGGGCAAGATCATCATTGACGGCAACTCAGCCGCGGCGCTGGGCTGCATGTTCGCCGGTTGCACGGTTGTGACGTGGTATCCGATCACGCCCTCGTCCTCGCTCGTCGAGACGATGATTGAGTACATGAAGGAGTACCGCATTGGCCCCGATGGGAAAGCGACTTTCGCCATCGTGCAGGCCGAAGACGAACTAGCCGCCATCGGCATGGTCATCGGCGCGGGCTGGGCCGGCGCGCGCAGCATGACCGCAACCGCTGGTCCGGGAATTTCTTTGATGGCCGAATTCGCGGGCCTGGCTTATTATTCTGAAATTCCCGGGGTCGTCTGGGATATTCAGCGCGTTGGTCCGTCGACCGGTTTGCCCACGCGCACTTCACAGGGCGACATTCTTTCCACCGCATTTCTTTCGCACGGCGATACCAAGAACATCCTGCTGATTCCCAGTTCGGTTGGCGAATGTTTCACCATGGCGCAGGATGCGTTCAATCTGGCCGAGCAATTTCAGACACTGATCTTCGTCATGTCCGATCTCGATCTCGGCATGAACAATTGGATGTCCGATCCTTTTGAATATCCCACCACGCCGATCAAGCGCGGCAAAGTGTTGAGCGAAGCTGACTTGAATAGAGCAGGGCGATTTGCCCGCTACAAAGACATCGACGGCGACGGCATCGGTTACCGCACTCTTCCGGGAACGAATCATCCTGCGGCCGCTTACTTTACCCGAGGCAGCGGACACAATGAGAGCTCCGGTTACAGCGAGCGTCCCGATGATTATTCGAACAACATGGAGCGCCTCAATCGCAAGTTCGAGACGGCACGCTCGTTTGTTCCGCGGCCGGAGATCGTAAAAGGAAATAACGCCCGCATCGGCATTCTCGGCTACGGGACTTCGCATTGGGCCATTGCCGAAAGCCGCGATCAACTGCGCGACGAATACACGATCGAGACCGATTACCTGCGGCTGCGCGCTTATCCTTTCACGCGTGAAGTTCACGAGTTTATCGAGCAGCACGATCGCATCTACATCGTTGAGCAGAACCGCGATGCGCAAATGCTTAGCCTGCTGAAACTCGACCTGAAGCCCGAACTCATGACGCGCCTGCGCAGCCTGGCTCATCTCAACGGTCTGCCTCTGGATGCGCGCTCGATCACCGACGAACTCAGCAGCATGGAAGGGAAATAACATGGTCACTACACCAACCGCCGAACCGCCTGTCGCGCCGGGGCCTAAGACGAATCGCATCGGCCTGCAAGTCCTCGATTACAAAGGCGGCAAAACCACGCTGTGCGCCGGTTGCGGCCACAATGCCATCTCCGAGCGCATCATCGAAGCCATGTATGAGATGGGGGTGCAGCCCGAGCGCGTTATCAAGATGAGCGGCATCGGGTGCTCTTCCAAAAGTCCCGCTTATTTCATGAACCGCTCACACAGCTTCAACTCGGTCCACGGTCGCATGCCCTCGGTTGCCGAAGGCGCAATGCTGGCGAATCAGCATCTGCTGGCGCTCGGCGTCAGCGGCGACGGCGATACTGCTTCCATCGGGATCGGACAGTTCGTGCATCTCATGCGCCGTAATCTGCCGATCATCTACATCATCGAGGACAACGGTGTTTACGGGCTCACGAAAGGACAGTTCTCCGCGACCGCGGATCTCGGCTCGAAACTCAAGTCGGGAGTTCTGAACGATCTTCCGCCGATCGATACCTGCACTCTGGCGATTCAACTCGGCGCGACGTTTGTCGGCCGCTCGTTCTCCGGCGACAAGCGTCAGCTCAATGCCATGTTGAAGGCGGCGATTTCGCACAAAGGCACGGTCATGCTCGACGTGGTTTCGCCGTGCGTTACCTTCAACGATCACGAAGGCTCTACCAAGTCCTATAAATACGTGAAAGATCACGAAGAGACGTTGCAGGAAGTCAGTTTCGTGCCGCATTTTGAAGACATCGCCGTTGAATACGATCCTGGGACGACGCTCGACGTGACCATGCACGATGGCTCTCACCTGCAACTGCGCAAGCTGGAAGAGAATTTTGATCCCACGGATCGCATTCGCGCCATCACGCGCCTGACTGAGGCTCACGACAAAGGCGAAGTCCTGACTGGAGTGTTTTACGTCAACACGAAGGCGCCAAGTTTTCTTGACATGCTAAATTTGGTCGACGCGCCTCTGGCCACGCTGCCCGAATCGTTGACACGGCCAGGCAAGGAAGCGCTGGAAGCGGCCATGGAAGAGTTGCAATAAGGCTGCGCTATGCGGACTTTTGTTTGGCGGGGATGGTGCGGTCCTGAGGTTCGCCCGTGTGTTCTGGACTGCCGCCGGGTTCGGGGAAGTCGGAGTCGGCGTCTTTGATCTGCGGGTCCTGATCGCGGTGGCCTAGTTGGCCCTGGAGTCCCGCGTTGCCCGGTACATTCTGAACGTTGTCTTCCGTGGCGCCCTTGGATTCGTCTTGATCGGATTTGCGATCTGGCATAATTGCTCCTATCATTCGGCAAGAGATTCCGGCGGAGAATCAAGTTTATCTACAACGCCGGACCGATCCTCTGCCATTTCCTCAGAGAACCGTTGTAAAGTAGGTTGCAATTTGCGTCACAAGGAGCCGTATGAAAAAGATGATTTTGATTCCGCTTGCCTGCCTGCTATTCGTTTGCATGGCATGGGGCGCCAATTCGCCTCGATTACAGCGCGTGAAACGACATGCGCATCACGCAACACGGCATCACGCCCATAGAGCCACCCGGCATCACACGCCGCGGCATCGCACGGCTTAAGCTACCGCTGTCGCGTCGTCGTGGAGACTCCTAACTTTCGTAGGCGATCGCGCGCTTGCGTTGCCTCCGGCGAACTTGGATACCGCTGCATTACGTGCCGCAGCTCCACCACTCCATCTTCCTGCTTGCCCAGTTCGAGCAGAGCGAACCCTTTTTTCAGCTGCGCTGAAGCCGCCTTGTTGCCGCTGGGAAAATTCTGTAGCACCTGATCGTAGCTTTGCGCTGCCTGCTGGTAGTTCGCCTGCCGAAATTGAATTTCTCCCAGATAGTAGTAGCAGTTTCCCGCAAGATCGGTGTTCGGGTAGAACTTGACGTAGTCGGAAAACTCCTGCGACGCGAGATCGTTTTTCCCGCCGTTATAGTCCCGCAGGGCGTTGTTGTAGAGAACATCGGGCGGCGGAGCCGCGGCCATCGCCTGTTGTTGCGCCTGCAGTGTGGCTTGGTTCGCCGCCTGGCTTTGCTGCGTGGCCTGCATGTCTTCGAGTTGCTTGCTGACTTTCGCCAGGCGTACCTTCAGTTCATCCAGCGTATCGTTCAGCGTCTGAATTTGGCCGGAAAGCTGATCGACCTTGCCGGTCGAATCTCCTTGTTGTTTTTGCAGAGTGCCCTGCAGATTGTTGATTGCGGCTGAAACCTTATTGACCGCATCAGTATCCTGCTCCACCAGGTTTTTCATCGCCCCGATGTTTTGGTCGAAGCCGCGCTGCATGGCCGTCATTTGCTCTTGTAATTGCTGGACCTGGGTTTGCAGTTGGACCATTTCTTTGCTTACGCCCCAGGCGGGCGCAATACTCAGGCAGAACATTGCGAGCAAACCGAGAAAAGCGAGAACGCGTTGTGATTTCATTGGCATTTTCCTGCGACTGGAGTTAGATGCTTCGAGTATCCCATAGGCTATGGGGAAATCCACGCCGGGAGGGAACCGGAAAGAATAAGGCCCCGAACGTCGGAACCTGGATCCTCGGGCCTCAGACCCCAAGCACAAAGGCAAAGGTTGAGGTCCGAAGTCCAAGGTCCGCCGTCCGGTTTTCCTTACTTCTGATAAACGAAATGGCCTCGCCGGTTTTGCTGCCAGCAGGCTTCATTCGATTCGCTACAGAACGGCTTCTCTTTGCCGTAGCTTATCGTCTTGATGCGACTGGCGCTGATTCCCGCGGCAGTCAATGCGCTCTTCACCGAAGAAGCGCGTTGATCGCCCAGGGCCAGGTTGTATTCGGTTGAGCCGCGCTCGTCGCAATGTCCCTCGATGATGAAGTTGACGTTGCTGTGCTGCGAGAGGAACTGAGCGTCGGCCTGAATGGACGCCTGCTGATCGCCGCGAATGTCGGACTTGTCGTACTCAAAATAAATGTCCTTCACGCTCTGCGAGAACAGGTCCTCGTCGGTGACCGATGGGGTTGTTGGCGGAGGCGGAGCTGCCGCTTGTGACACCGTGATCCGCGCCGTGGCCTCCTGCGACCCGCCCGAGCCTTTCGCCGTCAGGTGATAGGTCGTAGAGTCCGTCGGAGAAACTTGCTGTGTTCCGTTCGGTTGAACGGCGCCGATGCCGTCAATCGACACATCTGTGGCGTTGGTCGTCTGCCACGATAACGTGGCGGATTGTCCAGCCTGAATGGTGTTGGGATCGATAGACATGGAAGCCGTTGGAGACGGAGCCGGCGGTGGCGGCGGTGGTGGTGGGGCTGCTTTCTTGTGGCAGGCGCCCAGCATCATTACGGCGCCCAGGGCGGCGACGAGTGCAAACCACTTCATGCGTTGCTGCTTCACTGTAATCCTCCCGGAGACCCCGAATAGTTACTCGAGGTCAGACGAAGCGTTTTTATTTGAAACTCCAATTCGGTTGCGTGTTACGGCCGGTGAAAGTTAATTGGCGAATTTTGGTCCCGTCGGCCAGCATCATCCAGATTTCTTCTTTTCCCGTGCGGCTCGACTGAAACACGAGATGGCGTCCATCCGGCGCCCACGAGGGAAAATCGTTGCGTCCGCCGTCGTGGGTTAACTGGACCCATTGCTTGCTGGCGATGTCCATCAAATAAATGTCGGAAGAGCCAGGCTCTCCGGGGCCGTATTTGCGGGTCCAGGCCAGAGAAAGGAATTGTCCATTGGGCGCCCACGCCGGCGAGACTGCATAACCCTGATCGGTCATGCGTTGCTGATTGGTTCCGTCGGATTCCATGGTATAGACTTGCGGCAGCCCGGTCTGGCCGCTCACATAAGCAATCTGTGCGCCGGTTTTGCGGTTCCACACCGGCGAGACGTCAGGGCCTTTGTTCGTGGTCATGCGCTGCACGTTGCCGCCGGATGCATCGGACACGTAAATCTGCGGCGAGCCGCCGCGCGACGAGGAAAAAGCGATCTTGCTTCCGTCTGCCGACCATGCGGGTGAAAGATTAGTCCCGCCGAAACGGGCAAAGCCCACCATCCGGTTGAGATCGAGTGAATACATCATAATTTCCCAGCCGGATTTCGTCAGCGAGCTAAAGGCCAAGCGGGAGCCGTCGGGAGACACACGAGGCGAGAGCGAAATCGACCCCTGATGCGTGATCTGGCGCTGGTTCGAGCCATCGTAGTCCATCACCCAGATTTCTTTGTGTCCGGTGCGGTCACTGACAAAATAAATTTTGCTCTCGGCGATTCCGGGAATGCCTCCGCCCAGGCGGTAAATAATCTCGTCGGCGAACTTGTGCGCCATGACCCGGGCCACGTCGTCAGAAGCAACGTCCGAGTACTGCTTGCCCAATACCTGCGGGTTTGCCGCATTCTTCACATCGTAGAGCCAGCCCTGCACTGTGAGCTTGCCCGACGCCACAGCCAGATTCCCGAAGGCTAGCATCGCTGCGTTGGGTGGAGGCGCGTTCCATGCGTTTAGATTTACTTCCGAAGTCTGCCCGGGCACCTGTAACGGATAGAAACTCTTCGAAACCAGTTCCACCACTCCGGAGTTGTCGAGATCGTTCCACAGCGTGTCGTTGAAAGTGCGCAGCACAGTGCCGGTCTGCGTGTCACTGGTGCCTGGTTTGAAGTCGGGTACCGCGAGACGGACTTTTTCTACGCCGAGACCGGTACCGGTCTTAATCCAATCCTGAGCGAAAAGAGAAGAAACCAGCAGCAGACAAGAAAATACGAGCAGGACGAACGATTTTCGACCGGAGCGGCAGGCGGAGAATCTTTGGTCTTGGTCCATCCTTAGGTGCGAGAAACGTACGCTAAACGATAATATCGTACTCCGATATAAATTTGTAGACAAGATCTGATCCTTAAGTGGTTAATCTGTTCCTGGTTAGAACCGATTCACGAAGCGGTAGAACGAATGTATAACCGCAACGCAAGGCTGCGTTTCCTATCCCTAAGATGCATTGTGCTCTTTTTCGAGGCACAAAGTTACCCGGGAATACATCCAACGTTACCGATTAGGTACTCGCTCTCCGGATTCGGAATTTTTATCTTTTGTAGTCGAACCAGAATTCCACGGAAACCTTGCTGCCGGAATAGCCCGGCGGCAACGACCCGAACGTATCGATGCGCTGAATGGCGCGCTGCGCGGAAATGTCGAGCGACGGCACTCCGCTGGATTGCTCGATCTGCACGTTTCCCGGATGTCCGTCGCGCGCGATATCGAATGTGATGTACACGCGCTGCGCGGTTGAAATACGCGGATCGATCTCGTACTTCAGCCAGTTTTCTGAAACTTTTTGCTGCACGGCCTTCACGTACCACGCATAGAGCGTGCCGAAATCGCCTCCGCCACCCGTAAATCCAAAACCGCCTTTCGCCCCTGCGGCACTGAACGCGCCATAAGGACCGCTAACCGGCCCGCCTTCGCCAAAGGCCACTTGATTCGTCTCTTCCGGCGGAGGCGATTGCCTTTTCTCTTTTGTCGCCGTTTCCTGTTTCTTCGGTTTTATCTTCGCATTCTTCCCTTGAATCGGAATTGCGTCCGGCTCTTTGACTTCTTCGACTGGCTTGGGCTGCGATTTGGTGACGCCCTTCGATTCGTTGGCCAGTACGTTTTGCGCCGGAGCGGGAGCAACGGGCAAGGGAACGGTGCTCACCAGAGTCGCGCCGATGGCATCTCCTCCTCCACCCGCGCCCCATCCTGATCCGCTCGGCCCGGAAAAAACCGCCGCGTACGCAAACAAAGCGGCAATGATCCCCACGTGCAGGCCGAGAGACCAGGCCAGCGCGCGTCCCCAGGGATCGTGCTCAAAGAAAATTTCAGCGTTTGCTGCCATTCTGCTCCAGAGGCTGGGTCACGATGCTGACATTGGTGATGCCCGATTGCTTGACCGCAT
Source organism: Candidatus Sulfotelmatobacter sp. (assembly GCA_049584475.1). GTDB lineage: Bacteria > Acidobacteriota > Terriglobia > Terriglobales > Acidobacteriaceae > Sulfotelmatobacter. The sequence goes on along the minus strand of JBAUXX010000017.1, from coordinate 63,509 downwards.
CCATCACCGTGGCAAAAGCGCCGAAAGGAACATTTTCGTCGGCACGCACAAAAATAGATTGATTGCGCGGATCGCGAATCTTCTGCCGCAGCTTCGTCCCAATCTCATTAATGTTGATCGTGTCGTTGCCCAGAAACACCCGCTGATCTTTGTTGATTGTAATGACCAGCCGCTCTTCCGTGATTTCCTTCACGGTACGCGTCTTGGGCACGCTGACATCGATGCCGGATTGCAACACTGGCGCGGTGACCATGAAGATGATAAGCAGCACCAGCACCACGTCCACCAGCGGAGTGATGTTGATATCGGCAAGTGCGCTTTGCGTGCGGCCGTTGGAAGAAGTAAAAGCCATCAGCGCCTCACTTCAGCCACAGGCTGAACCTGGCTGTGCTCGACGGCGTTCAGGAATTCCAATGCAAAATCGTCGCTGCGGGATGCAAATTCGCGGATCGAACTGCCAATCAGGTTGTAGGCGATGACCGCCGGAATGGCGGCCGCCAGCCCAGCAGCCGTTGTGATGAGCGCCTCGGAAATGCCCGGGGCGACGGCACGCAACGTTGCTGCGCCGGCCGTGCCTAGTCCATGAAATGCGTCAATGATGCCCCATACGGTTCCGAACAAGCCAATAAAGGGCGTGACGGCAGCGGTAATAGCCAGCCAAGGCACATTGCGCTCCAGTCGCGTGATTTCTTCGGAGGCGCCGATCTGCATGCCGCGCTGCACGGCAAGCAGGTTGCGGACATTGCCTCCAACACCCAATTGCCGTTTGTATTCCTCGAAGCCACCCTCAAACACTCCCACCAGCGGGCTGGGACGGAACTGATCGGCGACGGCGCCGATGTCCTGAAGACGCTGGGCTTTGCGGAACGCCCGGACAAATCGTCCACTTTGCACTCGCGCGCGGCGCAGCAGACTCCATTTGGTCAGGATAATCGCCCACGAAAGCAGGCTGAACACGATGAGAATGAGCAGGACCAGCTTTGCGACCGGGCCGGTGTTTGACAGCATGTCGACAATTTCGCCGCCGACGAATAGTGCGGGCAAGGGAAGAAATTGCATTGTTTTTAGGAGAACGCCTGTTTCGATTATAGATGAGCGAGGGTGATCGACTTCCGGAACGTATCCCATCGGTCAATGAATTTTTTCTGGCTACACTCTGTGGACAAGACTGCATCCAATGCATGCTTGCCGTTATTTCGCGCCGCGTTTGCGGACAAAGCATGCGCCGCAAGGTTCGGACGAAACGGCAAATAGGACTTATCTCTAAGGAGGAGATTCCATGGCGCAGTATGGATTGTTGCGGGATTACCGGTTTTCCGAGGCGGCGGAAGAGGACATTCGCGGTTCCAAACTCTACGGTTTGAATGATGAAAAGCTGGGCAAGATCGATGATGTGATCTTTGACTATTCTTCCGGCGCCATTCGCTATGCGGTGGTCGACACCGGCGGCTGGTTGAGCACGAAAAAGTTCATTGTGCCGGCGGATCGCATTCGCGCATCGGCCGAACACAAGGACGATTTCGCCATCGATTTGAATAAGCAGCAGATTGAGGCGCTACCCCCGTACGAAGAGTCGGACTTGGAATCCGATCAGCACTGGGCCGACTACGAAGGCGAGTATCGCTCGAAGTGGGAGTCGGGTCCGGTGATGCACCGGGCACAAACCGATCGCAATATCACCCCAACCACACAACAAATGACGGGAAATCTGTCGTCGGAACGGGCGGCCGATCGCGCGGCGGGATTGCCGTCGGGATCGCCGTTGCCTTCGACCGAGACAAGAGCGGAAGCCGAAGCGGACGTGAGGGCGGCAAGTTCCTCCACTGGGCGCATTGTTCCGGCGGGCGCGGACACGGTCGTGATCAGCAACAGCGCCGTCGGTATCGGAGGGCGCTGGGATACCTTCCAAAGCCGGTTGCGGGAGCGCCGCAAAGAAGCGGCCGGCGTCGGCTCCGCCGAGAAAGCAGGAACCGAAAGCGCAGGGACACTAAGAAAAGCTGTCTAGTTTGCTGCGAAATCATCGAGAGGCCTGACGGATCCCTATCCCGCTTCTGTCGGGCTTCTCGCAAATCCATCCTTATACAATCCGTTATACAATCCGTTCCTCCCATTTTTCATGCTATGCTGCGCTCAACTCGCCGCAATTTGCCGGCGAAGTTGAAGCTGAATTTTCCCCCCAGGACGGCTTGTGCTGGCTGAGTTACGTCTGGAAAACTACGCAGTCATCGATAACGTCGCGGTAGAGTTCGCCTCGGGATTGAATCTGTTGACGGGCGAAACCGGTGCCGGGAAATCCATTTTGATCGATGCGCTCGCCCTGCTGCTTGGCGACAAAGCTTCCAGCGACGTGATTCGCACCGGCGCCGAGCGAGCGGTAGTCGCAGCGGTATTCGAGTGCGAAGGCGCGGCTTTAAACGCCCTGGAGAAAGTCCTCGCCGACAACGGCCTCGACGAATCCGACGACGGCTCGCTGATTCTCCGTCGCGAAATTGCCGCTGGCGGCAAAGGCCGCGTCTTCGTCAACAATCAGCCGGCGACCGTAGCAGTTCTACGCCAGCTCGCTCCGCCGCTGGCAACGATTCACGCACAAAACGAGTCGCTCCTTTCTTTTGACGCCGCGGCGCGCCTGGCGCTGCTCGATGCGTTTGCTGCCAGCGAATCAGAACCGGTGGCGACTGCCTTCGCTGCATGGAAAGAAATCCGCGCTCGCATCGAAGATCTCGAACGCGGCGAGCAGGATCGCTTGCGGCTGGTGGATCTTTGGATGTTCCAGAAACGCGAGATTGAAGACGCCAAGCTGAGCTCCGGAGAAGACGTAGAACTGGAGACGGAAAAGCGCGTCCTGGCCAATGCCGAAAAAATCTACAACGCCGCGATTAACGCTTTCGACCTGTTGTATGAAGGCAACGGATCGACCACGTCCTCACTGCGGGCGGCGCAAAAGCAAGTCGAAGAACTGGCTCGGTACGAGCCCAAATTTCAGGAATCGCTGGCTGCCTTGGAGAACGCTCGCATCAGCGTAGAAGATGTCGGAGCGACCTTGCGCGATTACGCCGGCGGCATCCATGCCTCGCCCGAACATTTAGCCGAGGTCGAAGACCGCCTCGCCTTGCTCGACCGCCTCAAGCGCAAGTATGGTCCGGCGCTTGACGATGTAATCGCGTTCGGCGCCGACGTAGCCCGCAAGCTCTCAGAGGTCGAGAACAAGGACGAAATCCTTCGGCAATTGCGCGTGGCGTTGGCTCGGTCCGCTGCCGAGTATCTTCGCCAAGCTCGCGCGCTGGCGAAAAAGCGGGCCGATTCCGCCCGAAAACTTGAGAAACTGGTTGAAGCCGAGATCAACGATCTGGCCATGAAGTCCGTCTTTCGCATCGAGATGACAGGTTCCGAAGAAGAAGGGAATTGGACCGCGTCGGGCGTGGATCAGGTGCTTTACATGCTTTCCACCAACCCCGGCGAACCACTGCGCCGGCTGGAACATGTAGCTTCCGGAGGCGAATTGTCGCGAGTGATGCTAGCCTTGAAGGTAAGCGTCGATTCGGGAACTACGATCGGGCAACGTGGAAGAGCGGCCCTTCAGGGCCGAGTAAGCAGTTCAAAATTAGGAGGGGCTTCAGCCCAGCGCACGCTGGTTTTCGATGAAATCGACACCGGCATCGGGGGCCGAGCCGCCGAAGCAGTCGGCAAAAAACTGAAAGCCCTGGCACGAAACAATCAGGTGCTCTGCGTCACACACCTTCCCCAGATCGCCACCTTTGCCGACCATCATTATGTGATTGAAAAGAAAGAGTCCAGCGGCCGCACGCGCACCGGCATACGTCCGGTAACCGGCGACGAACGGACTGAGGAAGTAGCTCGCATGCTGAGTGGCGCCAAGCTCACTGAAACCTCCCGCAAGCACGCCGAGCAGATGATTAAGGCGAATGGGTGAGTGTTGCGCGAATCCGATTGACTTAGCTAAGTAGAATTAGCTAACATGGGACGATGGAAACGATCACCATCCACAAGGCCAAAACCCAACTTTCGCGGCTCATCGAGAAGGCCTGTCAAGGCGAAGACGTTATCATCGCTCGAGGCAAGAAGCCTGTCGTGCGCCTAGTCGCCATCCAAGAGACTACGGGTGATCGCAAGCCCGGCGCCTGGAAGGGCAAAGTTAAGATCGGTCCAGAATTTTTCGAGCCATTGCCTCCTGACGAGTTGGCACGATGGGAGTAGGTTCCCCTGCGCTGCCTGCTTGATACACATACGCTGATTTGGTGGATGACTCTCGATCCGCGCCTTTCAGAGCCTGCTTATGCTGTGATCAAAGAAAGGCACAATACTTCTCTTGTGAGTGCAGCGTCAGCATGGGAAATTGCCACCAAGGTTCGCCTTGGCAGGTTGCCGGCAGCTGCGGACTTGGTGCAGGACTTCGCCGCTGACCTAGCGCGGGAAGGAATTGAAATTCTCGCCGTGACTGCCGAACATGCAATTCGGGCCGGTTTGCTTCCGGGTCCCCACCAGGATCCTTTCGACCGGATGCTTATTGCTCAAGCTTTATCCGAGAATGTTCCGATTGTCAGCAATGATCGCGCGTTCGATTCGTATGGTGTGCACCGAATTTGGTAACAGCGCGGCGATCTGAGCCATATCAACTCGGTCAACAGGGTGAACCGACGCCGCTCCCATTAACTGGTCGAAGCTGACCGTTCGCTGCTAATTCCTGCCCTTTCTTTGGCTTACGTTGACCACAAAGGCACTTTCCGATAGCCTAGATACACCGCCACAATGGGGAACGTGTACCCTAATGGCATCGGATTTCATCCAAAGAAATACCAGGGAGTAAATAAGCAAACGTGCCAAACGCCGCAACCACCAACAACGGAAAGACTCTACTTTTACTAAAGCCGCGCGGCTTTTGCGCTGGCGTGGTCCGGGCAATCGATGTTGTCCGCATCGCGCTCGAAGCCTTCGGGCCGCCCATCTATGTTCGCAAAGAGATCGTCCACAACAGTTTTGTAGTCGATGAACTGCGCGGGAAAGGCGCCATCTTCGTAGATAGCGAAGAAGAAGTTCCCAATGGCGAGCGCGTCATCTACAGCGCGCACGGCGTTTCGCCGGAGGTCCGCGAAAACAGCATCAAGCGGGGACTGCGCGTGATCGACGCCACCTGCCCACTCGTCACCAAGGTCCACGTGGAAGCGGTTAAGTTCGCCAAGGAAGGTTACTCGCTCATCCTGATCGGCCACAAAGATCACGACGAGGTCGTGGGAACACTGGGAGAGGCTCCGCTGGTGACGCAGGTCGTCGGGTCGCCCGAGCAGGTGAAGTCGTTAAAGGTGCCCGATCCCAATCGCGTCGCATTTCTCACCCAGACCACTCTCAGCTTAGACGAGACGAAGGACATTATCGCCGCGTTGCGGGAGAAATTTCCTAACATCAAAGGTCCGGCGGCGCAGGATATTTGCTACGCCACCGAAAACCGCCAGGTCGCGGTGAAGCAGGTGGCTTCGGAATCCGACTTGCTGCTGGTTGTCGGCTCGGAGAACAGCTCTAATTCCAATCGTCTAGTGGAAGTTGCACGCAACCTGGGCACGAATGCGCATCTAATCGACAGCTACAACGACATCGAATCCGACTGGTTAAAGGGCGTCAAGACCATTGCTCTTACTGCGGGAGCGTCTGCGCCCGAATGCCTGGTTGAAGAGACTATGAAGTTTCTGGCCACTAAGGGATTCGACAACGTGGAGGAATTGGAAGTGATGCCGGAAAACGTTCGCTTCGGGCTGCCGCCGGAGATTATTCAGGCCATTGCCGCCGCTCCGGCGACCGCCAGCGCGGATTAACGGAGCCGCAAATCGATGGATACAAACTCCCCCGATTCCCACACCGTTCCTTCAGCAAACAGCGCGCCCCAACTCCGCTTCGGAAAGATTGACGACCTTAAGTCTCGTGTCGGCGCAGCAATCAGCGCCGGCAGGAAATGTCTTTTTTCCCGGCAACACGAGGATGGCTACTGGTGCGGCGAACTCGAAGCCGACACCACTCTGGAATCGGATTACATTCTGCTGCACACGCTGCTCGGCACGGGCAATCAGGAGCGCTTCCAGAAAGCAGCAAACTGGATTTTGCGGCATCAGAACGAAGACGGCGGCTGGAGCATTTACGTCAACGGCCCCTCTAATATCAGCGCGTCGGTGAAAGGCTATTTCGGCCTCAAGCTCGCCGGTTACCAGGCCGATCATCCGGCACTTGTGCGTGCACGCAAGAAGATTCTCGAGATGGGCGGCGTCACCCAGGTCAACACATTCACCAAGATCTATCTGTGTTTCTTCGGGCAATACGATTACGACGCGGTCCCTGCGATCCCGCCCGAGATCGTGCTCTTTCCCAACTGGTTCTGGTTCAATATCTACGAGATTTCTTCGTGGTCGCGAGCCATCCTCGTCCCGCTGTCGATCTGCTACGCCAAGAAACCCTTCAAGAAAATTCCCCGGGAAATGGGCGTGGAAGAACTTTTCGTCGGCGGCATGAGCAAGTCGCGCATGCACCTGCAATGGTCGAAGGAAATTTTCTGCTGGCGGAATTTCTTCTTGGTCCTCGACCGCATGACCCATTGGTTCGAACGGGTGCATGTTCGCCCGCTACGCTCCATTGCGCTGAAGAGCGCCGAGAAGTGGATGCTTGAGCGCTTCGAAATGAGTGACGGCCTCGGAGGAATTTTTCCTTCCATCATGAATTCCATCATCGCTCTGCGCTGTCAGGGATATTCGCTCGATGATCCACAAGTGATCCGTGCGCTCGACGAGTTCGAAAAGCTCGGCATCGAAGAGGCAGACACGTTCCGCATGCAGCCTTGCATGTCGCCCGTCTGGGATACGGCCTACGCTTTGTTTGCCCTGGGAGAGACGGGATTGGCCGCAACCGATCCGCGCATGGTGAAGTGCGCCGACTGGATTCTCCAGAAACAGGTCCGCAACGTTGGCGACTGGAAGGTCAAGAACAAAAAAGGCCAGCCCGGAGGATGGTATTTCGAGTTCAACAACGAGTTCTACCCCGACGTCGACGACAGCGCCATGGTCTGCCTCGCGCTGAGCCGTGTCGAGCATCCCAACGGGCGCTATCAGCGCGAATCGGTGCAGCGCGCCATCGATTGGATACTATCGATGCAATGTAAGAACGGCGGCTGGGCCTCGTTCGACAAAGACAACGACCGCATGGTCTTCCAGCACGTGCCCTTCGCCGATCACAACGCCATGCTCGATCCGGCGACGGTCGACATTACCGGCCGTATCCTCGAAATGCTGGCGACTTACGGCTACGACAAGAATCATTCCGCGGTTAAGCGCGCCATCGATTTCGTGCGCAAAGAGCAGGAACCCGACGGGAGCTGGTTTGGCCGCTGGGGCGTGAATTACATCTATGGCACGGCGCTCGTCCTACGCGGACTCGAAGCGATAGGCATGGATAATCACGAACCCTGCATCCAGCAAGCCGCCGAGTGGTTGCGCATGGTGCAGAACGCCGATGGCGGTTGGGGTGAAACTGTTGGATCGTATGACGATCCCAGCTTGCGCGGACAGGGTGAGAGCACTCCGTCGCAAACTGCGTGGGCGATTCTAGGCTTGCTCGCCGCCGCCGACACCCGCAGCGATTCCGTCGCCCGCGGCATCGCCTACCTGCTGCGCACGCAGAAAAGTGACGGATCGTGGGACGAAAATTTCTTCACCGGCACTGGCTTCCCTCGCGTGTTCTATCTGAAGTATCACTTGTACCGGCAGTATTTTCCCCTGCTCGCGTGTACGACGTATGCCAAGGTGATGGAGAAGAACGCGAGTTAGCGCGCAGTTCCAACCGTGCCGCCATATTTCTGCTCGTCACGGTCACCCAGTCGGTGAGTGTGATCGCGATGTTTAAACAATGAATCCAGAAGATTCCGACATTCTTGCAATGAGTGCAGGTGCAACCTCACTCAGGGTTGAACCCACCGACAGGCTCCTACTATTGCAGCCGCTCCACCGTGTAGTAGATCGAATATGCGCTATTGTCGGCGGCACCAACCTGCAGGATCGTATGAGCCACAGGTGTTCCGGCCTTGGCTTCAAATACGATAACCGGGCCTCCCGCCTGACTGAAGGCATTCTTGTAAGTGAATTGACCCAACTCGTCATCGTAGCCGTACACCAAATCGCTCGCGTATTCGGTCCCCTGATAATCACTCCACTGTGCTTGGTAGGTCCAAGCGGACGAGCTACTAGTGTCTGCTCGACTAATCACGGCGTACACGGATAGACGGTACATTCCATCGTGCGTGGGGGTGAAAATCGTTGTCGTTTGCAGAGGGGCCATTTGATTCAACAGTTGGCCCTTCGCCACGACGACCGGAAACGTGAGACCCGTCGCTGCGCTCGAGTTGTGCCCAGCGAGAACCAATAGACCAGCGAGAAGAGTTGCGACACACAGAGCCTTATACATGCTGAATTGCCTCCAAGGGTGGGGGTTTTAAGGGGAGACGGCAATAATACCCACTGGGCGAGCATCTTGCAAAGACTTAATTGACAAAAACAGGCGTTTGCACTCAAGATCAATGCGGCGGCACCAGAGGGTGTGCCCGTTTGCCGTCTATTCCTTCCACCTTGTTTATCCGCGTTTATCCGCTAAACCGCCAGCGCGTGCTTTAGACACAACTGAGAACTGCCCTTGAGAACTTTCCTCAAGGTTCCACCGGATTCCACGGCTCGGATGCTCCTCCCGTTCAGCCGACCAGGGCGCCGCCATGCGTCTGCTCCTGCCCTCCGTAGTGCCGAGACGTTTATACTTGAATGGGAATGCAGTTCGAATGGGATCCGCGGAAAGATCTTGCTAATCATCGGAAGCACGCAGTCGGTTTTCGTGAGGCTACGACCGGTGTCAGGTGATCCATTCGTGACAACCTTTCCCGAAGCCGAGCATTCGCTGACGAACAAAGATTTCTCACGATTGGCGCATCCGCACTTGGGCCGGCTGCTAGTCGTAGCCCACTCCGAACGCAACGAGACGATCCGGATCATCAGCGCGAGACCGGCAACTCCACGTGAGAGAAACTTTTATGAAGAAGAACATTGAGCACCGCGGTAATGGCGACATGCGGCCGGAGTATGATTTTGCTTCAATGAAGGCTGGCGTTCCCGGGAAACACTACGAGCAATACCGCAAAGGAACCAATGTCGTGCTGATCGAGCCAGATGTTGCCGCGGCGTTTCCCACAGAGGATGCGGTTAACGAAGCCTTGCGCGGCATTCTGAGTACGGCGCGTGCCGTCCGGCGCACTGGCGGTCTCCCGGATCGAGCTCTCCGGACTATGCCCGGTGGACCTAAGCGCCGCGCTCGCAGATCAACCCGCTAAATGATAGTTCTCAGTCCAAAGTCTCGGGTTATGGACCGAAAACTGAGAGCCGAGAACTGCTCTTGAAAGTCTTCCTCACAGGCGCCACCGGATTCCTCGGCTCACACGTCGCCCGCGCTCTCGGCGACCAAGGTGCGGATTTGCGCCTGCTCGTTCGCTCGTCCAGTAATCTGAAAAATCTCGAAGGCCTCAAAGCCGACACCGCCATCGGCGATCTCCGCGATCCCACATCTCTTGCGAAAGCCATGTCGGGCTGCGACACCGTCTTTCACGTCGCCGCCGATTACCGCTTGTGGGTGCGCGATCCCCATGAAATGTATCGCTCCAACGTCGATGGCACTCGCGCCATTCTTGAAGCCGCCGCGAAGAGCGGCGTAAAGCGCATCGTGCATACTTCAAGCGTGGCTACCGTAGGATTCGGGCGAAGCGCGCATCCCGCTGATGAAGATTCCCCAGTTTCGCTGGCTGACATGATTGGCCATTACAAACGCTCTAAGTTCATGTCGGAACAACTCGCTCTCGATGCCGGCCGCAGCGGAATGCACGTTGTCGTAGTAAATCCAACCACGCCCGTCGGCGAGCAGGACATAAAACCCACGCCCACCGGCCGCATCGTTGTCGATTTTCTCAAACGTAAATTCCCCGCTTATGTCGAGACTGGATTGAATCTGGTAGACGTGAAAGTGTGTGCGAGCGGACATCTTGCTGCTCTCGAAAAAGGCAAGTCCGGCGAGCGCTACATTCTGGGCGGCGAAAATCTTACGCTGAAAAAAATTCTCGACAAATTGGCGCGCATTACTGGACTCCCTTCGCCCGCAGTCAAACTGCCCTACGTATTCGCCTTCGCCGCCGGAGTGATCGATGAAGCAGTTACCGGCCGCCTGCTGGGCCGCGAACCTCGCGCGACGGTCGACACTGTACGCATGGGGAAAAAGAAAATGTTCGCCAGTTCCGACAAAGCCGAGCGCGAACTGGGCTGGAAAATCGTTCCCGTGGAACCCGCGCTGTGCCGAGCAGTAGAGTGGTTCCGCGCCAACGGTTATGTGTAGGCCCTAACTGTTGTCATTCCGAATCGGGCCGAAGGCCCGATGAGGAATCTGCTGTTGGCTCCGGGAACGGTCGTAAAATTTGCCGTCAACAAACATAGCCATTGTCGCCGCCCTCGACCGCGAGATCTCCTCGCTGGTCAAGACCTGGCGCGTCTGCGAAAAGCGACACTCCGGCCGCACCTTCCGTTTCTTTGAAAGTGGAAATGCAGTCGCGGTGTGCGGCGGCATCGGCGCCGAAGCCGCGCGTCGTGCCGCTGAAGCCATCATCGCTCTCTATGATCCCGCTCTGATCTACTCCGCCGGTTTTGCCGGCGCAACAGACGCTACTTTAAGAATCGCCGACATCGTAATTCCCAGGCGTGTTGTCGACGCGAACGACGGCAGCAGCGTTGACACCGGCATCGGTGAAGGCATTCTTCTGAGTTTTACCTCGGTCGCAAGCCCGCAGCAGAAGGCGAAACTCCGTAATGCCTATAACGCCAGAGCGGTGGACATGGAATCTGCCGCAGTCGCGAAAGCCGCCGTCGCGCGAGGAATACGGTTTGCCGCGGTGAAGGCCATTTCCGATCGACACGATTTCGTTTTGCCGCCGCTGAATAAATTTGTTGGCGCCGACGGAACTTTCAACGCACTCAGCTTTGTGCTATTCGTATTCGTAAGGCCCTGGCTTTGGCGCGGCGTTATACGATTGCAAAGAAACAGTGCGAAAGCGGCCCGTGCGCTGTGTGAGTGCCTCCGCTTAATAGTAGCCAGAGCCGAAACATTGGCCCTGCCGGAGAATGCCGCGAAAGCTATCAATTGCCGATGAAGAGAATCTCAACTCTTACGTTGTTGTTTTTCCTGACGCCGGCAGCATTCCTAAGGGCCCAGCAACCGCCACCGATCATTTACGTGGAAAGTTTTCGCCACGACGCAACGCGCGTGACGGAAGAAAGTTTCGAAATGAAGCTCACCGCGGCAAACCCCACATATCGCGAGCTGATCAAGGATGCGCACGGCTCCGACCGATTCGCCTTCACGGTCGCACCTCAGATATTGGAAGGGGACAAGAATATTATTTCCTGGCAGGCCAATCTCGTGGACTTGCGTCACCCCCTTTATCAGAACGTCTTGCAACCTTCGCAGGAGCCTTCGTCCGATGCGCAAAACAATCTGTGGCGGTTCGACCCCGGCCAGTACGCCGCCGTACCGACGAACGCGAAGCGCATCGTTAAAGTGGATAGCTTCTACGTAACCATGCAGGTGAAGAAGTATCACTTCACGCCGCTGGATTCTCCGTATCTCGATTCCATGACGGTGCAGGTAGAGGTAAAGAATACTGATCCGCGTGTTGCCCTGGCTCCGTAATTGGCCGCTGAGGTTATCGCATGAGTTGTCGAACCGAAACCCGAGTTCCCCGCATCTAGCACCTATGGCGATTGCCGGACAACCTACTCTCCAGTCCCGCCGGCGATCTATCCCCACGACCATGCGGGCCGCCGTTTATCGCGGGGTCAACGACGTCCGCCTCGAATCCGTTTCCGTACCTAACATCGGTCCCGCCGAAATCTTAGTCCGGGTTCATACCTGCGGCGTTTGCGGCACGGACCTCAAGAAGATCGCCACTGGCTCGCATTCGGCACCGCGAATCTTCGGCCATGAAACCTCCGGCACAGTCGCCGCAGTCGGAGATAGTGTCAGCAACTGGCGCCCAGGCGATCGCGTGGTCGTCTTTCACCACATCCCTTGCCGGGAGTGCTATTACTGCCGCCACCAGACCTTTGCCCAGTGCGAAACTTACAAGAAAGTGGGCTGTACCGCAGGCTTCGAGCCTTCCGGCGGGGGCTTTGCCGAATACGTGCGGGTCATGGATTGGATCGTCGAGCGCGGCACGGTCCGCATTCCCGACTGCATTTCTTTCGAGCAGGCCTGCTTCGTCGAACCGGTCAACACTTGCATGAAGGGTATTCAAGCTTTGCGTCTGGCCCCAAACGAAACCGTCCTGGTGATCGGCCAGGGGCCGATCGGCATCATATTGGCTGTTCTGGCTAAACGGGCTGGAGCTAGGGTCATCACTTCCGATTTGTATCCGCAAAGGCTTAAAATAGGAGAAAGCTTCGGATTAGACAGAAAGGTTGATGCCTCGCAGGCGAACGTGGCCGAACAGGTGCGCGATTTTACCGAAGGCCGTGGCGCCGACGCCGTGATTCTCGCGGTTGGCGTCAACGGTCTGATTCGCACTGCGATGGACGCCGCGCGCCCTGGCGGACGCATCTTACTATTTGCGCAGACCCAGCATGGCGAGGCCATCATCGATCCCGCCGCGGTTTGCGTGGACGAGAAGTCGTTAGTCGGTTCGTATAGCGCATCGGTCGATTTGCAGGAAGAATCCGTGGCTTTTGTGATGAACCGCGAAATGGATTTCGAGCGCCTGATCAGTCACCGCTTTCCTCTTCAGGAGGCGGCACGCGCTCTGGATCTGGCTGCCCATCCGCAGCCTTCCTCGATGAAAATTGTGATTCAGCCCGGGAGCGGCTGGGACGGTGGCGCTCGGGAAGGAACTCAGCTTTGAATGGAAAAATGACGGCTGCCGTTCTTTACGGCAAAGAAGATCTCAAGATAGAAAAAGTCCCAATCCCACGAGTGGGCGCGGGCGAAGTTCTGGTCAAGGTGCAGGTTGCCTTGACCTGCGGAACCGATCTCAAAGTATTCCAGCGGGGATATCACGCGCGCATGATCGTCCCTCCTGCACTGTTCGGTCACGAACTGGCAGGAGTGATCGAAGAAGTTGGCTCGGGTGTCAACGGGTTTAAGAAAGGCATGCGTGTTGTCGCCTTGAACTCGGCGCCCTGCCAAATGTGTTTCTACTGTTCTAAACATCAGGAAAATCTTTGCGAAGATCTTTTATTCAACAACGGCGCTTACGCCGAATACATTCGCGTTCCCAAGCGCATTGTCGAAGCCAACATGCTGGTCATCCCGCCGAACGTAAGTTTTGAAGACGCGGCCATGACCGAGCCGCTAGCTTGCGTGCTGCGCGGACTGCACGAAACAAAAGTCGAAATTGGCGACACCGTCACCATCATCGGGGGTGGCCCCATCGGCCTGATGTTTGTCCAGGTGGCGCGTGCCATCGGCTGCAACGTGATCTCCGTGGTCAAGCGCGACAGCCAGGTCGAAGCGGCCAGGCACATGGGCGCGCATGAAATCGTGCAGATCACCAAAGTGACTGATGTGGTCGACGCGGTGCGCGCTCTGAGTCCGCAAAAACGCGGCTGCGACGTCGTCGTAGAAGCTGTCGGTCGTCCCGAAGCCTGGGAGTGGGCAGTTGAGATGGTCCGCAAAGGTGGCACCGTCAATTTCTTCGGCGGCTGTGCGAGCGGCACCAAGGTTCAGCTCGACACACAACGCCTGCACTATTCAGAAATGACTTTGAAGGCCACATTCCACCATACGCCGGAAACCGTGCGCCGCGCCTTCGGTCTGATCGCCGCGAAAAAAATTCGGCCGACCGATTACATTACCGGAGAAGCTCCGCTTTCGCGCCTGCAGCAAGTCTTGCGCCACATGCTGAATCGCGGCAGCGACATCAAGACCGCAATCATCCCCGGCCACTAATGATCTATATTGTTTGAAGGGGCGCGGCTTGAGCCGCGCCGTTAAGCCTTAGTTTAGGTGCGGCTTTAGCCGCTGAGGAACTACGGTCAGCGACAGAATGGCGCAACTCAGCGATGCTCAACTCGCCTTGAATTCCGCAGCTTGGTCTCGTCTTCCCGCTGCCTACTCCATTCCCGCATCTCCTCCGTCGCTCTCGGAGGCGCAAGAATATTGTGCTCGTCTCGCGCGTACGCACTACGAAAATTTCTCGGTCGCCAGTTGGTTTTTACCGAAGCGGCTGCGGCAGCATTTTTTCAATGTCTACGCCTACTGCCGCATCTCCGATGATCTGGGCGACGAAGTCGGCGATCCGCAATTATCGTTAGACCTGCTTGACCAGTGGGAGCAGGAATTAAACGCTTGCTATAGCGGCAACCCGCGCCATCCCGCCTTTGTGGCCTTAGGCGAAACCGTAAAGCAGTTCGACATTCCCAAGCACGAATTCTCCGACCTGTTGCGTGCCTTCCGCCAGGATCAAACCGTCACGCGCTTTGAAACCTTCGGCGATGTGCTCGTGTATTGCCGTTATTCTGCCAATCCCGTCGGCCATCTCGTGCTGTATCTCTGCGGCTATCGCGACGCGGAACGCCGGCAACTTTCCGACTACACCTGCACCGCGCTGCAACTGGCGAATTTTTGGCAAGACGTAACCGTCGACTACGACAAGGGTCGCATCTACTTGCCGCTCGAAGATCTTCGACGCTTCGCCGTCACAGAGCAAGACATAGAGGCCAAGCGCAACACGCCCGCATTTCGCTCCATGATGCAGTTCGAAGTCACGCGCGCGCGCGAATGGTTCGATCGCGGCGAACCGCTGATCGGCAAAGTCGACCGCGAGCTGGCACTCGACCTGGAGCTCTTCACTCGCGGCGGTCAAGAAATTCTCAACGCAATCGAAAAACAAGACTACGCGGTTCTCGGCCGGCGCCCGTCGATTTCAAAACCGCGCAAGCTGGCGCTGGTAGCTCGCGCCGCGTCGTCGAAGTTCCTGTCGAACTTATCCGGAGCCAAGCGATGAGCGCGGGTGCGCAGCCTGCCGCTCCTGTCGCCTGGACCGCCACAGCGCCGCAATTGGCAATGGCTTACTCCGTGTGCCGCGGCATCACCCGCACTGCCGCCAAGAACTTTTACTATGCGTTTCTGCTTCTTCCCCGCCGCAAGCGCGAGTCCCTCTGCGCTGTTTACGCCTTCATGCGGCGCTGTGACGACATCACAGACGATCCCACGCTCACTCTGCCCGAACGCCGGCGCAAGCTCGATCAGTGGCTCGACGGTCTTCACCTCGCGCAACAAAACCATCCCACCGACGACCCGATATTCCTGGCTCTCACCGATACCCAGCGTCGCTTTCACATTTCCGCAGGCCTGCTCGACGAGCTCGCTCACGGCACCGCGATGGACATCGAAGAACCAGCGCTTGATGCTTCTCAGGAAGACGAGCCACTCTTTGCCCTTCAGCCTTCGCTTGTCCGCTACAGGACTTTCGAAGACCTGCGCGTCTACTGTTACCGCGTTGCGTCAGTCGTGGGACTCGTATGCATTCACGTGTTTGGCTATCGCGATCCCCAGGCCGAGCCTCTCGCGGAGCGTTGCGGCCTCGCCTTTCAACTCACCAACATCATCCGCGACATAAAAGAAGACGCTCTTCTCGGCCGCGTGTATTTGCCCGCGGAAGATCTCGCAAAGTTTGGCCTTTCAGCGGAAGATATTCTCGCCGCGCCTGATCCCGCACGGCTCCGTCCGCTGCTCAGCATGGAGGCCGACCGCGCCCGCGAGTTCTACCGGGCCGGCGACGACCTCATTCCCTACATTGCCGAAGACAGCCAGCCTGCTCTTTGGGTCTTAATCAACATCTACCGCCGGCTCCTGGAAAAAATCGCGGAGCGCCAATACGACGTCTTCACCGCCAAAGTCAGTCTTACCGTCTCTGAAAAGCTGAGAATCCTGGGCAAGGGATTTTGGCAGCGGTTGTAGCCTGAAATCGCAATTCGATCCTGCGCTCCGGCCGATCCTGCTGTAGACTGCTCTGTCGGCGGCGGCTTCGCCGCCTCGACGACGTATACTGATTAGAGTCCGAGAGGGGTTCCATGGGCTGGCTGCAAAACAAGTTCGAAAAGAATTTCATGATCAGCACGGTTGATTATGTCTTCAACTGGGCGCGCAAATCCGCCGTGTGGCCGATGACGTTTGGCCTGGCCTGTTGCGCCATCGAAATGATCGCGTCTTCGACGGCGCGTTTCGACATCGCGCGCTTTGGCTCGGAAGTGTTCCGTCCCAGCCCGCGGCAGAGCGACTTGATGATCGTCGCCGGCACGGTAACGCTGAAGATGGCCCCGGTGGTGAAGCGCATCTACGATCAGATGCCCGACCCCAAGTGGGTGATTTCGATGGGCGCATGCTCGTCGGTAGGCGGCCCGTTCAATACCTATGCGGTGCTGCAAGGCGTCGATAAAATCGTCCCCACCGACGTGTACGTGACCGGCTGCCCGCCGCGACCCGAGAATCTTTTCTACGCGCTGTTGAAACTACAAGACAAGATCGACACCATGACGCTGGCCAAAAAGCCCACTGCGGTTCGGCTCGATCCGAACATGGTGGAAAATTTCAAGCGGCAGGTAATGATCGCGCAGACGATGCAGCCGAAGTGACCGCGATTAGCGGGCGTGAGCGAAGCGGGAGCCCGCTGCGGTCATCCGGAGCGAAGCGAAGGATCTCCGTTCTAAGTCATGAACTAATTCCATGTCCCTTAACAAACTCACCGCTCAATCCGATCTTCCCGCCGCGAACGAAGCCAAAGAATTCCCCTGCGGAGCAAAGACCATCTGCGTCGCCAATGTTAATGGCGTATACAGCGCCATGGACAATATCTGCCTGCACCGTGGTGGACCGCTGGGGCAGGGAATGATCGAAAGTGGCAAGGTCGTGTGCCCTTGGCATGGCTGGCAATGGGATCCAACGAGCGGCGAAGCCGTGCAGAATCCTTCCACGAAAGTTGCCGTCTATCCGCTGAAGGTTGAAAATGGCGACGTGTTCATCGACGTTTAGGTACCGGTTCGTCCAATCAAGTGAGCCCAGTTACGCATTTCCTTACCGGGTGGGTCTTTGCGAACTGCTTCCAATTAGATCGCAAAGATCGGGCCTTGGTGACTCTCGCTTGTGTTGTGCCCGACGTCGATGGCTTCGGAATAATTCCCGAGATGTTAACTCGCAACTCGGCCCATCCGCTGCTTTGGTTTTCTCTCTACCACCACTCGTTACACAATCTTGCGTTCGCGCTGGTCATCGGCGTGATAGCCACCGCCTTGGCCAAGCAGAAATGGAAAACGGGCCTGCTCGCGTTCTTGAGTTTCCACCTGCATCTGGTCGAAGATATTTTAGGCTCGCGCGGTCCCGATGGCTATCAGTGGCCGATCCCGTATCTCGAGCCATTTTCCTCGGCGCTGCAACTGACCTGGCGCGGACAATGGGGCCTGAACGCGTGGCCGAATGCTCTGATAACTATCTTTCTTTTGCTGATCACATTCCTGCTTGCATGGCGGAGAGGATTCTCGCCGCTTGAGATGGCTTCAACCCGAGCGGACTGTTCCTTCGTCGCGGCTCTGCGACGGCGTTTTCCTGCGCATACTGAAGTTTAGGTCCGGCATGCGAAGAGTTACTGATCCCGGTGCACCGTCTCCATCGAAAACGCTGGCAGGCACACCGCGATGTATTCAGCCCCGTCCCGTTGCGGAGTCGAATATCGGATCCATTCCCCGGCGTGCGCCACCAGACCCTGCCCGGCGGCGACATCCATATGACCGCCCTTGTATTCCACACGTAACACACCCTTGAGTACGACTGTGAACTCATCGAATTCAGGAGTTTGTCCCGGCTCTACCCATCCGCCAGGACTGCGCATGTGAGCGACGCTCGCCGCCGCCGTTTTTGAATTTACTCGGCCAATGTATTCATCGATTAACTTGGGCTTATTTCCAGCGGACTGAATGCGCGTGGGTTCAGAAATCAAAGTTGGCATAAAATTTCCTTGTGTATGGGTCTATCGAGCACTTAGATTCTTCCGCAAGCCGCAAGCCGCAAGCCGCAAGCCGCAAGCCGCAAGCCGCTATTCCGCCTTCTCGGAAACCCATCGTGAAATGGCTGTGACCATCTTTCGCGGCGCGAAACGCACCGACTCGGCCGCCAGCCAATTTTGCACCCCTGAGATCACAACGATTTTTCCAGCCACAAGACCGCGATAGCCGTCGCGCGCCACGGTCTCCGCGCTCATGCCGCCGATCTTCTTAAACAAGCGAGAATTGTCATTGCCCGCCCGCTTGGCGAAATTCGTATTTGTCGGCCCAGG
This sequence comes from Candidatus Sulfotelmatobacter sp., assembly GCA_049584475.1. Taxonomy (GTDB): domain Bacteria; phylum Acidobacteriota; class Terriglobia; order Terriglobales; family Acidobacteriaceae; genus Sulfotelmatobacter. Next base: position 45,118 of record JBAUXX010000017.1, on the reverse strand, counting down.
ACACAAACACGTCACAGTCACACCCGAGCCGTTCACTTCGTTAGCCAGAGCTTCCGAGAACGAGAGCACATACGCTTTGCTGGCGTAGTAGACCGCCATCAAAGGTCCGGGCTGAAACGCGGCGGTGGAAGCCACGTTCATGATCCTTCCTCGCCTGCGAGTCATCATCGGCGGCAAAAATAACCGAGTCAGCTGCGTGAGTGCAGTGATATTGAGTGCAATCTGGCCCTGAATTTCCTGCTCTGCCATTTGCGCGAACTCGCCAAAGGCTCCAAAGCCAGCATTGTTCACCAGAATGTCGATCGCAATCCCTTCGCCCTGCACCTGATCAAACAAGAACTTTGCCGCCGCGGGAGTTCCTAGATCTAGAGCGATAGTCTTTACAGTGCATCCGAAACGGCTTTGCAGTTCTCTGGCGACCTCGGCGAGTTTATGTACGCTGCGCGAAACCAGAATAAGATTCGCACGATCCCGGGCAAAGAGTTTCGCGAGTTCATATCCAATGCCGCCCGAGGCCCCGGTGATAAGTATGTTTTGAAACTTAGCGGCAACGGCAGTCTTCGCGTCCTGCGCATTCGGTTGGGCAGTCATTGCGCTCCTTGCTAATTCTGTCTGGCCCATCCTAAATGGATCGGCCAATATGGGCACTCAGCAGGGTAAGGTAATCCACGGAGTTTCGCAGGCAGAATTAGCACAAGAATCGGCGGACAGGCCTTTACCATCACCGACGCCAAGGAAATGCCCGAGGTGGAGCTGCGCATTAGCAGGCAATTGAGAACGCAATATGTGGCGTCGTATCGCCCCGAAGATGTGACATGCGACGCAAATGGCACAATATTAACGCCAAACTTCAGGTTCGAAGCACTTGACCTTTTTGCGCGCGCACGCCAGAGCCGGATACTACCGCGTCGACAAATTGAGCCTGAGAACTACGCGCCCACCAGCGCTGGCTCAACCTCATAAATCTTGTGCCATGAGGTGGCCGCCTTCAGCTTGTCGTTGACGTTGTTGATATTCTTCACGCCTTCGGTCTCCAGCCACTTGCGGAATGCCGCAGCACCCTGCTTCGCATAGATCGGAATCCCATCTTTCCACGTCGCGCGGCCGCACAGAACTCCGTTGAACTTGACTCCCGATTCTCCCGCCAGCTCCAGCGTCTCGCTGAATTCCGCGTTGCTCACGCCTGCCGACAGATAAATAAATGGCTTGGTCGCCACGTTCGCCGCCTTGTGGAACAGGTCGATGGCTTCCTGTTTCGTGTACGCTTTTTGCCCGCCAAAGCACTTCACGCCTTCCACGAACTTCATATTCACCGGCACTTCCACTTTGAGCACGTCCACGCCGTAGCGGTCTTTGGTGAATTCCCGCATACTCTCGGTCACGATGTGCGGTTTCTTCTTCGCATAGTCCAGCCCCTTTTCGTCGGCGCCCTCGTCATAGCCCACGAACTCCAGGAAGAAAGGAATGTCGTTGGCGCGGCATTCATCTCCAATGCGCTCTACCCATGCGTGCTTGGTGTCGTTCACCGGCTTCGGATCGTCCGGCGTGTAGTAAAGCAAAATCTTCACGCAGTCGGCGCCCGCTTCTTTCAATCGCTGCGCCGACCAATGATCCAGCAGATCGCCGAGGCGTCCCGGACCAGTCTTGTCATATCCGGTCTTTTCATACGCGAGCAGCAATCCGGCATTTTTGGCGCGCCGCTTGGATGCCGGCAATCCCCACTCTGGGTCGAGCAAAATGGCGCTGGCATGTGGCGTCAGCACTTCGGCAACCAGCGACTTAAACTCTTCCATCATGGCGTCGGTCACCTCGCCGCCTTTTTCCTTGCCTAGTGACTTTTGCAGAGACCCGCGCTGATCCATAGCTGCCGCTGCGATGACACCGCGGTCGTTCGATACGCGTTTAAGACCGGCAAGTTTGCCAGGGGTGAGCTTCATAAGTCCTCCGAATCAGTGCTGAAAGGATGAGTGATTGAAACACACAATTGTAAACTAGGGAGTGGTATTCGGCTTCGAGCTTTGAAACGAATCGTGTCCAAACTTGATGTCTTGTCGAAAGAGTTAGATCGGTTGTTGGCTCCGAAGGACGTAGGATCATTCTGCCGCTGAGAGTGATTCGCAAGTAAGCCTTAGCACACGGCATGTCTCAATCGGCCGCGAATCACAGTGGTATAGTGGTATGACCAGTGCATTTTGAGGCACTCTGGATGCCACTGGCCGCGAGAAGGGAAAATGTTTTCTGGAGGAAGGGAACCTTGTTATGCCGATTGCCACCATTAACCCGGCTACGGGAGAAGTCATAAAAACCTTCGAGCCTCTGTCGGCGGCAGACATCGAACACAAGCTGCAACTCGCCGTCACGGTTTTTCACGCCGAGCGCAAGACGCCCTTCGCCGAACGCGCCCGCCGCATGACCAGAGCCGCCGAGATCCTCGAACGCGACAAGGAAAAATTCGGCCACCTGATGACGCTGGAGATGGGCAAGCCCTATAAAGCCGCCGTGGCCGAGGCTGCCAAGTGCGTCACAGCCTGCCGCTACTACGCCGAGAACGCGGAGAAATTTCTCGCCGATGAAGTGATCGAGACCGGAGCGAAGAAGAGTTTTGTTCGCTATCTGCCCATCGGTCCGGTTTTGGCCGTGATGCCGTGGAATTTTCCCTTCTGGCAGGTCATCCGTTTTGCCGCTCCGGCCTTGATGGCAGGCAATGTAGGTTTACTGAAGCATGCATCGAACGTTCCGCAATGCGCCCTGGCAATTGAGGCACTCTTTCTCGAAGCCGGATTTCCTGCCGGCGCGTTCCAAACGTTGCTGATCGGATCGCAGCAGGTTGATGCCATTCTGAATGATCCGCGAGTAGTAGCAGCCACACTGACGGGCAGCGAGCAAGCCGGAATTCAAGTAGGCGTCGGCGCGGCAAAGCGCATCAAGAAAGTCGTTCTGGAGCTCGGCGGCAGCGACCCTTTCATCGTAATGCCGAGCGCCAACCTTGACGCCGCCGTGGCCACAGCCGTGGAAGCTCGCGTTATTAACAACGGACAGTCCTGTATCGCCGCCAAACGGTTTATTGTGGCGGAGCCGATTGCCGCGGAGTTCGAAAGCAAGTTCGTCGCCCGCATGAAGAATCTGCGCATCGGCGATCCCTTCGACGAAAAAACCGAGCTTGGTCCGCTGGCTACGGCAGACGCGGTCACCTCGCTCGATGCCGATGTACAGAAAAGCGTCAAGGCTGGGGCGCGCGTGCTGACCGGCGGACATCCGCTGAAGCTGCCGGGAAATTTCTATGCGCCCACCGTGTTGACGGACATTCCAAAAAATTCTCCGGCCTATAGCGAAGAGTTTTTCGGTCCGGTTGCGTCAATCTTCCGTGTGAAAGATCAGGACGAAGCTATCCGCATCGCCAACGATGTCCGCTTTGGCCTCGGTGCCAGTGCCTGGACCAACGACGACAAAGAACGCGAGCGCTTTATCAACGAACTCGAAGCTGGCATGGTCTTCATCAATAAGATGGTCGCCTCCGACACCCGCATCCCCTTCGGCGGAGTCAAGCAATCCGGCCATGGCCGCGAGCTGGGAGCCGTCGGCATCCGCGAGTTCATGAACGCGAAGACGGTATGGATCGCCTAGCATGCCAAACTGAGCTCTTCGTCTGCAAAAAACCTCGCTAACGATTGCCTTTTTGTCCAGTCGAATTGCATAGCGGCGGGGGCGGATTGGCATATTGGAATTCTCCGCCCTCTAATCTGAGCTAACCGATGCGCACACTGCTGGATACTTTCAGCCAGACCCTGCGCACCCTATGGGTGCACAAGCTGCGCTCGTTCCTCACCATGTTCGGAATCGCGTGGGGTGTGGGGTCGTTGCTGCTGCTAGCGGGCGTCGGGGAAGGCTTCCGCAACGGCAACCGCCGGCAACTGGAAACGTTCGGCAAAAATATTATTTTCTTCTTTGGCGGACGTGCACCCGCTCTTGCGGGCAGCTTCAATTCTATGAAGTGGTTCAATCTCACCTATGACGACTATCTTGCCATCCGGAATGAAGCCAAAGTGGCCGTGAACATCGCACCAGTAATCGCGCGTGACGATATCCGCGCCGTGAGTGATTACACCAGCACGAACGGCCAGGTCTCTGGCGTTCCTCCCGTTTACAGCCAGGTGCGCACCATTCCCCTGCAAGTCGGGCGCTGGATCAACGATGAGGACAATGACCAGAGCCGCCGCGTCTGCGTGCTGGGCCGCGAAATTACGCGCAATCTGTTCCCCGGCCGTCCTGCCGTGGGTAACACCGTAATGCTCAACGGAGTTCGCTTTGAAGTGATCGGCATGCTCTCGATGATTGGCAACGAAGAGCAGAACTCCACCAACATTCGCCTCTTCGTGCCCCTCAACACCATGCGCGAACTCTTCCCGCTCAAAGGCGACAACTCGAAAGATGGCAACGCGATTTCGTTCATAAACTATCAGCCCCGTTCCTTTGACGAAAACGAAGCCGCCAAGGCAGAGTTGCACAGAATCGTTGCCCGCAACCACGGCGGCTTCAATCCCAACGGCGACGATATCTGGGAAGAATGGGACACAGTCAAGAACCAGAAAGTGATGGGCAAGATATTCACCGCCATGGATTGGTTTCTCGGTGGCGTGGGCCTGGTCACGTTGGCGCTGGGCGCAATCGGCATCATTAACATCATGCTGGTTGCGGTGACTGAGCGCACTCGCGAGATCGGTCTCCGCAAAGCTCTGGGCGCGACGCATCGCAACATCTTGCTGCAATTTTTTCTGGAAGGCGCGTTTCTCACCCTGCTCAGCGGCGCAATCGGTGTGGGCGGAGCCGCGCTCGTCGTCCATTTGCTCTCGGGAGTGAATCTCCCGCAGGGTTTCGATACGCCGCGCATTGTCCCCATATCGGCAATCGGCGCTGTAGTGTCGTTGGCGCTGGCTGGAATCACCGCCGGACTTTATCCGGCTCGCAAGGCCGCCATGCTCGAACCCGTGGAAGCTTTGCGCCAGGAATAGTCAGGAGTCGATTATGACCAGTGACCTGCTGAAGGAAGCTCTCGGCGCAATGCAACATAATCGCCGCCGCACCGCGCTCACCATGCTTGGTATGGCTTGGGGCATTGCCACTGTAGTCATCCTGTTAGCCTTTGGATCGGGCTTCGAGCGCGCCATCAACATCATCTTCAGTTCGTGGGGAACCGACGTGATCGGAGCGTTCCCTGGCCGCACCTCGCTGCAAGCAGGCGGCGCAAAAGCGGGAAGCGAAGTCCGCCTCCAGCTTGCCGACGTCGACTACATTCGCAACGAAGTGCCCATGGTGAAGGGCGTCACGCCCATCTTCGACAAGCGAAACGTGACCATCCAGCACGACACTCGTACCTTCACCAATCTATTTCTCACCGGCGTGTTTCCCGTGTACGAGCGCATTCGCGGTTTTTCGGTTGCCTCCGGCCGCGGTCTGAGCGCGGAAGATCAGCTCCAGCGGGCCCGCGTGGTCGTGATCGGTGATGAAGCCCGGCGCCGGCTCTTCTCCGGCGAGCCGCCGCTGGGGCAGAGCATTCGCATCAACGGCCTTAGCTTCCAGGTGGTAGGCGTCTATCAGCGCAAAGTTCAGGGTGGAGACGACAACGACAACAGCCTGCTCGCCATCCCCTTTAGCGCCATGGGTGACCTCTATGACACCAAATACATCACCGGCATCTTCATGGACTACGAAGGCGAAAGCCACCAGCAACTGGCTCGTGTCGTTCGCGCCGTGCTCGCCGGGCACCACAATTTCCGCGCAGACGACCGTCGTGCAGTGTTCATCGCCGATTTCAAACAGGACTTCGATGAGTTCACAACCGTGACCACGGCACTCAAAATTCTGCTCGCCTTCATCGGCGCACTTACGCTGGGAATTGGCGGCATCGGCCTCATGAATATCATGCTGGTCTCGGTGCAGCAGCGCACCCGTGAAATCGGCATCGAAAAGGCTTTAGGCGCGCACAAGGCCCACATCCTGTTCCAGTTTCTCGCCGAGGCACTGGCGATCACCTTCGCCGGAGGTCTCGGCGGGATCGCAATCGCCTACCTCATTTCCTGGATCGTGGGAGCCCTGCCGCTCATGAGCGCCTTCGGTGACAACCTGCAAGCCGGAGACATTCATCTGCACATCAACGTGAGCAGCCTGGTTGTGGCGACGATCATTCTCGGCCTGGTGGGCATCGTCAGCGGCATGGTGCCGGCAGTCCACGCCGCACGGTTGGATCCAATTGAAAGTCTTCGTTACGAGTGAGCGGCCTCACAGTTGAAGATCCAATGATGCGACGTAGACGGCGAAAGTGGACGAGTTAAGATAAGCATTGGGGAGAGCCCGTCGTGGACAAGATAATTTCAGCCGCTGAAGCGAAGCGAAAATTCGCGAAAATCCTTCAGGAAGTTCGAGAGGGTAAAACTTACGTGGTGACCTATCGCAGAGAGCACATAGCACGAATTGCATCGGTTCGACCTACGTCTGTCCGTTTCGCCGCGTCAAGTGCCCGTAGGGCCCTTCTAAGCCGTCTGCGCCGCCAACCGGTGGTGAGAATTCCTCGTTGGGAAAGGGAGGACTTGTAAGAGGGATGAGCGGAAGTCAGCGCTTCTTCTTCACAGCCTACTTCATCGCCGTCGTCTCCTTCACGATCACAACATCCCATGGTGCAATCGTGAACTGCTGGGCAGGAGACGGCGAGCGCCCTGTGAGCAGATCGGTGCCCGCTGCATAACCATAGCTAAGCGTAGCGGGCTCGCCGGAATAGTTGAGGTAGTAATGCAAGTTGTGCGCGTCGCGGCTTATGCCGTGCTTCACGCGGACGTTGGGGGGAAGCTGCTGATCTCGTCCCGCGAGTCCGGCGTCGCGGAGTGCATTTGCAACTACCGCCTCCTGCAACTTGTCCGAGAGCGCTGTGCCTTCATATAACAATGTTCCCGAGCCGAAGTGGTTGAGTGTAATCGCGGGCCATCGGCCAAAAAAAGGATGGTCGTAAAAGGCCAAAGGCTTCGCCGTCGTTACCTGCAAAAATTCCGCCCACGTTCTGACCTTGTTCTCATCGCCCGCGTGAAAAGGATCGCCCTTTAATCCCAGAGGTTTCTCCAAATTTGAAAATTCCTGATAAGTAAATCCCGCAGCTTGGCGAAGCGGCCCCGGCGCAAGCTCCCAGCGCACGGCTGAGTTCTCGTTGGTGAAGCCGCTCTTGAACGTCATCAAGACGTGACCGCCGCCGTGAACGTAGTCGGAGATTCTGTTTAGGAGCGCGTCGTCCGCCACGTAAAGACAGGGAACAATGAGCAGCTTGTACTGAGCCAACTCCGCCGCGCTCGTGCTAGGAAACACGAAGTCCGCACCCACGTTGGCCAAATAAAGCGACCTGTGCAACTGGCTGACGATCGCGTTATAAGCTCCCGAAGCTTTGCCCGGCGTCCAGACAAAGTTTTCCTGCTGCTCAAAAGGCATAAAGCTAATCCCATTTGAAGAATCCACGCTGTACAAGATCGCGACCTGGTTGTGAATCTTCATGTCGGCCAGTTCGGGCCCGACTTTCTGCAACTCATGCGCGATGCGTGTGACTTCGGCATAGGCGCGATTGGGCTCAAGGTCGTGGCTGAGCACGCCTTTCCAATAAGTTTCTTGGCCCGCATGAATCGAATGCCAATGCCAGTACTCGACCATATTGGCGCCGCTCGAGATATCGGTGTAAACGTCGAGCCTCATCTGCCCGTCGTAAGGCGGAAACTGCCCGGCCGAATCCCATCCCAGCGTTTGTGCGTTGGTCTCGGTCACCAGAAAATTCACATGCTTCAGGGATCGCGAGAAGTCGCCCTGGAAGGCCTGCCACCATCCGTCAAAGTGATCTTGTGTTCCGTGGTAAGGATTGTTCGCGACCACGTCGAGCGCGCCTGCGACTTCCTGCTCGTTCACCTCGGCCTTCATCATGCTGCCGAAATCCTGCGTAACAAATTGATCTGTGCGGCGATACTTCCTCACCAATGCAGCCTGCCACGAAAGAAAGTTGGTCACTCGCATCTGCTGCCAACGAGACCACTCTAGTTTGTAACTGGTGCTGGTCGCGTTGTCGCGAGTCGGCATATCGGACCAATCGTTCACATCCTGGCCCCAGTAGTTGAGGAACCATGCCTTATTCAATGCGTCGGTGGTGCCAAACTTTTGCTTGAGATGCTCGACGAACCCCGCAAACACGTCATCGTTCGATGCGCCATAGGGCGCAGTCTCGTTGTCGATCTGCCAGCCGATCACCGCGGGATTGTCTTTGTAATGGCGCACGAGATTAGTGATCACGCGCTCGGCATAAAAGCGGAACTTCGGATTGTCGAAATCCATGTTCTGCCGCATGCCGTAGCCCACAAATCCGCCGCCTAAAGGCCGTGCCAGAATTTCGGGATGCGCATGGGCCATCCACGTCGGAATGGAATACGTGGGCGTGCCCATGATGACCTTGATGCCCGCTTTGCCCATGGCATCCACCACGCGGTCCATCCACGCGTATTCAAAGCGTCCGTCCGCAGGCTCCCACAAACTCCAGGTGGATTCGCCCATGCGCACTACCGTGATTCCCGCCGATTTCATGAGCGCTACATCTTTGTCCAGGCGGCCAGGCTGTAAATCCGCAGGCATGTACTCGTTGTAATAAGCCGCGCCGTAGAGGATGGTGGGCTGGGAAGTTCCGGGCGCTGACGATGAGGTTTGTCCGAAGGCGCAAGATGGGAAGAACATCATTGCCACGATGAGGAGTGTATTCAGTCGATTCATTCGCAACGTTCTTTCTTATCCGATACGCTCAATAGCAATGACGAACTCGGCAAACTCCGAGTAGCCATCAAAGAACTCGTCGAGTTCAACCTGCGTTACCACGTACACACGGCGCTCCGGGTTCGCGGACAGAGGAACCACCGTCGTAAGACGATATTTTGCCCCTAGAAGCCCGTCCCGCTCGCTCGGAGAGATTACGGTGCTTTCCACCGGATGGGTTGTCACGAACTCGCGGGTCTCCTGCCGAATGGCGCTAAGAAGGTCGATTCCTACGTTCACTATTTTCTCGGCATCGACACCGCGAATGTCTTCGCCGTGTATTGCCCGGTTGCAGATCGCAATGACATCACGAAGGGTAGCTCCCAGTTGAGGGGACAAAGCCTCAGCTGCAGTCAGCTCCCTAATAACGGATATCAAGGGGGCGGGTCGCCCTTTTTCTAAACCGCCCCGAACGCGCCGCTGAAGTTGGCGAAGGCTCGTCTCGATTTCAATCCGAAGCTTGGCCAGAGCGATGGGAGGATCCGTTTCAGCAAGAGATCTGATTGCTGAGGCGGTCGCGTTCATCTCGGGCGGGTGAGTCTTACTCGGCAACCGCTCGGGTAGCGATTCCTCTGCCTCTCGGGCGATGCGCTTGACCTCATCCGGTTCGATTTCCGCTTCAAAGTCACCGATCTTGATCTTCTTTATCGCTGCCACAAATGGACTGAGAAGAACTAACACAAGCAGCACTAAGGAAGTGTTATCGACAGTAATGCGGCTCGATCCGAGCGTGTGCGCAGCCAGCAGGCGAGTGCAACTACCAGAACTAGCCACCATAGGTGATTAACGACGAGAGTGCGGATACGCTTCATTTCAGTTATTGCCGCAGCCTCACCCCGCTCAACACCGCCTGCTGCTTCGTAATCAGTGCCTGCACGCCCTGCCGCGCAAACGCCAGCATTTTGTTGAGTTGATGTTCGTCGAAGACCTGGTGCTCCGCCGTGGCTTGCACTTCCACAAACTTGTGTCCGGCGGTCATCACGAAGTTCATGTCCACATCGGCCCGGGAATCTTCTTCATAGCAAAGGTCGAGCAGAATCTCACCGTCAACAATTCCCACGCTGATTGCAGCGACAAAATCCTTCAGCGGAACGGCAGGCAGAGTTCCTGCCTCCACCAGCTTTCCCAGCGCAAGACCGAGCGCCACGAACGCTCCCGTAATCGATGCAGTGCGCGTGCCGCCATCCGCCTGGATCACGTCGCAGTCGATCCAGATCGTACGCTCACCCAGGCGCGACAAATCCGTTACTGCTCGCAACGACCGTCCAATCAGCCGTTGGATCTCATGCGTGCGACCGCTCTGCCGCCCCTTCGCCACCTCTCGCGGCGAGCGCGTTAGCGTTGCGCGGGGCAGCATGGCATACTCGCTTGAAATCCATCCCTTGCCGGTGTTCCGCATAAATGCCGGCACAGTTTCCTCAATCGACGCTGTGCAGATAACCCGGGTATTGCCCACCTCGATGAGCGCCGAGCCTTCGGCTGTGGTGATGAATCCGGGAGTAATAGAGACCGGGCGAAGTTGATCTACGGCGCGATTGTCAGAACGAAAATACATAGGCTGGCGATTGTAAATGAAACGGGCTTAGGGCTTCGGCCCAGCGGGTCTCGCCGGATAGGCCTAAAACACCTTCTAAACGCCGAGCACGCTAAGAACGCGCAGCAACAAAGGGTAACTCGGCGATCTCGGCGTTCTCGGCGTTAAGAAGGCTTCGGTCGAAGGCAATTCGTTCGAACTTTTCTCGTAAATCTAATTGACAGTAGATATATCTAACGATATACATAAAGACAGGTCGTAAGACAAGACCTGAACTTGAACTTGAATTTGAATTTGGAGGAAGAATCAATATGTACCGAGGATGTGGAAGTTTCTGGCGAGGCGGAATCGCATCGCCCTTTATGGGAGGCGGACCTCTTCCGTGGGGCCGCGGTGGCCGGTGGGGACGCTTTTTTGGCGCAGGAGAAATACGGCTGGCCCTGTTGTCAATGCTGGAAAGCGGTCCAAAACATGGCTACGAACTGATGAAAGAACTTGAGACCAAATCTGGCGGAATCTACAAAGCCAGCGCGGGCGCTATATATCCGGCATTACAGCAATTGGAAGATGAAGGCCTGGTCACATCGGACCAGGCTGCAGGCAAGCGAACCTACTCGTTGACCGACGCCGGCAAACAGGAGTTGCAGCGCGAAGCCGAAACGGTGAAGAAGATCTGGCAGCGAGCGGAGCAGGCCGGCGACTGGGGTCCGTGGATCGGGCCCGAAGGAGCAGAAGTCATGCGTCCCGCAGCCGAGCTAATGAAAGCGGCAATGCGCGCGGCCACCCGCAGTTCTCACGACTCTGCTCGCATCGGGAAAATTCGGGCGATCCTGGAGCGAACCAAGAAAGAGATAGAGGGATTAGAAAAGTCGTAGTCGGACCTCGGACCTCAGACCTCAGACCTCAGGCGTCGCATCGCGGCTCTCAACGTGACAAGTCCGAGGTCCGACGTCCGAGGTCCGATGTCGTCTGACGTCGTTTTACTGTCCCGGTTGCAACTCCGCCGCAAGCTGATTGACCGCCGCGACGTCGTAGAAGCCCGACAGATCGGCGTGACCGGCGAGAGTTTCGCGTTCTTTGCCTTCGACCAGAATCTTCACCCGCAGAACGCCCGGAATATTCGCCGAGATGGTATGAATCAGTGAGGCGACGGTCAGGCTCTCGACCAATACGCCGGAGCGGTGCCCGTCGGCAAAGGCGGCGTTCAGATCGATGACAACCAGACCTGGATCCACCAGAAAAACGCTGCGGACATCGGCTCCCGGCGCAAGCGGATGGGGCGAAGCCTTATCGAGATAAAGCGTCAGCAGCGCGCGCAGTAACTCTTCGACACGCTCCTGGCGTCCGGAAGGAAGAGGAATTCTGGCGGCCTGGGGCCGCAGGGAACCGTCATCATCCTGCGCTACGTAAAGAGTCACCTGCTCCGTCGGACCCGAGACCGGAGGCGCAATCGGCCGGCTGTCGGTCGCTTCGACCGGCAGAGCAGCCGCACGTCCACGCATGCGCCAGGCATAGACGCTCATGGCGAGCACTGCCATCACCAGCACCGACATGGCGATTACCAAATGCCGGGGAATCGTCGCGCGGACTCTCATGTGTTCGCCATCATGTCCTTACCGTCATGGCGCCACTCCCAGCTTGTCGCGTGCGGTGGCAATCGCGGTAGCTACGGCGCTGGTAACCAGTTGCTGATAATCCGGCGCGGAGACTTGTGCCACATCCGATCCCTGCGGCGCGACCTCCACGGCCAACGCCGCCGCAGTGATGTTGTTCAGTGGCCGCAAAGGCGCATGCACCGTTCGTACAGGAATCTGTCGCTTCTGCATTTCCGACGCAACCGATCCGGCTGCCAGTTGGCTCATGGGCAAGTACGAATGCTGTGCGGTATTCCACGAGCGGAACGGTCCCCGATCGTCGCTCACAGAAGTCTCGTACGGCAGCATCGCCGTATAGATCCGCACGCCGTGGCCGCTCGAAGAAGCGTGCAACGTGACGTAAACCGCGGCGTGCGCGGAATTCGCCAGCCCGGCGCGCTGGTCGAGTGTCAGGTTGGCATCGTTGTCGCGCAACATCAAAGTGGAAATTCCCCGGCTCTCCAGTTCCTGCCTCAAGCTCCGGGCAAGCGCCAGCGTGACATCTTTTTCCAGAAGAGTACTGCTAAGGGATTCGCCGCGATCGTCGCCTCCATGACTGGCGTCTATGATGACGAAATATTTCCGCGGCACGGGTGCAGAATTTCCTGCCGCTGCGCCACCCGGCGTCGAAGCGGCTGAAGGCGAACCTGCGGCTGGTGGCGCGGGGGACACTGTTTTCTGCGTGGCGTTTGACGCGGCAGAGATCGTAACCGTTCGCCCGTTGTTGCTGAAGCTTGCCATCACGGGCGCTGTGGAGTTCACGGCAATTACTGCCGCGCCATTGCCTTCGGTATAGGTGGCCGATGGAATCGTTCTGCTGCCGAAGGTGAGCGTCGGCGATGCCGGCGCGACCAGAGGATCGCGGCTGAAAGTCATGCGCAGCGTTCCCGGCTCCGTCGAGACGGCAGGACTAACCGGCGACGTGAAATTGAAAACCAGCCTGGGCGGATTATCTCCGGCCAAAGACGCGGTGAAATGTGTTCCCACGCTGCCGACGAAGAGCCGGCCAGCATCCTCATGCAGAGTCACCGGACCACCCAGAAACCGTGGCAACAGTAAACTCAAACAAGAGACCGGAACCAGCCCGCGCCCATTTTCCATCGCAAATGCCGCGGGAAGATCGGCGTCCTTTCCCTGAATGTGTACTCGAGTCTTGCCCACCGTGAACTCGGCTTGCAGATTGTTGTACCTCAACCGCCAACGGTCCCCGTCAGTGCGGGCGTTAACCGCTCCCAGAGGTTCCAGAAGCTCCAGCAGGCCAACATAGTCCCGGCCATTGTGCTGCATAAGAGGAAGGGAATAGTTCGCCGCGACAGAGTAAACGGAAAGATGCTTTTCCGGCGCAGCCCCCGAAAGCGAAATCGTAAAAAGTAATACGACCGAAAGAAGACTCGCAAACGCTCGTTCCGCTCGAGAATGTCGAAACAGCCACGAAGGCGTCACAAAAGTCAGCGCTTTCGCGAACCCGCCCAAACCCGCCACAAACCTCAGCGCAGCTTTCTCAAAACCGCACAGATCCGCCACAAGAGTCTGCACAACCGTGGAAGAGCGGCGCTTCAGCGCCGCGTAAGCTATGGCAATGAATCGGGGCTTTAGCCCCCGTGGGCATCGTCCGCAGTTCTCAGCCGTCGCGCGGGCTCTACTCCAGCGCATAGATCGTCAACCCACTAAGGAGCTTGGGATAAAAATCCGTCGACTTCTGCGGCATGACCTCACCGGCAAACGCCACATCCCGGACCTGTTCCACCCGGCACGGATTCATCAGGAAAGCGACGTTGGCCTTGCCTGTTCGAACGAGTTCGATCGCCTGCGCCGCCTCCCGTATATAGGAAAGGTTCTGCTGGTTGCGAATCGATTCTTCGGATAGGCCCAGCACGCCCTCCAGCAGGTATTTATGTAACTGAACCACGTCGAGGCCCCGTTGCCGTTCCGACAATCCGGAAAAAAACTTCGTCCCCGCAGGCAGGAGATGATGAAGCAATACCGTCCGGCCTGTCATCACGGCCAGCAAAGCGGTTTCGTTTTTTCCTTTGTTGCGAAGAATCGTGACGGCTCGCTCGGCGTCGACCTCAGAGTCGACTTCTTCGACCTCGAAAAAATTGCTGCTCTTGGTGGTGAAATCATCCACCGAAAATCCCGATAACCCGTGAACCACGCGATGCGTAGGCAGAATCAGCAATCCCGGACTGCTCATGCTGACGAACGTCATCATCAGGAAGTCATACGGGGCGCTTTCGCGTGAGAAGAGTTTTTCTCCGGCAGCTGCGCGGCGCTCATCGCGGTAGGCTAAAGCAGTTTCATATCGATGGTGCCCATCGGCGATGATGAGCCTTTTTTCTGCCATTGCTTTCCGCACGGATTCAATCATGCCCGTTTCCGGAATCGCCCACACTTGGTGGATGACACCATATTCATCGGTGACTTCAATATCGGGCTTCCGCTGAGTCCCCGCCGCGATAAGGGAATCGATACTTCCCCCCTCATACAACATAAAGATCTGTCCAAAATGCGCGCGCGTCGCGCGTAACAGGTCCAGCCTGTCAGCTTTAGGCTTCGCCAATGTCTGCTCGTGACGGAACACCACTTTAGCCGAATAATCCTCGATCCGGCCAAGCGCGATAAATCCCCGGCGCTCGAACTCCGTATCTGTGCCCGGCACTGTGAAGCGCTCGGAATAGGCGTAGATGCAAGGTTCCGCATCCTGCCGCAACACCTCGCTGGCGCGCCAGTTGCGGAAGTCCGCCGCGGCGCGCGTATATACATTGTGCTCTGTATTGTCCTGCTCTTCATGGCGACCCAAAATGATGCGGACCAGGTTGTAAGGACTGGCCGCATAATAGCCAGCCTGCATCGCGGGCGAGATCTTGTCGTACGGCTGGGTGACGCAGAGCGACGGTGGAACGAGTTGCGAGTTATAGCGCAGTGCCCGAAACGGAAAAATTTCTGCCATGGAAAAAAGTATGCTGGTAGCGGTTTGATTGTAACAAGTACCAAAACGGCGTTATTTGGTATTTCGCTGCGCCACAATCGCGATTTTGTCTCTCATTTTTGACAAAAAGCCTGCGCCGCGCGGAGCAAGCTGTGATAACATCCGCCTCAACTGAGGTAATTTTTATGACCCGCCAGGAGAATGGGCGCGGGTTCCCTGGACCTCCTGCCCTGGTTCGAGATTTAGTTCGAAGTTCGGTTCAAAGTTCCCCCCCGGCTCTGCTTCTGCATCCGACCTTAAACTGGCTGCGCAAAAATCACCAGCGCCCGAAGTTTGCAAACCTGCTCCTGGCCTTGACGCTGAGTTTTGTCGCTGCCTCCTTACTCACCATTTCCGCCTACGCTCAAACTGACGTCAATGACGTCCACGTTTTGCCTAGAGAGGTCGAAAAGGACAAAGTTAAAGATGTTCCCCCGGTGGAACTGACTTCCAAAGCCGACCTGGACGCCGGCAAACTCAGCGCGCATGTGCGGCCGTTGAAAGTCGATGTTGATATGGTCCTTGTTCCGGTCACCATCACCGATCCCCTCAACCGCCTGGTTACCGGACTTGAAAAAGAAAATTTCCAGCTCTTCGACGGCAATGCCCCACAGGAGATCCGCTCCTTTTCCAGCGAAGATGCCCCCGTCTCCCTCGGCGTAATCTTCGATTCCAGTGGCAGCATGAGCAGCAAGATGGATCGCGCCAAAGACGCCGTCATGGAATTTTTCAAAACGGCAAATCCGCAGGATGAATTTTTCATGATCACTTTCTCCGATGAGCCGGAGGAAGTGAGCGACTTCACCAGTTCCGTCGACGAAATTCAGAGCAAACTGGTCTATGCCGTGCCGCGCAAGCGTACCGCCCTGCTCGACGCCATTTACATGGGCGTGAGCAAAATGCGCCAGGCCAAATACGCCAAGAAGGCTTTGCTTATCATCTCCGACGGCGGCGACAATCACAGCCGCTACACCGAAGGCGAAATCAAAGCTCTCGTCAAAGAAGCCGATGTGATGATTTATGCCATCGGCATTTACGACCGCTACTTCCAGTCGCAGGAAGAGCGTCTCGGCCCCGCGCTGTTGACTGATATTGCTGAACTCACCGGGGGCCGCGCCTTCACCATCGACAACCCTAACGACCTGGCCGATGTCGCCACCAAAATTGGCATTGAACTCCGCAATCAGTACGTTCTCGGCTACCGTCCCGCCAAAGTCGTGCACGACGGCAAATGGCGTAAGATAAAAGTGAAGCTGATGCCACCGAAAGGATTGCCGCCTCTAAAGGTGTATGCCAGGACGGGATATTACGCGCCAGCTGAATGAACGGGCCGGGCGGTTTTTTCTTCTTCTAGTATTTGTGATTTGTGCCGGAGCGCTTCTGCAAACGCCGGCGCGATCTCAAACATCTTCTGCGCCGGCTCAACAGCCAACTCCTTCGACCGATACGCAGAAACCTGACTCGCAGAAACCTGACTCGCAAAAACCTGACTCGCAGAAAAAAGACTCGCAGCAGGGCAGTGACGACAACGGTGTCTTCGTCTTCCGCAAAGATGTTGACGAAGTCCTTCTGCACGCCACGGTCGTCGACGACCATCAGCACATCGTCACCAATCTCGACAAGACTGCATTCAGTGTCTTCGAAGACGGCAAGCAGCAAAACATCGTCTCCTTCCGCCATGAAGATATTCCCGTCGCCATGGGCATCGTCATCGACAACTCCGGCTCCATGCGTGAGAAGCGTGCCAAAGTCAACCAGGCCGCGCTGAATCTGGTCCGCTCCAGCAACCCGCAGGATGAAGTTTTCGTCGTGAACTTCAACGACGAGTATTATCTCGATCAGGATTTCACCAACAACCTGCTGAGGTTGAAAGACGCTCTGGAAAAAATCGACGCTAAAGGCGGCACCGCACTGTACGAAGCCGTGGTGGCTTCCGCCGAACATTTAAAGCGCAACGCGAGACTGGAAAAGAAAGTGCTCTTTGTGGTCACCGACGGCGAAGACAATGCCAGCCGCGAGACGCTGGAACAGGCAGTCAAACAGCTGCAGGAAGAAAATGGTCCGCAGGTTTACGCCATTGGAGTCTTAGGTGATGAAGAACATCCCAAGCGCGCCAAACGCGCCCTCGATATCATCGCCCAGCGCACCGGTGGCCTCGCATTTTTCCCGAAGACGCTCGACGACGTGGACGAGATCAGCCGCCAGGTCGCTCACGATATCCGCAACCAGTACACCATCGGCTACAAGCCCACCAATCCTCGCGGCAACGGCGGCTTCCGCCAGGTCCGCGTCGAGGCCAAAGGCAAAGGCCGCAGCAAATTAATGGTCCGCACCAAAAGCGGCTACTACGCCGGACCGCAGCCCGCCGCCGCAACGAAATAAAACCCATCGCTTGACACCACGTCGGCCGTAGTTTGGCTTGTCATCGCACTTTGGCTTGTCATCCCGAGCAAAGCGAGGGATCCAGGTTTTTGCGCGCGGTGGCCGTGCAACTCTCAATTCAATTTGCTTCCCTGAGCCAATTGCGCCGCAGCTTCCTCAATCAGCTTCGCCTCATCCTCAAACGCCTTGGCCACACGCGCAATCTCTTCATCGGCTTCCGCATATTTCTTAAGTTCAATCCCCTCGCGCACGCCAGGAATAGTTTTTACGCCATATCCGCTGTAAACCCCGGGAGCATAGACGAGGTGCTTGTACCAGGGACGCCGCGGCAAACCCTCATCATTCGTCAGCCGGCGTTCACTCTCCATCAGTAATTGATTCAAAGCGCGCAACTGGTCCGCGTTGTCATTAAAGCCCGCCGGCTTGTGCGCCAGCGCTTGCTTGTAGTGTTCGGCGCTCCGCGTCAGCGACTCGACGGCGTTCTCCAAGGGTGCAAAATTCAGGTGTGGAGGAACTTCTTCTCGCGGCGGCGCCACCGTGGGCCGCCGCGGGTCCAGCGTCGCATTGAATACTCCCTCATCCAGTTCCCGGTTCGTCTCCCCAATTTCTTGTTGTTTATCCGCCAGCAACTTTTCCACTTCCTTCATGTATTTCTGCATCGTGTCGGCGAAATCGCTAAATTCAAACGGCAAAATTTCCGCATCCGCCAGTCGCATCGCCGTCGTGCCTATCGTCTGCGACATCGCACGCCCATAAATAAAGTCATAATCGGAAAAATGCGTGTACCAGTAAAAGTCGTCATAGATCGAGTGATAAATCCCTTCGTCGTCCTCTCCGCCATAGCTGAGATCCAGCGTCGCTACGCCCAGATGATCGAGAAACGCAGTGAAATCCGTCCCCGATCCCAGCGGCGCAATCCGTAGATCCTCCCGCTCCCTCAATTCCTTGCGCTCCTCCGGGCTCTTCGCGTCCGCAATTTCGGACAAGCGCAGCCGTTGCCACACCGTCATCTTGGTTTCCGGATCCTCAATGTCGCGCGCCACTCCATTCACGAATTGTTCCAGCGTGTGCGATCCGCCCATGTTCAGCAGACCGCGATCGTTGCCATCCGAGTTGATGTAGACCGCCGCATGCTGCCGCAATTCCTCCGCATGCGTTTCCGCCCACTCGGTCGAACCCAGCAGCATCGGTTCTTCCCCATCCCACGCCGCATAAATAATCGTTCGCCGCGGCTTCCATCCCTGCTTCAGCAATGCGCCGAGCCCCCGCGCCTCCTCCATGAGCGCTACCTGTCCCGATACCGGATCCTCCGCACCATTCACCCATGCATCGTGATGGTTGCCGCGAATGATCCATTCATCCGGCGCAACAGTGCCGGGAATCTTCGCGATCACGTCATACACCGGTTTGGTATCCCAGTTGAACGCCATCTTCAGATGGACTTTCGCCGGTCCCGGCCCCACGTGATACGAAATCGGCAAACTCCCTCGCCATTCTGCCGGAGCCATCGGTCCTTTGAGTGCCGCCAGCAACGGTTGCGCATCGCCATAGGAAATCGGCAGCACTGGAATCTTCGTGATGCTCTTCGCTTCATTCAACTGCAAACGCTTCGCTCCCGGTACGGCCCCAATTCCCGGCGTCAACGGATCGCCCGGATTTGACGCCGCAAAATCCATCACGCTGCCGCGTTGCACGCCATCGCGATTGCGCATCGGCCCTTCAGGAAACACGTTATCTTGCCCATAGCCGTCGTCCTGCGGCTCGGAATAAATCAGGCAGCCAATGGCCCCGTGTTCCGCCGCAACTTTCGGCTTTATTCCGCGCCACGAGTGCAAATACTTCGCAATCACAATCGCGCCCTTCACCGAAATGCCCAGCCGGTCAAGTTTTTCGTAATCCTCCGGCAGTCCGTAATTCACAAACACGAGCGGAGCCGTTACATCGCCGTCAATCGAATACGCGTTATATGTAGGCAGTTGCTCCGACTTCTGATTGGAAGTCGGATCGATCGCAATCGCCGGCTCCTCCAGCTTTGCCGTGAACCTCGTCGGCTCAATCATCTCCAGCACGCGAATCTTCGGCGTCGGAAACAGCACATCGAACTGTTCGATGTGCGCATCCAGTCCCCACTCCTTAAAGTGCGCAAGAATCCACTCCGCATTGTCCTTGTCATAAGGAGACCCCACGTGATGCGGCCGCGCACTCAGCCGCCGCATATATTCCTTCAAATTCGCGGGATCGGGAATCGCGCGAAACTTCGCCTCCCACGCGCGCTCCGCCTGGCTGGACTGCGGCGTGTACCCGGCCAAATCAGTTTCGTCGGCGCCGAAAATTAGCGATGGGAAAACCAGGGTAACAATCAGCACCACCGAAGCAAATCGTCGCATGCGATTCCTTCCAACCAAGTTGTGGACTCAAGGGCAGCAATTATATCCGCACATTGAGTTGTCTCCAGATTTTCTCGGCGCACTCGGCGTTCTCGGCGTTAGAACGGTTTTGCCAGCCGCACTGGTCCCTGTCCCCCCGGCAATTGACTCCGTATAACTCCGCCCCGTACCCTGAAGTGTGCCCATGAAAACCGCCGAAATGTCCCGCCTGCGCGTCGCCGACGATATCACTCAACTGGTCGGCGAAACTCCCATGCTTCAGCTCAAGCGCCTGGTGCCCGCGGGCTCCGCCGACGTTTTCGCCAAGCTCGAATACCTGAATCCCGGCGGCAGCGTCAAAGACCGCGCTGCCATTGGCATCATCCGCCGCGCCGAACAACAAGGCCAGCTCGCTCCCGGAGGCACCATCGTCGAAGCCACAGCCGGAAACACCGGCATCGGCCTCGCTCTCATCGGCGTCAACCGCGGTTACAAAGTGAAACTATTTGTCCCGGAACGTTTCTCGGAAGAAAAAGTCAAGATCATGCGCGCCCTCGGCGCGGACGTGACTCGCACTCCCGACGCCGACGGCATGCAGGGCGCAATCCGCCAGGCCAAAGAACTGGTCGCGAGTGATCCCAGCGCATTCATGGCCGGACAATTCGAGAATCCCGCCAACCCCGACTACCACCACGCCACCACCGCTCCCGAAATCTTCGAACAAATGGAAGGCCACATCGACGCCGTAGTCCTCGGCTGCGGAACCAGCGGAACCTTCACCGGCGTCGCCCGCTACATGAAAGAAAATCTGCCGCACGTAAAAGCCTTCGCCGTCGAAACGCAGGGCTCAATTCTCGGCGGCGGCCCGCCCGGACCGCACAAAGTCGAAGGCATAGGCGCCAGCTTCATCCCCAAAACTTTCGACCGCTCCGTCTGCGACGAAGTCATCATGGTGACCGACGACAACGCCTTCAACATGGTAAAGACCCTTGCCGCGCAGGAAGGCGTCCTCGCCGGCTCCAGCGGCGGCGCAGCCGTCTACGCCGCATTGCAGATAGCAAGACGCCTGGGCAAAAACAAGCGCGTCGTAACCCTGATCCCCGACTCTGCCGAACGCTACCTCTCCAAGAAAATCTTCGAAGGCGGAATCTAACAGATCGGGAAGGGCACGACTTTAGTCGTGCCGGACAGCTTCACCACCCTTTGTCATTCCGACGCAGCCCGAGCAAAGCGAGGGCTGCGAGAGGAATCTGCTTTTCGCTCGCACCCTAGTTGTCGGTCTCAGCCTGCAACAATTCCCACGCCGATATCTGCCCGCCAGAGTTCAAAACCGCCACGTTCCACTGCAGAACGTTAACGATCTTAAAATTGGGAGGAATCGTGGTTCGCACCATGTTCCAAACTCTCGTAATTTCCATCTGGACGATGCCTTCCACTTCGACCCTCACGTTTGGATCCGGAACTACCGTGAAAAATCTGGCTCGCTTTCGCTCCTTGTTATATTCGCTCTCCGAAGTCGTCCACGAATACACTTCCGCTCCTACGCCCGGGTCCAGCGTCCCCATGCCGATTTGCGACACCTTGACCTCATTCGACATAATTTGTTCCTTTCTACGGCGCGTACGCCGCGGTTGCTATTTCTTCACCAAACTCGTGCTTCCGGATTTGATCTCCACGCGAAAAGAGTTGTGCAAGTCGTACAGATATTTCTTCAACTCATCTCCTTCAAGCGTGTCCCGTTCCACAACGTGCGTGTGCATTCCCTTCGTGGGTTTTGCCTCCACGTTATTCTGGGTCGTCGCGAATGTGCCCCGGATCTTGCCGCTATCGTCGTGCATCACGAATATCTTCATACCTGAATGATCTCCTGAGAATCTTCGGCATTGCCCCGCCGCCCAGCCACTTGCTCATACAGCGCCGTCCAATATACCGGATTCACGAGAAAAGCTATAGATCAGACCCAACCTGCGCCGCCACCCCAACCTTCGTCATTCCGACGCGGCCCGAGCAAACCGAGGGCTGCGGGAGGAATCTGTTATCCGCTCGGAGATCGCGGCTCGCCCTGCAAAACAAATAATGGCCAACAACACAAAAGCCCCGGTTTAAGCCGGGGCTTGAAACTGCTACTGGACGCTGCCTGCGAAGCGTTGTCAAGCACATTTCCCTAAGGGACTGCAGAGAGGACGAGACTCGAACCCTGGTGGCTTCAGGCGACAAGACTCTCCTTATCTCGCGCTTTCGACCCGCCGCCACAACTCGAGTCCCTCTGCTCCGCGCGCCAATACTCCGAGCGACGGATTTCCCATGTGCAGGGAAGCATTATCCGGCGCAGAGTCGGCGTCATCATCGCTCGTTGCCCCGGTGACGATAGGTTTGTCGGCAACACTCTCGTACGCGTAGCCGGTTAGAGTAGCTTCGCCATAGGCAACGAAGGTGAGACGCGCCCACCCAAAATGGCGCTGGCCGTTGATGGTGATTTCAAGTCCAAGATATTTGTTGGTCGCGTTCACCCATGGGCCAGTTTTAGCGAAGCTGCCCGAGCAAATGCACGATGCTTCCATCTCCGCCGCGCCGCCAACGAATCCGTTCCCAGGCCCCACCTCGACGCCCGCCGACAACGCCGCCGCCGCGTAACCTTCGTCGGCTGGGGTCAATACATGATTGTCTGGGCGGAAGGCAAGGATAATCAACGTGCTGAAGTTTCCCAATCCTTCTCTGGAAAAAACAAAGTCCGCAACATGATCGTTGTTCAGGTCGAGAATGCTCTTCCCATCGAAAAGAATAGTTCTGTTCGCCGGAGTATATATGACCTTGGCTTCCGCGGCTTGCGGCATGGCAAGCGCTCCCACGCAGGCAGTCCCGAGTGCCGCCGCATAAGCAACGAGTTTTTTATCGAATGTGGAAGAGAGCGGCAAATTTGAGGTGGCCTTTCGGATCAGCATAGGATTCTCCTTTGGTAGATAAGACTAAGGGCACGCACTTCATTTCCGGGATGGTAAATCAGCGCCTCGGATCCTGGGTTTCCGATCTTCCATAGCTCCGGGTGACGTCCAACCTTGCGCCTCAAGGGCTCGCGCTAAATCCCGCTTTCATCCCGCCGCCACAACTCAAGTCCCTCCGCCCCCCGTGCCAGTACTCCAAGTGACGGAGCTCCCACGTCCACAGAAGCATTATCCGGCTGCGAGGCGGCCTCGTCATCGCTGGTCGCACCAGTAACGATAGACTTGCCGGCAATACTCTCATATGCATATCCGCTAAGAGTGGCTTGGCCATAGGCGACCATGGTGAGACGCGCCCAGCCAAAATGATGCTGGCCGTTAATGGTGATTTCCAGCCCAAGATATTTGTCGGTCGCGTTCAACCACGGGCCAACGTAATAAATGTTTCCCGAGCAATCGCACTCTGCTTCCATTGCCGCCTTGTGGCCAACAAAGCCGTTTCCTGGCCCAACCTCCACGCCTGCCGGCAACACCGCCGCCCAGTAAGTTCCGTCGTTTCCGGTCAATACATGATTGGACGTGGCGAAAGGACGGACAAACACTTCGCTGGTATTTCCCAACCCTCCTCCATTAAAAACAAAGTCCGCAATGTGGTCGTTATTCAGGTCGAGAATACTTTTCCCATTGAAGGTTATGGTCCGGTTCGCCGGAGTGTAGACAATCTTCGCTTCCGCAGCCTGCGGCGTCGCGAGCGCGCCTACGCAAGTCGTACCGATGGCGGCTGCATATGCCATCAGTTTTTTATCGAGGGTGGGAGAGAGAGAGAGAGGCAAACTTGAAGTGGTCTTTCGGCTCGGCATAGGATTCTCCTCGGTAGATCAGGCGGGGTTTCACGAACTCACGAAGACTATATGCTCGCTTCGCCTGCTCCGATAGTGTGAAAAAATTTTCACCCCGGAGGCTGGCTCTCAAGAGGTTTCCGATCGCTTGCCGCGCACGATCGGCCAGATCCGAATACAGAGCATGTTCAACGCACCGATTTATCGGGCGCCGTTGGCTTTCGCCTCCATGTAGGAGCGCAGAATTGCGTTGATGCGGGTCTGGTAGCCGGGACCGTTTTTCTTCAGCCACTGTACGACGTCGCGGTCAACCCTGATAGTGAGACGGTCTTTGGGTTCCGGCATCGTGAGCCGGGCAGTCTTCCAGAAAGACTTACTGAGCCTGGGAATGTCGGAGAAGTCGATATCGGCGTCGCGCATGGTGCGCAACCGCTTAAAGTCCGTGGCTCCCTTGGCCCGCGCTCCAGAGTTGGTTTGCGTAGTCTTGCCTTTCATCGCGATGTGCCCTCCTGGCCGAAATAATCCGGCGGCGTTTGTCGCGCATAACGTAAACCACAACGATCTCAATATCGTCCATAAGGCCGATGGCAAACACGCGATCCTCGCCGTGGCGGCGTTGAACTCGCTCGAAAATCGGCCCATCGAAGATTTGCGTGGCATCCTGAAAATCAATGAGATGCTTCGCGAGATTAGCCCGCCGCTTGCCTTCGTCCCACTCGAAAAGCATTGAGACCCGCCGCTGAGCGAACTCAGACGAAGGCCGCCGTTGCCGGCCTTTGCGCCCGAACCCTCTGCGGTGTCATCCTTCCGAACGTCTCTGAGCCGTTAATCCTCTCCGGTATATGCACAGTATGTACATACATAAAAGCGACTTGTCAAGACGCTCTGGTGCTGGGTAGTTTCTTAAACACTGTGTTGCTGGTCTTGTGAGCGGCCCGCCGATTGCGTTGCGGTGGAATACACAACTCCCTCATCTCGTGATTGCTAAAATTACAGTTGCTTTCTTCATACTGGCGATTTTGCGCTCGCATTTTGCGATTGTGTCCTTCGCGTCCTCGATGGCCTGATCCCAGCCGTTCCCATCGGTGCCCTTTATTTGTTTATTCTATTGCTTGCGTTACACACCGTGTGATAGTCTCCGTGTAAATGAAAGATGTGAACATTGCCGCGCTGTATGGAGCACAGGCTGACTTGAATCGGCTTCTCGAACAGCGCGAACAGATCGAAATCGACATCGCGAAGAAGCGGTGGGAAATTGCCGCACTTATGGCGCTTACCGAACAAAATGAAGAAATCGACCAAGAGGTCGGTATGACCCTTGGAGGTCTTACGGAGGCTTGCCTCGCGGCGTTTCGCAGTGCAGCATATACCCCTCTCACGCCAATGCAGGTTAGGGAACGATTGTTGCTCATGGGGTTCCCAATCGAGCATTACCGCAACGCAATGGCGGCTATTCACACGGTTGTGAAACGGCTTGCCGATGGGGGCAAGCTCCAAACGGTAGTGACATCCGATAACGAAAACGCTTACAGGGTCACGCCCCCCAAAAAAGCGTTGAGGGGACGATCCAGCAATCGAGGCAGAAAAAGTTCGCGAGGTGGTGAGTGGATTTGAATTTGCCGGGACAACGGCAAACGGGCTGAGGTAATCGGTAGGACGATTAAATTCCCCCTCAGCCCGAAAGGAGAAGTGGCCCCATGCCACCTCCGTAGCTGTAGATGCAAAGGCGGTATCCACGGTTCGAGCCGTGGGTACCGCTTAATCCAAAGCGCGGGGTGAGCCGCATTCCAGACCCAAAATTAGTATCTGGCTTTTTCCAGCAGAAATCAAGCGCAGAGAAGCCATGGTTGGCGTGTAGTTTGAATTTCCACAGGCTGGCAATAGGATAAAACTCCTAGAGGATATGGGCTGCGCTGTTGCCGCCTACCACGATGGCAACGTTCGGAACCTTCGCGTGCGGCGCGTACACGCCGAATTTGGGCCTTCGTGTATGGGAAAGATAAGAACCTCACCCTAGACCAAGTGCCATCTGGCATGGGCAGCGTTTGGACGTGGACGGCCTCGGGTGCCGACACGATCTAATCATTTCCTACACACTTAGGGATCGTGGCGCGGACACGGCGCAAGCTTTAATGCAAGACGTTGCATCGCGCATCAGTAATCGAATCCAGTTAACGACTGACGGCCATCGCGTATACGCCGATGCCGTAGAAGATGCCTTCGGGACCGATATTGACTACGCAGTGTTGGTTAAGGTTTATTACGCAGCGAACGAAAACCCCGAATCGCGTTACAGCCCCGCAACCTGCATTGGATGCCGCACCGGAGTTCTCGCTGGCAAGCCCGATCCAGGCCACATCTCGATGGGAATTCCCCGCTTTACGCGCCTGACCAACGCTTTCAGCAAAAAACTGGAGAACCACGGACACATGGTTGCGGTATATTTCATGCACTACAATTTTGCCGAGTTCACAAGACGCTTCGAGTGACACCTGCGATGGAAGCGGGATTGACCGATCACGTCTGGGATATCGAGGAGTTGCTACGGATGCCGCAGCAATAACATGTAAATCGCTCCCAGTACGCCAGCTAGGAAGACTAGAATGGCTGCGGTATCGAGAGGATCGAGGTGCCTAAGACGTGTTCGCCAACCGGATGTGGATGCGAATTGCATTATTTTTCAACCTAGCCGGAACTGTACTCCTATTTTTGTCGTTCCAAGCCACATCGTCCAACCTAATCATAAAGCGGGCCAGTAACGGAAGTACCGCGATGTGTATTGATCGAACGGGGATAGCCGTCACTAATCCCGAAGGCGCTTGGCAACTCGGCGGTTTCTGTCCTGATTGGCCAAGCGCCACCAACCGCCGTGGTAAACGTCGAACGGCCCTACCTTGTCACGATAGGATTCATTTTCGCCAGTCTGGGTTTTCTCCTGCAAGTTATGGCTACTCCCAGCGCCAAGACTATAGCGCAGATTAGATCCGATCTCAAAGCGGCCAAGTTGCAGGAACGACTCAGCGAGGAACAGATTAAGCGTAATCGCATCCACCCATCGAAATGAAAATAGGAAGTACATAGAGTCTTGAGACGGGATCATTTCGGGACTACTGCAATCTCCAGTCCATTTCAGAACGCACCGAAATTCAAACTACACCACTACCTGGTGCGTTTCAGCCTCGGAAATGATTCCAGTGCTCCTTGCCACAAACTACCTTTCCACAGCTCCAATGTGACATCTGACCTTGCGTCACGGCAGAAAGCTGTTCCATGATTGCAAGTGCGCTCCGAGTAGCCGTTTTCGAACAACGCTAGCTCTTTGACAATTCACGCAGTGTTAAGCAACTCCTTGCCACTCATTAATTTACGGGGTATCTCAAACACTCGTTGCTGATTCTAAAAGACTTGCGGACACAGCAAGAAACCGCAAACCATTAAGTCCTTTGCTCCCTATAATTTGAGACTAACTCCTTTAGAGTCTGGATTCTAGCCATATCCGCAAAACGCAAGTTGCTGATTCCAGAGATTTTAGGCGAGGGATGATATAGTCCCCCAAGGGATATCTGTATATCCGCCGACCATCGACCATGAAGACCGTTCCCAAAAAGCAGCCCGGTTTTGCCACCCGCGCCATCCACGCCGGACAAGAGCCTGACCCCCTGACCGGTGCCGTCGCCGTTCCTATCTATCCCACTTCCACCTATGCGCAGCAAGGCATCGGCGAGCACAAGGGATACGAATACTCCCGCGTCTCCAATCCCACGCGCACGCGCCTCGAAGAAAATCTGGCGTCGCTCGAAGGCGGCATCGCGGCTCCGGTATTTGCCAGCGGCATGGCCGCGATCAACGCCATCATCAGCATGTTGAAGTCGGGAGACCACGTGGTTTGCGGCAACGACCTCTACGGGGGCACGCCGCGGCTGTTCAACAACGTCTTCACCAACTTCGGCCTGGAATTTTCCTACGTCGATACCTCGGTCACCGAGAACGTCGAGCGCGCCATCCGCAAAAACACGCGCATGGTCTACGTGGAAACGCCAACTAATCCGCTGATGCGTATCAGCGATCTCGGAGCAATCAGCAAAATCTGCCGCCGCAAAGAAGTCGAACTGGTTGTCGACAACACGTTCATGTCTCCGTACTTCCAGCAGCCGATCTGGTGGGGTGCGGACCTGGTGGTGCACTCGACCACAAAGTTTTTGAACGGTCACAGCGACGGCCTGGGCGGAGTCGTCGTTTGCTCGAAACCCGAGCACGCAGAAAAGTTGGCGTTCCTGCAAAAAGCAGCCGGCGCAATTCTCTCTCCGTTTGAATGTTGGCTGATTCTGCGCGGCGTGAAGACTTTGGCCGCCCGCATGGAAATCCACGACCGCAGCGGCCGCGCCGTCGCCGCATTTTTGGCGCAGCACAAGAAAGTGAAAGCCGTCTTCTATCCCGGCTTGGCCGATCATCCGCAATACGAGTTGGCAAAGCGCCAGATGACGGGCTTCGGATCGATGATCACCTTCGAAACCGGCTCGCTGAAAAACGCCAACAAGATGCTGAAAAAAGTCCGCGTCTGCTCGCTGGCTGAATCGCTCGGCGGAGTCGAAACACTGATCTCGCATCCCGCAACGATGACCCACGCCGCGCTCGGAGAGAAAGGCCGCAAAGCCATCGGCATCACCGACGGCATGGTTCGCATCTCGGTCGGCATCGAAGACGTGCAGGATATTTTGGACGATTTAGATCAGGCGCTGGCAGCGATTTAGAAGTGATCTTGCTCTGCGATCTCGGCGCACTCGGCGTTGAAAGGGTTTTGACGCCCTAACTACACCGAGTCCGCAAGCCATTCCAAGTATTCCGGACTACCGTCATCGATTGCCACAGCGACGCACTCGGGAAGATCGTAGGAATGCAGTTCGCGAATCGCATCGCGCACTACGGAAAACTTTTCTGAAGTTGTTTTGATCAGCAGCAACCACTCGCGCGCAGATTCGACCTTACCTTGCCAGCGGTAAATAGATTCGATCTGCGGAATGATGTTGACGCACGCAGCGAGTTTGCGTTCGACTAGCGCGTGCGCGATCTTGCGGGCTTCTTCCTCCGAACCTGCCGTAGTGAGGACGAGTCGTTTGTCGGTCATGAAAGATCATCTCTCAGCTTTCAGTTTACGACCGAGAGCGCGCGCTGGGTAACTAGGTTGGTTCCTGTTATCCGCACCGGGAGAACTTCCGCTTGACCCGGAGGTGAAAGCGAAGTTCACTGAGAAGCTGCGTTCTTATCCAAAAATATTTATTGGACGAGTCGAGCGCGACAGTGAAGCAGTTGGATCTTTGAATAACGGACTTGGAATGAAGCGATTTTTCAACGCAAAGAATTTTCCCGGACGCGAAGAGCGGTCGCGCATCTTCGCAGAAAAAGCTCCTCAGGCGGAAGCGATTGCCGCATCGTGGATCGAGTGGTCGCGCCCGCTCGGAACGCGGATTTACGCTCTGCGCCGGCGCATCGCCACCGTCACAATCGCAGTGGTAGCCTGCCTCTTTTTTGTGCATGTCATGTTCGGGGCCAACGGCATGGTCGTCTACAAGCAGAAGCGCAGCGAATATCAGGCGCTGCAAAAGAAAATCGCGCAGGTGCGCGGGGAAAACGAAAAAGTCACACAGCAGATTGAAGCCTTACAGCACGATCAGAAAGCGATTGAGAAAGAAGCCAGAGAACAATTGGGCTATGCCAAGCCCGGCGACATCGTCTATGTGAGTCCAACCCCCGCAAAGCCGGAGCCGCCGGCAAATCATTCTGCCAGGAAATAAGGCCATTCAAGATCAAGGCTTATTCGAACTCCAGCATAACAATCTCAGGATTCGATCCCAACCGCAGCGGCGGTCCCCAGGTTCCGGCGCCGCTGGAGGTGAAGATCTGCATTTTGCCGATGCGGCTGAGCCCGTAGACGAACTGGCGGTACATGCGCCGTGCGAACCAACTCCACGGAATGAACTGCCCGAGATGCGTGTGGCCGGAAAGCTGGAGCGAGACACCCGCAGCCTCGGCGACTTCGGGGTGGTCGGGTGCGTGAACCAACAAGATGCTGGCGCGGTCGCGATCCAGACGGATGTCGCGGAGAGCCGATGCCAGGTGGCCGTTCTGCGTGGCGTTGCGGTAGGGCACTCCGATGATTTGCATACCGTCCACTTCTACTTTTTCGTTGCTGAGCACGCGCACTCCGGCGGCGGCGATGGCGTCCAGGTATTTGCTGTCGTCTCCGAATTGCTCGTGATTTCCGGCGACAAAATAGACACCATGCGGAGCTGTTAACTTGTTCAGCGGCTCCGCAGCGCGTCCGGCGTCGATGGCTGTGCCGTCGTACAAATCGCCGGCGATGAAGATCGCGTCCGGCGCTTCAAGCAGAATCTTGGCCACCATGCGGCGCAGGAAATTGCCGTTACGCACGTGGCCGAGATGCACATCGCTGATTAGCGCGGCCCTTCGTCCGCGCCAGGCTTCCGGCAGATTTGCTAAGCGGATTGTCGTCCGAGTGATGCGCGTCCAGCTGGCGTTGAAAACGCCCCAAAGTCCGATAGCCGCCGCAAGACTAAGCAGCGTCTCCACCATGCGATGAAAGTTAACCGCGATGCCATTTATGCCGACGAGAGCAGCGACGCCTAAGACAATCCAGGACACAATGGCAGCGAAGAGAAGAAAGGTCAGGAGGCCCAGCCAC
The DNA here is from genome assembly GCA_049584475.1 of Candidatus Sulfotelmatobacter sp. Classification (GTDB taxonomy): domain Bacteria; phylum Acidobacteriota; class Terriglobia; order Terriglobales; family Acidobacteriaceae; genus Sulfotelmatobacter. Next base: position 14,936 of record JBAUXX010000017.1, on the reverse strand, counting down.
ACGGCGGAAGCTCTATAGAACACGCGCACCGCAGGATTGGTGTAGCGGAAGGCCAGCAGGGAAGCGGTCACGAAGCTCACTGACAGAAGAAACAGGACGAGCTTAATGCCAAGTGATCCGTGCGGATCGTTTCCGGCGGGCGAAAACGCCCAAGTTTCGTAAAGAACAAAATGTGTCAGGAAAAGTACGGACTGAACGATCAAGATGAACCTGATCAAGCGCCTGCGCATGTGCATGGCAATTAGATTCCCGAAGAGGTCATTTGGATTGTTTGGTGTCCCGCAGCCTTTTGTGGCAAGCTGCTTAACCCCGAGATCGCCCTCGTTCACAGTGAACGCCATACCAAAAGCAATTAACGCAGAGATCGCCAAGCACGCCGAGCCGTTCTTGGCGGGTCCGGCCTGACAATTGCGGCATTTTCCTGTGTTATATTGCCCTTGCTTCGATTCGTCCAGCGCAGGGGAACCTTGTTTCCGCTGCTGAGTCGATATCGACACAAGGAGAAGAATCGGCCATGAAAAAAGTTTTGCTGATCAGCGTTGCATCGTTTTTTCTACTCGCCACGATCTCGGCGACGGCTTTCGACGATATGGGAAAAAGCGAGACCGTTAAGGGTTGGGTGAGCGACGATAAGTGCGGCGCAAAAGGCGCCAATGACAAGGCTGAGGCATGCACCAAGAAGTGCCTGGCCGCTGGGGCGAAGATGGTGATTGTTACCGACAAGGATCAAAAGGTCCTGCTGGTCGACAATCCGGATGCGCTGAAAGACCATGTGGGACATCACATCGCCGTGATGGGACACGTGATGGGCGATTCCATCCACGTGGACAGCGCCAAGATGCTGTAAGAGTTGGCCACAAGCTTTTGGATTGGGCGGCAATTTTGCCGCCCATTTCTTTTGGGGAATTGGGAGATTTTGCGATTGAGTCATTGGGCGATTGAGCGGCGATTGAACCGTGAGCTCAGGGTTTAATCGCTAAATGGCTCGATCACTCAATCGCTCAATTCCTGACGACCCCTTCCAGCGGCGAACTCGCCGTGGCGTAAAGCTTCTTCGGCATGCGTCCGGCCAAATACGCCTGGCGACCGGCGATTACCGCGTGGTGCATCGCTTCCGCCATTAGCACGGGATCTTGCGCGTTGGCGATGCCGGTGTTCATCAGAACGGCGTCGGCTCCAAGTTCCATGGCCAGCGCGGCGTCGGAGGCGGTGCCCACTCCTGCGTCTACGATCAGCGGAACAGCCGTGATCATTTCGCGCAGGATGCGGATGTGAGCTTCATTCTGAATTCCCATACCGCTGCCGATCGGCGCGCCGAGCGGCATGACTGTTGCCGCGCCCGCGTCGATCAGGCGTTTGGCGAAGACGATGTCGTCGGATGTGTAGGGCAACACGGTGAAACCTTCCTTCACCAGGACTCGCGTGGCTTCGAGCGTGGCCTGCACGTCGGGATAGAGCGTGGCCTCGTCGCCGATCACTTCCAGCTTGACCCAACTGGACAAACCAACTTCGCGGGCAAGCAGCGCCGCACGGATCGCTTCTTCGGCGGTGTAGCAGCCGGCGGTGTTGGGCAGCAGAAAATATTTCTTGGGGTCGATGTAGTCGAGAAGCGATTCCTTAGCGGCCGTGCGATCGAGATTGACGCGGCGTACCGCGACCGTGACCATTTCCGCACCGCTGGCTTCGAGGGCGCGCGCCGTTTCCTGGAAGGATTTGTATTTGCCCGTGCCGACGATGAGGCGGGAGCGGAACGCGCGTCCGGCGATACCAAGTGAATCGGTCATGCCTCTATTGTAATTAACGCGGCGCGGATCGGCACGAAGCGTGGGCTGCTAGCTGGGACTGACGGCTGGGATAGAATCGGATGCACAAATCAGGAGGCGCGGATGTCATCGGTACTGATCACGGGAACTAGCAAAGGAATTGGTTTGGAGACGGCGCTGGCTTTCGGCCGCGCGGGCTATAAAGTTCATGCCACTATGCGCAAGCCATCGGAGTCTCCGCAACTCGCGGAAATGGCTGCGCGGGAAAATCTGCCGATTGCGGTCTCAGCCATGGACGTGGATTCAGACCGGTCCGTGAGCGAGCGCATCGCGCAAATTCAAAAAGGGCACGGTCCGATTGATGTGCTGGTGAACAACGCAGGTGTGGAGCGAGCGGGTGCGGTGGAGGAGGTTCCACTCGCCGATTTTCGGGCGGCGATGGAGACGAATTATTTTGGCGCGATCCGTTGCATTCAGGCTGTGGTGCCGCAGATGCGGCAACGGCGCAGCGGGTGCATCATTAATGTGACGTCGGTGGCTGGGCGTGTTGCCAGTCCTCCGATGACGCCTTACGCGGCATCGAAGTGGGCATTGGAGGCGCTGAGCGAAGGTCTGGCGGGTGAGATGAAGGCGTTTAACGTTCGGGTGGCAATCGTCCAACCGGGAATCATTAATACCGCGATGGCGCAACGCATAGGGAATCAGGCAGCCGAATCGCCGTACCCGCATCGGGCGCGCTTCGCCCATTTTTTCTCAACCGTTTTGAAGAATCCTGTGCCGCCTTCTTTGGTGGCGCAGACGATCGTGGAAATTGCCGGGAGTGGGAGCTGGCAACTCCGCTATCCGGTGGGACCGGACGCGGCTCCGCTTTTGGAGCGCCGCGCGCAGATGACGGATGAAGCGTGGATTGATCAGAGCGCGAGTGATGACGAAACCTGGTATCGAAACATGGGGCTCGATTTCGATAAGGGTGCAAAAGCTAAGGCTTAGGCGAGGTTTTAAATTCTGTGGCGTCTGCCCTGGCATAAATTTCGTCTATCTGGTGCCGGTAGCGGTCTTCGACGACGCGGCGGCGGAGTTTCATGGTGGGAGTCAAAGCGCCGTTATCGACCGTGAATTCGTCCGCGACCAACATCACGCGCTTTAGCTTTTCGAAGCGGGCGAGATGTTGATTGACACCTTCGACAGCGTCTTCGTAGAGCTTCACAACCTGAGGGTTCGCGACCAGATCGGCTCGGGACGAGAAGGAGATTTCGTTCGTGCGTGCCCAGTCTTCAAGAGCAGCAAAGTTGGGCGAGATGATGACGAAGGCGAATTTGCGCTTGTCTCCTATGATTGCCGCGGTTCCGATCAGCGGACCGAGCTTGAGCGAGTTTTCGATGGGCTGGGGCGCGATGAATTTTCCGCCGGAAGTTTTGATGAGATCTTTTTTGCGGTCGGTGACGGAGAGATATCCATTGGCGTCGATGTTGCCGATGTCTCCGGTTTTGAACCAGCCGTCGGATAAAGCATTCGCAGTTTCTTCCGGACGATTCCAATAACCTTTGAAAATGGATGGACCGCGCGCCAGAATTTCGCCATCCTCGGCAATGCGCACTTCGAGGTTGGGAAGAATCCTGCCCACTGTGCCGATGCGGTGATGCGCTGGAGTGTTGAGAGCGATCACGGGTGAAGTTTCAGTGAGGCCGTAACCTTCGTGAATGCGGATACCGGCGTCCGCGTACCACTCGGCGAGTTCGCGTCCCAATGGCGCCCCACCGGAGATGAAGGTTTGTATGTTTCCGCCGAGACCTTCTCGGAGTTTAGAGAAGACCAGTTTGTTGGCGATTTTCCAACTCGGAGATTTCGGCGTTTTCCCGGCAAGGATATCCGGCTTGTGAGCGCGGCCAACGGATAGCGCCCAATCAGAGATGGCGCGCTTGGGAAATTTCTGCGCTTTCTGTTTCGCCTGCGCATAGATTTTTTCGTAAACGCGCGGAACAGCTACGAAGATCGTGGGGCGAACTTCCAACAGAGTGGCGGAAAGCTGTTCGATGAAGGGACAGTACGCCAGCGTCACACCGTGATAGAGCATGGCGAAGTCGAGATGACGGGCGGTGATGTGGCAGAGCGGCAGAAATGAGACGCTTGAATCTCCGGGGACTAGTTCAAAGCCCAGCAGGGAGCAGGAGATATTCGACGCGATGTTGCCATGCGTGAGCATGACGCCTTTGGAGACCCCCGTTGTGCCGGAGGTGTAGACGATGGTAGCCAGATCGTCGGGAGCGATGGCGCGGGCTTGAGTTTCGATTTCCGGGGAGAGGAGTGACGGCGCCTGCTCGAATATGCGCGACATGGGCAGGCATTTCGTGTGGGATGGGTCGTCCGCGGGAGGTTGGACGGAATCCATCACTACGATTTTTTCGAGATTCGTTTGCGGCAGAATTGACCGGACTTTATCAAGTTGAAGTTGCGAAGAAAGAAAGATGGCGCGGCAACCGGAATCGCGGAGTTGAACGGCAGTCTGTTCGGCGGTAAGTGTTGTGTAAAGCGGGACTGTCACGGCTCCGAGAAGCAGACTTGCCATGTCGGCAATGGGCCATTCGGGACGATTCTCGCTGAGGATGGCAATGCGGTCGCCTTTGCGAATGCCCCAACCGCACAGCGTTTGCGCGGTGGCGGCGACACAGCGGTGAAACTCCTGCGCCGAAATTGACACCCAATCCTGCTTGCCCTCCGGGCGATGGAGGAGCAGGCGATCGAGATTGCGATTCACTGCGGCAAAAAAAATGTCGTTGAGGGTGGCGATGGTCATTGCCGAGCCGGAAAACCCGCTGGAAAGCACTGTACTGTTTTGAGAGCAACTTGAGCAACGGCAAAAGAGGCTTTCAACAGGCACTTAGTAGCCACGGCAACTAAAGCGTCTCCGCCGTGTTTAAAGTCGTGTACGCTGGCACGAGAAAACACTGCCGCTTCGGAGCGAAAAATATGAAGATAAGAAACCAATGGTGGACGTGGTTGGCTGTTCTAGCGAGCTTTGCGCTCTTACTGCAGACACCCGTCAAGGCGCAGGATCAGGGCCCGGCTCCGGCTCAAGCGCAAGATCAACCTCAGGCTCAGGATCAACCTCCGGCGCAGGCTCAGGCTCAGGCTCAGGACCAGGACAATAACCAGAACAATGACCAGGATCCTCCCGGCCGCGTTGCGCGGCTGAACTATTCGCAGGGATCGGTTTCCTTTCAGCCCGCGGGAGAAGGGGACTGGGTGACGGCAGTGCCCAATCGTCCGATGGTGACGGGCGACAATTTGTGGGCGGATGAAAATTCGCGGGCGGAAGCGCACATTGGTTCGACGGCGCTGCGGCTGGGTCCGAAGACCGGAATCACTTTTCTAAATATCGACGACCGGACGGCGCAGATACGGCTGGCGCAGGGATCGCTGATCGTGCGTGTGCGTCACGTGGATGACGACGACACCTACGAAGTGGATACTCCGAACTTGTCGTTTGCGCTCTTGCAGCCGGGCGACTATCGCATCGATGTGAGCGAAGACGGGAGCCAGACGGTCACGACCGTTTGGCAAGGGCGTGGTGAAGTGACGGGCGGAGGCCTTTCCTACATCGTCGTGGCCAATCAGTCGGCGACTTTCACAGGGTCCGATCATCTGGATTACGACCTGGGACAAGTTCCGCGGCAGGATGACTTCGATCAATGGGCGTTCGATCGCGACGAACGCGAAGATCATGCCGATTCGGCGAACTATGTATCTCGCGAGATGACCGGCTACGAAGATCTCGACGACAACGGCGACTGGAGCTACGTTGCGGGCTATGGCGAGTGCTGGCGTCCGCGAGTAGTGGTTGCGGGTTGGGCGCCGTATCGGTTCGGCCACTGGGCTTGGGTCGGTCCCTGGGGATGGACCTGGGTTGGCGATGAGCCGTGGGGCTTCGCGCCTTACCACTATGGACGTTGGGGCTTCGCGGGGGGCGGATGGTTCTGGGTGCCCGGGCCGGTTGTAGTGCGGCCAGTGTGGGCTCCGGCATTGGTGGCATTCGTGGGCGGCGGGGGTGGATTCCGTTTCTCCGCGGGTGTAGGAGTGGGTTGGTTTCCGCTGGCGCCGGGAGAAGTCTTCCTTCCCGGATATCGCGTGAGCCGTGGCTATGTGAACGAAGTGAACGTCACGAATACGACGGTGAGCGTTACGCGGGTCACGAATGTTTACAACACTGTGATCGTCAGCAAGACGGTGAACAACGTTACGTATGTGAACCAGCGCGTAAACAACGGCGTGACCGTGGTTTCGCACGACACGTTCGTGAATGCGCGGCCCGTGGGAACAAACGTTATGCGGGTGGACCAGCGCGAATTGGCGGCGGCTCCGGTCTCGCACGTCGTGTCGGAAGAGCCGGTGCGGCAAAGCGTGGTTGGAGCAGGCCGCCCGGCTTCGGGGAGGCCGCCTGCGGCTGTGATTAGCAGGCAGGTCGTGGCGAAGAGAACGCCGCCGCCACCGCCGCGATCACTGGATCAAAGGCAGGCGCAAGTGGGCGGACACTTGAATCAGCAATCACTGGTTCGCACAGAAAGCGGTTCGGTGAAACCTTATCAGCCCAGCCAAGCGCCACGGCAGGCGCAGGGCGAGCCGCAGCGAACACAGCCTGCGCAACAGCCGGGAGGGTTCCGTCCGTTCACGCCGCCGAGCAACAGCAATGCGACGAGACCTTCCGCTCAGCGTCCAACGTATGAAGAGCAAGGCACACCGGAGAATCGCAATGGAGAGCGCAATGAAAATGCGAACAGGCCAGCTCCGCAGGAGACGCATCCGCTGGTAAAGTCTGCGCCTCCGGTGCAACAGAGAAGTCCGGAGCAGGAACAGCAGACGCAACAGAAGTTCAATACATGGCAGCAGCAACGGCCGGCGCCTCAGCAACGGCCGGCACCAAAGCAGGAGTCGCGGCCACCGGAGCAAAAGCAGGAGAAGCCTAAAAAATAAATGTCGGTACGGGATTCTTGGAGATAGTTAACGCCGGGAGTGAGGAATATTCGCTCCCGGCGTATTGTTTATGGAGCAGCGTGACAGCTGCGACCGAGTATGACGGAAAGCAAACGCCCGGCGATTAACTGGATGGATGTGTTGTGGCTGGTGTTTCTGGCCGGACTGGCATTGTTGCCGCCGGTGACCGAGATTCACAAGCAGCTCATCCTTTTGGCGTTTGGTGTGTTGCAACTAGGAGAGGGGTGGTTCGTTGCGCGAGTGCCGAAGCGCGGAGCGATGTATGTGGTTGCGCTCAAGATCGCTCTGGCCACGCTGCTGATCGATCACACCGGCGAACTGAGCATCAACAGCAGTTATTGGCCGATTTATTTTCTGCCGGTGATGAGTGCGGCTGAATATTTTGGGTCGTGGGCCACATTGTTGTGGACCGGGCTTGCTTCGGCCGCTTACTGCTCGTATCTCTATCCCACGATGCAGGAGTACGAGATCACGGCAGAGAGTTATGGTCTGCTGGCGATTCGAGTCTTGTTTTTCTTTCTTGCAGCTATGGTGGTGAACCGTTTTGTAATCGAGAATCGGCGGCAGACCAAGCGCTATCAGGAATTGGCGGAGACGCTGGCGGAAACGAACCGGCGGTTAGAACAGGCGCAAGCGGAGGCCCGGCGTTCGGAGCGGCTCGCGGCGTTGGGACAACTTTCAGCCGGACTCGCGCATGAAATTCGCAATCCCTTGGGCGTGATCAAAGGATCAGCGGAGATGTTGAATCAGAAATTGGATGAGACGAATCCTCTGGCCAGCGAACTGGCCGGATACATTTCGACCGAAACCAACCGGCTAAGCGCCCTGGTGACGCGATTCCTGGATTTCGCGCGGCCCCTTCACGCGGATACCGAAGCGCAAGACATCGCGGCGGTGGTGGATCGCGCGCTGACTGATGTGGGAGCGCTGTGGAAGGGCGGGACAATTACGGTCACAAAAGACTATCAGGCGAACCTGCCAATGGTTCCGCTGGACGAGGGCCTCACCGAGCAGGCATTGGTGAACATCATTCAGAACGCCTACGACGCCATGGGCGACGAGGGCGGTTCGTTGCACGTGAGAATCGCAAATGCCCGCGCACAAGAACGCGATGGCGTGGAGGTTCGCATTGAAGACAGCGGTCCAGGCATCCCGGCGGAGATCCGGGAACAAATTTTTAATCCTTTTATGACCACGAAGAAGTCCGGGGTAGGACTTGGCCTGTCGATCGTCTCGAAGATAATGGATGGGCACGAAGGATCGGTACGCATTGGAGAGTCGAGCATAGGCCGGGCCAACGGCAGTCACGGCGCGTGCTTCATGTTGTTTTTCCCGCGAGAGCAGAGTATCGAGAAGAAGCCGGAAGCGCATTTGATGGTTTCGTAACAAAGTTCACCTTAGAGATACGAAAAAAGAGACGATGCGAAAAATAAGTCTGCTTTGTTTTCTTTTCCTGGCCATCGCACCACTCGCCGCGTCTCAAACCTACGATCTGGTTTTGGAAGGCGGCCGTGTTATGGACCCGGAAACCGGACTGGATGCCACTCGGAATGTCGGAATCAGCGCCGGGAAAATTGTCCGCATCTCCGATCAGAAATTAAATGGACAACGCATCGTCAACGCAACCGGCCTCGTGGTTGCCCCCGGATTCATCGATCTGCACCAGCATGCACAGGACCTGGACAGCCAGCGCCTGAAGGCGCTCGACGGCGTGACCTCCGCACTGGAATTGGAAATCGGCGTACCGGATGTTGCACAGTTCCTGAGGAACAAGGACGGACATTCGCTGATCAACTATGGGACCTCTGCAAGTCATGTTGCGGCGAGATCGCTGATATTTGGCGCGCCGTTGCCGGTCAGCAAAACCTTCAGCGGTACACCCGAAATTCTTCCCAAGAGCGGCCCTGCCACAGATCAGGTTGCGACACCGGAGCAGATAGAAGCCATGCGCCAACGCTTGGCTTCCGAACTCGATACCGGCGCTCTGGCCATCGGCATGGGGATTGCCTACACACCCGGGGCGACGCGGCATGAAGTTCTGGAAATGTTTCGTTTGGCTGCCGAGCGCGGAGTACCCGTCTACACGCACCTGCGCGGCGCAGGCCTGGTTGAGCCGGACTCGGCCATTGAATCCGTCGGAGAAGTGATTGGCGACGCCGCAATTACCGGCGCCTCCCTGCATATTGTTCATCTCAACAGCACCTGCTTGCGCGACTCGATGGAGTGTCTTGCCATGATTGAAGGCGCACGCGCTCACGGACTTGATGTCACGACCGAGGCGTACCCTTACATTGCCGGAATGACCGCCATCAACTCCGCAGTTTTCAATCCTGGATGGAAAGAAAAACTCGGCATCGACTACAAGGACTTGGTGCTTCCGGCCACAGGGGAACATCTTACAAAAGAAAAATTCGAGGAACGGCACGCCGCCAATTTTCCGGAGTGGGTTTTGATCTTCGGCAACACGCAGGAGATGCTTGACCGCGTGATTCCTCATCCACTCGTCATGATCGCCAGCGATGGACTAGCAAGCCATCCGCGCAACGCGGGGACATTTTCCCGGGTTCTGCGGCAATACGTGCGGGAAAGAGGGACGCTCACATTGATGGATGCGATTCGCAGGATGACGCTGATGCCGGCGGAAATGCTGGAACGATCTACTCCCGCGGCCCAAAAAAAGGCAAGGCTCCAGGAAGGAGCCGATGCGGACATTGTAGTCTTTGATGCGAACACCATCACCGATCGCGCGACGTTCGAGAAACCAATGGAGCCAAGCGAAGGTGTGCGCTATCTGCTGGTTGGCGGGACGCTGCTGGTGGATCAAGGCAAAATTGTGCCCGATATTTTTCCGGGGCGGCCTTTGCTGGGAAAAACAAAGTCATCGAACGTGAATTAATCGGACACGATTTTCGGATGCGAAAGAACGGGTAAATGCCGACGGTTCTGATTGTCGAAGACGAAGCCAAGATGCGGCGCCTGCTTGAGTTAAATCTGGGCGAGGACGGATTTACGACTCTCTCCGCGGGAGATGCGGAGAGCGGAGCCAAGCTGCTGCGGGAAAATCATGTCGACCTGGTTTTGACCGATTTGAAATTACCGGGGATGAACGGGCTGGACTTTCTGCACGCGGTCAAGAATCAGAATGCCGCTCTGCCGGTGATTGTGATGACCGCTTTTGGCAGCGTGGAAACTGCCGTGGAAGCGATGAAGGCGGGCGCCAGCGACTATGTGCTAAAACCATTTTCACTCGCTGAGATGCGCATGGTCATCCACAAGGAACTGGATGTCCACAAGCTCCGTGAGGAAAATCGATCGTTACGCGAGGCGTTGGGCAGGCGATACGAGCTGACGAATGTGGCAGCGCGAAGCGCCAGGATGCAGGAGGTGCTCGCGACGGTAGAACGCGTTGCTCCAACCAATGCGACGGTGCTATTAGGCGGCGAGAGTGGCGTAGGCAAGGATTTGATTGCCCGCGCGATTCACGACAAATCGCGCCGGGCGCGAGGGCCGTTCATCAAGATCAACAGCACTGCGATTCCGGAGAACTTGCTGGAAAGCGAGCTGTTCGGCTACGAGCGCGGAGCGTTCACCGGGGCGGTTGCGAGTAAACCCGGCAAGTTCGAGTTGGCGGACAAGGGAACGCTTTTTCTGGACGAAATCGGCGATGTGCCTCCGGCAACGCAAGTGAAGTTGTTGCGCGTGTTGCAGGAACGCGAGTTCGAACGGCTCGGCGGAACGAAAACTGTGAAAGTCGATGTGCGGCTGATTGCGGCAACAAACCGCGATCTGCGGCAGGCGCTGGAGCAGGGAACGTTTCGCGAGGATCTTTACTACCGGCTAAACGTCGTGCCGATCGATATCGCGCCTCTACGCGAACGGAAAGAAGATATCCCGGAGCTGGTGAATCTCTTTATCGCGCGCTTCGCCGGGGATTCCGGCAAGCCGGTCGAAGGCATCACGCCGGAAGCGATGCAGATTCTGAAGAACCATCACTGGCCGGGAAATGTTCGCGAGCTCCAGAACATCATTGAGCGGGCCTGTGCGCTGGCCAAGGGAACGGTGATCGAGGTAGGAGATATTCATCTCGATGTGCGGCCCGCGAAGGCAGCTAACGGGGTGAGTGGATTTCTGCCCGACGGTATGACGCTGGAACAGTGGGAAGACGAGATGATTCAGGAAGCATTGCGGCGCGCGAATGGAAATAAAAGTCAGGCGGCGCGGCTTTTGGGGCTGTCGCGGAACGCGTTGCGCTATCGGCTGTCGAAGATTGGCATTGCGGATGAGGGAGAGAAAGACGGGTAATTCTTAAAGCGTCCCGAAATAGAACGGTTCCGGACGGGGAAAGAGAAATACTTCGGATTGCGAGTCATGTAGTGGCTAGAATCATTACGACGGACGGCGTTTGGAGGATGTTGCCAGTGGGTACTGGACGCTGTTTGCCAAACAGTCGAGTGGCTGGTCAGCCACTAGGGTTCGAGTCCCTCATCCTCCGCCGCTTACTCGACTGGCAAAATGAACTTGACAATGCTTTCGATAGGGTTATTCTAAGGGTGTTTGGCAAACAGCGTCCGGTACTAAGTTTGTTGATCGAAAGCCCCGACTGACTATCGGGGCTTTCGTGTTTTTGGCGCAAGAACGCAAGCGGCTTTTACCCGCGGGCACTCTCTGGTTCGCGGAGCCTGGCATGCTCGCTATACGAAGAATCTTGGCAGGAAAATAGACACTCGCAAGTCCCCACAACGGCCACGGCCATTGGTTATCTGGTCCGGTTACAAAACGCTCATTAAAGTCCATTTCAGGACCCTCGCAGAGCGTCCTCCCTTATCCCCTTTTGAGAGGTTGGATTCATGTTTTGCCCTCCGCTCCCGTGTGCTCGGGAAAAGCGCGCCCGCCGAAGTAACCATTTTCAGCTCGCAGCAGTGGTCACTCTCCTGTTATCTCTGCTTTTATTAAGCGGATGTTCCAGCATGTCTGTCCCGGCCAGCGCCGGCACCGCTCCTGTGCCCACCACCACTACCACTACCAGTTCCAGCCTGGCGGTTTCATCGAGCCTTCCTGCCGCAACTGTGGGGTCGAGTTACGACGCCTCGCTGACGGTAAGCGGCGGCACAACGCCTTACGTTTTCTCGCTGGCATCCGGCGCCCTGCCCACCGGAGTGCTCCTCGATGCTACGAGCGGAGCCATTGCCGGCATGCCGAGCACTACCGGTAATTTCAGCTTTGCCGTGTTGGTTTCAGATTCCACCGGGGCGTCCAAACAGCAGCCACTGCAAATCGCTGTGTCAGGATCGCCAGTAACCAGCACCGGAAACACCTTTTCAAATCTTCAGCATAGCAATGGATGGGCATCCTTCGGGCAGGGGCCTCCGGATTTTATCGACTGTTCTCCCTCACCCTGCGACGGCATTGCTTTCTCCATGTCTCAGGGAGTCCTATCGCCGTCGATGAGCGGACAAGCGACGCAATACAATTTGGGTGGAACTGCGGTTTATACCGATGCCTTGTTCAACAATCACCTGATCGGAGATCTGTCTTCGCAGGGCCTGCCCGACTCGAATCACACGCTGGTGCCCGGCTACCACACCTTCACTTACGACGTGTACTTCTACGGAACCAACCTTGAACTTTCGCAGGCAGTTGAGTTCGATATTAATCAGTTTTTCGACAACCTCGGATTCATTTGGGGCCACGAATGCCGCATTGCCGGAGGACACGAGTGGGATGTCTGGAACAACGTGACCGCACACTGGACTCCTACAGGCATCGCCTGCAATCCGGTCGACAATGCGTGGAATCATCTGACGATTCAGGTTCAGCGCACCGCCGATAATCAGTTGTTGTACCAATCCATCACTCTCAATGGCGTGACCAGTACGCTCAATCAGTACTACGATCCCGGTTCCGCGCCGGGCTGGTATGGAGTGACCGTCAATTATCAGATGGATGGAAACTCCCAACAGTCGCCCTACTCGGTTTATCTGGATCAGTTGACCTTTACCTACCAGTGAGCCGCTTCGCCGTCTGGCTATTCTCGTGAGTGTGGTAAAGTGTGTTCATGGCGAACACACGAAGCGCGACCCTGAGCATAAGACTGAAATCCGACACCAAGAAGCGCCTCGCCCGGCTGGCGAAGGTTTCCGGGCGCAGTTCGAATTTCCTTATCTCCGATGCGGTGGAATCTTACGTTGCGGACCAGGAAAGAATGTTGGCGGAAATCCGCCAGGCGGATCGCCAGGTCAAGTCTGGTCACTACGTCGCGCATGAGGACATGAAGGCCTGGTTGCTTTCGTGGGGAACTGACCGAGAGCTGCCTCCGCCGAAGTGCGCCTGCGGTCGGCGTCACGACAACGAGGAACTGTGCCGTTAGAGGTTGTCTGGTCTCCGCTGGCTCAAAGGCGGTTGCAGGAGATTCACGCTTATGTGGCAAAAGACAAGCCCGAGGCGGCGGCAAGATTAGCCACGAGAATCGTTTCGCTGGTGGAGACCCTGAAAGAACATCCGCATTTGGGACGCGCCGGAAGCGAGCCGGACGTTAGGGAATTGGTGGTCGGGGGAACACCGTACTTAGTTCTGTATCAGGTGCGCGCGAAGCGGGTGACGATCACGACGATTTGGCACGGAGCGCAGTCGAGGGATCGTTTGCACTCACATAGACAACGCCGCCAGTGAAGCTCCGCTCCGATGTGCGGTGGAAAGCCATCGTCGGCAGTGCTTAGTGTTAGGTCCGACGCTTGTTTTTTTCGAAAGTAATTCGCGTCGCCCTTTTGTCGAACCCTGGTTGAAAACCACCACCGCTGGTTCAGGCGGGCCACCGACCTCAACATTTGTGGAATTCCTCATTCTTCCTGGCTCGCTTAGCCTTTGAAAACAAGCCATTTGCGGGATCCTTAGATTTGCCAGCTTTGGCATGGCACTTGCTTCTCACTAAGCGAGATATTCCTTCTACATGCGGGTTTGAATAAGTGGCAGCGCGGAGAAATGGCTTATGAAAAATAAATTCTTAGCGGGAATCGCAATTTTAACTTTCGCCATTGCGGGCGGTTTCACGATTGGCGCTTCGGCGCAGACCACGGATGAAGGGCCGGGACCATCGGAGCAGCCGAGCGCTCCCATGGAAATGGGGCAGGATCAAAATCCGCCGCAAGCGCCGCCTCCGGGACAGATGCAGGGGCAGTATCAGGGTGGTCCCAATCAGGGTGGGCCGGATTCGGCTGAGGCGCAACCGGGCGGGCCTTCCGGGGAAGAGCCTGCGAAGACCGATCGGGGTGTGGCGCGCATCAGCATGATCCATGGAGACGTATCAACGCAGCGCGGAGATTCCGGCGACTGGTCGGCGGCGACATTGAATCAGCCAGTCATGGGTGGCGACAATGTTTCTACCGGCGACGGCGGCCGTGCAGAACTGCAACTTGATTTTGCCAACATACTTCGTTTAGGTCGAAGTTCGCAGGCGAACATCGCCAACTTCACCCGCAAGAATATTCAGATTCAATTGGCCAAAGGCCTGGCCACCTACACGGTTTTCAAAGACAGTGAAGCGGAGCCGGAGATTGATACGCCGAACGTCGCGGTACATCCCGCGCATAAGGACGGAGAATTCCGCATCGAAGTGCAGCCCGATGGCGATACGCTCGTAACCGTTCGCAAAGGCGAAGCGCAGATTTCCACTCCGCAGGGCAGCACCGAAGTTCACACCGGCGAGATGGCGACAATCCGCGGATCGAGCACCGACGCGCAATACAAAATTTCTCAGGCTCCAGAGAGAGACGATTGGGACCGCTGGAACAGCGACCGCGACCGCATCATTCAGAATGCGCAGTCGTGGCACCACACCAATCGCTACTACACCGGGTCGGAAGATTTGGACGCCTATGGCCACTGGCAAAACGCTCCTGACTACGGCCAGGTGTGGGTTCCGAACGAGCCCGATGGCTGGGTTCCGTATCGCGATGGCAACTGGACTTACGAGCCTTACTACGGCTGGACCTGGGTAGGTTATGAGCCGTGGGGCTGGGCGCCTTATCACTACGGGCGCTGGATGTATTACGGCAATTCGTGGGCGTGGTGGCCGGGACCGGTGTGGGGCGGCGGATTCTATCGTCCGTTCTGGTCGCCGGCGTATGTGTCGTTCTTTGGCTGGGGCGGGGGATTTGGATTTGGTGTGGGCTTTGGATGGGGCGGGTG
>JBAUXX010000016.1:0-12517 GCA_049584475.1 Candidatus Sulfotelmatobacter sp. | reverse complement strand
GATGGCTCCCGTGTTTGGCGCCAAACACGACCCCGAGGCTGTGGCGAACGCTATCGGACTGCGCGCGGACGACTTCGACACTTCGCTTCCCATTCAAACCGTTTCAACCGGTGTGGCATTCGCAATTACGCCCTTAAAATCCTTAGCTGTAATCCAGAATCTGCGCGTCGACCTCGGTCGCGCCGCCGCGTATCTGGAAACATCGGGCACGAAGTTTTTTTATTTTGTGACTCGCGAGACAGTGAATCGCGAAGCTCGGCTGCATTCGCGGATGATTTTCTACAACGGAGAAGATCCGGCGACCGGATCGGCCGCGGGCTGCACCGCGGCCTGGATGGTGGAGCACGGCGTTGCCAAACCGGACGAAAGAGTGCTCATCGAACAAGGCATCGAGATGCAGCGTCCCAGCCGAATTTTTGTGCAAGCTTCCCGCGTTGATAACCGCGTAGTAAACGTGCGCGTCGGAGGCAATGCTGTCGAAGTTATGCGCGGCGAATTTTTGTTGTGAGCGGTCGCGCTTATCCGTTGAAAACTCGACGCACGCACGACTCGAAATAAAGATCAATAGCCTAAATTTCCCATTGGCATCGCCGCTACTTTACAGTCGAAGAGGTTGCCGTTAGCATTCATGTCGCTCTGTCACTCTTCATATTGAGAAAACCTTCCTCCGGCAAATGCCGGCGGAGTGCGGAAGTGTAATGAAACCGAAGCGCACGATTTTGTGTGTAGACGACAACGAACAATCGCTTTCTCACCGCAAAATCATGCTGGAGACCCGCGGCTACCGCGTGGCCACTTTTTCTGGCGGAGACGCGGCGCTTGAACGATTCAAGCAAGGCGGCATTGACCTGGTCATTACCGACCTGGCGATGCCCGGAATGGATGGAACCAAGCTTGTGGCCGCGATCAAGGAACTCTCGCCTCAAACCCCAGCCATTTTGATTTCCAGCCGGACGCGCATTTATTCGCACGAATCGCAAGCCGATGTATTTCTAGCCAAAGGAATGTACGCTCCGGCGGACTTACTGGAGCGCGTTCGTTTGCTCTTGCTGCGCAAGCGCGGCCCCAAACGCACCCAACGTCCAAGTGTTTCATCCTCGCCGACTCAGATCGGCGCCTGACACAATCGTCCATCGAACTCAGCCATCCCTGAAGCGTCTTGTACGCCTGCTTCGTGTAAGATCGTTGTCACGCATGGCTGCTGGACAATTCATTGAAGCGCGAGACCTGCGCAAGACCTACCACGTAGGAAAGATCGAAGTTCAGGCGCTACGAGGTATCTCCTTCGGCGTCCAAAAAGGAGAGTTCGTCAGCGTCGTCGGGCCTTCCGGCAGCGGCAAATCCACACTTTTTTATCTTCTGGGCGGCCTCACCCGTGCGGATTCCGGCAGCGTGGTGCTCGATGGCGATGACTTCGCCGCGCTGTCTGATGCTGAACGGACGCGCATGCGCAAGCGCAAGATCGGCTTCGTGTTTCAGAAATTCAACCTGCTGCCAACGCTCGATGCGCGGTCGAACATTCTGATTGCGCAGGAAATCTCCGGAATCGATCATCGTGACCAGGCGCACTTCGACCGCATCACCGGCTTGTTGGGCTTAAGCAAACGATTGGATCACCGTCCGTCGGAACTCTCCGGCGGCGAACAGCAGCGCGTCGCGCTGGCGCGAGCGCTTATCAATAAACCCGCCATCGTGCTCGCCGACGAGCCCACGGGGAATCTCGACTCGAAGAATTCAGACGTTGTGCTCGGCATGTTGCGGCAGTCGCAGCGGGAGTTAGGCCAGACGGTATTAATGATTACCCACAATCCGGAAGCGGCCAAGTATGGCGACCGCATTATTCACATGCGTGACGGACAAATTGTTTCGCCAGAAGAAGATCCACAGTGGGTTCAACATTGAAGGCAGCCGGTTTGAAGGGCATTGCCCTGAGCGGAGGAATGAAATTTTCCAGGAAACGACGGTAATTGGCACAACCGGGCAAGTGCTGTAAAATAACGAAGCGAGCGGGAGTAGCTCAGTGGTAGAGCGCGACCTTGCCAAGGTCGATGTCGCGGGTTCGACCCCCGTCTCCCGCTCCAGATTTTCGTCGTCGCGAGCGGTGACTCCCCCGTAACTAGAGTTTTTCCGCAGTAAAAGTTAGCGTAGTCAGGGGCGCGGTACCCAAGTGGTAAGGGAGAGGTCTGCAAAACCTTTATGCGTCGGTTCGATTCCGACCCGCGCCTCCAAAATCTATTCCTCGTTATGGCTCACCAGTACTGAAGTCGCTCAACCCTAATTCTCAGCCTGTCTTCTATGAACCCTTAAACGTGCGAATGCCCGCGAAGATGTCGCGGGCACTCAATGCGTACGTTTGGTTCGAGATCGCCTAGCCTCGTGTCGGAAAATTTCCCTGCAAGGCGATGACAAAGAAAATACTCAGGAACGGTGGAAGGTTGTTGTGGGACTGGGTACCTCCGGTGAGCCCTAAGGCCTGGACATTCATGTTTACTCCGGTGGCCGCGGCAGCGTAGAGCGAAGGCGATACTCTGTCTCCTTTGGCGTTTGACCAAACCGCATTCGCCGGTGAATTCAGCGAACCCGCGCCGTTGATGCAGGCCACGCCGTGGTTATGCGCGGCGAGCTGGCCCGTAAGCAAGGGAACGGCGTACTGCCCACCGGTCTCGCCCCAGGTGCGCGGGGACAACCCCGAGCCACTGCCGTATCCCATGGGCGCTACCGCCTGAAAGTTGGGCAGAGCGAAATTACTTTTGCCGTCACCGCCATAATTGGTGCCCAGAATCGAAAACAAGGCGGTGTTTTGCGAAATGTTCAGAAGTTGCCCGCTGCACAAAGCCCAACCTACCGGCGCGAAATTAAACCCTACCATCCGGATTTCTCCAACATACTGATCGGACATAACGAAGCCTCCCTAGATTTTCTCGGCTTAATGCCTCGGTTTAACTTCGCGTGGGGAAAATTCCCGTCAACGCGATGATGAAGTTGATGACCAGATACGGCGAACGGTTCTCGTGTCCCTGGCTGCTGCCCGCATTGGAAATGGCATTAGGCGCCATTGGGGCATTGATCGGGGAGGCGGCATACTGTGCGGTTGGCGTCCCCGTCGCCCAGAAATTACCTGCCGGACTCGGCAGCGTGGAGCCCGCGCTGCTGGCTATCGGTGTGTGGTTATGCGTCGGCATTTCAGCCATCTGCAAAGTGTGCAACTCCTCGCCGGCAAGCTGGCCGGGCGCAAATGCCGGCGTACCGTTTTGAGACCCCACGCCGATAGCGGTTCGCCCCTGGAAATTAGGAAGTTGAAAAGTTTGTTGTCCATTGCCGCCGTAGGTCGTCCCCAGCAGCGCAAAGAGCGGCTGATTCTGGCTTATCTGCATGGTCTGTCCATTGCACAATGCCCATCCTTTGGGTGCGAATGAAAATGCCACCATGCGAATCTCTCCCATATACGGTGTTCCCATAGTTCTCTCTCCTCAACGTTTGATCGTTTATGTTCGATGTCAACTATTGCGTTGGGTAAACGCCTTGCAGCGCAATGATGAAAGAAACCACCAGATACGGCAGCAGGTTGTTGTGGGGCTGACTGCTCCCGGTCATCGATGTGGAACCCGCGTTCATCGAACTATTCGCTGACGATCCAACTCCAAAAGATTCGTTAACGATCCCGCTGTTTCCCCAGGTTGCGTTCGAAGGATTGGATGTCCCCGCGCCCGTGGCGCTGCCCATTGCGACGTGTGAATGGGTTGGCAGTTGGCCGGCAGTGAGTGTCACATTCTCTACCCCGGCTTTCTGGCCCAGTACGTAATTGCTGAGTCCCGCACCTTGTCCCTGGTGCACCGGCACGCGCCCTTGCAGGTCTGGAAGGTTGAAGGTGTTCACACCATCGCCTCCATAGGTGGTGCCCAGAAGGCTAAAGAGAGCATCGTTTTGCGCGATGCTCATCGCTGCCCCGTTGCAGAAGGACCATCCATAAATTGCGAAAGTGCCGGCGAATAATCTGATTTCACCCATGTACGGCTGCGCCATGTGTCTCTCCCCTACTTAGCCTGATCCTGATCCCGGATCATGCGATGGAATACCGCTTCGTACAACGTTCCCGTTTCGTCACGGCCAACGGGGACGAGAAACAAATCGAAGTCCCCGATGGCATCGTGCCTTATCGGATAAATGCGCTGCGGAAAAATCTGATTGCAATCGCCGCGGAAGTGCAACGAAAACTGCTCCTGCCGCGGCGTGGAATACCCATCGGTAAGTTCAAACAAGTCCATCGCATAAGGCTCCGAGCCTTCATTCAGGAGCCAAAACTTTGTGTTCAGATTTTCTTCAAACATGGTCTTAGTCAGATAGATCGACATAAGACATTCCCCACCTCGGACTCTGGCTGCGAAACTTGCCGGCTTTCATTGGCCGCTCCCTCAGACCCTGGCCGCCAAACCAGCTCCAGATAGATCGGCCCACTGCTAACCGCTTCAAAACCTAATCGCTCATACCATCGCAACGCCGGATTGAACCGCTCAACGTGCAGACGCACCGTCTTCGCTCCTGACTTCGCTTCCGCCAGGATCGCTTCCATCAAAGCGGAGCCGATTCCCTTTGCCCGAAACTGCGGAAGCAGAGCAATATCCACCACATGGATTTCTTTCTGGGTGCGCTCAATAATCAGCCGCCCCACGGCAATGGCGTCGCAACGTATCACCGAATATTCGGCGTCGGGAATCTGCATCAGATACGACTTGCGTTGCGCTTCATATTGCATGCGCAGGAAGGATTCTTTCTGTTCCTCGTTCCATCCGGTGAGCGCTATTTCTTCCGCTCGTGTGCTGGCGAAAGTCTGGTACAGGAAGGCTTCATCCGAAGCGCATACAGGGTCAAGACGGATCGCCGGGACACTTACAGCGGAGGCGGGAAACTCCTCGGATATGCGCGGAGCGGGCAAGGTGCAGTCACCAGGGCTCAGTGCGGTAGACGTTTCCTCGGACATAACGCGCGACGCCATCTGACAATAATTGTGGAACGGGGCCGGAACTAAAATGACTCAGGAGCGCGGAATTTTTGCAACAAAGATGACGCTTGTCAAGTAAATATTTGTGGATTTCTTTGGTTAGTCCCACTGTAGCAAGCAAAATCATTGTTACAACCGTGTTTTATCTTGACTTAGTTTCTCAAATCGGGGACCATGCCAAGCGCGTGCCATGAAGGCCCCAGCCTGCATTGTGCCGCGAGCTTTTGGGCCGAACCCAGGGATTTGTTCCTCACTAGACGCCGGCAATGTATCTGTGCCTTCCGCTTCCCCCGCGGTGTCACGGATGACAAATGAAAATGCCCGGCGTGGAGACCACAAATGATGAAGTACCCTCGTCTGTCTCGTCCTTTTACATTCACTCTTGTTGCGCTCGCTGGCCTTATCGCCTTGTCTTACTTCCCCTTGGCCAGAATTCGAGCGGCGAATGTAGGTGCGACTATTCTCCCCAGCGTGGCAAAGCCATTGGTGAACTTGAAGAACGTACAGACGCCCAAGCTCACTTACACGGGATCGGCGGACGCAGTGGCGGCATTGCAGAGCGGGCCGGCAAGTCCCACGGCATTGGCCGCAGCCGACTTTAACGCCGACGGCGCAATCGACGTAGTGGCAGGTTACTCGACCGGTAATGGCGGCGTTCTCGCCCTGATGCGCGGGAACCCGGACGCGTATGCGCCCACGGACACGACCCTCTACCAAAAGGCAATGAAGGGCAGCGTTCCGCCTACTTTCCTGTCTAAAGCATCCGCGTTTTCCCTGCCCGAATCTCCCGACCTATTGGTGACTGGCGACTTCAATCGCGACGGCAACAAGGACGTCTTAGTCGGCGCGCGCGGCAGCAGCAACCTTTACTTACTCGCCGGCGATGGAACCGGAAATCTTCTCGCCCCGCAAGTTGTGCCTGTCCTCGGACAAGTGCGGGCATTCGCAACTACTGATGATGATCACGTAGCCGTAAGCATGAACAGCTCGAACGGTTCGCAGTTGACCATTTTTTCGCCGAGTTCGCAGGGGCTGACCGCAGGTGCGTCTTATGAACTGCCTGACAGTGGCGACTCCGTGGCCTGGGGCAACCTGGGCGGCGGAATGGATGTTGCGGTAGGGGCAGGCTCGAACGTTGTGCTGGTCTATGGCGCGCTCACTGCCAAGGCGCAGACCGAGACCGTCACCGTTCCTTTCAAAGTCCAGGGCCTTACTTTGGGCGATTTCATTTGGGACCGCGATGGGCGCACCGAGATTTCCGTGCTTGCCGACGACGGCTCCATCCACATCCTGCAACACGGAACGCTGAACACCGCGCCGCTGACTGCGGCCGAGCTTCCCGCACGCCGCGCCGCAATTCGAGGACGTCACACGCAACCTGCCGTTGCGCCGAATCCGACCGCCCTGGGCGCGTGGACCGTGGCCAAGCAATTGACTTACGCCGGCTCCGCGCCGTCAGGACCGGTTTCGCCTTCTGCCTTTAACTCGCCGCGCCTGGCCAGCTCTTCGACTCACGATTTAATGGTTGTCGATGCGGGACGCAGCCAACTCAATATTCTCGACACATCCGGCGCGGCAGCCAGTCCTAGCGCGGGAGTTTCCTTCTCCGGCACGCCGGTCGCGGCTATCGTGCTGCCGCAAACCATAGACACGGGGCGCAACATCGTCGTTCTGACCTCGAACCAATCTACGCCCACGGTCGTTCACACCAATGCCAGCGTTACCCTGAACGTAAATACGACCGCCGACATCGACACCATAAATGCTTGCACGACGAGTACTACTTCGATCCCGAGCATGCTCAGTTTGCGCGAAGCGGTCTGCCTCGCCAATAACCTGGCTCCCGACACCGCCACCATCAATCTTCCCGCAGGCACCTACGGTCTGACCAGCCTGGAAACCGGTGAACTCCAGCAGGGCACGGGTAACTCCTACAGCCTTTCGATTGTGGGAGCAAGTGCCTCAAACACTCTCATCCAGCAGACCGACGGGCACGACCGCATCCTCGAAGAAGATTTCGTTCTTGCCGGCAACAACCCGGTCGCGATCTCGAACGTGACCATGCAGTTGGGCACTTGCACCACTGGCACGGACTGCACATTCGGCGGAGGCGCAATCCTGGCTGGAGGCGCTTCGGGCGACAGTCTTATCCTCACCAATGTAGTGGTGAGCAACAATTCCGCGTCGGCAGGTGGCGGCGACGACAATGGCGGCGGTGTGAATGACGCCGGTGGTACTCTTACAATCACAAATTCGACTATATCCAGCAATACGACGGACAGTACGGGCGGCGGCTTATTTTTTACCGACCAAGGGGTGCCCAACGGCGAAGGCAGCGTTACCATCACGAATTCCTCCTTCTCCAGCAACACAGATGCGACAGCCGGGGGCGGCGGTGCTTATGTCAACCTCGACTCAGGCTTCACACTCACGGTCGGCGGATCGAACTTCACCGGAAATAAGGTTACTGGAGGATCTGCGCCCGGCGGCGGAATTTTCGCCGAGCAAGGAGGATCGTCAACCACAACTGTCACGGTCAGCAATTCGCGCTTCGTCGGCAACTCCAACCCCGTCGGCGGAACCGGCATCGCCGTGGACGAAGCCACTGCAAACCTTCAGAATAACTGGTGGGGCTGCAACGCGGGACCGGGCAACACCGGCTGCGATAGCGTTGCCATTAACGCCGGCGGGGGATTCAGTCCCTGGCTGGTGCTGAGCGTCAGCGCCAACCCAACTCAAATTTTCCCCAATGGCACTTCCTTGTTGACCGCTGACCTGACCCACAACAGCGCCAGCACCGGCGGATTCAGCGTTCCCAACGGCACTCCTGTTTCTTTCGGCGGAACGCTCGACAGCAGCGTGAACCCGACCAACACCACGCTCACCAGCGGCCAAGCGAACTCCACCTACATGGCTGGTTCAAGCTCCGGCAATGGTACAGGTACGGCCACAGTCGACAATCAGCAGGTCAGCACGCCGGTCGACATTCTGGTCTCCGTCAGCGTTACCACCAGTCCGGCGAACTTGTCGATCACCGTGGACGGCGTCACTTCCACCGCGCCGCAGACCTTCAATTGGGTCGTGGGATCATCGCATACGCTCAACACTACCTCTCCACAGTCTGGCCCCTCGGGATCGCAATATGTCTTTAGCACCTGGTCACAGGGTGGATCGCAGTCGCAAAACGTCACCGCGCCGAGTTCATCGACCACCTACACCGCCAACTTTACTACCCAATATCAGTTGACCACGGTAGCTTCTCCATCAGCCGACGGCTCCGTCATTCCGTCTTCGGGCGGTTACTTTGCCTCGGGTACGCCGATACCAATAGCGGCGACTGCGAACACAGGCTTCGCATTCAGCAGTTGGACTTCGACCGGTGGCTCGTTTGGCTCTACTACCTCGGCCAGCACCACCTTCACCATGCCCGCTGCCGCGACAACGGTCACAGGCAACTTCGTCACAGCTACAACGCAGGTTACGATCACCACCAGCCCGGCAAATCTATTGGTGTCGTTGGACGGCGGCGGCTTTGTAGCTGCTCCGATCGTGCAAACCTTGAATCAGGGCTCGAGCCATACCATTGCCACCGAGTCGCCGCAATCCGGCGGGACCGGCATACAGTACGCCTTCACCGCCTGGTCTGACGGTGGAACAATTTCGCATGGGATCACCGTGCCATCCACAGCCACGACCTACACCGCCGCCTTCGCCACGCAATATCAGTTGACGACCGCGGCCAATCCTTCTATCGGCGGAACCGTCATGCCCACTTCCGGCAGCTACTACACCTCCGGAACAATGGTGCCACTGGCAGCCATGGCCAACGCCGGTTACACGTTCACCAACTGGACTGGAAACGTCGCCAACTCCACCAACGCCTCAACCAGCATCACCATGACGGCGCCGCAGAGCGTGACAGCCAACTTCTCGCTCATCGTTATGGCGTCTCCGACCACAACTTCGGTGTCATCGAATAACAACCCGTCATTCACCACTCCTCCCGGCAACACAGTGACCTTCACCGCAACTGTGACCTCCAATAGCACGGTGAACGAAGGCACAGTCACCTTCAGCGACCCGGCCAACGACTTCACGTGCAGCGGTGGTAACACCGTGCCCGTAAGCAACGGACAAGCCTCCTGCACCACCTCGTTCACTACCGAGGGCGCGCGCAACATCACCGCCGCTTACAGCGGCACGGTCAACTTTCAGGCTGGCAGCGGGTTCATAACGCAAACCGTCAATAACCACACCGTAATAACGGGGAACCAGTTCTGCAACCAGGGCGCAATTACCGTTCCCAGCACCGCCGGTGCAGCCACGCCCTACCCGTCGAATATTTTCGTGACGGGTCTGAGTGGCAACGTCGGGGCCGTAACCGTCAACCTCAACAACATTAGCTCCAGCAACATTCAGCAGACAGACTTGTTGCTGGTGGGACCGACCGGGGCGCAGATCGTGCCCTTCGCGAGTGTCGGAGATAGCTCGTCGATCAGCGGCGTGAACGTTACGCTGGACGATGCAGCCTCCGGTCTGATTCCCGGCAGCCCGCTTACCACTGGCACCTACAAGCCGACTTCCACAACCGGTAGCACCAGCCTGGTCTTCCCCGCTCCGGCGCCCGTTGTGAATGCCAGCAGCTACGCCGCCAGCGACGGCGCTGCCACGCTCACATCAACCTTCCAGAACACCGCCCCGAACGGCACATGGGCTCTATACGCCATGGATAATTCGGGCAGCGGCCCGGCAACCATCGGCGGCGGATGGTGCGTGAACATCTCCCCGCCCGCGGTGCAAACAACAATCACCACCAGCCCTGCCGGGCTTCTGGTTTCGGTGGACGGCGGCACACCCACCGCAGCCCCGCTGGTCGAAAACTGGATTCCCGGCTCGTCGCACACGATCGCCACCAGCTCTCCTCAAGCAGGCGCGGCAGGTACGCAGTACGTCTTCAATAGCTGGTCCGATAGCGGCGCGATTTCACACAGCATCACCGTGCAGCCCACCGCTACCACCTACACGGCAACGTTCGACACGCAATATCAGTTGACCACCCAGACCTCGCCGCCAGCCGATGGCACAGTCTCACCCGCCTCCGGCAGCTACTTCGCCGCGGGCGCAACTATACCCGTAACGGCCACTGCCAGCGGAGGATTCACATTCAGCAACTGGACCTCGACTGGCGGCTCGTTTGACTCGACCACTGCTGCCAGCACTAATTTCCACATGCCCGCTGCCCCGGCCACTGTAACCGGCAACTTCGGCAACGCATCGGTGCAGATCACCATAACCACCAGCCCTGCGAATCTCCTGGTTTCAGTCGACGGCGGGACAGCCACGGCAGCACCGCTGGTTGAAAACTGGGTGATCGGCTCCTCCCACACCATCGCGACCACTTCACCGCAAGCTGGTACGACCGGTACACAGTATGTCTTCAGCAGTTGGTCCGACGGAGGCGCTATCTCGCATAGCATCAATGTGCCTTCCACCGCCACCACGTACACCGCCTCGTTCAACCCGCAATACCAGTTGACCACCCAGGCCTCACCGCCAGCCGATGGCACAGTCACGCCATCCTCCGGCAGCTACTACATCGCGGGCGCAACCATTCCCGTGACTGCAGCCGCCAACTCGGGCTTCCAGTTCAGCAACTGGACCTCAACCGGCGGCTCGTTCGACTCGACCACCTCGGCCAGCACCAACTTCCACATGCCCGCTGCTCCAGCAACGGTGACGGGTAACTTTGCTACGTCCGCAGTGCAGATCACCGTGACCACCAGTCCCGCTCATCTTCTGGTTTCAGTGGATGGCGGCACGGCAATGGCAGCTCCGCTCGTTGAAAGCTGGATCCCGGGATCCTCGCATACCATCGCGACCACCTCGCCTCAAGCTGGCGGGACTGGCATACAGTATGTCTTCAGCAGTTGGTCTGACAGTGGCGCGATTTCGCACAGCATCAATGTGCCGCCCAGCGCTACCACGTACACCGCGAGCTTCGCCACGCAATATCAGTTGACGACGGCGGCAAATCCCACGAATGGCGGGACCGTTTCGCCTGCGTCGGGCAGCTTCTACAACTCCGGCACAGTCGTGCCGATCATGGCGACGCCGAATGCCGGCTTCACCTTCACCAACTGGACCGGTAGCGTGGCCAATGCGAACTCGGCCAGCACTACCGTCACCATGAGTGCGCCGCAATCCGTGACTGCGAACTTCGCTGCTTCTGCGGCCGTCACTCTGAATCCGACCAGCATTAACTTTGGCACCACTTACCTGCTGAACCTCAAAGCTGCCGATGTAACGGTGAAAAATACCGGTACCGGAACTCTCAACATCAGCAAAGTCTCGCTGACCTATGGCAGCGGCACCAACAAGGCCGACTTCTCCATCATCAGCCTGTGTCCGTCGACGCTTGCGGCAGGAAAGAGTTGCAACATAGGAGTGTTCTTCTTCGCCGGCAACATCGGCAATCTCTCGGCCACGCTCAACGTTGCCGACAACGCTCCCGGTAGCCCGCAACAAGTTCCTTTGTCCGCGACCGTGATCAATCCGCTCCCGTTCTTCCGGCCGGGAAGCTTGAATTTCGGCACGGTGAAGGTCGGTCACAGCAGCACGCAGAACGTAACCCTCATGAACGTGGGAACCACTCCGTTGAACATCAACAGCGTGAGCTCCACCGGAACGAACGCCAACAACTTTGTGCCCGTCAACGGTTGTCCGAGTGCGCTGGGACCGGGCAAGAGCTGCATTATCGCAGTCCAGTTCAAACCCACCGCCACCGGGAATCGCTCTGCCAGCCTGACGGTCGTCGACAATGCCGAAACCGGCAGGCAGAACATCCCGCTCAGTGGAAAGGGAAATTAGCCAGTGCAGGTGCCGCCGAAACGGCGCGGCCTTCATTGAGGACTGCGCCGAATCAGGAGGGAGGTAAGCAAGGAAGTTTTCATCAACTATTGGATTGGGGGGAACCGAATCCTCCGTCGCCCACGCTGGATCAGATGCGGGCCTATGTCAACCACCGCTGGCTTTCCTGAACATCGACAACAATTACGAATGATTTTGGTTTTCGGATGCAGCACTTCCTGCCCCCCAGATTCGGGCCCGAAGCAGGAGATCTGTTTCTTCGTGTGACTTTCACCGTATCTGGGAATATCGCTTTCAACCGTCGCCAGGTTTCGTCTCCGACCTGAATCGACTGGACTTCTCCGTTGCAAGACCTTCCTGCGTGTAAAGAATATGGAGTGTCGAGGTAGGTCCACCGCGCTTCTCCAACGAAGTAGATCACGCGAATATCGTTCCACGGCGTTTCGCGTTGTTGTCCTTTAAATGACTCCTCCGGATTGTGATTCTCTAGAGCCAGCCTTTTGTCCGGGCGATTCTTGCCGCTTCGATGCGGTTGCCGGCGCCTAACTTGCTGATGGCTTCGGAGAGATAATTGCGCACGGTGCCGTCGGAGAGGCTGAGTTGGGCGGCGATGTCGCCGCTGGCCAGGCCGTCGCCGGCGAGGCGCAGGAC
>JBAUXX010000015.1:0-28472 GCA_049584475.1 Candidatus Sulfotelmatobacter sp. | reverse complement strand
CCCACGATGCGTCCGCGAAACTTGTGCTTTTTCAAGGCTAGCCCGAGCGAGCCGCCAATCAGGCCGGTGCCGATAATCGTGATTTGGCGGATGGGCAAGGGATTGAGAAATTGGGGAATTGAGTAATTGTGTAATTGGAAAACGGACAGCCAGGTTTTTCAATTACACAATTACCAATTACAAAATTACAAAATGTCTCACGCGATTGTTCTCCCCACGGCCGGTGCAATCAACCGCAGCTCATCCATTAATTTCGCGAACTGTTCGGGATACAGCGACTGAGCGCCGTCCGACATGGCCTTGTCCGGATCGCAATGAACTTCAATCAGCAAAGCGTCGGCGCCCGCGGCGACCGAAGCCCGCGCCATGGGCGTGACTTTATCGCGGCGGCCCGTGCCATGCGAGGGATCGGCGGTCATCGGCAAGTGCGAGAGTTTGTGAATAATCGGGATGGCGGAAATGTCCATGGTATTGCGCGTGTAAGTTTCGAAGGTGCGGATGCCGCGTTCGCACAGAATGACGTCGTAGTTGCCGCCGGCCATAATATATTCGGCGGAAAGCAAAACCTCTTCTAAGGTTGCCGCGATGCCGCGCTTCAGCAGCACCGGCTTGCGAACTTTTCCCAACTCGCGCAGCAAATTAAAGTTCTGCATGTTGCGCGCGCCGACTTGAAGGATGTCGACGTAAGGCAGCATCAGCGGAATCTGCGAGATCTCCATCACTTCGCTGATGACCAGGAGCTTGAATTTCTCTCCCGCTTCCCGCAAAAGTTTGAGCGCCTCTTCACCGTGGCCTTGAAAAGAATAAGGAGAGCTTCGCGGCTTGAAGGCACCACCTCGCAACACCCGAGCCCCGGCTTTCGCCACAGCTTCCGCCGTGGAAAAAATCTGCTCCCGCGACTCCACTGAGCAAGGGCCGGCCATCACTACAACTTCCTCGCCGCCAATCCTCAGGCCGTTGGCCAGAGTCACAACCGTTCCCGCGGGACGGAAACTTCTTCCCGCCAGCTTGTAAGGAGAACTTATGCGGTGTGCGCCTTGCACTCCGGGCAGGAGTTCGAGATTGCGGATATCGAAGTCGATGCCCGACCCGACCGCTCCGAGCACCGTTTGGCTCGCTCCGGTCGACCGGTGCACTTCGAAGCCCATCTTCACCAGGTGCTCGATCACCTTCTGAATCTGGTCTTCGTCGGCCGCTTCCTGCATGGCAATGATCATAGAAAAGCTTTCAGTTCCCGGTTCTCAGCCATCAGCTCTCAGTTGGTCAACGCAGGAGAGCCGATCAGTCATTCACTTCGGAATCCAATTCTGTTTCCGCTTCCACCGCGGCTTGTAGCGGCGCGATTTCTTCTTTCTGAATATTGCGCATCACGTCCATGATTCGCTCGTAAATCCGCACCAGATCGCGGTTGGGCAGCGGCCCGGGATTAATTGCTTGCACGTTGGAGAAAACATTGCGCTCGCGATCCGGCTCATAGATGGGCATATTGGTGTTGCGCTTGAGCCGTCCAATTTCTTGCGCCGCACGTGCGCGGTCGCTGATCAGCTCCACCAGCCGGCGATCAAGTTCGTCGATTTTCTTTCGCCAATCTGCGATGTCCATGGCAATCAGCTTTCAGTCGTCAGCTTTCAGTTCTCAGTTCCCAGCAAGCAGACCTGCTTGATATCAGTACTGATACCTCAAGGAATCTTCGCTGACAGCCGAGAGCTTCTTCACAAATTCTCCCACAGCGGCGGCTTCGCGTCCGCGATTTCGCTCGATGGTTTCGACAATCGCGCTGCCGACCACCACCGCATCGGCGAACTCGCCCACCTCGGCAAACTGTTCAGCGGTGGAAATTCCAAATCCCAGAGCGATTGGCAATTTGGTGACGCGGCGCAACCTTCGCACCAGCTTACGCGCATCGTCCGCCAGTTGCTGCCGCTGACCCGTCACTCCGGTGCGCGAGACCGCATAGACAAATCCTCGCGACGCTGCGGAGATTCGCTGCAAACGGTCGTCGGGACTAGTGGGCGCGGCCAGAAATATTGGTGCGAGATCGTTTGCGTGCATCGCCCGCAAATATTCCTCCGCCTCTTCGACAGGTAAATCGGTCACCAGCGCGCCGTCGACTCCAGCGGCCCGCGCGACTCTGCAGAACTTTTCCATCCCCATTCGCAAGATCGGATTGAGATAGGAAAACACAATCAGACCCGTGGACTGCGACTGCTGCCGCACTTCCGCGGCCAGCGTAAGCACCTGCCCCAGCGATGTTCCGTTCTTCAGTGCGCGTTCGCTGGCCCGCTGAATCACTGGCCCGTCGGCCACCGGATCGCTGAAGGGGACGCCAAGTTCGATCACATTCGCGCCCGCCTCAATTGCGGCCAACACGATGTCCCGCGTCGTCGCGAGATCGGGATCGCCGCAGGTCACATAGGCAACCAGCCCGGGCTTGTTATGAAATGTTAAGGGCATGAGAAGCGATTGGTAATTTGACAATCGAGTAATCGGGTGATTTAAAAACCAGTGAGCCCAGGATTTTAAATTGCTCGATTACAAAATTATCCAATTGCAAAGTGTCTCAATCGATCTTCAAATTCTCCCGCATGATGCCGATGTCTTTGTCCCCGCGGCCGGAGATATTCACAATCACTACATCCGACTTCTTCATCCTGGGCGCGCGCTTGACCACTTCCGCAACCGCGTGCGCGGATTCCAGCGCGGGAATTATTCCTTCGGTGCGCGCCAGTAAAGTCGTCGCGTCCAAAGCTTCGGCGTCCGAAGCGGGAACATATTCTGCGCGTCCCGCATCGCGCAAGGCAGCATGCTCCGGCCCGATCGAGGGATAATCGAGTCCCGCCGACACCGAGTGTGTCAGCGCAATCTGTCCAGCGGCGTCCTGCAGCACGTACGAATATGTCCCTTGCAGTACGCCGGGTGAGCCACCGCGAAAACGCGCTGCGTGATCGCCCAAAGCCTCGCTGCGCCCACCGGCTTCCACGCCGATCAGTTGCACTTTCTTGTCTTTAATAAACTCATAGAACGCGCCAATGGCGTTCGAGCCGCCACCCACGCAGGCAATTACTGCCGTGGGCAACTTGCCTTCGGCCTTGAGAATCTGCGCTCGCGCTTCGCGCCCGATCACGCGATGAAAATCACGCACCATGGTCGGGTACGGGTGCGCTCCCAGCACGCTGCCCAGCAAATAATGTGTGGTCCGTACATTGGTGACCCAGTCGCGCATGGCTTCGTTGATCGCATCTTTCAGCGTGCGCGAACCGGATTCGACGCCGCGGACTTCGGCGCCCAGCAATCTCATGCGGAACACGTTCAGCTCCTGCCGCCGCATGTCCTCGGTTCCCATGTAGACGACGCATTCAAACCCGAAGAGTGCACAGACCGTCGCCGTCGCGACTCCGTGTTGGCCCGCACCCGTCTCTGCGATGACGCGATGCTTGCCCATGCGCTCCACCAGCAGCGCCTGCCCCAGGCAGTTATTGATCTTGTGTGCCCCAGTGTGCAGCAGGTCTTCGCGCTTCAAATAGATCTTCGCCCCGCCAAGTTTCTTGGTCAGTCCGCGCGCAAAAAATAACGGCGTCGGGCGTCCCGCATAATTCTTTAATAGCCCATCGAGACGCGCCTTAAAGCTGGGGTCGCGCTGCGCTTTCTCGTACTCGCGTTCGAGTTCTTCGAGTGCCGCGACCAGCGTCTCGGGAACATAGCGGCCGCCGTAAATGCCAAATCGTCCTGCAACACTCGCCGCGGCTTTTTTATCAGCCGGGTGCCCCACTCTTGCGCGTTCTCTGCGCAGGGTTGGGGTTTTGACATCCCTGGTTCCCATTCGAGTTTTATTGATAGTCGCCGTCGCCATCTTCAGTTCCTAATTCTTACGCCGACTTGTCCACCGCGCGCACCGCTTTCACAAACGCCAGCACTCTCTCTGGATCTTTTTTCCCCGGCCGCGCCTCAACTCCCGATGACACATCCACTCCCCACGGTTTTAAGCGCTCTATTGCCAGATGTACATTGTCCGGCTTCAAACCACCCGCTATGATCACCGACAGCACGTAACTCATCTCCTGCACGCCGCGCGAAGCAGCGGTCCAGTCGAATGTCTCACCCGTGCCGCCAGGACGTTCTCTCGGTCCGGAATCGATGAGGACTCCATAGAGCGTGCTAACCGGAAGGCCTACCAGATCACTGTCGCTAAGTCTGCCCCCGGAAACCGCCGCAATACGCTTCTGAGATCCTCTTGGCACATTCCAACCGGAGTCTGCAGAATCCCACGGACCCCGATAAAACTGCAAAGCCGTTAATCCAACCTGTTCGGCGATCTCATCCATTCGCTGTGATGTTTCTCCAACGAAAACCCCCACTCTCTCGATGCTCTTCGGCAGTGTCTTCACAATCTCACACGCCATTCCTGGACTGACATTCCGCGGACTCTTCTCGTGAAACACAAACCCGACCGCATCCGCGCCAGCATCCACAGCGACCAGTGCGTCCTCCAGATTCGTCATTCCGCAAATCTTGATCCAAGTCATGAAATCAGTTGTCAGGGGCGAGTAAATTCGCTCAACGCGGGCTTAACGCTCGAGGCCTGCGCCATCAGATCCCGCAGCGCGTCTCCGGGCCGCTCCGCTCGCATCAGCGACTCCCCGATCAAGAATGCGTGATATCCAACTTCGCGCAGCCGCGCAATATCTTCTCCCGAGCGAATTCCGCTCTCGGCGACTCTCACCACATTCGGCGGAAATTTCTCCGCCAACCGGATCGCGGTGTGCAGGTCAACCTGGAACGTCCGCAAATCGCGGGAATTCACGCCGACCAGATCGCATCCCGCGTCGAGCGCCCGTTGCAATTCTTCTTCGTCGTGAACCTCGCATAATGCATCCAATCCGCGATCGCGGGCGTTGCGCGCGAATGCCAGCAACTCGGCTTGCGTCAATGCAGCAACAATCAGCAATACCGCGTCGGCGCAATTCGCCCGCGCCTCCAACAACTGAAACTCATCGACGATGAAATCTTTGCGCAAACACGGCAGACTCACCGCCGCGGAAGCCAGGTCCAGGTTCTCCAGGGATCCCTGGAAGAATTCCGCATCGGTGAGCACCGAAAGCGCCGACGCTCCAGCCGTTTCCAACTCGCGGGCCAAGGCAGTGGGATTGAAGTCGACCCGAATCAATCCCTTGGAAGGGGACGCTTTTTTTAGCTCGGCAATCACCGCAATGCCGTCTCTACTTCTTTCCAGCAGCGCCCGCCGGAAGCCTCGCGGCACATGCAATTCGGCTCGCCGCTCCAATCCTCCAAAGTCGCTAGCGGCCTTGGCTTCGGCCACTCTCTGGCGCACCGATCGAATGATTCGCTCCAGCATAAGGAATCTCACGATTATAAAGGGATAAGCGAATAGGAGGCTGAGCGGAGGCCTCCATTGGCTGGACTTAAAGATCAAATGCGCCGGAGCACTACTTTTCTGATGGGCATCCTGGTTGGCGGCGCCCCGGGGCTGAAAAATACCATTTCACGAAAAACACGCATCGGAAGCGTCGGTTGACGCATCTTAATTTCGGCGCTTATCATCAACCTCTGGCTTTAGGCTTGGAGCGCTTCTGGGAGACGTGTATCAAAGGATTTGAAGCGAGAGAACTCGGAACGGGCTTTGAAGGACTTATGGATAAAAAGAAATTAGAAGCATTCAAAAAGCGATTGGAAACACGGCAGCAGGAGCTGCGAAGCACGGTGACACGTACGCAGAAAGACGGCCGTTCCGCCGATGAAGATACCGCGCAGGATGTCGCCGACCGTGCCGCCAGTTCCTACACGAAAGAATTTCTGTTCAGCCAGAGCAACAACGAACGGCAATTGTTGCAAATGGTCGACAAGGCCCTGGTTCGCATCCGCGAAGGCAGTTTCGGCGAATGCATTCATTGCGGCAAGGAGATCAACGCCAAACGCCTGGATGCCGTGCCCTGGACGCGCCATTGCATCGAGTGCCAGGAAAAGCTGGAACAGGGATTGCTGGAAGAAGCTCCGCGGTAGACGTCGCCGCGTCGAAAAGCAACGCCGCCGATTCCCCGGCGGCGTTTGGTTTTTTCTTGCGCAATAACTCGCTTGGAAATTCCCCGAACGCGAGCGTCAGGATTTGGTCGGCGTGGCGTACAGTTGCGCCGCGTCGATTTTTCACCCGCCCTCGTTCTGCCATGCTGCTGCCTCATACTTAGGCGGACATAAAATTGGGAGCGGAGGCTGTCATGAATTCGGGAACTGTGCTTGTGCTGGTGTTCGCCATTGGACTGGTCGCAGGATTGCGATCTATGACCGCACCGGCGGTCGTAGCCTGGGCCGCGCATGTCGGGTGGATCCATCTACCGGGTTCGCCTGTAGCCTTCATGGGTTCGTTCTGGGCGGTGACGATTTTCAGCTTTTGTGCGTTGGCTGAATTCGTAGTGGACCTGCTTCCCCAGACACCGTCTCGTACCAGCGCTTTCCCGCTGACTGCGCGAATCGCAGTGGGATTGCTTACCGGCGCATGCTTGGGCGTGGCCGGAGGCGCTTCGATTTGGATTGGCGCGGTGGTTGGAGCATTCGGCGCGATTGCCGGTGCGTTCGGCGGCTACCAGGCTCGCGCCAGACTGGTCAGGGCGCTTCACGTACCGGATATGGCGATCGCGATTCCGGAAGACTTGGTTGCTGTCGGACTGGCATTGCTGGCGGTTTCGAGATTCTGAATTTCGCCACTCGCGGGCTGGGAGGCTCACCCGCGCTCGCTGTATTTTGACGCGTCTAATTTCTCCCTGCTAAACTAGTGGTTCGCCATATTCGCTTTATCCTCCAGCGTAATTAGAAGGGAAGTCTGTGCGCGCCGAAACCCGCCATCAACTCAAACAAGACGCTTTTAGCCGTGTGACTATCGGAGCCGCGGAAGACGCCGCGCACTGGTCCATTGAACACAAGAACATTCTGATCATTGCCGGAGTTTCGGTAGCTGTGATTTTGGCCCTGGTTTTCGGAGGGTGGTATTACCTGAGCTCTCAGGATGAAAAGGCCAGCTTTGAGTTTGCCCAGGCCGTACGCACGACGGAGACGCCGTTGCGCCCGGCGGGCACGCCCGCCCAGCCGGACGTGCCAAGCTTTACCTCGGCCAAGGAACGCACCGAAGCGGCGAGAAAGAAGTTTCAGGAAATACTCGACAAGTACCCTCACACCCACACTGCGGACATGGCCCAATACTTTGTCGGCGTGACTGCGGCGGAAACTGGCGACAATCCGACGGCGGAGCGCGATTTCAAAGAAGTGGCCTCCTCGGGGAACCGGGAATTGTCGTCGGTCGCGAAACTGGCGTTGGCCTCTCTGTATGGCAACACGAATCGCGTCAAAGATGCGGTAGCTCTTTATCAGGAACTGAGCAACAAGCCGACTTCCTCCGTAAGTAAAGTGACCGCGCAATTGCAACTCGCCGAACTTTACCAAGCCTCGAACCAGCCGCTCGACGCTAAACGCGTCTACGAGCAAATCAAGAAGGATAATCCCAGCGGCGAAGCCGGGCAGAGGGCAACGCAGAAGCTGGCGGAACTGAAGTAGACCCGGCTGGAAGTGAATCACGCAGTAAGATCTCTATGTTCCTCTGTGTTTGAAGGTATTTGCTTTTGATCCTGATGTTCGGCTGCGCGGCATCCCTATTTCCCTTTTCCTGCCGCTTGAGTACCATGTTCCTCCGGCACGCAATTACTTTGATGAATTGCGCCGGCACCTTCGCCGGCCTGATCCTCAATAAGAGGGTGTTTCCTGGAGCGAGTTGATGCGACGAGCATTTTTATTCTTCTTTCTTATTGCGATGACTGTAGTGCCTGCTGCCGCGCAGACCGCGGTTCCGGCGGTGACTTCCGTTCCTGCGTCTCGTCTCGCGCAGATTCGCCACGGCATCAACGCCAGCGAATGGTTCGCCCAGGTTTGGGATTCCAAGGGTTATACCAAAGAGCATTTCGAAAGCTGGAATAATGCCGCCGACTTCGCGCTCATCAAGTCGTTAGGCTTTGATCACGTCCGCTTGAGCATCAATCCGCAGCCGATGATGGATGCCGAACGCCGGCAGAATGGGTCGGCGGAATATTTCGGCTATCTGGATGCGGCCGTGAAGATGATTCTCGACGCCGGCCTTGCAGTGCAGCTCGACATGCATCCCGACTCTGACTTCAAGCAGCGACTGGCGAAGGAAGACGAATTTGTCGAGCACTTCGCCGGATTTTGGCGCACGTTCGCGCAACATTACTCGTCGTGGGATGCGGACAGAGTTTTTTTCGAAGTTTTGAACGAGCCTGAAATGCGCGACGAATACCGCTGGTATGGCGTCGAGGCCAGGCTGTGCGCCGCAATCCGGCAGGGCGCGCCAAACAACACAATCATCGCCGCCGGCGGCAAGTGGGACGACGACGATGACATGGTTTTTCTGGAGCCGCTGCCCGATCCCAACGTGGTCTATGTCTTTCATTTCTACGAGCCGCACATTTTCACGCATCAGGGCGCAGGCTGGGGCGCCTATTACTGGCGCTCGGTGAAAGGGCTGCATTATCCTTCGTCGCCGGAAAATGCGGCACAAGTCGCCGCGGCTGTTCCGGAAGCTGTCAATCGTCTTAGCGTTATCCGCTACGGACAAGAACACTGGGACGCAGCCCGCATGGAAGCCGAAATTAATCAGGCCGATGATTGGGCTAAACGCCACAAGGTCCCGCTGATATGCAACGAATTCGGCGTGTACCGAGCCTTCTCCGATCCCAAAGACCGCGCTACGTGGATCAAAGACGTGCGCGAAGCGCTCGAACGCCACAACATTGGCTGGGCCATGTGGGATTATTCCGGCAGCTTTGGCGTGGTGACAAAGAAAGATGGCAAGACGACGGTGGACCAATCGACGGTGAAGGCACTGGGATTGGCGATGCCGCGTAGTCAGTAGCATCCCGCGCAGCTGTTTCAGGGGTCCAGTATTTGAGAAAAACGCCCTCGCGCAGATGGAAATAATAGCATTAAACTAGACTACGCTTATCAATAAAGGCTTGTCATTCCGAACACGCGCGCAAGCGCGGGTGAGGAATCTGCTCTTGCTGCCGTGCTGGAACGAGTTGTCGGCCTCCGGTGTCTAATTCATTGTCTCGTCAGCACTCCGGTTGTCACTTCGGATCTCCCGCTTAGAGAGGGCACGTCTTGCTCGAAGCTGTACACCTTACCAAGCGCTATTTGTCCGTTCCCGCAGTGCAGGATTTGGCCTTCACGCTTCGTCCCGGACAAGTACTCGGATGCCTTGGCCCGAACGGTTCGGGGAAAAGCACGACGGTGAAAATGCTGACCGGGTTGCTCGAGCCCACGCACGGAGCGGTGTTGTTCAACGGCCGCAACATTCGCGACGATCTGCCTGCTTACCGCAAGTTGCTCGGGTATGTGCCGGAAGAGGCGCTTCTCTACCCTTACTTAACGGGCTGGGAATATCTGGAACTGGTCGGCAGCTTGCGAAGTATGCCTCGGCGCGCCATGGAACAGAGAATCGATTCGTTGCTGGAATTATTTTCCTTGGATTCGAACCGTCATGCCTCGATCGGGTCCTATTCCAAAGGAATGCGGCAGCGAATTTTGCTGATCGCCGCTCTCATGGACAATCCTGAAATCTTCATCTTCGACGAGCCGCTGTCCGGGTTGGATGTGACGTCGGCGCTGATTTTCAAACATCTGGTACACGCTCTCGGCGCGGAAGGCAAGCTGGTGTTTTACTGTTCGCACGTTCTGGAAGTCGTAGAGAAAGTTTGTTCCGACGTGCTGATCCTGCGCAAGGGAGTGGTGATCGCGCAAGATTCGGTCGCCAACATTCCCCACATCGTAGGCGAATCTCTGGAGGATTCTTTTCTGCGCCTGGTGGAAGACGTGGACACGGTGCGTGCCGCGCAAGACATAGTCGCCGTGATGAATGCCGCATGAGCGTTAACTTCATTCTCGCGATCAGCCAACAGTGGCAGGCTTTCCGTGACCGCCCATTCGCCCGCCTGGTGCGGCTTTTCACGGCCCGCATCTTTCGTGGCAGTGGAGATAACGATGCAGAAGGGCTCGACTTAAGCATCGGCCTGGTGTTGACCCTGCTGGCTCTTCCGGGTGGATTCGTCTCCGTTATTCTCTTCCCGAAGTACGGCACATTGCTGCAATGGATGCGGGGCGTGGTGAACGCGGATGTCATCGCGACCGCTTTGCCGGATGAGTATTTCTTCATTGTGTTGTCCATGGTTGTCACGGGCGCAATCGCTGTGTGGCGATGGGACAGCATCTTCCCCGACCGCCGCGACTACCTCAATCTGGCGCCACTGCCCATCTCGTCGCGGACAATTCTTCTGGCAAACTTCGTGGGCGTGATGTTTCTCGCCGTTCTGGTTGCGGTTGACGTGAATGCGGCGTCTTCTATTTTGTTTCCGCTGGCGGTCGGTTCAACCCAAAATACGTTTACCTTTTTCGCCAGGTTTGCCGCGGTTCACGCTTTGAGCGTGGTTCTGGCCAGTGTTTTCTCCTTCTTCGCGGTGTTCTCGGTGCTCGGCATTTTTATGGCGATACTCCCGCGCCCGGCATTCATGCGCATTTCGCCATACCTGCGAACCCTGATTGTCGTCAGCCTCGTCACATTGCTCTCCACCAGCTTCGCCGTGCCATTGATGCTGAAGCAATTTGCGGGACTATCTCGCGTCGGGATCGGTTGGTTGCCGCCAGTATGGTTCTTAGGAATGGGAATGTCGTGGCTGGGCCAGGCCGATCTCCAGTTGGCGACGCTGGGCAGCATAGCTTTGCCTGCTCTCGGCTCGGCCATCGTTCTTGCGGTATGCGTTTATTCCGTGGGATATCGCAAGCACTTCGTCCGCATTCCGGAGCTGACAAATGCTGTCGTCTACAGTGATGGTCCGCGTTGGCTGTGGCTCCGCCGGCTGAACGAACTGGTCATGCGCGCCGCGCCGCAGCGCGGGTGCTCTCTCTTTGTGTGGAAGACGCTTTCTCGTAGCGAACCGCATCGGCTGTTGCTCGCAGGAGTCGGCGGCCTCGGGCTGGTACTGGCCTCGCAAGCACTATTCGGTGCCTTCGCGGGCGGCACGATCAAGAGTGGTCATTTATCGGCGGAGATTCTTTCAGTTCCGTTGATTCTGGCTTTCTTTGTTATTGCCGGACTGCGCCTGGCCTTCGAAATCCCGGTCGACTTGCGCGCCAACTGGATTTTTCGCCTGATGCTCAATTCGAAAAAGCACGATTGCCAGGCCATGGCGCGAAAGCTGATTCTCTTGTCAATCGCGCCCGGTTTATTGATCGCGCTCCCCGCCTATTGCTGGCTGGGCGGCTGGCGGGCAGGCATTCTTCATACGCTGGTTGTCGGCGTCTGGTCGATATTCCTCACTGACACCGTACTCATACGCTTTCACAAGATGCCTTTCACCTGCTCTCTGCCGCTTTTTCAGCAGCATTCAATCGTGACCCTGCTGCTCTGTGCCATGGGATTTTTCTTCTTCGCTGTGTTGACGCCTGAGTTTGAAGCGTGGGCGCTGCCGGAACCCGTTCGCTTGATGGGGCTGATCCCGGTCGCGCTCGTCGCCTGGTATATCCCGCACCGCATTCGACAAAATGCTCTGGAGATTGAGCGGGCGTTGATTTTTGAAGAACTGCCCGCGCGCGGATTTGAGCTACTGGGTATCGCCGAGTAAACCGGGACTCGGTTTGACACCATCGAACTAGCCCTTTATCCTTACAAGTACTGCTCTTCGCGGCACTTATGTTCCGTGACGCGCTTCCGCTAACCTTTTCGACGACTCTGGGGCGCGGAGATTTACGATGTTCTTCGACATTCAAGAATTAGCGCTGCATCCGGTTGATTTCAAAGAAGAAATCCTGCCGGGAACTCTCGATTTAGGCGGAGATATTCGTCAGCTCGCACCTCTGAAAACGAGCGGACGCGCCGAACTGGTCGAAGAGCATCACGGTAAGCATCAGATAATAAAAGATATACGTTTGCGAGGGGATCTC
Source organism: Candidatus Sulfotelmatobacter sp. (assembly GCA_049584475.1). Taxonomy (GTDB): domain Bacteria; phylum Acidobacteriota; class Terriglobia; order Terriglobales; family Acidobacteriaceae; genus Sulfotelmatobacter. The sequence continues at coordinate 16,460 of JBAUXX010000015.1, read as the reverse complement.
GCGACCTCGCTCGAATTGATTTGCGCCCGCTGCCTGGAACCGGTGGCGCAGGATGTGAAGCGAGCTTTTGAGCTTCTGTACCGGCCACTGGGCGTTGATGCGGGGCGCGATGAGTTGTCTGTAACCGACGCGGAAGCGGAAATCGGCTACTATCCAGGACAAGGAATTCTGCTCGAAGATGTTTTGCGCGAGCAGGTTCTGCTGGCGTTGCCGTTGAAAATAACCTGCCGCGAAGATTGCAAGGGATTGTGTCCGCAGTGCGGCGTGAATTTGAATCAGCAGCAATGCTCGTGTGTGACAACGCTGCGCGATCCGCGCTGGTCAGCGTTGGAAGAAATCCGCGGACGACTGGAAGATCAGCATTAAGCACCTAGCATTCAGCCAATCAGGAAAATCAGAGTTGATGGCTGAATGTTGATTGCTAAGTGCCGAATGCTTGCTCTGAAAAAACTACGACATTGATTAACAGCCTCACGGTCTACGAAAAGGAATCTTTCATGCCAAATCCAAAACGGCGACACTCGCAAAAACGCACTTCAACCCGGCGCGCTCACGACTTTCTCACCGCGCATTCTCTTTCCGAGTGCCCTAACTGCCACGAAAAAAAGATGCCGCATCGCGCCTGCGCTAAATGTGGCTACTATAAGGGACGCGAGGTTGTCGAGGTCAAGGAAGCCAATTAGTCGAGGCCGGTGTTTCACCAAACATGCCTAGCGTGATCGCGCTCGATGCGATGGGCTCGGACCGCGCGCCCAAACCTGAAATTGAGGGCGCGATTCATGCTGCCCGCCACTACCCGGTGCGCGTGCTTCTCGTCGGTCCCGAATCTACGATCAAGGCCGAACTCGACCGACATCCTTCTGCTCTGCGCCTTCCGATCGAAATCGTTCACGCCAGCGAACACATCACCATGGAAGACAAGGTGGAGGCGATCCGCGCCAAGCGCGATTCCTCCATGCGCGTCGGCCTCCGCATGGTGCGCGAAGGACAGGCTTCCGGCTTCGTTACTGCCGGAAATACCGGGGCGGCCATGGCCACTGCGAAAGTCGTGCTGGGCGCGGTCCCGGGGGTGGATCGCCCCGCGCTCGCCGCGGTTTTTCCCACGGCGCCGGGTACGGCGGCGATGCTCCTCGATGTCGGAGCCAATGTGGATTGCACGGCGCAAAATCTCCAGCAGTTCGCAGTCATGGGAGAAATTTATTTCCGTTCAATGTTTCCCTCCGGAAGGCGCCCGCGCGTGGGACTGCTTTCCATCGGCGAAGAAGAGACTAAGGGCAACGATTTGACGCGCGAGTCGTTCCAGTTGTTGAAGCAGCTTCCGCTGAATTTCATTGGCAATGTCGAAGGGCGCGATTTATATAACGGCCACGCCGACGTGATCGTCGCCGACGGATTCGTAGGCAATGTCGCTTTGAAAATCTCCGAAGGTGTAGCCAACCTGGTGCGTACGGCTCTTAAAGAATCTCTGAAGGCGACCATCACGCGACAGGTAGGCGCGCTGCTCTCGCGCAGCGCATTCACCGATTTCAAAAAGCGCCTCGATCACACCGAATATGGCGGCGCTCCGCTGCTCGGAGTGAAAGGCGTCTGCATCATCACTCACGGTTCGTCCAATGCCAATGCTATAAAGAATGCCGTGCGCGTGGCCGCCGAGTTCGCCGATCGTGGTATCAACGAGTCCATCGAGCGCGGCTTGGCGGCGTTGCGGCCAGCGCGCGAAGTAACCGCCGTGGCACCGTCCGACGCATTGCTTCCTTCACGTTCATGACCGAAACCGCAAACTGCATCGCTCTCTTGTTTCCCGGCCAGGGTTCCCAAGCAGTAGGCATGGGAAAAGATCTGTATGACAAATACCCGCGGGCGCGTGAGACGTTTGATGAGGCCGACGCGGCTCTCGGCTACAAACTTTCGCAAATATGCTTTGAAGGCCCGGAAGACCAGCTTCGCTTAACCGAGATCACGCAACCGGCCTTGCTTACCGTTTCCATCGCGGCATTGCGGGCGTTGGAAATCCGTATGCCCCGGCCGTCCTACGTAGCGGGGCACAGCCTGGGAGAGTATTCGGCGCACGTCGCTTCGGGAACTATGACTTTCTCCGACGCAGTTCGCACAGTTCGCAATCGCGGCAAGTACATGCAGGAAGCCGTCCCCGTGGGTACAGGCACGATGGCCGCGATTCTAGGGATGGATTTGGCATCGGTAACCGCTGTCTGCCATGACGCCGCGCAAGGCCAGGTCTGCGAGCCGGCCAATATTAATTACGACGGGCAGATCGTGATCTCGGGTCACACCGCGGCGGTGGAGCGCGCAGTCAACCTGGCCGGGGAACGCGGAGCCAAACGATCGAAGCTCCTGCCGGTCAGCGCACCTTTTCATTGTTCGCTGATGAAGCCCGCGCAAGATCGTCTGGAAGGTGACCTGAACAAACTCAAACTGCAAAAACCGGTTTACCCAGTGGTCTGCAATGTGGATGCCGACCTTGTCACCGATGATCTGCGCGCCCGCGATACGCTCTTACGCCAGGTTACCGGCTCGGTGAAGTGGGAGCAATCCATGAAGCTGTTGATTGCGCAGGGTGTACAGACATTTATTGAAGTCGGAGCGGGAAAAGTTCTGTGCGGCCTGATGCGGCAGATCGACCGCTCCAAAAACTGTCTCAATGTGAGTGATGAAGAGTCGCTGCTCAAAGCCGCCGAAACTCTCACGGCGGCATGATTGTTTTAGCTAGAAGCTAGGAGCTCGTAGCTAGCAGCTAATACGGCGAAAAGCTCATCGTCTTGTCTGACTTCTCCACCCACACCCGCGCCGGCTGGGCGCGATCATTCACCGTGACGTCGACGACCACTCCGCTGCCTCCACCCGGAGGCGAACCCGTCGCAAAGATTTTATGCGACTTGATCAGTCCCCACTCGCCGCCCGGCCCCCAGTCGCGATAAAAATCGTTGTAGGGATATTTCGGGAAGCGATCCGGATGCTGCTTCCACTGCGGGTCATGCATCCAGACGCCGTAAGCGGCTTCGTAATCCTGCTTTTGCAGGTCTTCAAAGAAGTGATCGGCAATGCGCTCTTCCGGCCAGAAGCGGAACCACCATCCCAGAGCAGCCACCACCAGCACGACGAGCACGACCGAGATGATGCGCCGCTTGCGCTTCCGCTCTTTTTCCGGGTCGTACTCTCTTGCATCCAGTAACGTCATGACTCTCTAGCATAACGGACACGGCGCGGAAGTCAAAAGTTCCAAAGCGTTTCAACGCGGAAATCGCTGGGTACGCCGAGAAAAACTGGGCAAGGCCTTTTAGCTTTCTCGGCGCACCCGGCGTTCTCGGCGTTAAATAAGTTTTCGTCGACGCAAACAAAGATCGAGCCGGACCTTTAGGAATCCGGCTCGATTAGCTTGTTAAAACGATCAGACGCTTACTGCACTGCAAAAATCAAATCGTCGTGATCGTTATACGCGCCCGTCGTACACGAAGACGCGCTTCCCAAATAGCGGAACTGCGCTCTCACCGCCTCCAGTGTTCCAGTGGGCAAAGTGAACGTGGTGGACAGAGTCTGCGCTCCCGCCTTCGTGGGCACAATTGTCTTGATGAAAGTCCACGAAGGGCTATTGGCGTTGGCGGCATAGTAGAGATCGAGCGCGTCGGAGGTAAATCCGGCATACGCCCAAACCGTTGCCGTGACCGTCACCGAGGTGCCGTGCGTCAAAGCGCCGCCGCTGGTGGAAGTCACCACGATGCGGTCGTTGGACTCATCGGAGTGGAACGTTCCTGTGGTGCCGTCGGCGCAGGAACTGCCGATAGTGTTGGGTTGATTCGGTTCCGCGCCGCCGGAGATGTGATCGCGTCCCAACAGCAGAGACGGACCCGAGTCACAAGAACTGCCGACAGTCGCACACTCTGGAGCCTTGAGCGTGGAACTGTACACGGCGGTTTGCGCTCCCGTGGACGAACTCACCGTCAAAGCTATAGTCGTGCTGTGAGTGAGCGTGCCCGAAGTTCCCGTCACCGTCACGGTTGCGTTTCCGGTGGTCGCCGTTGATGAAGCGGTCAGCGTGAGGGTTGAATTCGCGCTGCCGTTCGCCGGCGGTGTCACCGAGGTCGGAGAGAATACCGCAGTCACGCCCGTTGGCAAGCCAGAGGCCGTAAGTGCAGTCGCAGAACTGAAGCTGTTCTGGCTGGTGATGGTGATGGTGCTGGTGCCGTTGCTGCCTTGCTTTACGGTCAAAGAACTCGGCGAAGCGCTGATAGTAAAGTTCGGCGTAGCCGTAGCACTTACTGTGAGCGAAAGCGTGGTAGTTGCGACCAGGCTGCCGGAAGTTCCGGTGATGGTCACAGTGGAAGTTCCCGTCGTGGCCGTGCTGCTCGCCGTCAGTGTGAGCGTGCTCGTTCCGGTGGTGCTCGTCGGGTTGAACACCGCGGTTACGCCGCTGGGCAAGCCGGACGCGGTGAGACTTACACTCCCGGTGAATCCGTTCTGATCATTCACCGTGATAGTGCTCGTGCCGCCGGAGCCGTCTTGCGTAATCGTCAGACTGCTCGGCGAATCCGAAAGCGTAAAGCTCGGCGTCGAAGCTCCCGCCAGCGCATTGATCAGGTTCTGGCCGTTCGGGCTTCCCCAACCGGTCACCATGTCATATCCGGTGACGGCGTTATACGATTTCCCCTTGCCGTTATTGTTGTTGCCGCTGGTGATGTCGTGGAAGTCGCTGGTATAGCTCGACCCTTTCCCGATTGCGTAGATGGCCGGGTTCACGAAGCCCAGAGTCGAATTGCCACTGGCCACGGTCTGCTGGTTGATCAACGCGAGAAAGCCGGCCCAGCGCGGCGCGGCAAAGCTGGTGCCGCCCCAGGTGCCCATGCAGGAGCCGTTATCGCAGAGGTAGTTGTCGAAATTGCCTTCGGCGGCCACATCCGGTAGGTCGCGAATTGTCGAGGAAGCTCCGTTGGAAGAATTGGCGATCCCCGATTGCCAACTGGGGATCGGGAATTTGTCGTCGCTGGGTCCGCCGCTGCTGTCGGCCCACGCAGTTTCCGAAGCCCACGAGCCACCGGCGCCGTTGGTGGTCAGGTCAGTGCCGCCCACCGCCACCACATAAACGGATTCCGCGGGATAACTGCTGTCCGTGGAATTCGATCCCGTATACGCTCCGGCATCTCCCGATGCGACGAACATATTCTGCCCTTGCGCCGCATATTCCTGGAAGATCGGATCGTCCGAGGAAGTGTCGTCCGGACTCCATCCCCATGAGCAACTCAGTTGCTTGGAAATATTATCCGTCGCCATTTTGTTGAACATGTCCTTGTCGCCAACTCCGATGGAAGTCGTGCCGGGTGCGATGTACACGCGAACGGAACTCATACCCGGAGCCATGCCGATGGCCTGCACGATGTCGAGCACCTGCTCTCCGTCATCGCCATCGGAGCCGCTGCTGGCCCCGTCAATAAGCACATTGGTGATCGGCACGTTGTAAGAGACTCCGTCGAACGTCGACGTCACGTCGCTCATGTTGTAGCCATCGAACTCGCACAGCCCGACGGACTGACCGCTACCGGTGAGCGCTGTGCCGCCGTAGTAAGCAGCACGCATGTCTCCGGCAAGATAGGCCCCACCCGGGCCCGAACCGGCGTGGCTCTGGATCGGCTGATCGGCTGGCGCCCTTTTCAATTTGGGATGTGGAATTGAATAATTATTCAATCCCGCAATGTGGTTGACCGGCACGCTCAGATTGAGCGAGGGCTCGCGGTCGGGAGAGAAGAATGTGCGGTCTTCCGTCGGGTGCTTGTAAACCGTCATCACCACGTGGAAGGCACTCTCGATCTGCGCCACGGTGCCCTTGATATCTACGAGCAGACGATTCTTTGGCGTGTCGGTTACCGTGAAGCCGTTGGCTCTGGCGAAACTCACGACCGCCTGGTAGTCCTGCGCCGAGGGACCGAACTGTTCGGTGAATTGATCTACAGTGAGAAATTGCCGATAGTCCGAGCTTGTGGGATCGTAGAGCCTGTCGAGCAGGCTGGTTAACTCTGCCTGATTACGCAGCGGCAAAGTGATCGCGAGCTTCATGCGCTGATTGGAGGGAAGCACGCCGACCGGCGTGGCCTCGCCGCTGGAGATTGCCGGGCGGACATGATCGTGCAAAACCTGCAATGCCTGCTGTGCCTGAGCTGAGAGAGTGAACAACAAGAACAGGGCCGCGCAGACAGGGGCAGCCATGCCAGACAACGGGGGAGTATGTTTTTTCATGTGGTTATCCTGTCCATTCGTGGAATTTCAAAACATTCGGCGGTTGAGCGGCCGCCGAACAGGAATCGCGGCATGTTAACGCAAGTCGAGGCTTTCGGGCAGGTTTGTTGCAGGCTGTTACGAAAACAGGACTCCGGGAACGGATAAAGATAACGACGGGAGTCTTTATTCAGGTTTTTCTCGGCGCTCTCCGGTGTTAGATTCGCCTTACAAAGTTCTTTTGAAAAGCGGAATCGCGATCGCCAAAGTCACCGTAGCAAAAATCGAAAGAAACAGCATGTCTCCATACACGGCGGAGAGCGATGTTTCTTTCAGCAGCAGACACTTGAAGCCATCGACTGCGTAGGTGAAAGGATCGCCATGCGCAATGACGCGCAGCCACTTGGGAAATGCCTGAATCGGATACACCGAACCGCTCGGAAAAAACAGAAGAGTGTTGAGAATGCCGAACATCGCCCGCGGAACCAGCGGATCTTCAATCCGCACCATCAGCAGGAACATCATGGTGTTGAAAGCCAGCGAAGTCAGGATAATCATGACCAGCAATCCGAGCATGGTTACGGGATTGAAAATCGTGCTGATGCCCGCGATCAGAGAGCCGATCACGACAATGATGATGCCCGTCATGACTGCTTTGATCGCGCCCGCCAGGTTCAATCCCAACACCAGTTCCAGCTTGGTGATTGGCGTCACCAGATAGCCTTCGTGCACGCCGCGCGCCTTGTCGTCGATGTACAGCATGCCGCCACCGATCATGACCGAGACAAACATCGCGAGCGCCAGCGATCCCGGCAGCAGATATTTCATGTATTCGATATAGGGATAGAGCTCGACGATATCGAGGGCGGTCTGCTGAAGAATGCGCGGCTCGATGGTCGGCTGGTTCAACGCGTTGGTCAGGTCGGTGAGTTCTCCCTCGAGCGCGGAACTCATGAAGTTGTCGCTGTTATCGACGACCAGCGCGATGCGCGGATGGTTGTCTTCATACACGCGCCGCGAATACTGCGGAGGAATGATTACCGCGCCTTGCAGCTTCCCGTCACGAACATCCGCCACCGCCTGCTTTTCACTGTCGTAGGGGATCGGAACGAAAGTGCGGATGTTCGAGCGTACCGAATCGAACGCCTCTTTGACGCGTAATGCCTGCGTGCCGCCGTCCTGATCGACGATGGCCATTTTCGCGTCGCGGATCTTCCCTCCGAACGCGTTGCCCAAAATGATGAGCTGCACAAGCGGAAAGATCATCGAGGCAAGCATCAGCGCCGGCGAGCGGAAGAACTTCCGCATCTCCCGCTCGACAATGGCCATCATTCGGTTCATTAGTAGTCCCTGGTCGTTAGTCCCGAGTCCTGAGTTCCGACTCGTTCGACGGCTCACGCTCTTTAAGAGAATTAATCAAACCACTCAATATGCGCCCCAGTTCGTCGAGTCGTTGTGACAACTGCGTGGTGGTTCCGTCAGGCAAATATCTTCGTTGCTGCGCAATCAGAATTTGCGTTTCAATTTCCAGCGACCCGCGTGAATGGCGAAGAAATCTCACAAAGTCACGATTGGAATAGCGGGCCCTTCCCTCGGCAATATTGCTGGGCACCGAGACGGCAGCACGCCGCAGCTGGCTGACTAGTCCGAACTGCTCATGAGGCGGAAATCCATCTGTCGCGTCATAAATCATCGCCACCAATTCCATTCCCTTTTTCCATGCAATCAAATCTTTATAGCTACTCTGACTCATGCAACCCTCAACAGCGCCAAATCCTCAAGATTTAAACTTGTAATTTGCCTTCACCTCTCGGGACTCAGGACTCGGGACTCACAACTACTCACGGTTGCAAGCCCGGCCGCTGCGGCATGGTAAACGCGTAAGCTTTTTGCAGTTCATCGCGCAGTTGCCTTCCGGTGTAATGAACGAAGACATCGTCGAGCGTAGTGTTTTGCACTGAGAGCGATTTGACTTGCACTCCGCCGGCCACGGCCATCTCGACCAACTGAGTCGTGGTGCGCGACCCGTCGCTGGTGAGCACGCGGTACATGCCCGCGCCTTCATGCTGGACCGAAGTCACATCGCCCAGCTTTTGCAATTGCTGCTCCCAATCCCCCGGAGCTTTTTCAAATTGCGCTTCGATCACCGTCGATCCCGGAACGCTGGCCTTGAGCGCCATTGGCGCATCCAAGGCCACCAGCTTGCCGTGATCGACAATCGCGATGCGGTCGCAAAGCCGGTCCGCCTCGTCCATGTAGTGAGTCGTGATAAGAATCGTGAGCTGCCGGTGCTGCTTGATATTGCCCAGCATCTCCCACACAGCGACGCGCGAAACTGGGTCGAGTCCGGTCGTCGGTTCGTCGAGAAAAAATATCTTGGGATGATGCACCAATCCCCGCGCGATCTCCAACCGCCGCCGCATTCCGCCAGAAAGCGTCTTGGTCGCTGCATTACGCCATTTAGCCAGGTCTACGAGCTCCAGCAACTCCGCGATGGATTGAGCCCGCTCTTTCGAAGGCACATCGTAGAGCTTGGCGTAGATGTTCATATTCTCTTCTACGGTCAAGTCAAGGTCGCTGGTCAGGGCCTGAGGAATTACGCCAATCATCCTTCGCGCTGCGTCCGCTTCCTTTGAAACGTCATGGCCGGCAATCCGAGCCTTCCCCGCCGTTATCGGAATCAGCGTGGTCATCATGCGAATCAACGTCGACTTCCCTGCGCCGTTCGGACCGAGCAGCCCGAAGATCTCGCCATCTTTCACGCTGAAAGAAATATCGTCGACCGCAGTAAAGTCTCCGTACTTCTTCACGATGTGATCGACTTCGATGGCCGAGGGCGCCGTGGGATCGTACACCGGCCTCTCCAGCATGGAACCATTCGCCGGCGCAGATTCGCTGCGGCCATTGGTCTTCGCGCTAGTATTGAGATCCGCCATTATTGTTTCTCCGCCGCAGCGCTCTCAGTATTGGCTTCGCCCTTCATCTGCGCGGGCGAAACTAGCACCTCGGTCGTCATCCCCGGAACATACGCGCCTTTGGGATTATCGAGACGTACTTTCAGCACAATCGTTCGGATGTCTCGCTTCATGCGGCTCACATCGCGCTGCGTAGCGAAATCTCCTTCCACTCCTTTGAAGAAAACCTTGCCGCTGGTGAGCGTCCCTCCCGGCATTCGCACCCGCAGCGTATCGCTGTAGCCGATGTGATCGGCATACGTCTCGGGAATCGCCACACGCGCCCAGGTATCGCTCAAATCGACAATGGTCACGATAGGCGCGCCGATGTTCACGACTTCTCCCTGACGTGCGGCGCGCACAGAAACTGTCCCACTTACCGGTGCGTAAATATTCGTATATCCCAGCCGCACTTTCGCCTGATTCGTCTGCTCTTCCGCATTTTTCAGATCCGACTCGGTTGCCTCCACCGTGCTTTTCGCCGCATTCGCCTGATGCGTTCGCGCAATTGCTGAATTCAGATCGGCTTGTGCGGCCTTCACCAGTTCCTGCTGCGCTTGAACCGTGGCCTGCGCGGCCTGCAAATTAGTCTCCGCCTGCACGCGATCTTGATCGGACGCGACTCCCGCTTTCGCCAACGCAACCGTTCGGCGACTATCGCTCTGTGTGCGGTCAAGCGCGGCCTGCGCCTGCAACAATTGCGCCTTGGCCGAAGCGATTTTCGCTTGCGCGTTAGCTACGTCACTTGAGGTTGAACCTGATGTGGATTCTTCCGTGTGCTGCATCTCGGCGACCTTGTGCCGCAAACTCGAGATGTTGGCCGCAGCGGCTGCTTCCTGCGTCTGCAACTCTGAGGCGTCTAGCACCGCGATCAGATCGCCGGCCTTGACCGGCGTTCCCTCGTCCACCAGCAATTTCTGAATGCGCCCTTCCACCTGCGCGCTGACGATGACCTGATTGGCATCGACGGTGCCGATCAGCACCAGGTCTTTCGAGTGATCGGTCGAGAAGGTGTAATACACCGCCGCGATCACAAAGATGATTCCGAGAAGAATGAAAAAACGGTTGCGCGCGCTCATCTGCGTGCTCCTGGGGTAGATATTGATCGAGCGGAAATGGATCGAACGCTTTTTGGCCGCAAAGCGTTCGGTCGAACAGCAGGAGATTCGTTCATGGCTTTTGAATTCGGCTGAAACAATGCCGCTGAAACAAAATCCAGCACGGCAGCGCGGCGTTCGGCGATTCGCTGCGGGGCCAGAGGATTGAAGCCCACAATTTTCTTCATTACTGGCGCGCCGCTAAAATAGAAGACGATCATCGAGATTATGCTGGGAATGAAGTGGGCGGGATCGACAGCGCGAAATTCTCCCTGGGCAATTCCCAGCCGCATCAATTCACTCACGCGGCTAAAGATGGGCTGGAAATAGTTTTTCACCAGCTTGTCGATGTGCTCTGTCTGTCCTTCGCGCACGCGCATCATTTCCCGCTGCATCAGCTTGGGATAAACCTGATTGGCGGCGACGAAATCGAAATACGCGCCCACATAAGCCAGTATTTTTTCGCGCGGCCCACGATCGCCATCGAGCGCGCGAAATACAGAAGTCTTCATCCCCGAAAACGCATTCTCGAGGACTGCGCCGTAGAGCGTCTCTTTATCCTGGAAGTAGTAATAAAGGAGAGCCTTGTTGACCTTCGCCTCGCGCGCAATCGCGTCGGTGCGAGCGCCCGCAATTCCGTGCTCGGCAAACTCGTGCGCCGCCGCATGAAGAATCGCGGCACGGCTTTCCTCCGGCTGACCGCGCGAGCCGAGGCGATGTACAGGAACTCGAGGATGAGATCGTTGCGCCATGCTTGTAGCTAACTAGTCGTAACTAACCGGTTAGTTAGATTCTACACCAGAGGCGAAACGATGCAAAAGAATTTCCCCGTGGGTTTGGATCAGATGAGAGTCTTCAAGAACAAGAGTCTTTAATTGTGGCGGAAGCTGGAAGGTTCGGGGTGTATCAGGGCCTGCGATTCGCGCAGTTCCAATTCTTTCTGCCGCATCATGGTCGCCTCGGCCAGATTCGTGCCGGGCTTGATTTCGGTCTGTTCCAGAAAATAGCGCCAGCCTTCATGCCGGTCTTCCGAGCTCTGGCAGAGTTCGAATTGCTTGACCGTGGCTTCGGCGTTCAGTTTGCCCTGGATTACATCGACGATTCCCGCCGAAATGTAGGTGCGAACGTTATGACGGATGATGGCGTAAAGAGTCTTGGATTCGTTGCGGGTCAGAGACAATGGTATGCCGCCTCTCGGGTAAGTCGAAGTTTTCCGGAAAGGCGTGTCCGCGGGCGGTTTTCCACGCGGACACGCTGTTGCAAGTCCTGTAGCTTAGAGCGGCTGAACGTTCTCAGCCTGCCAGCCCTTCGGTCCCTTGGTCACGTCGAACTGCACGCTCTGGCCCTCCTGCAGGCTGCGGAAGCCGCCCGCCTGGATCGCCGAGAAATGCACAAAAACATCTTCGCCAGTCTGACGGCTGATAAAGCCGTAGCCCTTGGCGTCGTTAAACCACTTCACTGTTCCTTGTTCTGCCATGTTGATACTTGTATCCTTTTCAATGATTTTACGCTGGAAGGGAGTCGGAACTGCTTAAAGCGCAGGTGCTGGCTGGTTGGCAAGAAGCTGCTCTATAACCGATTCTAATCAGACGCAATTAAACTATAGCACAGAATTTGTGCAGATGGCGGGAATATTAACGCCGGGCGTCTCAACGTCAAGTCAGAAGCGTTCCGTCGCGTGGGAACTTTCGGTCCCAGGTCCGCGTATTCATCTCAGGCTCACCATCCCCTATCCGCCAATCCTGATGGGTCATATCTTCGCGGGTACCGCAGGATTGCTGTCCGGGACTGCGGCAATCTCTTTCCGCAAGGGTTCCCCCCGCCATGTGCTGGCGGGAAAAATCTTTGTGGTATCCATGCTCACCATGGCCGCCCTCGCGGTGTACCTCGCCATCGGGAGGCATCAACCGAACAACATCGGCGGCGGGATTGAAACCTTCTATCTCATCGGAACCGGATGGCTGACCGCAAAACGTAGAGACAGGGAAACCAGTCGTTTCGATTGGATTGTGCTCCTGATTCCTTTGACGCTCGACACCCTCACCTGGATGAACGGCATAAAAATCGTGAGCAGCGGTGCGAGTTCACAAGACGGTGTTTCCGTCGGCATGACCTTCTTCATGGGTTCCGTGATGCTGCTGGCCGCCGCGGGAGACGTCCGCATGCTGCTGGCCGGCGGTGTGGCTGGAGCAAAGCGCATCGCGCGGCATCTCCGGCGCATGTGCTTTGGCCTGTTCATCGCAGCCGGGCCTTTTTTCTTCGGCCCCTCGAACCGCCCATTAAGATTGCTTTCGACAGTAGGGATCGGGCAACATCTCTCCCCGGCTCTATTCAGCACGCCACTGTATTTAATTCTCACCGTGCTCCCGCTGATTCTGCTGATTTTCTGGCTAATCCGCGTCCGCTTCGCGAATGCCTACCAGGGCTCGATACAACTCGCTTCCGCGAGTCCGGATGTGACGCGATAAGGGGCAGCCATTTTTCGTGGCGGCGCAAGGTAAGCCAGCCCGCCTTGACGCGCATGGGGAAACGAGCGGCCTAGGTTCGTCACGCACGAATGATTGTGCCGATCTGTGCCTCTCTCGGGCGGCGGTTCAAACTGTGACTGGGACGTTTCGTCTGTCGCAGAATTTCCTGTTCAGCCCTGAACTGCCGCCATTCGTTTAGTTGATTAGGGGATATTAACGGGAGTCTGTCCAAACGCTTTGCTAGAATTCCAACCATGAAACTTCGGGGCACATATGCAACTCCTTTCTTGCGCGGTCTGGAGATGGAAGCCGAGGACCCTTGGGCCACCGGGCGGCGCAGTCGAAGGTTGAAGGGGAAAAGTGAACTTGTCGCACTGGAGTTGTGCGCGGGGGGCGGGGGCCAAGCAATAGGTCTGGAGCAGTCAGGGATTGACCACGTCGGCCTTCTTGAGATTAACCCTCACGCCTGTTCAACCCTTCGGCTTAACCGCCCGGAATGGAAAGTGATTCAGAAGGACCTCAACGAGTTTGATGCGGCGCCCTTTGCTGGTGCAGACATCGTTGCGGCGGGCCTGCCGTGTCCGCCATTTTCAGTCGCTGGGAAACAGCTTGGTCGGCTAGACGAGCGCAATCTCTTTCCGTCAATGATCAGGGTGGTGGACCAAGTCCGCCCCAGGGCCGTGATGGTCGAGAACGTACGTGGCATCCTCGATGCTGTCTTCGAGGATTACCGCTACCATCTTAGCCAGCAATTGCGGAAACTTGGGTACCAACCTGGATGGCACCTTTTGAGTGCATCTGACTTTGGCGTACCTCAACTTCGCCCCAGAGTCGTCTTTGTCGCGGTGCTCAAATCGTACTCTGAGCACTTCTGTTGGCCCAAACCCTCACAGATTCGGCCGCGCACTGTTGGAGAGGTTTTGTACGACCTCATGGCTTCGAGTGGGTGGAGGGGCGCGAAGGCTTGGCGAGACAGAGCCAGTGAAATTGCACCCACGATAGTAGGTGGGTCTTTGAAGCACGGCGGACCGGATCTCGGACCTACGCGGGCCAGAAAGGCCTGGGCTAGTCTGGGGGTAGATGGTAAAGGAATTGCCGATAACGCCCCCGAACGTGACTTCGTGGGCATGCCGAGGTTAACGGTTCGGATGGTGGCGCGGCTTCAGGGATTCCCAGATGACTGGCAATTTTGTGGTCGCAAAACTCAGTCGTACCGTCAGGTGGGGAATGCATTTCCGCCGCCCTTTGCCCATGCGATTGCCGCAAGTGTCAGGGCGTGCTTGGAAGGCAAACGCAGGTTAGTTCCTGTCGCGGGTTAACTAACGCTCTATGGTAGACAGCATCTCCCGAGCGCGTCGCAGTGTAAATATGCGACGCATTAAGAGCAAAGGGATGAAGCCTGAGTTGCTTGTCCGTTCGCTCGTCCATCGAATGGGGTATAGGTACGGGCTCCATTGCCCTGACTTGCCCGGCAAACCAGACCTCGTTCTCCGAAGCCGAAAAAAAGTGATAGAAGTTCGCGGATGTTTCTGGCACCAACATCGAACTTGCCCGGAGGGGCGGATTCCGAGGTCACGTGTCAGATACTGGCGCCCTAAGCTCCTTCGCAACGTACAACGCGACAAATCGAACCTGCGGCGACTACGCGCTCTTGGCTGGAGGGTTCTGATAATTTGGGAGTGCAACACAAATGATCCTGACAAGCTCGGGCGGAGACTGACAGACTTTCTTAGTTCTTAGGACGTTCGAGATTACGGCGCTTCCGATCGGCTTCGAACTGTCGAATCACGCTGCTTGGATCCCGCGGCCAAGGGTTGAAACTGCGCAAGATGTAATCGCACTGCTTCTTCCCCGAGCCTGTAAAATAAAGCTTCGTATCAATCTCCCATCCTATGACTGGATACCTGAGCTCACGCAAACGCTTTTGCCAGTCATCCTGGTCAGCAACTATGTCCATCAGTTGCGATGACACCCGCGCGCCTATCCCAACCGCCTTTAAGAGTTCACCAATTCGCATGTGAACGCTGGTGTGGGCCATTACGGATTTCATGAGGTCCGAATCAACGTTTAGTGACGAAAAGTACGCCTTCTTCCCCGAGTTGCAGTCTTCGCAAATGGCCCAGAGGTTGTCGAGTTCATTGGTCCCTCCCCATTCTCTGGGCTTCTTGTGATCTACAACGAGGGCTATGCCGTGTTTTTCGACAGATCTGCCGCACATCTGGCAGCGACCGCGACCGCTATGAATGACTTGAGCCCATACCTTCCGATTGATTTGCCCCTCATCAACGATCTCAACTCTGTTGCCACCGAACTTGTATAGGGTGACTCGTCGCTTCTTTCCGTTGACAACGAAGGTGGCAATGTCCTTTGTAATAAGGAACCATTTCGGGAGATCTCTTTTTCGTCTGTCCAGATGGGTTTGATCACGCGGTTCCAAACCTTCCCTCTCCAACTCTTCCCGTATTTGTCCTCCCGAAATGCCATCGGGAAATCGCTTCATGACTTCGACAATCCGAAGATGGATAGCACCGGGTTTGCTCTTTCCGGCCATGGCGTCGCAGATACGATACCAGAATGACGGATGGTCCACTCAAGGGGCTGGCAGGCCTTTGCGCCACCATGAAAATGGCTGCCCCTCCCGCCGCGGGTTTCGGAGGGTGGGAATCGATGCTGCCAACCGCGTGAGGTTGTAATCTCCTCCTCAGCGCCAAATTCCACAGCCTCCCTGTGACATCCAACCTTGCGCCCCGCTTTCACTTTGCTTCATTATTGCCTTCAGCAAAAGGCAGCATGTTTCCCAATTTGCCGGAGAAACAAACTCGGGCCATAACTCCTTTGTTTCGCGGTTTTTGACCCTTAAGTCCTTTGTGCTGCGGTTTTTACCGGGAAATTCTTGCTAGGACGGTGATTTCATTCATTGGGGGGGAGGGGGGTAGGGTATCGAGAGAGTACACATCGTTCCAAAGCGGAACGGTTGAGCAGCAACCGGCGTCTTCCGGCCAGACCGACTGCCGGCACCGATTTTTCAATCAACAATCAGCAATCAGAAATCAACAATGGACAGTTCGGCGCAAATTGCCGCGCTGCCCATCGGCGGCCAAACGCGCGTATAATGAATCGAGCTTACTCTCGAAGACACATCGCAAACTCATTCTGCGCCTTCGCGATTGAGACGACCTGTTTCATCGGGCGCATAACGGCGTCAATCAGGAGGCTGCGATGTCATCGATCAACGGCGACAAATCCCGCTTTAACCGCGTACGCAAACAAAGAATTTTTCAGCGCCAGCGCAACCGAGTTCTTGTGCATGGCCTGATGTCAGCCAGCACCACAGAAAAAACTGAAGTTCCATTGTCCGCTCCGCCCGCGGCCAAAACCGGCACTCATCGCCCCTAACCGGCGATAGCCTTTAGCCGCCATAACCCTAACTTCGTCGCACAGCAGTTCCGGCGAATCACAATCAGCGAGGAAAGTATGAAGAAGCTATTTGTTGGCAACATCCCCCACAGCACCACCGAAGCGGAACTGCGGACCATGTTCGAGCCTCACGGCGCGATCGCCCAAGTCAGCATTGTGACCGAGCGCGATACAGGTCGTTCCCGCGGGTTTGCTTTCGTGGAAATGAACGACGCAGCCGAAGCCGAAAAAGCGATTGCCGCTTTGAATGGCAAAGAATTAGGCGGTCGCGCACTGAACATCAACGAAGCGCGGCCCAAGAC
>JBAUXX010000014.1:0-39572 GCA_049584475.1 Candidatus Sulfotelmatobacter sp. | reverse complement strand
GGGGATGACGTCAAGTCCTCATGGCCTTTATGTCCAGGGCTACACACGTGCTACAATGGCCGGTACAAACCGTCGCAAACCCGTGAGGGGGAGCTAATCGGAAAAAGCCGGCCTCAGTTCGGATTGGAGTCTGCAACTCGACTCCATGAAGCTGGAATCGCTAGTAATCGCAGATCAGAACGCTGCGGTGAATACGTTCCCGGGCCTTGTACACACCGCCCGTCACATCACGAAAGTGGGCCGTACTAGAAATCGGTGTGCTAACCGCAAGGAGGCAGCCGCTCAAGGTACAGCTCATGATTGGGGTGAAGTCGTAACAAGGTAGCCGTAGGAGAACCTGCGGCTGGATCACCTCCTTTCTAAGAGAGAACGTCATGGCACTCGCGCTAGGCTGCTTTGCAGCCCATCCAAAAGCGGCAATCTGAAAGGATTGTCATTCCGAAAATTCACTTGGGATTGTCATCCCGAGCGAAGCGAGGGATCTGGGTTTTTGCCTGAATGCGTGGGATGTTGCCATGTACCCCAAGCCAAGTCCACCACTAACCTGAGGATGCGGCAAGGGAGCCTCGTTTCGAGCCTCTCTTTCTCGAATCAGTTCGCATGATGGTCAGCTCCGGCTTAGCTGGAGCGCACGTTCAACCTTGTCCTCGAAATAAAATTGAGCTTCTGGCTACTAGCTTCTAGCTCCTAGCTGAATCACGATGTGGTTTGGCTAGAAGCTAGCGGCTAGAAGCTGGAAGCCGATGTATACTGAGCTTCAGATAGCGTCGGCGAAAATTACCGGGCCTGTAGCTCAGGTGGCTAGAGCGCGCCCCTGATAAGGGCGAGGTCGATAGTTCAAGTCTATCCAGGCCCACCAAGTAGTCGTGAGCGGTGAGTTGCGAGTCGTGAGCAAAAACGTGGTTTGCTCAGGACTCGCGACTCGGAGCTCACAGCTAAAAGGGGCTGTAGCTCAGCTGGGAGAGCGCCTGGTTTGCAACCAGGAGGCCACCGGTTCGATCCCGGTCAGCTCCACCAAAAGATCCGTGATTGGAGTTAGCGAATTGGCGGTCGAGCGCGAACGGGAAGGGCACGACTTCAGTCGTGCCGCAAGGGCTGTCCAGAGGAATTAGGGCTTTAGCCCCTGAGGGGAACTGAGGCGTGAACGATCTCATGGATAGAATCTTCAGCTTAGGTGGCCTGCTGGTTCCGATCTGTGCCATCATTGTCGGTGGCGCGGTCGCGATCATCGGCATGATGCACCGCCATCAGGAGCGCTTGGCGAAGATCGAGCGCGGAATCGATCCCGATGCTCCCTGGCCGCAACAGCAGCGGCAGTAACGAAGTAAGTCAGCCCGATGTTGGGCGTCAAACGCGACAACCGTGATTCGGTTCACGGTTCATGAAAGTTGCTTGGCGCCGAACATTGGGTTGGAGGCACCGAGGAGTTTGCACACTCCAGGGTGAGTAAGACCCATACCCGCTGAGGCGGGCAGCTGGCAAGGCCAGCGAGGACGATATTTGACAACTGAATAGATTGGGCAAATTACAAGGCGTGTAAATTTTTATGAGTGCCTGATATAAGCCTGCTGGTGTGCGTTGCAGATGTTTCAAGGTTTTCAGTTTCAAGACTTCAAGGCCAGGTCCGAGAAGCGGCAAGACTGTGAAGCGTTGAAGCGGTAGCAGCGTGCGAGGAGCAGGATCAAAGGCCCATAGAATTTAAGCGGCGTGTTTGAATTTGCTTGCTCTGGGCTCACAGCTCATAGCTCGCAACTCCAAGTGTGCTGAGTAAATTTTGTGGTCAAGCTACTAAGGGCGCATGGTGGATGCCTTGGCAGAAGCAGGCGATGAAGGACGTGGCAAGCTGCGATAAGCTTCGGGGAGCCGCAAGCAGGCATTGATCCGGAGATTTCCGAATGGGGAAACCCACGGGGGCAAACCCCCCGTACGGCCCGATGAATACATAGTCGGGCACGAGCGAACCCTGGGAAGTGAACCATCTCAGTACCAGGAGGAAAAGAAAGAAACCTCGATTGCGATAGTAGTGGCGAGCGAAATCGCAACAGCCTAAACCAGTCTCACCTTCGGGTGTGGCCGGGGTTGTAGGGTCGACAACAGTAGAGTTACCAATTCAGTCCTTAACCGAAGCCCTCTGGAAAGAGGGGCCATAGAGTGTGATAGCCACGTAGGTGAAAAGGAACTGAACTCGAAGTCGATACCTGAGTACCGCGGAGCACGAGAAACTTTGCGGGAAGCTACGGGGACCATCCCGTAAGGCTAAATACTAGCTTCTGACCGATAGTGAACCAGTACCGTGAGGGAAAGGCGAAAAGAACCCCTGCGAGGGGAGTGAAATAGTACCTGAAACCGTGTGCCTACAAACGGTGGGAGGACTATGCGGCGCAAGCCGAAAGTCTGACCGCGTGCCTATTGCATAATGAGCCGGCTAGTTATTCTTGTCAGCAAGGTTAAGCGTAAAGCGAGCCGCAGCGAAAGCGAGTCCTAATAGGGCGATCCAGTTGGCAGGAATAGACGCGAAGCGGGATGATCTACCCTTGGCCAGGCTGAAAGTGGGGTAACACCCACTGGAGGGCCGAACGGGTGTTTGTTGAAAAAAGCTCCGATGAGCTGAGGGTAGGGGTGAAAGGCTAATCAAATTCCGTGATAGCTCGTTCTCTCCGAAATAGCTTTAGGGCTAGCCTCGGATGATTTGTCGTGGTGGTAGAGAACTGAATGGACTATGGGGCTTTCCAGCTTACAGAATCCAATCAAACTTCGAATGCCATAGAACAACCAATCCGGGAGTCAGACGGCGGGGGCTAAGCTTCGTCGTCGAGAGGAAAACAGTCCAGACCGCCTGCTAAGGTCCCAAAATATCAGCTAAGTGGGAAAGGAAGTCGGAACGCCCAGACAGCCAGGAGGTTGGCTTAGAAGCAGCCATCCTTTAAAGAAAGCGTAATAGCTCACTGGTCAAGCGGTCCGGTGCCGACAATTTAACGGGGCTTAAGCTGATTACCGAAGCAACGGATGCACAGGGTAACACCTGTGCGTGGTAGGAGAGCATTCCCAACGATTTGAAGCCAGACTGAGAAGACTGGTGGATTGTTGAGAAGAGACCCTGCCGGCATAAGTAGCGATAACGGAGGTGGGAACCCTCCGCGCCGAAAGTCTAAGGTTTCCTGAGAAAGGTTAATCCGCTCAGGGTCAGGCGGTCCCTAAGGCGAGGCCGAAAGGCGTAGCCGATGGACATCCGGTTAATATTCCGGACCTCCCTTGTGTTCGTTATCACGATGGGGTGACGCAGTAGGATAAGCAGGCCGTTCTATGGCTATAACGGTCGATGCGTGTAAGGTGTTTCTGGCAGGAAAATCCACCAGGAAGTCATCACTGAGACGCAAAGCAGTACTCCGTATGGAGGAAAGCTGCCGATTCCACACTGCCAAGAAAAACCTCTAAGGAGAACAAAAGGGAACCGTACCTCAAACCGACACAGGTAGACGAGGAGAATATCCAAAGGCGCTCGTGAGAACAGTTGGTAAGGAACTTGGCAATATAAACCCGTAACTTCGGGAGAAGGGTTGCCTCACTAGGGTGCAAGCCCGAAGAGGCCGCAGCGAAATGCGCACTGCGACTGTTTAACAAAAACACAGGTCTCTGCAAAGTCGAAAACGACGTATAGGGGCTGACGCCTGCCCGGTGCTGGAAGGTTAAAGGGAGAGGTCAGCCGCAAGGCGAAGCTTCGAACTGAAGCCCCAGTGAACGGCGGCCGTAACTATAACGGTCCTAAGGTTAGTATTCGCTAGCCTTAGTAAAATCTGGCTATATGCTGGAAACTCTGAGTATCCCAGGCTACGAAGGCGCAAGCCTTCGTGAAAACGCTCTGGGTGCAGACAATCAGCAGGAAAGGCCAGCAGAAACCGCGGACTCGCAAGGTTCGTGGAAGGGCACGACTTCAGTCGTGCCGTAAGGCGGCAAAAATCTCGCGGGCTTTAGCCCCTGAGGTTTCGCTTCTACTCTGCTGGAATCCTCAGAGACTATATGCCGGATTCCAACGCAAGTTGGAAAAGATATAGTCCGAACTGCATGGCGACATGCAGAGAGTGGCAGAAATGTCCACTCCCCATCCCTTGTTGCTCCGCGATCTCGGCGTACTCGGCGTTTAAATGTTTTTGGCTCGGGTGCCCGCGAACGCGGCAGCAAAAAGAGAAGGCGCAACAAACTTGAGCGAAATTCCTTGTCGGGTAAGTTCCGACCTGCACGAATGGCGTAACGAAAGTGCGACTGTCTTGCCGACTGACACGGCGAACTTGTAGTGCCGGTGAAGATGCCGGTTGCCCGCAACTAGACGGAAAGACCCCGTGCACCTTTACTATACCTTTACTATGAACTATGGCCCTTGCTGCGCAGGATAGGTGGGAGGCTTTGATTCCAGGCTCTCGGGCTTGGAGGAGCCAACGGTGAGATACCACCCTGCGAGATCTGTGGTTCTAACTTAGTCCCGTAATCCGGGACAAGGACATAGTAAGGCGGGTAGTTTGACTGGGGCGGTCGCCTCCTAAACGGTAACGGAGGCGCGCGAAGCTACGCTCAGGCTGTTTGGAAATCAGCCGTTGAATGCAAAAGTATAAGCGTGGTTGACTGCGAGACCTACAAGTCGAGCAGGTACGAAAGTAGGCTTTAGTGATCCGGTGGTTCTGCATGGAAGGGCCATCGCTCAACGGATAAAAGGTACGCCGGGGATAACAGGCTGATCGGAGCCAAGAGTTCATATCGACGCTCCGGTTTGGCACCTCGATGTCGGCTCATCGCATCCTGGAGCTGTAGAAGGTTCCAAGGGTTAGGCTGTTCGCCTATTAAAGCGGTACGTGAGCTGGGTTCAGAACGTCGCGAGACAGTTCGGTCCCTATCTGTTGTGGGCGCAGGAGATTTGAGAGGACCTGTCCTTAGTACGAGAGGACCGGGATGGACGAACCTCTTGTGTTCGAGCTGTCACGCCAGTGGCACCGCTCGGTAGCGAAGTTCGGTTGTGATAACCGCTGAATGCATATAAGCGGGAAGCACTCCTCGAGATGAGATCTCCCAACCCGTAAGGGATAAGAAGGGCCCAGGAAGACTACCTGGTTGATAGGCTGGAGGTGAAAGTGCAGCAATGCATGCAGCTTACCAGTACTAATCGCCCGTTCGGCTTGACCATAAAATTTACTCGGTGCAGAAAGCAGCTGTCAGTACTCAGTTGGGTAGGGCGCGGTTTCAACCGTGCCTCAGTTAGAACCTGAACTGGAACCAGCAATGTTGTTGAAGTTGTTCGAACCTGAACGACTGAGAAGCAACACTGACATCTGCGCGCCGACGAATTCGATGTCTTGTCGATTTAACGCTGTACCCAATCTATTCAGTTGTGAGGCATTGTCCTCACGATCTTTTACAACTTTGCAGCATTGCGTTCTCTCAGGGATGGCGCCGCTGTTTGCGCCGGGAGAAGCAAGCTCGACGCTCATAGCTCGACGCTCAACGCTGCTAACGACGTCGGTGATTTTACCGCGGGGGTTCCACCCGTTCCCATCCCGAACACGGAAGTTAAGCCCCGCAGGGCCGATTGTACTGCACGCGAAAGTGTGTGGGAGAGTAGGTCGTTGCCGGCATTAATAAAGGCCACGTTCAGAAATGAATGTGGCCTTTTCCTTTTGGGTGGTGCACAAATGGCAAAAAGAAGGAGCCAGATCTCCGCTGACCCTCCATTAGCCCTCATTCCGTTCGACGAGAAGGCTAGGGAGCTGCATCCTGATGCCGATCTTCTGCGCCTTTTGAGAGAAGGGAAAATACCAGAAATTCATTCGCAGTTCGATCATTTTCGCGCCGAGATGCTCGGGTACAACCCCGTTCATCTATTAGGAGTCACAGCTTTTTACATTCTTGTTTGGGTATCGGGTGCGTCGGCGGAAAGGAAGGAGCGCTATCAACTCGAGTCGGCTGATCTCGAAGCGCTGCAAGGGCTGCTTCTGACGCAAGGCGCGATAGACGGATTGCCGCTTGCATCTGGGGATTTGGGCGACGTTTGGGAGCGCGTCAGAAACCAGTACTTCGCAGCCGTGACATCTCCGTCGCTCGACTTCTTGGAACAGCAAAAGGCTCTACTGGCAGGCACGATACGGCTTCACTGCGCCTACTACAGAAACCCGTATGGCCGCGACTTTTTCGAACAAATGATGTCTTATGTCACGGATGAATTTCACCGGAGACAGTATCAACAAGGGCGGTCTCTGTCGCTATTTTTCGATTTCTTGATCAGATTGCTGCAGGTAATCGAGGGCAGGATGTCTGAGGTGAGAGCAAATCTCATGATGTCACACCAAGGAAACGCACAAGAAGTATTACACCTCGTCGAAGAGTTGGCCTCCGGCAATAGAAACGCGGCCGCGGTACGTGCGGCTGCGGCTCACCCGCTCGCGGACAGCGACCTCCGTGTGCTCTACCACAACATGCTGGATGCGGCCGCTTCAGATTTATTCATGTTTACGCCTGAAGAACTCCGCAATCTTTCTACTGATGCGTCATATGACCCTGTACCGGACGTTGACCGGTGTTCTCTACGCTTTGGCGACCTCGCGAACGCAACGTTTGAGCAGATCGTCTTTGCAAATCCGGTTTGGGGTAAGCCCTTCGTGCGGGTTGATGAAAAGTATTTCCTGTTTTCTTTTTTCACAGTACTGAGCTTCCCCTTCAGTATCTTTCTTTCTGTCGTACAGGGCGACCATGGGGTCCAGAAGGAGCGCCTCGAAAAAGTCCGAGCGAAGTTTCTCGAAGCAAAAAGCGAGTCCCTATTGCGGAGCTATCTCCCTGGCGCCCAGGTGTTCGGTAACCTGTTCTGGTTTGACAGTGCTGGCCGAAGGCTTGAAACGGACGTGCTGGCCCTCGCCGAAAACCGGCTACTCGTGTTTGAGGCCAAAGGCAGCATACTGCCTGACCGACTGCGGGCGGGAAATTTCGCCAAGGCCAAATCATTTTTGAAGAACACCTATGGGGCGGCTGGAGTACAGGCAAGCCGCCTTGAGGAAGAAATTCGCACAAGACCGAACGGCGTGGATCTTGTCGACGAGAACGGACACAAACTGCTAACGCTGGGTTCGGAGAATGTCAAGAAGTTCCTCGCTTACTCCGTTACTCTCGACCAGATCGGCACATTTGCCAACGCGCGGCGTCTCTTTGAGGAGATCGGAATCATAGACCCGGCGACCTTCCCGGTTCCACCGATCATGGCACCTGAGCTCATGAAAGTGCTTGAACTGCTGCCAGATGAGACTCACCGTCTTCACTACTTGGAGAGAAGGCATCAGCTTTACTCGGCTGCCCACGTCGTCGGTGATGAGATGGACATCTTCGCCACATACGTGATGTTCGGATTCGGCTCTCTGCCACTGGATGGGAGCCTGATTACTCTCTTGAACGCCTCGTTCTATCTGGACCAATACACTAATGCGGGGCATGTTACTTTCCCCGCCAACAGTACGGTTAATAATACGAAATATTTCGACCGGGTTCTTCGGTATCTTCTGCAGCGCAGGCCCAAGGACTTTCTTGATCTCGCTTTTGCTGTGATTGACACACCCCCCGAGGCACAGGCGACGTTCGAGGAGATGATGGCTGATCTGCGCTCGGGGGTGGGAAATAAGGATGAGCGCATACAGGTGACATCACTAGCAGTCACACGTAGTTTCGTCACATTTGTTCTGGCTGGTTCCGTCTACGGCGACCTGCCACGAGAGTCTCGCAACTACTTGCTTGAGAGAGGACTAACGGATGCGATCACGAAACGCGGTCTCCATACAGGTCTCTTGATTGGCCGCCAGCTTGGGTTTTCAGAGTATCCGTACTCGGTAATTGCTTTTCTTAATCTCAGCGATGAAGACGCCAAAGCATATCTTAAACTTGCTGCGGAGGAGAAGGACGCATAAGCGCGCAAATCCGGTTTTCTAGGGATTTATCCGAGTGGCCCTGCCATTCCTGACTACTTGCTTACCAGCCGATCCGTTTGGTTCCTGCTACGAGATCGAAGTGGCGGTCGCGGCTTAGCAGCGGGAGAGAGTGCTGGCGGCAGAGGGCGGCAATCCAGAGGTCGTTGGTGGGGATGGGTTTGCCTGTGCGCTTGAGTGCGAGAACGATTTCGGCATAGTGATGCGTGGTCGGTTCGTTGATGTCCAGCACGAAGCAATCGTGGATCAGGCTTGCGAGCCAGTTTTCGTAGGCGGCGCGGCGGCGCGACTGGGCGATTCCGTAGCGGTATTCGCCGAGCACAATGACGGGAATCGCCACCTGTTCGGCGCGAGCGAGAATGGCAATGATGGCGGGATCGTCATCGGCCGCAGCGGATAGAGCATTGGTATCGAGGATCATTCTTCGTTGCGGTCAAAGGCGAAAAGCAGGTTTCTCGACTCCGCAGAATTGCCCCTTAACGGGGCAATTCTGCTGCGCTCGAAATGACAGATTAATCGGAACTGCCTTGGTTCATCGCCAGATCTCGCGATCGATGTGTTCGAACGTTTCTTCCACCCGCTTCTCGATTTGCTTTCTTTCTTTTCCCGAATGCTTCAGCCCCAGATGCTTCAGCTTGCCTAAGTGCTTCATCCAGGGCTTTTCCTGAGAAGTAGTTTTCAGCTTCTCCTGCACGGCCTCCGTTACGAACTGACGCAGAGGGATACCACGCTCGGCGGCCACCGACTTCGCCCGGCGAAAGAGGAAATCGGGAATTTCAAGCGTCGTCTTCACGGACCCATATTACCATATTTATGGGAACGGGCAGTTTGTATGCAGTCGGGTGCCCCATCCTGGCCGCGTTCTCCAGCCTGGAATGGCTGCACTGCCCGGAAGCGGCTAGGGTGGGGATTTTGATTCAGTCTCGGGCATAGCGATTGGGCACGAACACGCCGCGAACTACAGACAGTTTTTTTCCACACCCTCGATGTTCACTTAACCTTGCCTCAAATTTCTAAATACTGAATACTGACCGGATAGTTTGAAACAAAAAATTGCTTTCATGCGGGCGAACTCCTTGCGACTCAAGATTTTTCCCGTAAGTGATTGCAGCCCAGGGATCAACTCGTTAAATTCCGCTAAGTTCCAGACTCTAAACGGCCGGGTAGGGGTAGGGTGACTCAGGTCGGAGATATCGATTAGGAGGCCATCATGGCCCGTTTGCCCAACAAGTGCCAGCACGTCATGGTAGATGGAGTCCTGTGCGGATCGCCTGCCGTCCGCCATGAGCACTTCTGCTATCACCACCAGCGCCAGCGCGAACAGCGCCTCAAACTCGACGCCGACCACGCCCGCACCAGCCGCAACGCGCCCTACAAATTCCCCATCCTTGAGGACGCCAACTCCATCCAGGTCTCCCTCACCCAGATCATGCGCCTCATGGCCGACGGAAAGATCGACCGCAAAACCGCCAACTTAATGCTCTATACACTGCAAATCGCAACGATGAATCTACAGAACGCCAGCTTAGAGCGCGGCGACGCGACAGCAGATTCCTCATCGGGCCTTCGACCGGGTTCAGAATGACAAGACTGGCCTCTCATTGAATACAATTGCCGTAGTGGAGGACGCGATCAATGAGCAAGGTCAGAGTCGCTGCGTATTCGATTTCGATTGATGGGTTTGGCGCCGGGCCGCGGCAGGATTTGCAGAATCCGCTGGGCGTGCGCGGGACGGAGCTTCACGGCTGGTTTTTTCTCACCGAGAGTTTCAAGAAAATGCATGGCCAAAGCGGCGGGACCAAGGGCGTCGACAATGATTTTGGCGAGCGGTCTTTTGAGAATGTGGGCGCGTGGATTTTAGGGCGCAATATGTTCGGGCCGGTGCGGGGGCCGTGGAAGGACGAGTCGTGGAAAGGGTGGTGGGGTGCGAATCCTCCGTACCATGTGCCGGTGTTTGTGTTGACGCATCACGCGCGCGAGCCGCTGGCGATGGAAGGCGGCACGACGTTTCACTTCGTTACTGATGGAGTGGAATCTGCTTTGAAGAAGGCGAAGGAAGCGGCGGGCGGCAAGGACGTACGGATTGGCGGAGGCGCGTCGGTGATTCGGCAATATCTGCTTGCCGGACAGATTGATGAAATGCATTTGGCTATGTCGCCGGTGCTGCTGGGCGAAGGGGAGAATTTATTTTCCGGAATTGATCTGGCCAAACTTGGGTTTGCAGTTGATAAGACTGTGGCGGGCGAGAATACGACACATGTTCTCTTGAGGAAGCGGTAGCCGCGGCCGGAAGCGTGCCGTGTGTTCGGATGCGCACGAGCTCTTTAATTACTACGGAGAGATACGAGTTGATGGGATTTGCGAAGGCCACATTGCATTCACAATGTGGCCTTCTTCGTTCGATGTTGCGTCGATGTCGCGGATAGACAGAGTTTATTTTGTATCGTCGGCAGGCGTTTTCGGCCGGTATCCCAGCGGCGGCAGGGACAATGCGTTGCCGGTGAGCGCTGCGGTGGGTTGCACGGCCTGCATGGTGCCCAGCATGAATGAGGATCCGCCGCCATCTTCTTCGCCCGCTCCAGTGGGGCCGAAGACGTAGAACCCGCTTTCGCCGGTGGCGTCGCCCTGAGTTACGGTGACGTAACCATACTGGTCGGCGGTGATGGAGGTGACGTTGATGGGAGGAGAGAATCCACCGACCTTGGTGACGGCGAAGGTGCTCTTTTTTACTTCAACCGCTTGCGGGCTTTGATCGGTGCCGATGAACAGGAAGGCAGGGTTCGCGGCCATGGAGCATATGGCGGTGCTGCCTCCGGTGAGCGGGAGGGTAATCGTGTGAGTGAGGGTGACGGAGACGCTGTCGGATTCGGCGGAGACCGTGTCGACCTTTTTGTAGACGTAGAGTTTTACAGTGGTGCCGCCGGAATCCACGACGTAAATAAAGCGGCTGACGACGCTGCCACTGACGATGGGAAGGCCTTCCATCATGGCTCCGACTGCGACGAAAGGACCGAGGCTTCCGGAAGCGTAGCAACCTTCGCTCTCTTGCGTAGAACCGCAAACGATCCAACTGACGCTGATCGCACCGCTGCTGCCGTAAAGATTGTAGGTGGTGAAGAGAGTGGAGTCAGGCGCAGTAGGCGCAGCAACCGCGGTTTGCGCACGGCCGAAAGGAATCGCACCGACAAGCGAGAAAAGGCCCAGGGTTGCCAAAACCAAAGGGATACGAGACGCAAACATAGAATGTTCTCCTTGGATTCTCGGAAGTATGGCGCAACTTGCGGCGGCTGAAATGGCGCAACGAAGGCGTGGTTTGGCTTCACCAACTCCGCCATAATTCATGACGAAAGAGCGCGGATCATTCTGTCCGCGGCAAGGCGGCCTGTCAAGATGCAGTAAAGTGCATAGGGTGCCGTACGTTAGCGCAGCAAGGCGACGGCGGCGATGGCCAGCGCGGCGGCGGCGATTGCGCCGAGGACGTATTTGTTTGCGGCGAACCAGGATGGCGGAGAGTCCAGCGCGGCGGTTAGGACGGGTACGTCGTCCGCGTTGGGTGCCGGCAGGTCCGAGGCAGTCGGAGCCGGCGGATCTGCTGTAGGGAGTTCAGTTGTGCGCGCTTCCGCGGGAGGCGCGACTGGCTCTGCAGCGGGTGGGGCGGAAACGCTTGCAACTGGCGGTGCGACAGGCGCAGATTTACGGGCGGCAGGGCGCTGGGCCTGCCAGTTTTTTTCGTCGCAGTCGAGACAGAGACGGCGGCCTTCGGAGACGGGAAATCCGCAGGTCTCGCATTTGTGCAATCCCTGAAGCGCTAATGGCAGAGCGGCGTCATCGAGAAAAAGCTCGGGAGGCGGGCTGTCATCTTTCTCGGCGGAGTCGGGATCGGCGGCTTCGTTTTCCGCTGTGCTTGCTGACCACAATACAGGTTTGGGTGCCGGCGCGGGAATGGTCTCGGCGAGATCGTGCGTCGGCAAAGGATCGGCGGATAGCTGTCCGGCGGCATTCAGGGCAGATTCGGCTTCGCGGCGATCGGCGTTCTTTTGTGCAGGGACGGATGACTCGCTCGGTTGCGGTTCTGCGATGGCGGGCGGATCGGGAAGGTGCGCGGGACGGGCGAAGCCTGCGGCTGTTTCCACCATTTCCGCGAGGCGCTCGAGCGCGGCGACATCGCGATCGCCAAAAGCGTTGGCTTGACCGGAGAACAGCTCGAAGACTCCGAGGACTTCTCCGTCGCTCAGGACAGGAGTGACGAGGACCGAGGCGATTCCGAGGTCGCGGCAGCTTTCGCGATTCACGCGGCCATCGGTCTCGGCGTTGTCGCAGCGCAAAGACGTCTGTGTGCGGACGCTCTCGCCGGAAAGGCCGAACTCGGTGGAAAGCAGCGCGCCCAGCTCGGGAGCGTTGGGACCGGCGGTGGCGCGGCATAACATGTCATGCTGGCCGATGTGGCGGAGGGCGATGGCAGCTCCGGTTGCGCCAGTGATGTATTGCGCGCGCTCGGCGAGTAATTGCAGGGCGGCATCGAGATCGCGCTGCGCCATTTCGGCGAGGGAGTGGCCGCGGTCTTCTCCGGGAAAACTGAGCGGGGCGCCGGGCTCGACGGCGGGAGGCGGCGGCAGGAATTTCACCTCGGACAGTTGGATTCCGCGCTGGTCTGCCGGCTGGTTTAAATCCTGCAGCGTTGGCGAATCCGGTTGAGCTGTCGAGTGATGAGTCATTGGTGTTGATGTTGATTGCAGATAGGCGTGAGAACCCAGTCGTCCTCCGGGACTTGCTCCTTTGCTCCACTTTCGCGGCGCTTAACGCGCCGGGCCATCGTCGGGCTCCCCTGCGGGGCGCTTTAGTCCAGCTCACACCTCTGTGAGCAAACTAATAAAGATCGGTAGTTTGAGTCTCGCTCCCGTGGTGGGGAGTGTCAAGGGATCCGGGGAGGCGAAGGTGCTAGTACAAAAGGTTCCCCTGCGGGGAGCACTCAGCAGTTAGCACTCAGCATTCAGCAATCCGGGGCTGTGTTCTTGACTGCGGAGGATTGGTGAAGGACTCAAGTGGCTGACACGTCGTGGGCCGGGATAGAGCGTAAGGGCTGAATGCTAATTGCTAATTGCTGACTTCCAACTTCCGCACGGCAGCATTCGCCAGACGATTGGCTTCGGCATTGTTCTCGCGGCGGACGTGGGAGATGGAGAATTTCAGGGCGCGCGCGAGTTTGCGGCAGGTCCAGTTCAGCGAGTAGAGGCGCGGGCTGCGGCAGGTGTATTCGCCGGTCATCTGGCGGACGACGATTTGGGAATCGGAGAATACGTGCAGTTGCCGGGCGTTCAGCGACACGGCGTATTGCAGGGCTTCGAGCAGCGCCATGTACTCGGCGACGTTGTTGTCCTGGCGGCCGATCGATTTGGCGATGCGAATCGGTCCACCCAACATGCCATTGATAACTACGCCAATGCCGGATGGGCCGGGATTGCCGAGCGAACCTCCATCGATGTAGGCGACCAGATCCGGCATTAACTCCCCATCGCTCTCATGTTGAGAATCAAACGCGCTATGAGCACGATGCGCCGGGAAATTT
Source organism: Candidatus Sulfotelmatobacter sp. (assembly GCA_049584475.1). GTDB lineage: Bacteria > Acidobacteriota > Terriglobia > Terriglobales > Acidobacteriaceae > Sulfotelmatobacter. The sequence goes on along the minus strand of JBAUXX010000014.1, from coordinate 26,057 downwards.
CCAACGTCAAGCGATTATTTGGGTGCTGGCGATTTATTTTCCGTTTCTGCCGGTTGTGCAATTCTTTGTGTAAAACACGGATTGTTCCATTGAGCTTGTGAGTAACCATCCAGTCTGCAATAGCTTGGAGAAACAAAAATCCACAGGAGAGCCGATGAGCGCTGCACCAAAGCTTTGCGTTGACATTTATGAATGCTCTGTTAACTTAGCTTGCGTCGACGGTTGAAAGGGTTGGCGAAACGAAAGAATCGCTGGTCCGAAGTAAACTGGGTGATCAGCCAAGGCCGGGCAACCAGCCGGGGCAGCCGGACCGCAAAAAAAACCGACAGGCTCTGCGAGGAGCGGTTGGGGTTCGGAGATGCGAAAGCAGAGATCACATCAAGGGGTCGTGACGGTACATGCATCCACGCTGTGGGCTCCCTCGCAGGAGGCAGCAGCTAGAGCATAACCAATGTCACGGCCCTTATAATTTTTGGACCTTCCTGCTTCGTGAACTTCCTCTCACATTAATCCCTAGTTGACGATCGTTGGTGCTCGAATCGGGTTGTGAACGTGCGGATTCGTCTGGCTGGCGCCTTGAGCAAAGCGGACGCTGGTCGCGCCTTGTTCGTTTTTCGTAACAAAATAATTTCTTTTTCGCGCTGCTGCGCTTTCTGCTGTATTGTTCGCCTCCACATCGGGCCGAGTCCGGGACTGTAATCCTTCTAGTCAAGGATGGCCACCATGGTCCGCTTCAGTTCTCTCTTTGTTCTTGCCGTAGCCCTTCTGTTTCCTTTGCCGAGTCAAGTTTGCGCTCAGAGTGCGCCGCCTCCGCACCCGCCGAGGCCAAAATTGCTGGGTCCGGCGGATTGGAAACCCAGTCCTCAATCGGTCTCCGCCGCATATTGGACCTTGGAGTCGGGTTGGAACACCGATCTGGAGATGCGCAACAATCTGCGTTCTCGGGAACTGACCGTCACGCCAGTCCTCCGAAGTGCGGCAGGGCAGGAACTCTCGCTTGCGCCGGTCACCGTCGCTGCGCAACACGTCGTATCGCTCAACTTGCGGAATCTTGCCGCTACAGACCCCAGAATCCTTAACTACTCCGGCTCGTTCGGTTCGGCGGCTTTCCGCTTCAACGGAATGAGCGCAGTTAACGTATTTGCCGCCACCATCGTCCACCACGAAGGCCAGCCCATCGATTTCCATTTCGACGCAGATGAAGCCGGAGCGGCGTATTACAAGATGGGCGGACTGGAAGGAATCTGGTGGCTACCAGTCCGAAGTTCCACGGACTACCTGATCCTCAGCAATCCGTCGGAAAAAACGATCACTGGAAGCTTGCTCTTGTCAACGCTCTCCCAGAACCGCCGCGTGCCGATCAGCATTGGTTCCGGGCAGACGATGCGCGTCGATCTTCGTCAGGCGCTCGGCCCATCCAACATCAGCGCTCTTGGTGGCCTCACCCTCTCTCTGCTTGGCAACGAATCGCTTTCAGCCACACAGATTGTTTTCGACGAAATCACGGGGCTGGCTGCGATTATGAAGTTGTTTGACCGCGATCCCGACGACCACCCGGCGAATCACGTATTACGCGCTCCAATGATGGCCCTCAGTCAGCCGGATCAGGGACTCGGCTTCCCGGGCGGCACAAGACTTGTCCCGCATATTTTCCTACGAAACGCCGGGGTGACCCAAATGCAGGTTGCTCTCACAGTCGGCTGGCGGAGTGAAACTCAGACGGGAGAACTTGCACCGCCCGCGCTAACTTTATCGCCCGGGGAAGTGAGAGTCGTCAATCTCATGGAGCCTCAGAAATCCGGACAAATCCCGGCCGACGCAAACTGGGGCGTCGTGAATCTCTCCTACGCTGGGAGGAGAGCGGACCTTGTAGCGGTGGCCACCAGCTACGATCAGAATCATCGCTATGGTTTGCAGACGCCATTCTCGGAAAACGTGAGCCAAAAGTGGGCGGGCGGCATGTGGCACGTAGACCCCACTCACAACACACTCATCACCACGGGAAATGCGGGCTCTGAAAGCACCACGGCCGAGGTCACCCTCTTCTACAATGGCGGAAAGAGCAGGTACAGGCTCGAAAAGATGCTCCCGCCCGGCCAACAGTTGTGGCTTGATGTAGGGCATCTGATTCACGATCAACTCCCGGATTCTGACGGCAACACGCTTGCCCCTGACACCATGATTGGCTCTTATGAGTTGCGCGATCTCGACCACCAGACTGTGGGGCAGTTGTACGAAGGCAAACTCGTCATCGATAAAACCTACGGCCACGCCGCCTACGGATGTGGAACCTGCTGCGGTTACGGCATACCAACGCTTCTCCCCGATCCCTTCAGCGGACCAGCCGGAATCAACAACATTGACGAGATGGATTCCGTCGAACAGTGTGGCGGCGACACAGTAGACCTTGCGGACGATGCATACGACTGGAACAGCAGCAATACTGCCGTAGCAACGCTACCCACTAAAACCCTGCACACGGTAGCGATCGGCTCGGCAACTGGCAATGCGACTGTATACGTGCAAGCCGACAAACCGGCACCCAGGTGTCCCATGGCTTATTACAGTCCCCAGCAACCGGTTGCTGTAATGCCGGAAATCACCGCTGTCCGACAAGTTTACGGAGCAACGGGTTTCGTCCCGATGAGAAGCGGCACAGTAGCCGACGGGGCGAATTACATTTCCTATACCGCGACCTGCAATCCAAGCAACGGCGAGTTTAGCTGGACGACGAGCAGTAGCAATGTCACACTGGAAAATGCGACGGGCCCAACCGTTACCGTCTACAGCGCAAAGGCGAGCACTAGCCTGAATGATACTAGTATTCAAGTGACGTGCAGTCTAAGCGGGAAAACATCCGCCCCTGTGGCAACGGCACTAACTGTTCAGCAGCCGACGAGGGTACTAAAGACCGGTACGGACCAAACTAGTGCTGAAGCGACATGTTCCGTCCAGGGCAGCACCGGTTGCGGCATCAATCCGGGCCGAACCTTTACTTACCAAGTGGAAGACCAATTGACGCCTCCCAACGCCATTAGTGCTCAACTGGACTTCTTCGATGGGATAAGTACCACGGGCTCCAATGGGTGTAATCTCGGGTCCTATACAACCACCTGCCCTTCAAACAGCTCCTGTGGAAAACTTACAGGCACCAATGGGACGTTTCCGGAACAGTTGAACATTTGTGCGACGGCGTGTATCGCAAGCGGCAAGTGTATTGGGAGCTGCGCTGGTGGCCCAACGAGCGCGAACCAAACCTGGACAGTAAACGGATACGCCCTATCAGCCGACATAAAGGCGCTCACATACAATTGCGGAAGCGTCCTCGTGAATGGTCAGTGAGGTTCTTATGCTACGTGTGGTAACACTCCTCGCCACGATTGCCCTCTTAGTGCCGAGCATGCTGGCAAGCGACGCCCGCAATCCCGAGGCGGCGCTGGATGCAACGCTTCACTCCACGGTGACTAGTTATGTCGTGGACGCAGAGAATCTCTTGCAGGCCCTGGCTAAGTTCTCCGACGATTTTCACGTACCAATCGGCATCGAATGGCAACTCTCAAGTGTTCCGTCGAAGCCCGTCAGATTCCGATTCGAGAAAACGACCGTTCTGCAAATCCTAAAGGACATCGCCGCGGTCGAGCCGGGGTACGCTCTCAGCACTGCTAACGGTGTGGTGCATATAAGCAGGATCACCATTTCTGACGACCGACGAAACTTCCTGAACATTCCAATAAGTAACTTCGAATTGGCGTCAGAATATGTCTTCCACGCCAATAACCGGCTGCGAAAACTTGTCGTGGAACTCGCTAATCCTGTATCCACAAAGAATGAGGCCGGCTGCGCCGGTAGCTTTGGCGTCGGAGCCGGAGACCAAAAGGCTTCGTTTCAACTCCGCGACGTAGCCGTGCGCGATGTTCTTGATAGGCTCCTGACATCGGCGGGATTCAATATTTGGCTAGTCACATTTCCCGAACTGCCGGCCACCACGACGAAGGGTTTTTTCAAAAGCATTTCCATCTTCAGCCCAAACCTCCCGGACTCCGAGTTGCCAGCGTGGGATCTACTTCTGCCCGGCTATGACCCGGTGCGAAAACAGATGGGAATTGGCTGGAAGCAGGGCCCGTGGCGAGGCGGAAACGGCACCTGAGCAATCTGAATCTCGTGAAATCCATGATAAGTAGTCAAGGGCAGTACGGACTTCCTCCCGGGCCTGGCGAGAGAAGGATGTTCAATTGGGATACGCCGTGAAACCTAGAGACCGTTGGCGTGGCCTGCTCCTATGGGCCTGCTGACCCACCCTTTCTCTCCGACACTACCACGATTGAGGCTGCCCCGCGGTTTTCGCAGGCCGGGGATTTCGACTGCCGACTGCTTGTTGGTTTAGATCCTCCACTGTCCGTCCTCCGACAGTGCCGGTCGTGTAGGGATCTTTCGACTTCGGGATTGGTCCGCTATCGCGGACCGATCCCTGCGCTCAAGATGACAATTGGATTCTTGTTGTGGGGGGTTGTGATCTTATGGCTTGCTTCCCGCTTCCAAGATCTCTGCACCCTCAGCTTGTGCTACGGCAGGATAGGCTTGAGCTCTTTTGCGCCGCAGATCGTTGGGAAGTTGCGAGCGCGTGAGCCAGAGACCTCCGGCGACTGCGGCTGCCCAGGTGATGGAGATCAGCGCGAGGCGTAACAGGTCGGCAAGACGGCTGCCGTGGCCGGTCAGCGGAAGCGGGACGATCTTTGCTACTTCAAAGCTCAGGCCAGCGGCTACTACTGCGGTCAGCGCGGACTTTGCCAATTCATCCCAACGCAGGCCGCTCAGAGGGACGAGCTTTCGCCAGTGCAGGAGGAGCATCAGGGCGATGAGGTTTGCGCCGATGCCGATGTCGGAGGCCCAGGCGAGGCCGACGACTCCGTAGACGCGAAACAGAAATGAATAGATGGGCAAGGAAGCGGCTGTGATGATTGTCACTGCGGCCATGGGGGTGAGCGTGTTGCCGGCGGCGTAGAAGGCGCGGGCGTAAAGTCCCTGCGCTGCCCACAGAGCGAGAGAGAGCGCGAACCAGAAAAAATAAATGGCGGTGGTTTGCGTGTCGGAAAAAAGAAAACGTCCGCGGCGGTAGACCAGGTCGATCAGCGGGAGCGCGGCGGCCATCATCCAGCCGGCAGTGAGAAACGATGCTGCCGAGACGCGGTAGACGGAATCGTTCACCGTCGCGGCGAATTCCGTCAAGCGCCTTTCGTTGAACAGACGTGCGAAAAATGGCAGCGAGGCTTGCCCAGTTGCTTGCCCCAACACCGCGATGGGCACGGCAAACAGGCGCTTGGCGTAGTTGAGGCGCGCGATGTCGCCGATGCCGCTGGCGGCATAGTGACGCAGGATCCAGTCGTCGGCGGTGACCAGCGAGACGCCGACCATCAGGGGAAGTGAAAGCTTTACCCACTCGCGGAACGCGGAATTTGTTATATCCAGCGATGGTTTGTAGCCGGTGCCAATCTTTGCCGCGCCGATCACGCTGGCGAGAAATGGACCGATGAGGCTTCCGGCAAGCGCGCCATAGGCGAGCGAGGCGATGCCCATGCGACGGCCGCCAATCACGCCGCCGACGATAATGAAGACGTTGTAGAGAAGCGGTCCGAGCGCGGGAAAAAGAAAGAGGCGATGCGAGAGCAGGACCGCGGAAACCACTCCGCCGACGTAGAAGAAAATTTGTGCCGGGAGCAGGATGCGCGTGAGGTGAACGCAGAGTTCGATCTGCTCGGGCGAAAATCCGCCATGCGTTGCTGTGGGACCAAACATCCAGCGCACAAACTGCGGAGTCAGAATCTCGGTGACGATCGTGCCGAGGATCATCACCACGGTCATGACCGTGATAATGATGGAAAAAGTTTTTTCCGCGTCGGCTTCGCGTTTTTCCGCGAGGAAGCGAGTGTAGATCGAGATGAATGTGATCGAGGCTGCGCCACCGGCGACGAGGTAATTGAGCCAGTCGGGAAGGGTGAAGGCGGCGACGTAGGCGTCGGTTTGCGGGCCGGCGCCGAAGGCATAGGCGATGTAAGCCTCGCGCACGTAACCGATAACGCGCGAGACCATGACCGTGCCCATCAGCAGCAGGGTTGCAGAGAAGGCGGTGTGCTGATGCGATGGACGCAGGAACCGCAGGAATCTGGTCATCGCTTCTGGCCGGGAGAACTTGTCATTGAGAACCGATAAGAAGTTTCAATCTTATCGGAATCTCAAACGGCAAGTAGTAACGTTGGGAATCCGTGTGCTTCCCTTCGGTAAGCTGTTGTGCGGCGCAAGCGAAAATCTTTTAACGCCGAGAACGCGGAGATCGCCGAGGAAAGCGCTGACCGCTACTGCGACGGCGGTGAAACGTAAACTCTGCCGGCCGAAACCAGGTCGGCATTTGAGACTTCTGTTTTTACGCGCACGTTCTGCCATCCGGCTTTCTTGGGTGTCTTGGCAAGGAAAGTGAGCAGATACTGATGCGTCAGTCTCCGGCCAAAGTTCTCCAGAAAAGGCGCAAAGGTCGGTGCGGGACCGTTGAAGCCGATGTAATAGGATTCTCCTCCGGTCTCGTCGGCCAGGCGCGAGAGATAAATTTGTCCCCAGTAGGTCTGCCAGTAACTGTGGCCAAAATGGCCGGCACCGGGGTTGTAGATGGCGGAGACGGTGATGCCGGCGCGTAGCGCGTCGTCGATGGCCGCGTCCAGATAAGGATCGTCGGGATTTCCGGCGCCATAGTATTCGTCGATTCCATCGGTCACGAGCAGCACGCTGCGGCGTGCGGTGGTTTCAGGCCAGCGTTTGATCAAATCGCTCAGAGAGAAATACGGACTGGCATTTATTCCGGCTGCGCCCAGCGGGAGCCGCAAAGCTTTTTCCGCCTGCGCGTGGTCGCTGGTCGGGCCCTGCGCGATTTTCGCAGTTCCGTTTTGCATGTAGGCCACGCCGACGAGTGCCGACTGCGGTTGTGCGTCGATGAACTTGCGGATGTCGTCCAGTTGCGTTCCGAGGATAGTGCTCGATCCGTCGTCAATAAGAATGAACAACTGTAGTGCGGCATGATCGCCCTCAGCCGGAACCCAGTCTGTTACCGTGTCGCGGTCGCGGCCCTCGAAAACCATCACGTCCTCGCGGTGCATGAGGGGAACGTCGTTGCCGTGGCGGGGTTCGACGGTGACCACCAGATGTGCGGGAACTCCGTTGCCGGTGGTCTGCTGGCTGAATGCGAGTTCACTCGTGCAAGTCATGGCCAGCGCCAGGATTGCTGTCGTCGCTGTTCTAGTGAGAAGATGAATTTTGCTCATGTAGCTCCTTCGGAACGGTCTGCGTACAAGTCTTTCCTGACTCGCAAAACAGAAGATTCTATTGAGTTAGATGCGGTCTAAAGGAGGGCTGACCGGGGTTGGTGAGGGATATAGACGCTCGCCAGTAAAAGCTAACCGCTACAGCCACTCATTTTAATAGAGGTTGTCGTAACAAAAACGCAACTGCTTACTTGCACTTGTAGCACTTGTTCACTATAATCAGACCGTTCTGTGAGGAGGACGAACTGCATGGTGTCAGGTAGTGAGGCGTCCGCTGTCGATATTTCCCAGAAAGAGCAAAGGGAAATTGCAGACATTTACCTTAAACTCCGCGAGGCTGAGGCGAAGCTCATCGGGCCCGATGGGAAGACGGAGATTCTGCCGAACAACCTCTATTCGTTCTTATTGCGGCTGCTGGCTGATTTGCGTGCTGGTCAGTCGGTAACCATCCTGCAAAATCGGCATGAACTCACGACTGTTGAAGCCGGCAAAATCCTGGGCGTCTCCAGGCAGTTTCTCGTTCAGTTGCTGGAAAAAGGAGAAATTCCCTTCCACCTGGTGGGAACACACCGTCGCATTTACGTGCGGGACATGATCGCTTACAAGGCAAAGCGCGATACATCGCGCCGCAAGACCCTGGACGATCTGGCCAAGCAGGAGTTCGCGAAAGGGGATTACAGCAGGATCCCAGATGATTTTCACACAGGGAAATGAATATTCGGCGGTACTGGACGCTTGTGTTCTTGTCCCGATGGCATTGTGCGACCTTCTGCTGCGACTGGCCGAAGAACCCGCAATATACCGGCCTTTGTGGAGTGAACAAATTCTGGCGGAAATGACCAAAACGATGAGAACTAAACTGCATGGTTCTTCGACGGAGGCGACCTGGAGGAGCCACCAAATGGTACGGGCTTTTCCGGAAGCAATGGTCGCAGTTCCATCCGAACTGTCGAAAGCACTCGACTATATTCCCGACGAAAGCGACAGGCACGTACTAGCCGCGGCCATCATGGGTCGTGCAAACTTGATCGTCACGCAGAACACAAAGCATTTCCCCAAGAGCTGTCTCGATCGGTTTGGAGTGCTTTGCCAGACAGCCGATGATTTTCTCATTCAGCAATACCATCTTTCCCCGCAGCTTCTCCTGGACAAGCTGGACGATCAAGCTTCGGGAATTTCTCAGGATCGCCGATATGTCATCGGAAGCCTCCGACCGTTTGCGAGTGAGTTCGTAAAGATGGTGGAGTCGCAGGTCTTCTAGCAAATGCGTTTTCCCTCTTTTATTCATCATTCAGCCCTGCGTTGGGTGATGGCCAACCTTCCCGCAAGTTCTTCAGTCTCCTGAAATAATCTCCTGTCGCAACTGCAACATTTCAAACCCTTTGCTGGATGATTTTTAGTTGAGCTTCGGTTGCGGCGCGGTGCATTGTCGTTACGCCGGTCGCACCGCATTGTGGCTGCTGGAGGAAAACATGGCCACACAAAATTCTTCTCGGAGACTTCCGCTTAAGGCCCTGCGTCTTCAAACTTTACCTTCTCAAACGATGACGCAGCTTTGCGAGCAGGTCGATCCTCACATTTTGTTGGAGATGCGGCGTGTCCGTCCGTTTGCGGAAACCACGCGCGTGCAGGAAAGCTGGGTGGCAGCGTGGGAAAAGCGGGCGCTGATCTGGATGGCGGCGCGCACTCCGACGTGGATTGGGCCGGACCATCTGACGGCGTTGGGTTTGGCGGCACAGGTCGGAGCGGGGATTTGTTACGCATTGGCGGCATGGAACAGGAATTGGTTGCTGGGCGCGATTGTATGTCTCGCTTTGAATTGGCTGGGCGATTCTCTCGATGGGACGCTGGCGAGAGTGCGGCAGAAGTTGCGTCCGCGATATGGATTTTACGTGGATCACATGATCGATAGCTTTGGCGCTGTGGCGCTGATGGGCGGGCTGGCGTTGTCGGGATACATGCATCCGTGGATCGCGATGAGTTTGCTGGCTGGCTTTCTAGTGATGTCGATTCAGTCGTATTTGGCGACGCATGCGCTGGGAGAGTTCCGCCTGTCGTTCTGGAACTTTGGGCCGACGGAGCTGCGCATTTTGCTGGCAGTCGGGAACCTGGCTTTGTTCTGGAAGCCAGTCGTGCATTTGTTTGGGAACCGATTCCGTCTGTTCGATGTTGGCGGAGCCATTGGCGCGCTGGGCATGGCGCTGATGATCGCTTTCTTCACGGCGAAGAATGCGATGCGGCTTTATCGCGAAGAAAGGATCGCGTGAGCCATGAGCGCGACGCTGGCCCGGTGGGTGAAATTCAACTTTGTGGGCGCGATTGGAATTGTCGTGCAGTTCGCGACGCTATTTTTTCTGAAGAGCGTGCTGCACTTTAATTATCTCTTGGCGACCGCGCTGGCCGTTGAGGCTGCGGTGATTCACAATTTCATTTGGCACGAGCGGTATACCTGGGCGGATCGCGTGGAGACATCACCGTCAGTGCGACGGTCGGTAGTGCGGTGGTTACGCTTCAATTTGTCGACCGGTGGAGTTTCCATCCTGGGCAATCTGGCTTTGATGAAGTTGCTGGTGGGCTTTGGCCGGATGAATTATCTGGCGGCGAACGGCATTGCGATCGTGTTGTGCTCCGTGGCGAATTTTCTGGTGAGCGAGGAGTGGGTGTTTGCGGAGCAGTGAGCGGTGAGCTGTGAGGAGTGAGCAATGAGCAATGAGAAGTGAGCAATGAGAGTGAGCAATGATTAGTGGCCGGGATCAGGGATCGGTGGCCAGTGGAGACGGGCGCTGCCCATTAACTACTGAGTGGGATCGGCGCGCAGGTCAAGGGCAACATCAAGATCAACAGCAACATCAACACCAAAGGCAGCGGACGAGGGCGTCCGCTCTACACGTTATGGGAATGAGATGAACAGGTTGCTCAGGTCTACTTGATTTGCGGCGTCGCCGATGAGCGGAGTGATGCCGAGAAGCTCTTCGACGGTGCGCAACGTTGAACTGTGAGTGTAAGAGGTTGTGTTCGAGTAGCCGCCGCCTTTGGCGTTGGGTGAGATCACGATCATGCCAATGGGTCCGTCGGCGGTCACGGCCTCGTCCCAGGTAATCAGGACCAAGCCTCCGTCCTGGTACGCGGGCGAATTCAAAATCGTCGGAAGATTGGCGGCGAGCCAAGTATCTCCGGCGGCAATGCTGCTCGTGCCTGTGGCCATGCTGTCAGCGGTATTGGGTGTGATGAATGAATAGTTTGCTACGGTGTTGTTTTGCAGATCAGTTTCCAATTCGCTGAACGGCCGGACATGGGCGATGCAGGTAGCGGAACTTGTGCTGTTGGTATTGGTGGCGTCGTCGAAGTAAACGAACGGGTTGGTATAGACAGCATATTGACTGACGCTGCTCAGTGGGCAAGTAGTGCCGTCGATATCTTCGTTGTAGGACTTCCAGGTCTTTCCGGCGGCGGTGAGCATGGTGACCAGATGGCTGGTCGTGGTCTGACTGTTGACTGAAGGCGTGTTGTTGTCGGTGACTCCGAGATTGCTGCCGGCTTCGAGCCAGAGATAATTCGGCAGATCCGGGTGCATGCCTGTGGGATTGTTGTAGTTCTCCGCGTGCGATCCCATGGGCAGCAGCACGTTGTTGATGTAGGGCGCGTTTGCGCTTCCTTTGATCGAAGACCAATCCTGATTCTGCATGGCGATCACGAAGACATTGGTGATGGCCCGGCCTGTAGCGATGATGGCCAGCGGCAGTGTAGCGGCGCTGGTTTGACTGCCGGTCGTGCCGGTCACGGAAATTCTGGCGCAACAAACCGTGGCGGAAGAAGAGGTAGCCACGACCATTGTGGAGGTGCCGGATCCGCCGGTGATGGTAGCCGGGGTGAACGTCGCCGTCGTGCCGGCGGGCAGGCTGGCGGCTGAGAGTGCTACGTTGCCGGTGAAGCCGGAGCTTGGAGTCAAGGTAATCTGGTAGCCGGTAGAGCCGGCCAAGGTAACAGTCTGCTGAGCGGGAGATGCGCTCAACGTGAAAGAAGTAGTCGGTGCGGAAACGGACAGCGATGCCGAAGCGGAGTGAGTTACGCCGTTGCTGATGCCGCTCACGGTGAACGAATATGTTTTGGCCGTCATGGATGCGGGCGTGGTAAGGGTCAGTACTGAACTGCCGCTGGCCGCGATTGATGTCGGAAGAAACCAGCCGTTCACGCCGGAGGGCAACGTGCTGCCGCTTAAATTGACGGTTCCGGTAAAGCTGTGGAGAGCGGTGATGGTCACGCTGTAGCTGGCGGATCCTCCGGCGACGACGCTGGCGGAAGACGCGACGGTGATGCCGAAGTCAGGAGCGGGGGTAACCACGAGGCTGGCGGTGGCTGCGTGCGACAGCGAGCCGCTGGTTCCGGTCACGGTGAAGGTGGAAGTCGCTGCGGATGTGGCAGTGGTGGTGGTGACGGTCAAGGTTGAAGCTCCGGACGCGATTGCAGAAAAGCTGGCGGTAGCGCCGGTGGGCAATCCGGTGGCGGCGAGGGTGACAGAACCGGCGAATCCGCTGGTTGGGATTATATGCACGGCGTAGGAGGTGGAATTGCCGGCGACCACGGTTTGCGGGGAGTTCATAACGGCAACGGTGAAGTTGGCGGTCGAGCCTCCGGTAGCGCCGGAGGAAGCGGGATGACTGCCGCCGCAAGCGGACAAAAGGATTACGGAAATCACCGAGACGGAAAGCAGGCAGAGATATCGCAAGCGCATGAGTTCACCGTGGACAATGGTTCAAGTTATGAGGATGAAGGCCGTGCTTGTTCTTTCGGCGGCGGGGGAATGTTCGATAGATTCCCAAAGTAACTAGGGGCGGCTTATGTGGTTTCAAGCAGGAGTTATGAGATTTTAGTTGGGAACGAAGACGGGCTTTGCAAAATCCTGATCCCGGAGGTTATGGGAGCGGAGCCGCTGTTCAGGCGGAGCGAAGGATCTCTCACTGATCAGGGATTGGGCCACGTGAGATGCCTCCGCCCGCTGGTGAAAACGCGGGCGTTCGGCATGACGCCACTGGTGGATGGAAGAAATTTTCAAACTGAGCCACTACCCAAAGCCTTCGAGGAGGTGAACAGAGTCATTAAAGCGGGACTCGGATTCAGGGCGTGCGCAAGTTCAGCACCAGCTTGCCGTAATTCTTTCCCGCCTGTAGCAGCTTGTACGCTTCCACCGCCCGGTCGAGCGGGAAGACTTCGCCGATGACTGGAGTCAGTTTTTTCTGCCCAATCCATGCAGACAGTTGGCTCCACGCCGGAATCATGATCTCGGGTTTTTGCGAGAGGTAAGTCAGCCACAGGCCTTGCACGCTGGCGGATTTGGCGTACATGGCGCGCAGGTCGAGTTGCGGTTGTTTGCCTGTGGCGGTGCCGTATTGGATGACGCGTCCGAAGGAGGTGAGACAACGAATGCTTTTCGCAGTGTGCTCTCCGCCCAGCATCTCGAAGACGGCATTGACGCCTTCGCCGTGAGTCAGGTTCTTCACTACTTCTTCGTAGTCACGCTGCTTGTAGTTGATGCCGTGTTGCAGGCCAAGTTCGTGGACGCGCGCGAGTTTTTCATCGGATGACGACGTACCATACATTTCGACGCCGAGTATTTTCCCGATCTGTACTGCGGCTGTGCCGACGCCTCCGGCGACGGCATGGATGAGTACGCGCCGCGTCCTGCCTGCCGTCGCTGGTTCTGTCATACCCGCCTGCCAATAGGCGAGATAGGCAGTGAAATAGTTGACGGGAAAAGCGGAGCCTTGTTCGTCGGTCCAATGATCGGGCGTGGGCCAGAGCATGCTGGAGCTGGCGGCGACTTTTTCGGCGAAGGCAGCATATTGTGAATATCCCATCACGCGGCGACCCGAGGATTCTTCGACGCCGGCAAATTCACGGCCCGCAATGAGCGGAGGGGCGGGCGCTCCGGGATAGCCGCCTTGCGTGGTCATAAGATCGGCGAAGTTCAAACCACCAGCGGCAACGCGCACGACGGCTTGTCCCGGCAGCGCGCCTGGTTCCGGCATGTCTCGAATGGTGAGCGCTTCAGGGCCCGAGAGGCTAGGAATGACGAGGGCTTTCATGAAGAAAGTCTAGCAGGGTGAAATATCCTGGTAGTGTCCGGCGCATACGCGCCGCGAAAGGGATGGTTTGATTCCTGGTATCGTCCTAATGTGCAAAAGGATTCATTGAACGCAATTGCCTTCCCACTCCCCGTGGAGCATAATCAAACTGTCTCCGGCTGTTTTCTCGGAAGGCTTGTGTTGGCTTGCAGTGAATCTTCCCAACTCCATCACGCTGTTTCGCATCTTCTGCATACCTCTGCTGATATGGATTCTTTCGAGCAGCCGGTTCAGCAGTGCGACCGGTGAAAAGGAACTACTGGCTTCCGCACTGTTTATTGCGGCGGCCATGACGGACGGGATCGATGGATATCTGGCGCGCAAGCGCGGGCAGATTACAACCATCGGAATTCTGCTGGACCCCCTGGCCGACAAGCTCCTGATCTCCGCGATGTTTGTCGCGCTGGTGCAATTTAATCCCAGCCTGGTTCCTGCCTGGATTGCCATCGTGATCATCGGCCGCGAATTCCTGGTGAGCGGCCTGCGATCGATTGCCGCGACGGAAGGCTTCACTATTGAGGCCAGCGACCTGGGCAAACTGAAGATGGTGGTGCAAATTGTGTCGGCGGTCGCGGTAATTCTGGCGCACCGCTGGCTGGAGTGGCGCATTTACGGGAATTTCTTCCTGCCCGTCCACTGGATTGCTTACGTCGCAATCTGGTTTATGGTATGCGTGTCGCTGATTTCGGCGGTCGATTATTTCGCGGCATTCTGGTCGAAGATCGACCAGCGGGTGGTCAAGCGCCGTCGCCGCGCATTCATCCTGAGCCGGCGCAAGAAGCCGCTTTCAGCGGGGGCGAATCGGGATGTCGCCACTACGACGTAACTGCTTCGATTCCGCTTCGACTAAGCCGTGACAACTTCCAGCGGTTCCGCTGAGGCGTCTTCTCGAGGTCAGGAATCTTACGTGTCGCATTCTGACTGGGCACACTCTCATCCCGCGAGTGAGGAACTATCTTTGCAGGATCAGAGCACGCTTGTGCGTCTTGCTCACGACGCCATTTTGTCGGCGTTGGAGAAGCGGGAAATTTCTCTGGCGCCACCGACCGAGCGTCTCGCGCAGTTTCGCGGCGTATTCACCTCTCTCTATCTGAACAACGAGTTGCGCGGCTGTGTGGGCTACGTGCAGCCAGAAAATTCTCTCTATCGCGCTGTGGCTGAAAGCGCGCGCGCCGCGGCGTTTGGGGATACACGCTTTTCTCCATTGAGCAAAGAAGAGGCGCCGCACGTTTGCGTTCAGCTCAGTATTCTCTCGCCATTGCAATCGATTGCGCCGGAAGCGATTGAAATCGGCCACCATGGGCTTCTCATCACCAGGGATGGCCATCGCGGTCTTTTATTGCCTCAAGTGGCGATAGAACACGGCTGGGACCGGACGACTTTTCTTGAGCAAACCTGCCGCAAGGCGGCGCTGCCGACCGATGCCTGGCGTGACGGAGCAATCATCGAGGCGTTTACGGCGCAGGTATTCGGGGACAAGGGCAGGAACACCGATAAGAAATAATCCGAACACTTGTCAGCGGCTGAGAAAAATTACGGCGAATGCCGCAGATGTTCTTCCGCAGACAGATTGGCCCCCGCCAGCAGCAGCAAGCCGGACAAGAAAGCCCAGAACATCATGCTTACAGACAGCGCGAAGGGTCCGTAAACTTCTTGAAAGTTAAGCCAGGGCAACGCCAGAATGTAGGCGTACTTCAGCGCTTCGGAAAGCAAACCCATGATGAACGCGGCCGGCAAAACGGCGCGCGCCGGAACTTTGCCGTTGGGCAGGAGCCAGTAGATCAGGAAAAAGATGGCGATGCTGGCGGCGATGGCGGTAACTTTCATTACCAGAAATCCAGCAAGGCGCACCACGCCGGTGGCGTGGCCATGCAAAAGAGATTCTACTAACGAGACGTTTTTCGCGGTTAATGCAATGGAAAACAGCGCCAGCACGCCGCAGGCAAAAGCCAGACCCAGAGAAATTGATTGATTGCCGAGATACGATCGGTTGCTGCGAAAGCGCCAGATACGGTTCAGAGCGACTTCGAGCGGCAGGAAGATTCCCGTCGAAGTCACGAGCAGAATGATCAGCGAAACAATCTGGATGCGATGGCGGGCATTGACCATCGCAGTGAGGTTGCGGATTACGAAATCCTGACCCGCGGGAAGATAGTCGCGCAGCAATTCCACGACGACGTCAAACATAAGACGCGAATGGAAGACATTGCGGATCAATGTCATCAGCAAAATGACAAACGGAAAAAACGACAGCAGCGAATTGGCGGCGACAGAAAATGCGAAGGTGTGAACCTCGGTCCGCATCAGGTAGCTCACGGTTGAGCCCACCATGCCGCGCCCGCGCGAGGGAGTTACCGGCTGTGCCTGCACCCGCTCAGGCGAAGACGCCGGACCGATCGTGATGATTTCAGGGACGGCCATTTCTCCAATGCTATCAAAGAGTTCCCGAGATTCCCGCAGCTCCCGAGAAACCAAAGACAGGGGCCTCTGGAGCATTATTTCTTACGCGCTGGGACCGAGGCTTGCCGCTAGTGAAACGTTTCATGAAGGGGGATTGCTAATTTTTCTTGCCAACGCGCAGAAAGGTGCTTATTATCTGGTGCTCATTGGCGGACTGACCACCTGATGGTGAGTCCGAAAATGAAGGTTGTGTTTGTGCTGTGTGGTGGAGAAGCTCCCAATTCTCGGGCTCCGAAGTTCATGTCACGCCATGGCAGCGTGCTGCGAACTCAGGAGTCTTTTGCTTTTGGATGCGATTTTTCGCGCAGCGGAAATGCGGCCGAGTTCCACCGGCTCTCTTGAGGGGGTGCCCTGGCCCTGCCTGGGGCTTACGAAAGGGGAATCCGGGGAACTATTCTTCATATAGGAAAAGGAGTTTCTGCCGTGAGAGAGAAAGGTACAGTGAAGTGGTTTAATGGGGCGAAAGGGTACGGCTTTATCCAGCGATCTACGGGGGAGGATGTCTTCGTGCATTTCTCTGCCATACAAGAAAACGGTTACCGCTCGCTGAATGAAGGCGAGACCGTAGAGTTTGATTTGCTAAAGGGCCCCAAAGGCTTCCAGGCGGCAAACGTGGTCCGAGGATAACGAGAACGAGATGTGGGGAACCCTCCCCTTTCGGGAGGGTTTTTTGTTGGAGCAACTCACCGCACTTCCAGCGAAACCAAATCTCCGTCCGTAAGCCCGCCCGGCTTGTAGTTCACTGTCACAGACCGGTTTTTCCAATCGCAGGAAAATATGTCCGCGCCCACCAGCAGCAGAGACCGGTAGTCAACGGCGCGCAGTTTCAAAACTACTCCCTCGGACGTAACGGTCAGAACAGCCACGGGGGCGGCCGAGCAGTCGACGGCGATCAGGCGGCCTTTGAAGAACTTTGTCACGCGCTTGTCGGCGGGGCCGGAAGTTGCCGCCGTTTTTTCCGCCGCGGCGCGCGCGGCTGCGTCTTGCTCGAGGATGTCGAAGGGGGATTTCTGGGTGGCGAATTGTGGCTGCGTGCCTGCGCCCGTGATTCCGTATTTGCGTTCGGAGCCGATTTGCGTCAGTTTTTCCTTCGACAGCGCGGCGATCTGACTATCGCCGCTGGTCTTCAGGCGATCCAGCAGAGCTTGCGCGGCCTCCCATTTTTTCGCCGACATATAAATTTCCGCCAGATGAAAAACGTAGCTTTCGTCGCGTGGACTGAGTTGCATGGCGGCGCGTTCGGCTTGCATGGCGCTAGTTGCGCCACCACCTTCCATGCGGGCCATCGCCATCAAGTCGTAAGCATTGGCGAATTCCGGAAACCAGTCGAGGACCGCGCGCAAATCCTGCATCATGTTGGCCAGCCCCTGAATGTCGCCTTTCTTCGCTTGCGCCTGGCGGTACTTCAGAACGGACAGATAGTAGCGAATCCACATATCGCGCTGGTTCAGCATGGCGGCATCGCCCAGGTCGGGGATTGCCGCGTCGAACTCGCTGTGTTCGATGTGGTCCCAGGCGAGAAAGCGATGCGCGATTTCGTTACCGATTGCCGTCGGGGCAATCTGCTGTTCTTCGCCGCTGATCGAGACTTTGGGCGGAGCTTTAGGTAACGGCGCCGAGGTGGGAGTAGTCGCCAGTGTTTGCAATTCCTTCAGCCCCGCTTCACGGCGGTCGGCAATGCGCACTTCGACTCCGGCTCGCGTGGCTTCCGCATCAGCTTCGGGCAAAGCATTGGCGGGAATGGAAGAATCATCGGGGCCGACCGGAGTGGGAAAGTGATAGTCCTGCGCGATGGTCTTTGCGGCGTTTGGATCGGAACCGCGGGCCGCGTCGAGCGCCGTCAGAAGCGGGGCCTGCGCGTGGAAGTAGTCTTTCACCGCCTGCTCGAATTGAACCGAGCTCATGCCATAGGCTTTCTGGATCGCATCTTCCACCGGCACATGCTGATTCAACACCAGATCGAAGTACGCGCCAGTCTCGGCGAGCTTTTTCTCGTGCAGCAGATAGTGCATCACCATCCACGACTGCGCGTAATAAAGTGTGTGATGAGTGCCTCCGCTATACATCGAGCTGTCGTGCTTCATGGTGAACAGGTCGGTCATGGCGAGCCAGACCTGCGCGCCGAGCAGTTCGGTGAGCGACTTGGCGGGATTCGTAGCGACCGTGTTCTGCAACAGATCTTGTTTTGTCGATGGCTGCAACTCAGGATCGCCGCCGATCTCGACTTGCCTGTTGTCGACGCGAATGGAGCTGAAATATTCGCACAGGCCTTCATCGAACCATCCCTGAGCGGGAGGATAGTTGGCATTCAGCAGCATGTGGCAGAACTCGTGCGAGACGGCGCGCCACGGTTCTTGTTCAAACAGGTTGAGCACGATAAAGTTCTGATCTTCTCCGGGGACGAAAAATCCCGGCAAGGCGATCGGCTGGCCTTGATTCAAAGGCGCAGTCTGGTAATAGGTTTTGTCGTTCTTGAAGGCAAGGATGGTCAGAGGTAGCGGCTGGTTGAGCCGGTCTTTACTTAATAAAATCGCAAAGACAGAGCGCATCTGCTCGAAGCGCAACGCAACTTCGCGGCCGCGCTTTTCGCCTGCGTCGGTGATCACGGTGAAGTGCGCGGAGTGGAGTTCGAGCCAAGGCGGCTCGGCGGCGAACGTTGGCATGCTACCCAGACACAGCCCAAAAGCCACGGCTGTTCCGAGGAGCAGGGTGATGGAAGCGCCTCGGACGCCGGTCATTCGCATAGGAGTCATGAAAGTGACGAGAGCGGAAATACGCTCCATAAAATGCTAACACCGTAAGGCGGAGGCCGTCGCCAGCGCGACGCAAACTGAGCTACTACCCTTTATCGATGCTGCTGGAACTTTCCCTGGAAACTATGCGTAACATCACAGGGAGATACTCGCATGGCGATCGCGCGGCTAGTGACATGTTTGCTCATCGCCGGTGTCGCATGCGCGCAGGATCTGCCTGCGCCATCCGCCTCGCAGCGAACCGATGAAACCCCACTCACCGCCGAAACCATCATGGCTCGCGTGGCCGCCAATCAAGATCGCAGCGAGATCCTGCGCAAAGAGTACGTCTACAAACAGCACATCCACATCGTCACGCACAAGCCCAAAGGCAGGTTGATTCGCGAAGAGACTGCCGACTACGACGTGGTCCCCATGCCAGACGGCACGCAGAAGCAGCTGAAACAACTGACGGGCCGCTATTGGACCAAAGGCAAGTATGTGGACTTCAACGGCGAGCCGGCGCCCGAGGCCGAGAGCCTGGACGGTCAATTGGTCCATGAATTCCGCGATGACCTGGCGAACGAAAAATCAAAAGACGGGCTCGGCCATGATCTGTTTCCGCTGACTACGAAAGAGCAGGAGGATTACGAATTCAAACTGCTGGGCCAGGAAACGCAAGAGGGACGCAGCGTCTATCACATTGGCTTCGGACCCAAAGAAAAACAGGACATCACGTGGGCAGGCGAAGCCTTCATCGACGCGGAAGATTTTCAGCCTGTCCGCGTCTTTACGAGGCTCTCGCGCCGTCTGCCGCTCGCGGTGCGAACCATGCTGGGAACCGATGTCCCCGGCGCCGGCTTCAATCTTGTCTATAAGCGCCAGCCGGATGGAGTCTGGTTCCCCGTCAGCTTTGGCACGGAGTTCCGGCTGCGCGTGCTGTTCTTTCTCAATCGCGACATCACCGTTGCGATGGCGAATACGGCCTTCGAGCACACGCACGTGGAAACGCGGATGAAGGTTGTGGGACAGGAATAGTGATACGGATTGGGAAAGTTAGTCGCCGCTGGCCTGGCTCTGCGTAGGAACCAGTACCAGCCGTGGGCGCTGGCGCGCGACTTCCGGCTGCGAGGCGCGGCCGAAGGCGTGCAGAATGCCGATCACTGTGGCATAGGTCGCACCAATGCCCAGTCCAACCGAGGCGACTACCGTAAAGCAGAGAATAACGGGGACGAAGAGCGAAATCACGTTTTCACCAACCTTATAAGCGCAATATGGGATGCTGCCGGCGTAACTTTCGACTACTCGAAAGTTTCGCCGATGGTGCTTAAATTGCCGATTCTGGTAACTGGTTGACTGCCCGGTCGCCATTCCGGCGTCCGCAGCCGCCAATCCTTCAATCTACCCCGCATTGACGCTCCGCATTATTGACCACTAAGATACGGAGTAGAGCTGTGCATCCCCACTTTCGGACAACTCTGTACGCCTGTCCACATTACGGAAGGGAACTCCGCGCTCAGTACGGCAACGACTAATGGCCATCACCAAAATCTCCGTGCGCGGGGCCCGTCAGCACAATCTCAAAAACATCAACGTTGAGATTCCGCGCAACACCCTGACCGTGGTCACCGGCCTGAGCGGATCGGGTAAGTCGTCGCTGGCATTTGACACTATTTATGCCGAAGGTCAGCGCCGCTACGTGGAGACGCTTTCGGCTTACGCGCGGCAGTTTCTGGACCAGATGGAGCGTCCGGATGTCGATTCGATTGACGGACTTAGCCCATCGATCGCCATCGAGCAGAAAACCACCAGCCGCAGTCCACGCTCGACCGTCGGAACCATCACCGAGATCTACGATTATCTTCGCCTGTTATTCGCCTCCATAGGCGTGCCGCATTGCCCCAAATGCGGACGCGCCATCAGCCGCCAGACTGCCGACCAGATTGTCCAGCGCGTGATGGCATTGACGCCGGAAGATCGCGTCATGGTGCTGGCGCCGATCGTGCGCGGGCGCAAGGGCGAATTCAAAAAAGAAATGGAAACGCTGGTCAAGCACGGCTACAGCCGGGCCCGCATCGACGGCGAGCTGGTGAATCTGGACGACGATCAGAATCTCGACAAGCGAAAGAATCACACGATCGAAGTGGTTGTCGACCGCCTGTTGGTGAAGCCGGGCATTGAGCATCGACTGGAAATGTCGGTCGGTCTGGCGATGAAACTTGCGGGCGGATTGGTGCAGGTTGCGGTGGTCGGCGGCGAAGAAACGCTTTATTCGGAGAAGCTTGCCTGCCCGGATTGCGGCATCAGCGTGCCGCAACTGGAGCCGCGCTCGTTCTCGTTTAACAGCATGTATGGAGCCTGCCCTGAGTGCCACGGCCTGGGCAGCAAATACGATTTCGATGCGGCGAAGGTGATCAACGATTGGTCGAAGCCGCTGCTCGATGGCGGACTGGGACCGGGATCTGCGTCGCAAGGACTGATTCACATGCTGCAAGTTTCGGCGGCGGCGCATGGCATCGATCTGACTACTCCGTTCGAGAAATTTCCCGACAAAGTGCAGGAGTTTCTTTTGAACGGCGAACCGGGCCGCGGTGGCAAGACCGGATTCCACGGCATCTTCGGCTATCTGCGACAGAATCTGGAAGAGTCAAGTTCGGAAGGTTACCGCGACTGGCTGATGGATCACATGTCGGCAAGCGAGTGTCCGGCGTGTCACGGAAAACGTCTGCGGCCGGAAAGCTTGGCGGTGAAAGTCAATGGCATGTCGATTGCCGATTTCACGGCGATGCCAGTGGCGCGGTCGCTTGCGGTGGCGCAGGGAATAAAACTGGCGGGGCGGGAGGCGCTGATCGCTGGGCGCGTGATGCATGAGGTCGTCGAGCGACTGCAATTCCTGCACGCCGTGGGCTTGGGCTACATTTCGCTCGACCGCTCAGCGGCAACTTTATCCGGCGGTGAAGGTCAGCGCATTCGGCTCGCAACGCAGATTGGATCAAAGCTGCGCGGCGTGCTCTATGTGCTCGATGAGCCTTCGATAGGCCTGCATCATCGCGACAACGGACGGCTTCTCACTGCGCTGGAAAACTTACGCGATCTGGGAAACACGGTATTGGTGGTCGAGCATGACGAGGAAACGATTCGCCGCGCGGATTACGTGATCGATCTCGGTCCCGGCGCTGGGCGGCATGGCGGCAGTTTGGTCGCGCAAGGTACGCCGACCGAAATCATGCGCGAGCCCAATTCGCTCACCGGAGCTTACATCGCGGGCCGGGTACAGATTGAGATGCGTCCCGAACGCCGCGCGAAAAATGGCGCCGGGCTGACAATCCTCGGAGCCAAAGAAAACAATCTCAAGAATCTCGATGTAACTTTTCCTCTTGGCGTAATGACTGTTGTGACGGGCGTTTCCGGGTCGGGTAAGTCCACGCTGGTCAACGACATTCTCTATCGCGCGCTGGCTCGCCAGCTTTATCGTTCGCGCGAAAAAGCCGGAGAGCATCGCGCAATTGCCGGATCGGAGAATATCGACAAAGTCATCCGTATCGACCAATCGCCGATTGGCCGTTCGCCGCGGTCGAATCCCGCGACTTATACCGGCGTGTTCACGCAGATTCGCGAAATCTATGCCATGCTGCCGGAGTCGCGCGAGCGTGGATACAAGGCGGGGCGTTTTTCCTTCAACGTCGCAGGCGGGCGTTGCGAGGCTTGCCAGGGCGAAGGCCAGCGCCGCATCGAAATGAATTTTCTGCCCGATGTTTTCGTGCAATGCGAAGTCTGCGGTGGGCGGCGTTATAACCAGGAAACGCTGGCGGTGAAGTACAACGGCAACTCAATCGCCGATTTGCTGGAGATGCCGATCTCCGACGTGCTGCCCATCCTGGAAAATATTCCGCAGGTTAAACAAAAGCTGCAAACGCTGGTCGATGTCGGCCTGGGATATATTCATCTCGGCCAATCTGCGGTAACGCTTTCAGGAGGCGAAGCGCAGCGCATCAAGCTGGCCCGCGAATTGAGCAAGCGGCAAACTGGCAAGACGCTTTACCTGCTCGACGAGCCCACCACGGGCCTGCACTTCGACGATGTAAAAAAACTGCTCGACGTGTTGCACCGCCTGACAGACCTCGGCAACTCCATCGTGATCATCGAACACAATCTGGACGTGATCCGCAACGCCGACTGGCTCATCGACATGGGCCCCGAAGGCGGCGAAGAAGGCGGCCGCATTGTCGCGCAAGGCACGCCGGAGCAGGTGGCGCGGGTGAAGAAATCGTATACGGGGCAGGCGCTGGCGGGGTACTTTGCGGGGAATGGGAAGCGGAGCGCGTAAAGCAAAATGGTTCCTGTCGGCTACATGGCGAAACGCTTATACAAGAGACCTGAATGGCTAAAAGCACCTCACGTTGATGAAATCTATTCTGTGAGCGGCTGTATCTCTGAGGATTTCGCCGATTACATTCCGTACTGGAAGCATAACGGCTACTGGTTCTTTGACTCGCCCGAAATCATAAAGAGCGTAGTCAAAGAGAACACAATACAGTTCGAGGGAACATCGTTGTTTTATTACGAAGTTTTTGAAATGGAGTTTGACGGAGAGCGCTGGGCCCCGTGGCTGCCGGAGCCCTCATTCCCCACGAACGTGGTTCAGCCGGCTGCAAAGCAGCTTGAGGGCTTCGACGTAGTTAGTTTTTACGCCCGAACTAATCCAGAATGTTCCCCGCTCTCGTGCAACTCGATGGCGGAAGAGCTTCGCGTAAATAACCATTGCTTATTTGACTATTTTGACGAGGCGGAGAGAAATCTAAACAATGGAGCATTCAAAAACGCAGAGCCGGGCCCGTACCGTATATTCGCGGTATATTCCGTAAACTGGCCGTAGCATCGAACGGCCACGGTGGGAATAGAAGGAAAGGACGCTTTTGTCATCTCCCGACAATCCGCAGTTCGATCCGCATGCCGTGAGCGCCGAGCTTCAGTTGCCTGCCCTCCCTGCGCAGGATCTCGTCGTCCCGGACGTAAACTTATTTCCTCCGGCTCCGCTTACTCCCACTCCCGCCCCGCCCGCCGAGAATCCGGTTTGGAGCGGTTGGGATGTTTTGCAGCTTGCCGCCGTCACTCTGCTTACGATGATTGTGTTGCAATTCGCCATCGTCTTTGCCGCGCGGCGCTATGTTTTTCACGGCTTGACGCTAATGGAAGCGGCGCAGAAGCCGATCCTGGCTTTGGTCTCCGAATTTCTGGCGTACATCGTTATCGCGCTGTTCATGGTCATGTTTGTCGAGGGCAAATATCATGTGCACTTCTGGCTGGCGATCCGGTGGAACTGGCCGCGCGGAGAATCGAAACCGTGGAAGCTGCTGGGCGTTGGCGTGACCATGTTGTTCGCGCTCAATGTTCTGGAGCACTTTTTGCCCATGCCCAAGACCGTGCCCTTCGATCAATTTTTTGAGCGCCCGCTTGACGCTTATCTCACCTCCATCTTCGCGATAAGTTTTGGCCCGCTGATGGAAGAACTTTTCTTCCGTGGATTTTTGTATCCGGTGCTGGCTCGCCGTTTGGGCTCCGTCTGGGGAGTGCTTCTTACCGCGCTGCCATTTGGTCTGATGCACGCCTTTCAATATGGCAATGCGTGGTCGGCGGTGCTGGTGATTTTTATTGTCGGCGTCGTTCTAACCGTGGTGCGCGCGGTGACCAAGTCGGTGGGCGCGAGTTTTTTGGTGCACGTCGGTTATAACGGCACGCTGATGGTGTTGGTCGCTGCGGCTACCGGCGGCTTCCGGCACATGGAGAGGGCTTCGCTGCTGATGTTCTGATCGCAGCACACAGCGCCTAAACGTTTCCCAAAAAATTGTGGCGAGCTCCCTCAGGGGCTAAAGCCCGCGCAGAAAAAAGAAAGTCTTCATCGCAGCGTTGAAACGCTGCGCCACCCAAAAACCAAAGTTTTCCCTGTAATCCGCTAAAATTTCACCATGATGTCGATGTCGACGATCTGCTCGTCCCGGCGCAGATCGGGGAACCACACGCTGCTGCCCTGGCCGGCGCAGGCCGTTTGCGCGCCGCTCAGCGTTAATGCTCCGGATGTGTTCCCGTCGTTGCACGCAAAGAACTGCGGCGATCCATTGTTTGTGGAGGGCACTCCATTCGTTCCCGGCGGCGTGATTCCGCCTTTGCCCGACCAGTAGGGTACGCTGGCGTGGCGATAGTCATACTCCCAGCGGAACGTCAGCCATTGCTTCGGCATGTAGTCGTAGGTGATCGAGGCATCCCAGGCTTTGAACGGATCTCCGGGATTGCCCGTGAAGTAGGGCGCGTTAATTGCCGCTGAGGGGGCCGTCTCGCCGTTGATCGGCGGTAGCAGCACCAGATAACGTCCGGGATTATTGATTTGCCCGCCGCCAATGGTCAGTCCATGGTGATCCTTCTTGAACCAGGTGCGATCGTAGAGCATGTAGCCGATGAAGCTCTGCTTGGGACCGCCCGCAGTGTTACCGTGGCAACTAACGCCGCCGCCAAATTCGCAACCCAGATCCCCGGTGAAGGAGAGCGCCATTTTGTCGATGGTCTGGCCCGGCTTGTCGTAGTACTTGATCTCGACGCTGTCATCGGTATGAATGCGGCCGCGCTTTGGTATGTACAGATCGTCGTGGCCCAGACCATAGTTGTTCGAGATAACGTTTATCCATGGCTTCGGAGTCCACTTGATCTGTCCTCCTAAGCCCTTCCGCGAATTCGACGAGCCATACGATTGCCATCCATTGATCAGCCAGGGCTCGATCTTGAAATGCGGATTGGGAAAAATCTGTACACGCAGGCCCTCAAAGAACCAGGGCGTGTTGGAAGAGACGTACGATGGCTGGTAGGCCCAGTTATCGAAGTTGTAATAGCTGAATAATCCGATGTACGACAAGAAAATTCCCGCGTCGATGTTGATGCCGTTCAACGCGTTGATGTGATAACCGCCGTAGGCCTCTGCCAGAAAGCGGTCCGCTTCATTCACATTCCATTGTCCCTTGGCATAGCTGGGGTCGTTGCGCACCGTGGTGGTGGAGTACATGCCAAATTGAGTCATGAAGCGGGCACGAACGTTGTCATAATGGAAATCGCCGCCCAGGCCTAGTTGTTCCAACTGAATTTCATTCGAACGAAACAGCTCGCTTGAACCGCCGATTGAGTTGTCGATTGGCTTGTTGAAATCGTAGTTGTAGGTGATGTCGGCGCGAATTTCAGGAGTGAAGAATTTCGAATCGAAGGCAACGTCCTTGTTGCGCGGGTTGCCGTTGAGCCAGGTCCAGTCCCAATCGGAAAAGGGCTCGATCTTTTCTTTTTTTGCCGGGGCGGCTGAGGATGTGTCGCTGGCTGCCTGCACGATCGACAGCGCCGGAGTTGCGTTCGCCGTGGCTAGAGTCGCCGCAGGAGTGAGAGGGACCGCGGCCGCGGGC
>JBAUXX010000013.1:0-99461 GCA_049584475.1 Candidatus Sulfotelmatobacter sp. | reverse complement strand
TGATTCGCACTCGCCGCGTGCGCTCCTAATACGGCCTCGCGAGTAGGCGCCACAGCAACTCTCGCGCTTACCGGAGCGGCCGCTATTTCGCGGGCGTCCATCTTTACTGCGGCTCGCGCCACAGGCTGCGCGCCGGCAAAAGCACGCTGCGGAACTGCCGTCACAGCGCCCTGGACGTTGCGATTTACGTACGTCACATTGGTGATGTTCGTGGTTTTGTTAATAACGGTGGTGTTGTAGACATTGGTGATCGTCGTCGTGGTCACGGTCGTGTTGCTGACGTTGACCCGATTCATGTACCCGCGGCTGACCGGATACGAGGGAACAAACACTTCGCGCGGGCCCAGTGGGAACCAACCTACGTTAGGCCCGCCGCCCCCGACGAATACGACTAGCGCGGGTGCGTAGACAGGGCGCTCGGCGGGCGGTCCGGCGATCCAGCCCCAGCGGCCACCAACACTCACCCAGCGTCCGTAGTGAAACGGCGCATAGCCCCAGGCCGAGTCATCCACCCATGTATAGCCCCAGGGATCGATCCAGTCCCAATGGCCTTCGTGATAAGGCGCCCAGCCCGCATCTACGCGGTTGGGATACCAGACGTGGCCGTAATTAGGATCGTCACGCCAGTCGCCGTAGTCGTCCAGATCGTCATAGCCCACGACATCGTGCGAAAGATACTGCGCCGAACGCGACTCATCATGACGGCGCTCGCGACCGTCGGCCCACGAGTCGAACTGATCGGGAGCGCCAATCTGCTCCATGTCTGCGTTGAGCGAGTCGGTGCCGCTGAACGTTACGAGTTGCCCGCCATGAATGGTGTAGGTCTGGCCGTTGCCGGTGGCCTGGCCGTCGCCGGCACGCACCGTCACGATGGTATTGCTTCCATCTTCAGTGGCTTCCAGCCGGTAATTTCCCGGCTGCGAGACGGTAAATGCCAGGTTCGGCGTATCAATCTCGAACACATCGTCGCGGTCGAGACTGCGAACCCGAAGGTTGATCACGCCGGCGCTCAACTGAAGCTGCACAGTACGGTCGTCGAGATTAAGAAATGACACTCCGGTATTCTGCGACAGGCGAATTACGGCCGAGCCCATCTGCAGCTCGGCGCGCGAATCTTTATCTGCCCAAAGTTTGTCGCCGGTGGTCAGGGGCCGGTTGTCGGCGGCTTGCACCCAGTCGCTCTCTCCGGCCGGCTCGAATGAAACCGATCCGTCCATGTAGCCCAGCCGCGCTACTCGTGTGGGCGGATCATCCTGGTCCTGATCTTGATTTTGCGGCGGGCGGTAATCTTGCGCGGATGCTCGTATCGACGAAAAGCCAATAGCGATCCCAAGCCCCAGCAAGGCGCTCAACCACCCTAACTTCTGGATTGGTGTCATGTTGTCTCCCCAAGCTTTTTATTTCGCGAACCCGATTCGCGGAATGACTGCGTGCGTTAGGATGCCAACTCTAACGAATTCGGCTACGCCATTGAGGGCGATGGGTTGTGGAAAACGTTGAAACAGTAACTAGAGGGAGCGGCTGAGCGCCATCATTTTGATTTTTCCTCGGCGATCCATTTGTCGGTCCGGGCTTCGAGCAGATCCAAAGGCAGGGTTCCGCCATCGAGCATCTCGTCATGGAATTTGCGGATATCAAATTTCGGGCCCAGCTCTTTTTGTGCGCGGTCCCGCAATTCGCGAAACTTGAGTTGGCCGAGCTTGTAACTGAGCGCCTGTGCGGGCCAGGCAATGTAGCGATCCGTCTCCGACTGGATAGTCGGTTCATCAATCGCGCCGGATTTGCGAAAGAAATCTACGACTTGCTCACGCGACCATCCTTTCGCGTGAATTCCGGTATCCACGACGAGCCGCACTGCGCGAAACAGCTCCGATGAGAGCCGACCGTAGTCGGAAGCGGGGTCCTGGTAAAAACCGACCTCTTTGCCCAGTTGCTCTGCGTAAAGCGCCCAGCCTTCGATGTAAGCATTGAAGCCCAGGCCATGCAAGCGGAACTTGGGCAAGCCTTCGAGCTGCTGCTGCACAGAGAGCTGCATGTGATGTCCGGGAACGCCTTCGTGATAGGCGACCGCTTCGTCGTCGATCATCGAGCGCTTGGCGAAATCTGACGTGGCGACAACTACGCGGCCGGGTCGCTTGCCGTCTGGCGTGCCGGTGACGTAGTGCGTGGCAGCAGCGGCCTGGAACGAGGGGATCGCTTCGACCGTGACCGGCGACTTGGGCAGCAACGTGAAAAGCTGGGGCAGCTTGGGTTCCATCTGCGCGATGTAGTGGCGGAAATCGTCGAGGATTTGCTCGGAGGAAGTCGGAATGTATTTCGGATTCGCTTTGAGCGACGCGCGGAACCCGGCAAGATCGGCGAAGCCGGCCTTCTTCGCAATTGCCGTCATCTCGGCCTCGATGCGGTCCATTTCGCGCAGGCCGAGTTGATGGATCTCGTCCGCCGTCATGTGGGTCGTAGTGCGCGCGTAAATGTCATTTTCGTAACGCTTCTCGCCATCGGAAAGCGAAGTGATGGACAGCATGGTTCGGCCTTGCGGAGCATATTCGGTACTCAGAAAAGCGGCGAATGCCTTGTATGCAGGAATTACGTCGGTGTTGACGGTGTCGGTAATCTGCTGCGTCAGGCGCTTCTGGTCTTCCTGAGAAATGTCCGCCGGATATTTCTTGGTTGGAATCAAAAAAGGATCGTCGTGAACGATGCCGTCACATTGCGCCGGAAGTTTCTCAAGAAGGAAGCGAACGGGCATGAGCTTGTCTTTCATGCCGGCGCGAAGCACTTCCGTGGTCTGAGTCAGAGCACGCGGAATCTCATGAAGCCGCGCAATGTAGTCTTCGTAGTGCTTGACTGAATCGAGCGGAACGGAAAGCGGCAGATCGGCCAGGCTGGTGTGGATGCCGCTCTGCTGGTTGACCGGCATTTCATATTCTTTGAGATCGAAGTCGGCGATGCGCTGCTGTAGAACCCGCACCAGCAGGTCGTGCGAGAGCTGATCCTGGTCGGAAAATCCAGTGGTCGGGATCGCGTTGAGACGCGCGAGGAAATCGGCGTCGGTCTTATTCCGCGCAACGATCGCGGCGAGGGAATAGTCAGCCAGCTTGTCGTTGAAGCGGTAGTCGCCAAAGGCAGTCGCGCGCTGAGGAAAGTTGCGCAGGTCGGACTCGTATTGCTCATCGAAGAGAGCATTCTGCGCGGCAACACGGTCGGCAACCGGCTTAACATTTTGGGCGAAGAGGGAAACGGCTAGCGCAAAAAGCAACGGCAAACTCTGGAGAAGTCGCATAGCGTAAGCAGGGTAGCAGAAAAGTGGGTTCCGCTAAACGGGTTGAGCGAACCCCCGGCCCGAACATTAGTCCCTGTGGATTTCGCATCAAAATAATTCCGAGATGATGCGTTCCCAATCGGAACAACGTTAACTGCTACGATACTCCTCCCCCCTCCCTCATCAGCGCTGCAAGCCTTGCTGGGCGCGGGTTTCGCAAAACGACCCCGGTTAAAATCCGCATGTCAAAGAACTTAGATATCAAAATCCGGACACGAAAGGACTTAGGGGCTATCCACTGAGGCTTCTCTACCCCGTTTGCCTCGGCTATGATCGCGCGGGTTGGGTTGTGGAAACAAGGTTGGATGTCACAGCCGGAAAGAAAAAGCTATCGCGGCGCCTTTCGCTGTTCGCCGGGACGTCAGCGGTTGTGCCGGCGAGCTGGCATCGCGTCTGGAACTTGTAGACTTGGTTAGCAAACCGCTGAATGCATCCAAAGAGAAATTCACTCTACCGCCTATATCTCCTGCTCCTGTGCGTCGTGTTCTTGTGGTGTGGCCACGCGTCGGGACAAGAGCGAGAGACTCAGCCACTTCCCGACGCGCCAAAGCCGACTTCGACCGAGAAGAAAGGTTTCTTTGCCCGCTGGGCGGAGTTTTATCGGCAAGATTGGCCTGGGACTGCTGCTTCCTCGCCGGCTCCAGCACGGCGAGGGCCTCCGTCGCCACTCGATGCGCCGCCCTTTCCCAATTCGGATTGGTCCTATGGCGGCTCGCCCGTGATCGGAGAGCCGGACACAAACAGCTATCCGCTAATGACGGCCATCAATGGGGCCACGACCCGGACGAAGCTTTATGGGTGGATCGATCCATCGCTGAACTTCAGCACGTCTGCGCACAGCAATGCGCCCGAGGCGAACGATGTCTATCCGAATCGCCTGGAGATGAATCAAATTGTTCTTTACGCCGAACGGCTGCCGGATTCAGTGCAGCGCGATCACGTCGACTGGAGCTATCACCTTACCGCTTTGTACGGCACGGACTATCGCTTCACGACAGCGAAGGGCTACCTGAGCGGACCGTGGGTGAACGATCACCGTGAATACGGCTTTGATCCCACGCTGGAGTATGTGGACATTTACATCCCGCAGGTGGCGGAGGGGATGAATGTGAGAGTGGGCCGCTATATCTCCGTGCCGGGCATTGAGGCGCAATTGGCGCCGAACAATTACATCTTCAGCCACTCGCTGCTCTATGCGATCGATCCATTCACCGACACCGGACTGATTGCCACGGTCAAGCTAAAGGAGCAGTGGCTGGTGCAACTGGGAATTACTGGCGGCCACGACGTGGCATTGTGGACTTCGGACGCCAAACCATCCGGCACAGCCTGCCTGAGTTATACGACTGGGTCGGTGAATGACAACTTCTACGTGTGCGCCAACGGCATCAATAACGGCAAGTACGCATACAACAACCTGCAGCAGTATGATGCGACCTGGTATCACAAGTTCTCAAAAACCGTGCATATGGCAACCGAATCCTGGTACATGTATGAGCGCGACGTTCCTGCCCTGGGCGGCCCGATTCAGCCGGAAACGGGCGCGAACGCGGCTTACTGCATGCCGGGAGAACAACGGTGCACCGCTCCCGAATATGCCCTGGTGAATTTCCTGCAGAAGGAACTCTCGCCGCATAACTTTCTGTCGTTTCGCAGCGATTCTCTTGACGACAAAAAAGGCCAGCGCACGGGCTACGCCACTCGCTACTCGGAAAACACCTTCATGTGGTGCCACTGGATCGGAACCACCGTGCAACTGCGTCCGGAGTTGCGCTTCGAGCGCGCCTGGGATCAGAAGGTTTACGACGACGGGCGCCGGCAGAATCAGCTCACAGTGGGGAGCGACCTGATCTTTCACTTTTGACTCGAAATTAACGTTCGCGGGCGGCCTTCGCAATGGGCACGCTGCATGATACGATTCCCGCGTGGGCGATTCCGCTTACGTCGCAAATTCGGCTTCGGCCGTGCCCGCCGCCGTCCCAACCGCCGTGCCGGCAAAGACGGTGCCCGCTCGGCACTCTGCCCTCGTCCGTGTTACCCACTGGATCACCACACTGTGCTTTTTTGCCCTGCTGGTCACTGGAGCGGAAATTGTGATCTCGCACCCGCGCTTCTATTGGGGCGAGACCGGCAATGATCTGACTCCAACGTTGTTCAAACTGCCGATTCCTGCGTCAAGGAACTTGGTTCCGACCGGCTACGGCTACGTGCTGCCGGATCAGAACGGCTGGAGCCGGTATCTGCACTTTCAGGCTGCCTGGGTGGTGGTGTTCACCGGCTTGCTTTATACAATCTCTGGTTTGGTCACAGGACACTTCCGGAAAAGCTTGTTCCCGGCCAAGGCCGATCTTTCGTGGCGGGCATTCTCGACGGCGATCTTTAGCCATTTGCGCTTCCAGCGGCCGAGCGAAGCAGAGGCATATTCATATAACGTTCTGCAGAGGATCAGCTATCTGTTCGTGATCTTCGTTCTTTTTCCTTTAGAAATCTGGACGGGGCTGGCGATGTCTCCTTCATTTGTTTCCGCGATCCCGGCAACCGTCAACCTGCTAGGCGGCCAGCAATCCGCGCGCACGCTTCACTTCTTCGTGTCCGTATCTCTTCTGCTTTTCGTGCTCGTCCACGTCGGGATGGTTTCTCTTGCCGGATTCAGAAACCGCATGCGGGCGATGATCACGGGCCGCGCCAGCGCACCAAGGGAGCGCACATGAGCGAACCTTTACGAGGCAAAATTTCGCGTCGCAAACTGATCACCGCCGGACTCGTGTCCGCGGGCGGCGTATTGGGTCTGAGCGCGACAGCCCGCATTGCGCAAAGGTATGGACTGATCCCGCCCGATCACGGCGGAATTTACGGCCTCGGCGAAACCCTGAACTATGCTTCCCAGCGGCTCCTGACCAGGCACTCATTAGCGCGCGAGTTTTCGCGGGGCCAGATTTCGAAGCCTCCGTTCGCCAACGAAATGGCGCCCCCGAGTGAAGCGTTCAAGCGCCTTGAAGCCGGAAAGTTTGCCGACTGGAGACTGACGGTCGACGGCATGGTCGCTCATCCCGCCTCGTTTTCGCTGGACCAGCTAAAGAGCTACCCATCCCGCAGCCAGATCACGATGATTCAGTGCGAAGAGGGATGGTCGTATATTGCCGAATGGCACGGCGTGCCTCTCTCTCACGTCCTGGAATTGGTTGGAGTTCAGCCGCAAGCCCGATATGTGGTCTACTTCTCGTTCCAGCCGGACTGGTGGGACAGCATCGATATGGCCGATGCCTTGCACCCGCAGACTTTTCTCGCCTATGGAATGAATGGCGATGAGCTTCCCGTAGGCAACGGCGGCCCGCTTCGGCTGCGGGTCCCGCGCCAGCTCGGCTACAAGA
The DNA here is from genome assembly GCA_049584475.1 of Candidatus Sulfotelmatobacter sp. GTDB lineage: Bacteria > Acidobacteriota > Terriglobia > Terriglobales > Acidobacteriaceae > Sulfotelmatobacter. The sequence continues at coordinate 92,768 of JBAUXX010000013.1, read as the reverse complement.
GCGTGAAATTCATCACCCACCTGACGGTCACCGACGATCTGAAAAAGTTCGGCAAGGGCCTGGGATCGGCGTCGCCCGAGGGAGGATATGCCTGGTATGCAGGCATCTGATGGCCTGCTGCAGCGGTTTTACTTTCCTACAATTTTTTTCTCCACAGGTCCAATGCGTTTACTAAGGAGCGTTCGAACCACGGTCGGAAGCGGGACTCGGCGCTTTCGTACGGCTCCGCATAGTTCACCTGAAAAGGTTCTTTTGAAGCGGTGTGGTTGACGTAATCAGAGCCCGAGAATAAGACTGAGAAGCCAATCAGGCCGCGGAATTTCGATCCGATAGCGTGCGCATGAACATGGATAAAGACTTTCCGCTCGTATGAAATTTCGAGTTCGACACTGCGGTCGTAGTCGATGAAATTTGGAATGAATGTGGGTCCGGTCAGAGGCAAATTGAGGTACCCTGGGTGAACCTGGAACGACACATCGGAGGGTTTGTCTCCAACGGTCTCTCTCAAGGAAACCGCAACTTCTTCCAGTCGACCTTCGGCAAGCAGGATTAGGCGATCCGCGGTCTCCTTGGCCTTTGACCACACGCTTGGATCAAGTCTTTTGCCCCGCGCTGCCAGCAAGGGTTCCAATGCGGCGATTGCTTCGTCCACAGTGTGGACCTGCTTGACCTCGGCAGCTGCCTGCGTTGCCTGAAACAGCGCTCGCTTTTGAACATCGGCAAACAACGATACGAGAAGTGCCAAATCGCCCTCGTCCGCAACCTCAAGAGAATCCATGTACCGAGGCCGGTCATCTCGCGTTATCACAACCGGGAACCAGCCCGCTTTAATAAAGCTGAGACTGGCCAAGGCTCGAGCGACGCGGCCATTGCCGTCCTGATACGGATGAATTTGGGTAAACCGATGGTGAATCCACGCAGCTTCGATTTCAACAGGAATTTGGTTCTTGATTTGGCTGGCGTGAATTTCGAGCAGTCGTTCCATTTCGGAATCGACTTGTTCCGGCGGGCAATATACGTGGACCGCTCCATTCGAGCGCTTTGGATTATTAGGCCGTTCTTTGTATTTTCCCTTAATAAGCCGTGCTTCGAATAGCTTGCCGAACTGGTCGACAGCCGTAGTTGTTGCCTGATGGCGCAACAATACCGCGTGAAGTTCATGGATGTAGCTTTTCGAGAGAGGACGATTACCCTTGATGAATTCGAACAGGCCTTCTAGAACTTCGCGGTGATCATTGAGAATCGCGGTAATTACTTCGGGCGTCTTTTCCCCTGGCGTTTGGGGAATGAGGTCGGCGCTTATCCCTCTGTCAACTAATGTTTCGGTGACTCCGCGGTCAATGTTGTACACGCCTTCTATCTGTCCCGTTTCGATGGCCCACTCGCGAGCAAGGCGCTCGCTGAACTGCTGTAACGCCCCGCTTTTTTCAAGGTCGGATCGTTGATCGTTCCAGAATTGCAAGAGTGGGCGCAGTTCGCCGTCACTCAATGCACTCCAGTCAGAAGGTAAATCCCGAATGGGCTCCCAAGTCGTTGTCATCAATCTGCTGCGCCGCTCCAGTCGCTCTAAGAGTGTACTTCGACCGATCTAGTGCCGTTCAACAGTATGTGATAGAACCTGATGATCGTTTCAAAGCCCGCTCTACGGCGCTTCGATCAACTCCATCTTTCCCTCTCGCGTGCGATGCAAAATCATCAGTTTGCCTTTGGGGTCGCGGAAGACGAAGACATCGCGATCTTTGAAGTGGGCTTCTTTGATGGCTTCTTCCAGCGTCATCGGGCGCATCGCTACGGCTTCGTCAGAGCGCACCAGGTGGACTTCCGTGGTCTTCGCCATCGGTGGATATTTGTGCACCATCACCGGCACGGCGGTTTTCTTTGACTTGCCCACGGAAGGTTGTAAGTCTTCTCCCGCTTCTGCCGCTGGGGCGTGGCCGTTCCATTTTTCGATCTCTTCGCTCTTCCGCGCCGCCAGTCTTTTCGAGACACGGCGGGTAGTGTATTTCACTGCCTGCTTTTCCAGGTGACCGAGAGCTTCGCTCACAGCGATGGTCATGTCTTTCGCCTGGGCCACAGCGACTAGCGGGCCATGGCGCGGGCTGATAGTGATTTCGGCCTTATGGCGATGCTTTTCGACGGCGAGGATGACCTTGGTTTCGAATCTGTCGCGAAGGATTTTGCGGATTTTGGCGAGGCCGGTTTCTACTTCTTTGCGGATGGCGTTAGTGACTTCGTAGTGTCTGCCGGTGTATTCCACGTTCATGAAGCGCCCCCTCTGGATTCGTGCGGTGAGAAAAAATGGGCACTGCGTTGAAAACATTTTGTAATTGTGTAATTTGGTAATTGCGTAATTGAAAAGCGGTTGAATTTAAATTTCTCAATTACTCAATTCCACAATTACCCAATTCACTTCTTTACTCTTCGTTGGTGGGTGCTCGGAATGCGCATGTCTTCGCGATACTTGGCTACTGTGCGGCGAGTCACCTGGATGCCTTGCGATTGCAGGATGCGGGTGATCTGTTCGTCGGTCAGCGGACGGCTGGGATCTTCTTCATCGATGAGCTTTTTCACGCGGCGCTTGAGGATCAGCAGTGAAGTGTTGCCGCCCTCGGGACCCTGCACGCTCTCGCTGAAGAAGTAACGCAGCTCGAATACGCCTTGCGGAGTGTGCGCGTATTTGCTGGCCACGGCACGGCTAACCGTGGAAGGATGCACACCGATCTCTTCGGCCACCTCCTTAATCATCATAGGTTTGAGTTGATCGATGCCTTTTTCAAGAAAATCGTACTGCCGGGCGACGATGCAGTAGCAGACCTTGGTGATAGTCTGCTTGCGCTGCTCGATGTTCTTGATGAGCTGGATGGCGCTCTTGTAGCGCTCTTTCACATAGTCGCGGGTGTTCTTGTCGTTGACACCGTCGCGTGTAACCAGCTTTTTGTACGCCGGATTCAGGCGGAGCTGCGGCAAGTCTTCGTCGTTCATGATGACGAGCCATTCGTCGCCGTGTTTGACGAAGGCGACATCTGGCTCGATGAGACGCGGCTGAGTCTTGTTGTACTGCAGGCCGGGCCGGGGATCGAGAGTGCGGATGTAGTCGAGCGCGGTTTGGACAGCGTCTATAGGACGGTTGATGGCTTTGGAGATTTCTTTGTGCTGCTTGTTCTGCACGCCGCGCAGATGCTGATCGACGATGGCGCAGGCATCCTGCAAGACTTGTGCGGTACCGTTGCCGTTTTTGTGTAGCGCGAGTTGCGCCTGGTGATAGTGGAGTTGAGCGAGCAGGCATTCGCGCAGATCGCGGCAGCCAACGCCGGGGGGATCGAGTTGGCGGACAGTTTCGAGAGCTTCCTGCAAATCCGCGGCCGTGAAGTTCGGTTTGAAAATCGGGAGAGGCGCGGACGGCGGCGCCGCTGCTTCGGGAGGAGGCGGGGGGGCTGCGACAGTTTCTTCGACTGGAAGCGTAAAAGCCACGGGATCGGAAGCGATTCCGGGAAGCGAGGCTTCGGTAAGTTCTGCCGGTTCGTCCGACAAGAGCTCCACATCGATGTCAGCACGATCGATGGCCGGGTCGGACAACGCATCCTGACTTGAATGGTCGGGCTCTACGTCAGTATCAGCAAGCCCGAGTGCTTGGGCTTCACTGACAATGCTTTTTACTGTGGCGGCATCCTTCTCGGGCGAGGCAGGCGGCGCAACGCCCATCAACTCGTCGTCGCTGGCGATGAGATAGCCGTCTTCGTTCAGATTGCCGATGATCAGGTCCGCGGCCTCGCGAACTTCTTTGCGGAGGCTTAGCGCACCGAGTTGCCAGGCAAGGTGGTCCGTAAGATTTCCCGGCTTCGAAAGAAAATTCTCAAACGAAGGGCGCTCGATCTCTTCCATCTCGCTGTGCGTGCGATAACCGGGATCGAGATAGTCCTGGAAGAACGAACCAAAATCGATTTCTTCGAAGGGATCTTTCTTCTCGTCCGTCGTGGCCGGGGTAGTCTCTGTGGCGGCAGCGGCGCGTTCACGATCTTCTTCTTTCTTGCCGACTTCATCGAGCAGCGGAACCGAGTCCTCGAGCTCTTCGAGGACGGGGTTCTCCACCATCTCGGAGTTGATCATGTCCTTGAGCTCAAGCTTGTTGAGCGCGAGGACGGACACCATCTGCACCAGGCCAGGAGTGAGTATCTGGCGCTGCGAGAGCTTTACGCTGAGTTTGTGCTGAAGTAATACCATTCAAGGTTTCAGAGTTTCTATGCTTACTCTAGCTTGTCCAGCCGCTCATCGTGGCTGTCCAACCGGTGCTCGTGCATCTCAACAACCCGCAGGAGTCTTGCGGTGCCTTCAGCAACTTCGGTGACCAGCTTTGCCGCCCGATCAAGCTGGGGATCATGTTTTTCGCTTTCCAGCGATAACAACTCCAAATTGCGAGTCAAGGCTTCCAGCCGTTCGTCAATCGTCATAGCTGCTTGCCTCTATTGTCGTCAGTCATTGTCCTCAGTCGCTAATCATTTGGCCATGGTTCCGACCGACACGAGTAACAGCTAACAACTGCTTGTCTCACACCAGCGAAAAACTCTCACCCAAATACACCCTTCTCACTTCCGCATCCCCCGCCAACTGCCCCGGCGCGCCGTGACGGAAGATTCTTCCGTCGTCGATGATGTAAGCGCGATCCGTGACCGAAAGCGTTTCGCGTACATTGTGATCCGTTATAAGTACTCCGATGCCGCTCGCCCGCAGTCCGCTGATGATTTTCTGCAAGTCGAGTACGGCAATAGGATCAATTCCGGAAAACGGTTCGTCCAGCAAAATGAACGTGGGATTGATGCACAGGCAGCGGGCGATTTCCACACGCCGCCGCTCGCCACCGGAAAGAGCGTATCCGCGATTGCGGCGGATGTGCTCCAGCCCCAGTTCATCGATAAATTTTTCCATCTTCTCGCGGCGCTCGTGCCAGGAAATCGGCTGCGCTTCCAGCACCGCAAGGATGTTTTCCTCTACCGTGAGCTTGCGAAACACCGAAGCTTCTTGTGGGAGATAACTGATGCCATACTGGCGCGCCCGCAAATACATCGGGACGCCGGTAATGTCCTGGCCGTCATACAGCACGCGGCCAGTATCAGGAGGGATCAAACCAACTATGGCGTAGAACGTTGTAGTCTTTCCTGCGCCGTTAGGTCCAAGCAATCCAACAACTTCGCCCTGCTCAACCCGCAGGCTCACACCGTTTACAACGCGACGGCCTCGATAAGACTTGCCAATTTCATCCGTGGCCAGGATACGCATTTGTCTTGCTACTCATGGCCATTAACGGGCCACTCGGGTCTGTGTAATGACAGGGGTATTTGGGACGCCTTCTACGAGCACCCTATCATCGCGTCTAAAGAAAGTCAACGAAACGCCCGTAATCTTGCCCCGTTCGGCATCAAAAATGCTAGGCGGACCGCCCGTTAGTGTGAACTTGTCCGGAACTGCTTCGTAGATAAGGGTTTGGCCGAGGGCACGGCGGCTTGGTTGCTGGATAATAACGTCGCCCAGGGCGACAATGCGGTCGAGTTGGGCGGGCGCTGAGGCGTTTGCATTGGGATTTTTCACCGCATCGCTGCGCGGCTTGAGATATAGATCCATTGCCTTGGCCGAGGCGGTGAAGTCTGCGCCCTTGGCAGACACGCCTCCTTCATAGTGAACCTTGCGGTCGGCGTCGGCATAGGTCAGCCGCGATCCGGTTAAGAAAATGGGGCTGAAAGGCGGAGCGTTCTTGCGAACCGGACTCTTTCCCGGTGCCGCATTCTCCGGCTGCGATTTTTCCGAATCCGCTTTTTCAGGCTGCACTATTGTCGTCGAAACCGTCCGATTCGGCGTGCCTTCAGCCGTCACGCAGCGGCATTCACGATTGAATTCAATGGATGGCGCCTCGATGATATTCGCGTCCTGCCACAGGCGCGCATCGCCGGTGTAGACAGCCACTGCCGGTTTGCCATGGGCAACCATGCCGTCGGCAGTAACATGAATCGGCGATGCGGAGGCCAGCAGCGCGCCTTGCGGCTGCTCAAGAAGCTGGGTGTAAGCGCTCTTCACGTCGCCATCGGCGTAGGCCTCGTTTGTGGACCGGTAGATGCGAATTGTGGTGGCGGTGGTGGTCATGCTGCCTTGTGTGACTCGCGGCTTGCCGGTCAGTGTGAGAATTTGATCGTTAGGGGTATAGCGTGCACGGTCGGCGCTGGCTTTGGTCTGCTTGTCGGCGGCCTGGCCGTCGGTGTAGACGACGTGACCTTGCTGGACGATGGATTCAATTCCGCCCTGGGGCAGGAAGTTGGCATCAACCGCATCGCTGGTGCTGATGCGATCCGGCTGCCCGGGATTTGTGCTGACAATCTTCGCCTCAGGCGCGCCGTGCATTGACGCAAGCCGCCTTTGTCTTTCCGCCGTCTGCTCGAATTTGGCATCGAATGTTTTCGCGGTGACGACCGTGCGTTGAGGAATTTGACTGTTGCTTTGCCCAGTCGCTTGAGTCCCCGAGATGGTGATCTGTCCCTTGCCCGAGGTGACGGCCCGTTGCAGGACGCGGCCCTGGGCAATCGTAAAATCAATCGCAGGCGCGATCAGCTCGAAATTCTGCGGCGCGGAACCATTCTGTTTGGGTGCTGCGGATGCCGCCAAGTGCGTCAGCTTTACTCCCTGGTCGGCGTGAACCGTCTTGATTTCGTTCTTCTGCGAAAAGTCCGAGACTACACGGCCGGCCGTTCCCTGCATCGGTTGCGTTCCAATACGTTCGAACTGCACATTGCCGGAGAGAATCGCTCGCTGAAGATGATTTTCTTCGCCGAGCGAGAGTTCGCCTTCGTTGGCGCGCGCTTTGATCAGTGAGACAGAGGGCATGGCCGCCGATGTTCCGCCATTACTCGTACCGACCGGCGCAGGCGATTCCTCTTTCGCTTCCGCGGTGACGTTTCCGTGAGCAAAGACATGCTCTACGTCATTGTCATCATCGAGCAAGACGGTAGCGTTATCGGCACGCAAGGATTCGCCATCCCGTTCGACGCTGGGGCGCTCCAGCACGATCTGCCTCGGGTCATTAGTTATCACACCATGCACGGCTTCGATGACTGCTGCGTCCGCGCCGGTCATGCGCAAGTGCACTTGGGAAGCCAGAATCAGCGAATTCGTCTTCCCCGCGTACTGCACCCCGACCGCCCAGCCGCTGGCCTGCGGCGTCCCAAACTCCACGCGCGCATTGGTCGAAGCGTTTCCGCTTTTCTGGTTGAACACCAGATCGCGCGTCTTCAGATGAATGGGATTGGAAAGCCTCGCCGGCGCAGCCTGATCGAGTGCCGTTTGTCCCGAAGGATTCGCGCCCAGATCGATCTGCACCTCGCCGTTCGCGCTGACATCGCCGGTCTTGGGATCATAGCTAAAGTCGTCGCCGGCAATGCGATCGAAGCGCGAAGAGTCGCGCCCATACAGCACGATGGTGACCTCGTGCAGTTCAGCTGGCCGATCGAGCCGAAACAGCTTCAGATCCCTGGCCTCGATGGTAAACAGCGTCCGCCCGCCATCAGAGTACGAATACTGGTATCCCTTGGCCGTCTGCTTAATGTTCACTCCAATTTTGCCCGGGATGTCTTTCAGAAAGCTGTGCTGGCGTTGGCGGGCGTAGAAGTACATTCCGGCAACCACCATGGAAAACACAATGGCAATCCCCGCCAGCCAGCGCCGCAGATGGTAGATGGGCAGCGTCACTCAGCTAAGTTTAGAACAATGCCTAGTATGAAGGTGTGCCTGTCGCCCCAGGCGTCACTTAGAAGCTCTCCTCTACATTCACGTCCATGATCATGCGATCAAGTTCTGCCCTCGCCTGGTTTTGCTGCGCGGAGAGATCGCTGGATTCCTTACGCAGCACCGCCAGTCGGCTTTCCTGCGCGTCGAGTTGGCCGACGTAGCGTTGCAGCAAGGCTTTTTCTTCGGATGTTCCCTTCAACGCCTTCATGTTTTCGCGAATGCGATTCTGGTCCACGCCGATCTGGTCGCTTTCCCTTTTTCGGTCGGCAATCTGATTGGAGAACTCGTCGATCTTTGCCTTCTGTTTCAAGATTCGGTCAAACGCCTGCTGCATCGCGGGCGTCATTCGCTTCTGCTGCACCAAAAGTGCAACTTCGTTGTCATCAAGGTTCGTCAACGCGTAGGTAGTTTCCTCGGGATGAATTGCCTCCACTTCTAGCTTCTCCGTTTTGCCCGCATCCACGGAAACACGAAAGCGGTGAAACGATTCGGTCGATTCCTCCGGCTTCGGCGTAGCCGGTGTGAGTTCCCAGTTTTCTTCCACCGGATACTCCACGACCACGATGCGGGCATCTTTGTCGGCATTGTGGATCGTGTACTTCTTGACTTTCCGCTGCTCTTTGGTGAGCTGCATAATGCCGTTGGCAATGCGCACGCGGCTGTAGGGCTTTTCTGTCGCGTCTTCTGTGAACTTGACTTGTACTGCTGCGTCGCCTGCGTAGGAAAGCAGGCGGCGCTCGTCGGGATGGATCACTTCCAGGACGCCTTCTCCGGCAAAGGTATCGGCTTCGAGAATGTTGAACGAGCCGGAATCAAGAACCTGGCCGCTGGTGTTCTTGATCCACAGCGCGCGCAGAGGCGCGGAATTTTCATTCCACAGCGTGACTTTTTCGGCGTCAATATGAGCCTGCAGGATGGGAACGAGAGCGGACTGATTCTTGCCGATCGTAATTTTCTGATTGATCTTGTACTCGAAAAAATCTCCAGCGGACTTGCCTTCCGCTTCGGCACCCTGTTTTCCCGCGACGCCGGAAAGCTCGGCGGTTTCAGTTTGCACCGTGTTCGCTCCGGCTTGCACTTCGACCGTCTCGGTGGCGGCTCCAATATTCAGCGTGGCATCGATTTGGTTAGTGCGGCCCACGCCGACATACACGTTGGTCAAATTAAATCGCTGAAAGCCGGGCGCGTTCACAAACAGCGCGGAGTTGCCGGGCTGAATGTCGGTGAAGCTGTAGCGGCCCTGGGCGTCCGTGGTGGCAACCTGCGATACCCCAGTCTCTTCGTTGCGCACCGTCACATGTGCGCCAGAAACGCCCCCGCCCGATGGATCTTTTACCAGGCCAGATAACCCCGTCGGGCCGTTGCCGACCCGAAACACACCGCCTCCGACTCCGCCGCCCGAACCAGGCCCAAAGCCCGCTCCCGTCCCTCCTCCAGACCTCGCCGATTGCTGCAACTGGTCACCTTCCAGCGTCGCCTGGTGCGATTGCGGAGTCAGCATCACCGATTCCGGCAGCGGAACCACCGGACGCCGCGCATAGAACGGCTGCGAAATATCCTGAATGAAAGATTGCGGCGCGCCGGCGACCAGCGATAGCTGCACTTCTTTCCAGTCCTCGCCAATCGTGTTATCGACAATGGCCCAGCCCTGCAACAGCGGCTTATCGCCGGGCTTGTCGGAAAACAAAATGCGGTAGGTGCTCTTCCAGATCGGCACTTCGCTGATGTAGCTGACGAAGACGTCGCGATCCCCCGATCCGGTCGCGGTGAAACTCATGCGGCGCACATCTCGCGCTCGCGAGGAACCGATGAGACTCAGATAGCGGCCAACTTCGTCAGTGAGTTCGCGCTCGGCGATGCGCACCGACGTCCCGGCCCCGAGTTCGAAGTTCCGCATTTCGCCGGCGTCGGTCACGATGGAAAAAGTTGTGACGTCTTCAAAATCGTCTTTCGTGCGCTGCTTGCGGATCTTCTCGACGCTGAGTAAACGGCCAGCCGCGGTTGCCGATCCGCTGCGCACTTCGACGCGCGCACCGCGCAGCGCGGAAAGATATTCGGCTTGCGTCACCTGCTCGCCAAAGGGCAGGCGCAACGACTTCAACCGCTCATCCAGCGGCGCAATCGAGTTGTAGCGCACCGAAGAAACTCTCCCGTCGCCCAGATCGACGGCGGTCAGCGACTTCAGCACATCGTTGAGTTGCGAAGTTGTGAAATCGATGCTGAGTTCCTGCGTGCCGTGAACGTGGGCCGTGTGCTCGAAATAGCCCACGCCGTTTTTGTAGAGAACCACGCGCTTGACCGGCAGGCGAGAAGAAGAATCGCCGGCAGCCGGAGTTGACGGTTGCGAAGGCTGAGGTTTCGGCTGTTTGGTTTGAGCAAGTGAATACGCGGCTAGCAAGGGAAAAGCAACGGCCAGAACGAATCGAGGCAAATGACACATGGCGCACCTCCGATTTTGTAGAACCGGAAGTCTAGCATTTGGTTGTACCGGGCTATGGGTCGGTCGGGTGCGGGTGCCCCCATCCTTGCCGCCGCGCAGGGGTGTGGACCTTGTTTGAAATCTCGAGCGGTAGGGTGGGGATTTTGACTTCCGTTGCTGAAAAGAAGGCTGGCGAGACTCTTAAGCCAGACCAGCGTGAATCCCAAGCCTCTCAGCCACCTTACGAAGTCGCTTATCCTTCGTCCACAAAAGTGTGGACGCATTGATAAATACAGAAGCGATGAGGTGGGCGTCCGTCAGACCGATGCCCAGGTTGTACAAACGGCGAGTCTCGATTATAAGCCGCACTTCGCTCGGTTGCGCTACTCGCACCTGCGGTAAAAGATCCAGCAATGCGAGAGTCGCAGTACGTTCGCGCAGCAATCCCAAAGCAAGTTCCGTAGTGATAAATGGGTGGATTACGACATTGCCTTGTTCGAGATTCTTGCGCAGTTCTTTGTTTCCCGACCGGAGATGGTCGATCCAGATGGAAGTGTCCGCGAGAATCAATTCGCCCGCGCTTTGCGGCGCGGAACATTCTTTAATTTCGGCATGGTGCCGCCAAGGGATGCCAACCTGCGAGCGCTTTCGCGTTCGATAAGCGCCTTTAGTGCTTCCCGAATCAAAGCTGTTTTTTCCGCCACGCCGGTGAACTCCTGCGCGATGCGTATCAGATCGTCATCCAATGCGAGAGTCGTTCGCATGCACGAATTATAGCATCAGATGATGCTGCCATTCGTGCCTGTTCCACTGGCGCACTAACGATGCAAACCACGGTTGCATATTTTTCCAACAAAATTTATTTGCAATGTGACAGCCGTTACCGACTTCCACAGGACAGTTGGATGATCATGGCCACAGCCGGCAGGCTATGTGGTCTAATTATGGGGCAACGTGAACGTGTAACTCCTTATGCTGGAAGCATTTACAGGCAAGTCCTTGCCTTTCTAGAATTTACGCGGGTGACCTCTGGACTAGAGCTATCTAACTCCAATGAATCGAAGAATTTAGCTAAAAAAGCCCTTCAATTTTCTGGCGGGAGCCGGCTCGAAAATCCTTCAGCGAGAGTTCGAGACCGCCATATTCCGGATGATCGTTGTGGCCAATGGTGAAGGCAATGTCGATGGCGTCCCCAGCGAGGAGCGGCGCATGCTGGACCCGCTCAGCCATGTGCCAGCCTAGGGCTTCATACGTGATGGATTTCCGCCATCCGCCATTTGGTTTGCTCACCGGATCATCGGCGCTTTCAGAATTGCCATTTGACGAGTTGGATAATGCAATGGCGGACAAACATCGCGTCAGCTTTAGCTTGATGTGCTTGTCTTTCAGAATGCGCGGCGGAGCCAGCAATCGAACGGCGCACGCCGAAAATACTGGCTCGTGATTTCCCGCGCCGTAAGGTTCCAGCAGATTGAGCGCGTTGAACAGCGCGGGCGTGACTTCATCGAGTTGCAATTCCGACTCGACTTCCAGCACCGGCTCGAAATCGGCTGCAGTAAGCCGCGCGCGAGCGAATGCGTCGAGCCGCGAACGCAACTCAGGAACGTTCGCCGAGGGCATGGCGAACCCGCAGGCATGAGAGTGGCCACCGTAGCGCGTGAAAAGTTCGGCGCACGATTCAATCGCTTCCAGCAGATGAAACGCATGAATCGAGCGTCCCGAACCGAAAGCTTCTTCGCCCTCGCGCGAGATCACAAGAGTGGGCCGGTTATAGCGCTCGACCACGCGCGTGGCCGTAATGCCGATCACGCCACGATGCCAGCCTTCGCCGTCGATAACGATGCAGCCGGCCTCGCACAATGCTGGGTCTGCATCGAAGCGCTCTTCGAGCGATTTCAAAATTCGCCGCTCTTCTTCCTGCCGATCCGTGTTGAGTTTGTCGAGCTTCGCGGCAAGTTCGCGCGCTCGCATGGGATCTTTCACGCTGAAGAGTTCGATCACGTCACGGGCTACGTCCATGCGCCCGGCGGCGTTGATGCGCGGGGCAATGCGAAACGCGACCTCCGTCGATGTCGGGGGACGTTGCACCGAAATTTGCGCCAGCTCAAGCAAAGCCTTCAGGCCGGGATTGACGGCATGGCGCAACGCATCAAGCCCCAGCTTGGCGAACACGCGATTTTCGCCGGTCAAAGGCACCGAATCGGCGATGGTCGCGATCGCCACAATTTTCATGAACGACAACAACATCCGCGAGTGATCTTTAGCGTCGAGCCGGCGCTGCATCAATCCCTGCGCCAGCTTGAACGCCACGCCCGCGCCGCAAAGCTGCTTATAGGGATATTCGCATCCTGCCTGGTTGGGATTGAGCACGGCGAGCGCCTTCGGCACGCCGTCGGGGCCGGGCAGATGATGATCGGTAACGATCAGATCGACGCCCAGCCGCTGCGCGGTCTCCGCCGGAGCGAAGGCGCGAATACCCATGTCGACGCTGACGATCAGGCGAATGCCGGCAGCCGCTGCGCGCTCGATTACATCGTCGCGCAAGTCATAACCTTCGCGGATGCGATGCGGCACGTGAAAGTCGGCGGTGCCGCCGCAAAGTTCTATCGCTGTTTTCAGGATGATTACCGCCATCGTGCCGTCGACGTCATAGTCGCCGTAGATAAGCATCGGCTCGCGGCGCTCGATGGCGGCCGCAATACGCTCGACCGCGGTGCGGAGGCCGGTCATTTGCTCGGGCGAGTGGAGATTGTCGAGCGACGGGGTGAGAAAGTTGCGCGCAACTTCAGGTTCGGCAAGGCCGCGGCGTATGAGCAGGGCAGCTAAGATCGGGAGAGTGGCTGCCGCGTCGGCTCCGCGAAAAGCAGGATCTCCGCGTAGAACCTCGACTAACGCGGAGGCTACGTTCGCGTCCTCGTTCTTGTGGACCCAGCGCATGGCAACGGAGAAGTTTACTCCAGGGACAGATCAGGAAGCTGTGATAGGAGGTCGGGGTAGTGTCCTAAACTTGCCTTGGTGGATTTTTCTTCTGGGCAGCGAGTTTCGCTTCTCCCGCGAGACTCTCCCTTTCCGCTAGTGGCATGTCTTCGGGATAGTCTTTGAGGTCGGGCCGTAACGGGTCTGACGGGAAGCGTGCCGGCGAGTGGTGCTCTGGATGGATGCGTTCGTGCTTGGCCTCTAACAGGTCGTTCAATTCCCGCACGAGTTCATCGAACTTGTTTGGCTCTTTTTCTTCCTGGATTCTGTTGCACAGCCAATTCATCCGTTCACGTTCTTCTGTGGTCATGGCAGAACCTGATCAGCAGAAGTTTAACTCCGGTGTTAAAAGACTGTCGGTCCGGTAGAGAACATTGCATGTACAGTAAAGTTTGAGGGAGACCCCGAGCAACGCAAGTTTAGGACACTACCGAGGTCTGTCTTGAATTGTCGGACTCGGGGGAGTCAGCGTTCGTCGTCCTGGTCGGGTTCGTCGAGGGCAATGCCGCCGAAGTCGTCGGAGATTTCCGTCAGATGTTGATAACGTTCATACCATTCAGTGCCGACTTCGCACAGAAACATCGATCCTTGATACGCCCATCCCAACTGCAGGAAACCGATCCGGCCAAGATGGGCGCGAAGCCAGCGGGCGTCTTCCACATCATCGCCGTCGGTGAATTCCGAAGTCGTGAGCCGCTGCACCAGTTCGTCCAGTTCAGGACGCTCGAGCGTCCAGGAATGCATGGTCAGAAATGGCGCTCCCGAGGCTTTTGCCAACTCCACAAAATCCTTCCAGCCGTCAGGATTGCCGCCGGTTTCCCACATAATGCACTGCACTTCGTCGTAGTCAACATAACCGTGAAAACGGCGCATGCCATGGCCTTCGATGAAGGCCACCATGTCGTCTTTCACAGTGGTCAAGTCGTCGGGAGTCGGAGACATAGGGACTAACTAATCTGCATTGTATGCCGTTCGTTTGCGGCGTGCCAGCGCCAGACAGAGGGTACCGCAGCAGGATGGGAGAGATGATTTCGGCTAGTAGTCGACGCTGAAATCGGCTTGCACAACTTTTTTCGGCGTGCCCTGAGTACGGTTGCGGAAGACCAGGCAATAGGGTGCCGCTTTGTCGTACGTCGGCGCCAATTCAATGTCGACTTGCTGGCTGTGGGACGATTCCACGAAATAAACGACATCGGCGCGCCGGCCTCGTAGAAAGTCCGTGCACTGCTGCTGATTCATCAGCAGGAACTCGACATTTGCGTCGCTGTCCGCCGAGGCGTCACCACCCTGACTCAGAAAGGATTTATAGGTTCCCCGCAATTGAGGATTCGTGGCATGCGCGGGAATCTCGAAGAGGAACCTGGCCGTGGTGGCAACAGAAAACGTTTTGTGCAACACCACTCCGCCGGTCCCGGCGGGAGAATCGACAATGAGGTCGCTAGGATCGGGTTTGCCCAGACCGGATGCCGGTGGATTGGTCTTGGCGGAGTTTTCGTTTTGTACGTAGTCCGCAAGCGGTCCCGCATAAGTCACGACTTTGCTGGCGTCAGCGGGTTGCAGGGTGGCGGGCTGCGACGGTTCCTGACTCTGCGCTTGGGTCGTCAGAGGAAAATGATGGAACAGATAGGCGGAGCCGTAGACAGCTACCAGGGCAAAGACCAGCCACGAGAATGCCTTTTTCACGACGTAAACGGCTCCGCCCTTAAGCTATCCCGATAAGGACTACCGTTCCAGTGTTCGGCGCGAAATAGCGTTACTTCGGTTTGCCGTACTCGGTTTGGTAGTGCAGTTGAATCTCGCCGCAGGTTCCCTGCTCGGGTGAATAGACGATGCAGGTGTCGAAGGGCCGCGAATAGACGTGGAGGCTGACGGCTCGTTGGTTGAATTCGCGTGGATTGAGCACGCGGTGAACGGGTTCGCGCGGATCGACGGCACAGGGATGGGACAGATTCATCTCAACGGTATCGGAGGGTGCGAGTTGGCAACGGCCTGCAGCAAGATCCTGCTGCCGCAGATGGAAGTTCTCCACCCGCAATCGGCCGATCGGCACTGCCATCCAGCAGTTCTGGTCGCGATGGTTGTGCACGGAACTGACCTGTCCAATCTCCCAGCAGATGGCAAGCAATTCGTAGAGCGGAGTTTTGTCGATCAGGTTGCGCGTGTAGTGCTGGCGATCCCATGTCAGATACGTCGCGAGCGAGTCGGGATCGACAGGAGTTTCAGCAAGAAAATTGCGAATGGCTTCGATGCCGTCGAAATCCGCCTCGCGAAACTGGCGCAACTCGGTGACGAAATCCTGGACGGAAACTAACTTTGTGACGGTAGACATAACGGCCTCCGGAAATTACGCTGGCAAGGGATGAGAGCGCTTTGACAAGTCTGAGAAGACCTCTTCTAAAAAGTATAACGCAGGCGACCTGTACAAACCTCATTCGATAAACATGCAGTCTCCATAGGAATAAAAGCGATACTCCTGCGAAACCGCGTGCCGGTAAGCGCGCAGCACATTCTCCCGTCCAGCGAATGCGCACACCAGCATGAGCAGGGTCGACTGCGGCAGATGGAAGTTGGTCAGCAACCCGTGCACCACCTGAAATTTATAGCCGGGATAGATGAAGATATTCGCTTCGCCGGAGCCGGCAATTATTTTCTCAGTTCCCGACTTTTCCTTATCATTGCAAAGACTGGCTGCGAATTCCAAGGTGCGAACGGTCGTTGTGCCGACCGCAATGACGCGCCGTTTTTCGCGCAAAGCGCGATTGATCTTTTCTGCCGCCTCCGTCGAAATCACATAAGTCTCGGAGTGGAGCTTGTGCTCCTCAACCTGCTCGACACGAACCGGTTGGAATGTGCCCAACCCCACATGCAGAGTGATCTCGGCGGTTTCAACGCCGCGCACTTTGATTTCTTCAATCACGGCGGGCGTGAAATGGAGTCCGGCGGTAGGCGCTGCAACTGACCCTCGCGGCTGCGAGTAGACGGTCTGGTAGCGTTCGCGGTCGGCTGCGGAGTCGGGACGGTCGATATACGGTGGCAGCGGGATGTGTCCGATCTGATCCAGTCGTGCGAAAAAATCTTTCACCGGCGAGAATCGAATCCACCGTTCGCCGAATTCGCCGCGGCGAATGACATCGGCGTGGAGTTGGTCGGCGTCGCCGAAAAACAAAGTTTCCCCGACTGCAACTTTGCGGCCGGGACGAACCAGGCATTCCCACTCATTCGCCTGTTCTGCAATTTGGCGTGTGAGCAGGACTTCAATTCGGCCCCGAAGAACGTCGCGCGACGCTGGATTGCGATCACTAACCGCCTGAGCCTTAAGCCCGGCGCGTCGCCCATACAAGCGCGCGGGAAAGACACGAGTGTTGTTAAAAACCAACAGGTCGTCAGTCCGCAGGAGGCTGGGAAACTCTTTGAATTGCCGGTTTGTCCACACGCCGCTCGAGCGGTTCAGGTGCAACAGTTTTGAGCTGGCGCGATCCGCGAGAGGTTTCTGCGCAATTCGTTCCGGCGGAAGATCGTAATTAAAGTCCGAGACCAGCACGGCCTTCGATTATAGGGAGGCTTGTGTGGCCGCGCGAGTCGGTCAGAACCTCGCCTGTGCGGGTCAATTTTGTGTAAATTGCGTTGTTTCTGCCGCAGGGTACTGATACTATGCGGGTGCCAGGCTACATCTGCTACTGCCACTCCCCTGAAGGAATTCATGGCCAGCGAACGGAAACAGAGGGAAGAAATTATCCGCTACGGGCGGATGCTCCATGGGCGCGGATTTGTCGCGGCCATGGACGGAAATCTCTCGCTCCGCCGGGACGACGGCCAAATCCTGGTGACTCCCACCTGCGTGAGCAAAGGCGCCATGCGCCCCGGCGATTTGGTGATTGTAGACCTCGACGGCAAGCGGGTTGCGGGACGGCGCAACGTCACGAGCGAGATCGGCATGCATTTGCTGATCTACCGCATGCGCCCCGACATTCGTGCAATCGTCCACGCACATCCTCCTACGGCTACCGGTTTCGCTGCGGCGGGGATCCCGTTGAGTGAACCGCTGGTGTGCGAGGTTGTGATCGGCCTGGGATCGATCCCGCTGGCCCGCTATGGAACACCGGGCACGTCAGAATTGGCAAAGACGCTGGAACCCTTCGTTCCCCGTTACGATGCCATTCTCATGTCGAATCACGGCGTCGTCGCTTACGCAGACACCCTCGAACACGCCTACATGAAGATGGAAACCGTAGAGCACTTTGCGCAGATTGCGCTGGTCACGCATTTGTTAGGGCGGCAGCAACCGTTGCAACAAGGGGAAATCGACAAACTCTTGATCGCGCGCACAAAATATTTTGGCGCCAAGATCGCTTCGTCGTTGCCGATGCCGGCCTGCCACACTCCCGAGAAAGTCAGCTAATACTTCAGCCTTCGCGCGGTTCGTTTCTGCTTCTTCGATCGAACTTAATTACATCTCCTTTACCCTAATTACGTTCGTAATCCTTACCGTAACCCTTGTCGCATTGATAATGATGTCTGCCCGTGCCGGGCAATGCACTCGCAGCAAGAGCTTTTATGTCGACTGCCACTAAGCTGTCCGAACCGGACCAACAGAAACTTTCGCAGGAGCCGTCACTGCTCGATAAGGCCGTGCTCGAGATGATCATGGCTCAAAAACCCCTATCGAGCATCCTGGAATCTTTGTGTCTTAAGATCGAAGAGAAATCGCAAGGCATGGTCTGCTCGGTGCTTCTGCTCGATACAGATGGTGTGACCCTGCGGGACGGAGCCGCTCCCAACTTGCCGCAGGATTATAGGAAGACCATTGATGGCGTAAAGATCGGGCCGCGTGTGGGCTCTTGCGGCACTGCGGCATATCGCAAGCAACCCGTGGTGGTGATTGACATCGCTGACGATCCTCTTTGGGCCGACTTTCGCAGTGTGGCGTCGCTCCATGGCCTCCGTGCGTGCTGGTCGATGCCGATTTCGTCTCAGGACGGCGCGATCCTGGGGACGTTCGCTTGCTATTATCGAGAACCTCGCTCGCCCGATGCGCATCACCTGCTGCTCATTGACCGCGCCACCCGCCTGGCCGGGATCGCCATTGAGCATCACCGAACAAAAAAAGAGCTTCAAGCGGCCGAGACGCGTTACCGCACACTCGTAGAACGCCTGCCTGCCATTACCTACATGGCGGAGGTCGGAGTGCAGGGCCGGTGGTTTTACGTAAGCCCGCAGATTGAAACCATGCTGGGCTACACGGCGAACGAATGGATGGCGGATCCCGCCCTCTGGATGAGCTGCATCCTCAAGGAGGACCAGGAAATTGCAATCGCCGCGGAAAGACGCGTGCAGGAGTCTGGCGAGCTATACAAAGCCGAGTATCGCATGTGCGCTCGCGACGGCCGCATTCTGTGGTTTCGAGATGAAGGCAAAATATTGACGGACGTCGCGGGCGCCAAACCGGTGATGCAAGGGGTGCTCTACGACATCACGGAATACAAGCGGCTGGAAGAACAGCTTCGGCAGTCGCAGAAGATGGAAGCGGTGGGCCAACTCGCCGGCGGCGTCGCTCACGACTTCAACAATCTCCTGATGATCATGGAGGCTCATAGCGACCGCATTCGCGAAAAACTGTCTCCCGACGATTCCATGTATGCCGACGCTGTCGAGATTCGAAATGCGGTTGCCCGCGCCGCATCTCTGACTCAGCGATTACTGGCGTTCAGCCGCAAGCAACTCTTGCAGCCGCGAGTGCTCGATCTGCCCTCTGTGCTCACCGAAATCGGAAGCATGATCCGCCGTCTGCTGCCCGAGAATATTGAGATGGCAGTTACGGTTTCGGCGGGACTCTCTGCGATCAAAGTTGACCGCAGCCAGCTCGAACAAGCGATTCTCAATCTGACGGTAAATGCGCGCGATGCGATGCCCCACGGAGGCAGGCTCACCATTTGCGCTAACAATGCGCGTTTTGCCGAGGCTCAAACCTGGCGTTACGGTGTGGTTCATCCCGGAAATTATGTTGTCTTGTCCGTGAAGGATAAAGGCACCGGCATGAGCGCGGAAACACAGTCGCACATTTTCGAGCCTTTTTTTACGACCAAAGAACCGGGCAAGGGCACGGGATTGGGACTTTCCACCGTGTATGGCATGGTCCAGCAAAGTGGCGGAGCCATCGCGGTGGAAAGCGAACCCAACCAGGGCAGCGACTTCAAGATATTTCTTCCCGCATGCGAATGGGAGAGTGGCTCCGACAAAGAGCCGGCAACCTCAAGTTCTTCGGTTGCGGGAACAGAAACCATTTTGCTGGTCGAAGATCAAGTCGGAATTCGCGATGTCGCCAACGACTACCTTCTGCAACTGGGATACAAAGTCCTGACCGCCGCCGATGGCGAGGCCGCGATGCAAATCGCGATGTCCGGGAATCAGCACATCGATCTTTTGATCAGCGACGTGGTGATGCCCAAGATGGGTGGCCGCGAATTGGCTGCCCGGTTGGCCAAGACACACCCCTCAGCAAAAGTGCTCTTCATCTCTGGATATCCCGACGGCCCGATGCCGGGCCAGGAAGACTCCATCGTTGAGGGAGAAATCCTACGAAAGCCGTTCTCATTGAAAGCTCTCGCCAGCAAGGCGCGCTGGTTGCTCGATGCCGGCGGCGAAATCAAGCAGTAGTTGCAAGCTCACTCTCCGCCAATCCTGAACCGCACCCCTCCACGAAAATTGATCGGCAACGCCGGATAGCCCACGACTTCGTTGTAGTGCTGGTCGAGGGCATTCTGGATATTCAGGTACGCAGTGACGCGCGAATTGATCGCGTACCATCCGCCGAGGTCGGCGCGGACGTAGCCTGCGGCGTGATCGATGTTGAAGCCGAAGAAATCGGAATCCGGCCGGGGGCCGACAAAGCTTCCCCCAAGGTTCGCGCCCCAGCGCGTGCCGAGGTACGAAAGCAGAAAAGTGGCGGAGTTCTTCGGCCGGCGCAGCAAAGGCTGGCCTACGTTGTAGAGATTGTTCACCGGAGCGGGATTGTCGAGAATCTGCGTTGATGTGTTGGTATAAGCGGCATCGAGAAGCAGCCGCGAACGCAGCTTCGCCTGCAATTCCACCTCAACGCCCTGCGCAAAAGCTTTATTGACGTTCTGGTATTGGCCGATAAAGTCGATCAGGTCGACTTCGACGTAATTGATCTGGTTGTGAAACAAGTTGTTGAAGTAGGTGCCGCTCAGCACATATTTACCGTTGAAAAAATTCTGCTGGATTCCCGCTTCGAAAGCGCGAACGCTTTCGGGTTTTAGCGCGGTATTTGTGAAGCTGAAAGGCGGTCCGGCGAATGTCTCCTCCAAGCGCGGATCTTTGAATCCCGTGGCGTAGGAAAAACGTAGGCGAGTGCCAGAGAAAATTTCATTTCCGCGCACAGCTTGGTACATGAGTGCGATACGGGGCACGCCGGTATTGCCGAAGGCGCTGTTATGAACGAAGCGCCCACCGCCGATCACGATCAAGCGTCCCAGCGTGAGTTGCTGCTGCGCGTAGAAGTCGTTCTCCAAGCGCTGCCCGTGAGTCTGGCCAAAGTTGACGTCGCCCACAAAACCATTTTCATTCTCGACGCGGTAGCCAAACGTAGTGTGCGCCCAGGTCCTCTCCGAATAATCGCCTTGATATTCAAATCCCACGCGGTTGATGCGGTCGACCTCATGCGATTGGAAATCAATTTCGTCGCCGAACGAATCCACGCGTGAGGGGTCGCCGTTCACATTCAGTTCGTTGTAGCGGTAAAGCGAATCGAATCCGGTGAAGCGATGCTGCCAGCCGTTGGGCGCGGCCACTGTGAGTTCCACACTGCCCAGCAGGTTGTTATATTGTGACCATTCGGTTGGATCGGGAGGCAAAGGCTCGTTCGGCGCCGATGGGCCGTTCACCGGAACCAGTGGCTGATACCCGTTGAAACTCCACTCGCCAGGAATTCCGGTGTGGCTGTTCGAGTGACGCACACGCACGCGGAGCGAAACCTCGCGGTTGAGCGCCGCGCCGACATTCGCGCCTTGAAGAGAATCCGAGTAGGCGTTATTAATTCCGGAGCCGTTTGTGGTGTATTGGTCGGCAAAGGCGTTGTAATCGAAGCGGTCGCGCGCGCCAGCTAGAGATGCATAACCGTTGGCCGTGGAAAGATTTCCGCCGTCGGCGCCGAAACGCAACTCCGGAACCTGAGTGCTGCCGGTGCGGGTCCAGACCTGAATAGCGCTGGTCATCGCGTCAGAACCATAGAGCGTGCTCTGCGCTCCGCGAACGAATTCCATGCGGTCGGCCTGATCGAGAGATAAAGTTCCGAAATCAAACGTGCCGCCGGGTTCGTTGATCGTCACTCCGTCAACGATGACTTTGTTGTACGTGGAATCTCCACCGCGCACGAAGAGCGACGACAGACCTCCGCTCTGGCCTGCGGTGTTAATCACTGCGCCGGGAAGAAAACGGATCGCATCGCTGGCAAAAGCTGGATTGATGGTTTCGAGTTGGGCATTGTTCAGACTCGCAACGTCCGCTCCGGCCGCTTCTTCCGGGACCGGGGTGCGCGTTGCGGTCACAACAACGGTTTCCGCAGCCGGTGCCAGGCGCAGATTGATGGTCATCTCGTTCGTGACCGAAGAAATATCGTGTGCGGAAACATCGGCGACTTCCACGGCGAAGCCCGGAGCCAGCACTCTCAGTTGGAACGGCCCGGTTCCAGGAAGCGTGAATATGGTGGCGCCTTCCGCCGTTGTAGATTGAGTAGCCAAAAGAACCCTGTTGCCGGGTTTCACCAGCGAAACCTGCGCGCCTCTTACGGCCGCAGATTGCGGGTCGACTACTTTGACTTTGAGCTCAGCGGCGAAGAGTTCGGTAGCGAATGTTGAGACAACAATAAAGAAGAAAGTAACAACGGGGCGAAACGAGCGCATAGAAATTCTCCCTTTCACGCGAAAGAGGTTGCGGTTGACGGTACGCGCCGGTCTCCTGGCTGCGCGAGTAAGGATGTCCGATAGCGATTCCGGATCACCCGTTCACTGCAACCGGCCTTCCCAGGATTGCTCCCAGTGACCGATGGCAAATTTCCTCGCTCACAGTTGCGCGGCAGCGCGGGATTTTCACCCGCTTCCCTGTCTTCGCCCAGTGGCAAAGACGCGCATACCGAAAGAAATTAGAAAGAACCGAAAAACCTGTGAAGGGAATTTACTGGGAGACGCAGGCGGAAGTCAAATCAAAGATCCAGGCAGTAGTGGCTCAATTTGAAATGAGGAAGTTTAATGGCGTCTTCCTGAGCGGAGCCGCTGTTCAGGCGGAGCGAAGGATCTCCCACCGATCAGGGCTTGGGCACGTGAGATGCCTCCGCCCGCTGGTGAAAACGCGGGGCGTTCGGCATGACGCCAGCGGTGGTGGAAGAAATTTTCAAACTGAGCCACTACCATCCCGGCTGGCAATAGTGCAGTCTTCGCTCTTTAATCAGAGGCCTTGGGTGACAAAGATGCATCTACTAGAAATCCATGCCCGCTCGCCGCCAGAAATCGCCCGCCGGAAACAACTTCGACGTCATCGTCATCGGCGCGGGCGCCGCGGGTCTCACAGCCGCCGCGGAACTTGCCGAGGCCGGTCTTTCCGTGATCATTCTTGAGGCCCGCTACCGCATCGGCGGACGGATGTTTACACGACACGACCCGCATTCGACGTTGCCCATCGAGCTCGGCGCGGAATTCATTCACGGCCGTCCACCGGAAATTTGGGATGAACTGCGAGAACACAAAATCCCGATCACCGAAGTGGATGGAGACAACTGGTGTGTTCGCAAGGGCCGAATATCCGAGTGCGACTTCTTTTCCGATGTCGACAAAATCCTGCACCGAATGGAAGACAGCGGACCCGACGAGTCGCTCCAGGATTTTTTGCACCGTTGCTGCCCTCGCGCTTCCAGGGAAGCGAAGCAACATGCGTTGAGCTACGTCAGCGGTTTCAATGCCGCTGATCCCGCATTGGTCAGCGTTCACTGGCTGGTGCAACAGATGAAGGCGGAAGAAAAGATCGACGGGCAACGCGCCTTTCGGGCACGCCACGGCTACTCGAGCGTGCTCGAAATACTGCGCGAACGAGTGGCGAAGAACAATGTAACCATCGCTACCAACACGGTGGTGGAGCGCGTAACGTGGAACCGGGGCAAGGTGACAATCGATGGAACCGGCAATGGCAGTCCGGTTTCGTTCCGCGCGCGGCGCGCAGTTATCACTGTTCCCCTTGGCGTTTTGCAAGCGCCGCGGGGCGAGCGCGGCTCAATCGAATTCCGGCCCGCGCTTCCTGCGGAAAAATTGAAAGCACTCGCCGGCCTTGAGATGGGAAAAGTCGTGCGCGTGGTGCTGCGCTTTCGCGAACGCTTCTGGAGCAAACTCTCGTCTTATGGCAATAAGACGAAGACTCTTAACGATATGAGCTTCCTCTTTTCTCAAGATAAATGGTTCCCGACGTGGTGGACTGCGATGCCGCGGCACGCTGCCGTGATTACCGGATGGGCTCCTTTTCGCTGCGCCGAGCGTGTGGCTGAGAATGACATGCCGGTTGTCGAGCGGAGCCTGCAAAGCCTCGGTGGGTTGCTCAAAGTGGACCGCGCAAAACTCGCAGGCCTGTTGCGAGACGCGCACTTTCACGACTGGCAGAACGATCCTTATTCCCGCGGCGCTTACAGCTATACGAAGGCCGGAGCCGCGCAGGCCTCGGAAATGCTGGGCCGACCAGTGCAAGACGCACTATTTTTGGCCGGAGAAGCTACCGATGTTACCGGAAATAACGGCACGGTTCACGGGGCAATTGCCAGTGGAAAACGCGCCGTCGCGGACATTGTCCGATCAAAAACTCCGGCGCAAGTTAAACAATAATACGTTGCCGTCTAAATATCTTTGCGCACAACCTCCACTCCTTCTTCGCTCTCTAAATTTCAACAGGCGAACATTCTTGGGTTCCAGAAAATATCGGGGAGTCCGAAATAAATGTTGGCGCACTTATTTTGAGAAAAGGAGTTTTCCATGAAAGCTGTCAGCTACGAAGGACTTAAGAAAATGTCAGTGAAGGAACATCCTAAGCCGAAGATCAAGTCTCCGACCGACGCTCTGCTGCGTGTAACCACAAGCGGTATTTGCGGCAGCGATCTCCATATGTATGACGGGCGCACACCGCTCGACAAAGGTACGGTCGTAGGCCACGAGATTATGGGCGTGATCGAAGAAGTGGGTGATGCTGTGCAAAGCATCGAGAAAGGCGACCGCGTCGTCCTGCCCTTTAACATTGCGTGCGGATTTTGCTTCAATTGTCATCGCGGCCACACAGAGGCCTGCCTCACGATGAATCCGGAGGAACCGCATGCGGCCTACGGCTATGCCGGCATGGGGCCGTACCAGGGCGGCCAGGCGGAATTCGTTCTCGTTCCCCACGCCGATTTTAATTGCCTGAAATTGCCCGGCAAGCCGGGAGACGAATGGGAAGAAGATTTCCTGCTGTTGTCGGATGTCTTCCCCACCGCCTTTCATGCTACGGAACTCGCCTGCGTCTCCGCCGGTAAAACTGTGGCCGTATTTGGAGCGGGTCCGGTCGGCCTGCTCTCGGCCTATTGCGCAATTTTGAAAGGAGCTTCTGAGATCTACGTGGTCGACAGCATTGCAGAGCGCCTGGAAAAGGCGAAAGAACTCGGCGCAACGCCCGTCGACTTCAGCAAAGGCGATCCAGTGGAGCAGATCTTTGCGCTGCGAAAGAAGAACAAAGGGATCCAGAAGGGTCTGCGGCCCGGGGAAGAAAAAATGAAAGGCGTGGATTGCGCGATTGATGCCGTCGGCTACCAGGCCCGCAATGATGACGATCCGGACAAAGAAAAACCAACGCAGGCGCTGGAGAACTGCCTGCGCGTGGTCAATGCAACGGGCAGCATCGGGATGATCGGCGTTTACATCGCGCCCGATCCCGGCGCCAAGAATGCCGAAGCGAAGAAAGGTATCTTTCCATTCCCCGTCGCCGAGTTCTTTGACAAAGGAATCACGATGGGTAGCGGTCAGGCTCCGGTGAAGAAGTACAACGAGTATCTGCGCGACCTGATCGTGAATGGCCGGGCCAAGCCCAGCCAGATTGTCAGTCATCGCATTCAGATCGATGAGGCGCCCGATGCCTACGATAAATTCGATCAGCGAATTGACGGCTACACCAAGGTGTTGATCCGCTTTGGTAAAGCTGCATAGAAAATAACTTTAACCGCGACGGCACCGGGCAAGTCTGTCCAGTCCAGATTTGTCGGACCATGAGCAGATTTGCCCGGTGCGACTCATTGGGATGCAGTTTGCGATTTCGGGCTAAAACACTCGCGAAAAGAAGCTCTTGATCTTCCCGAAGACCGTCTTGTGCTCGGGCGCGGGAGGCGGTGATGGCGGCAGAACGGCTACCGGCGATGCGACTTGATTCGAAATTGCCGGCAAGTGGCTTGCGGCCAGCCGCGCGGGATTGGGCGTGAAGCTGAGCGACGCTTCCACTTGCACATGAGGCTGGTTTGGCAGTGTCGGAGGCAGCTCGCGAATTTCCGTCGCGGTCTCGGGCGGCGCTTGGCTACTCGATCCGGACGGAACTGTGGGCAAGGTTGGGCCTGGATCGGAAGTGACTTCCAGGCGGCGTGCCGCAGGAGCAGCCGGTCCGGGCGATGGATCTTCTATCGCAAGCTTGGGTTCGGTGCGGTTGGACGCGACCAGCGTCGCGCGGGCCGGGGGCGGACATCCGCACTCCACGGCCAGCACGGAGTTGGCGGAATCATTCGACTGCGCATGAGCTGTCGTCTGAGGGCTGAGCTTGCCATCGTGCAAAAATATCTGGTCCTGGGCCTGCACGTTGTACGATCCATCCCCCATCACTTCATAAATGATCGCCGAGGCGGTATTTCCGGGAAGAGTTTTGACACACGCGTTCCCTCGCGAGTCGGAGCGAATGGCGTAATGAAAATCTCCGGGGCCGCGCAGCAGGATGCGAAAATCCGGCGTCACAACTTCATCGGCGGAATTTTTCAGACTCAGGTGAGTTTCCAGGCCACCGCTGTTGATCCCCAGCAGCAAGTCAGGGCCGTTCTTGGAGCGCACCACCGAAACCGTTGTCTGCGGACAGACATAAACGTCGCCCACGCGCTTGACCCGCAGAACGGTGGTCTCATCGGTGGCACTTACGGAATATCCCGGAGCAAGGCGTTCCGCCGCAACGACGTTAGTAAAATCGGCAACATCGACTGGCGCGGAAACAGGCAATGGGGCGGGGCTCGTTGCGCCTGTGGCGGGAGTTGCGGGCGCATCGGGTTTGCCGGGCTCGCGGAACGTAATCAGAAGACGATTGCCCGTTGCATTCCACGTGTAGGACAACGGCAGGCGGAAATCGACTTCCACGTGCACTCTTGGCGGCGTGGCAGCGACCAGGTTGAGCCGCATCTCGCTCAAATCTTTGTTCTTGATGGGAACAACTTTGTCCGCCACCGACATATTTGTATTGGGCAAGTCGATAACCAACCGCATTCCTTCGTTCGACTTGTTGATTTCCGGAATCACTGGCGCAGTGGTTTCGATTTCGAGGGCGGGATTGCCGTTATCCAGCAAGAGCTTCACGTGCTGAACTGCGGGCACGACCTCAGCATCTCCACCGGCGCCGGAAGGCGAGTTCGCGGCGGGAATCTGCGGCCGCGCCTGAGGATTGCCCCACGCGATAAGCGGTAAAGACATCAACGCGAAAGCAAGAAACCGCCCCGCCGCCCGCGCCGCCCATGAAAGAGACGAGCGTTTCTTACGATTTTTGTCTCGCACGCGCGGCTGATGAAAATTCATGGCAAAGCGAAGTTGAATGTGATGTGACTTTCAAACCTTACGGCCTGCTTGTTGTGAATAAAGGGAGTGAAATGCCATTTATGCATCGCTGCATCGGCCGCTTCCACGAACGGATGATCTCCATCCACCGGCGTGATGCTTTCCACCTGGCCGTCTGTGCCTACGATAACATCGAGCACAACCGTCCCTTGCGTATGCTGGGCCTTGGCTTCCGGCGGATAGTCGGGTTGCACGCGCTGCGCAACGTGCGCGAGAGCGGTCCACTCCTGCAGCTTGACTGGAGGCGGTGCCGAAGGGTCGGGAGCCGCAGGGTTCGCACTTACCGCCGGACTTAATGGCGTTGTCGTATCCACACTCGGACCCGGAGCTCTAGTTATGCGAACAGCCTCGCGCGGAGGCGATCCGGAAGGCGCATTGCCCGCCGCTGGTGCGGAACCCGCATTCACAGCAACCGTCTTCTTGGCTGGTGCCGTTCGATTCGTTGCCGCGCCGGGCTGCGTAGAAGCCTTCGCTGTATCGAATGCGACTGGCTGGGATGACGAGAAGGATGCGTCGTCGAGCGAATTCTCAATCTCCAGATCGGGGACGTGAACTCCGGGAGCGGCCGCGATTTTGTCGTTTCCCGCGTGGCTTGCGTGACCGTTCGTCGTAGGCTTGGCAGCTACCGCGACCTTAGGACTCGGCTTCGCCACGGCTGGGGTCGCAGGATTTTTGTTCGACTTTAATCTAGCAGCAGCGCCAGATGCAGAAGGGTTGGACTCGGCCTGGCCAGGAGTGGGGTCTGCGGACGAATCCGGCGAAGACTGCGCCGCCAAAACCGGCGGTGCCGTAGCAGAAACAGCAGCCGGAGTTGCCGCGAGGGTATTCGTCGTCCGAGGACGCATTGCGCGGTTCAAGCCCCAACCCGCAACCAGCAGAACAGCCAAAATGCCAATAGCCCATGCTACCGGGACTTTAATCGCCGCCAATCTTCGCGGCGTAGACAGTGGCTGGCTGCCGCGAGCTGGCAACGTCTTTTCCGCATGAACGGGTCGGCCCGCCACCGCCGCGTTGCCTGGCGCGGATGGAAACCGACCGGCTAGCTTCAGTTCCTCTGCGATTCGATGAGACAGGCCCTGTAGAGCTTGAATATTATTGTTGGAGAAAGCGTCAAGTTGGGGCGAGAAGACGCCGAAAATGCCGAAGGCCTTTTGCGTTTCGTCGTTTTCCGTCGGGGACTTCGCCTCATCGAGAATCGGAATCAGCACCACGCAGCGAGCGCCCAAATAGCGGCAGGAAGTTGCATCCAGATCCTTAAAAGAGTCGCAGTCACGACAGATTGTGACCTCGCCGCTGGCAAGGCAAGCATCGACGATGCGCCGGTCCCGGTTCAAGTAAGCGACAAATTCGCCGGCGTTCGATCCACCCGCTGCCCGGCAAACAATCTCGTTCGCTTGTGTGATCGCAACAAAGGCTCCGGTGGCCATGGTAGACAACCGCGCCTGTTGCACAATTTCGTGGAGTATCCGATCAGATACGCCATCCATCCGCGCCGCCTTCGGTTGAGAACGCAGCTCTCGCGAGCCAACGCTGCCTTTCCCAATCGGCTCTGCAGGTGCCGGGGTATCTTTCCCCCTAGTGGCAGTCTGATCCCCAGGGTCTCCAGTCTTAGTGCCATTCGAAGATGTCAAGTGCAGACCCATCCAAATGCCGTATTTCTGTGGAACGCCTAACCAATCCTGTTATGCGGCAAAAACCCGGTCCGACGAAAAAAGCATGTGGACAAGCCCGGCTTAACGCTCTTTAAGGCAACGTCAAGGAAACTCGCCGGGAGGGAGTGCTTCGCGCAAAGCCACAGCAAATACTCGCAAAGCCACACCAAATACTCAGAGAGGAGGAGATGCCTATAAAAGTGTCCTATTCTTGCAGCCATCTGTCAATGAATAAGAAGCGCCAGAACTTGTATCGGAAGGTCGAGAATTCTTGTGTATGGCAGGGCCCGCTAATCCATCAATTTTGGCGAAAGAAAGACGAATCAACTCTACGGAATCCCGCGCTTAGCTTGCATTTGGCACTCGGGGGCCTCAGACTGGACTGCGATGCCTCTTACACTCTCACTCGCCGGCAAAGTGGCGCTCATCACCGGAGGGTCGCGCGGCATCGGAGCAGCCGCGGTCCGGATGTTTGCCGCGGCCGACGCAAAGGTCGCCTTCAGCTACCAGAAGGCCCGTGCCGCAGCCGACGCACTGGTCTTCGAATGTGGCTCTGCCAATTGCCATGCCGTCGCCAGCGAACTGAGCAGCCCGGACGCTGCCCAATCTCTGGTGGCTGAGACAGTCAAGCATTTCGGCCGCCTCGACATCCTGGTCGCAAACCACGGCGTCTGGCCGGTCGAGGATGTTCCCATCGATCGCATGTCCGACGAACAATGGCGCTCGACTATGTCGATCAATCTCGACGCGGTGTTTGGCCTGGTCAAACATTCGGTAACAGCGATGAAGTCGCAGAAGAATCAGACGGCTACGAGCGGCGCGGCCGGGCACATCGTCCTGATCAGCTCCACCAGCGGCCAGCGCGGAGAGGCCTTTCACGTCGATTACTCCGCCACCAAGGGCGCGATTATCAGCATGACAAAGAGTCTCGGCGCAGAGCTGGCAAAAGATGGCATCTATGTAAACTGCGTTGCTCCGGGCTGGGTGGATACGGATATGTCGAAACCCGCGCTGAACAACCCGCGAACAGGAGACATAATCCGCCGCACGATTCCGCTGGGACGCGTCGGCAAACCGGAGGAAATTGCCGGGCCGATCCTGTTCCTCTGCACAGAACACGCCGGGTTTATTACGGGAGAGATCTTCAACGTAAACGGCGGCGCGGTGTTGGCGGGCTAAGTGGCAGACGAGTCAGAGAGTTCGCCAGTGCGGCGCGCATAGGTGCCCCGCTCTCATAGGAATCTCCTTACTGGTCACGAGTGGCGAAAATTCCGCCCGAGACAGCGGGCACGTAGCATCTTTCCTGCATCCAAGTACGAGGATGAATTTCCCGTCCGCAAGCGGAAAGTGCCCGTAAAACGCTACAATTCTGTTTGCTCACACTGATTCTCCCGAGCTGGATGAAACCGCTTTTCCTCATCTGCATAACGACGATCTTCCTCGCGCCAATTTTCATGGCGACGACCTTCGTCAGGGCGCAGGTTCCCGCCCCAAGCCAGTCGGCTGCGCAGTCGTCTCCGTCTGCACAAACATCCGCCTCGATTTCCGTCGACCAGGCCAATGCACGCAAAGCGAAAACGCTGCTGCAGCAAGCAATCGACGCCCTCGGTGGTCAGGCCTATCTCACTCTCCGGAATGTGCAGCAGAGCGGCCGCGGCTACAGCTTCCATCACGGGCGCCCCACCAGCAACGGCGTTCTCTACTGGCGTTTCGCCGAATTTCCTGACAAAGAGCGCGTGGAAGTCACCAAGGAGCGCGACATCGCCGAGCTCTACATCGGCGACAAGGGATACGAAATCACCTACAAAGGCGCGCATCCGATGGAGGCGAAAGATCTGACGGACTACATTCGGCGGCGCAGGTTTTCGCTGGAAACCATTCTTCGCAGCTGGGTGAACGATCCGGGCGTGGCGCTATTTTACGATGGAGACGCGATCGCCGCGCAGCATCCCTCTGTGCAAATTACGCTTATCAATAGCAAAGACGAGAGTGTGGACCTGTTCCTCGACGTGGATACTCATCTTCCGATCAAGAAAAGTTTCCAATGGCGTGACCCTGTTGATCGGCAAAAAAACCTGGAAGAAGAAATCTACGATAATTACCGGCAGGTGCAAGGCATTGCCACGCCCTACGACGTTTCCCGTTACTTCAACGGCGACATGGCGGGCCAGCGATTTCTGAACTCGGTTTCCTACAATGAGACGTTCGATCCCGCGATGTTTGATCCGAACTCAGGCTACAATCCCAACAAGACAGCCAAGAAGCGCTGATGGACCCTGTCTATTTCCGCAAGTTGTTTAATTAGTTATAGTTATCAGCGGTGACAAGGCTGGTTCAGAGTCGCCTTACGGCCACGATTTGTGGCTTTTTTGCCACAGACAACTTTGCGTCCAGGCCTGTAATCTATTTCATTCACCGGACCATTTGGACTTATCTGACTACGGAACAGACAATCCGTTCCATTGTGGAATGCGAGGGCGTGGGCTTACACAGCGGTGCGGCCGTGTCTCTACGCATTCTCCCGGCCTCCCCAGGCACGGGAATTGTATTTCGCCGCATTGATCTTGACGGATTTGAAATCGAGGCTGTGAGCCGCAATGTTGCCCGCGTGAGTTATGCCACGAGCCTGATGAAGAAAGGCGTCTTGATCTCTACGACCGAGCATATTCTCTCCGCTTTTATCGGCATGGGCATAGACAACGCCGTGGTGGAACTGGACAATCTCGAACTGCCAATACTTGACGGGAGCGCGCGGCCGTTCGTGGAAAAGATCCAAAAAGCGGGAATCCGCAAGCAACGCCGTCCACGGAGCTATTTAAGAATTCGGCGCGAACTGGAGTTGAGAGAAGGCGACAAGTTTATCGCGGTCTATCCCGCGGACAATTACTCCGTTTCTTACTCTATCAATTTCCCGCATCCTCTGATTGGGAAGGAAACCTGTCAACTGGAGCTGTCGAACGGAAACTATGTGCGGCACATTGCGTCCGCGCGGACCTTTGGCTCCCGCGAAGACGAGAAGGCCATGCGCAACATGGGGCTAATCCGCGGGGCGTCGCGGGAGAACTGCATCGTGCTGACCCGCGATGGCATCGAAAACGGGCCTCTGCGCTTTCCCGACGAGTTCGTACGGCATAAAGTTCTGGATCTGGTAGGAGATTTAGCTCTGCTGGGAAAACAGATTCTGGGAAGAGTCGTCGCCGACCGCGCCGGCCACGCCATGCACACGGCGTTAGTTTCGCGCATCCTGCGCGATAAAACTCTGTGGGAAGAAACGACGATTTCCGAATCGGATGCTGCCGCTGACTTAGTGGCCCCTGCGCACGCGGCAGCCGGGTCGTTGCTGTGAATCCGGGGAGTTTAGCACTTCGTCTTTCTTGATCTTTTGGAGCTAGTCTGCCGGCTCCGGGAAAACCTGGCCCGCACGAGGCCGATCATCCGGCTGTTCTTCCAGCAGTTTCGCCAATTCAGCTTTCGTCTGATCTATCAGGGCAGCCGCGAAACGGCGGGCCGATTCCTGCCTCTCCGCCGACAAATCTTTCACCCGCATATTCAATAAGGGAATGTCGGCTTCAAACCGGCGAAGCGTTTGTTGCACTCGAGAAATGCGGACGCTGTTGGTCATCACCGTAGGTCTCCGGGCGGTTACTTAATACAGACATTCAGATTGCCCACGTTCGTTTACCGCCGCAAGTTACAAGAATGGCACCTGGACGAAGAATCCAGGTGGAACGGGCTTCAGGGTCGAGAATTTATTGAAGATCTCACGGCGGGCCGGGGGAAACCGGCCGGGGTGCAGGTCACATTAAATTAGTGGCCCGATAATTCCATCACGACCGGGGAACGGTCGGGAACGCTGGGAAGTTCATGTTCGACTTGGGATTCCAGCCATTTTTCCAGCACTTGCTGCGATCGTTCCGGTACATTACGAAAGCGAAAACCGGCGCAACCTTTCATGTCAACCCAGGCCACTTCGGATTCCACGCTCATGCTGATGTCGGTTCCGGGTAATACAAAGCTCAGACGCGGAGTGGCATTTTTCGGCAAGGCCTGGCGGAGCAAAACCGCGATGCCTCCCTCGCTGACATTCGTACTGGTGGCCTTGAACTCCTTCTCGTCGAAGACCACCTGAACTGCCATCTTCACCGGCTGACGGAAATAACGGCGCCGTTCGCGCACCATGAAACTCAGCGCCGCATTGAAACATCGCGTCGCATTCAGGGTGCTGATAGGTTTTTGTAAGACGAAATTTGCTCCCATACCAAAAGCTTCTTGAGTGGTGGTCTTCTTGCCGTTGAGAATCGCAAATACAACGGAATTTCTGTTGGTGGGGGTGCTGCGAAGCCCCTGCAGCACCTCCAATCCGCCCTTAAGGTCATCGCAATCCACAACGATCGCGTCAAATTTTGACGAGACTAAAACGTCGGTCGCCTGTCGCGCGTCCTGGCAGACCTCGACGGCGATCGCAAGTTTCTCCAGTATCGGGCGAATCATGCGCACAAACGCGACGTCGCAGCTCAACAAAAGCGACTCCAAAGTCATAGTGTAAGTCTAGGGGTGGCTGGGGCTACACGATAGTCACAAAAGTACCAACTGACGTAGTGACTGCCGGATGCATCGAAGGCGAGTGCGCACTCATTCCGAGACTGGCCATTTGGGTTTGTTTTGTGTGGAAGACCCTATTGCACGATACTCATTGCATGGAGTTGGCTTATCTTTCCTTGGGCTCAAACATCGGAGATCGCGAAGCGGCGCTCCGCGAAGCGATCCAACGACTGGCGGCCATTGGCCGGGTTGAGTTGGTTTCTTCTATTTATGAAACCGAGCCTGTCGAAGTCACCGATCAGCCGTGGTTTCTGAATTGTGCCGTCGCAATGGAAACAGAGAAGACTCCGGAACAATTGCTCAGTGAGATTCTGTCCATTGAAGAGGAAATGGGCCGGCGTCGAGTTCAGGAAAAAGGCCCGCGCAATATCGATGTCGATATCCTCTTGTATGGCGGCGCCGTTGTTGAATCACCGAGTTTAACGATTCCGCATCCCGCGATGCAGCAACGGCGATTCGTTCTTGAACCACTGGCGGAGATCGCGCCGGAAGCTAGAAATCACGGGTCGGGCAGGAGTGTCCGCGAGATGCTCGAGGCGTTGCCTCCGGGGCAGGCCGTGCGCAAGATCACAAAATCTTAGCCACTGATCTTCACGGATCACACGGATAGAGCTTTAGGAATAACACTTTGTTTAGGATGTCCGCTCTCTTCTTTTTTATTAGCTGTTGAATGTTTTTCAAACAGGTAATCCGTGAGATCCGCGGCCAGCGTTCAAGGGATGATCAAGCGGTTCGATGCAGCAGGCGAGGACAGCACTGCTTGCTCCTGCTCCGGGAATTGCTTGAACAGGAACTCAACAAAAGCCCGGGACTTGGGCCTGCCCGAGGTTCGCCCATATGCCATGCGGAGGAGAAAGACCAGCGCCTTCAGCACATCGGAATCACGCAGGCTCGTGTATCCGCGGTGTTGTTGTTCAGCCTGGCGAAATTCTTTCAGCATGGTTTCGATCTCTGCGAGAATTCGCTGTTGCGCCGGGCTCGCCAGAGGCGGTTCATAGTGCAGGCCGGAGGTGACCAGACGCTCCAGGCCGGTACACATGAACGTCAATGCTGCCAGCAAATCGCGATCATTCAGGCTGCGATCGGAATGCGCTGCTTTCGCCAGAGCATAGGTCAAGCCCATTAATAAGTGTTCATGCTCGTACATGAACTGTTCCGACACTTCAACTTGCAGAAACAAAGCTTTGGAATCGATTTCACCGGCAGTGCGCGGTTTCTCATGTTCGCGGGCCTGCTGCAAGTAAGGACAATCGCTGGGACAGTCGAGCGTGACCTCGCGCTGCTCACCGCAACATTGCGGGCAGATGCGCCCATGCACCGCCGGACAGAAACGCTTTTCCTTTCGGATTTCGCAGATTGCGCAGCTCAAGAATTCAATCTCCCAATCAGTCATGGTAACCCGGAAGCAGGATGGTTAACACGGCGGCGGGCATAAAAAGGCCCATTTTGGAACTATAGGCGTGAAAGAGCGCGTAAAATGGCCTTGTCCGTTGTGGTACATTCATAAAACCCGCGTAAAATATGGGTGTTTTCCACAGGGCGCTGTTATAAGATGACGCCCGACGGAATTAAAATTCCAAAAAACAATTTTCAGGAGGAGATTCAATGGCATCAGGTTTGACCAAAACACAACTCGTCCGCCTTCTGGCGGAAAAGAATGAACTCAACAACAAGCAGGCGGCGGCATTTCTCGAGCACCTTGCCGACACCGCCATCAAAGAGACAAAGAAGAACGGCGTATTCGTCGTCCCGGGTTTGGGCCGTTTGGTGAAGGCGCACCGCAAGGCGCGCGTCGGGCGCAATCCGCAGACCGGCGAGCCGATTCAGATCAAGGCCAAGACCGTCGTGAAGTTCCGCGTGGCCAAAGCGGCTAAGGACGCGATCGCTCCCAAGAAGTAGCTGCTTTCAAGAGTCGATGAAAGGCCGGCTTCGGGCCGGCCTTTTATATTGGGTGGAATTTTGTTTCTCGGGCGCGAGATTGTCGATTGATGATTGATGATTTCAAAGCACGCAGGTTTTTCAATTAGCATCAGCATTGTGGTGTGTACTGGTAGAAAATAGACCTATGCTCAATTGGATCGTTGTCGGAATCGGCGATATCGCGGTGCGCCGCGTGATTCCCGCGATTCAAGCCGAGCGGCGCAGCCGACTTTTTGGATTGGTCACGCGCGATTCCGCCAAAGCTGCTCCGTTCAAGACCGGCATCTGGACATCGCTGCAAGATGCTCTCTCCGATGTTGGAGTTCAGGCCGTCTACATTGCCACTCCCGTATTCCTGCATGCGCCCCAGACGATTCAGTCACTGCTCGCGGGCAAACATGTGTTGTGCGAAAAGCCCATGGCCATGAACCAGGCCGAGGCGCGTTCGATGTTGCAGGCTGCGAAAGAGAGCGGCATGACTTTGGGCGTCGCATATTATCGGCGCCATTATCCGAAGTTGCGGCGCGCAAAACAACTTCTGGAAGCGGGAGTCATCGGAAAGCCGGTGCTGGCCGAACTCACCTGCCACATGTGGCTCGACGGAAAAGAAAGTGAGCGCAATTGGCTGATCGATCCCGCGAAGGCGGGCGGTGGCCCGTTGTTCGACATTGCGTCGCATCGGATCGACGTTTTAAATTTCCTATTTGGCCAACCGTTGCGGGCGACCGGACACTTATCGAATGTGGTGCATCAATATGGCGTGGAAGACAATGCGACGGTGATGATCGACTACGAAGGCGGCGTGCGCGGGGTTGTTGATGTGCGCTGGCACTCGCGAATTAAGCGGGATGAATGCCGCATTCGCGGGACGGAGGGTGAAATGGATCTCTCGCCGCTCAACGGACCGGAGTTAGTTTATCCCGGCGGCAGGGAGAATCTGCCGGTGCACGAGAATGTGCATCTCCCGCTGATAGAAAATTTCGTCGACGCCGTGCTCGGCAAAACGCCGCTACTGGCGAGCGGAGAGTCGTCGCAGTGGACGGACTGGATTACAGAACATGCCCGCCACATTCACTAGCCGCAGAGATTCGGTCTACTTCGTGTAATCGTTCTTCACCACTTCGCCGCCCTTCATCACAAACTTCACTTTTTCGAGAGTCGTCACGTCTTGCAGCGGATCGCCGTCGACGGCGACGATGTCGGCCCAGGCTCCCGGCTCGAGGCTTCCGACTTTACCGGACCAGCCCAGCAAATCCGCCGCATTCACGGTCGCGGCCTGAATGGCTTGCAACGGAGTCAGTCCCAACTTCACCATCACCGCGAACTCGTGCGCGTTCAAGCCATGCGGATAAACGGCGGCGTCCGTGCCAAATGCGACTTTCACTCCGCTGGCGAAAGCGCGAGCAACATTCTTGCGCGCCATGGGAATGACTTCGCGCGCCTTGGCCATCAGCGGTGGGGGCATATGGGTTTGATCCATGTTCTGGAAGAACCAATCACCGAGATAAAGGGTCGGCACCAGATACGTACCGTGCTCTTTCATCAGAGCGATGCCGGCGTCGTCAATGTAAGAGCCGTGCTCAATCGAATCGACCCCGGCTTCTGTCGCCCATTTAATTCCCTCAGCGCCATGCGCGTGGGCCGCTACTTTTCTGCCTAAGCGATGAGCATCGGCGACAATAGCTTTCATCTCTTCCAGCGTGTATTGGGAGGCTTGCGGATTGTCACCCAACGAGAGCACGCCTCCGGTAGCGCAAACTTTGATCAGATCGGAACCGTACTTAATATTTTGGCGAACTTTCTGCTGAACGGCGGCGATACCATCTGCGACGCCGTCGGCGACCGCGTGATACTCAAAAGGCAACATGTCGTTGTCGCAATGGCCGCCGGTTATGCTGAGCGGCGGCCCGCTGACCAGCATTCTCGGCCCCGGCACGTCACCAGCATTTATCGCGTCGCGCAAAGCGACATCTGTGTAGCCACTGGCGCCTACGTTGCGCACAGTAGTGAATCCGGCGTTCAGAGTGATGCGCGCGTTCCTGGCGCCAATCAGAGTTTCTCGCGGAATGGAGATAGCCAGCGTCTCATAACCGAAATTCGGAGCCATGGTTAAGTGCGTGTGCGCGTCAATCAGACCGGGGAGCACGGTAGCCGAGGGCAAATCGATGAGGATCGCATCGGCGGGAGCTTTGATCTGGGCAGCCGGGCCGACACTCACGATTTTTCTGTCTTCGATGAGCAGCGTTTGATCCGATAGTACTTTCCCCGTCTTCACGTCGAGCAGTCTTCCGGCGTGTACAAGTACATTCTTGGATGTTTGCTGCGCAGCCACCGGCATCACCAAGGACAGAAATGCTGCCGCATGTAGGGCGGTCGATAGAACCTTTTTCATCGTTACGATCCTCTTTCTGCCAGAATAAAAACGGAAATCACAAACCCTTCTCAATCATGGCCTCGCCCATCCAGGCCCCAAACTTTACCCGCATCGGCGGCGTAGAAAATGATCAGCAGAAGCAAGAGAGGTACGGTGTCCAAACGTGCGCCGAAATAGCGCCACAGCGGCGCACCGTGGCCAGGGTCCCACCAAGCCGCCAGGGACAGGTTCAGAAGAAAAAATACGCCGACGACGGTTGCGGCACGCACCCAGAGCCCAAGCAACAGGCAGATTCCAACGAACGACTCGATGACACCGACGCCGTAACCAAAGAACACCGCATGCGGCAATACCAGGCCGGAAAGAACCGGGCGATAAAAATTCACCGCCGTAGTAGCGATGTAGTCGTGGAGATACGTTTGGAATCCGCCATGAGCAAACCCAGGGCCCGCGAGTTTGTACTCTCCGAACAGGAGAAAAAACACCGAGGTCGCGATACGAACACCTGAGATCGTCTTGGAGACAACGGCGGAGTTGGTGGGCATCAGCACATGGGCTGCGAAAAAGCTCGATTCGTATTAGGCCGCCTCTTCGCGGACCGGACAAGGCCCCACTCTAACCTCCGAGGCCATCATTGCAAACGTATTGCTCGAGCGCCTCAAGTTCACGGCTCAGATCTTCCACGCGCCACTCCAGCAGATTGCGGATAGAAAGTATGCCCAGCAGACGGCCGTCGTCCGCGGCTACTGGCAAGTGACGGAAATGGCGTTCCAACATAATCGTCAGAGCTTCCGCAGGTCCGGTTCCGCGAGTAGCCATCTCGACCGGCACCGTCATGAGTTCGCGAAGAGGAGTCGTACCCGGATCCGTTCGAGTGAGGGCCATTTTGCGCAAGACATCCCGTTCGGTGAAAATACCGGCGACACGGTACTCGCTGTCCACCACCGCGACGGCTCCTACGTGGTAATCCAGCATCTTGTGAATAGCGTCGGCCACGCTGGCATCGAGCGGAACAGCGGCGACATCTCGGCCACAAAGCTCAAGTACGCTCATGCATGCCTCCTCGCGCTGTCAGCATTGCAAACCAGAAAGCTGGTGCAAAAAACCAGGATGGAGGCATTATGCTCGCGGGCGAACGGTTGTCAAGAGGTTTGTATCGCAGCGCGTGGCGAATCTCTACGGCCTTTGCCTCAAACCTCGCCCAAGATTGCGTCGGCTTCGATCTCCACCAGCATCTCGGGCGAGATCAGCGCGCTTACCTGCAACATCGAGGTTGCGGGACGAATGTCACGAAAAAATTCGCCGTGCGCTTTGCCGACTTTTTCCCAGTCCGCGATGTTGATGACATACATCCGGGTGCGGACAACGTCTTTCAAGCTGGCGCCTGCCTTGCTCAAAGCGGAGTCGATGTTCTTCAACGTCTGGATCGTTTGCGCATAAACATCGCCAAGGCCGACGACCTTGCCATCCGCGCCGGTTGCGGTTGTACCCGATACGTGGACGTGCGAACCAATTCTTACCGCACGCGAGTAACCCACCACCGGTTCCCACGGGGTGCCGCTGGAAATGTTTTGACGGTTCATTACCACTCCTTTGATCGTTCATTCTACAGGCGGGCTTGTAATAGCGGGCCTTTTATCCTGCATGGGAATCACAACGCACAGACCCGATCTTGAATTGACGCAGCATTTTGCAAC
The DNA here is from genome assembly GCA_049584475.1 of Candidatus Sulfotelmatobacter sp. GTDB lineage: Bacteria > Acidobacteriota > Terriglobia > Terriglobales > Acidobacteriaceae > Sulfotelmatobacter. The sequence goes on along the minus strand of JBAUXX010000013.1, from coordinate 53,487 downwards.
TTTGGCAGCGCGGCAGCCAGAGTGCCAGCAGATTCACGCGAGCAACTCGCAATTCTTACTCACTCTCTAATGGATCGGCGAAACAAATCGCAGTTAGAAACAGAAGTCACTTGCTTTTGCGTTCCACCTGCGATATCTACTCATCTCAAGCGGCTGAAATGCCGTGCGGGGCAAGGCAATTGGGGGACGATAATTATGATTCCGGAATCGCATCCATTGCAGGAGCTTTTTCAAGATCTAGTCGGGCGGCACTACGCGGAGGAAATAGGCATCCGCGACCCCCAGGTTGTCGCTTACGTATCACACCTCTTATCCGAATTTTGCGAAGCTGAACAGCTATTTCAGATTCGCGACGCCGCGGACCGCCCGCTCTCCGACCTGGGAGCGATGCTGATCGAGTCCGACCCAGTTTACGGGCCGGCTCCTTCATTCGATCGCGAGCGCCAGGTGCGGAAGCACATCGGCGACTACGCGCTATTTTTTGCGGGAATGTTTCCCGAGAGTATCAACCGCTTTCGCCTGCGCCGGGATCGCACGGAGAATTTCATCGACTGGGTGAAAGCCGGGAAAGAAAGCTACTACATCGTTTCCAAGTTCGAGCACTTCGAATATGCGAAAGTGGCGCCGCTGTTTGCCAACTTGTCACAGAATTTTGAAGGCTGCGTCTACGGTCTAAACATGGTCAAGAATGACTTGCAGGAGATGCAGCATCCAATCGTGCGCCGCAGCGACGACTTAATCATGTAAGGGCTTCGGTTCCCAGATGTCGGCGGAAGGCCCCATGCGGTAGAAACTCAGCGCGGAGTCACCCTGCTCCAATTTGCGGAAGCGCTGCAAGGCGCCGAACGTCTGTCCCGGATCGAACTTCTTGTCGTGCTCGGCAATCACCACAGACATCGCCCATACTAGAGAGGATCCCGCCAGCGCGCGCAACGTATCCCCATACGCATCTTTCATGGCGTAGGGAGGGTCCACAAAGACGATGTCCGCAGACACGTGCGCGCGTTCCATGCGCCAAAATGCACGGGTCATTTCTTCTTCAAAAATCGTGAAGCCGCCCTCGATTTCCAGTGCATCGAGATTCTTGCGAATCATTGCCGCTGCGGCGGCAAGAGCGTCGACAAAATAAACATGCCGGGCGCCGCGGCTCAGAGCTTCAATTCCGACCGCGCCAGTCCCGGCAAAAAGATCAAGCCAAGTCGTGCCCTCCAGTGCCGCCGGATTTCCTGCGGTGAGAACATTGAATAGCGTTTCCCGCAGGCGATCGGATGTGGGACGAATATCCAACCCGCGCAGGGAACGCAGCGGACGGCTCCGATATTTCCCAGCGATCACCCGCATGACTGTGTACCTTCGAGGACCGAATCAATATATCGGGCCATGTAGAATATGGATAGCGGACGTTTATGAGAAGCTGGTCGATTTTGGTAGGGAGATTATTCGGGGTCGAGGTCCGGATTCACCTCACATTTTTCCTGCTGCCCGTTTTCGTTTTCTGGACAGAATATGGCGCTCACAACGGGTCGGCCAATGGCCCCCGTGACATGGCTCTGGTCGGCATCATACTGGCATGTGTCGCGGCCCACGAGACTGGACACATGCTATTGGCCGCGCGGGCCGGCATGATTCCCAAAGCCGTAATCCTGCTGCCGCTGAGCGGTGTGACCGTGTTCGAAGAATCGCGCGGCGACAAGGCGATTGCGAATGGTCCACTTTGGAAGCGTGAGGTTCGTTTCGCGCTGATCGGTCCATTGGTGAATTTGGGGTTGGCAGCGATCTCGGCACTCATTGTGCTGCAGATGATTCCCGGCATTCAGCTTTGGAAGTGGCCCTTTTTACAGGCCACAAATTTGCCTCGCAGCCTGGTCTGGGCGAATCTGTATATTGCCGGGCTCAATCTCCTCCCGGCTTATCCGCTCGACGGCGGACGCGTGTTGCGCGCTCTTTTCATGCGCACTATGGATTCTGCCGCCGCCACCCGCCGTGCAGTTTCCATCAGCAACGCGATGGCAATGGTCTTCATGGTGGCGGGCCTTTTCAGCGACGCATGGCTGACAATGATTGGCGTCATTATTTTCGCTGCCGCTCAACTTGAAGAACGAGCTGTGGTGTTTCAGTCAGTGCTCGATAATGTCCGGCTTGAAGAAGTGATGCTTACCGACTTCGCCACGCTTTCACCCGCTGACACTTTGGAAGATGCACTGGAAAAAGCCGTGCATTCACTGCAAGACAATTTCGTCGTTGTTCGGGGCAGCGATCTCGTGGGAGTGGTTTCGCGGCAGCGCATCCTTGAAGCATTGCGGACCGATGGCAATGGCTATGTGCAAGCGGTGATGAACAAGCTGTTTGAAGTCTCGGCGCGCCACGAATCCCTGGCCACAGCTTTCCGCAAACTCACAGCCCGCAATTCAAGCATCATTCCTGTAGTCGAAGACGAATGGCTGGTCGGCATCGTGACTTTGCAGAATCTGATGCACTCCATGTCGCTGCTGGCGGAAAGCCGCAAGCTGCGGAGGGATGAGCGGAATCCCTAAGAATATGAGTTGCCCTGTTTTCTTCCGCTAGGACCTGTCCGCGAACATTCCCATTCTGGCTCAAAAGTCATACTGCGGGCGCGTCTTAGGCTGGCTTGCAATTATGCGGTATCGCGGCAACAATGACTGCATGTCTGACGTGGTCCAATCGGTTCGACAGCTGTTGCAGGACTTTATCGCGCCGGAGTTGCGGGAGTTGAAGAGCGACGTCAAGACCCTCGATACCAAGATTGACTTAGAAACCAGCCGTCTGGAAGACAAGATCACTTCGGAGTCTCGACAGCTCGGCGCGGACATGAAAAGGCTTGAGTCCAAGATGGATTCGGGGTTTGCGCAGCTGCAATCGACGCTCGAAAATGCCAATCTTCGCGCTGAACTCGAGGCGACTCGCGACATTGCCAACTTGCGCGAGCGAGTCACCCGCCTTGAAACCGAGCGCGGCATCAATCGGCAGTAATTGGTCTGGGTTCGTCTACGCCAGTTCCACGGCCTTAGCAATTTCCATCGCGGAAATCTTACAAAGCTCTCTTAACGCCATGTCAGGGACACGTCCGTCAACGTGGACCACGGCGATGGCTTCCCGCGGTTTCCCGGCAATTTCCACGCTCCGGCGTCCCAAGGAAAAATCTGCGATGTTGATGTGATGATCTCCAAGAATGGTGCCGACTTTCCCGATGACACCCGGAACGTCGCGGTTGCGCAGGTAAATCAGGTTGCGCTCGAGAGGAGCCTCAATGTCAATGCCATCGACCTGGAGCAGCCTCGGAGCGCTTTTTCGCAGCACCGCTCCCTTCACCAGATGTTCTTCGCGCGAAGTCTTGAACAAAATCGAAATCACGCTGCCGGCCCCGCCGGTGGACGCCTTCGCCTTGTGCGACTCGTTGACTCTCAGGCCTAACGAATCGGCAATGGAAGACGCATTGACCAGATTCGCTTTCTCCTCCAACCCTTGATTCAAAATGCCTTTGATGGCGGCGTTGCGGATCAGGTCGGTCTTCCAGTCGGCGATGTGACCGCTGTAACGGATGGAAACCTCTTCCAGGGTTCCGTCGGAAATCTGCGCCAGAAATCCGCCCATCCGCTCTGCCAGCAAAATATAGGGCTGCATGGCTGCATATTCTTCCGCCGAAACCGAGGGAACATTCACCGCGTTCTGAATGACTCCGTGTTTCAGATACTCTTTTACCTGCTGCGCGATCTGTACCCCCACCGCTTCCTGAGCTTCCTGCGTCGAACCGCCGATGTGCGGCGTCAGAATCACATTCTCGAGAGCAAGCAGAGGGGAGTTCTTCAGCGGCTCTTCGGCGAAAACATCGAGCGCAGCGGCGGCCACATGCTTTTGTTGCAAGGCTTGCGCCAGATCCGCCTCATTCACTAATTCCCCGCGCGCACAATTCACCAGCCTCACCCCCTTCTTCATCTTGGCGATGGATGCTTGATTAATCATCCCTGTAGTCTGCGGCGTCAGCCCAACGTGGAGCGTGATGTAGTCGGCAGCCGCATAGAGTTCGTCCAGCGACGACATGCGGATCCCCCGCTCCTTCGCGAGTGCAATCGACACAAACGGATCGTGAGCCACAAGGTCCATGCCAAAACTGCGCGCACGCTGGGCAACCTCCATGCCAACGCGACCAAGGCCGACAACGCCTAATGTCTTGCCGCGCAGCTCGCTGCCTTGCAGAGATTTCTTCTCCCACTTTCCCGCGTGCATCAGTGCGTCCGCCCGACAAAGATGTCGAGCCATGGCCAACATCATGCCCAGTGTTTGTTCGGCCACGGCCACGGCATTCGCTCCGGGAGTATTCATGACCGCGATGCCTTTGTGAGTCGCGGCTTCGAGATCGATATTGTCGACGCCTACTCCGGCGCGGCCGATCACGCGAAGCTTGTTCGCGTGCTCCAGGAGCTTGGCGTCCGCTTGAACGGCCGAGCGCACGATTAATGCGTCGGCCGACTCAAGATGCTCGGTGAGTTTGCCGTCCAATTGATCCGCGGTTAAGACGGTCCAGCCGGGTTCGCGAAGATGGTCCACTGCGGCCGGCGAAATCTTTTCTGCGATAACGATTTTCACTTTTCTAATTTTTCCTACCTGGCTTGGCTGGATTCATGGCATGCAAACCGGCGACGCTCAAGCTCCGACCAGTTGGCTCTTGCCGGAAAAGCTGCGGGCATAGATTTGCTGGGCGGCGCGAACAGCAGCGCCATACTCGACGTTTTGCTGAGTTGTTCGGGCGAGAACGTGTTCCAGCGCGCCGAGAATGCCGATGGTATCGAGATAGTCGTAGTAGCCAATGTGGGCGATGCGAAATAGTTGGCCCTTCATTTCGCCTTGGCCATTTGCCACCACCGCGTCGAACGACTCGCGGAACTCTTTGACAAGAGCGCTCGAGTCCACTCCTTGCGGAGAGCAAACAGCGGTAAGTGCGGCTGCCGGCGAAGACGAGTGGAGTTTAAGTCCCAGCGCTTGAACCCCAGCGCGAGTCATCTCAGCGCACAGTTCGGCATTGTTCACCAGTTCTTCGCGGCCCTTCGCCAGATCTCCTTTACCCATGTTTCGAATAAAGTCGAGAGCTGCGCCCAGCGCGGCAAACAGCGATGTGGCTGGAGTGTACGCCGACTCCCCCTTTGCGGCTGACTTGCGCTCTTTGCGCAAATCGAAGTAATAGCGCGGCGACGTTGTACCATCCATGCGCTTCCAGGCACGGTCGCTGACGGCACAGTACGCGAGGCCCGGAGGCATCATCAAAGCCTTCTGCGATCCGCCGATGATTATGTCGACACCCCAGCCATCGACATCGAGATGCGTTGTCCCCAAACCGGTGATCGCGTCAACGACAAGCAACACATCATCCTGCTCGCGTACTATCTTTGCAATGCCCTTAATATCGTGGCGCGCTCCAGTGGAACTCTCGGTCGCCTGAACGAAGACAGCTCGTACCTCTGGCGTAATCTTCGAACGAATTTCATCCAGCGAGAATGTTTCACCATACGGTTTGCTGAGCACATCGACGTTGCAGCCGAAGGCCTTAGCTAAACCAGTCCAGCGTTCGCCGAATTTTCCTGCCGTTAGCACCAAAACTTTGTCGCCCGGTGAAGTCAGGTTGGAGACTGAAGCTTCCATGACGCCTGTGCCTGAACAAGCCAGCACCAGAACGTCATTACGTGTGCCAATAAACTCCTTCATATCCACGAGCACGCGCTGAAACAAAGCACGGAAATCCGCAGTCCGGTGATGTGCCGTGAATGAAGCCATGGCCGTTTGCGCCGCAGGCAGCAGCGGTGTAGGGCCGGGAGTAAAAAGACGGTTCTTGCGCAGCATGGGAAGTGTCCTTGTTGAATGGAGAACCTTTAAGTTTACCGGAATGCACGACGCCCGGCACGCGCCTCGCTGATATTGTGAACGCAAACTTCAAATGGAAGCCATCGCCCTGACTGGAGTGACACTCGCTGCACGCCGCGCCTCGCGCTCTTAGCGGCTATAATCCCGCTATGAGCCTCGTCGAACAGATTCAGAAGGACATCACCACGGCCATGAAGGCGCGCGATGAGCAGCGCCTTTCCACGCTGCGCATGGTCAAAGCTGCGTTGCAGAATCGCGCGATCGAAAAGATGTCGCCGCTCGACGACAAAGAATCTCAGGCCGTACTGACCACGTTGATCAAGCAGCGGAAGGAATCTGTCGAGCAGTTCACCAAAGGCGGACGTCAGGAAATGGCCGACAAAGAAGCGGCCGAGATCGTTATGATCGAGGCTTATCTGCCGAAAGCCGCGGGCGAAGCGGAAGTCGTCGCAGGCGTCAAAGCAGTTATCGCGGAAATGGGCTCGCCGACGATGAAAGATATGGGCACCGTGATGAAGAATGCGATGGCCCGTTTTTCGGGCGCAGGGATGAGAGTGGATGGGAAGTTGGTCAGTGACGCGGTAAAGAAAGAGTTGACAGGTAAGTAGTGATGCTGAGGCGGGGACACGCTCTCGGCTGTCTGATCGAATGAAGCGATAGCCCACCGAACGCGCCGGCGATCACTTATTTGACCCGCTGCAACTCCCGGTACGCCTCACTCTTCGACACTCCCCGCTCTTTTGCCACTTTCTTCAGCGCGGCCTTCTCGTCAATTTTTTCCGCAGCCATGATTTGCTCGACACGCCGACGAATGCTGATTTGCGACCCTGGCGATGGGTCGCCGACCGTTTCTTCAGCCTTTCCGATTAACAGCGTTATCTCGCCCCTCACCGCCTCGCGCGCCTTCAACGTCTCCAAAATCTCGCCCGCAGGACCGCGCAGAAACTCCTCGTGCAGTTTGGTCACTTCGCGTGCGATTACCACATACCGTCCCGCGCCGAGAACTTCGACGGCATCTATCAGTGACTCAATTATCCGGTGCGGAGCTTCGTAGAAAACCTGCGTGCGTGGCGAATTCTTGACTGTCTGCAACGCTGCCCGCCGTTCACCTCGTTTTGCCGGGAGAAATCCATTGAAACGAAACGAATCCGTAGGCAGACCGCCGGCCACCAGCGCCGCCAAGAATGCCGATGCCCCCGGAATCGGCACCACCGGCACGCCGCGCTCAATCGCCAGTGAAATCAAGCGATAGCCTGGATCGGAAATTCCCGGCATGCCTGCATCGGTCACCAGAGCCACGCTGGATCCATCTTCCAGTTGCTTCACCAACTCAGCTGCGCGCGTCATTTCGTTGTGCTCGTGATAACTGACGGTGCGGGATGCGATGCTGTAGTGGTTCAGCAGTTTCTGCGTGTGGCGTGTATCTTCGCAGGCGATGAGATCAGCTTGCTTGAGCACTCGCAACGCGCGCAGCGTGATGTCTTCTAAATTCCCGATGGGGGTAGCGACGAGATAAAGCCCAGGCTTCAGCCGATTCAATGACGCCGAGGAATTTTCGGATATCCCCGCGTCTGCCGCACGCTGGTCCTCGGCTTCCCTCATGGCGCGAGTCTACCATCGCATGGCGGCAAGCCGAGCCGCCGAACGCGCCAGCGTAACTTCGAGGCCTTGCGAGCCGTTATGCTAGCGTGGTCCCCTCGTGGAGACAGATCATGACTGCAAACGAATTCCGCCGCATCGCTCTCGCGCTTCCCGAAGCTGAGCAACGCTCGCACATGAGCCATCCCGATTTCCGCGTGGGAGGAAAAATCTTTGCCACGCTCGGCTATCCCGATAAGTCGCGAGGGATGGTCAAGCTCTCCCCCGAAGACCAGCATTATTTCTCAAAAGACTATCCCGATGTCTTCGTGCCCGTGAAAGGCGTGTGGGGACGCCGAGGCGACACCAGCGTTCATCTGAAAGCCGCGAAGAAAGACGTATTGAGCAAGGCGATCCAGGCCGCGTGGCGCAATACGGCACCTAAACGTCTCTCGGAATGATTGGAAGCCGGCAGGCTGCGGCCTCTCGCCAGCCCGGTTACGGCAGATCGTAAAATGATCTAGAATTAGGCAGCAGATTGAATCTAGAGAATTGGCGCAAGTTTAAATCACACATGCCCCTTTACGAGTACGAGTGCAAGAAGTGCGGTCACCGCTTCGAGAAAATCCAAAAATTCTCCGACAGGATGGTGAAGAAGTGTCCGGAATGCGGCGGCGTGGTCGAGCAGATGATTTCCGCTCCCGCCGTGCAGTTCAAAGGCTCGGGCTGGTACGTTACGGACTACGCCAACAAGAAGTCAGGCGCGTCTGGGTCATCCTCTTCTGACAATGGCAGCAAAGAGTCGAAGAAAGACGAGAAGTCGAAGTCGGACAACTCATCCAAGGAAGCGTCCGGCAAGGACAATTCGAGCAAGGATAGCTCCTCGAAAGACAGCTCTTCTAAAGAGAGTTCGTCCAGGAAAACGGAAAAACAGAAATAAAATCCCGCGGCGTCACAATGCCTTTTTCGCCGCGCTCTTCGCTCCTCGCGAATTCGTCAACGTCGATTCATTCGTTCGATGAGCCGCTGCTTCGCAGTAGGCCACTCCGCCGCAATGATCGAATACCGCGCCGAGTCGCGTGGAATGTAATCCGCCGCCATTCGGTGAGCGCGGAGAATGCCTTCAAACTGGCAGCCAATGCGTTCGAGAGCGGCCCGCGACCTAAGGTTGCGAACGTCTGTATGAAAGCAGACGCGAAGCATATCCCAGGATTCAAAGGCATGAGCCAGCATGAGCAGCTTGGCCTCAGAGTTGGCAGAGGTTCGAATTGCCAATTGGCTGAACCACGTGTAACCAATCTCGCAAGCATCGGGCACGGTGCGGCCGTGAGAAGGATGGCCAACTGGCCATGACCATCGTTCCAGATTCCAGAAGCGCGTTGAGCCAATAACCGCTCCGGTAGTTACAAGAACAATGGCAAACGGAATGGCAGTGCCGGCATCTTGCCACGCCAACGCGGTGTCGATGTATTTGCGAGCTTCATCCTTGCCTTGCGGAACCGGGCTCCAGCGATAAAGCTCCGGCTCAACCGTGGACGCTGCCGCAAGCCCATCAATATGGCGGTGCGCAAGCGGTTCCAGACGAACCTGTTTGCCCTCAAGCACAAGGTCTGCCATTTTCATTTGCACCGAACACTCTGAGCGTGAACACGAGATGCAGCCACTCTCAGAGTTATTTCAACTCCCGCTCAAAGTGAGCCTCAATCATCTCGAACAAATGCACGCGCGCATCCTTTCCCGCAATGCCGTGCGTCTTGTTCGGATAAATCATCAGCTGGAAATGTTTATCCGCCTTCATCAGCGCATCGATCATCTGAATCGTGTTCTGAAAATGAACATTGTCATCGCTGGTGCCATGAACAAGCAGCAAAGCGCCGTGCAGGTTGCCGGCGGATTTGGTCACATCCGACTCTTCGTATCCCTTCTGGTCATCCTTGAGGAGTCCCATGTACCGCTCGGTGTAAATGCTGTCGTAGTTCACTTGATTCGTAACGGGTGCCACGGCGACTCCGGCGCGGAAGCGGTCGGAGTGCGTCATCGCATAGAGGGTCATCGATCCACCGTTCGACCATCCCCAGATCGCTAACCGGTCTTTGTCCAGTTGCGGATATTGCGCAAAAAGCTGGTCCAGCGCGGTGAGCTGATCTTTTAACTCGATCGCTCCGAACTCATGGCGAATCGCGGTCTCGAACTTGCGCCCTCGGCCCGGTGTTCCGCGATTGTCGACCGCAAAAATAGCAAAGCCCTTGCGCGCCAGGATCTGATCGAAGAATGACGTCGACCCGCCCCAGCCTTTTTGCACCATTTGCCCCGCCGGGCCGCCATAAATATTGACGATCACGGGAATCTTTCCGTTCGCCGGTGCGTCCGGTGGAAGCAGCAGCCGGCCATATAGAGTCGTTCCGTCGTCGGCTTTGAATTCCAGGAATTTCGTGGGCGCCAGGTTGTATTCGGCGACGCCTCGCGCCGCCCACATGGGATTGCATGCGCCGCCCACAGCACAAAGAGAAATTTTCGGCGGAGTCAAGGTGTCGGTGTAGGTTTCCGCGTAATGTTTTCCATCCTCGGCAAATTGGCCGAAGTGCATGCCTTCGTCATGCGTCAGAGCCTGCACGCCGGAGCCATCCAGCTTCGCCGAATAAATGTGACGCTGCCGCGGATCATCCTTGTTGCATGAAAAAAATGCCATGCCGCCCGCTTCATCTACTCCCTCGATTCCCAGCACTTGAAAATCGCCCTGAGTGAGTTGCGCGTCCAGCTTGGCATCTGCTCCCATAGCGTTCTGCTGATCAAAACTGTAGAGGTAGAGATGCATGTTTCCATCGCGCCAGCTCGGCCAGAGGAAGCGGTTGCTCGCCTTTAGGAAACGAGGTTCGAGATGTTCGAAGTCGATCCATGCGCCCGGTGTGGTCTCCTTCAGAACAATCCGCGACTTGCCCGATTTCGCGTCCACAAAATAAAGATCTGCCTCATCCTGAGTGCGATTGAGCACTTCGGCCCACAGCACACCGTCGCGCACCCAACCAAACCGCGGGATATAGGTATCTTCGTCGTCGGTAAGCTTGATCCAGCGAATCTTCCCGCCGCCGGCACTGACCACGCCAAGCTTAACCACCGGATTCACGTCGCCTACCTTGGGATACTTCTCGTTATCCACCGTCGGATGTGTCGGAATCCAATCCGTGATCGGATACGTCGGAACTTTGCTCTCATCCATGTGGAGAAAGGCAATCTCCTTGCTGTCGGGCGACCAGAAGTAATTGCTCCGCACCGCCAACTCTTCGGCGTAGACCCAGTCGATATCGCCGTTAAACAGATTGTCTCCTGTGTCTTTCGTGAGCTGCTTCTCGCCTTTGCCGTTCGCGGGCTGCACGTACAGATTATGTTTTCGGACGTAAGAGACACTATTGCCGTCGGGAGAGAACTTCGGGTCGCCGTTAGGATCGGGCGCGGAGGTAAACTGCACCGCGGTGTTGCTGCCCAGGTCATAGAGCCAGAGCTGCCCCTGCGAATCGAAAATCAGATGCTTGGAATCCGGCGCCCACAGATATGCAGCCACGTGATAGCGAGTCAATCGCTCTTTCTCGCGTTCGTTCTTGACCTTGGCATAGTCGGGCGCAAGCGACGCCAATTTCGCCGCGGTTACCAGCACTTTCTTTTCGCCGGTCGTTGCGTCCATGTACCACAGCTCGCCCTGGTCTCCTTTTTCATCGCGCTGCACATACGAAAACTTTGTGCCGTCGGGACTCCACTCCATGGTTTCCGGGCCCCGGCCTGTCATTTCTCCGGGGGTGAATATTTGTTCGATGGTCAGCGGCTTGGTGGGCGCGCTGGACTGGGCCACGGCGTAATGAAGGACGAACAAACTGCTACAAACCACGAGTAGAACCAGACGGCTGCAGTAACATTTCTGTATTTTCACGAAATGATCCTCACAGGAACAAACGTTAAGATGCGCTCACGCAGGCGAACCAAAGAGTTTACACCGGTGGGCTGTATCGCGCATGTAGAGGCACCGGCAGGCCTTTATTCCAGGCGACCCTGTGCTGACTGCGGTTAGCGCTGTTGTCCACGTTTCCAAATTTCAGTCTCCGGGGCCGAAAACGGGACTCTAAGGCGCAAAATCGAAGGGAATGCTTCCGGAGATGACCACCGCCGCGTGCTAAAATCAATGCAATTGAATGCTCCCTGATATCGAAAACCTGCTGAAGTTGCAAGATGCCGATAAAGAGATTCGCCGCCTGCAGGATGAAGTGGCGGAACTGCCCAAGCGCGTTGCCGCCATTGAGCTAAAGCTTGCTGGAACCAAAGCGCAACTGGAAAAAGCTCAGGCGAGCGTCAAAGCGGACGAGTCTTCCCGCCGCAAATACGAAACTGCAATCTCCAATCTCCGCGGCAAGATTTCCAAATATCGCGACCAGTCGCTCGACGTCAAAACCAACGACCAATACAAAGCGCTGCTGCACGAGATTCAGTTCGCCGAACAGGAAATCGCCGCCAACGAAGATAAAATTCTCGAACTGATGGTCAACGCCGATGCGCGCGACAAGGAAGTGAAGGCTGCACAGGCCGAGATGAAAGCCGAGACTGCCGAGATCGAGAAGGAAAAAGAAGAGGCCCGGCAGCGCACCGCTGAAGACGAAAAACAGCTCACCGACTGGCGAGGCAAACGCGATCAACTGCGGACGGGCATCAATGAAGATCTTCTACGCCACTACGAACGCGTCTCCAAGTTTCGCGGCTCAGGCATTTCCGAGGTGATGGATCATAAATGCATGGGCTGCCAGGTCATGCTGCGGCCCCAGACTTACAACGAAGTCCGCACCGGACAGCAGACTGTGATGTGCGACTCCTGCCAGCGAGTGCTTTATTTCAATCCCGCCCACGAACTTGTTCCGGAAAAAATGACGATCACCCGGGCGCGCCGCCATCATCCGAAAATAGACGCCCCGCAAGCCTGGTACTACCGCGAAGATTTCGCCGGTGAAGGCGAAGTCTATTTGTGTTTGACCAATGCCCGCGGTCAGGCTACCCGCCGCATCTATGAGATGCACACCGGCCGCTTGTTCGGCGATATCCTCAGCCGCGAGGGCGACTACCGCCAGGCATTCCCCGAGGACATCGCCGGCTCGATTCGCCTCAATGGATCATGGACGGAAGCGGAACTGGAAATCTGGGGTACGGAATTGCCGATGGTCGTCCTCGATTCTCTGCTCGCCGACCTTGAACATGCCCGCGCCGAAGCGAAGGCGCGTCCCGCCGGCAAGCCTGAAGTCGCTGCCGCAGTCCCTACCGAACAAGCCGCCAGCTAAGAAAAGAATTCTGGGAATCCGGTGTGTTCCTCTGTGTTGAGGATTTTGATCTTTGAGTCTTGCTCTCAAAATACCAGCCTGCCGAGAGAGTTTAAGATAGCCGGATGATCGAGAAGTCCGCCGCAAACCTTCCTTCTGTCAAAGTTTCCCCTCGCGGTGCATCCCGCCTTAAAAATGGCCACGTCTGGGTCTACCGCTCTGACATTGTCTCCGCGACCGATGTCCCGCCTGGCTCCGTCGTCACCGTCCAAGATCATCGCGGTAAGTCGCTTGGGACGGCCTTTTATTCGAGCACCTCGCAAATTGCCATCCGCCTCATCTCACACGAGGCCGGAGTCGACGTCTCCGCTGTGCTGCGCCAGCGTATCGCCGAGGCCATCGCCTATCGCGAGGCCGTCGTCCATGACACCAACGCCTATCGGCTCATCTTCAGCGAAGCCGATGGCCTGCCCGGAATTATTGTGGATCGTTATTCCGATATCCTTTCGCTCCAAATCCTCACCCAAGCGGCAGACACCGACGCGGTGCGCCAGCTTCTGGTCTCCGAACTGACCGAGCGGCTCAAACCGAATTCGATCGTCGAACGGATCGACCCACGCGTCCGCGAATTGGAACATCTGCCGCCTCGCGATTCAGGCTTGATCCAAGGCGACAAGAGCTCCACGATTGTCGCCATGAACGGCATCCGGTTCCATCACGATTCGCTCGAAGGCCAGAAGACCGGGGCATTTCTCGATCAGCGAGAAAACTATGCGGCCGCCGCTCAATTCGCACGCGGTGAAGCGCTGGATGTTTTCTGTTACCAGGGTGGCTTTGCGCTGCATCTCGCGCCCATGTGCTCCAGCGTTACTGGTGTCGACAGTTCGCGGCCGGCTCTCGAAGCTGCGGACCGCAATGCGACTCTCAACCAGAATGAAATCGAATGGATCGAAGCTAACGCTTTTGACCTGATGAAAGACTATGCCGCCGCCGACCGCCGCTACGACACCATCGTCCTCGACCCTCCGGCCTTTGCTAAGACGAAGCGCGACCTCGACGCTGCCATGCGCGGCTACAAGGAACTCAATCTTCGCGCTCTGAAGATGCTGCGCCCGGGCGGCTTCCTGGTCACCTGTTCTTGCTCTTATCATGTCAGCCAGACGGATTTCCTGGAAATGCTGGCCGGCGCCGGGCGGGACGTCCATCGCCAGCTTCGCCTGGTGGAGCTCCGAGGCCAAGCTAAAGATCATCCGATTCTCCCCGGAGTACCCGAAACTTCCTATTTAAAGTGCGCCATATTGTTCGTAAGATAATGATTTTAATGATGTTTTATTATTGATAATAACGCACTCAACTTTTATGATTCCTTTACGCTAATCGAGCGTCTAATGAAGTGAACCCGAAGCCAGAGAAGAGCCAACGCTTCCGGGCAAGCACTGAAATTCGAAAATTTACCGATCTCTTGAAGGAGGATTTACCATGACCGTTCTTACCCGCTGGGAACCATTTCGCGAAGTCGCCACACTGCAGGATCGCGTTAATCGTCTTTTCCGCGAGACCTATAACCATACCGGCAGTGACGATTCGCTGAACACCTCGAGCTTTGCCCCCGCCGTCGATGTCTACGAAGACGAGCACAATGTCAGCCTGAAAATCGAAGTCCCGGGAATCGATGAGAAAGACATCGATATCCGCCTCGAAAACAACTCGCTGACCGTGCATGGCGAACGCAAGATCGAGAAAGAAGAGAAAGAAGAGAACTACCGTCGCGTAGAGCGCCAGTACGGCAGCTTTACCCGCAACTTCACCCTGCCCACTACCGTGGATTCCGAGAACGTTTCGGCAACCTACGACAAGGGCGTGCTGAAGATCACTCTGCCGAAGAAGGCGGAAGCGAAGCCGAAGCAGATCAAGGTGAGCGTGGGCAGCGCTAAGCCATCCAGCACCCTGGAAGGCAAGCAGCCCGGCAAAGAAGTGAAGAGCGCCGGCCAGGCCGCGTAAGTGGTAATGCTCGTGTGGGGACGGGCGCCCTCGCCCGTCCAGGTCGAGCGAAAGCTCGACTCGATTTCAGCGGGAGGCGGCGAACCTGCCGGCCTCCCGTTTTTGTTTGACTTGCGAGCTTGGCTCGGATGCGGGATTGGTTCACAATGCTTGCAGGGTGCCCTGAGCCGTGAAAGAAACGCTCGAAGCGATCAACCAAATGCAAGCGAACGGAGTCATCGCCCATTACGCCATTGGCGGCGCGGTCGGGGCAACTTTTTACCTGGAGCCGGCAGCAACGTACGATCTTGATATTTTTGTGATTCTTCCGGCGGTAGATAAAGGGCTGCTGGTAAGCCTCGCGCCTATCTACAAGTATCTAACCGCTCGGGGCGCTACCGTACAGCACGAACATATCGTGATTCATGGCTGGCCAGTGCAATTTTTAGTTCCAGGTAACGATTTGGAGCGGGAGGCTGTGGCCGGATCTCTACCAACTAAGGTTGATGGTATAAGTACGTGGGTCATGACTGAAGAACACCTTGTAGCCATCGCCCTGCAAACCGGAAGAACAAAAGACTATCTTCGCATTATGCAATTTATTGAACAGCAGGCTGTAGATATGAAAGCACTGCAAGCCATCATTAAGCGCTACGGACTGACTGAGAAATGGAAGCACTTCGAGAGTAGGTTCCTGGAAGGACCAAATGGATAAGTCAAAAATGAGGTCAGGGCTGGCAGCGTTGAGCTTTACCGAAAAGATTAGGATTTTAGAAAAATTGCGCGGTCGGGATAAGGCGATCGCAGCCGCTGGCCTACGACGAAAGTCAGAAGCGCAAAGCGCCGGGCAGCCATCTGAGAAAAATAAAGATTGAAACAAGTTTTCAAATTGCCCAATCACTAAATTACACAATTACCAAATGGAGTTCCCCATGCCAATCCGTTGGGATAAATTCACAGTAAAAGCACAGGAAGCCGTCCAGCGAGGCAATGACCTTGCCTCCGAACACGGCAACCCCGAACTGCTGCCGCTGCACTTGCTCGCGGCGCTGCTCGAAGATAAAGAAGGCATCGTTCCGCCGGTGCTGGAAAAAATCGGCATCGGCCCGCAGGCCGTGCTCAGCGACATCTATCGCGAGATTGAGAAGCTGCCCAAAGTTTCCGGCGGAGGCGCAGCGCAGGCTTCGCTCTCGACCGCCGCCAACAAACTGCTCGAACAGGCATTCAAAGAGGCCTCCAATTTCAAAGACGAATACGTCTCCACCGAACATTTGCTGCTAGCCATCACGCACCTCAAGCAGGATCCAGCACAGCAAATCCTCGCGCGTCACGGCGCAACCTATGACGCGATCCTGAAAGCCCTGACCGTGGTCCGTGGCTCGCAAAAAGTCACCGACCAGAATCCGGAAGCCAAGTATCAGGCTCTCGAACGCTACGCCCGCGACCTGACCGAACAAGCCCGCCGCGGCAAACTCGATCCGGTCATCGGACGCGACGAAGAAATCCGCCGCGTAATCCAGGTCCTTTCCCGCCGCACGAAAAATAATCCCGTGCTCATCGGCGAGCCTGGGGTTGGCAAGACCGCAATCGTTGAAGGACTGGCGCAGCGCATTATTTCCGGCGACGTTCCCGAAGCGCTGAAGAACAAGCGTGTCGTTTCGCTCGATCTCGGCGCCATGCTCGCCGGCGCAAAATATCGCGGTGAATTCGAAGACCGCCTCAAAGCCGTGCTCAAAGAAATCGGCGATGCCCAGGGACAAATCGTTCTCTTCATCGACGAACTCCACACCCTCGTCGGTGCAGGGGCAGCCGAGGGCGCAATCGATGCTTCGAACATGCTCAAGCCTGCCCTGGCGCGGGGCGAATTACGTGCCATTGGCGCAACGACGCTGAACGAATACCGCAAGTACATCGAAAAAGACGCGGCCCTCGAACGCCGTTTCCAGATTGTCTTTGTCGGTGAGCCGAACGTCGAAGATACGATTGCCATTCTGCGCGGTCTGAAAGAGCGCTACGAAGTGCATCACGGCGTCCGCATAAAAGATTCGGCCATCGTCGCAGCAGCCACGCTGTCACATCGTTACATCTCCGACCGCTTCCTGCCCGACAAGGCAATCGACTTGATTGACGAAGCGGCCGCTTCGCTGCGCATTCAAATCGATTCCCTGCCCACCGACATCGACCAACTCGAACGCCGCGCAACGCAACTGGAAATCGAGAAGCAGGCTCTGAAAAAGGAAGACGATCAAAATTCTAAAGAGCGTCTTGGCGTTATCGAAAAAGAGCTGGCTGAGATTCGCGAGAAATCCAACACGCTTAAGGCAAACTGGAAAAAAGAAAAAGATCTGATCGCCCGCGCCCGCGAACTCAAAGAACAACTCGAGAAGCTGAAGATCGAAGAGCAGGCCGAAGAGCGTAAAGGCAACTTGCAGCGCGTCGCGGAAATCCGCTACAGCCTCATCCGCCAGACGGAGCAGGAACTGGAAAAGCTTACCAGGCAGATGGAAACTCCTGGCAAGGCGCGGATGCTGAAAGAAGAAGTCGACGAAGAAGACGTGGCGCGCATCGTTTCGAAGTGGACCGGCATTCCCGTTTCCAAGATGCTGGAAAGCGAAGTGAAAAAGCTGGTCACCATGGAAGAGCGCCTGCGCCAACGCGTCATCGGCCAGGACGAGCCGCTCGAACGCGTGGCCAACGCCATACGCCGCTCGCGCGCTGGACTGAGCGACCCCAAACGGCCCATCGGTTCCTTCATCTTTCTCGGCCCGACCGGCGTCGGCAAAACCGAACTCGCCCGTGCACTCGCCGAATTTCTCTTTGATGACGAACATGCAATGATCCGCATCGACATGTCGGAATACATGGAGAAGCATTCCGTCGCCCGCCTGATCGGGGCGCCTCCCGGCTACGTCGGCTATGAAGAAGGCGGCCAGCTCACCGAACAAGTGCGCCGCCGTCCCTACGCGGTCGTGCTGTTCGACGAAATCGAAAAAGCGCATCCCGACGTGTTCAACGTGCTGCTGCAAATGATGGACGACGGCCGCCTCACCGACGGCAAAGGTCGCGTGGTCGATTTCAAAAACACAATCCTGATCATGACCTCAAATCTCGGCTCGTCTTTCCTGCAAAGCGAAAGCTTGCGCTCGGAAAAAGACTTTGAGGAAGCTTCAACACAGGTGATGAACGCCTTGCACGGCCACTTCCGGCCCGAGTTCCTCAACCGCGTCGACGATATCATCGTGTTCCGGCCGCTGGGCAAAGATCAATTGGTCAAGATCATCGAGCTACGCCTCGAAGACGTTCGCCGGCTGCTGGCCGATCGCAAGATCTCGCTCGAACTCACCGACGCCGCGAAAGACCTGCTCTTTACGCAGGGCTACGACCCGAACTTCGGCGCGCGTCCGCTGAAGCGGGCAATTCAAAAACTGGTGCAGGATTCGCTGGCAATGAAGATTCTCGACGGCGAAATTCTGCATGGCGACCACGTAATTGTCGATGCCGACAAGAAAGCCGGCAAGATGAAATTCGAGGTCAGCAAACGTGTAGGCGAAAAAGAAAGAGCCAAAACAAGATAAGCCGCGGATTTCACGGATAAATCATTTGGATAAAAATCTGTGAAATCTGCATTATCCGTGGCAAGGATTTTTTTGCTTATGGCAAACTAAATTCATGCCCACGCTCAGGCTCGGCGAATTTGAACTTTCCATCTTTTCTGACGGCAACTACCGCCTCGACGGCGGAGCCTTCTTCGGTGTTATTCCCAAGGTGATGTGGTCGCGCAAGACTGAGGCTGACGAAAAGAATTACGTTCAATCCGGCCTGAACTCTTTGCTCATCCGCACCGGCAAGCAAACTGTGCTGGTTGAAACCGGCATGGGCAACAAGCTTTCCGAGCGCATGGTTAAGTTCTACGGCCAGCCTGCGAAGTTGCTCGAAAATCTCTCAGCCGCCGGAATCGCGCCTGACGATATCGACATCGTCATCAACACACATCTGCACTTCGACCACTGCGGGTGGAACACCGTGCGCGACAAAGACGGCAAGATCGTCCCCACATTTCCGCGCGCGAAATATTACGCACCGGAAGGCGAGTGGCAATACGCGCGCCGTCCCAGCGAACGCGATTCGATCAGCTACATCCCCGACAATTACGACCCGCTCGTGGCCAGCGGCCAGATGACTCTGCTCAAAGGCGGCGAAGAAATTATTCCCGGCATCTCAGTGCAAACTTTTCCCGGCCACACCGCGCACATGCATGGCGTGATCGTGAGCAGCGCGGGCCACATGGCCTGCTACATCTCCGACCTGATCCCAACTACGGCGCATATCGACCTCACCTGGGGCATGGGCTTCGATCTTTATCCGCTGCAAACCATCGAGAGCAAGAAGCAGTATTACGCGAAGGCGATTGCGGAAAAGTGGCTGACGGTATTTACGCACGATCCGAAGACGCCTTGGGCGTTTGTGGAGAAGGATGAGTTGGGGAAGATGGTGGCGCGCAAAATATAGCCGTGCGGTCACTTTGTCGGTTTTATCGCTTCCAGCGTCCGATAAAATTCCGCGGCGTCTTTGTCGTCTCCGCTGAAATTGGCTGAGAAATCGCCTTGGAGAGTGGAGCATCCGATGTACCGCCCCGATCGCATCCAAGGGGAGGGGACTTCTTCCCAACACGTGACGGGGCGCTCTCCGAATTGTAAAGTCCGTGTCGAAATGATCTCGGTGGCGGGTTCCCGGGCGAGGGGATCTCCAGCCGGCATCCGGCGAAAGCTCATCGTAGAAATGGAAAAAGGTGGATTCCTCCCTAGGTAGAGACCGCTCCCCGCGCGCAAGAGGCCTCGATATCGTTGAGCCGTCACGACTGATCGGTCGACGTCTCCGCTAGGATAATAACTACAGCAGATGGTCCAAGAAAGCGGGATGGAGACCTGGTACCCGATGAGTCTGCCAGAATGTGGATGGAAGACGTGCGATGCGAGGGCCCATGCTCCATCGAAGAATGAGAAGAATAAGCAGAGCAACACTACGGTTGCAGTCGGCATCCACAGGGCCAATCTCCGGATCCTGCCCCGTTTCTTCGGCTGAAGTGGATTTGTGCTCCGACGTTGCTTCAGCCATTCTTCGGCTTCAATACCGACACTCTCGGCGCGTGTGAGACTATGAAATAAGAAGTAATTTCCTGCGCCAGCTAAGGGCAGCCCCGCGAAAGCTAATGCGATGAGCACGCGGGACGACCAGTAATTTGAAACGAATGCCAAAAGCGCGGCGAGTAGGACAATTTGAAGGACTATCAACCCTGCGAAGGCGGCGCGGACGATCGTCCTACGGACCACACGAGCGGCAGTTGAGAGCGAGTTTCGCAAACATAGTTAGAGACACCCATCCCCAGCTATTTGTTCCAAGGAAATCTTGCCAATGCGAATGGCATTTGTTCCCATTCGCTCGGCGAGGGAGCTCGCCTACACGGCGCGGCGGACTGCTTTTTCAGCCGCCTGTGGTAATTGGATCGGAACGAAGTACTCTTGCGGGTAAAGGTAGTCTTCGCCGGACTCATCAATCACTCGCTGTTGGCCGAGTTTAGCGGCGGCGGCATCGGGGAGCACGCGGTACAGCTTTCGTAGCTCGAGCGAAGCAGCGTAATGCTTGTTCTTGACGCAGACCACGAATTGCGGCTCAGCACGTTTCATATCAATTTGAAGAATCAAACGGTTGGCTCAGTTTCGGTTTTGTCCTGCACGATTCTCTTTATCTTGAATTCTTTCGCGCCAACACCGTGAGCCTCATACCAGTGAATCTCAGCCTGACATATCGTACCATCGGCGAGTCTCACCGACGCCGTACCTTTCAGCTTCCTCCAGCGACGGCCCGCCGTACAGCTTTCGTAATCTGCGGCTCTCGCGAATCCCTTTGCCGGTGGCGATAATTTCGATTTCGGTGACGCGCCCGACGATCTCGAAGAACATGAACTTTGCCAGCCTAATCTCAACTCACTTCAGCCCATCGACCACATACAAGTCCGAAAGCATCCTACCCATCGAATAGGCATACGACTTTCCATCTGCGCTGAAGCTTAGGCCGGGAACGCTTTGCGCGCCGGAAGGGTCGGCGGGGACGATTTCCTTGAAGAACTCACGGTGGCCGGTCGCCAGATCGACGCGAAATACTTTGACGGGGATCGCACGATTGCGCACCAGGATAGTTTTGCTATCGCCGAAAAAGCCAATGATTCCTTCGTCGAAGGCCAGCCCGAGATTGAGTTTTTGCGCCTCTCCGCCGGCAACTGGATAGAGCCAGCGGTCGCGCTTGGCGTCGGTGGCGAGAAGATATTTGCTGTCCGGTGAAACCAGAGAGCCGATCGTGCCTTCAGGGGTCAGAGCCCGCGGAGCGGAGCCCTGATCGATGCTCTGCAAATAAGTGCGGCGGCCGTGCCCCGGTTCAGAGGCGCTGAAGACGATTGACTTGCCATCCGGCACCCACGCGGAGTTGTGGTGGTGGGTTTTGTTGTCGGTGAGTTGGCGAGGCTCGCCCACGCCTGTAGGCAGCAGCATCAGCTTCGCGGGGTCGCCGTCTTCCGTTACCACCCACTTGCCATCTGGCGATAGCTTGCCAAAGCCGCCATCGCCCAGGCGGACGGCGGGCGAGCCATCGGTCTTGCGGAGAAACATGCTGTAGTTGGTGCCTACGGCCTCGCCAGTTTCGGAAAAAAGAATGGTCTTGCCATCGGGCGAGATGTCAGCCAGAAGCGACCAATCGAACCAAGAGAGTGCGCGTTCATGAGTCTCGCCTGGAGGCAGCGCGAAGAGACTGACGCGAGTTTTGTCCGACGTCAACAGAACCAGGCCGGTGCGGCTGATGTCGTGAATAATCAAGCCGCCGGGCGCGCGATAGATGAGGCGTTCCTTGCCGGAAAAATCCAGCGCGTAAATCGAGCGCGCCGATCCCGCGGGGACGGCGGAGAACCAGACTTCCTTCCCGCTTGGACTCCACGCCAATCCCTCGACACTGGAATAAAAAGAAGAATACGCTTTGGGATTTCCTTTCGCATCGAGGATCACGATGCGGCCGTCGTCGCCGCCCAGGACGTGGTCGGCGATGGCGAGGTATTCTCCGCCGGGAGAAAAATGGACGTGGCTCACCCAGCCTTGCGGCTCATAAATCACGTTGCCGATGGGATATTCAAGATGGGAGAGGACGCCGGGCGCGGGACGAACGACGGCGAGGGATTGGCCATCGGCGGACCAGTCGGCCCACATCACGTTGTCAAGGATTTCTCGCGGCGCGCCTCCAGCCAGAGGAACCCGCGCCAGTGTGCCGGCTTGACTGAAGTGAGCATACGCGATGGCGTTCAGTGAAATCGCCATCTCGCCCTTGGACGAGATCGAAAGAATCTGCGCGGAAGGCAGACCGACCGAGCGGGAATCCGAGCTGTCGAATCGCGTGGAAAAAATTTCCGCAGGCTGGCCATCCCAGGCCGCTCCGTAAATAATCGTCTGGCCGTCGGGAGCGAAGCGCGCGTCCCAGATGGTGCCGTTACGGAAGGTAATTTCGTGAAAAGTTGGATTGGCGTAAGCCGAGCGATGCGCGAAGCTGTAGACGCCAGCCCAAGATGCGAGTAGCAGCAATGTTCCGAGTACAGGTAGGAGCCGGCGGCGAGCTTTCCCGGTTTCTTCTGGAATGGCTTGGATTCCGCTGCGGCTGGGTGTGGAGATATCAGTTAAGGCTTCGAGGTTAAAGGCCACATCGCGCGCGGACTGAAAACGCTCCGCTGGACTTTTTTCCAGACAATGGCGGACGATGCGTTCGAGCGCAGGCGAAACGTTGCGGTTCGTCTCCGATAAATCCGGCGGATCTTCTTTCAGGATGGCGCTCATCGTATCGACGGGAGAGTCGCCGTGGAAGGCGCGCTTGCCCGAGAGCATCTCGTAGAGAATTGCGCCGAAGGCGAAGATATCGGAGCGCGGGTCGGCAGGTTTGCCACGCACCTGCTCCGGGGCCATGTAGCCGACCGTGCCCATCACCGTTCCTGCGTCGGTGGCAATCTGTTGCGTGGGGGCGTCGCCCGAATTATCGGCTTCAGGCCGCGTGAATTTTGCCAGTCCGAAATCGAGAATTTTTGCGCGGCCATCGTCGGTAATAAAAATGTTTTCCGGCTTCAGATCGCGATGGACGATGCCTTTGTCGTGAGCAGCAGCTAAACCGCTCGCGATCTGGCGCGCGTAATCGATAGCTTTGCGGGAAACAAGCGCGCCGTTTTGCAGGCGGTCGCGAAGTGTTTCTCCTTCCAGCAGCTCGGATACGACGTAGGGCGCGCCTTGCCCGGCGTCGGATCCGATGTCATAGATCGAGAGAATGTTCGGATGGTTCAGCGCGGCGGTGGCGCGGGACTCGAGCGCGAAACGCTGCAGGCGGTCGGGATCGGCGGAAAATGACGCCGGGAGAATTTTGATGGCGACGTCGCGGTTGAGACGGGAGTCGTGAGCGCGATAAACCTCGCCCATACCGCCTGCGCCAAGGGGGGATTGAATTTCGTAGGGACCGAGCTTCGTGCCAGAGGTCAGCGCCATGCGGGCAATTATACCGAAGCACCCGCCGGAGGCTTATTGCGCCTGGAGCGTTTGCAGCCGCGCCTCGAAAAAGCCCTCTACCCGTTCGAGAATCTCAACCGCGCTCTTCGATTCGTAGATTGCCTTACGCAGCCCCGCCCCGCCGGGCACGCCATGCGTAAACCATGACGCGAACTGCTTCATCTTTCCCACCGCATCCGGGAGTTCTTCTTCGATCAGCATCCGGAAGTAAGTCCGAATCATCTGGTAGCGATCGAATTCGCTGGGTTGGCCGTAGGACTTGCTCGATGACGAGGGCACGAACGGGAAGGGCACGGACGGAGCGGTGCCGTTAGAGGCAAACAACTCCTGGGATTGCTCCCATGTGGGAATGACACTATCCGTGCAAAAACTGGCCTCAGCGGCTAAACCCGTCGGTGGAGTATCGGCGTTTGCTGCACGACTAAAGGCGTGCCCTTCCCGAATCAAGGCCGCACAGTACTGCTCGATCTGCCGAAAGATCCATGGATTCGATGGCGCACTGCGCCCGATCATCACAGCATCGCACCCCGTCTTCGCAACCATGGCGCAGGCATCTTCCGGAGAACGAATGTCTCCATTGCCAATCACCGGAATCTTCACCGCATCTTTCACCGCGGCAATCCATTCCCACCGCGCGTTGCCGCTATAACCTTGCTCACGCGTGCGCGCATGCAAGGCCACGGCCGCCAGCCCACACGATTCCGCCATGCGCGCCAGTTCCACACAGACGATTTCTTCATCGCTCCAGCCCGCGCGAAACTTTACCGTGAAGGGAATCGTCACGGCCGCGCGCACCGCCTCGAAAATCCTTCCGATCGCCGGCAGGTCGCGCAGCAATCCCGAGCCGCCATTGCACTTCACAACTTTCTTTGCGGGGCACCCCAGGTTCAGATCCACCAGATCGAATCCGAGGCCTTCAACCATCCGCGCAGCTTCGGCCATCACATTCGGATCGCTTCCAAAGAGCTGCGCCGAAATCGGATGCTCGTCTTCGTAGAAATGGAGATACCGCTTGGCTTTCTGGTCCTTCTTGCGGAGCACGCCGTCGGCTGACGTGAACTCAGTCATGATCAGCCCGCATCCGCCCAGGTTGCGAATGAAGCGGCGAAACACGGTATCGGTCACGCCAGCCATCGGCGCGAGAACGGTCGCTGGAGAAATGCCAACATTCCCAATTGTCAACGAAGAAGGAACAATTCGCGTCGTGAGTATGCCTTCACCCGCGAGTGCCGATGCCGCCGGTGGCCCCGAATTGTCCCAGAACTTCTTCACTGCTCTATTTTACCGGCATAAACAAAAGCTCTCGCCGGGGCGAGAGCTGTGATGTCGAGTTATCCGGCCGAAGCGCCGCGAAGGAACTAGCTCTTTTTCGCGGGTTCGACCTTGGCATACTTGCGGCGGAAGCGCTCCACACGTCCCGCCGTATCCATCAGCTTCTGCTTGCCGGTAAAAAACGGATGGCATGCCGAGCAAATTTCCACGGAAATATCGCCCTTGTGGGTTGAACGGGTCACAAACGCATTGCCGCACGCGCAATGAACGCGCACTTCGTTATAAGCGGGATGAATGGCTGTTTTCATGATTAATCTCTCGGTACAAACCTTAGATTCTACAGTAAGGGCGGAGGATTCATCAATCCCCGGAGGTCATTTATACGCCATTCCCGGGGCGAAGCCGCACTCCGGACTGGCCATGTGCTCGCGCCCGCATCTTCCGGCAACGACCAATACCTGACGATCCTGAGACGTTAACCGCGCTTAACCCTTCACCAAGCTTCCCCGTATAATCTCCCCAGATGATTACCGTTTCCAAGGAAGATTACCTCAAGTCGATCCTTGAGGCTGAGAGCGAAGGTGAGGAAGTCATCGCCGCGAGGCTTGCGGACTTGCTCAACGTCTCGCCTCCGGCGGTCACGATGGCGCTGCGGAGACTCAGAAAAGACGGGCTCGTCCGCGTACAGGCTGACGGATTGGTACGCTTGACTGCAGTGGGCCGCAAGATCGCGCGCAAGTTAACATTGCGCCATCACCTTATTGAACGCATGTTGTCGGAGTTGTTTGGCATGGAATGGTGGAAAGTGCACGACGAAGCCGAGCGGCTTGAACATGCCGTCTCGCCTGACTTCGAAGCGAAACTCCTCGCCAAGCTGGGAGCTGGGGGCGCCTGTCCGCACGGCAATCTTAGCGAGTTGGAGAGTCCGGCGAGCCGGCGGCGGCGCGGACTAACCAAACTCGCGGATGCGCACCCCGGCTGCGCGTATACGGTGAGTGGCATTTATGAACGCGACCGGCGGTTATTGGAGTTTCTGGAGGCTCGTGGCATCCGCCCGGGAGCGCGGTTCCGCATACTGGAACGCAACTACGACCAAACGCTCACCCTGTCTACGCTGGCCGGCAACGTTTCTCTAGGCCAGGCTGCTGCGGAACGCGTCTGGGTGGCTCCGGCGAAAGCCCGGTAGGCAATAGCCGCCCGGGTGCCCACAATAGTTAACTACAGTTCACATTCTTGTGTATACTTACGCTAACCGCTCGCAGTCTTCCCTGCGGCATTCTGGAATGAACCGGCTCGACGCACAATCGGAGGACCGCGATGCCCTTGCCGCCGTCGTAATCACTCACGAAGACCTTGATCGCGCCCACGACCGCCGGAAGGTTCGCGAGAACCGCGCCCGGCGCGGCATCCTGCCGCGAATGCACTTGCTCTGGCTCCTGATCGGTCCCGGCATTCTCGTCATGCTCGGCGAGAACGACGGACCGAGCATGCTCTCTTACGCTGCGACTGGAGCGCGGTTCGGTATTGGCTTCTTTTTGCCCTTCGTGGTTCTCACTTTTCTGATGGCTTGTGTCGTGCAGGAAATGACGGTTCGCCTCGGCGCAGCCACGCATCGGGGCCACGCAGAACTGATCTTTGATCGCTTCGGGCCGTTTTGGGGATGGTTCTCCATGATCGACTTGATGGTCGGCAACTTCCTCACGCTGGTCACAGAATTCATCGCAATACGCGCTGGGCTTGGATTTTTTGGGATTCGACCGGCGGTCGCCATTCTGGGGGCGTTGCTAATCCTGTTCGTCGCTCTAATGACGCATCGTTATTGGACCTGGGAGCGCATGACCCTTGCCGCCGCCATGCTGAATTTGATTTTCGTTCCCGTGGCCCTGCTCACTCATCCCCATTGGGCGTCGGTGGGCCGCGCGCTCGTTAGTTGGCAACCATTGCCCGGAGGCTTGACTCCGGAACTGGTGTTGATCCTGCTTTCCAACATCGGCGCAACTGTCACGCCCTGGATGTTGTTCTTCCAACAAAGCGCGATCGCGGACAAAGGTCTAACCAGGCGCGATATCGCCATGGGGCGCTTCGACACCGCACTGGGAGCGACTCTTGCCGCACTGGCTGCCTTGGCTACTATCATCGCAGCGTCACCGTTGTTCACGCATCACATGTCAGCGGCGAATTTTGAGGCGGCCAATTTCGCTCAGGCCCTGCAACCTTTCGTGGGGCACTGGGGATCGGCGCTTTTCGCGCTCGGCATGTTCGAGGCCGGAATGGTCGCCGCCATCACGATTTCGATTTCTTCCGCCTATGCGTTTGGCGAGGTGGCCCACCGTCCGCATAGCCTGAATCTGCCGTTCACGCAGGGCAAGTCGTTCTACTTAGTTTTGATGTTTGAAGCTGCTGCTGCCGCGGGACTGGTTCTCATTCCCGGAATTCCGCTGGTCTATATCGTTCTGGTTGTCAACGTAATCGCGGTCCTCGCCATGCCGCCGGCGCTCCTTTTTCTTTATTTGCTGGTCAATGATCGCGAAATTATGGGTGACCTGGTTAGCCCGCTGTGGGCAAATGCTCTTGCTCTGATTGTGGTGGTCATCTTGATCGGGGCGGGCGTTCTTTTCGGCGTGAGCGTAATCGCTCCGCGGGCCTTGAATGTTTTCGGAGGTGGATGAAGTGGAAAGCTATTCTTCGCGCGGTGAAATCAGCCAGGCGGAAGCGACCGACGTCATCTCGTCTCTTGAACCCGGTCAATTCGCCTCTGCCAAAGCCCGTTCCCACTGCCCGCGCCGCAAACTCACACGAACCGAAGCTATTTTTTTCTGGGCTCTCCGCGCCTATCTAATCTTTATGTTCGGCGTAGTGATGTACCAACTCTGGACAGTCGCCCGCTGAAGAAACCGGGCGTTAGCCGCTGGTCGTTAGCCGCTGGTCGAACATCGACATTTTCGCCAACGGCCAATGACCAACGACCGCCGTTTGACCTCGGCAACGCTCACCCCTTAAGATTCTTGGGAAGCGCTCCCATCCGTTAGCGGCGTGGCGGTCCTTCCTTTACACTCCCTCACCGGGACAATTACACTACACACTCGCCTTTTTGAAATTCTGATTGACAGGAGCATGAGCATGGCATCGGTTGCCGAAAGAAATCCGCAGATCGTGGAAAAAGTAAAACAGATCATCGCCGAGCAGCTTGGCGTCGATGAAAACGACGTCTCGCCCAGCAGTTCCTTCGTTGACGACCTCGGTGCGGATTCGCTCGATACCGTCGAGTTGGTTATGGCGCTGGAAGAGTCGTTCAGCATCGAAATCCCGGACGAAGATGCGGAAAAGATCCGCACCGTACAGGATGCCGTCGAGTACATCGATAAGCACGCAAAAAAGAAATAAGAGTTTCCGCCGGGCCGCGCCCCGTGCATGGCGTTAAATTACGCACTTTGAAGGAGACCCATGGCAGCCGTTGAAGAAAAGGTAAAGCAGATCATCGTGGAACAGTTGGGAGTGGACGAGGGCGAGGTTACGTCCAGCGCCTCGTTCGTGGACGATCTCGGCGCGGACTCGCTCGATACCGTCGAACTTGTAATGGCTTTTGAAGAGGCGTTCGACATCGAGATTCCGGATGAAGACGCGGAGAAAATTCGCACCGTGCAGGACGCGGTCGACTACATCTCTAAGCATTCGAAAGGCGGGAAGTAAGTTTGACACGCAGGGTCGTGGTTACAGGCCTGGGTTTGATCTGTGGTGTGGGTAACTCCACGGAAGAAGTGTGGAAGGCCTTACTCGCGGGCAAGAGCGGAGCCGCGCGCATCGGCAGTTTCGATGTCACGAACTTCGCCTGCCAGATCGCCGCCGAAGTCAAGAACTTCGATCCGCTGAATTTCATCGAGAAAAAGGAAGTCAAGAAAATGGGGCGCTTCATTCATCTGGCCATCGCCGCCTCCGATGAAGCACTCAAGATGTCCGGCCTCAAAATCACGCCGGAAAATGACGAGCGCGTCGGGGTCCACATCGGGTCCGGCATCGGTGGTTTCGATATCATCGAACGAGAGCACACCGCACTCATGGAGGGCGGCCCACGCAAGATTTCTCCCTTTTTCATTCCCGCAGCGATTATCAATCTCGCAGCCGGCCAGGTTTCCATGCGTCACGGCGCCAAGGGGCCGAACGAAGCTACAGCAACAGCCTGCACCACGAGCGCCCACTCCATCGGAGACTCCTTCCGCATCATTCAGCACAACGATGCAGACGTCATGATTGCCGGTGGCTCCGAAGCAGCCATCACCCCCATGGGAGTCGGCGGCTTCGCAGCGATGCGCGCGCTTTCAACGCGCAATGACGATCCTGAAAAAGCCAGCCGCCCCTGGGATAAGGACCGTGACGGGTTTGTCATCGGGGAAGGCGCTGGCATTCTGATTCTTGAAGAACTCGAACACGCGCGCCGCCGCGGCGCCCCCATCCTGGCCGAAATTGTCGGCTATGGCATGTCCGGGGACGCCTATCACATGACTCAGCCCGCCCCTGAGCACGAAGGCGGATTCCGCGTCATGCGCAACGCCGTCCGGGACGCTGGCGTCACGCCGGACGTCGTCGACTACGTCAACGCCCACGGTACTTCGACTCCGATCGGCGACACTCTAGAAGCCCACGCCATCCGAAATTTTTTCGGTCCGCGCCGGATTCCTGTTAGCTCCACGAAGTCTATGACTGGACATCTGCTTGGCGGCGCTGGCGGCCTCGAAGCTGGAGTGACCGTCCTCGCGCTTCGCGACCAAATCTTGCCTCCCACCATAAATCTCGAGAATCAAGATCCAGAAACCGACAACATGGATTTTGTTCCCAACCAGGTCCGCAAGGCCAAAGTCGAATATGCGATGTCGAACTCCTTCGGCTTCGGCGGCACCAACGGCGCGCTGCTGTTCCGCAGATGGAACGAGTAGTGGGCAGGTTTATGTGACAACCGCTCTTGAGTGTCCTAATACTGCCAATTCACATTCACCGTTCCCGTCCCGCTGGTCGGCACCGTGTATTGATGGTTCGCTCCGTTCTCCCACGTCACGGTTCCATTGGCGGCGATCTTGATGAATTTGAATTGCACGGCCGTTCCCGCAGGCAGGGACGCGTTCAAAAACCAGTTCGGATAGCTAGGATCGAGCATCGGCCCGACGGCTGTATCGAACGTCGTGCCCCAGGCTCCTAATTCAATCGTACTGCCCGTCAAAAAGATATAGTCGCCAGTACTGGTTGGAGTTGCATTGTTGACGGTGAAAGTGACCGGAATGAGCTGCGCGGTGAGCACCGTAAATTGAATCGTGTTCGCCGCGGTTCCACCGCTGTTCTTCAACTGCACCTGGTAAATTCCATTGGTCACGTTGGGCGCCGTGAAAGTGACCGAGGAATCAGACCAACTGGAAACCGCGCCTGCCGTCGTCCCAAACAACACTTGCCCCGTCGACGCTCCAAATCCTTTGCCGGCAATCGTCACTTTCATGCCGGGCTGGCCCACAGTCGGCCCAATCGAACCAACTTCCGGGGCGCTCGGCGTCCCCACGGCCTGCCACACAGCCACAGTATGCGCGGGCAGCGTAAAGTTGTTCGCCGGATTGTTGCCGCCGCTGCCAGTGGTCACCGTAAGGCTCGATCCGCCGAGCAACCCGCCCAGATAATCGCTATATGATCCGGCCGGCAGCGCGGTCAGCAATCCTGAGATGGCATATCCCGTCGTATCGTTCTTGTTGATCGCCACCAGCACGACGTCGTTAAAAAACTTGCGCTCGTAAATGTAAACGTCGTTATTCATCCACCGCTGCTGGAATCCACCATAAGCCAGCGCATCATTCGTGCTCTGCCGCAAAGTAGCCAGCTTATTGATGAGCTGGTATGCCGTGGTCGTGGTGCTGAAGGAACTCATCCACACACGATTGTAAGGATCGTTGCCGCCACCCGTGTCGTTGTGCAGGTACTGCTCATCGCCGTACAAAATCACGGGAATGCCGCGGCACGTCAGCAAGAATGCCATTGCTTCCTGCAGGCGATTGTTGTTGTTGTTCAATGTCAGCAGCCGCGACTCGTCGTGGCTGTCGAAAAATGTGACCAGGTCGTTGTTCCAGATAAAGTTCGCATTCTCCGTCGAAATCGTCCCATCTATTTCGGAGAAATTATTGTTGCTGGCGAAGACATCGCGCACCGCCTGATTCACACCGAAATCAAGTTCGCTAATGCCGGTCTTATTGGCGAACTTATAAGCATCGTGATACATCGGGTCGGCGGAATCGTTGTTGTACCATTCGCCATAAATAAATGCGGGCGCCTGATTGAACACCGAATTCGCCAGCGAATACTCCCATCCCCACGTGACGTGCTTGATCGCGTCCAGCCGAAATCCATCCACACCGTGCGTTTGAAACAAATGAATCGCCGTCTTCAAATAGCTGTCAATCGTCGGATTCTCCTGGTTCAAGTCTTCGAGCTGTTCCAACGTGTAGTACTGCAATTGATAGCGGTCGTTGAAGTCGCCAATTGCGGGGTTGTGATGGAAATATCCATTGGGATCGTTGCTGTCGGAAGCCATGAACACGCCATTGTTATAGAGCGCGCCAAACTCGCCGCCCGCGTTGTAGTTGGTATCGTTTTCCGCCCAATCCACAATCACCTTGATACCTACGGCATGCGCCGCCGCAGTCAGATTGGAGAACGCCGTCCACGAATTGGTGCTGTCGCCAAAATGTTCTTCCACCCGCATGAAATCGTGCCCGCCATACCCGTGGTAGGGAGCTGAAATTGGCGCGCCGGTATTCTCATTCAGGTTTTCATTGTCCACTGCGGGAGAAATCCAAATCGCAGTGACCCCCATGCCGTGGAGATACGCCATCTTCTGCTGAATCCCTGCGAGATCGCCGCCCCAGTAGGCCTGCCAGTTCGTTTGGGTGGAATCGAACAATCCTGCGCTCTGAGGCGGATTATCGTTGGTAGTGTCACCATTAAAAAAACGGTCGGTCACAATTTGATAAATGACCTGCTTCTTAAAGTCCTGGGCTACAGATGCGCCCGTGAACGCGAACAACGTTGCAAGCAGAAGTGCGAACGTCACTGTTTGCAAGCCCGTTGCGTGCAAGCCCATTTTGCGGATACTCGTTCTGCCTGTCTTCATGGGGAGATACCTCTCGGAGAAATTTGTCGCGTCTATTACCGCCAGACCGCGCAGCCTTCGTTGCGGACGATCATTGGAAACCCTTCAACAAATAGTGACCGGCGCGGGGGCATCGTTTCAAAGCGATGCCACCAACCACTTACGACCTGATTACCACACTTTGCATCGGAGGGATCGCCGAATTGAGGTTTGTTCCGTTTTGCGGACACCAACCCGGGTAGCCAGACGAATCGAAGGAGCCTGCGCCAACATGAAGCGCTTGGCCGATTGCGAATCGCGACCGGGATCCTTCCTCGAAGGCACGATAGGGCAGGCCTCATCGTAATGTCGTCGTCGGGCTCGACGAGAGGCACAATGCTCGAATGGGTATCGGTTCGGTCTTCGTTAACTTTCTTCAGCGGATAGCGATTGGAGCTGCCGCTGTATTCGCTTTGCTTCTCCTGCTTCAACTGAAACTGCCTAAGCGTGCGGCGATTAAGATGGGCCGCCCAAAAATAGACTAGCTGCCACATTCTCAGTTTCACCGCTCCAGTGCAGTCCCCCGCATTGACGTTGGACAGTGGCACTTGCGCGCCTTTCGGCGAAATTGGCAAGAGGCAAAGGCGTGGTGCCGTTTGACTCAATTCACGCGGGCGTGAGATATTGACTCGCTCCTCCGCCACGGCCAGCTGCAGACATCCAGATTGGCGGAGTCCCTGCCCTCATGGTCCGCCTTATTCCGAAGGACACAAGCTTCTTCCACATGTTCACCGCGATGTCCGACAACCTTATTGCCGGAGCGCGGACTCTGGTGGAGCTTTTTGCGGATTACCGCGAGGTGGAAAGCAAGATTGACGCCATTCGCCGGATCGAGCGCCAGGGAGATGAGCTCACCCACGACATCCTGACCAAGCTGAACCAGACTTTCATTACTCCCTTTGACCGCGAAGATATT
Organism: Candidatus Sulfotelmatobacter sp.; assembly: GCA_049584475.1. Lineage (GTDB taxonomy): Bacteria > Acidobacteriota > Terriglobia > Terriglobales > Acidobacteriaceae > Sulfotelmatobacter. The sequence goes on along the minus strand of JBAUXX010000013.1, from coordinate 20,835 downwards.
CACCAGTTGGCCTCAAAGCTCGATGACGTTCTGGATTTCATCAACGCTTCCGGCGCCCGGCTCGTGATGTACAGGATCGCCGCCCCGCCGCCGGCCGCGGGAGAGTTGGCGAGGATCATTCTGATGCAGTGCCAGGAGCTACAGAAGGCCGTGTCGTTGCTGCAGAAGAATGGCGATATTCTGGGGCATTGCGTGGAGATCAACCGCCTGGAAAACGAGGCAGACATGGTTTCGCAGCAAGCAATTGCCAAATTGTTTGTATACGAGAAAGACCCCATTGATCTGATCAAAGTAAAAGAGTTGCTGGAATTCCTCGAGAGAGCTACCGACAAGGCCGAAGACGTCGCCAACGTACTGGAAACCGTGGTACTCAAGAACACCTGAAGCGTTAATAAAATCCAGGCGAACAGGAAAACTGGTGAAGCCCGACCTGCTGCTGCTGATTACTACAGTCGTCGTTGCCCTGGCCTTCGACTTTCTAAACGGATTTCACGACGCCGCCAATAGCATCGCGACCGTTGTATCGACGCGGGTGTTATCTCCGAAACTGGCAGTTGCCTGGGCCGCGTTTTTTAACTTTGTAGCAGCCTTTCTTCTAGGCACGGCGGTAGCCAAGACTATCGGCTCAGGCATGATTCAGGTTTCCCAGGTAACGCAGTACGTCGTCATCAGCGGTTTGCTGGGCGCCATCGTTTGGGATCTGCTGACATGGTGGTGGGGTCTGCCTACGTCCTCTTCGCACGCTCTGATCGGCGGTTACGCCGGCGCGGCTGTGATGCGCTCGGGCTGGCACGTGATTATTGCGTCGGGCTGGTACAAGACTCTGATCTTCATTGTGGTGGCGCCGGTGGCCGGACTGGTGTTGGGATTTTCTTTCATGGTCGCCATTTTTTGGCTCTTGCGGAACAAGCCTCCACAAAAGATTGATGCCTGGTTTCGCAAGCTGCAACTTCTTTCGGCAGCGGCGTATAGCCTGGGGCATGGCGGCAATGATGCCCAGAAGACTATGGGCATTGTCGCCAGCGCATTGTATGGCGCGCATCTTATGAGTTCCACGGAACTGGGTGGCACTTGGGGAAAATTTCACTGGCCAATCATTTTGGCGGCAAACACAGCGATCGCGCTGGGTACTTACTTCGGCGGTTGGCGGATCGTTCACACAATGGGCTCTCGCATCACAAAGCTCAAACCGGTGGGAGGGTTTTGCGCCGAGGCTGCGGGAGCGATTACCTTGTTTTCCACAGCTCTCGCCGGGATTCCTGTGAGCACGACTCACACAATTACGGGAGCGATTGTTGGCGTGGGAGCGACGCACCGGTTATCTGCGGTGCGATGGGGAGTGGCGCGGCGTATTGTGTGGGCGTGGATAGTGACGATCCCGGCATCGGCGTTGGTAGCCGCCATCGCGTTCTGGATTGTGCGATTGATTCACCCGGCAGCTTGATTCTGATTGGGCTTACTTATGCAATCGGAAGAGCGAAGAAAAAGGTTGCCCCGTGTGCGAGTTCGCTTTCGGCGCGAATGGAGCCGCTGTGGGCGAGCATGATGTGTTTGGCAATAGCGAGTCCGAGTCCCGTGCCGCCGGATTCACGGGAGCGGGCTTTATCGACACGGTAGAAACGCTCGAACAGGCGTGGCAAGTGTTCGGAAGCGATGCCCGCGCCAAAATCCTGTACAAAGAATTCGACTGTGTGAGCGTTCGCGCGCGCGCCCAGCACGATTCGCGAGCCGGAAGCGCCGTACTTCAGCGCATTATCGATCAGGTTTGAAAAGACCTGATGAACCGCCTCGCGATCGGCAATGACCGGCGGAAGATCGACCAGCGGAGCCTCCTGCATGCTGAGATCAATCCCGTGACTGCGGGCAATTTCGCGGAAGCTTTCTTCGGCGTCATTGAGAAGTTCGATCGCAGGAACCGGCTCCACATCGAAACGGGTCTCGCCGGATTCGACACGGGCCAGGGTGAGGAGGTCTTCCGTAAGGTGGGACATACGGAAGGCATTCTTGCGGATGATTTCGAGAAACTCGCGTGAAGGTGCGCCGTTGTCGGGAACCGTGTCAAGCAAAGTCTCAGCATAGCCTTGGATCGAAGTCAGAGGTGTGCGCAGCTCGTGAGAGACGTTGGCGATAAAGTCGCGACGGGTTTTTTCTACGCGTTCGGTTTCCGTGAGATCGCGCAGCACGGCGACTGCGCCTCCATCAGGCAGGGGAGCGGCAGTTACATCGAAGGTACGTCCGGGAACGATGGAGGTCGCGCGGGCGGTCTTCACTTCGCGCGTGGTGGCGGCTTCCTTCACGGTGGAGAGAAAATCCGGATCGCGAACGGTTTCGACGACGGGCTGCTGCAACCGGGTACCCTGCGGAACCAGACGGGTCATGGGTTGATTCGCCCACTGGACCAGGCCATCCGCGCTAACGGCGATGACCGCATCCTGCATACTGTTGAGAAGCGTTTCAAGCTGGCGCTGGCTGGAGCGGACGGCGGCGAAACTTTGCTCCAGGCGGCGGGCAGTCTTATCGATGGCGGCGGAAACGCGGCCAATTTCGTCCTGAGAGGCTTCGAGCACGCGTGCCTTAAGATCGCCCCCGGCGATGCGGGCCGCGACATCGACGATGCGCTCGAGCCGGCGAGCGCTCCAGCGAGCGGACACCGCCGCTACGATCAGAGCGAAGAAAAACGCCACAGCGGAAGCCAGTTCCAACCTGTGGCGAACCTGCGCGGAAACCGCCTCCACATCGGAGAGAGGATAGGCCAGGCGCACCGCTCCCCCGGAGATTGGCGCTGCAATATAGAGGAACGGAATTCCAATAGTTGCGCTGCGACGTTCATTGCTGCCAATTTTTCCTGCAAGAGCCGCAACGAACTCCGGACGCGCGCCGTGATTTTCCATGCTTGCCGCATTTGCTTCCGAATCGGCCAGCACGTTCCCCTGCTGACCAATAATCGTGACCCGCGCGCCGGCGGCCTGACCTTCCTGAGCGGCAATGTCGGCGAGAGAATGGCTTCGATCGGTCTCGACACGATGCGCCAGCAGTTGCGTTTTTTGTGTGAGGCTGCGCTCAATTTCTGAACGCAACGACGCCTGCCATGCCCCACCGATCATCACGTCGAAAGTCACAGCGGACACGAGAATGAGGACCACGAAGGCGGCCAGCAGCTTAACAAAAATCCGGTTCTTCACCTTATCCTCATTTGGGGATCTCGAAGCGATAGCCGGCTCCACGCACGGTTTTGAGGTAGCGGGGATTTTCCGGATCGGGCTCGATCTTCTCGCGGATGCGGCGAACGTAGACGTCGACCGAGCGCGGGGTGACATAAGACGTGTCGCGCCAAACGGAGTCCAGCAGGTGGTCACGGCTGAAGACACGTCCCGTATGCCGGGCGAAGTAATCGAGCAGGCGGAATTCGGTGGCAGTGGTGGCGACGGTAGCGCCGCGAACGGTAAGGATCATCGCCGAGGGATCGATTTCGATTTCGCCGACTTTCATGGGGCTGGGCGGTAGGGGACGTTCGAAGCGGCGAAGCACGGCTTTGACGCGAGCCACGAGCTCACGTGGACTGAAGGGCTTGGCGATGTAATCGTCGGCGCCGATTTCAAGGCCGAAGACGCGATCGGCTTCACTGCTCTTTGCGGTGAGAAAAATTACGGGCACAGACGCGAGGCCGGGAGTCTGGCGCACGGTGCGGCAGAGTTCGAGGCCGTCTTTGCCGGGCACCATGATATCGAGAATGAACAATGCCGGACGCTGGCGCTCAGCGTCGCTGAGTACATTGGAGCCGGTGGGGTAGACGCGCACCGTGAAGCCGTCGTTTTCGAGGTGATGGCGGACGAGGCGGGATATGTCGGGATCGTCTTCGACAACGAAGATGTTGGGTTTCACGGCATCAATTGTAGCTGGAAAACAGTGGCCGTTTGCCAGTTGTCAGCGGCCAGAGAGCGGCGGAGACATTAATTTCATCGGATTGTAACAATCTCGCGTAGCGACGGATTTCCGCTGGCTTGAGAAATCTTCGTCGCGACGGCGACACCGCGCGGAAAACTCAGAGAAACGGTCCTCAATTTTCGCCGCGTGACGTCCCAGCCGCCAGAGTAATATTTGCACTATGAGATACGAGTTTCTTGTTGAGACTTATGCCACGGAGCGGGTGAAAGTGGTCAGCGTGTGGGGCGAGTTTCAGGACAGGGACCTTGAGATGCGTCCGCGGTCGGACGACTCGCGCGGACGGAGCGTGCATGAGCAGATGGTGCATCAGTGCGTGAGCGAGGATTTGTGGTTTCGTGACATGCTAGGAATTGATGTGTGTGGGGCGGACACTCCTGTCCGTCTAGGCGAGCCTCCGTTGCCGAAAATGGAGACACGCATCGAGTTCATGAAGCGATACGCAGAAGACAGCGGCAAGCGGCTGGCGGCTTTGCAGGAGAAGACCGAGGGTTGGTGGGAAGAGAATGCGAAGTTTTTCGATGTGCAGCGCTCGCGGGCCTGGGTAATGACGCGGAGGATGACGCATACGTCGCATCATCGGGGACAGTTGATGGCGATGCTGCGGATGCTGGGGCGCGATGTTCACAGCAATTACGGGCCGACGGCGGATACCGGCGGCCTGATGCAGAATCATGCGCCGACGATTTATGCGCATGAAGGTTTGGATGAGTTGCTGCGCGGCGAAGCGACGGGCGGAGCGAAGGCAAAGTTGCCGGGAGCTGATGGAAAGGCTGTGACGGAGAGGCCGCTGTAAGAGCAACTCGCTGCGCTCGGCGGGACAGCCTCCATGAGCCCTGATGCTTTCCGCTCTCGCTAGCCTTTTGTGGTGAAGGCCAGCGTCAGCAGCGTCTTCTGCTCTACTTCATGCGCTTTAGCGCTGCCCGTTGCGGGGCTGGCGCTGGAGCTGCGTTTGACTGAGAGCACATGACGCTCGCCGGCAATTCTTTTCAAGCGTGGCAGCATGTTGAAAAGCGCGCCCATGTTGGCCGGCTCTTCCTGCACCCACACGATGTCACCGTCGCTGCCGTGGCGGTCGAATTCGGCGGCGAGTTCTTTTTCGGGGAACGGATACATCTGCTCCAGGAAAACGATGGCAGTCGAGGTATCTTTGCGCTTCTTGCGTTCGGCGCGGAGTTCGTGGCCGATCTTCCCCGTGCAGACGAGAATGCGGTCGGCTTGGCTGACTTCCGTGTCGGGAATAACGTTGAGGAAATTCTCGCGCGTAAAATCCGCGATAGGCGACGAAGCGTCGGGATGCCGCAACATACTTTTGGGCGTGAAAACGATCAGCGGCTTGCGCCAGTGACGCAGAGCCTGACGGCGCAGCAAATGAAAATACTGCGCGGCGTTCGAAGGCTGGACGATCTGAATGTTATCTTTCGCGGCGAGTTGAATAAATCGTTCGATGCGCGCGCTGGAGTGCTCTGGACCCTGGCCTTCGTACCCGTGCGGCAGCAGCAATACTAATCCCGAGAGTAGATTCCACTTGGCTTCCCCCGCGGAAATGAACTGGTCGATGATGGCCTGCGCGACATTTACGAAGTCGCCGAACTGCGCTTCCCAGAGAACGAGAGCCTCGGGGTAATCGCGGCTGTATCCGTATTCAAAGCCGAGAACTCCAGCTTCGGAAAGCGTCGAATTATAGATTTGGCAACGGGCCTGATTGGGCGCGATGTTTTCCAGGGGCACGTATTCCGATTCGTTCTCGATGTCGATGAGCACGGAGTGGCGCTGATTGAACGTGCCACGGCGCGTGTCCTGACCTGACATGCGCACTGGTATGCCGGTTTTGACCAGGCTGGCGAAGGCAAGAGCTTCGGCCATGCCGTAATCGATAGCGCGTTTGCCGGCGCCCATTTCCGCGCGCTGCTCGAGAAGCTTTTTTACCTTGGGATGAATGTGGAAGTCTGCCGGATAAGCCGTAAGGTGCGTAGACAATTCGGCTAACTCCTCGCTCGACAATTCGGTCGAGACTTCGAATTCCGGCTTGTGGCGGCCGCCGTAATATTGGTCCCAGTATCCGGGTAGAGCGCGCATGGTCGGCTTCTGTTTGAGCATGCCGGCTTTTTTCTGCGCCGCTTCGAGCTCGGACTTGATGGCGTCGACGCGGGATTGCACGTCGGGCAGTCCGGAGTCGTCCGCGTAAATTTCCCACAGCGGCGGATGTTCTTTGATTTTCTTGTAAAGAATCGGTTGAGTGATGGTCGGGTCATCAACCTCGCTGTGGCCGTGACGGCGGTAGCCGATCAAGTCGATGACAACGTCCGTTCCAAACTTGTAGCGATATTCGACGGCCAGACGCGTAACCCGAACCACGGCGTCCACGTCTTCGCCATTGACGTGAAAAATCGGAATCGACTGGCGGCGGGCGATGCAAGCGGCAAAGCGAGTCGAGTGCTCTTCATGATAGTCAGTGGTGAATCCGAGCAGATTGTTGACGATGACGTGAATCGTGCCGCCGACGGTGTAGCCGCCGAGGTCGGCGTAGTTCATGGTCTCCGCAAGAATGCCCTGGCCGGCGAAAGCGGCATCGCCGTGGATGAGAAGCGGAAGGTATTTTTGTCTTCCCGCTTCACCAGCGCGGTCTTGTTTGGCGCGCGTGCGGCCAATCGTAACCGGATCGACCGCTTCCAGGTGGCTGGGATTAGAGACCAGATGAATATGAACGTTGGCTCCGCTGCGCGTGATGTATTCACCGGTAGCTCCCATGTGATACTTCACATCGCCCGAACCCAGCACGCTGCGCGGGTCGACATCTTCAAAGCCTGCGAAAATTTCCTCCGCGGGACGCTTGGCGACGTGAGCGATCACGTTGAGCCGTCCACGATGACTCATCCCCACCACCAGTTCGACGGCTCCACGCTGAGCAGCGGTGTCGAGTAGCTCGTCGACTAGCGGAATGAGCGCGGTCGTTCCTTCGAGGGAAAACCTTTTGTTGCCGAGGTATCGCTGCTGCAGTACCTGTTCAAACAAATCAGCGCGGATCAACAAGTCAAGAATGCGCGATTGATCTTCCGGCTGAGGCTCAGATTCAATCCGCTCGTAAACCCAATTGCGGCGCTCCGGGTCGGAGATGTGATTGATCTCGACTCCTATAGTGCTGCAATAGATCGCGCGCGCGTCGCGGGCGTATTCGTTGTCGATCTGAAGATCCGCATGCGGGCGCGGCCGCAGAAATCCAAGTGGGTCGAGGTCGCCCTCGAGATATCCCCATTGGCGGAAGGCGTCGAAGACGCGCTCGCGTTCAAAATTTACCGAAGCCGAATGGCCATTCTTTTTTGCAGCGGTTGCCGCCGCGGCCGGGGTTGGGGCGCGTTGTTCAGATACAGGTTCAAGAGTGCTCGTTTTTGCAGTAGGCATATCCGTCGTCTTAAGAATAACGGATGTTGCCGGAGGCTTGCAGGATTCTGGAACGGCGAAAGGGTACCGAGGTGTCGATCCGCAAATTGCCGTGCGGATAGAAAGCACTCCTCTGGTTAGCGTTGGTTAGAACTTCAATTGTACGGATAATTTTCAGCCGACCACATTTAACTATCGAGCAGGCTCAAGCGGCCCACTTGGCGCGATATTCCACTCCCAGGCAATACTGAGGCTGGCGGCTTCAGCATGCCAGCTTTCCCCTGGGCTGCGATTTGCCGGTTGAGCCGGTCAATGAGCACGTGCAACTTCTTCGCCTCGTGATCACGTTCGGCATGTTTGCACATTCGACGGATGTCCTGCGATGCGAAAGCTTCTCGAAAAACCATTTTTCTCGCTCCCCTAAGTTGCCAACAGCCTACACTTCCACCCCAAGAATAGCCATCCCCAGAATGCCTTAAGGGAATCAACGGTCGCGCCAACGTCTGGGACGGTTCAGTTTACCTCGGCAGCGGATCTTTCATGTTCGCTACTCCATAGGCAATGACCGCCATCGCGGCCGCGTTCTCGCGCAATTCGGAGGGAATAACTTTGTCCAGCGTGTCGGCAGCAGTGTGATGGTAATTAAAGTACGTTCGGCCATCCTGCATCAAGCCCAGCGCCGGCACTCCGGATTCCGACATCGCCGCAATATCCGCGCCCGGCGCGTAAGAACTGTCGCGCAAAACGTTCGCGCCGAAACTTTGCAGGACATTCATTAACGGTCGAAGAACATCCGCAGCCGGCTTGCTTACTTTGGCGTCAAAGCCGAGCGGATGCGCCGCGCCGGAGTCGCTTTCAATCGCCAGATCATACTGCGCGAAATCGCCGGAGTGAGCCTTGGTGTAAGCCTGGCTGCCGGAACCGCCGGTTTCCTCGTCCATCCATGCAATGACGCGGATCGTGCGCTTGGGATGAAGGTGCAGCTTCTGCAAAATCTCGGCAGTCTCCATGGCGACGACAACTCCAGCGCCGTCATCGATCGCTCCCGTCGCCAAATCCCAGGAATCGAGGTGACCGGACACAATGACGACTTGTTCCGGATGTTCACTTCCTTTCAGGTCGGCAACCACGTTGTGGCTGATGACGTCGGGCAATTTCTGCGGGGTCAATGTCACATGCATCCGAACGCGCCCTTGCGCAGCAAGATAAGCGATGAGGTCGGCGTCTTCGGCGGTGATAGCACCTGCAGGAATTCCCGCAGGCATGCTGAAGCCGGTATGCGGCAGGCGATAGTCGGCATTGCCGACAGAGCGAACCAATGCCAGTACAGCTCCGAAGTCGGCCGCGGCTTTTGGACCGGCTGCGCGATAGGGCACGGATTCACCGTAAGCCATAAATGACATTCCAGCAGCGGCCTTCTGCTTATCGAAAAGCTCATTGAAGAGCACAATCTTGCCAGCGACCTTATCGCGGCCCAGGACCTTCAGTTCGTCGAAATTATTTACCACGACCACCTCGGCGGTGAGGCCGTCATCGGCAGTCGAAGTACTTCCGCCCAACGCCGTGAGAACTATTTTCTGCGTCGTTCCCGGAGTCATGCCCGGATACTCAACCAGTTGTGCTGTCTCCGCGCCGCGCACCCAGTGCGGCACTTTGACCTCTTCCAGATGAACGTCCAAGCCCAGGTTACGCAACTCTCCGGCAACGTAATCGACAGCCGCGTCGGCCTGCGCCGATCCAGTCGGACGCGCGCCGATGTTTTCTGTCAGGTGCGCGAGTTGACGGTAAGCATAGTCGTCCGCAAGCGCGGCCGATTTGATCGAACTTAGTTCTTCGAGCGACTGTGGTGGAAGACTGTCTTTCGCCGACGGCTGCTGCGCCATGAATGACGGGGGTGCTGGCTTGTTTTGATTCTGGGCAAGAGCAGCGGGCGCGAAGACCAGGACGATAACGCAAAGTGGAATCAGGAAGAGACTAAGAGTGTTATTGGATTGAGTCATGACCGCTGGCAAGTGTATCCGAGAGCAGCGGAAGAGCCAAATACTTCAGGCTAATCGAAACCCCTCAGTCGATGCGTTTGATCGGAATGTCCTTGCCGTCGGTATGCAGAATCATCGATGTGACGTGCCCTTGGCTGTCACTTTCAAACGTGAACACATCGTCGGCAGCGGTAGAGAAAAAATCCGTTTCGCTTTCCGGCAGCAGATCCTGTTTCGGTTCGTCTTTCTCCTGCACAGAAAGACGATCGCTTTCCCGCCGAATCGTCAGAATCATGTCGGGAGGTGTTCCGTAGCGGCCAACATATCGATCGAGGATCTTCGAATCGACGGTCACCTGCTTGTGTTGTTTCAGCGCTGGGCGCGGAGGTAGCTTGTCGTACGGTGTATAGCCTTCCCATTCGATCGGCGTGAACGTATCTTTCAGCAACGTTTCCAGCAGCTCCTTCAAGATGCCTTCGCCGTTGCCGCTGTTCGTCATGATGACGATTCCGCTTTTCGGTTTGTCGAAGACGACGGTGTAATTCCGCCACCCATCGTCGTGCCCTTCCTTGAAAAACGCTTCGCCATACGGCGTCCAATAAAGTCCCCATGCCAGTCCATAACTCAGGCGGATGGCTTTGTTCTCATCCGTCGTCTCTTCGTTGAGAGAGGGAAACTCATGCTTTGAGGTGATTTGAATCTGCGGGCCGAGCATTTGCCCGCGTGTTTTGCCGCGAAGACGTTTGCCATCCATCACGGCTTGTACGAACCGCGCAAAATCGCCAATCGTGGTCTGCATCGAGCCAGCCGCATCGGCCCGCTTCCAGCGATGCGCTCCTACGGACCGTCCATATTCGTCATATCCGTTCGCATAATCATTTTCGAAGCGACCCTGCCAGAGCATGCTGGTTCGCGTCATGCCGAAAGGCCGAAAAACGTGCTGTTGCATCAAGTCTTCAAGCGGCGTCTGGGTGATGGTCTCAACCAGCAACTGCAACACATCGATCCCTTCTCCCGAGTAGGCAAACCTCGCCCCCGGCACAAAATGAATTCTCAGCTTGTGGTCATCTTCCATCCAGCGCCAGTTCGCGAAGCCGCTGGAATGGTCGAGCAGCATGCGCGCCGTGATGAGCTTATAGCGAGGATCATTGGCCAGGTCTGCGTAGTTTGGATATTCCGGGAGCGGCTTGGGCAAATATTCGTAAACGGGCTTATCCAGATCGAGCAAGCCTTCATCCACCAGTTGCAGCACCATGTAGGCGAAAGCAACTTTGGAAAACGAAGCCGCAGACATTATGGAATCAACGGTGAGCGGAAGATTCTTTTCCTTGTCGCGGAACCCATAGGCTTTCAGGTAGGCGATTTTTCCTTGGTCGAAGATCGCGATTCCTGCGCCGGTGACCTCGGCGGCTTTCATCAGGCGCGTCACGGTCGCGTCGGCTTCAGCACGGGAAATTTTGCTCCCGTCCAGGCGCCGGATGCCCTGCCAATCTCCAGCTGCCAGGGTCAGGCTCAACGCCAACCACGAAGTCGCCGTTAACAGCATCCGTCTCATGTCGTTTCTTCTCAGGGTTGCGTACTAGCAGACGGACAAGGCCGGCTTCTGTAAGCGCCGGGAATACCAATAAAAAATGGCCCCATTTCTGGGGCCAAGTTCAAAGAGGCAAAATGGAAGGTGTCAAGATAGGCGATGCGAGGGGCCGTTCCGCCGGGCGGAGCGACACATCGTAAAGTGGGCACAAGTGAAGAAAGTGAAGGTCATTGGCTTTTGTTGGTTGCGGCCTCTTTTGTTGCTGGTAATAAAGCATTCGCCGGACCAAAGCTTTTCTACTCCCAAACTCCAGGTTGAACTCGCGCTTAACTACCGGAAAAAGAATGGCTTAGCAGATTATCGTCGAGCGTAGCTCTCCCGCGACGGACAAAGTCGAAAGTGCACAACAATGCACTTTCACTGCATTGCGCTCGACCCGCCAGATTTTGCGATGACTAGTTTCCGCAGCAGGCGAAGAGCCCAAAAGCCAAATCCCCGGCGGGTTTTGCCTCGCCGGGGACCGTGATCTCCGAAAAAAATCGCTCCTGAACCAGCCTGAACTTACCTGTGACGCAAAATGGACAGTCTAACTAACAGTTCGCAGCTTCCCGGGCAGGAAGTGATACGGCGGCCAGGGACCGCTGATCGCCACTTCGCAATTCTTCAATTGCTTGGCGGCACTGCTGTAGCGGTTCTGATATTTTTCCACGCTTTTCGAATCGATCAGGTGAGCGATGTCGATCAGCATGCCCTCGGGAGCCACTTTCTTGCAACTGACTTCTTCTTCCAGGGGATTGAACAGCTTGTGGACTTGGACGGAAAGAGCGCGCGCCTTGGTCTGGCGCTCGCGTTCCCGCGAGGCCTTGACCCGAAGCTTAGCCAGATAGTCGCCGCCAACTGTATCGGGCAGTTGAACGTCGATCATCGCCTCGCGCAGCGAACCGTCGCGGACGACGAGTTTGATGTGCATCTCGGACTTTCCCTTCAACTTGGCTACGCTCAGGCCAAAGGCACGCCGGTTGACCCGGACTGCCTGGCGGAGAGCATCGTCGCTGTCGAAGACTGTGCCGAAACGGAAAGGAAGGACAGTGAAATTACGGAAGCAGAAGCTGACAACCCGGGCGTGATCGATCTGGGCTTGATGATCGAGCTCGCCGGCTGTGTGGTCATATTCGCTTACGACGACTGCGAATTCACCACTGGGATAGCTGAGAACCGACGCGCCGTTTACCCCTTGAACACCTTCGAGCAGGAATGGGCGGCGAGTGCGGGTTCCATTTGGGAGGGTCTGGTGCTCGGTGAGACAGTACGCGTACCACGCCATATTTTAAGTCTCCGAACCGGGACGGAGGCAGACTGAGCCACCTCTCGAGTCAAGTTTTCCTCAAAGCTAGGACTATCTTTTTAGGTATGGAACGGGCGGTACAGGGTCCAGAACGGGTAGTCACTACGGTAACGTTCCCGTTCCAAGATTGATATTACTTTGGTGTACATCAAATTGCAACTTTTTTATAGCGAGAGGCATCTTCGGACGACTTATTTCACAGGTTGTGATCGCAGCGTGCGCTCCTGCAAGGCCAGAAGAACCACGCGCAGCATCTCGTCCCAAGGCGCAGGCTTGCCGGTCCAGATTTCGAACTGCCGCGCTGCCTGATGGATGAACATTTCCACTCCGGGGATGATCTGCGCGCCCCGTTCTTTGGCCAGCTTCAGGAGCTTGGTTTCGCCCGGATCGTAAACCATGTCAAAGACATAGCGGGCATTGATCTCTTTTTCCTGGAGCGGAGTCTCCTTCGTATTCCCCATCCCGACCGGCGTGGCATTGATGATCACATCGAACGCCAGCTTCTTCAGATCGGCGCGCTTGACCGAACGCGCTCGCGCGCTGCGGGCCAGCTTTTGTCCGGCGGCAACGCTGCGATTTAAGACATAAACTTCAGCCCCGCGCTCTTTGAGTCCGTAGACGGCAGCTCGCGCCGCGCCTCCAGCGCCTAGGACCAGGATTCTTGCGTCTTCCAGCGTGCTCAGGCGGCGCTCCAGCGGCCGCAGTACACCCGAAGCATCCGTGTTGAAGCCGTAGAGCTTGCCATCCTGCGCGCGCACCACGGTATTACAGGCACCAATCTTCGCCGTGTGCGCGTCGGTATTGTCGAGATGAGCAAGAATCGACTCTTTGTAAGGCATCGTGACGCTGATGCCGTGAATGGGAATCTGCCGGACGCAGTTCAACAAATCCTTCAGCGTATTGGCATGCAGCGCGAGATAGACGGCATTCACGTTCTCGCGCCGGAAGGCCGCATTCATGATCGCCGGAGACAGCGATTGGCTGACCGGATCGCCTGCCACGCCATACACGCGCGTGGCCGCGTCGACCTGCTCGATGCGGTAGACATTGCGCAATTCCTGCGCCGTTACCTGGCCGGGGGCGGTTTCCTCGCCGGCGGTGGCCGCAGCGAAAGTAAACACGCTGCCCGCCCGCACGCCCAGCACTCGGCTGATGATTCCCTGCTCGCCCATGCTCATGCCAATCAATGAGTTCCTGTCGCCCTGCTTCGCCAGGAACTTGATCATGGTCACATTGTCGAAGAGCGTGGTCGCGGTGCCGACGACTTTGTAGAAGTCGGCGGGATGAGCGCGCATCTTCTCCAAAGTCTCATCCAGATTCTTTGTGGCTCGAAAATCGTGGAACGAAAGAATCAATCCTGCGCGGGTGCGCAGCTTTTGCAATTGGTCGGGCTTGCACTTAGCGGCAGTCTGAAGTTCGACATCCACCAACTGGCAGCCCGCGGCCGCAGCCTTCGCCAGAAGATTAAGTTGAGAAACGATGGACCCCTTGAACTTGCCGCCGCTGGCGGTTCTGCGGCAAGTGGCAATAGCAACCGTACCGGGATGTGATTCCAGAAATCGCTTGATCCTGGGCAGAGCTAAAGCGGGGTTCGATAGATAATCTAACCTGAACTCAAGAAAAGAGTTATCTCGCACCAGGAGTTCGGCTTTTTCCGCCATGGTCGCCGGATCGGAGCCAATCACCGCCACGCACACGCGAGGCAGGCGCAGAGGCAACAACCGGCCTATCTTGGTAATGGGGGAATGCATTCTGTCTAATTAAAATTGACGGCGAATTATTACAGGGGTGTAATTGCATATGCAACAACGGATTGGCCTCGGCGACGAAAAAAAGACGAAAAACCGCGAAAAACTTTGGCCGCGGACAGTCTGACACCCTCGTAACCTTGACCCCCCATGACCCTCTTGTTACCTTCCGGCAGATGCCTGTGTTTCGCTGGCACTTGACTTGGGGAAGAGTAGTGGCTGGACTTCTCCGGAGGTAAAATGAAGAAAATAGGAATGTTAGTGTTGTTGATTGCGGTTGCAGCAGGAGCCCAAACGGCCGATACGACGCCTGTGAACGCTCCCGATGGCACCGCTCCCACGTCGGCCACCTTTCCCATGGAGCGGGTCCAGACACCCACATACGCGGATATATATTGTTCCGGGTTCATTAACAAGCAGATCCTGCCGGACGCCAACTTCGTCGCTGGCGGACTGCAAACACCCAGCACCACCAAATTTGTCCGCGGCGACGTCATTTATATGGAAGGTACGGGCTACACCGCGGGCGCCGAATATGAAGTTGTCCGCTCCTTGAAGGATGTGAATGAGTACGAAATGTACCCCGGTCAGAAGAAGCTCATGAAAGAGACCGGGCAGCCTTACGAAGATGTGGGGCGCATCAAGATTGTGGACACGCGGAACAAGACCGCAATTGCGCAGGTCGAATACGCCTGCGACGGCGTCAACCCCGGCGACACAGCGATTCCCTTTGCCGAGAAGCCATCCATCCCATTTCATCCTCCGGCGCGTTTCGATCGCTTCTTGCCCCCGAGCAACAGGCTTTCCGGTCGCATCGTAATGGGCAAGGATTTTGATTCCGAGATGGGTACCGGACAAAAGCTTTATATCAATCTCGGGGCAAACCAGGGCGTGAAAGTGGGCGACTATTTCCGTGCCGTGCGCTCCTATGACGCCGATCTGCACGATCCGGTCGACAGTCTCTCCTTCAAAGCGGCGATTGCCGAAGATACGCAGAAGAAAACACCTTCCGTGGATCCGGCGATGTTCACCAAGGGGAATGGCCCAGTCATTCACGTGCGCGATCTTCCTCGCCGCGCTGTAGCTGAGATCATCATCATTGGAGTCACACCCACGACGGCAACCGGCATGGTTATTTTTTCGATGGAAGATATACATGCTGGAGACGGAGTGGAAATGGACCAGGTTCAATAGAACATCGGACGCAGTCACCAGCCGGGGACGGGCAACCGTCCCCGGTTTCTTTGCTCGGAATCCTACCGGTGATGCCGCTCCTGCGGCCGGGGTTGGGATAGATGCCTTTTTGACCTGTCAGTTGTGGCAGTGTGGGTGTGAAAGGGTGCGTCCAAAAGTGCTCCGTTCTGGCCGTCGAAGACCCCGGGGGTAACACAAGTAACCTGCGGCTCGTGCGGGCCGTGTGATATAAAAACTCCAAGCCCCAAAGGGACAATTTTGTGCGTGCGTTGCCCGCGAGGGCAGCCATCGCGCGTTTGAGGAAAGTCTTGAGTTTCATTAACTTCGCAGCCCGTGAGATCAACTGCAAGATTGTCTACTATGGCGCCGGTTTAGGCGGCAAGACCACAAACTTGCAGATGATCTATCAGAAGACGGCGGAACAGCAGAAGGGCAAGATGATCTCGCTCGCCACCGAAACCGAGCGCACATTGTTCTTCGATTTTCTTCCGCTCGATCTGGGATCGGTGCGCGGATTCAAGACGCGAATTCACCTCTACACGGTGCCCGGCCAAGTGTTCTACGATGCCAGCCGCAAGTTGATTCTGCGCGGCGTCGATGGCATCGTCTTCGTCGCCGACTCGCAGGAGCAGCGTCAGGATGCCAACGTGGAAGCGCTCGACAATCTAATGTCGAACCTGAAAGAACACGGCTACGACTTCAACAAAATTCCCTATGTGCTGCAACTCAACAAGCGCGACCTGCCCGATGTTCTTCCGGTCGATACACTGAGCAAAGAACTTCGCCGCAAGAACGAACCCGTACTCGAAGCCGTCGCCTTCCAGGGCACCGGCGTTTTCGAAACGCTGAAAGAAATTGCCAAGCAGGTTCTGACCGAGTTGAAGGCGGGCGGTTAGAAGAAGCTGTCCCCCCATCCAGTTCTCAATCGTGCGCACCCAATTCCTTTAGCATCTTGAGCCCATTGGCATTGCCAGGATTGAGTTCCAGCGACTTCCGGTAATTCTTGATGGCCAATTCCTTGTCGCCGTAATCCATGTAGGCTTCGGCCAGACTGTCATAGGTGTTGTAAGACTGCGGATAAGCTTCCACACTCAACTTAAAAATCTCAATCGCTTCTTTAACTTTCTTCATATGGAGCAATCCATAGCCCAGCCCGATAAATTCACTTTCTGCGAAATCATAGCCATTGGGATTGCTCACTTTCAGTTCGCGGTATTGCTTGACCGCGGCATCTACATCCTTCTCCTGAATCGTTTTGAAAAGAACATCTCCAATCGGCTTCCTGCCCGCGAGAGCTTCGACCTGCGCCAGAATTTCGTCGAGCGCTGCCCGGGAAAACAATTTCCCATTGGACACGACCGCGGCAATCTTCTTTGTATTGCCGATCTCGTCGAGTGGATTGGCATCGAGCAAAACCAGATCGGCGAGCTTTCCCGTCTCAATCGTGCCGAGATCTTTCTCCTTACCCAGAAATCGCGCCGGGTTCAGCGTAGCCGCCTGGAGAGCTTGCATCGGCGAAAGTCCGGCCTGCACCAGAAGACCCAACTCATCATGCAAGCCGAATCCCGGAAAACAGAACGGGTTGTCCGTATCCGTGCCTGCCAGAATTCCTACTCCCGATTTCTGCATCGCTCCTACGACCGCGAGGTCCCTTTGAAATTCTCTTTTCATGTAGGCGAAGTCTTCCGGTGTGCGCTTTCCATCGATGGCCGCCGGGTCCCAGGAGGTTCTCGTGCGCACCGGAACATACTTCAGGCGAGCATCGTTGAGAAAGGCTGGATCATTCCCATAGGCGAACATGCGCAGCAGCGTAAGCGTCGGAACTTGCCACGTTCCATTGCTCTTAAAGACGGCAAATAGAGCGTCCGCCTTTTCCGGGCTGTAGCTGTCGAGCATCATTTGTCGCGATTGCGTCGCATGCGTTCCCCAGAATTTAGGCTTCGCCGCGGCTAAGTCTTCCACCAGATCTGCCTGCTGCCCCTTCAGCAACTCGTCGGCGTGAGTGGAGCAGGCCGGAAGAATGCCGATCAGGTGCTCAAAAGATTTCTGACCGGCGTTCGAAGCTTCCACAGCCGAAACGTCAATCGGAACATGGCCTGCGAATGGGATCCCCTGCTTTTTCGCCTCGTCGGCAATGGCGAAATACAAATCGCGGGGAAGAAACTGGTAGACCTTCACAAAATCCGCACCATTCGCTTTTACTTTGTCGACAACTTGCCGGGCCTGCGCCTCGCTGGAGACAGAAATTGAGCCACGCCAGTAAGGTTTCGGTCCGTCAACAATCGGACTTGCGATCACCATACGCGGACCGAATAACTGCCCGGCTCCAATCTGCTTTCGCCACTCATAGTCTTCCGGATCACCCCACATGATCCGGATCCCGGTCACACCATTCGCCAGGAAGAGCGGCAGATATTCCTTCCCCTGCGGGTGTACGTGCATGTCCCACAGGCCGGGAATCAGAAACTTGCCGGTCGCGTCCACCACCTGCGCGGCAGGCGCCACGCGCATCTTCGGAGTTTCTCCTATGGCGGTGATTCGATCGCCGGTTATGACAACCGTGTAGTCCCGTTTCGCAGGCGCACCGGTAGCGTCGATCACCGTAGCGTGAGTGAAGACGAGAATGTTCCGCTTCCCATCCTGATTGTTCTGACCACCCAGATAGAAAGACAGAAGAAGAAAAAGGAACACCGCGAGGTTCTTTCTCATTCGGACCTATTTTCCAGGTTAAAGAATGGACCGTCCGATCCACAGTCGTGACAGTATAGACGCGACATGCGATACAGGAGTAGATAGGTAGCGGTGCTGATGCATCTGCGGTACATGGCTCGTCTCCCGAAAGGAGTCATCCCGAAGCCCCGCGTTTTCATCAGCGGGGCGAGGGATCTCGCGAGCATCACAACTGTAGTCGCGATCAAAGTGCACTACTAACCTTGCCACGCAAGCAGTGACCGAAGCAGCGCAATTTAGTCTAAAATGGCAGCCGCACGAACTTGCACCACGTTCCCGGATTCTCTTCGAAAGAGGCACAATGCGCAGACCAGGGTCTTTGTCGTGCTTGATATTGATCTTTTCTTCATTGCTCTTGCCGCAGTTCTCGCTCTCCCAGGCCAGTTCTTCACACGGAATCGACGTCGCCGATCTCGATCGCAAAGCCGATCCGTGCAACGACTTTTATGAGTTTGCCAATGGCACTTGGCGCGCGAAGAATCCGATTCCTGCGTCGATGTCGCGCTGGAGCCGGCGCTGGCAGGCGGGCGAAACTTCGAAAGAAAAGCTGCGCGACGTTCTCGAAATCGCGGCCGCCGACAAAACCGCGGCCAAAGGCAGCACCGAGCAGATCATCGGTGACTATTACGGCGCCTGCATGGACGAATCTCGGGTGAACGCGCGCGGCATGGATCCGTTGAAGCCGTGGTTCGCCAAGATTGACGCGGTCAGCGACCCTGGCGCTCTGGTGCATGTGATGGCCGACCTGCACGACATTCTTGTAACCGATCCGTTTGCGTTTGGCAGTCAGCCCGACCCGCACAGGCCGGGCTGGGTGCTGGCCGACATCGGAGCCAGCGGCCTGGGCTTGCCCGACCGCGACTACTATCTGAAGCCCGAAGCCCGATTCAAGGAAGCCCGCGAGAAATATGTCGAGCACGTAACCGCGATGTTCAAGCTTGCAGGATGGGATCAGAAGACTTCCGCCGCGGCGGCGCAGACCGTGATGACGATGGAAACAAAAATGGCGGAAGCGTCGCTGGACAACGTTGCGCTGCGCGATCCCGCGGCGACCGACCACAACACGACGTTCGCGCAGCTACAGGCGATGGCTCCGCACATCGATTGGGCCGCCTACTTCCAGCACAAGCAGGTTCCGCAAGACATAGACATGAACGTGGATCAGCCCAGGTTCATGCAGGAACTCGACCAGCAGATTCAACACACGCCGTTGCCCGACTGGAAGGTTTATCTCAAGTGGCGTCTGCTCGACTCCACTGCTAACTCTCTTTCCGCGCCCTTCGTTGACGAGAACTTTGCCTTCAACGGAAAGTATCTGGGCGGCGCGACTGAGATCAAACCTCGCTGGAAGCGCTGCGCCGAATCAGCCGACCAGCTTCTCGGCGAAGCTGTGGGAAAGAAATATGTCGAGAAATACTTCCCGCCGGAAGCCAAGGCGCGCGTGCAGGAAATGGTGCGAAATATTTTAGCCGCCATGCGCGACGACATCCTCAGTCGTCCCTGGATGAGCGATGACACCAAAGAAAAAGCCATGGCGAAGATCGCGACGTTCAACCCGAAGATCGGCTATCCCGACAAATGGAAGGACTACAGCCACGTCGAAATCCGCCGCGATGCTTTCTTCGAAGACGTTGTGGCCGGGCGCAAGTTTGTGGACATGGATGACCGCGAACTGATCGGCAAGCCGGTCGACCGCGGACGCTGGGGAATGACGCCGCCAACCTCCGATGCTTATTACAATCCATTGCTAAACGAAATTGTTTTCCCCGCCGGCATACTGCAGCCGCCGGCCTTCGATATGAACGCGGTGGATGCGGTGAACTATGGCGCAATTGGCGTGGTGATCGGCCACGAGGTTTCACACGGCTTCGACGATCAAGGGGCGCAGTACGATTTCCTCGGCCGCCTGCGCAACTGGTGGACGGAAAAAGATCTTAAGGATTTTCAGGCGCGCGGAGCCTGTGTCGCCGATCAATTCGACCACTACTTTATCGAAGATGGTGTCCACCACAACGGCAAACTCGTGCTCGGTGAAAGCATTGGCGACCTGGGCGGCGCGAAGATTTCTTATCTCGCCTATGAGAAATCCCTGGAAGGTAAGCCGCATCCCGCCGATATCGATGGCTTCACTCCCGAGCAGCAATTCTTCATCGCCTGGGGGCAGTTCCGCGGCGATGCCATGCGCATCGAGTGGCAACGCTTGATGGTGCAATCCGACCCTCACCCCGTGTCGAAATTTCGCGTGATCGGCCCGCTGTCGAACTTGCCGGAGTTCGAGCACACCTGGAGTTGCAAGGCCGACGCGGCGATGGTGCGGCCAGCCGATAAGCGATGCGAGGTCTGGTAGAAAGGCTTCGGCCGGCCCTGCTAACAGCTTTATTCGCATCGGTTTCGATGATGCATGGCACGGCTGTCTCTAGTACCGTGCATCGCCGCTCCCTTCTTCGCTAAGTCCCGTCCAGCAAAACTGCATTCCTCGCGCATGCGAGTGACACTCGTCAGATTCCTGCCTCCATAGGCGCCACGAGAAGCATTGTGCCCTGTTGAACCTTTATGCGCTCTTTACGAATCTTTTACCCGATTTTTACGGTGATTTTTGTCTAATAAGAAGTTCGCCAAAAAAACAAACCGACTTTCAGTCCGGGAAGGATTTGCGCTTGAAGATCACAAAAAGCTTTTTTCGCAAGGTAACGGCTTTCAGCTCGACGCTTGTTTTGAGCGTTGTTATTTGTCAGGTCTCACGCGCCGACGCGCAGGCCCAGGGGCAACCGGACCCGCAGAATAGAGTCGCGGCTCTGCACGAGCCGTCGCCGGGTGAATCTGATGCCGGCACCACGAACACCGCACCGCCTGCAACTGCAACACCCGCAACCGCGCCAGATCCGCGCATTTCACTCGACACTGACATCGCAAAAGAGTTGGCCGCCATGCGAGCGCGCATCGGACAACTGGAATTGGAACTGAAGAACCGCGCAGCCGCCGCAC
>JBAUXX010000012.1:0-50322 GCA_049584475.1 Candidatus Sulfotelmatobacter sp. | reverse complement strand
GATCTGGGTTCTTGCCCGCGTCGCAAACGTTGCAGTGGCATCGGCAGAAACCTAGATCCCTCGCTTCGCTCGGGATGACAAATTCGTCCCCGCCCCTAGCGTCTTGCGGCCACAATCGGCGCCTTTACCGCATCCGTGCCAGTCGGCATTGTAGTAACCCGCGCCCCATGAGCCTGAGCGGTTTGCGCCGGTGTCGCCGGTGCTGGTTGCGGAGGACTCGCAATCAGCCCCAGCGCTTTGCGAACCTCGGTATCCAGTTTTGCCAGTGTGTCTTTATTGTCTTTCAGGAACTGACGGGCATTCTCGCGGCCCTGGCCGATGCGCTCGCCCTTGTAGCTGAACCACGACCCGGACTTCTCCAGAATGTTGTTATTCACGGCGATATCGAGCAGGTCGCCTTCGCGCGAGATGCCTTCGCCATAAAGAATGTCGAATTCAGCCTCGCGAAACGGCGCGGCTACTTTGTTCTTGACGACTTTGACGCGTGTGCGCGAGCCGGTCACCACATCGCCATCTTTGATGGCTGCGATGCGTCGAATATCGATGCGCACCGAAGAATAAAACTTCAGCGCCTTTCCTCCCGTGGTCGTCTCCGGATTGCCGAACATTACGCCAATCTTTTCGCGGATTTGATTGATAAAGATCAGGCATGTGCGCGACTTTGAAACCGTGCCCGTCAGCTTGCGCAGCGCCTGCGACATCAGCCGCGCCTGCAACCCCATGTGGCTATCTCCCATCTCGCCATCGAGTTCGGCCTTGGGCACCAGCGCAGCAACGGAGTCAACCACCAGCACGTCGATAGCGTTCGAGCGCACGAGGGCTTCAGTGATCTCCAGCGCCTGCTCGCCGTAGTCGGGTTGCGAAACCAGAAGGTTGTCCACGTCAACGCCGAGTTTCTTCGCATAGCCGGGATCGAGCGCGTGCTCGGCATCCACAAACGCCGCCATGCCGCCAAGCTTCTGCGCCTCGGCAATCACCTGTAGCGTGATGGTGGTCTTGCCGGAAGATTCCGGGCCGAACACTTCGACCACGCGCCCGCGCGGGAATCCGCCCACTCCCAATGCCGCGTCGAACGAGATCGAGCCGGTCGAGATCACCGCAATGGGGACGATAGCTTCCTTGGACCCCAGCCGCATGATGGAACCCTTGCCAAACTGTTTTTCGATCTGCGCAAATGCCAGCTCAATCGCTTTGCCGCGTTCATCCGCCATGGGAGGTGATGCTCCTTTTGAAATACAAAATCAATCTGGCCGGATTATACATATAGAGCGAAGCGAATAAAAAGCGAATTCGTAAAATAAACATGGAAAAATATCCAAAATGGGAGGCAATGTTATGAACTTGGGTTCGTCGCAAAACGAAGCGTGACAAGCCGCCCGTCTATTTTCCTTCGAAAAGCGCGCATCGGGTCAACGGTAGCATTCCCCAGCCGCTGAGGTCGGCTGCCGCCGCGACCGCTACTCGCCCCTCGCCAGCCGGTCATACAACTCGCCGTGCGCTTTGTCAGAGCGTCGATAAGCGGCCATAACCTCCGACCGCGCCAGTCGCTGCGAAGGGACTACATTCGTCGCAAGCGCATTCTCCAGCGCCAGGCGGATGAATCGCTGATATGGCAACCCTGCGTGGGTGGCGCGCTGGCGGACCGCATCATAAAGTTCTTCGGGCAGGCGCAAATTGATCGATTTATCCTTGCGCTTCATCTCGAAGCGTACCGTTTGTGCGCCCGAAAGGTCATATTGCGACAAGTCGGCTTTGTCGACAAAGGCCGCCACGGCGCGGGTGCTCTTAAACGCCGGGATTTTCTTCTTCATAGGATTCGATCTCCTTTTTGTGCATGTACCGGGCGCTGATCGGCCGGATCAATTGCTTATCGCCCTTGCCCCGCAGCGTGAACACGAGGAATACTCTCCGGCCGTTGCCGGTTTGTCCCACAGCGCAAAAGCGGCGTTCCTCTCGCCATCAGCCGCGCTGGGAATGATGGCAAGTGGCCGGGCGAATAAGCTTTCAATCAGTGCAACGGAAAGCCCGTGCTTCTGGCACTTGGCGCTGTTACCTCGATCCCAATCAAAGCCGTGGAACTGCAAGACCATGATACCGGACTAGGTACTCAAATGTATAGGCAAATGTCTACCGCTGCAGCAAATCCACCGGCGCGGTCACGTCATGCACGCGAAAATACTTGGCCAGCGCCGGATATTTCCGCGCGACGGCCTCGTACATCGCGTAAGCGACATTGCGATAGGAAACATGCCCCGCCGGCGTGGTGCGCAACTCGGAGATGTAGACGGCCTCGGCAAAATCCATCTTGAACAGCGCCCGCTTTTTGAACGCCAGCGGGATTGCATACTGCGAATTTTCTTCGGCCTCCGGCGAATTGCGCCGGGCGAGATTTTCTATCGCCGCTTGCGTGCGGCCCATGGCCGCTTCGTAGCGGCTGCGCATGCCGGCGTCTTCCACATCGAGCAGCATCTCGTAACCGTGTTGCGTGGTCGCGGCCTGCATCACCTGAATGCATCGCCGGTGGCGGTGCATGTCGCGAAAGCCGCCGGTGTCCATGAGAATATCGAAGCGGAACTGTTGTCCGGCGCGGAAGCCGCGCAGCATCTCATCGTGCTTGCCGCGGTGCTTCAATCCCAGGTCGATGATCTCGCGGCGCTTACGCTCGCCCGCCACCTGCACCGATTGCCGAATCTGCCGATAGGAAAAATGGCAGTGCTCATATAAAAGCGTCGTCGCGATTTCCACTTCCAGCGGCTCTTCATCAAGCAGATCGACAATCGTCTTCGACGGCGCAAGCTTTTCGTGCGCCATCAACTCGCGCGCGGCCTGCCGCAACTCGCGCCGCGTTTCGCTCTCGTAAATATTCGGGTCGGCATATTTCACCAACGTCGGGGCGGCGCGAACTTCGCGCAGCAGTTCCTGTTCGGCTCGCGCGCCCAACTCCGGACTCACCGCTCGAATCTGCTCCACCAGATCGCGCTGCGAATCGGCATTCACGTTGTACGCCGCTGAGGTCGCTGCCTTCTTCAGCGCCACGCCCAGCCCGCGCACTTCTTTATGCGTGTGCGAAAGAAGATGCGCCACCTGCGTTTCCAGCGTGCGCGCATTGACGATCTCGCCCAGCGAAGTGTTCGTGGCCAGCGGCAGCAGATACCGCGTGATGTCGAAGGCCCGGGCCTTCAACGTCCGCTCGTACGCTTCCTGCTTCATGTCCGCAGGCTTGGGCGTGATGCTGATCAGATAATTCGTCATGTGCGCCGAAAGCGCTTCATATTCGGCAAACAGAAAATCCAGCGTTTCGCGGTAAAGCGTTCGCGCTTCATCATCGGCGCCGAAATCGGGAGTGAAATACCCGCTCTTTTTGAAATCCTGATATCGAGTAGATCGCTCCTGGCCATCCCAACGCTGTTCGTCCGCCAGTTCAATCGCGGCGAGAATCGAGAGCCGTTCAATAGCCAGCGAAATGTGCGCCAGGTCGGCAATCGAGCGATGTCCATACTGAAAATAAAAAGTATTGAGAAACTTCTCCGCCTTCTGCGTGCTGATTTCCCGCAACGATTCCTTCATCGACAACGCCGATCGCGAATACTTCGCCATCGCGTAGGCTTGAATCTCAGGCTCCGCGCCAAAGACGGCGAAGACTTCGGTGGAAGGCTCGGCAGCTAGCGGCTTCTCGGCGGGTGGTTCGACGCTCGCCGGCTTGTCTCCGGCGGAAATCTCTGCCACCGGCGTTTGTGAACCCGAGGCCCGCTGCGGCGAGCGATGACCCGATGCAGAAATGGAAATCACATCGGCGGGTTTTTTGTCGGAAGGTTCGGGCATAGCAGTCACATCATCGCTGACAGGTTGAGGCATGAGTGTGGAAATGGTACGCGTCGCGCTTGTGGATGTGCAATGCGTTAGAGAAGCGTTAACCGGCGAGCGCTAAACTCGTTGTGTGGATCCTGTGCTTCAATCGGTTGAGCATCGCCCCTGGCCTTTGCCTTCAGGCCCGTGGTTGATGCAGCAAATCTGGCACGATCTTTTATTCGCCCACTGGCCGGTTTCAGTCGCTGCGATGCGAGCACTGATCCCCGAACAACTCACGCTCGACACTTTCGACGGAACTGCCTGGGTCGGAGTCGTTCCGTTTCGCATGAGTGGGATTCGCCGCCGCGGGTTGCCGCCTGTGCCTGGCTTGTCTCGCTTTCCCGAACTGAACGTTCGCACCTACGTGACTTATGGAGGCAGGGCGGGAGTCTATTTCTTCAGTCTCGACGCCGCCAATGTTATTGCTGTCCAAGCCGCACGCACCTTCTACCATCTGCCCTATTTTCACGCGGCAATGAGTTCCCGGGAACGCGCTGGGACGATTCACTACGCTTCCCGCCGTCGTCGCGCGGCAGCGGAGTTTCGCGGCAGCTATCGGCCCACGTCGGATGTGCGTCTTCGCGACAAGGGATCAATCGAGCACTGGCTCACCGAGCGCTATTGCCTCTACACAACACATGGCGGGCAAGTCTATCGCGGCGACATTCACCACCAGTCCTGGCCGCTGCAAGATGCCGAAGCAGACTTCGAAATTAATACCGTTGCCGCAGCCGCCAAAATTGTTCTGCCCGACACCGCGCCGCTCTTGCACTTCGCGCGCCGCCTTGAAGTCCTGATCTGGCCGATCAGGCGCGCGGATTCGCCGCAGCGGTAGGTATAATTCGGCCTTCTACATAAGTCATTATTCTTGCAACGAAGTCGGGAGACATTCATGTCCCATTCAGGACGAGTCGCGCTGATTACTGGAGCTTCGCAGGGGATCGGCCGCGCCTGCGCGCTCAAACTCGCCGCAACCGGCGCCACGCTCGCCCTCGCCGCGCGCAATCAGGAAAAACTCGCCGAGTTGATGACGGAAATTACGGCTGCGGGCGGCAAAGCTGACGTTTTTCCGCTCGATGTTGCCGACGAAGAACAGGTAAAGTCCGCAGCGAAAACCATCATTGGCGAGTTCGGCAAAATCGACATCCTAGTCAACAACGCCGGCATCACCCGCGACCAACTTGTCATGCGCATGAAACGCGCCGACTGGGACGCCGTTCTTCAAACCAATCTCACTTCCGCATATTTGTGCATTCAGCAGGTCATCGGTTCCATGCTTAAGCAGCGCTGGGGACGCATCATCAACATCACCAGCGTCTTCGGCCAGATGGGGCAGGCGGGGCAGGCGAACTACGCGGCGTCGAAAGCGGGGCTGATCGGCCTGACCATGGCGATCGCCCGTGAAGTCGGATCGCGCAATATCACGTGCAACGCAGTCGCTCCCGGCTTCATCGAAACCGCTATGACGGCTGGCCTCGGCGACGAGTTCAAGCAGAACGCCGTCAAGCAAATCCCGCTGGGCCGTGTCGGCTCACCCGAAGATGTAGCCAGCGCGGTCGCGTTCCTGGCGTCCGATGAAGCTTCCTACATTACCGGACACGTGCTAAACGTGAATGGCGGGATGCTGATGGGATAAGAGCATTCATCGCTGAGAACGCCGAGAAAGTCGCGCAGAGAAACTAATGAAGAACGAAGCCGCCAAGGCGTCAGACGTCAGCATTTCCTCGGCGATCTCGGCGTCCTCTGCGTTAGAAAGCCTTTCGATTTTCCCGGCACAAACCCTGGCCCAAATCGCACAGGCCCGCGAACTCTTCCTCGAGTATGCGCAATCCCTGGGCTTCAGCCTCTGTTTCCAGAACTTCGACAAAGAACTAGCAGAGCTGCCGGGCAGTTACGCGCTTCCCGAAGGCCGTCTGCTGTTGGTGGAAAAAGAAGGCCAACTCGCCGGCTGTGTGGCGCTGCACAAACTCGCTCCGGGCATCTGCGAAATGAAGCGCCTGTATCTCCGCCCGCAGTTCCGCGGCAAAGGTCTGGGACGCATTTTGGCCGACCGCATTATCGCGGAAGCCCGTCAGGCCGGCTACCGTCACATGCGCCTTGACACCGTTGAACCGGTGATGAAAGATGCTGTGGCGATGTACTACAAGCTGGGGTTCAAAGACATCGCGCCCTATTGCGACAACCCAACACCGGGTGCGATTTATCTGGAACTCGAATTATGATCCCGTAAGCTGGCAACTCATCCGACGCGCAGCAATCGATGGATCGATCTGAGGCTAAGACCATGAAAAAAACTCTCGTCACATTTCTTCTGATGCTTTTCGCCATCTCCGCTCTCGCCGCCGATGGCAAATCCGTTTCCTACAAAAGCGGCGACGAAACCGTGCAAGGCGTCCTCTACACGCCCGCGGGCAAAGGTCCGTTCCCGGCGCTGATCGTGATCCACGAGTGGTGGGGTTTGAACGACTGGATCAAAGACCAGGCTTCGAAGTTCGCTGACGAAGGTTACGTCGCGCTCGCGGTCGATCTCTATCGCGGAAAAGTCGCCACCACGCCCGACATGGCGCACGAAATCATGCGCGGCGTTCCGGAAGACCGCGCCAAGCGTGACTTGAGCGCGGCGTTCGACTACCTGGCATCTCAGCCCAACGTAAAGAAGAGCCGCATCGGCGCCGTCGGATGGTGCATGGGCGGAGGGTATTCACTCGATGTCGCCCTGCAGGAGCCGACGCTCGCGGCCGACGTCATCAATTACGGCCACCTCGCCACCGATACCGACGCGCTCAAGAAAATTAACGCGCCTATCCTAGGTTCGTTCGGCGGTCAGGATCACGGCATCACGCCCGACGATGTCCACAAGTTCGAACAGACAATGAAACAGCTGGGCAAGAAGATCGATGTCAAAATTTATGACGATGCCGGCCATGCCTTCGAAAATCCGAACAACAAAGATGGCTACCGCGCCGCCGACGCCGCCGATGCCTGGAAGCGCACGACGGAATTCCTGGCGCAAACTTTGAAGAAGTAAGAAATAAGTTGTTGCGGCCGCGTCGACCGGCAATCGTGGCGGAAAATCGAAAAGCATTTCAACGCAGAGGCCGCCGAGAACGCCGAGGAATTTTAATATCGCCAAGCTTCCAGTTTTCTCTGCGAACTCGGCGGGCTCGGCGATTAATCCCCGGTTTCACTCGGTTTTCCCCCTGCCCGAATTTCCACTTGCCAGAAATTGCCGCTATGGTTACTATGTCGCATCCTGAAATGCTCCCTGCAATCAACATTGGCGAAACCATCCGCAACTACCGGTTGCAAAAAGGCATGTCCCAGGGGGACATCGAAAAGCGTACCGGCCTGCTGCGCTGCTATCTTTCCCGCGTAGAAAACGGCCACACCATCCCCTCGCTCGACACGCTTTCTAAAATTGCCGGAGCCATGGAGATCGCCTTATCGCAGTTCTTCTCCGAGTCGAGCCACAGCAACGGTAATAAAGGATTGCCCCAGCTTTCCGACGACGAGGTCCGCTTCCTCAGCCAAATCCGCCGCTACGCCACCAGCCTGAACGACAGCGACCGCAAGCTGGTGCTCGCCATGGTTAAGAAGATGGCTTCGAATTCCAAGTAACAGCTTCTAGCCGCTAGCTTCTAGCCTCTCGCTGAACCACTCAACAACTTTTATCCTCGACGATGCCGAAAAGCCTGCGTGCGCCTCGGGAACGATTGGCTAGAATCGAGGAGCTAGCGGCTAGCAGCTAGAAGCTGCCCCACTGACTTAAGTACCATCCCCTTGGTGACCCTCGGGTAACTCGCCGCCGAACGCGCCAACTCCTACACTGTTGGCTGGAGACTCGCGCGTGACCACCGACGAAGAACTCAACGTTCTCGATTCGCAACTGCGGCGGCTGAAGATCGAGTACGAAATCTTCTTCAGCAATCCGACGAAACGCCCGCCCACCGATATCGAGTGGAAGGTGCTGTCGCTGCTGCGGAAATTTTCCGACGGCGGCCGCATGAATTTCTCGCAGCGCTTCCGCTACAACGAAATGGCCCAGCGCTACGCCATTTACAGCGACCTGTGGCGCAAGAAATCGCGGATTCGCGAAGAAGGTTATCGCCGCCCGCAGGATGCCTTGCTGTCGGTGCAGGGCGTACGCATCATGGAAGAAGAGAAGCCGCAACACCCGGTGTATGGACTGGCCCAGGGAGCGGCAGCTTCAGCCGGGGCCGCGTCAACCTCTCCAGAGACAGCGGCGCAAACGGCTCCCGCTACGGAATCCCCATCGCCCCAGCCCTTCACCCTGCACAGCGTTGAAAGCGAGCGCGAACAAGTCGAGCGACTCTACAACACGCTCGTCGCCGCTAAAAAGAAGGCGGGAGAAAACGTCTCCGGTAACTTCGATTCCTTCACCACCTTCGTGCAGAAGAAGACCGAACAGATCCGCAAACAATACGGCTGCCAGAACGTGGAGTATTCGGTGGAAATGGCTGGCGGGCAGGTCAAGCTAAAGGCCAAAGCGAAAGCGTAAGTCTGTCCTTAGATTGTTGTATCCCATAGTGCCACTCGAATATCCCCAGTGTCATCCTTCGCAGAGCACAAGGATGCCATGCCCGCCTGCACCCCACGAGCTTCGCTAGAACTTTTTCAACTGCTGTTAGAATTTTCGGTCGTTCTCGCACTCCACGTTTCCGAGGTTCGTAAAATGCCCCATAGCTCTTCCCGCGTCCAGCGCGCTCTTCTCAGCGTCACCGACAAAACCGGCCTAGCCGACTTCGCCCGCACCCTCGCCGCCCTAAAGATCGAACTCGTCTCCACCGGCGGCACCGCCAAGCTACTGCGCGATTCCGGCATCGCCGTTAAAGACATCTCCGAACTCACAGGCTTCCCCGAAATGCTCGATGGCCGCGTCAAGACGCTGCATCCCAAAGTTCACGGCGGAATCCTCCACCGCCGCGACGATCCCAGGCACACAGCAGCGATCGCCGAGCACAGCATCGCTCCCATCGATATGGTTGTCGTAAATCTCTACGCCTTCGAAAAAACTGCGGCCAAGCCCGGCGTGAAACTTGAAGAGTTGATCGAAAACATCGACATCGGTGGACCATCCATGATCCGCTCCGCCGCCAAGAATTTTCATGACGTTGCCGTCGTAACTTCGCCCGATGACTACGCCGCGATCGCCGATGAGCTCAACAAGTCAAACGGCGCGCTCTCACTCGACACGAAGTGGCACCTCGCACGCAAAGCCTTTGCCGTCACCGCTGCGTACGACTCCGCCATCGCCTCAACTCTCGAACGAATCGGCCTCGCCGAGACACCGAAAGATCAAGACGAAACCTTCCCGCAGACCCTAAGACTTTCATTCCGCAAAACGCAAGATCTGCGCTACGGAGAGAACCCTCACCAGAAGGCCGCCATGTATTCCGACGGCTCTGCCACCGGGGTCGCCAATGCCCGCCAGCTTCAGGGCAAAGAGCTGTCGTTCAATAACATCGTCGACCTTCAAGCCGCTTGGGACCTCGCGCAGGAATTCGACGAGCCGGTCTGCGCCATCATCAAGCACACCAACCCCTGCGGCACCGGCACTGGCAAGACTCTGGTTGAGGCATTTCAGCGCGCGCTGGAATGCGATCCCGTTTCCGCGTTCGGAGGAGTGATCGGCGTCAATCGCCCCATCGACCTCGCCGCCGCGGAAGAGATGCACAAGCTGTTCGTCGAAGTCATCGCAGCGCCTTCCTTCGATGAAGCCGCGAAAGCCAAGTTCGCGACTAAGAGAAACTTACGCCTGGTGGAAGTTTCTCCCGCAAATCAGAAATGGGTCATGAAAAATATCTCGGGCGGAATGCTCATCCAGGATGCGGATGCGCGCCAACTTGCAGACGCGGACCTGAGAGTTGTCACCAAGCGCCCGCCAACGCCGGAAGAAATCCGCGCTCTGCTGTTTGCCTGGAAAGTCTGCAAGCACGTGAAGTCGAACGCCATTGTCTATGCTCGCGAGGGACAAACCGTCGGCGTCGGCGCCGGACAGATGAGCCGCGTAGATGCCGCGAAGATCGGCGCCATGAAAGCGCAACTCCCGCTGACAGGAACGGTCGCCGCTTCCGACGCTTTCTTTCCATTCCCCGACGGAGTCGAAGAAATTGCCCGCGCCGGGGCCACGGCCATCATCCAGCCCGGGGGCTCGCAGCGCGATCCCGAAGTCATCGAAGCCGCCGACCGCCTGGGCCTGGCGATGGTCTTTACCGGCGTGCGACACTTCCGTCACTAAGCATTCTCGATTTCTCGACGGCTAACGGCCTCCAAAGCTCATAATCTAGGATTCGACTCTTGCGTAACGGGTGGGATTTTCTCGGGAGGAAATGTGAAAGCGTTAAGGATTGTTTTTCTTGTTTCACTGATAGCTTTGATTTCAACGTTGACCGCGGTGGCTGCACCCAAGCCCAAAGGTCCCGTGATCGGACAAAAATACTGCACCGGTTCCACGCCCTGTGTCCTTACCTACCACAACGATGGCAACCGTGATGGTGTGAACCCAAACGAGACGACGCTGAAGGCTTCCACGCTCAACTCCGGCAGTCATCCCGTTCCGCAATGGCTCGCCACGACTGACGGGCAAATCTATGCCCAGCCACTCTATGTCCACCAGTTGCTGGTCAGTGGGACTCCTTATAACGCCGTTTTCGCCGCCACCGAAAACAATAGCGTCTACTCCTGGAACTCTGATGCGGCCGCCAGCACGGGTACAGTCTTAGCCCAGGTAAATTTGAACGACGCCAGCGACCTCGGGGCCGGATACACAGAACTTGCGGTGCCTACTCCGGATATCCCCGGCAGCTGTGGCGATCCGAACCTGACTCCCGAAGTCGGCATTACCGGCACTCCTGTAATTGACGCCTCCGTTACCCCCCCGGTTCTCTACGTCCTCAGCAAGCATGAAGATGTGGACAGCCTCGGCAACAAGACATTCCGGCAAAAGCTGCACGGCCTCTTCGCCGACACGTTGCAGGAAATTCCCGGCAGCCCGGTGGTCCTGGATACCAACTTTGGCACGACCTCCGCTCCCGGCTGGAGTCCAATTTACGACCATCAGCGTGCAGGCCTGGCCCTAGTCAATTCGTCCAAGGGCGTAAGCAAAATCTGGGTTTCCTGGGCTTCTCATTGCGACAACAATCCGCACTACGGATTTGAAATCGGCTTTACCTACAACTACTCCGGCACCGTGGGCTTCGCCAACACCTACACCGTCTTCAATACGGAAGGAATGTGCACCAAGCAACCGTGCATCGGGGGCGTCTGGATGGGTGGCGCCGCCCCTGCTGTGGATGCAAGCGGCAACGTTTACTTTGCTGTCGGAAACGGATCGGCCGTGCATGAAGGCTCCGGTTCCTACAGCAACAGCATTGTCAGGCTCTCCAGCGCCGGCTTTCAGGATTATTATTCGCCTCCCGATTACAACATTCTGAATGGCGGCCACAGCACCGTCGCCTGCGCCAATCCCAACGCCACAAAGTGTCCGAGCCCCTGTGCATTCGATACCACCGGGCAGTATTGCCAACTGGCCTTGACCAATGGCGATTTGGATTTAGGAGCGGGAGGCGTAGTTCTCCTTGCGCCGAGTTTCAAGCTGAATAATCCCGAGATCGTTGCCGCCGGCAAGCAAGGCATGATCTACGTCGCCTTCTCGAAAAACCTCGGACACCTCGACGCCCACACCGCAGTCCCCAACGAATACGCTTGCACCACGTCCACCACGCCAGCCGCCGGATCGATTGCGCAATGCTTCCTCGGTTTGGCCAGCGAAGTTTCCGACGTCGACCACGGCAGTCGTGGCGCGCCAGCCTTCCTGTCCGCCGGGTCAGGAACCACACAATATAACTATCTTTATTTCGCCAGCATTTCCGATACGCTCAAGGCTTTCAAGCTGCAAAACGCCAGCGGCCTTGGAACCTTCGCCACCACTCCCGCCACTCCGACCTCGCCCCACAAATTCGCTTTCCCCGGCGCGCCGCCCTCCATCACTTGGAACAAAGCGCAGATCGCGAACATCACAGATGCGATTGTTTGGACGCTGGACACCGGCGGCTACGGCGTAGCCACCACGCCCGCGACCGGTGCAGTGCTCTATGCCTACAAAGCGATTCCCACCGGATCGGGAACAGGTTCGCTCGGCGCTGAACTATGGGACACTTCTGCGTACAGCAGTACGATTCCTGGGAACCCGGGGGCAGTGAAATTTGTTGCGCCCACGATTGCCGATGGAAAGATATTCGTCGCGGGCGGCGCGCAAGGCTATCAACCCGGAAGTGCCAATTGCCCCACCCCGAGTGTGACTACGCAGCCGACAGCTTGCGGTGGTTTGGCAATGTATAAGTAGCACAGCCGCTCAAACGTTCCGGCAGAAAATTCAGGCGCCATTGTCAAGCTTGGGCAAGGGGTCCGCTCGCGTTTACTCATCTTGACAATTCGCGTTCCGTCGGCCCTGTACTTCTGTTTCTTTTTCAATTGCGCGGAGCGCACTGTTTTCCCGCGCCCGCCGTCTAACGGGGTAGAATAAAGGCACCCCATCCCGGCGGCGCAGCATCCAATCGCTATGGTTTCGGGTACGCATTCTTAATCCAATCAGGATGAGCATGAGACGATTTTTTTGTTTTATTTTCTTAATGGCAGCGGCGATTTCGCCCGCCGCACTGGCGCAGACTAAGCCGGCGTCAACCAGCCCCGCAGCGACAGATTCCAAGCCGGCTCAGTCCTCTCCGCACAAAGCGGATCGTTCGGCCGCCTACTATCACTACGCCCTCGCTCACATGTATGAAGAGCAGGTCACGGTCTACGGCCGCAGCGAATTGGCGAATAAGGCAATCGAAGAGTACCGCCAGGCCATTGACGCCGATCCTTCCTCCGAGTTTCTGACTTCCGGCCTCGCCGAGCTTTACGTCAAGACCGGGCGCATTCGCGATGCCGTGGTCGAAGCCCAGGACATCATCAAGCGCGATCCGAACAATCTGGAAGCCCATAAACTTCTTGGCCGAATTTATCTGCGCTCTCTCGGCGACATGCCCGGCGGCAACGGCTCCGACAATGTGCTCAAGCTGGCGATCGAGCAGTACGAGACCATCGTTAAGATCGAGCCGAATAACGTGGACGACCATCTGCTTCTCGGCCGTCTGTACCGCCTGAACAACGATCTGCAAAAAGCCGAAGTCGAATTGAAGACGGCCGTTAGCCTCGATCCTAATTCCGAAGAGGCTGTGACCACGCTGGCGATCCTTTACACAGACGAAGGCGACACGGCGCGCGCCCTGAAAGTGCTGAGTTCCGTTCCCGATGCCGGCCGTTCCGCCAAGCTGTATTCGGCCTTGGGCACGGCCTATGAGCAGCGCAAAGAATACAAAGCCGCAATTGACGCCTACAAGAAAGCGATTCAACTGGATCGCGATAATCTCGATGCCATTCGCGGACTCGCCGAAAATCTGTTGAACGACGGCCAGACCGACGCCGCGCTTGAGCAATACAAAGTTATCGCCGACGCCAATCCGGAAGACGCGCAAACCTACCTGCGCATGGCGGAAATTTATCGCCGCCAAGGAAAGTACGATGAGGCTCTCGAGAACTTGAAGAAGGCCGACACCATGGTGCCGGACTCGCTCGAAGTTCCCTACAACACGGCTGCGGTTTATCAATCGCAGGGACGTTACGACGAAGCCGCCAAGCTGCTTCAGGATTTGGTAAAGAAAACCGAGAAGCCCGATTCCAGCTACAGCCAGTCGGATCGAAACAATCGCGCGATTTTCATCGAGCGCCTGGGATTGGTCTACCGCGATCAGGAAAATTACAGCGCCGCCGTCGACGCCTTCCGCAAAATGCTCACGCTTGGAGACGAAAACGAAGAGCGTGGCTACCAGAACGTCATCGATACCTACCGCGAAGCGAAACAGTGGTCGCAGGCGACCGCAGCCGCGCGTGAAGCGGTGCAGAAGATGCCCAACGACCGCGACTTGCGCATGGTGCTCGACTCTCAACTCGCCGATACCGGCGACACCGACAAAGCGCTGGCCGACGTTCGCTCGCTGTTGAAGGGAAATGCCGAAGATCGCACCGTCTACATCGCGCTGGGCCAGATGAATACGCGCCTCAAGCGCTGGGATGACGCCGACAAAGCCTTCGCCGAGGCGGACAAACTTTCCACCAAGCCGGAAGACAAAGAATACATTCACTTCCTGCGCGGCTCGGAGTACGAGCGGCAAAAAAACTACGACCAGGCAGAAGCCGAATTCAAAAGAGTTCTCGAAGCCGATCCGCAGAGCGCCGTTACGCTCAACTATCTCGGTTACATGAACGCCGACCGCGGCGTGCGTCTCGATGAATCTCTCAATTACATCAAGCAGGCCTTAAGCATCGATCCCAACAACGGAGCGTATCTCGATTCTTTAGGATGGGCGTACTACCGCTTGGGCAAGTACGACCTGGCGGAAGAGAGCTTGACTAAAGCCTCGGCGCACATGGGCTCCGATCCCACGGTGCAGCAGCACTTGGGAGATCTCTACCAGAAGACCGGACGATTGAAACTGGCCGCAGCCCACTGGGAGCGCGCTCTCGAAGAATGGGGCAAGACGGTTTCTCCAGAAGTCGACGGCGACTCGCAGGCCAAAGTGCAGCAGGAACTGGACGCCGCGAAAGTGAAGCTGGCGAAGGAAGAGAAGCAGTAGCCAAACATAGGAATTGTTGATTGATGATTTCCTGATTGTTGATTGACTCGTGCCGAGAGGTCTTTTCAATCGACAATCAGAAATCATCAATCAACAATGCTAAACTCGCCTCATGCTCTCCGGCTACGCCGTGCATGTGGAGCAATCCCGCGGACGCCGCTTTCCTGAACCGCCTCATCCCTACCGCAACGACTTTCAGCGCGACCGCGACCGTGTCATCCATGCCCGCGCCTTTCGGCGTTTAGAAGCCAAAACGCAGGTCTTCACCCGCCGATACTCCGACCACTTCCGCAATCGCCTGACTCATACTCTCGAAGTCTCGCAAATTTCGCGCACCATCGCCGGCGCGCTGAATCTCAATGTCGATCTCGCCGAAGCTCTGGCGCTGGTCCACGACATCGGCCACCCGCCATTCGGCCATGCGGGCGAGAAAGCTCTCGACGGCGCCATGCGCGCTCAGGGCCTTTTCTTCGATCACAACCTCCACGCGCTCCGGATCGTGGAAGATTTCGAGCAGCGTTATGCCGCTTTCCGCGGCTTGAACCTTACGTTCGAAGTGCGTGAAGGCATAATCAAACACTCGCGCGATTACTGCGCGAAAGACCATCCCGAACTGGCGGAATATCTCCTCGACCAGCGGCCGCCGCTCGAAGCCCAGCTCATCGACCTGACCGACGAAATCGCCTACAGCACCGCCGATCTCGACGATGCATTCGAAGCCCACATCCTGTCGCTGAATGAAATTCGCGAGGGCATTCCGGTCTTCGCGCGCTTTTATTGCGAAGTCGAACAAATCTATCCTGATGCTCCCGAGAAATTAAAATTCAACGAGGCTCTCAAGCGAGTGCTCAACCGCTTCGTCGGCGACCTGATCACCAACACGAGCGCGCGGATTGCCGACGCGAAGGTTCAAACCGTAGAAGACGTTCGCAGCTATCGAAAGCGCCTGGCCGCGTTTAGCCCTGAAGTCGAAACCGAACGCCGGGCGGCCAAGGAATTCCTGTACGAGAACGTGTATTTCAGCCCGTCGTTGGCCGGCGAAAAAGACGATGCCGAGCGCGTGGTCAGCGAGTTATTCGATTTCTGGATGCGCAATCCCAAATCGCTGCCGGCAAACTACCAGGAAAAAGCTGCGGAAGAATCGCTGCCGCGCGTCATTTGCGATTACATCGCCGGCATGACCGACAATTTCATCTTCGAGCAATATGAGAAGCACTGTCGCTGAAGTGATCCAGACTCCTTGCCGCCTCTTATTCCTTATGCGCCTCAACATAGGAGCGTAGCACCGCATTCATCCGTGTCAGATGCCCCTCGCCCCGCTTCTTGAACCACTCGAACACGTCGCTATCGACGCGCAGATGCACCGACGTTTTTCCGGGCGGCATCACTACGCGCGCGCGCTTCCAAAAATCCGCGCCCACAGGCGGCGCCTCCGGCGCGTTAGCCCGCGTCTTGCTTGCGCCGCGCGAAACCTTCCTTTGTGTACACATTATCAACTCGTTCTCGGTACGGCTCGATTTGATTTCTCTTGGTGAAGGCGTCATCCCGAAGACCCGCGTTTTCACCAGCGGGGCGAGGGATCTCGCGTGCAGCGAAATGCGGATTTAGCACACGCGAGATCCCTCCCTCCGCCTGAAGAACGGCTCCGCTCGGGATGACGCCAGCTAGGCCTTCACTACACAGATTTCAAACTGGGCCACGACCGTTCTGACCACAGTCGCCGTTTTTTCTCTACCGGGTGACTATAGAATCGATGCACAGAATCGATCGCGAGCGGAGAAACAACAGTGACGATAGACGAAGCCTTAAAGCTGGCCGAGCATTGGTTGGCGGCGTGGAACGCTCACGATTTGGAAGCGATCATGACGCACTACGAGGATGCCGTCGAGTTAACCTCGCCGGTTGCCGCTCAGCTATTGGGGACATCGGACGGCAAGGTGGTTGGGAAGGCCAGCCTGAGAGCCTATTTCCAACGAGGGCTGGAAGCCTACCGGATCTCCACTTTCAGCTTGCCGACGTGCTGTGCGGCGTAAACAGCGTCGTGCTCTACTACACCAACCAAAAGGGCTCGCGCACGGCGGAGTTCATGGAGTTGTCGGCGGCGGGGAAGGTGGCGAGGGTTGTGGCGAACTACGGTGCGTAAAGAGACGCGAACCCGATTTGTTTCATCCTCGCGGAAACCAGGGCGCGCAGTTCACCCGTTTTTCTGCCGCTTTTTTCCCAGGCTGCAAGAAGTCTCATGTGATACGATCTGCGCGCCGCCGAGTAACTGATTTGTTACTTCAACGCGAGTACGAGGTTCTTCCATGAGCGCAACCAGTGCCCACGTTGGGAAAGGCTTGTTCCTGATCGGTCTGCAAATCGGTCTGTTTTTGATCCTCATGCTGACCGGTTGCGACCAGAGTTTGACGGTGACAGTTCGGATCGGAGGCTCTGGTACCGGCTCTGTCGCAAGCTCTCCGGCTGGGATCAACTGCGTCAGTCCCTGCCGCGTGGGACAGGCGTCCTTTACAGCGAAGAAGACTGCGCCGACCGTTGTTCTCACCGCAACGCCGAATCCTGGAACGGTCTTCGCCGGTTGGGGCGGAGCATGCACCGGATCGTCTCCCTCATGCACCGTTTCCGCGAGTGGAAGCGCCACAGCGGTTGCGTTCTTTCGCACTCTTTCGGTTTCCGCAGGGGCATTTCATACCTGCGCCCTTCGCCTTGACGGCACAGTCGCCTGTTGGGGAAGAAACGATCACGGCCAAATTGGCCAGGACCCCAGGCAAAGGGCGTCAGTAAACACGCCGGTCAATGTTCCCGGCCTTCAATCCGTCGTGCAGATTGCCGCCGGCGCGTTCCATACATGCGCTCTTCTTGTGGATGGGTCGGTGGAATGCTGGGGCCTCAACCGGGATTACGAACTGGGGGCGCCGGGCGTGCCGGACGCCAGCGATTCATTCACTCCCATCACCACGCGAGCTTCGATTTCAAATGGAGGCCACCTGGCGGTGTCTGTGGCCGCGGGGGGCTACCACGCGTGCTCCGTACTCGACAACGGTCAGGGTCTGTGCTGGGGATACGACGCCAATAATCAAATCGGGGCTGGATACACTACCTCGGCCCCGACCCCCTATATCGTTTCGTCGCCGGCAAACTTCATCGCATTTACGGGCGGCGCCTACCACACTTGTGGGTTGGATAACTCAGGTTCTGTCTGGTGTTGGGGATACAACGCGGATGGCGAAGTGGGTAATGCCCAAACCACGCAGCCGCCAGGGCCTCAGCAGTTGTCGCCTTTTTCCGCGCCCGTGGCTGGCTTGGGTGGCGCTCTTGGCGCTGGACAGGTTGGACTCGCTGTTTACGGTGGCTACCACACCTGTGCCGTCGTTTCAGACGGTACGGTCTGGTGTTGGGGATACAACGGACACTTCGAGCTGGGAAGAGCTGGTTTCTCGAGTGGATACTCCCCCGTCCCCTTGCAAGTTTCTGGTATTGATGGCACGACCCGAAAGGCGATCTCAGTTACAGCCGGGGCCTATCACAGCTGTGCACTTCTCAGCGACGCCACCGCGGAGTGCTGGGGCAACAACAAGGAGTCTGAGATCGGGGCTGGATTAACTACGAACTTTGTGGAGGTTCCGACCGCAGTCGCGGCCAATGGAATTCTCGCGATTTCTGCCGGTGGAGACCATAATTGCGCAATCTTCGCAGGCACGTCCGGGACGATCAAGTGCTGGGGCTTGAATGACGACGGCGAAGCCGGGGTCGGCAACAACAACACAGTGCCAACCCCAACGGACGTCCGGTTTTTCTGATCCGGGATACTCATCGATGCTTCGCTTCTGAGCGCCTATTGCACAACCAGCATAAGCTTCGACGTTTGAGTCAGGCTGGTCGAACCCGAGGTGAAGGATCCAGTCAACGTTAGATTGTAAGTACCAGCTGGAGTTCCACCGCTATTGCCATTCCCGTTGTTGCTTGATCCGCCGCAAGCGGACATGCTGATTCCTACTGAAAGCAGGCAAAGGATCGCGAGCAGTCTGTGCCCACGCCGCTTTCGCGACCAGCCGCCGCAGATGCCCACCAGCGCGAGCCCCGGCAGCCCAGAAAAGCCAACCGAGACCGCGAGTCTGCCACCGCTGCGCGGAGTAAAAGCGGGGTAGAGCTTCGCCGAGGTTCCGGCGGTGGTGACCGTCACGTTCACGGATGCCGATGTCGAACCGTTGAGGGTTACGGAAGTAGGGGAAACAGAGCAAGTGGATTGCGCAGGTGCTCCGCTGCAGGAAAAAGCAACGGTCTGATTGAATCCGCCAAGCGCAGCAACGGCTACTGCATAGGTCGCGGTGCTCCCGGGCATCACGGTCGCGGTTGGTGAGGATGGAGTCAGAGAGAAGTCCTGTCCCGTTCCGGTGAGAGCTACCGTCGTGGGGACGCCGGCGCTGGCGGTAACGGTCAAGATTCCGGTTCGTGAACCTGCTTGTGTGGGGTCAAACGAGACAGTGATCGAGCAACTTGATCCGGCTGCCACGGTGCTCCCGCAACTGCTGAGCGAGCTAAAATCTCCCGTGCTCGTACTTACGCTTGAAACATTGATGGCGGAAGATCCCGTGTTGGTCAGCGTCACTGTTTGTGAAGGACCCGGAGT
The DNA here is from genome assembly GCA_049584475.1 of Candidatus Sulfotelmatobacter sp. GTDB lineage: Bacteria > Acidobacteriota > Terriglobia > Terriglobales > Acidobacteriaceae > Sulfotelmatobacter. Next base: position 31,146 of record JBAUXX010000012.1, on the reverse strand, counting down.
GCCAACGTATTGATTCGGGAAGGTAATGCTCGATGGCGACAATACAACCGGCGTGGAAGTATTTATGAGCACACCCGCCACACCGTGTACCGAGGAGCCTGTACTGCACGAAGCATCGGCGCACGGGCTCGTGACGATGAGGTCTACGTTGCCGTCACCGGTCAAGTCTGCTGCGCCGAGACCCGGAGTGGACCCATAGGAATAGCCTATTGAGCCAAAGTATTGCGCAGTCTGAAAGGTGCCATCTCCGTTGCCCAGCAACACACCCGCCGCGCTGGGCGCACTGCTGGCACTCGTGCAACCGTCGGCCGTGGCACAAACCGCGGACACCACAAGATCGGGTTTACCATCCCCGTTCACGTCCTCAATCCTCACAGTGCCAGTACCGACGCCGAAGATATCGTATCCCGCACTATATTGAAATGTTCCGTCGCCATTCCCTAAGAACACTCCAACAGCGCCATTCCCGCACGATACGTCGTCGGTCCCTTCACAGGAACTGCTGACCGCAATATCGACCTTGCCGTCGCCATTCACGTCACCTACAGCGAGAGCATTAGTCCCAGCCGCGAGCGAAGTATAGTTTGCGGTCTCTGTAAACGTGCCATCGCCCGCGCCGAGAAGAATGCTCACCGAGCCGGATAGATCACCGGCAAGGTCGCAGGTGCCAACCTGACACATATTGGCCACAACTAAATCCGGCTTGCCATCGCCATTTACGTCGGCGACGGCGACGGCTTCGCTCTGATGGGCGCGGGTGTCGTAATTCACTGCTGTCCGAAAAGTACCGTCGCCATTTCCCAGCAGAACAGCGACCGTGCCATCGCCAGAGCCGACTGCGCTGCTGCCATTGCGGCTGACGACCAGCAAGTCGGGCTTGCCGTCTCCGTTTACGTCCGCAATTGCGACTGAGACCGCTAAAAACCCACCCGAGTCGTAGGCCACGGCAGGCAGAAAAGTCCCATCGCCATTGCCGAGTAGCACACCGACATTTCCGTCAGTCGAGCAGCTCGCAGTACCAGGATTCGAAGTGCAGTTGTTGGCAACGATGATGTCGGGCTTGCCATCTCCATTCACATCCCCAACAGCAAGCGCTTGTGGCAGCCAACCATTCGTACCATATGTAACGGCAGTGTCGAAGGTGCCGTTGCTTTTGTTCAAGAGCACAGCAACCGTGCCACCTGCACAACTGGAATCGCCCCCGCATGCGTTGACGACGACGAGATCCGGCTTACCGTCTCCATTGAGGTCTGCAGTGGCGACCGCTTCCGCCCCGAAACCGCCGGTGTCGTAGGTCACGGCATTCGCGAAGCCGAAAGCAGTCTGGGAAGTCTGCGGTTGGGCGCTTGCGGGGAAAGCTGGCATTCTCCCGGAATTTTTCGGCAGGGAAGAAAATGGCCGACGAGGAGTATTCTTTGGCACCACAGCCAGATTCGGCGATGCCGGAAGATTGGACTGGCCAAGCGATCCCAACGCAAAAAGAAGCAGTAAAACGAAGACGAAGTGGGCGGGTTTCAAAGATCCCCCCGAGCTGCGTTTCGCAGCGAGACGTGGCTGTTGATGCGGGCGGATGCCCGAGTGTTCAGCAGCGAGAATTATCTGTGGTTTGCGCGAGCCGGTCAAGCAAACCGATGACTCCGCACGTCACAAGTATGCCAACCCGCCGTAACATCGGAATTAGAGGTATTATTTGACCGATTATCAGCCTGCAGTCAAACGTAGTCTGATTGGAGCAACCGAGATTGATCGCGTTAGTGACCTGTCTTATCGCCATTCTAGGAGCGTGGCTGTGGACTAGCTTCGCGGCGCCAGCGATTTGTCGCGCCTTCGGAGTGCCGATGGTCTCCGGCTGGCGTTTGGCCCGGCAGAACCAGCGTCTCACCAAGCCGTATTACGTACGGGCCTGCGGCCTTTTCGCGATCGGATCTGGATTGTTCCTCTTCTTTACGCTCAAGCAATGCCTGTATTGCTCCTTGATCGTCGGAAGATTTCCGCATGTCAGCGGGACAATCCTTGCTGTACGACTGATTGTCTGTCTGATGGCAGGATGGATATTCGGAGTCTTTACTGCGCCGCAGACCGGCATGTCGGGTTTTCCTCTACGATAATTGTGCGTAGCATCCGTCACTCCCCCGCCACCGCCGCCAGCACATCAAACATAATCCTCGGCCCACGCCGGACTTCCTCGATGCGGATGCGTTCGTCATTCCCATGCTCAGTCGCGCCTTCTTCTTCGGTGGCCGTGTACGGGCTGAAGCCGTAGGCGTTGATGCCCAGCGGACGGTAGCGCTGGTTCTCGGTATATCCGCTGGTGATGTGGGGCACGACCGGAGTGCCGGGAAAATATTTCGCCGAGACCTGGCGGATGGCGCTGAATAAAACGTTGTCTGTGGGGGAATAGTTGGCTATGCGGAACTCGGGTTCCAGCGGTTCCACCGTGACGTTTGGATCGTCCACCGCATTACGCACGGCTTGCAGCAAGGCTTTCGGGTCGCCGCCGGGCAGGATGCGAACATCGAGATTGGCCCAGGCTTCGGGTGGAATCACGTTGGTCTGCCCGGAGCCGCCCATCATGGTCAGCGAGATTGTGTCGCGCAAAAGAAAGTTCAAAGATTCGTCGCGCTCGACTTCGCGCTGAAATCTTCGGTCTTCAATCGCTTTGTAGATATCACGATACTCGCGCGCCCGCTCTGGCGTCTCGTAGGGAGCCATGTCGACCAGGAACTCATTCACTACCGGCAACACTCGCAGCGGAGTGCGATAAATAAGAATGCGGTCAAGCGCGCGCACCAGCCGGTTGGGGGCGGAATCGGGATTAGGCCGCGATCCGTGGCCAGGACGCCCGTGCGCGATCACGTGCAGCCAGTAAGTTGTCTTCTCGCCCACATCGACGCCAATGTACTTCACGGCGCCATCCTGCAAAAGATTTTCGCCGCCTTCATTGATCAGGAACTCCGCATTCTCCAGAAGATCGCGCTTGTTCGCGATGAACCAATCGCTGCCGCTGTTGTCAACTTCTTCATCGCTCACTGCGAGAAAAATCACGTCGCGGTCCAGGGAAACTTGTTCGCGCTTCAGCATCACCATCGCTACAAGCTGCGCCAGTCCTTCGTCTTTCATATCCTGCGCGCCGCGTCCCCAAAGGTACCCGCCTTTGATTTCCCCGCCAAATGGAGGTACCTGCCAATGGGTTGGATCGCTGGTGACTACATCCATGTGATTGAGCAGAATGATGGGACGCTTGGCGCCAGTCGTAGTGTGCGGCAGCCGTGCCCACAAGTCGGCGCGTCCGGGCGAATATTCGAAGACGTGGTTTTCGATTCCTTCTTTATCAAGGATCTTCCTGAAGAACGTCGCCGCCTTCAGTTCGTTGCCCGGAGGATTAGTGGTGTCGATCTTCAGGTATTCGCGCAGCCAGGTCACGGCGAGGTCGGAGTACTGTTGCATGTGATCGGCGGAGATGCGCGAAGAGGCGGTGCCGCTGGCGGGCTGTTCGGTCGCGGTTGCCGTGATATTCGCAACAAGAATTGCCGCCCCGAGTGTGGCGCAGATCGCGACCGAATCAAAAGCGAACCTTCCCCTGGATCGATGGCCAGCATTTTGCAACTTCTTGTCCGACTTTTTATCGACCAAATCTCCTCCGCTGAGCACAACAGATTACTTCCCGTAACTGTCAATTCACGCAGTTTTTATATCAGGATCGGCAAAATTACCCTGCCGGAACCTGCAAGGCTATCTTCCCGCCCCGGCGAAGGAATATAATAGCTTTAGTTATCAATGGTTTAGCCGTTACAACCTAAGGTTCTTTTTTGGCACCCGAACTGTAGTAGTAAGGGTCAGACGCCAGGCAGTCCGGCGTCTCGAGAGTTCTTCTTTTGCCGTTACTGACGCAGTCTAAATTACGCAACACGCCCGTTAAGGCGTGAAGAAAGAAAAGTGGAGCCCAATTGCTCCCCCACTTGGAGGAAGTATTCTATGAACAGCCGCATTCTACTCGCACTGCCACTGGCCGCGGTACTTGCTATGCCGGCTCTTGCGCAGACCACCTCGTCGACAGATCAGTCTCAACCTGCCGCCAGCCAGACTCAGTCGGCTTCATCGGCTGACACGGCCACCGGCAAGCAGCCCTTGCAGGCTCCTTCGCGCGAAGGCTTCTGGGGACGCATGAATCCGTTCGCCCGCAAAAGATATGTACAGCGCCAGACCGAGCCGATTCGCGACCGCGTCAACGAGCTTGACGATCTGACTGCCGCCAACAGCAAGGGCATCAAGGATACCGATTCTCGCGCGCAAGCCGGAATCAAGATGGCGTCCGACAAGGCCAACGAAGCCGACCAGCATGCCATCGACGCCGGCAACAAGGCGACCATGGCGCAGCAGACCGCGCAACAGGCCACCACACGGATTCAAACTGTCGAGACCGTGGTGGGCAACATCGATCAATATAAAGCTTCCAACCAGACCGAGATCCGCTTTCGTCCCGGACAGAGCGTCCTGAGCAAGAACGCCAAAGATGCGCTCGACGAAATGGCCACCGGCGTGAAAGGCCAGCGCGGCTACATTATTGAAGTGCAGGGTTTCTCTTCCGGCAAGGGCCAGATCGCAATCCAGAACTCGCAGAAGATGGCCGAGTCCGTGGTCCGCTATCTCGTCCTCAACCATGAGATTCCCGTCTATCGCATCTACCTCGTCGGCATGGGCAATGCTCCGGTCGGCACAACGGATGAGACTGCAAAGACCAAACATGCCAGTGGCGGCCGCGTGGAAATCAGCCTGCTGAAGAACGATCTGGAACAGCTCTCCAGCAACACAGGCGCACCGGCAACGGGCATGGATCAGCAGCAGCAACCGAAGTAGTTTTTGGATTGATTTTGGGACTACCGGCCTCGGCCAAGTCCCTCCCCCAGGAAAGCCTCTCGCCCAAAGGCGAGAGGCTTTCTCGCATTTGCACCTCTCGCGTTTGCAGGCTGCTCACTCTTCCAGCATCCTCGCGTCCATCATGTGACGCCCATGCAAGACTTCAGACTCGCCCTACGCCAGTTCCGCAAGTCCCCCGGCTTTGCCGCCACCGTGATCTTCACGATCTCGCTCGGCATCGGAGCGAACGTCGCCATCTTTACTCTGGTGCACGCCATTCTGCTGAAGTCTCTCCCGGTAGCGAATCCCGCGAGCTTGTACCGCATCGGCGACATTGACGACTGCTGTGTGAATGGCGGCTTCATTAACGACAACGGCGACTTCGATATTTTCTCCTACGATCTCTATCGCCATTTCGGCGAGACCGCGCCCGAGTTCGAAGAGCTGGCCGCCTTCCAGTCGGGACAGAACATGATGAACATTCGCGTTGGCTCCGGCGTCGCTAAGGCGGAGCGCACCGAATATGTTTCCGGAAACTACTTCTCTACCTTCGGCCTCGGACCATACGCCGGCCGCGTTTTTCTGCCATCGGACGATGTACCCGGCGCGGCGCCGGTAGCCGTCCTGAGTTATGAAGCCTGGCAAGCTGCTCACGCGGGAGATCCCAGCGTCATCGGCGCCACGTTTTATATACAGAATCAGCCGGTCACTATTGTCGGCATCGCCCCGCCAGGATTTTTCGGCGACCGCATCAACGAGAATCCGCCTGCCTTCTGGATCCCGTTGAACGTCGAACCAATTCTCGAAGGGCAAACCAGCATCCTGAAACAGCCGGACACGAACTGGCTCTACGTTCTGGGACGAGTAAAACCCGGAGTCAATCCCGGCAGCCTGCAGGCCAAACTGTCTAACATCCTTCGCCAGTGGCTGGCCACGCAGCGGGCATACACCATCAACGGAAATGACAGGGAAATTCCCAAGCAGCACGTGGTCGTAACTCCCGGCGGCGCGGGAGTGCAAAACCTTCAACAGGAAGCCGGCAACGGCCTTCATTTGCTGATGGCGATCTCTGCGCTGGTGCTGTTAGTCGCATGCGCCAACATCGCGAATCTTCTGCTGGCCAAAGGCGCAACCCGCCGCGCCGAAACTTCCATCCGCATGGCTCTGGGCGCGGCGCGCTCCCGGCTGATCCGGCAAATGCTGGCGGAAAGCCTGTTGCTCGGGTGTGCCGGCGGAGTGCTGGGCATCGCGGTCGCCTATGCCGGCGCGCGGATGATTCTGACTCTCGCTTTCCCCGACGCGACGCAGCTTCCCATTCACGCCAGCCCGCCTCCAGTTGTCCTCGCTTTCGCATTCGCGCTCTCGTTGCTGACAGGGATCATTTTCGGCATCGTGCCCGCATGGATCACCTCGCGCTCCGATCCGGCCGAAGCGTTGCACGGAATTAACCGCGCCACGCGAGACCGCGCTTCGCTGCCGCAAAAATCGCTCATTGTTACGCAGGCGGCGCTTTCTCTCGTTCTGTTGGTCGGCGCGGGTTTAATGACGCAGACCTTGCGCAATCTCCAGAACCAGAATTTTGGAATCACGACCGCGAACCGTTACGTATTTCATTTCGATCCGCAGGGTGCAGGTTATGGCATAGACCGCATCTCCGCGCTTAACGAGCAAATGGACCGCGAGTTCTCCGCCCTCCCCGGCGTGAAAAGCGCCGGCCTCGCCCTTTACAGCACGCTCGAAGGCAACAACTGGGGCGAAGGTATTTATATCGAGGGCCGCCCTGACCAAGGTCCCGATTCGCAAAACAATGCATCCTGGGACCGCGTCAGTCCCCATTTTTTCGAAACCATCGGCCAACCGGTGCTTCGCGGCCGGGGCTTTACAGAGCACGACACTGCCACGTCGCAGATGGTCTCCGTCGTCAACCAAGCATTCGTAAAAAAATTCTTTCCCAAAGAAGATCCGATCGGCCGCCACTTCGGAACGTTTGATAGGAAATATGCGGGCGACTATGAAATCGTCGGCATCGTCGCCGACGCAAAATATACCAACCCGCGCCAGCCCGCGCGGGCCATGTATTTCCGTCCGCTATCTCAGTTGAACACCACAATCAAAGAGCGCAGCGCGATCACTGCGGAAACCCGTTCGCTGTTTCCCAACTCGATGACGATTCAATTTGCGGGAGACGCTGCCGGCCTGGAATCGCTGGTGCGCCGCACGCTGGCCAACATCAATCCCAACCTCACCGTCATCGATTTCAGGTCGCTCGATTATCAAGTCGCGGGTAATTTCAATCAGGAACGCCTTATCACGCGCCTCACAACTCTGTTCGGCATCCTCGCGCTCGTGCTGGCTTCGGTCGGCCTCTATGGCATCACCGCATACTCGGTAGCTCGCCGCACCGGCGAGATCGGCCTGCGTATGGCTCTGGGAGCCAATCGCGGCGATGTGGTCGCGCTGGTGCTGCGAGGCGCATCGTTCCAGGTGGGCCTTGGCCTGGCCATCGGCATTCCCGTCGCACTGCTCGGCGGACACTTCATGTCCAGCCAACTCTACGGCGTCCGCACCTATGACCCGTTCGCCCTGGCCGCCGCGATAGTGGTGCTCTCGACGTTCGCGGCCATCGCGGGATTCATCCCCGCCAGACGCGCCGCCAGCATCGATCCCATGAAGGCCTTGCGCACGGAGTAGGGACTCTCAGCGCGCGCATTTCGGGATCATGTAGGGCGGACACTCCTGTCCGCCCTGTCCGCCTTTTTGACTGTGATCTCGAAATCTAGAAGTTGACTTAGCTTCGCTCGGGAAGGGCAAGGCTTCAGCCGCGCCTCAAAGACGTTCAAAAAATCAACCGCGACATCCGCCCGGGTTGTGATCTCGCTCGGGAAGGACACGGCTTCAGCCGTGCCACCAAGAGCCAGCAAAGAAGAGGGCTTTAGCCCCTGAGGTCGCCGTTCTCACCCCAGCCCAACAGCTTCCGCTCGACCGACCATATTGTCATTCCGACCGGAGTCGGAGCGAAGCGACGGCGCAGTGGAGGAACCTGCTGTTTCTCGCCCTCGGCAAATTTGCGCTCTAGCATCCGATCTCAGCGGACCCCTGCCCCACGCGCGCAAAATCCACAGCCCTCCTGTGACATCTGACCTTGCAGTCCGTCCGCAAGCTTCTTGATAATTGTCTGAGCACAAACGTGTGGTGGCTCTTGCTTTCAAGGTCTTTGAAAATTCGAAGGAGAAAGGTCAATATTTCGATATCCGCAGCATCCGTAATCCGAGGGCATTCAACCCAAAGAGGCCAAGTTATTGAAACAAGAGATTTAGGAGATAAGTTCTTTAGAAGGGATATCTTAGCCATACCTCTCTTTGCTAACTCGCTGATTTCAGATATTTTAGGCGGGTTTGATATCCCCCCCACCCGATATACGGATATGGGGCGCCTCGTTCCCAGCGACATCACGCCGCCGCCTTAGCCAGGAATGTGATGGTAGTGATGCAGCAGCAGGTGAGTGAGAAAGCCAAGCACAAACCAAACGGCACCTTCCAGGATTCTCTTGAATCGGGGCGTCATCAGCAAAGAATACGCTACTGCGCAGCGAGTGTCATTGCCAGGCATGGAATCAGCAGCGGCACGTTTGACCCTCGCGAGTGTGCGAGGCTAGACTCAGGACAATTCTCCATGCCATCTCTTTACTCAATGACGATGCCTTCGCCGATTGGTTCTTTGTTTCTAGCCGCATCGGAAATAGGTTTGGTCGCGCTGGAGTTTGATTTCAAGCCCGCAGGCAAGGGGTCGTTGCGCCGCGGCTTGCGTCAGTCAGACGGAGAGAACGACAAAATCGTCTGGCAGGAATCTTCATCGCACATGCGAAAATATCGCGTCGAACTGGAAGAATATTTCGCGGGCGAACGTCGGCAGTTCGACTTTCCGCTGGATCTCCAGGGCACGGATTTCCAGTTAGCCTGCTGGCGCGCGCTGGTCGCTATTCCCTATGGTGAAACTCGTACCTATGGCGATCAGGCCCGCGCGATCCGCAAGCCGAACGCATTTCGCGCCGTGGGCATGGCCAACAATCGCAATCCAATCGCAATCGTCGTACCCTGCCATCGCGTCATCGCTTCCGACGGAACCCTGTGCGGTTACGGCGGCGGCCTTGATGTGAAACGCAAATTGCTGGAACTGGAAGGCGCGTTGTCGGGCAGTCTGGAAGCGGTCGCGTAGGTTAACTGGCCGCGCCCACGCGCAATTCCGCGAGTTGTTCTTTCAGGAAATCCAGATACTCCTGCATTCCGTCGCCAGTCTTCGCGGACAGTTTCAAGACCTGCATCCCTGGACGCACGGCTTGAATATTTCCGTAGGCGGCCTGCCAGTCAAATTCTACGGCTGAAGCCAAGTCCATCTTGGTGACGATAGCCACGTCTGCGCTATTGAAAATCGTGGGATATTTTAGCGGCTTATCTTCGCCCTCGGTCACCGAGATGAGAACGAGGCGAAGATTTTCCCCGAGATCGTAAGATGACGGGCAAACAAGATTGCCGACATTTTCGATGAAGAGAAAGTCCAGATCGTTGAGATTCCATTCATTCAATGCATTCTGCACCATCTCAGCTTCCAGATGGCACAGCGTTCCGGTAGTGATTTGCTTCACCGGAGCCTGGCTGCGTGCCAGTCGCACCGCATCGTTTTCGGTGGCGAGGTCGCCAACCAGCGCTGCTACTCGGTAGTCGCGACGAAGCAGCGTGAGAGTCTTTTCCAGGAACGCGGTCTTGCCCGAGCCGGGACTCGATACCAGGCTCACGACAAACACTCCGGCGGAGCGAAACTGTTCGCGCAATGCGCGCGCGACTAGATCGTTCTTCTTAAGAACATTTTTTCTTACTTCGATTAAACGGGGCTCTGGCATTCTTCAATCTCCAAGGCGGCCACTTCAATTTCTTTTCCTTGCAGAATCGCGGAAGTTGGCGTGCCACATTCCGCGCAACAAAATAATTGAATGGAACTGATGGCCCGCTGTGCCTGGCAACTCGGACAAAAGACAATCACCGGAACATCTTCGATGACGAGATGCGAACCCTTTAGAGGACTGTCATCGCAGGCCATTTCATACGAAGCGAGCAGGGCTTGTTTCACAACGCCGGACAGCGCGCCGAGTCTAAGATGGATGGCGGTGATCTGAACGCCGCGCCGCGCCGCTTCTTCTTCGGCTAGTTCGACGATGCTCATTGCGATGGAAAGCTCATGCATAGTTATTCATTGGCACGTTTCACGAGTGCGATTGAAAGCGAACGCGGCGAGCGCTGCCTGTCCCAGGCTGATGCCGCCATCGTTCGGAGGAACGGCGTGATTGGTCCATATCTCAATCGTTTCTTTTTCGAGGAGAGACTTGAGATCGTCCAGAAGCAGTTCGTTCTGAAAGACGCCTCCGGACAGGACGACGATGTTAAGACGCAGTGCTCTGCAGATGGCAATTACGGCATCACGCAAACCCTGAGCCAGTCCACGCTGGAAAGCGCGCGCAACTTCTTCGGGATCGCGCCCGCGAAGCCGATCGTCAATCACGGATTGCAGCAGTGGACGGAAATCCAATTCATCGGCGAAAAACGGGAACGGATATGCGTCGGTGGCGGATGAGCCGCGGGCGAGTTGTTCCAGCCACATCGCGGCCTGCCCCTCGAATGTGACTTCGCGGGTAAAGCCCAGCAGAGCGGCGGCAGCATCAAAGAGCCGCCCAACGGAGGTTGTCGAAAAAGTTCTCACATTCTTTTGAATCAATTCGAGAGCATCTTTGTATCGTTGCGAGAAGCCGAAGGGCGCGGCGGTGACATCGTGAAGATCATCCAGTTGCGTGAGGAAACCAGCGGCGGCTTGAACAGGATACTGTGCCGCCGCGTCGCCGCCCGGCAGCGCTGCCTTCCGCAGGTGAGCTACGCGCTCAAAGCCATCTTTGATGCTACCTGCAAAAATCTCGCCGCCCCAGATGCTGCCATCGTCGCCGTAGCCGGTACCGTCGAAGCTGACTCCGGCAACGCGCGTGTCCCATGCGCCGCGTTCGGCGAGAACCGAAGCGACGTGCGCGCGATGGTGCTGGACCGCCAGTGACTGCGCGCCTCCTAACGCAACAGCGTGGGCCGTGGAGGCATATTGCGGATGGGAATCGTGCGCCACGAGCAAGTCTTGCGGGTTCACGTCATACATCGAAATCAGATCCTGGATCGTTTCCTCGAATGCGCGCAACGACTGGTAATGGGCCAAATCTCCGATGTGCTGGCTGACGAAAGCCTGGCCGTTGACGACAAGAGTGATTGCGTTTTTCAGATCGGCGCCCACGGCCAGAATCGGACGGTCACTCGGAATTGTTGCCACAGCGCCGGGAGCATAGCCCCGTGCGCGGCGAAGAATGACTGGACCGAAAGTTCCGACACGGGCGACAGAATCGTCGACGCGGCGCGCGATCGGGCGCTGTCCGATCAGGAATGCGTCGGCAATTCCGGAGAGCCGGTCGAGAGCATCTTCGTCTTCGTATGCGATCGGTTCGTTCGAGCGATTTGCGCTCGTCATTACCAGCGCTTCCGGCGCGCCCGCGGCGAAAAGAAGATAGTGCAGGGGTGTGTACGGCAGCATCACGCCGAGTTCGCTGTTTCCCGGGGCGACGCCGGTGAGTTCAATCTTTGCCGGCGCGAGCACAATCGGCCGCGCACTGGACGCCATCAGCTCTTCGGCTTCTGGTGAAAGCCCGACGAGTCCGCGAGCTACTGCGAGATCTCTTGCCATGAGCGCAAACGGTTTTTCCTTGCGGAATTTTCGCTCGCGTAACGCGGAGACAGCGGCCGCATTCAAGGCATCGCAGGCGAGGTGGTAGCCGCCCAATCCTTTCATGGCGAGGATGCTGCCTTCGTTCAACAACTGGGCCGCGTGGCGGATGCTCGATTCGTTTTGAGGTAACACAGCGTCTAAGTCCGAGGAACGGCGAATGTAGTAGCTCGGCCCGCAATCGGGACAAGCGACCGGCTGCGCATGAAAACGGCGGTTGCCGGGATCGCAATATTCTTGTTCGCAGTATTCATCCATCGGCCACTGCCGCATCGTGGTATTCGGGCGATCGTATGGCAGAGCGAGGATCACTGTGTAGCGCGGGCCGCAGTTCGTGCAATTGATATAGGGATATTCGTAGCGCGGGTCCGCGGGATCGAACAATTCTTTCAGACATGCTTCGCAGACAGGGAGATCGGGAGAGATTCGCACGGTGAGATGCTCGCGCCGTTCGCTCTCACGAATGGTGAATTCATTCAGTCCCCGTGGAACGGCGTCATGCACCTCGACTTCCGCGACGCAGGCCGCGGGAGGCGGCTGCGTTTTCAGTGCTTGCACAAAAGCTTTAAGCCCCGGCTCGGCGCCTTCGAGAAAAATCTCAACGCCTTCATCGCCGTTGAGCACCCATCCGGCGAGAGCATTGGCCTGCGCAAGGCGATAGACGTACGGACGAAAGCCGACACCTTGAACTACGCCGCGAACTCGGATGGAGCAAGCGCTGGAGATCGCTACAGTCATTCCGCGTCCACCATGCAACTGCGTCCCTGCCATCCGACTTGCACGACCTTGCCGTCTTCAACTAAAACCGGCACGCTGCGTTCTCCCGCGGCCACTTCGCGCATGCGTTGGCGGGCTGCGGCGTCCGCTTCGACGTCGTATTCGACGAAGTCGCTACGCTTCCACTCCAGCCACTCGCGCATTTCCTGCGTGTAGGGGCAGCGGGCAGCGCCGAACAGTTCAAGCCTGGCCACGGTTCAGCGCCTCCAGCATTTCGCGAATGATGTGATAGATCGAAGCTTGCACTTCCTGGATGCGGGGAATGTAGTCGCATTGCACGACGATGGGGAAGTCGGCCAACTGGCGGCGTTTGATCTCGCCGCCGTCGTACCCGAGCAGCGCGACGGTCAGCATCTTCCGTTTGCGAGCTTCTTCCAGCGCCGCAATGATGTTGCGCGACCCGCCGCTGGTGGAAATTCCAATAGCAATGTCTTGCGGCCGAGCCTGCGCGATTAACTGGCGCAGGAAAACTACTTCGGTGCCGACGTCGTTGGCAATCGCGCTGATATTTGCGGGTTCTAGAGAAAGCGAAACCGCGGGAACAGGACGATAACCAGGAGGCGGGCACACGCAGTCGATAGCCCAATCGTTGGCGTCGGTGGCGGAGCCTCCATTGCCGAAGATGATGAGCTTGCCGCCGCGCGAGAGGCGCTCGTGAATCGCAACGGTCGTGGCGCCGATCTGCTCCGCTTGTTCCCGCGCCACCTGCGCCCGCAACTTCGAATCGTCCTGCACTTTCATCTTTATTGACGCCGCGACCTGAGAAAACAAATCGTCTGTGTGTTGTTTTTCCTGACCAAGAAAGGGATATAAGAATCCCGCAGCGCCTACTTCGTGGCCCAGTTCGCGATGTTCCAGAAAGACGTGAACGCTTTCCCAGAGCGTGTGATAAAGAATTTCAATCATCTCCTGATGAATGAAGGGGTCGGGAGTGAGAGTTTCAACGGCGTAAGAAGCGCCGCTCCCGGGAAGCGCGAAGGTGAGCGCATTGCGTTCGCCAGCGAACTTGAGAGCGGAGCGAATCTCATTGTCGCCTTCCGGAGGTCCGAATCCCATCACGATATCTTCGGGGTGAAGAATTGTTTCCAGCCAAGGACGGAAGAGGATAGAGATATCGAGCGCGGGCAGCGCGCGTTTGCCTACGATTACTGGATGAACAAATTCGACGGAGACATGCTGGGCGTCGGTGGCGTAAGGGCCGCGCCCGAAGGCCAGCAGGCGGCCTCCTTGAAGAAAGCGCTCGGACATGGAGCGGCATGCTTCTGCCAGGCGGAAGGCTTCGCGAGAAAAGAAATCCTCGACGATCTGGTTTCGGGTGAGCAAACGGATCTCTATTTGAGATGTGAGTTGCCCCGCGAGTTCACATGCCGTTGCCATTGCGTGGTTCTCAAGCAAATTCTTCTAGCAAATACGCGGGAGCGGGTCGCCGACGAGCATGTCGATGATCCTGCTGCCGCCGTAGCGTGTCGTGATCAACACCGCACCGGCTGGCTGCTCTCGCACTTCGCCGATCACCTGAGCATCTTCGCCGCCGGGCGCGAGATTCAGGGCATTGAGCGCTGCGTCTGCATATTCCGGCGAAACTACGGCGAGGAACTGTCCTTCATTGGCAATGTGCAAGGGGTCCAGTCCAAGGAGTTCGCAAGCGCCGCGAACCGCATCATGGACAGGAATCACTTCTTCGGTTAGCACAATTCCGCAACCGCAATCGCGAGCCAGTTCGTTCAAGGAAGTCGCCACGCCACCGCGCGTGGGATCGCGCATCCAGCGAATGCCCGGCGCAGCTGCCTTTGCCAGAGCCTCGATCAGCGGAAGGACTGAGCGAGTGTCGGAACGAAGATCGGCTTCAAAGTCGAGATCGCCGCGTGCCAGCAGAATCGTGATACCGTGATCGCCGATGGAGCCGGAGAGCAGAACCTTGTCCCCGGGACGAACTGTGCGAGGATCGATTTTCAATCCGGGGATCGGGCGTCCGATTCCGGTCGTGGTGATGTACATGAAATCAGCCTTGCCATGCTCGACCACTTTCGTGTCGCCGCCTTTGATCGCAACTCCGGCTTTGCGCGCCGCATTTCCCATGGCGCGCACTTCGGCCTCAAGCACCGGTGTCGGCAGCCCCGCTTCGAGCACATAGGTGACGACCATCGCTTCCGCCTTCGCGCCTGAAACCGCCAGGTCGTTTACGGTTCCGTTCACCGCGAGTTCTCCGATCGATCCTCCGGGAAAGCTCAAAGGATTCACGACAAAACTATCAGTGGTGATGGCGATTTTTGTGCCGTTGAAATCGAGATGGGCGGCGTCGCCCAACGGTTCTGAAGAGGATGCGAAAAGAAGCGGCGCGAAAAGGCCCTCGACAAGTCGGCGGCTGGCTTTGCCTCCGGCGCCGTGCGCCATCTCGATTTGGGGTTCGCGGAAGCGGACTCTATTAGGAGATGCGTTGTCGGAACGGGCAATGGGCAACGAAATTGAATTGCCGTTCGTGGCGACGCTCACGCCGGCATCGCTATGCTCGTCAGCATTGCCGTTTTGCGGTGTTCGTAATTGAAGTACGCTGCGCATGAACCCTCGGAAGAAACCATGAGTGAACCAATTGGATGTTCGGGCGTGCACTCTTTCGCGAAAAGTTTGCACTGATGCGGCTTGAGCACCCCCTTCAACACTTCTCCGCACTGAGCAGCTTTAGGATCGGTAACGCGAACGCCGGGCACATGAAAACGCTGCTCAGTGTCCCATTCGGCATAACTTTCACGAATGCGCAAAGCGGATTGTGAAATGAACCCCAAGCCTCGCCACTCAAAATAGGGACGCAATTCGAAAGCTTCCGCCATAGCGCGGAGAGCGGCGTTGTTGCCTTCCCACGGCACCACCCGCTTGTATTGATTCTCTATCTTCGCTTCGTCCGCTTTCAGTTGACGCAGGACCATGACGATCCCCTGCAAAATATCCAACGGCTCGAAGCCGGAGACGGCCACAGGCTTGTTTTCGTTCTTCGCGATCCACTCGTAGGGGCGGCAACCGATCACCGTCGATACGTGGCCGGGGCCGATGAAGGCGTCGATGCGCATGTCGGGAGAATCGAGAATAGCGCGGATGGCGGGGATGATGGTGACGTGATTGCAGAACACGGAAAAATTGTGAACACCGCGAGACTTGGCGCGCATGAGCGTGAGCGCGGTGGAGGGCGCTGTAGTCTCGAATCCGATGGCAAAAAACATGACGTGCTTGTCTGGGTTTACTTCCGCAAGCTTGAGCGCATCGGAGGGGGAGTAAACGATGCGCACGTCCATGCCGCGCGCCTTATGCTCGAGCGGACTGCCCTGTGTGCCGGGCACACGCATCATATCGCCGAATGCAGCGAAAATCACGTTTGGTTCCTGGGCGATGGCCAAACCGTCGTCAATTCTTCCCATGGGAAGAACGCAGACCGGACAGCCCGGTCCGTGAATCAGTTCGATGTTGGAGGGGAGCAGATCTTTGAGACCGAAACGGTAGATGGCATGAGTGTGTCCGCCGCACACTTCCATAATGCGGTAGTGACGGCCGGGATCGGCGAGCCGCTTGATTTCTTCGGCAGTCCTGGTGATGACCTCAGGCTCGCGAAACTCGTCAACGAACTTCATAACTTCAATCCTTTTGCGTCCCCGGTGAGATGCTTCACGACGGCTTTAAGTTCGCGGCATTTTCCAGACCGTAGCCTTCCACCTCTTGCATGGCGGCTTCCGCCTCACCCAGCATGCGGAGCGTACGCATCTGATCGAGGGCATCTTCCTCGCTGATCTTGCTCATGGCAAAACCAACGTGAATGAGAACCCAGTCGCCTTTGACCGGCAAATTGTCCTGCAAGAGTCCGAGATCGACTTTGCGGCGCACCCCCACTACGTCGATCAGCGCGGTGTTCGGTTGGTCGGGGAAAAGCTCAACCACTTGTCCGGGTATGGCTAGGCACATGGCGATTTCTACTCTTTCTTGCGGGCCAAAATATTGAACGAAAATTTCAATTCATCTTTTACTTTCAGTGCGCCGCCGGCAATGGTGACCAGTCTTAATTCATAATCCGATTGCAGGATTGAAAAATTGCCGAAAGCCCGCAGCGTGTCTCCCATTACCGCGATTCGCGCAGTGACAACTTGCGCACGCGTGACGCCATGCATGGTCAAATTGCCGTCGAGGGTGGCGGAATATTGTCCTTCGCCGGACTGAGTGGCGGCGATGTTGGAGCATTCATAGACAATCTCGGGGTAGGCGGAACTCTCAAGAATTTCCCCCTGCATCACCCGTTCGATCTCGCGCCGGTCTTTGTCGGAAACATCGTCCCGAACCGCCAACGACTCGGCCTTGATAGTGACTTTGAGCGAAGAGTGCGCCATCTCCTCGGGGTCCACTTGCGCTTCACCAGAAAAGTCACGAATGGCTATAGTCGGACTGTGGCCAAAAGCCGACAACAATCCGCCCGCGAATACCTGCACGGTGAACTGGCTGGCTCGCGTGTCAGCGAGATATTGAACCATGGTTTCGGTGACTGGTTCCATTTCTCCTGACTCACATGTTCCGTAATTTTAAATACCGGTCGACGTCGGGCAAGGCAGCGCCGATGAGATTGCCGACGCCCAGTTGTCCCAGATAGCGGCGGACAGTCGGGTTGGAAAGGATCAGTCCTGCCCCAAACAACATAAGCGCTGCTCCGCCGAGCATGTACAACGTGTCTTTGTCCGTTCCAGAGTCGTTCGCATCGTCCGAAAATAGGGCCACGGCAGTCTCCTCTACTTGAAGTCGTTTACTGTCCTGCCACTTTCGTAAAATCTCCATCGCCGTTCAGGATCTTATTCACAATGGACTCGACCAATTTCACGGCTTCATCGATGACCGCCGCAATCGGTTCGCTCAGGCCCATCTGTCCTTCCTCCGGACCGAGCGTGCCCGGCTCACATCCCACGAGCAGCACCCGTTTGAGCGGAGCGCCCATTGACTTTGCCAGGCGCAGCACGTTCACGGGATTCATGCCATGAGCTTCGACCGCGCATAGTTGGTCCTCCGCGTCACCTGTATCGTTTAACTCGGGTTCAATTACATACAGCGTTCCCGCAGGTTCGCCGCGAGGACAGGCATCGATCAGGATGGTAGCGTCATATCCATCGAGCAAGGCGTAAGCCAGGTCATAGCCACGAATGCCGAAGTCCGATACTTTGACGTGGGACGGCCACTCGCGGCGGGATAAACGTTGCGCGACTTCAACTCCAAAAGCATCGTCGCCCAGAAAAATGTTTCCAATTCCGGCGATGAGGATGCGGGGAGCTTTGGTTTTGATGGTTGAGTCGTTTTCGCCCGGAGGCAGGGGATCGACTTCCTCAGGCGCGAAGAAGAAGCGGTGGCCCGGCTGCCGCATCAGGCCTATGTCGCGTCCAGGATCGTCGTCCACGACCACGCAGACATGAAACTTGCCATCATAGTCTTGCTCGATCGACTCGATGATTGCAGTTTTATCGGCAAGCGCGATGTCCATAACATCGCCGCCCGCGCGAGGACGGAGCCGGACGCGGCTGCCGGGCCGCACTTCGACGTCGGAGATGCGCAGGTCGTCCACCGGCTTCTTGGCTTCCAGCAGATGCCACTCCCATTCGTTCATGAGATCTCCTCTCTCGAGGGTGGCAATGACGATGGCCGCAGTTCGCGCAGCGTTCCGTGAAGCTTCATGAGGTGTTCCATCGGCAGATTTTCGGTGCGTTCGAGCATCTTGCGCGCGCGCTCGTCGGTGTGCCGCATCTCCTGCTTCTCTTCGTCTGTCATCGTAAGGATGCGCAACGCGAGGATTTCATCGATCTCCGTTCCATCGAACAAGTCGCCGGGGCTCTCCGGAGCAATCTGCGGGTAGTCGTAAAGAATGATGGGGGAAGCCAGTACGGTGTGGCGCTCGCCTTCGGCGCCGACCAGGACCGGCCAGACTCCGATATTCTGACAACTGGCGGCGAGATCGCGCAGATGCTCAGGCGGGTCCAGCAGCGAGACGAACTGGCCGTCGGTGACGCCCAGCACGAGGTGTGCGGAAACCAGTGATCGCATCAAGGCAGCATCGCGGTTGTGGTCAATGTTATCGGCTGGGACATCGCCGTCTAACACAGTCAGGTTCTTGACCCGCGCTTGAACTTTGAACAGCCCTTCAGCGACGGAAACAGCCTTCACTTCGATCACTCCGTGAATTCGTTCCTGCTGGCGAACAATCTGACCCACAGTGCTGCCGTCCGGGCCGCGCAAGAGCTCGGTTTCTTCTTTTGCTGGAGAGGGAAATTTCCACTCGAGCGTAGTTTCGCTGAGCCGATCAAGCCGGCACACGGGCAGAGCGATTTCACATTCAATTGCCTCCTGCCAGGGAACGATGACCTTGCCGTCGGCCTCAAGCATGGAAGCGGCTTCGAAATCGGCGGGTTTGCCGGCATGTTGAGCCTGGCCGATTTTTCGGCGCACAGTACGGGAAACCAGCTTCAGGAAACGTAGTCGCACCTCAAGGGCCGTGAGAGAATCTCCGTGGACGAGGCACTCTGTTTGCATGCTCCAGGCGTCCGATCCAGCCTGCGCTTCGCTGTAAGACTGCGGATACAGCACGCCGAAGTTGAAGCGCTGACGATTTTTTACCGACGAAGGCCGGTAGGGATAGAGCATGTATCCTTCGTAGAGCACGGCCTTTGCGATAGCGTCGATATGGGTGCTGTTCATCGCGTCATCGTCTCCTCGATCTGTTTTACTTCGGTGTCATTTTCGGCGATTTCGGGAAGAATGCGCTCTAACGCTTGCTCCCAAGTGGGAATTGCGTGGGCGATCTTGTACTGATAGAGGCGCTGGAAAACATCGCGCCGCAAACATAACCAGGCACTGTTCGGATAATAGATATCCATCATTTCGCGCCAGGCTTTTACCGGCAGACGAAAGCGCGCTTCCTTGTCCCATGGAATCGGGGCGACTTGTAAAGCTCCTTCGGCGTCGGCATAAAAAACTGTTCCGCTGAATAAGAACGCCAGCGGCACATCGCCGTCTTCGAGGCCGTGAAAATATTTCGTGGCAGCCACATTGAAATCGAATGTGCAAGGCACGGGAACATCGACGACAGCGGCATCCTGAAATGACGGAGCAACTACGCTGGCGTGGGTCCACAGCATGGTTTTCAGTGTCTGTCCCCAACGGTCAGGCTCGCCAAACAAATCGCGAAGCTGCTTTTGATCGTCGGCGCTATATTGCCGCCGCGCGACTTCAAGCTGTATCTGGCAGCGCAGCGCGACCGAATGGACCATTTCGCCGGCGACGGAGTTGGTGATGCGCAGCTTGAACAGAAGCGTGGGTGCCACCGTGAAGCGTTGCGGCTCCGCTTTTTCGATCTGG
This sequence comes from Candidatus Sulfotelmatobacter sp., assembly GCA_049584475.1. Taxonomy (GTDB): domain Bacteria; phylum Acidobacteriota; class Terriglobia; order Terriglobales; family Acidobacteriaceae; genus Sulfotelmatobacter. The sequence goes on along the minus strand of JBAUXX010000012.1, from coordinate 11,340 downwards.
AAGCTCAGTTCAGGCATTCGCTCCTTCCGTCACCAGCGTTGCTTTCTGCTTGAGCTCGCCAAAAAAGAGCGCGATCTTCAGCCAGACTTCGGTTCCGCCTGAAAGCCCCCGCCAGTTGGCACGAATCAGGCCCACCAGTTTGTAACACTCGTCAATGGGGAGAACGTAATATTCCGGAGCGGCAAACCCGCGAGTGTGTCCCACCCGATTCACCAGCAGCGCTTCGACGTCCGATTCCATTTCCAGAACCGCTGGATTGGCTTCCTCAATATCTTTCCAGGTCTCGAGCGGCAGCATCGATTCTGTCGCTCCCGCGGGGCTGGGATAAAAGGCGACTACTCTCGCGTCCGGCGTGCTGCGGTAGAAAAAAGCCATGCTGATCGGAATCATCAGGCTGTCCCACTGGCCGTCGGAGAGATGAAAGTCTTCCAGGGCCAGCACCCGCCGGGGAACTCGTTTGTATTTCGTTCCCATGCAGCCGAACAAAATCGCGCAGGCATCGCAAGCGCACAGGAGTTTGCGCGTTCCAGGTTCGATCAAGTGTGGATGACCCGCCGCCACTTCCGCGCTACAAAGTTCGCAACGCTCTACGGCCCGTCGGCGCCGGACAAACTGCCGAAGCGCTCCAAAGGCATTCTCGTACCCTGGCTGGAGTTCGCTCATGGCCGACTCACGATCCTCCGCTCGTAGCTGGCGTACTCGTGGGCTGTGCGGAAGCGATTACGGCGCCTAGCTTGCCTAGCGGAACAAAGCCCGAAGCGCCCGGTTCTTCCAATCCGTCGATCTGCAATCGGTTCATGTCCGGCGCTGCTGCGTATAAAGCGTCTTCCACCAGAGCCTTGAGAGTTTTTCCCGTGGAAGCGCATCCATGGCCGGTAACTTGGAGGCGCAGACGAATTACGCCGTCGTCTGTTCCCAGCAACTCCAACTCGCCTCCGCCTTTGCGCACTTGCGTCTTAATTTTCTCCACCGTCTGCTCGACGCGACTTTCCAAATCGAGCGGGTGAAGGCCATACAAGACAAGCAGACTGCTGACCAGCGGATCCTGTCCCAGATCGTCGATTGCGCGCTGCCCTGGGTCGCCGTTCTTCGCGATGATTTCCAAAACACGTTCCAGGCCCGTCGCATGCAGGTCCAATATCAATTGCACCAATGCCTTTGCGCCGGCCCGTGCCTCCGGATCGGCAATGTTTTCCAGTTCGCCGACCAATTCGCCAATGCGTTGAACTTTTACCTGGAAGTCTTTGTCATCGGGCATAAAGTTTTTTCGAGTCTCGAATTCGTGTCAAAGAAACGTAAGGAGCGAAGGTCCCAGATTTACCCTCACTCCTCACATTTCACCCATGATTAACCTTGAACGCCGAACATCGGCGAATGGTGCGTCTTCAAAACCTTCCCACCACCCAGATACATGTGCACTCCACAGGGCAGGCAGGGATCGAAGCTGCGCACTGCGCGCATAATGTCGATGCCTTTGAATTTTTCCGGACCATTCTCCTCGAAGATCGGCGTATTCTGCACCGCGTCTTCATACGGTCCCGGAGTACCGTAAATGTCGCGCGGATTCGCGTTCCATGGTGTGGGAGGATAAGGATGATAGTTGGCGATCTTGCCTTTGCGGATCACCACATGGTGCGAAAGCACTCCACGCACCGCTTCATGGAAGCCGCAGCCAATAGCTTCTTCCGGGACTTTGAAGTCGGACCAGGTCTTCGTTTTGCCGGCGTGAAGTTCCGCCATCGCTTTTTCGGCGAAATGCAACGCACAAGCCGCAGCGTATGCCTGGAAGTAAGTTCGGGCCCGATCGCGTTCAATGGCATTGCTCCACTGCGGAATCTTCCACTCGAACTCGACCTCCGGCTTCGACATCGTCTTCGGCAAATAAATCTTGACGCTCTTGCCGGTTGATTTGATGTAGCCGATGTCTACCAATCCGGCCAGCGCCGTTGCCCATAAACGCGCAATCGGCCCGCCGCCGGTATCCAGAGCAAGATGATCGCCCGTACGTTTGTCGAGCCAGCGCGGCGACATCACCCAGGTATACTTGCCGGCGAAGTCGCGCTTCTGTGGACGAGGAATTGTCGTCTGGTTCCACGGATGGTTCTTGTCAACCGGATTGCCCAGCGGATCGGTCTTCACGAACGTCTCCGCATTCTTCCAGTCGTCGTAGTACGAACTGCCCAGCAGAATGCGAATATTCAGGTTGATGTCTACGAGATCGGTTGTGACCAGCTTGCCGTCCACGACAACGCCGGGCGTGACGAACATCTTCCGCCCCCAATTCGTCATATTTTTATAGGTGTAATCGCAGTGCTCGGGGTCGTTGAACGATCCCCAACAGCCGAGCAGGATGCGGCGGCGGCCGACCTCCTCATAACCCGGAAGCGCGTCATAGAAAAAGTCAAACAGATCGTCGTGCAGCGGAAGAACCTTCTTCATGAACTCGACATACTTCATCAGCCGGACAATGTAGTCCGTGAACAGCTGCACGGTCGGCACAGTTCCAACGCCGCCGGGATAAAGAGTCGAGGGATGGACGTGGCGTCCCTCCATCAGGCAGAACATCTCTCGCGTCATGCGGCTCATCTGCAACGCTTCCAGATAAAACGATCCCGTAAAAGGATTGAGCGCGCGCATGATATCCGCGATGGTGCGGAAACCATGCTCATTGGCGTGCGGCGCAGAGGTGGACTCGGCCTTCGTCCAGACTTTGGGATTCGTTTCCTTGACCATCTGCTCGCAGAAATCCACGCCCACCAGGTTGTCCTGAAAAATATTGTGATCGAACATGTACTCGGCGGCTTCGCCCAGATTCACGATCCATTCGGCGATGTGCGGCGGACGCACGCCGAACGCCATGTTCTGCGCATAAGTCGCGCAGGTCGCGTGATTGTCACCGCAAATGCCGCAGATGCGGCTGGTGATGAAGTGGGCGTCGCGCGGATCTTTCCCCTTCATGAAGATGCTGTAGCCGCGAAAGATCGACGAGGTGCTATGGCACTCCGCCACTTTTTTGGCGTCGAAATCGATTTTGGTAAAGATGCCCAGGCTGCCGACGATGCGGGTAATCGGGTCCCAGTTCATTTCCACCAGATTCTTCGGCTTGTTGGAAACGTCCTGCGTGGGCGCGGTGATGGTGCTCATAATGTCGGCTCCTTTTTCATCTCAACAAATTTTTCAGCCCCACTCTTCTAATTAATAGGATCTCGGGTGATAGCCAGTGGTCAGCTCCGCGCGAGGATGTCGCCATTTCGGCTCTTTGTTTACTGTTTTTTGAGTGATTGCGCGCAGCGAACGAATGGCGCGGCCATACACACCAATGCTGGCGGTGGAAACGTGTGCGCCCGGCGGTTCATCCATGAAAGGCATGAACTTGTCCGGGAAGCCGGGCATGGTGCACCCAATGCAGATTCCGCCAACGTTGGGACAGCCGCCGATACCCGCCATCCATCCGCGTTTTGGAACGTTGCAGTTGACCACCGGCCCCCAGCATCCCAATTTCACAATGCACTTGGGAGAGCCGTAGACTTCGGCGAAGTCACCCTGCTCGTAATAGCCGGCGCGATCGCAACCGTCATGTACGGTTGCGCCAAATAGCCAGGTCGGACGGAGTTGATCGTCCAAAGGAATCATCGGCGCCAGGCCCGCGACTTGATAAAGCAGATAGAGCACCGTCTCCATGAAATTATCGGGCTGCACGGGACAGCCCGGAACGTTAACAATCGGCAAGCCGGCTTTGGATTTCCAGTCCCACCCGAGGTAATCGGCGAGACCCATGCAGCCGGTGGGATTGCCTTCCATGGCGTGAATGCCGCCATAAGTCGCGCAGGTTCCAATCGCGATGACTGCCAATGCTTTTGGCGCCAGACGATCGATCCATTCGTTTGTAGTGATAGGTTGTTTCGTGATCGGATTGGTGCCGAGAGCGGCCCAGTAACCTTCCTTTTTTATTTTCTCGTTCGGGATCGATCCCTCGACGACCAGAACGAAGGGTTCCAGCTTGCCCTCTTCGGCCTTATAAAAATGCTTCATGAAGTCGTCGCCGCATTCATAGGCCAGTACAGGATTGTGCAGGTGTACCTTGGGCAGGCCGGGGATCGCGCCCAAGAGGACGTCTTCGATGCTGGGCTGCGTTGCCGCTGTGATGGAAACCGAATCTCCGTCACAGCCGAGGCCGGCGGTGATCCAAAGAATGTGGACCTCTTTTACTGCGGGAGCTTTTTGCGTGGATCGACCGTATGGAACCGTTGCAGTTCCCATCGCTGGACACTCCTTCCAACTGAAATCACTTAGCAGCGTTAGAGATAGAAGTCGTTGCGTGGTAACGCTACAGACACGGAATGCGAACCTGTAGCAGATGCAATCGACAGAAACTCCGATTGCTGCGATTCAAAATTTAATTCAAGGTTAGAATCGGCGCATTACCAGAGCGGGACAAGGGCAGGCACCCTGATTTGTTTCTCCGGGAAAACCTGCGAAACAGATCGGGGATTCCCTGATAGAGCCAGACCCATGCGGAAAATCATGAGCACAGCTTCATGCGCCTCAGCAGTTTGGTAAAGCGTTTGTCTGGGCGCAAGGGGTCATATAAGGGATCGCTGCCAATCATTAGCGAGTAGACATTGCGTTCTTCACAGGCCATTTTGAGCCACTGGAGTGCCTGCTCTCTGTCGCCCATCCGAAGATAAGCGCGGGCAAAATGTATTGCCGGTACGTGAGCGCCTCCATTTTTCATGTCGGTCAGCCGTCCCAGCCTCTTCATCCCCACGGCTCGCATGGCAGTATTGAAATCGCGGCTTGGTCGCCCGCGCGGAGAATTGCAGCGAGTTCCGTATCCCCGGACAAAAGTCATGCTCTTTCCCCAATGTTCAGCCGCTTTTTCGTAATGGCCCTTTTGCTCGTACACGTCGCCAAGCGATTCATGCACGGAGGCATTGTGCGGATCCAGTTCGAGGGTCCGCTGATATTGCCGGATGGCTTCATCGTAGCGCCGAGCGTGGTAAAAGGTGCTGCCCATCTGCTGGCTGATGCGCACGGAGAACGGATCGCAACCCAACGCCAGCTTGCCTTCGGCGATGGCCTCGTCGAACCGGCGCATCGCCCCGAGAAAAAAAGAATACATGAAGTGTATTTCGTCGAAGCGGGGATTGAGCTCAATGGCCCGTCTGGCCTCTTTTTCGGTGACGGCCCAGTCCAGGTAGTACACCATGTTGAGCGCTGCCAGCCCAAGGTGGACTTCGGCCAGCGTACTGTCCAGGTCCAAAGCCTTTCTAATAGCCCATTCGGCCTTCGGCCATGCTTCTTCCGCCGGCAACATGCCAAATGCCGCTCCAAAGCCGTAATAACTGTTCAGCCCGCAATAGCCGAGCGCATAGGAGGGGTCGGCCTCAACCGCGCGGTGAAAGTAGTCGCGGCTCTTGCTGTACTCTTCCGGCGAATTCTTCCACCAGTAGTACCGTCCCTTCAAGTAAAGCTGGTACGCTTCACTATTCTCCGTATGGTGTTTGATCAGGCGCGTTTTTTCCTCGCTGCTGAGTTCGAGCGCCAGCGCTCTTACTACCCGCTCGGAGATGACATCCTGCAATGCGAAAATGTCCGTTAGCTCTTCGTCGAAGGTTCCAGCCCACAAAGACGCTCCGTTCGAAACACTCAATAAACGGACTGTCACCCTGATTTTGTTACCCGCTCGTTGAAGGCTTCCCTCCAACACCGACTCGACTTCTAATTCACGCCCCGCGACCAGCGCGTCTTGTCCCAGACCTGCATATTTGCTGACAGAGCCGATAGGGCGCACGATCATGTCGCGCAGACCGCTTAGTCTGGCGATCAACGTATCCGCCATGCCCATTTCCAACGATGCATCTCTGTCCTCTTTTACCAGCGGCTGGAAGGGAAGCACGGCAATGCTTCGGATTGAAACCGCCGTCTCCGCCGGGGCGTGTTTCCTTACTGGAGCCACAAACCGGTAACCGCAGCCCGGCACCGTGACAATGTAGCCATGCGCCGCCCGTTCTCCGCCCAGCACACGGCGCAGTATGGAAATGTTTTGACTGAGGTTGTTTTCTTCTACCACGGTGTCAGGCCAGACGGCCTTCATCAACGTATTTTTATCCAGCACGGCTTCCGTGTGCTCGACCAGATAAAGCAGCGTGTCGTAGACTTTGGGCGTCAGCGGCACGACTTGGCCATCCCGTCCCGTCAGCACGCGTCGGCCGGCATCGATCTGGAAATCCCCGAACTCAAGAATGTGAGCCTGAGACCCTTGCATATCGTTTTCAGAATCTCTCAGAAGTTCTCAGAATTCTTCATCCCATCCTAAAGACTATCAGCTCGATTTCAACCATACTCTTCCCGTTTCGCAACAACAAAACGATGTTTCTATGGAGGAGTTTTATGAGTACAACCTGCGTTACTTCCGTTTCCGCGCGCACTGCGCATTTCCCGGGAACAAAGTCGAAAGTAAGAACCTGGACCGGCAAAATCGCTACACTCTCGGCGATCTGCCTGCTTTCCTTATTGGCTGGGCCCCGCGCCTATGCCGGCAACGTAACTTGCACCGATTCCATGCTAAACGCCGAGTACGCCTCAACCGTGAGCGGACAACTCTTTCACGCCGACGGCACCGTGGAAACCCGTCAGGGGTTAGCCATGATACATTTCGATGGCAACGGCAAATTCACGCAAACCGACTACGTGCTGGACACGATAAACGGAGTAACCTCACCGACGCCAGGACCCGTCGATCCCAACACCGGATTTCAGAATCACGAGTCCGGGACCTATAAAGTCAACCGGGATTGCACCGGGAACCTCGAAATTCATTTTGCCGCGCCGCCCGTCACCGGCGCAACCGGAGCCGTCCTCAAGCTCTATTTCGTGCTCGGCAACCAAGGTGCAGAACTGCGCACGGTCGTCATTAGCGTCACCCCACCCTCAACCGTAGTCAACGACATCACCGGCTTTACGCTGCACAGCGAAGGTTCTCGAGTCAGTGCTCCCGATAACAAATAGTAGAAGGAGAACTAAGAGTAGTAGTTACAAAGATGATTAAAGCCAGGATGTCGGCGTGGCCCACCCTTCGTTTTCTGAAGGGTGGGCTTCCACCGTCGGCAAGGCAGGCTGGATTTTATTTTTATTTTTTGCTGTCTGAAATTAAGCGAGTGGCCTTCCACCTTTTACGCGGTCTTCTCACGTACATTCCACTCCACCGCATGCTGCACCAACTCCCTCGCGCTGCGCAGGCAGAGTTTTTCTTTGATGTGCGCCTGATAAGACTCCACGGTCTTTACGCTGAGGTGCAGCGCCTCAGCGATCTGGCGGGTGCCGTGGCCTTCGCCGATCAGGCGGAAGACTTCCAGTTCGCGGTCGGTAAGCTCGGAGATTGACGATTGGGGAGACGGACTGGCGCCGTGGACGTAATGCTGCAACATGCTGTTGGCGATGCGGCCGCTGACGTAGATTTCGCCGCTCAGAATGCGGCGCAACGCTACCAGAACTTTCTCGGTGGCTTCCTGTTTCATGATGTAACCATTGGCGCCGGCCCGCAAGGCACGCTCTGCATAGATCGATTCGTCGTGCATGGAAAGAATCAGCACCGGCAGGCGCGGAGACGTGATGCGAATGTTCTTGAGCAGTTCCAATCCGTCCGGACCGTTGAGCGAGATGTCCACAATCAGGATGTCGGGTTTGGCGATGGGAATCGCCGACAACGCCGCATGCATTTCTTCGGCCTCGCCGCAGACAGTCAGATCGGATTCCCGGTTGATCAGCAGGGCCAATCCCTGGCGGACGATGGGGTGGTCGTCGACCACGAATACGGTTTTCTTTTTTGCGGCAAAAACGTGAGGGTCCTGCTTAGTAATCATGGGCATCCTTTACCAGCCGCGTATCTTTACTGGACAGCGGAAACTGGCACGTGATCGTGACTCCGTGAATTCCGCCGCTTTCCACCTTCAACGACCCGCCGACCATTCGCGCTCGATAGTTCATAATTTGCATTCCCATGCCGGAGCCGCTCGGGACAGGTTCGGGCAGGCTGCAACCGTCATTCTCGATCTTCAAGATACCGTAATCGTCGCCGGGAAAAAGACTGATGACGACGCGCTTTGCCTGTCCGTGGCGAATTGCGTTATTCACCGCCTCCTGCGCGATGCGGTACAAATGTGTCGACACGTTAGCGTCATCGATGAGCACCGGTTTGTCGATTTGCAAACGACAGGAAATGTGAAACAGATCTTCCACTTCGGCTGCCCAACGCTTTAGCGCCGACATGAGACCCTGGGCGTCGGAACCGACCGGAAGTAGCCCGTGCGCCAGTTCTCTTGTTGTATGAATGGCTTCATTTACCAGGCGCACAATCCGGGCCGCCTCGGCCGCCTCGGCCAGGCCTTTCTCTGCCAGCTTTTGTTCCTGCACCTTGCTCATGAAAGCAATTCCCGTCAGATGTTGCCCCAGACCGTCGTGCAAATCCTGTCCAATGCGGCGTTGTTCGCGGGCACTGATCTCCAGAATTGCTTTCTCCATGTGTTTACGCTCGGTGATGTCGATTCCGGATGCGATGACGTAAGATGACGCTTCGCTGGCCCCCGGAAGAACAGTGGTCGACCAGGCAATCGTTCTCGGTTTGCCGTCTCTGCCAACCCAGCAGCTATCATATTCCTGGGGGCGCTGATCGGCGCGGGCTGCCTGAAGCGAGGCTTTGAAATGATCCGCCTCCTCCGGTAGCAGGAATAAATCCCAAATAAACTTTCCTTGAACCTCACCGAACGAATAGCCCGTCATCTGTTCGCAGGCGCGATTGAAGCGGATGATGCGGCCTTCGGGATCGAGAACTACAACCAGAGCGCCAACGGTATGTAGGATTGCCGACACCACGTTGCGTTCTTCCTGCAATGCTTCTTCCGCGCGCTTGAGTTCGGTGATGTCAAATGCAATGCCGTGGATAAACCACGGACGCCCATTTTTCCGGCGGATCATCTTGGCTTCGCAGTGAAACCAGACAACGCGTCCGTCCCGCGCCATGACGCGGTAGGCGGACCGGAGCGGCGTGCCGGAAAGAAACATTTGCGCCGCCTCGATGCTCCAGCGTTGCTTGTCGTCGGGATGGATTTGTTGATACCAGCGAATAGGGTCTTCCAGCCATTCTTCCTGGGAAAAACCCAGAGTAGCTTCGATTTGAGGACTGACGTAGGCTTCGCCAATGCCGCGGTCCAAATGAGCCATGAAAACGACGGCGGGAATCTGTTCGACCAAAGCACGGTAGATCGCGTTGACGTTCGGCAACTGCTCGTCTTCCGGCTCGGCTTGCCGATCTTCTGTTCCATTCAGATCGGACGGATTAGAAGCGCCGGCAGAGTTGCTGAGGAATACGGCGGCAAGATCCACGAGAAGAGTTTCCGCTTCGGCGGGGCTTATCGTAGCCGAGGGATTCGCATCGGTAGTGCCGGCTTGCGTAATCCATTCGGCGCTCCCGACGGACACCATGCTTACACTCCTGGAAATTACGCATTCGATGGCGCGCTCAGGTGACCAGCCTTTCGCCGCCAATTCGGCTCTTTATTCAACGATGCTTGAGTAAACCGGCGCAAGGCGTGGATGGCTCTGCCGTAGGTCATCACAGCATTGGAGGACAAGAGCGAGCCAGGAGGTTGATCCATAAAAGGCATGAATTTATCGGGAAAGCCGGGCATTGTGCAACCGATGCAAATGCCGCCTACGTTGGGACAACCGCCGATGCCTCCCATCCAGCCGCGCTTGCCCACGTTGCACTGCACCACCGGACCCCAACACCCAAGCCTCACAATGCACAGCGGCGATCCATACTCTTCGGCGAATTCTCCCTGCTCATAGTAACCTCCGCGATCGCAGCCTTCGTGAACCGTCGCGCCGAACAGCCACGTGGGGCGCAGCGCGTCATCGAGTGGAATCATGGGAGCGCGGCCTGCGGCCATATACAAAAGGTAGAGAAGCGTCTCCATGAAATTGTCTGGCTGAATCGGGCATCCAGGCACGCAGACGATAGGAATGTTTGCTGTCGACTTCCATTGCCATCCCAGATAGTCCGCCAGGCCCATGCACCCGGTCGGATTGCCCTCCATTGCATGGATGCCTCCGTAGGTGGCGCAAGTTCCCGCGGCGACAACCGCCCAGGCTTTCGGCGCGAGTCGATCGATCCATTCGCAGGTTGTGATTGGCTGGCCGGTTTTCTGGTCCGTGCCCATCGAAGCCCAGTAGCCTTCGGCTTTGTTGTGCTCGTTAGGAATCGAGCCTTCGACGACCAGGATGAAAGGAGCGAGATTGCCTTCGGCGGCGAGATGAAAAGGACGAAGAAAATCGTCGCCGTTTTCTAGAGCGAGAAATGGGTTGTGAAAATGCACTTTGGGAATCCACGGCATCGCGCCGAGGACAATGTCTTCGATGCTTGGCTGCGTGGCCGCAGTCATGGCGATCGTGTCTCCGTCACAGCCAAGACCGGCGGTTATCCAGAGGACATGGATTTCAGGGATTGGCAGATGGAGGGATGAATCACGTTGCCCGGCGTTCGCGGTATCATCCACTCGATTCCTGCTCCGGCGGAACGAAGTGAGAGTTAGCGTTAGGAATCAGATGGGCAGACCGATCTGTTCCCAAGTGAATATTCTACATAAACCTGGCTGGTGTGGCTGCGATCACGGGCAAACAAGGCGAAGAATTGCGCGAAACCGATTGCGATACGTGAACGCGAGACCAACCGTTACATCGAGCTGATCTTGACGTAACGAATGGAGTCTTTGATTGACGCTAGAAATATGTAACCGGCAAAAATCAGACCTGCGGTTCCGAGAATATTTCGAAGAGTTTTTACTGCGCTCATAGAGCCCACCTCAGAAAACGATTTGCGACTAGCGTACGATGCCGCCCTACTGGAAAAGGATGGCGATTCGTTTAGCCAGGGTACAGGAGCCCGCTTGCGTGACGGCTCCGCGAAAATCGCTATTGTCCATTTCGCAGGCCTTTATTGTCGAATACAAACGTCTTTGCTCCCTGTGCTTCAGCCCCCAGTGGTGCGACTGAGCGGTCGTTCCAGCGGAAACTGATCGCGGCTGGATTACTCACCTGCACGATGATTTCGTGACTGGCCCGCACACTTGTGTTGGCGGGAGCGATCAGGGTTTCGCGGGCCACCAATTCGCCATCCGCGGTGATGGAGATCGAACAATTCTCCACGGCGCTGATCCCCACGCGAAAAGGAGGCGGAACTACTACCTTTGCGGGCCTGTGGCTCGGAGCAGGCGGGGCCGCGGCGGGGAGCGGCGAGGGGCTTACTGCCGATGCAGTTGTGCCGGACTTCGCGGGTTCTGT
>JBAUXX010000011.1:0-35379 GCA_049584475.1 Candidatus Sulfotelmatobacter sp. | reverse complement strand
GAATCATCCCGCGGAGCCACCGGCCCGCAACGATCGTCCGCCGGCAGCTCAGCCCAACAATCATCCCGAAACGTCTCGGCCTGAATCTGCTCGCCCTGAGTCGGCCCACCCTGAGTCAGCCCATCCTGCGGCCAAGTCGCCGGATCAGCCTCGCACCAATCCTGCGCAGCATCCGCAAACGACTCCCTCGGGTGAACGCCCACAGCAACACACGCCTCCGCCGGCAGCAGCAAAGCCCGCGTCACCGCCGCAGCGTCAGCCGGAGAAGCCGAAGACGCCCGAAGAGAAAAAACGCGAACAGGAACAGAAGCCGCCGGGAGAGTAGCGGTTCACTCTTTGGCGAAAATGTAAATTGCCCAGCACCCTGAGTTCTTTCTCAGGGTGCTTCTTTGTATTGAGCGGTTTGCGAGGTCGACTGCCCGAGCGGAACGACGTTACCCAGCCTCACGCAAACTATCCCGCTGTGTCTTTTGCCAGCCGTGCATCCCTGCACGAGGCGTAACATCCAATCAGATTGAAAGTGAATCGCCCATGGGAAACACATTCAAGACCGCGTTCCTGCTGACTGCGCTCACGCTGCTGCTGATGTTTATTGGCCGAGCATTTGGCGGGCAGAATGGGATGTTCATTGCTTTGGCCTTCGCCGTGGTGATGAACTTCGTTTCCTATTTTTTCTCTGACAAGATTGCCTTGTCCATGTATCGCGCGAAGCCAGTCACACGGGAAGAACTTCCGCGGGCTTACGAGATTGTCGAGCGGCTCACGCAGAAAATCGGCATTCCGATGCCCAAGATCTATGTGATACCCACGGAGTCGCCGAACGCGTTCGCCACGGGACGAAACCCGCAACATGCTTCCGTCGCCGTGACCCACGGAATTCTAGGGCTCTTGAACGACGAAGAGATGGAAGGCGTGCTGGCTCACGAACTCGGGCATGTGAGAAACCGCGACATTCTTATCAGTTCGGTTGCGGCTACCGTCGCGGGTGCAATTACCATGCTCGCCAGCATGGGCCGCTGGGCGATGATTTTCGGCGGCTACGAGCGCGACCGCAATGACCGCGGCGGAGGAGGGTTGGCTGGACTGCTCATGTTAATTGTAGCCCCGATTGCCGCATCGCTGATTCAGCTTGCGGTATCGCGCTCGCGCGAATATCAGGCCGACGCTACTGGCGCTCACTTCACTGGCAATCCTTACGCTCTGGCCACCGCGCTGCAAAAACTCGACGCATATTCCCGGCGCGTCCCCATGCAGGCCAGTCCTTCGACGGCTCATTTGTTTATCATCCAACCGCTGCTGGGAATGAATTTCGGCAATCTGTTTTCCACGCATCCGCCGATTGCCAAACGCATCGAGCGGTTGACGGGACGTCCGCCGGAGTTGATGCAGTGAAGAAGAGCTTCTAGCTCCTAGCTTCTAGCTTACTTCAATCGTGTTCCATTAATTATTGCGCAATTTATGAAATCGGGACCGTTCCTTGTCGAGATTGTTGAGAACCGAGGTTAGCTAGAGGCTAGGAGCTAGCAGCTAAAAGCTTCATGACGTACGTAACTCCGCTCCATCGACGCCGAATAGTAGAATCCACCAAGATGTCGCCCGAGACCGCCATCGCCGTTTCCCATAAAGCGTCCGAACTGGAAAAGACTCTTCGCCGCGTAATTCTCGGCAACGACGATGTGGTGCGTCTGGCCCTGGCGACGGTTCTGGCTCGCGGACACCTGCTGATTGAAGGCGTCCCAGGCGTCGGCAAAACCACGCTGGGACACGCGATTGCCCGCGCGATTGATTGCACGTTCCAGCGCGTGCAATTCACCAGCGACATGTTGCCTTCCGATGTGCTGGGAATTTCCGTTTACTCGGCGCTGGACCAGCAATTCGAATTCAAACGCGGCCCGGTTTTCACCAACGTTCTGCTGGCTGACGAAATTAATCGCACCACGCCGAAAACGCAGTCCGCCTTGCTCGAGGCCATGAATGAAGGCCAGGTCACGGTCGACGCGCGTTCTTACGAGCTGCCGCAACCGTTTCTGGTGATCGCCACGCAGAATCCGGTCGAGCATCACGGTACGTATCCGTTGCCCGAATCACAGCTCGACCGCTTTCTGATGCGAGTGCGCATGGGATATCCGGAAGCTAGCGCCGAGCGCGATATTCTGCGTTCGGATGCTGGAGCATCCTTTTTGGAAGATATTCGTCCCGCGCTTACCGGTTCCGACGTGCTGGAGATGCAGGACGCGGTGAAGAAGGTTCGCGTGGACGAATCGCTGGTCAGCTACGCTCTGGAGATCGTCCGCCGCACACGCGAATCGGAATATCTTTCTCTGGGCGTTTCGCCGCGCGGGTCGCAGGCGCTCTATCGCGCCGCGCAGGCTATGGCGTTTCTCGATGGCCGCAGCTTCTGCACGCCGGAGGACTTCAAGCCCTTGGCTGTTCCAGTCTTTGCTCATCGAGTGGCGGTCAACGGCCACTATGCTTCGACGGCGAAGAAATCGGAGCAGGCGGACGAAGTGCTGCGCGAGATTGTGGAGAGCGTTCCGGTGCCGGTGTAGGAACAGCTTCTCGTCGCGATCAGTACATTCCGTGTATTTCCCTTCCCGTGAGAAAATTCCAGCGGTTCCGATGATCGCCGAAATCATCCCAGAAGCCTACGACGCTAAAGGACGGCAGGTTTCGCAGCCCTTTCTGAAGCGCAAGGGTCCTCATCCCACATTTCCCATGGGTCGGTATATCAGTCAGCCGCCGATCATCACGTGCGCGACGATGAGCGACGTTCGGAATTTCCTCGCGGGATGCAAATACGTTTCAGATAAGAATCTGTTCGGCAGAGATGATTACTGGCAACCTCCGGAAGAGTTCGAACAGAAGCGACAGGGGGACTGCGAAGACTTTGCTTTGTGGACGTGGCGGCAGCTTCTCGAAATGGGATACGACGCGCGGTTTATCGGCGGATCTTGCGGACGCTACGGCGAGGGTCATGCATGGGTGGAATACTTTGAGAAGGGAAAATGCTTCCTGGTAGAGCCTCAGTTTCGCCAAGTTGGCATGAAGATGCCGCGGTTGGCGACATTGAGATACAAACCAAAGCTCTCAGTGTCATGGGATGGAAGGACAATCAGGTATTTTGCCCACAAGAACCAATCGCCTTACATCTCTTGGCGGCGACTATTGCCGCTTGTCTGGGAGTATCTCCTTTTCTGGTCTGGGTTCTGGCTGAAGAGTTTCTATCGCGTTCCTAACATCGCATGGGGAATCCTCCGTCGCTCTGTCTTCACGCGAACTCACTGGCTGCGCAAACACTAAAGATAAATTCGCACGGAATGTGCGGACTATAATTCCGCCATGTCTTTCCTTCGTTTCCTCATGCTGCTTTCGCTGGTTGCCTGGATCGGCGGATTGATTTTCTTTGCTTTCGTTGTTGCGCCGACAGCCTTCTCCGTTCTGCCGAACACGCATCTCGCGGGCAATGTTGTGCGGAGCGCGTTGAGCAAGCTGCACTGGATCGCCATTATTTCCGGAATCATCTTTCTAATCAGTTCATTGTTTCTGAGCCGCATTATCGACGGAACGCCACATATCTTCGCGACGCGGAATGTGCTGACCGGCCTCATGCTTCTTCTCACGCTGATTTCGCAGTTCGGCATCATGCCTCGCATGGACAAACTTCGCGCTGTGGTCAGTGATTTCTCCTCTGTCGCTACGGATAATCCTATGCGGATACAGTTCGATGCTCTGCACGTTTGGTCGACGCGCGTAGAAGGAGCGGTGCTGTTGCTGGGGTTAGTAGCGATCTACTTAACTGCCGGAGCTTTCGGCCGACGCTGAACGGTTCGTGCAGAATCTGTGCTGAGCGTTTTGTAGCGGAAACATCCGACGAGATGGTCATTCACCATGCCGACGGCCTGCATGAAGGCATAGCAGATCGTCGAACCGACGAAATTAAATCCTCGCGATTTCAAATCTTTGCTCATAGCGTCGGATTCTTTCGTGCTCGCCGGAATCTGGCTGGAGGCTTTCCAAGAGTTGAGCTTCTGCTTGCCTTCGCCGAACTGCCAGATGTAGCGGTCGAAGCTTCCGAATTCTTCCCCCACCTTGAGAAACGATTTTGCATTTCCCACGGCAGATGCGATTTTCAATTTATTGCGGACAATGCCGGGATTGCTCAGCAGTTGTTGAACCTTGCGGCGGTCATAGCGCGCAACCAATTCCGGATCGAATCGATTGAAAGCCGCGCGGTAGTTTTGCCGCTTGTTGAGAATCGTGTTCCAACTCAACCCGGCCTGTGCGCCTTCGAGAATCAGGAATTCAAACAATGTCCGGTCGTCATGAACAGGTGTGCCCCACTCCTCGTCGTGATAACGGCACATCAGTTCGCCGCTGGCCCAGGCGCAGCGGACCGGTACTTTATCGGCCGCGTTCTTCACTATGTTCTGACCTCATGTTCTGACCTCGGCCCCCAGACCTCTGACCTCAGCTATAAGTTATTAGTTATGCCGGAACTTGAGGCCTGAGGTCCGACGTCCGACGTCAAAAAATCGTCAGCAGTCATGGCATTCTCATTCGGCAGCTACTCCAGAGATTTTGGGTCGGATTTGTTCGTGGGCGACTTCGAGTCGAGCAGCGAAGCCAACTCATGCGCGCACGAGGGGATTCCAACTTTGCCTTCGCGAATGATTTCTCTGGCAGTCAGCCTTTTGCCGTAAAGATTTTCGTTGGCGCCGCCGTCAGACCGAAGAGTTGAGCCTTCGAGCGAGATGCCGGCGAACAATCCCTTGTTTCGCGAGTAGGAGAGAATCTCCGCGGTCATGACAATATCGGTAGCGCCCTCCGCGGTTCGACCCTTGGGGCCTGCTGCAGCGGAGGCATCGGCGCCGAGCTTTACCTTGCTGGATAACAGCGATTTTGCGCCTTGTGGGTTCATCACCAGCAGCACGAAGTCTGTAGCCTGGCCCCCAAGTTGAAAACCGATGCTCACTCCTTCAAGCGCGTAAAGAGCCGGCGGCCCCCAGTTGCCCGTGTAGTGTTCGCCGCCGCGGCAAACCATCACACCGCGGCCGTAACTCCCGCCGACGCCGAAGGCTCCTTTTTTCACCGAGGGAAGAATGATCAGGCATTCCGCTTTGTCCAACAGATCCTGAGGAATGTCGTCGGGAATGTTGAGAATTTCCTTCAAGACCACTCCCGCATCCTTGACTCTTTCCTCTTCTCGCGCGTCGTTGGCCGCAAAGGCCGTTGAAACGAGCACCGCCGCCAGAAAGCATGCCGCGACTTTCACCAATTGTTCCCTCCAGAAATCCGGCGACGGGCGGTCGAGTGATTGAGCGCGCCCCACGCGCGGCTAGAATAGCGACAATCATCTTAAACCTTAGAGCCGTATGGAGAATTCACTAAGGTAGTTCGGCAAGATGCCTCCCTAAGCAAATGCCAGAATCTACAGCCGGTTTGCCGTGACCAATCGTGTGCTCCTTTTGTAACTTGGCATGGTGACTATCGACCCCTAGAGTCATGGAATAGCGGCGCTTACGCTTTCGGCAGGCGGCGTGCATCTAATAAGTTAGAAGTGCGTTCGCGGGCGATTTGGAGTGCAAATTTTGGGTTTTCTGGGCATGAAGTACACGAAGCCAGCTCGGTGGTGTCTGTCGTTGCTTCTGACGCTGGCTGGCGGTGTGCCCGCTTTATGGTCCCAGACGGCTTATGTTTCAGGATCGCCGGTTGCGGAGGCGCCTTCCTATCAGCCTGCCGCTGTTGCCGTTAATGATGAGCCAGACACGGTGTTGACCATTCATAAACGAGTGGATGAAGTAAATGTTCTGTTTATCGCGACTGACAAACACGGGAAGTTCGTGCGGGACCTGAATCAGGGCGACTTTGCGATTCTCGACGATCACAAGCCTCCCGAGTCGATCATCAACTTTCGCAGGGAAACCGACCTTCCACTGGATTTGGGTTTGCTGGTTGACGTCAGCGGATCGGTAAATAGCCGCTTCGATTTCGAGCGGGATGCTGCCACCAGTTTCTTGCAGCACACTCTGCGCGCGGGGTTCGACAAGGCTTTCGTCGTAGGATTTAACGGCACGAGCCACCTGGCACAGGATTTTACGGATAACGTGCAACTGCTTTCCATTGGAGTGCGCAAGTTGCACGATGGCGGAGGCACGGCGCTTTATGACGCCGTGTACCGCGCGTGCAAGGAAAAGTTTCTAAAGGATCGCCCCGATCACCCGGTGCGAAAAGCGATCGTCGTGGTGAGTGACGGCGAGGATAACCAGAGTGAGATCAGCCGTGCACAGGCCATCGAAATGGCGCAGCGCGCGGAAGTGATTATCTACGCGATCTCAACCGACGACAGCGGGCTGGTAATGCGGGGAGACAAAGTAATGGAGCAGCTTGCCGAAGCTACCGGCGGCCGCGCGTTCTTTCCCTTCAAGATGAAGGACATCACGCATTCATTCGCCGCGATTGAAGATGAACTCCGCAGCCAGTACGTCGTCTCTTACAAGCCGGCTGACTTCGATGCCGATGGCCGTTACCGCTCGATCGAAATTTCCTCACTAAAGAAAGATCTCCAGGTAAGAGCGCGCAAAGGATACTTCGCGCCGCAGCAATAGACCCGGCTTCGTGTTTCCGCTTCCAGCTTCCGCCTCTACCAGGTTTGCGCGCCTATGATCGTTGTGATACCGTCGCAATGATTTCTCGGCTACTGGGGAACCCATGATCCTCGCAGTATTAGTAATTCTGGTTATCATCGCCGTCGTGCTGATCGGCATGTACAACAGCCTGGTGCAATTGCGCGTACGGGCTGACTCGGCTTGGTCCGATATCGACGTGCAACTCAAACGCCGCCACGATCTGATTCCTAATCTCGTCGAAACGGTGAAGGGATACGCGACGCACGAAAAAGGGACGTTCGAAAACATCGCCAAGTTCCGCTCGCAGGCCATGCAGGCCACGACTCCAGGGGACAGGGCGGTGGCGGAGAATCAGCTCAGCGGAGCGCTGAAGAGTTTGTTTGCCGTGGCCGAGAATTATCCCGAACTCAAAGCATCGGAGCAGTTCACCCAGTTGCAAGGCTCGCTGAGCCAGACCGAAGACGCGATTCAGAATTCGCGGCGCTACTACAACGCGGTGGTGCGCGATCTGAACACGAAAATTCAGTCTTTTCCCACGAGCATTCTCGCGGGAATGACCGGCTTTCATACTCGGCAATTCTTTGAGACCACTGACGCCGACCGGGAGCCAGTCGCAGTGAAGTTTTAGAGTCCGCGAGTCTCAGCCATGACATCCGCGGCCAAAGCCCGATTTGCTATCCAAACAACAATGATGGCGATCAAACGCTGGGCCGTTCTACAGCGTCTCTCGGTTCACCTTCGATGCTGGCTCATCCGGACAGCGTGTGTGCTTGCATTCGCGTCGCCGCTTGCCGCCAAGTCCTGGCGCGTGACTGACTTCCGCGACACGATCACGATCCAAAAAGATGGTGGCGCGATGGTCGATGAGCGTATGACGCTCGCTTTCGTCGGCGAATTTCATGGCATTCACCGCACCATTCCCGTCGAATATCCCGGACCGAATGGAACGAACTACGAACTGTTTGTGAAGGTTCTCGCGGTCACCGACGGTAGCGGGAACAACTTGAAATTCGACTCGTCGACCTCAGGCGCGCATCGCGATCTGAAAATCTACATTCCCGATGCGTCCGATACCATGCGCACGGTCGAGATTACGTATCGTGTGCGCAACGGTACGCGATTCTTCGACGACCACGACGAATTTTATTGGAATGTCACGGGAAATGATTGGCCGGTGCCCATCGATCACGCGGAAGCCACGGTGCATTTTCCCGCCGAAGCTGCAGGATCGTTGCGGGCGCAGGCCTTTACCGGCGTTTATGGTTCGAGCGGGCACAACGCCACGGCGACGGTCAATGGCGCTGACGTTCAGTTTGAAACAACCAATTCTTTGCCCATGCGGGGCGGGATGACCATTGATGTGTACCTGCCGAAAGATATTTTGGCCATGCCGGGCACGCTGACAAAAGTCGCCTGGTTTTTAGGAAGCAATCCGATTCTGTTCGTGCCGTTCGTCACGCTGGCGGGCATGTTCGCATTGTGGTGGTACAAGGGACGCGATCCCGATTCCGGCATGTCGGTCGCGCCGATGTACGAGCCGCCGGCTGGAATTTCTCCAGCAGAAGCGGGAACGCTATTGGACGACTCGATTCACCCCCGGGATATTACATCGACCATCGTCGATCTTGCGGTGAGGGGCTACGTCAAGATTGAAGAGGTCGAGGACAAGGGTCTTCTTTTTACTCACAAGGATTATGTTTTTCACTCGCTGAAGCCGGCCAGCGATTGGACGGACGCAGCGCTGGCTCCGCACGAGCGCGTGATGCTGCAAAATATATTTGCCGCCGGGCCGGATACGCGTCTTTCCAGTTTGAAGAACCGCTTTTACACCGCGGTTCCGATAATCCGCGCAGACATTATGTCGCAGTTGAAGAACAAAGGAATTTACCTGCTTGATCCGGAATCGGCCAACGGCTATAGCATTGCGGCGGCTGGCGTGATCGTAATGTTTTTTGCCGCTTTGCAGTTTTTTCACGGTGCGGATTTCTTTAGCTCCCCCGTTTTGCTGGTGATTTGCGTTCTGATCTCGGCTGGGATCTGGTGGCTGTTTGCCCGCGTGATGACAGCGAAGACGCTCAAAGGCCAGCGCACGCGAATCGCCGTGTTGGGATTTCAGGAATTCATGAACCGCGTGGACGCGGAGCGGCTAAAAGTTATGCCGCCCACGACCTTCGAAAAATTTCTCCCTTACGCCATGGCGCTCGGAGTCGAGCATCATTGGGCGCAGGCGTTTGCCGGCATCATCAAAGATCCCCCGAACTGGTACGTGTCGCCGGGTGGATACGCGACGGGAATGATGTTCAATCCGATTTTGTTTTCCAGTTCCATGCACAGCATGGCAACGGATATGCATCAGGTGTTTGTCTCCGCTCCGCGCGCCAGTTCCACGGGATCGGGCTTCGGCAGCGGAGGAGGTTTCGGGGGTGGCGGCGGTTTTTCCGGCGGAGGTTTTGGTGGCGGCGGCGGCAGCGCGTTTTAGCTGCCAAATTCTTTCACCACAGAGACACAGAGGCACAGAGACACAATAAGAATTAACTTCACCGGTCTTCCGATACTCCTTTTCTACTATTGATCTTCCTGCCCACGCCCGTATGATCTCGTAACTCTGATTCGGACGCACGCGCGTCAGATCTCAGGCTTGCGGTGACCAAGAGTGTCTAAACTAGAAAACATAAAACTTGCCTGGCATAGATGGAAAAAGCGATTGCTAATCACCGCGGCGGTGCTTGCCGTGTTGTGGGTGGCTGGATGCGCCGGGCTCTATCGCATCATGCGCGAACCGCCGGAGCAGTTCGCGCGGTTCATGGCGAAGTTGCCGGGCCCTGTTCCTTTCCTGCTTTTTCCATTCGAAACGCTTTGGACGCAGGCTCGCGCGGGAAGGCTGCACACTGGCGATTCGGCGCCGGATTTTTCTCTGGCCAAACTGGACCACACCGCGACAATTCAACTCGCGGATTTGACCGCGCAACATCGGCCCGTCGTTCTCGTCTTCGGCAGCTACACCTGACCGCCTTTTCGGCGGGAGGTTCCCGCCCTCAACGACCTCTATCAGAAGTATCAGAGCCAGGTGGAGTTTGTTGTGGTCTACATCACCGAAGCTCACCCCAGCGACGTGTGGCAGATGGAAAGCAATATCAAAGATAAGGTTGTCTTTGCCAGCCCGCAGAATGAAGACGAGCGCGCGTCGGTGGCAGGCACGTGCGTGCGAAAGCTGGGAATTAAGATTCCCGCGGTGCTTGACGAATTCGGCAACTCGACAGAATCGGCGTATACCGGCTGGCCCGATCGCATGTACTTGATTGATGGGTCGGGACACGTCAGATACAAGAGCAAGCCTGGGCCGTTTGGATTCAAGACAGATGATTTAAAAGCGGCGCTGGAGAAATTACCGCCCTCGCGCTGACAAGCACTAGAAAATAGAGAAGGGACCGTGCTCAACCGAGCCCGGCCCCTTGTCTGTTCGAGCGACTTAGCGGGTGTTTATTTTTCGCCGCCGGAAACGCTGCTGCCCCAGAGCGCATTGCTTCCCCACAGCGCGTTACTTCCCCATAATGCGTTGCTGCCCCACAAGGCATTACTGCCCCAGAGCGCGTTGCTTCCCCACAGTGCGTTCGAACCCCAAAGGGCACTGCTGCCCCACAAAGCGTTTGTGCCTGTCACTGCGGAATTCGGTACGCCGCTAACGAACTCCGACGATCCCCACACGGCAGAGTTGGCCCAAGTCGCGGATGTATTCCAAACCGCGGAAGGATCGTCCGTCAGATAGACATTTCCCGACTTTGGGTCGTACGTAGCCGTCGGAGACATCGCCGTGCCCTTCGCCACATCGGTGCTGACCATCGCTGCTTCGAGATCAACATAGCCGGCGCCGACGGTGAAGGCGTCGTACTGGTCGGTATAAGTGATTCCGCTCGAAGGATCGGTGGTGCTGCTGAATGCAGGGAACGATTTCCACGCGGTCTTCATCAACCGCGCTTTTACCTGGTCGGGCGTGAGGCTGGGGCTTTTCTGCAACAAATCCGCGACCAGGCCGCTGACCACACCCGTGGCCATGCTGGTTCCGCTCAGCGTGAAATAACTGGAGGATGACGCGCTGTTGCCTCCGTTGATGTAGTAGCTGTTAGCTACGCGGTTGCCCGGATTCTGGGTGTAAAGTGTCGAGCCCGGCGCTTCGAGCGACACCAGCAAATTGCCGGGCGCGACGACGTCAGGTTTTACGATTGCGTCCACGACGGTCGGTCCCTTGGAGCTATAGCTGGCAATGAGGTCGTCGACACGCGTGGGCGTGCCCATCGTCTTCATCGCGCCAACCGTGATCACATAAGGATCGTTGCCCGGCGAGGTAACAGTACCGTAGCCGTCGGTGGGCTGGTAGCGACCGTTATTTCCCGCTGCCACGACGACAACAATTCCATTTTGCCACGCCTTCTCGACCGCCTGGCACAACGGATCCAGTTTGTAGGTCTCGTAAATGGGGCGGCCAAGCGAAAGGTTGATCACGCGAATGTTGTACCTGGATTTCAAAGCGATCGCCTGATTGATGGCGGCGATCACCACGCTATCAGTGGATGCTCCGTTCTGGTCCAGCACCCTGAGATTGACGATATTTGCGCCCGGTGCCATCCCCTTGAATGTTTTGTTAAAGAACGGGCCCGTCGAACTGAGGCCGTCTCCTGCGATCAGGCCGGCGACGTGAGTGCCGTGGCCATACTGATCATTGGTGCTGGAGTTTCCCGGTACGAACGACTGCTGATAGACCACTCGCGAGAGCGGAAGAATGCCCAGGTTAAGATCGGGATGATTGCTCACGCCGCTGTCAATCAACGCGACACCAACGCCCGCCCCGGTGTAGTTCGACTGCCAGGCGAATTCCGCATTCACTGCCATGGCTGCATTGTTCAGCGAGGGCGACAGTGGCCGGTCCAGACTGATGTAAACCACATTCGAATGGGTCGAGAGGCTCGCGATTGCGTTGCCGTCCAGCGCCGCAACTACGCCGTTGACCAGAGGCAGCTGACCGAGGACGGTGCCGCCAAGCTTCACAACATCGTTTACCAGGCAATCCACAAGACCGAGCAAACCGCTACAGGTCACTTGCGTTCCCGGCGCGTACTGCACGATCACCTGCACTTGCTTGGTCGACTGGTAGCCACGCAGCTCCGGCGATATTTTCGTGTTGTCGGCATACGCCGCCGTCACCGTGGCGATCAAGACCAGAATTAATAACTTCTTCATATCTCTCCTATAGAGCGGCGCGTAAAGCAGTGCGTCAGAGGTAACGCAACTTCAATTCCCCGAGGTTTCAAGTGCAGGTCTGGCTCCAAAGGTGAGAGAAGTATGTGATTAAGAATCAATGAGTTAGGAAATCCATTCAAATTGTGGATGGGACAGCCTGTCCCAACTAGCCGGGATGCGGACAACTTGTCCCGCGCGGCGATAGAACTTCCGCGAGGACGTGCAAGCGACTCCGCGCTCTGCCGCCATTGCCGGTTCATCAGGTTTCCGCAGAGTTCGCCGAAATGATCCGCAGATAGTCGAGGAGGAAGACGTAAACGATGGTAACCACGCGTGTGACTTTTACGCGGACAGCGGCTCCCAGTTGGGAAAGAATTTAGGTATCCAATGGCAGGAGTACGCCAATTCGGCGCTCGTGTGTTTATTGCCGCAATGGCGATAGCGGCGTGTGGATGTCTGGTCGTCGCATCTTCCTATGTACGGCCGAGCGATCCGGTGAAATTCATCTGTTACCTGCTGGCCGCATTGCTGGCATCTTCGCTCAAGGTTGGTTTGCCGGGTATCGAAGGGACGCTCTCGGTGAACTTTCTGTTCACCCTGCTGGGAATCCTGGAACTGTCGCTGCCGCAGACTCTGCTCATTGGGCTCGGCAGCACGCTGGCGCAGTTTTACTGGAAGCCGGCAAGACGATTGAAACCTGTGCAACTGTTGTTCAATCTTTCGCAGGTTACGGTTTCGAGCGCGGCCGCGTATGGCGCGTACGCGCTCGTAACAACGCGAGTTCTGCACGGTCCAGGGCCGCTCGCGTTGCTGGCGGCTGCGATCGCGCACTTTGCCTGCAATACCGCGGCAATGTCGATCATCATTGCGCTCAGCGAAAACAAGCCTGCGTCGACGGTATGGGCCGAGTCCTATCTGTGGTCATTTCCGTATTACATGGTGGGAGCCGCGGTTGCGGGCCTGGTCAGTTTCCTGAATCGCCAAATCGGATGGCAGTCGTCGCTACTGGTTCTACCGCCCATTTACTTAATGTACCGTTCGTATCGCCTCTACCTGGGGAAGCTGGACGCCGAGAAACGCCACGCGGAAAAAGTTTCGAACCTGCATATGCGAACCATCGAAGCCCTGGCGCTGGCCATCGAAGCCAAGGACCAGACCACCGGACAGCACTTGCAGCGGGTTCGGGTATACGCCATGGAAGTCGCGCGTGAGCTCGGCTTGAGCGATGATGAAACCGAAGCTCTGAGGGCTGCATCGGTCCTGCATGATATCGGCAAGCTCGCGGTGTCCGAACAGATCATCTCGAAGCCGGGAAAGCTTACGCCGGATGAATTTGAGAAAATGAAAGTTCATCCTGTGGTCGGAGCAGAGATTCTGGAGCAGGTCGAGTTTCCTTATCCGGTAGTGCCCATTGTTCGCTCCCATCATGAGAAGTGGGATGGCAGCGGCTATCCGAGCGGACTTAAGAAAGAAGAAATTCCCATCGGAGCGCGCATACTGGCGGCGGTTGATTGCCTCGACGCTCTGGCATCGGACCGGCAATACCGCAAGGCTCTGCCTCTTGACGAAGCGATGGCTAAGGTAACGGCCGAGGCGGGGATCAGTTTTGATCCGCGCATCGTAGGAATTCTCGAACGACGCTATGTAGATCTGGAGCGGCTGGCTCGCGAAGAGCCGCTATCGGCTCCACCAAAGCTCTCAACAGATATCAGGGTCGAGCGTGGGGCTGCTCCGGCGGCTGGCTTCGCGGAATCGGAGACCTGCATCTCACAGCAGCAGTCGCCGAGTAACAGCTACGCTGACGCCTCAGCGCGAGCGCGAAAGGAAGAGCAGACTCTTTTCGATCTCTGCCGCGATCTCCGCGGCTCGCTCAGCCTGGACGACGTCTTCGCGCTTCTGTCGGTGCGGCTTAAGCGTCTTGTGCCTCATGAATCGATGGTCATCTATCTTCCACACAATGGCATTTTGTTTCCCAAGTGGGTTAGCGGCAATAACTTCCGCCTATTCTCATCGTTGAAGATTCCCTTGGGCGAGGGTCTGTGCGGATGGGTCGCGCAAAACCACAAGCCAATCGTGAACGGCAATCCCGCGGTCGAACCGGGATACGTGTCTGATTCCGGCAATTCGCTAGGCTCCGCGCTTGCCGTGCCGATTGAAGGCGATGAAGTGATTGCGGTGGTCACTCTCTATCGCACGCTGCAGGATTCCTTTAGCAGAGATGACCTGAGTATTGTTGAGACTCTGGTGTCGCGAGTGGGAGCGGTGATCGAAGCAGCCGGCAAACCAAGGGCTGCGGCAATGTCTGTTGGTCGTTGATCCTGACCGCTGATGTTTGATCGCCGACGGTTGACCCGATCGTGACCAGATTTTTTCTTACCTACTCCATCTCAAAGCTTACATACATCAACCCGTTATCGCGCTCGAGTTGCAGAACGACGGGATCGGCGGTTTTCAATTTTGATAGGGAAGCTCGCAACGTCTCCATGGAATCGATCGGTGTGGTGTTGAGTTGGTGAATCACGTCGCCAGCTTGCAATCCCGTCTCCGGCAGAATCAGGTCGGCAGCGCGGCCAATGACCAGCACTCCGCCGGAAATTCGTAGCGTGCCAAGCGCCGAGCGCAGATCGTCGGTGAGATCTACGGCTAGAACCCCCAACCTCGACACCAGGCTCTTCTCAGGATTGGCGGCATCAAGCAACTGATCCATCTGGTCGTGATGTTCGACAGCCGGGATGAACAGAGTTTTCTTCTCATCACCGCGGCGGATTTCCATCTTCAACACCTGGTCGAGCCGGTGCAGATATAAAGCGGAGGACAGCGACGGCAGTGTCTCAATGGGCCGATCGTCGGCAGACACGACGATATCTTGAACCTGTAATCCAGCAGCGGCAGCGGGGCCGTCGGGTTTCACATCGGCCACGACTACGCCCCAGCGTTGCGGAAGATGCAAACCGTCGGCCAGGTCGGGCGTAATTTCCTGCGCCACGGCGCCGATTTCAACCCGGTGAACATGTCCGTACTTGCGCAGGCTGTGATACACAAAATCCACCACCCGCGCGGGAATGGCAAATCCGAGTCCTTCGCTGCCGCCGCCTTGCGAAAGAATAAACGTATTGATCCCAATGACCGTACCGTTCATATCAACCAGGGGACCGCCGCTGTTGCCGGGGTTAATAGGCGCATCGGTCTGAATGTAAGTCATGGGCTTGGTGGAATCCGGCTGGCGAGCGAGCGCGCTGACCACGCCCATGGTGACGGAATTCTGCAAACCTTCCGGGCTGCCGATGGCAAACACCAACTGGCCGACATGCGGCCGCTGCTGGCTGATCAACGGCAGCGTAGGCAAATCGGTTTCGTCGACCTTGAGCAGAGCGAGATCCGTTTCTTTATGGAAGCCGATGAGACGCGCTTCCAGAATGCGGCGCTTGCCGAGTGGCGCCAATCCTCTGGAATCTGTAGGAAGTGGCAACGCCACGCGGATGCGCTGTTGGCCTTCAATCACGTGGGCGTTCGTGACAATGTAGCCGTGGGAGTCGACGATCACGCCGGAACCAACGGCGTGCTGGCGCACAATCAACGCGGTCTGCGAGCGGTCTTCTTCGTGCAGCGTGCCGTATCCCGTCACCAGGATCTGCACCACGGCCGGGGAGACCTTGGCCGCCAGCCCTTCCAGCGCGGAGTTCAACTGAACTAATACGTCCGGTGTCTCGGCAGACGTTTCGCCGGCACTCTTGCCCGTCTGAGGCGGTGTCCTCGAAGTCGAAGACGGCTCTGTGTAAGCTCTGGGTGGCGGCGGAGGCGCCGGTTGCGTCTGGGCGACAGACATTCCGGAGCACATCGCAAAAAGGATCGCGAGGACGAAAGAGCAGACGTGGCGCAACGATCGCCCTGAAATGATTGCCGCGGCTATAGACATGCTAAAACTCCTGGCAGGTTCGTCGATACACCTCTCAAGCTACCATGCTCGGATCAACAATTCGGATACTTGCAACGTGCTTGCGGCCGTCGATTAACACAGCGCGGGTATCCCGCGGGTATCCGAGGATGGGGGGAATCTAGTTGCTACCGTTAACTAATCCGTAATCAGGCTTTTATACGCCTAACATCCGTGATATAACCGCCGATGAGTAAAGAAGCGGGCGTTTTCCGCCAGGAACTTGATTTAGGCGGCACCGGTCTCCGCGGTCGCTGAGGCCAGGCCCAATTGAGGAGGAATTGTGTCCGAAGAAGCACGGACCGGAAAAAGATTTCCCCTGGAACTGCCGATTAAGATTCATCAGGAGCAGGCCAGCGGAGATGCAAAAGGAATAACGGGAGATTTGAGCGCGGCCGGCGTGTACATTCGGGCGGACGCCTCACTTGATATCGGATCGCCCGTGGAGTTTGACATCACACTGTCGCCGGACATGACCGGTGGCACGGAGAACGTGACCATTCAGTGCAAGGGCCGCGTCGTGCGCGCTGACGAAGCCGGTAAGGGTGGCGAGGGCCGCGGGGTAGCCTGTGTCATCGACTCGTACGAGTTCGTGAGGAAGTAAGAAACTTCTGACGGTGTAGACCCATTTTTTTGCGACAACTAGTGGCATCGAATTCTTGGAGCGCAGACCGACATGCTCAAACTGATTTTGGCCGATAACCAGGCGATCTTTCGCGCGGGCATTGCGAAGGTGCTTGCCGTGGAAGACGAAATGCGCATCGTAGCCCAGGCGCAAACGCCGGAACAAATGTTCATGGCGTTGGACAAATTCCGCGCTGCCGTGCTCGTAGTGGCTGCGGGATTCCACAACGACTTTGCCGCGATCGTGCAGGCCGCGAACAAGGCGAAGACCCGCGTGGTCGTGCTGGCCGATACAGGCGAAAGCGCGCAGAAGCACATGGCGAACGGATCGCATGGCGTGGTCTACCGCAACGTGACCAGCGCCGCCCTGGTGGATTGCGTCCGCAAAGTGGCCCGCGGCGAAACCTGGGTGCAGGACGTTGCCGTGCCCAGCGAACTCACAGAAAACGATATGGTCGGATTGCGCGTGCGCGACCGGCTGACGGCGAAAGAACTGCGCATCGTGGCGCTGATCGTACAGGGTTACAAGAATAAGGAAATCGCCACGCAGCTCGGCACCACCGAGCAGGTTATCAAAAACTATCTGCGCAACGTGTATGACAAAATCGGCGTGTCGGATCGGCTCGAGCTGGCGCTGTTTACCATCCACCATCGCATTCTGAACGAGGCCGCTGCCGCGACCGCGGCGGGAACGCCGGCGCCGCAACCGCCGGCAGGAGTTACGCCCTAAGCCTTTGACTAATTAACCCAACAGGCCGCCACTCGGCGGCCTTTGTTGTCTGTGTGGATTGTCGGCGCCGCATCGTTGATCTCATCCGCCGCATCTATTGCTCATGGAATTTCGTTCGCTGGGACGCTCCGGTTTGAAAGTACCCGTGTTGAGTTTTGGCACGGGAACGTTTGGCGGTGGTACTGAATTTTTCAAGGCCTGGGGTGCAAGCGACGTCTCAGAAGCGACCCGTCTGGTGGGTATTTGCCTTGAAGCGGGCGTAAATCTTTTCGACACCGCGGACGTTTATTCCAACGGGCTTTCCGAAACGATTCTCGGCAAAGCCATCGCCGGGCGCCGCGATCAGGTTCTAATTTCCACCAAAGCTACCTTCAAGATGGGACCGGGGCCGAATGATCTCGGGTCTTCGCGCTATCACCTGATTCAGTCCTGTGAAGCCAGCCTGCGCCGATTGGGCACCGACTACATCGACATCTATCACCTGCACGGATTTGACGCGCTCACTCCGGTCGAAGAAGTTCTCAGCACACTCAATCAACTGGTGGCGAGTGGCAAAGTCCGGTACATCGCCTGTTCCAACTTTTCCGGCTGGCACCTGATGAAGTCGCTGAGCGTCTCGGAGAAGTTTGGCTGGGCGCGCTACGTGGGCCATCAGGTCTATTACTCGCTGATTGGCAGAGACTATGAATG
Organism: Candidatus Sulfotelmatobacter sp.; assembly: GCA_049584475.1. Taxonomy (GTDB): domain Bacteria; phylum Acidobacteriota; class Terriglobia; order Terriglobales; family Acidobacteriaceae; genus Sulfotelmatobacter. The sequence continues at coordinate 17,540 of JBAUXX010000011.1, read as the reverse complement.
GGAGTTGATGCCGCTCGCCTTGGATCAGGGCGTCGGCGCGCTGGTATGGAGTCCGCTGGGTTGGGGCCGCTTGACGGGAAAAATCCGGCGCGGCCAGCCGTTGCCGAAAGAAAGCCGCCTGCACAAAACGGCTGAGCAAGGCCCGCAGGTGGATGATGAATATCTATTCAAAGTCGTGAATGCGCTCGACGAAGTGGCAAAAGAAACAGGAAGGACCGTTCCGCAGGTGGCACTCAACTGGCTGGTGCAGCGGCCATCAATCTCGACGGTGATCGTAGGCGCGCGCAACGAAGAGCAGTTGCGGCAGAATCTGGGAGCGGTGGGATGGACCCTATCGCCGGAGCAAATCGCAAAGCTGGACGCCGCGAGCGACGTTACACCGACGTATCCTTACTGGCATCAGCGACAGTTCGCCGAGCGGAATCCGCTTCCGATCCCACCATTCGTAACAAAGTGAAACGGGCGCCGTGCGGGCTTCACTGGACAAAAACCATTGAAGAACATTTCGCGGCCATTGGCTTTCGATTTCCCGACTTCCCGGTCGGCCGGACCGTCTGCAAGCGGAAATGCATGGCGGTGCGAATTTCTCTCGCGTCACGCTGAAGTTGCAGGGCAAGATCCCAATGCTCCCGCTCCTGGTCGGACTGCTCTGATGTCGCCACGTTGCTGACGCGGGCGATCTCTTTTTCTACGGCGCTCAATCGCGCCTGCAAAGCAGCCAGGATCGGATCGTCGGATTCCTTCTTTCGGAACATTCGTAAGAACACGGCCGTTACTTTAGCTGATCTTCTCTCCCACCGACTTCGCCTGCGTAAACAGATACAGATAATCCGGGCCGCCGGACTTGGAATCCGTGCCCGACATATTGAACCCGCCGAACGGATGTGCGCCCACCATCGCGCCGGTACATTTGCGGTTGATGTAGAGATTGCCCACGTGAAACTCGCGAATGGCGCGATCAATCTTGTCGCGTGACCTGCTGTAGATGGCTCCGGTGAGGCCGAACTCCGTATCGTTGGCGATTTCCAGCGCATGATCGAAGCCGCGTGCCTTGATCACCGCAAGCACCGGGCCAAAGATTTCTTCCTGCTCAAGCTTCGACTTCGCCGGAATGTCGGCAATTACGGTGGGCTTGATGTAGTAACCTTCGCCCGCTTCGGTGGCACGCTCGCCGCCGGTGATCAGTCGGCCATCTTTCTTTCCCTGCTCGATGTAGCCGAGGATCGTCTTCATGGAGGTTTCATTGATCACAGCGCCCATGCCGGAATTCTCCGCGGGATCGCCGACCGTGATTTTCTCCACGCGGGCTTTGAGTTGCTGCAGGAAATTATCGTAGACACGTTCGTCGACAATTGCCCGCGAGCAGGCCGAACACTTCTGTCCCTGAAAACCAAACGCCGCTTGCGCCACGCCTTCCACAGCGGAATCGATGTCGGCATCGGCGTCAACGATAATCGCGTCTTTTCCACCCATTTCAAGAATTGTGCGCTTGATCCACATCTGCCCTGTTGCCTGCGCAGCCGCGGTTTGGTTGATGTGCAAACCCACTTCGCGCGAGCCGGTGAAGGCGATGTAACGCGTCTTCGGATGAGCGACAACGGCGTCGCCAAAGCTGGCACCCGCACCGGGACAGAAATTCACTACACCTTCCGGCATCCCGGCTTCTTCAAGAAGTTCGACAAACTTCGCCGCGATGGTCGGCGAGTCACTCGACGGTTTCAAAATCACGGTATTGCCGCTGACGATGGAAGCCAGCGTCAGTCCCGCCATAATCGCGCAGGCAAAATTCCAGGGCGGAATCACAGCGCCCACGCCCAACGGGATATACATCAGCGAATCGCGTTCGCCGGGCAACTGCACCGGCGGTTGAACCTTCGAAAAGCGCAACGCCTCGCGCGCGTAGAACTCGCAAAAATCAATAGTCTCGGAGATATCGGCGTCGGCCTCGCCCCAGTTCTTGCTCACTTCAAATACCAGCCACGCCATGTATTCCATCTTGCGTTTCTTCAGCAGATCGCTCACCCGAAACAGGAGGCCGGCGCGCTCTTCCACCGAAGTGCGGCTCCAGCTCTCGAATGCCTTCAGCGCGGCTTGCATGGCCGGCTCCACGTGCTCCTTGCCTGCCTTTTGATGAATGCCCACGACCTGCGACGGCTGCGAAGGATTCAGCGAGGTAATCTTGTCGGAGGTCTTCACCCGCTGGCCGCCGATGATGAGGTCATATTCGTGGCCCAATTGCCCGCGCACCTTGGCGATGGCGGCGCGCATGCGGCGCGCATTCTCGTCGTTGCGAAAATCGAAGAAAGGCTCAGGGACGAACGGGCCACTATGCAAACTCGCGCGTGGCCGGACAGGGGCTTCGGCTATTGCCATGGGGGATGCTCCTCGGAAGGAAGTTCAGGTTCTGAGATGGAGAATTCTCCTCCCAGATCAAGTTAGATTGTAGCATCGGCGGAAAAGACTCACGCGCAGCAAACGCCCTGAACGAGGAGAGTCGGGCATCAATACGGGCGGTCGCGCCACCCATTGCCATCGCCTTCTCGCCGCCACGAGTTGTAACCCTCCGCATATCCGCTGGCGTAACCGTTGCGATAGGCTTTCTTGTAGTAGCCAAACGGGCCCATGGAGCGGTCATAGCCCTGATTCGCATCGTTATATTGCTGGCTATGAATGTTGTAGCGATGCTGCTCCGTGCGGTCGAAGCGACCGTGGCGCAATCCGTCGCGATAGCCGTTTTGATATGCGTAGCGATCGGGACTGCGGTAGTAATCATCCTCATGTGCAAAGGCAAGACTGCCCAGCGCCAGCGAGCAGAGCGCAATCAGCACCGCCAATCGAAACGCTTTGTACATCGACGCGACATGTGAAATCGACACGGTTTCCGCCATACCGGCCTCCGTAGGAACCTGTACTCAGAAAATGAAACACGGAAAAATGCGGAGAGTTGCGTTGGCCGGTTTGCAAATTCGCGCCGCTAGCGACTCCTCTTTACCCCTTGCAGTTAGCCGAAGTACATTCCGTCAGCGTCCTGCGCAGTGATAGACTCAAGCGTTTTGTGAGCGGCAATGTTGCGAGGATAGCTATGGGAGAAATCAAGCGTGTAGGAGTGCTGGGGGCGGGAACCATGGGCAACGGAATCGCTCACGTGTTCGCCCGCGGCGGCTATACGGTTTTGTTGTGCGACGTAGAGCAGAGATTTCTCGATCGCGCACTGGAAACGATGGCCAAAAATCTTGACCGCGAACTAGCCAAAAACAAGATTACGGCAGACGACAAAGCTGCGACTCTGGGCCGGATCGAGGCGGTTGTCGACCGCGTACGGCTCGCCGATTGCGATTTTGTTATTGAAGCGGCGACCGAGAAATTCGAAATCAAATCCGATATCTTCCGTGACCTCGACCGCCTCACGCGCCCGGAAACTATTTTGGCATCGAACACCTCATCGATCTCGATCACCAAACTCGGAGCGCTGACCAAGCGGCCGGAACGAGTCATTGGCATGCACTTCTTCAATCCCGTACCGGTGATGAAACTGGTGGAAGTGATTCGTGGCCTCGCAACCTCGCAGGACACGTTTGCCACGGTGCGAGATCTGTCGGTGAAACTAGAAAAAACTCCGGTGGAAGTAAACGACGCGCCGGGCTTCGTTTCCAATCGCGTGCTGATGCCGCTGCTCAACGAAGCCATGTTCACGGTGATGGAAGGCGTGGCAACTCCAGAGGCGGTCGATGAAGTATTCAAACTAGGTATGGCACATCCCATGGGACCGCTGACGCTGGCTGATTTCATCGGCCTCGACGTGTGCCTCGATATCATGCGCGTGTTGCACGACGGCCTGGGTGATCCGAAATATCGGCCCTGTCCGCTGCTGATCAAGATGGTGGATGCGGGCTGGCTGGGGCGCAAGAGCGGGCGTGGATTTTATAAGTATTGACGGTGAGTGCAATCGTTCTCGCCCGACACAGGAGCTTACGGCGGGTCGCCGCTGCGCAGGTCGTGGATAATCTGCGCGAAGGAAAGTAGCCGGCTTCCGGCTCCCGGTTCGAAGGCGGAAGAAATCGGGCGAACAGCGGAAGCCGGACAGCGGAAGCCTTTATCGCTTGATCTCGAACACCGTCCCTTCATCAAAGTGGCCGCCGCCCGGCGTGCTGCTGAACAGATTGCCGGAAGAGTCGAGCAGCAAGGCCGCGTTGGGGAAATAGCCATCGGCCCCGTTGTTGCTGAAATCATGCAGAATGGTTTCGCTCCAGCTTCCATCGGCAGCAGGAGACAACTCGAACGCTGTTCCATGGCTATCGGAACCACCGCTGATCGTCACGCCGTAAAGATTGCCGGAGCCGTCGAAGATCAGCGTGCCAGAAGGGCTGATTCCATCCATCCCCGTTTGGTTGAAGTTATGTACGATCTTCTCTTGCCATTTGCCGCCGGCAATCGGCATCAACTCGAAGATGATGCCGCCGTTAATGTGGCCGTTGCCGCCGCCGCTGCCCGCTGTGCCGTAGAGATTGCCCGCCGCATCGAACGTGAGCGCCGTGGAAGGATAGTGGCCGTCTCCGGGTAGGGTGCTGAAATTATGCAGCAGCTTTCCCGTCCAATTGCCGCCTCCGACGGGACTCAGCTCAAAGACCACGCCGCAGCCATATTTGCACTCCGACGTCGCGCCGCCACCCGCCGAGGTCATGCCGTAAACATTTCCCGCTGCGTCGAGGATTACGCCGCCAAACGGAACGCCGCCATCGGTGCCGCCGGTAAAGTTGTGCAAGGTCGCCTCATCCCAGGTTCCATTCGTGCCCGGCGACAATTCGAACACCGTGCCTTGCTGATAAGCGCCGCCGTTTGCCGTCGTGCCATAGAGATTGCCGGAGGCGTCCATAACCAGGCCCGCATGTACTTCCCAACCGTCGGTGCCCTGGAAGTCATGCAGTATGGTTTCGGTCCATGCTCCACTCGCGGACGGCGACAATTCAAACGCCGTCCCGCAGCCAAAGCCGTTGGTGCAGTCGCCAGTGCCGCCAAATTCCGTCGTCCCATAAAGATTGCCCGAAGCGTCAAAGATCAGGCCTGCGGTGGGTCCGAATCCATCAATGCCATTGGGATTGAAACTGTAAAGCACTGTCTGCTTCCAGCCACTCGCCGTCGGCGTCAACTCATAGACCGTGCCGTTGCCATAAGCGCCGCTATAGAAGGTCGTTCCGTAGAGATTGCCGGAGGCGTCGGAAATGACGCCGCCCAGCGGATTTACAGTGCCGCCGACGTTGAAGAAGTTATCCAGAACCTGCTCCTGGCTGGCTGCAGGCTGAGCCGCGAAAAGAGTCAGGGCAAAAGCAAAGATGGCAAAAACGGCAGTTGCTGATCCGATAAAACATTTCTTATCTTGCATGAGTGATGCTCCTTCACGAAATTCAGGATTTGAACTGATTTTGTTGAACAGAGCACAGATGGATGGCGTTCCGGACTTCGTCCGCACTTCAGTTTGTAGCGGGAAACCGAAGTTCGGGACCGGAGGCACTATATCACGCCGCCCGCCCGGTTGGGCCGAGTGGTGCGCGTTTCACGGGGGAGCGCACGGCGAAGTAACACGGCTTCCGGTTCCGCTATCCGGCTTCCGGTCTTTGCTCTTTGGGTCTTCCGTCTTTTGAATTCAAGCGCATGCCAAAACCGGAAGCCGACAGCGGAAGGCGGAAGCCGCCCTCCAAGGTGCTGGTTAGCCAGAAAATTACTCCCGAATCCACAGGGTCTGCGCGTATGCTGCGAGCATGGGGAAGTCTGTGGGCCGGCTATCTGTGTACTGCGCGGGTATGCTCGTGGGTTACTTGGTATGAGTGTCACAGTTACCATGCTGGCCAGCGGAAGCCGTGGAAATTGCGCCGTGGTCGCCAGCGCGACAACTAAAATTCTGGTCGACGCCGGAATCTCCTGCCGCGAAATTTTCAAGCGATTGAAGTCGCTCGCGGAAGATGCGCACTCGCTATCGGCAGTTCTCATAACGCACGAGCACTCCGACCACGTCTATGGATTAGCCACGCTGGCAAAAAAGCTGCGCATTCCCATCTTCATGACCGGAGCGACGCACCAGGCGTGGTCGCGCGCCATGCGCGATGAAAACGGGGAGCGGCCGCAACTGGAAACGCTCGAACGCTTTGAATCCGGCCACGGTTTTCAGGTGGGCGATATCTCCGTACGGCCTTTCACGATTCCTCATGACGCCGCCGATCCTGTGGGATTTACGTTCCGCGCCGAAGGCATCAAGGTGGGCATCGCCACCGATCTGGGATACATGCCGCCGAGCGTTTGCGACCACTTGCGCGGCTGCGACGTGCTGGTCGTGGAATCGAACCACGACGTCGAGATGTTGCGCGGCGGCCCTTATCCCTGGTCGGTAAAACAGCGCGTGATGAGCCGCGTTGGCCACCTCTCCAACCAGTCTCTCGCGGATTTCTTCGCCAGCGGCTATGATAATAGTGCAGCCTTTGTAGTGCTGGCGCATCTCTCTGAACTGAACAATCATCCGGAAATTGCCCGGAGAGAGGCGGAAAAGGCGCTGGCGGCGCGGGGTAACCTGTTTCGCAACCGCGTGCTGCTGGCGGCGCAGACCGAGGCGCTGGAACCCATCCGCTTGTAGGCCGTTACCGATGAATCAGCACGTATGAGTCAGCAGTGCGTTGATCCCATTGTAGGGAAGATTCTGGCGGGCTGGCGTTACGACATCTCCGGCCTGGCGCCGGAGATGCGCGAAGACTACGAAAGCCACCTCGCGGCCTGCGACCGCTGCCGCACGCGCCAGCAAATTCACCGCATTATTGACGTCGCTTTGATCACGCTGGCATCGGTTTCCGCCGCCGTTTTTCTTCTTGCCTTCGGGGTCATCCGCCACCTCGGGCCGCGGCATGCATTCTGGCTGGAGATCGCTGCTCTGGCGGGATTTGCCTTGTCGGCTCTGATCTGGTTGGGTGTGGCTGTAGCCACACCGGCACCGGTCACGGTGCTCGATGCCGCCAAACAAGGCGCTCGCCGCGTGCATGACCGCTTACCGGAAGAGATCCGGCAACGGCTGCCGGAAGAAATACGAATCAAAATTACGGGAACTTAATTTGTGGGAATTTCACGCACATCCTGCATCGCCCGCATTCTGATCGCCGGGATGTTGACGATTCTTGTGTCGAGCGCTCCTGCCTCAGCGCTGTTCGCAAGCCAATTCGGTCGTCAGGTTGGGCATTCTGCCGGCTGTCACCAGCATGCAAAGACCGAGCGGTTACCGGCTCCGGTCAATCATCAGTGCTGCGCAACGGGACATCAGGCGGCGATACCGGCGAATGCTTTCACCGGACCGCAATTATCTTGCTTTCACAGAATCGGTGAGGCGTCTGCTTTGAATTTGCATCTCTCGCTAATCAGTCGGTTGACATTTTTTAGCTTTTCCTCCGAATCGCCCGTCTTCAGTCCTCTTCGTATCTGACTTGCTCTTCTCCATACTCTTGACTCTTGGGCCCGGTTGTGGCCGCCCAAGTACCGAAACTTGGGGTTACGGAAGAGGAGATTAGTTTGCGAAGGATTGTGTTTCCGTTTATCTGCTTGTTGGTCTTGACCGCGTGCGCCGAGGCGCAAAGCTCCGGCAGCGCTCCTTCCACGAACGGCAGCGAACCATCCATGTCGATGGAAATGGATGGAATGCAGATGCCGGAACAGTCGTCACGGCCGTCGCCCCACGCGGGATCGGGGACGTCATGGCAGCCGGCATCGGTTCCACCGTACGAATGGATGCTGATGCGCGGCGGCTGGATGTTGATGGCTCACGGCGAGGTCTTCATCGACTACAACCAGCAGGGCGGCCCGCGCGGCGAAGGCAAAGCCGAGTCGGTGAACTGGGGCATGCTGATGGAGCAGCACAAGCTGGGCTCGGGCACGATCATGTTCCGGCAGATGTTTTCTGCGGAGTCGCTCACCTCGCCACATCCCGGTTTTCCCGAGTTGTTTCAAACGGGCGAAACCTATCACGGCGAGCCGCTGGTCGATCATCAGCATCCGCACAATGTGTTCGCCGAGTTGTCGTTGCTCTACACCCTGCCACTGGCGGACAAAATTTCCTGGGAGCTTTACGGCGGTCCTTCGGCCGAGCCGGCTCTCGGCCCGGTGACCTACATGCACCGCGCATCGGCTTCGGAACTCCCTCTGGCGCCGCTCGGCCATCACTTGCAGGATTCAACGCATACCAGCTTCGGCGTGATCACGACCGGCTTCGTCATCGATCGTCTCAAGCTGGAAGCTTCCGTTTTCAACGGGCGCGAACCGAACGAAGAACGCTGGAGCATTCAACTGGCGGCGCTCGACTCGTGGTCGGGGCGGGCCTTTGTCGCACCAACGCGCAACTGGACCGCGCAATACAGCATTGGGAGGCTGGAGCATCCGGAGGCGCTCGAACCGGGAAGCCAGTGGCGGCAAACGGCTTCGGCAGAATACAACCGGCCGCTGACGGGAGAGAAGTTTCGCGGTAACTGGGCAACGTCGTTGGTCTGGGGCCGCGTGCACAAGATCGCGACCGGGGTGAATCTCAACAGCTATCTTTTGGAATCGACGCTGAATTTTCTACGCCGCGACTACGCTTTCACGCGCATGGAACTTGTCGATAAAGACGAATTATTTCCGCAAGCGTCCGTTCATCCCGCATACCGCATCGGAGCGTATACATTTGGCGGCCTCCGCGATCTTGTACAGCATCGCGCCTGGCAGATGGGATTGGGTGCGGACGTGACTTGGTATTCCAAGCCAAGTGTACTGGATGCGGTTTACGGCGTGAATCCTGTATCGTTTCAGATTTTTCTGCGCTTCCGTCCCGGACTGGAAAAGGAGCACATGCATTGACGGGCTGTAACAAAAGAATTGTCAGTAGATAAACTTCAGCGCCAGTTGCACCTGCCGCGGCGCGTACGCGGCATTGGGCTTCAGGAAATTCTGCGGCTGCTCGTAATAGGCGGGATAGGGCGCGATGCCCACTGTCGCCGAGTTCTGTACGAATGTTGTAGCGTTCGCGATTAACCCATTCGAGGTGATGGCCACGCGCTGGTTGTCGCGGTTGAGGAGGTTGAAGGACTCAGCGATGAACTCGATCTTGTATTTCTCCCCGAGACGGATTCTTCGCGTGAGTCGCAGATCGGTCGTAGCGTAATCGGGCCCGGTAAACGCATTGCGGCTGTAGCCCGGCAGCCGGTCATTGAGATCGTTGCCGTCCTGGTTGGGATCGCCGGAAACTTCGGCATTGACCGGCCGTCCGCTGCCGATGCTGACCACGCTGGAAATTTTCCAGTCGTTAAAAAAGCGGCCCGCCAGTTCGTGCCCTCGATGAAATAGATGAGGTTCGGCCGAGAACGCCGCGCTGAAGCGGTTGCGCTGGTCGGTGACGCTCGGTCCGCGCTCGGCGTTCGGGTTGTAAGAATTCTGTACGGTCGCCGGTTCGCCCGCCACCAGCGCGTCCTGGCCATCGTCGATGGCGTGAGCGTAGGTGTAAGAAAGCCGCAAATATGTTCCGTGAGCGATTCGGCGATTGATCGACAATGTCGCTCCGTTGTAAACGCTCGACGCAGCACTCTGAAATTCATCGATTGCTCCCAGTTGCGCGATCGGACGCCCCAGCGGATTGATACAGGGAGGAAACGGACAAGATGGCGATTTTGTTTTCTGCCAGGTGGCGAAGGAATCGACAGTGTAGTAACCGCCCTGAAAGATCGAGCCGGTGGAATCGAAAATGGGATAGGTCATAGCCTGCGGTTCCGGCAGGTTCACGTCGAGCGCGCGGATGAGATGTTCGCCGTGAACGTAGAGATACGAAACCGCGACGGTGCTGTGATCGGCAACTTCCTTTTCCAGTGTCACGCTGGTTTGCTGCACTCGCGGCGTAACGAAATTGCTGGCGAAGGCCGATACATCGTTGGTCACGCCCTGAGTGAATCCGGCAGGCAACGCGCACAGAGACGCCGTCAGCGTGCAGGTCACCAGCGGATTGGGGTAGGTGGGAAAGAACGGGCGGTCAGAGGAATTCGAATAGTTGAGAAACACCTGCGAATCGGTCACGCCGTTATCGGTCGCAATGGCCGAGTTATAAATCTGCGGAATGCGAACATAGAACATCCCGTAGCCTGCGCGCACCACCAGCGGCCGCGTATTGCCGATGGACCACGCCAGTCCCACACGCGGCGCAAAATTATAAGGATTGAACGGAACTCTTCCTGAAGGTGGAAATAATGGGTTCGCGACGAGGCCCTTGCCGGTAAAAGTTTGCAGATCCCAGCGCACGCCCAAGCTGAGAGCAAAGTGGTCGGTCACACGAACCGTATCTTGCGCGAACGCGGCGTAGTCGTTCGAGTCCGGATGCGAAGTCGCATTGCCGAAGTTTTGCAAATAGTAATGCGGAATTTCGTGAGCGTAAGCACGTAATGGAGTGAGTTCCAGCCCGGATTCCATCGGTGCGAAAGTGAATGGATCGACCTTGATGGGATAAAAAAGATATTCGCCGCTCTGCTGGCTGGGAAAGAAATCGTAGATCCAGGTCAAGAGGCCATCGCCGCCGAACTTCCACGAATTGCGGCGGCCTTCGAGGCTGAAAGTTTCCGCAAGCTGCAACCGATGTTCGCGCGTTTGCCGCGGTAAAAGATCGGAGCGCCCCATGCCGTCGATGACATTGGAGATTTTTACCTGCACATTTCCCGTGTTGGTGTAGGACTGCTGCCGGTCGCGGGAAAACTGCGCGCGCATGTGGCTGAGGAAGCGCGAAGAAAAACTCGACGTCAGCGAAAGCTGCCCGGTTTCAGTGGAAACCTCTTCCTCGCCATTGTCGGAGATCGCGTCATATGTAACCGGGCTGGCGGGGTCGATGAAGACGTTATTCGCTCCCCAATAGCGCGAAGTATTGACGCGCAACGCTAGTTGCTGACGGGGCGTGATGTTGATATCGAGTTTGGCGTAGGAAGAATTGCCCAGTTGTGCGGCGGGATATTCTCCGGCCAGCGAGCTTAGTTTTCCGGCTGCGGCGAATACCAAAGCCGCGTCCGTAGTCTCATAATCTCCCAGAGTTTCTGGTCCCGTGCTGGCCAGGGGAATGACCTGCGAGCTTCCATTGAGGAATTCAACCACGTTCGGCTCATGGAAGATGTGTCCATCGAACCCGGCGAAGAAGAAAACTTTGTTGCGCTTGAGCGGACCTCCGATGGTGCCGCCGAATTGTTGCTGACGATCGTGCGGCTTAAATGCCAGAAAGGGATCGTTGGCGCCAAGTGCGCTGTCTCGAAAATAGTAAAAATCCGTTCCATGCAGATGATTGGATCCAGACTTCGTCACGACATTCACCACGGCCCCGCCGGCGCGGCCAAGTTCAGCCCCGTATGCGTTCGACGACACGCGGAACTCCTGCACCACTTCTGTCGAAAATGCATAGGGTTCGCGATAACGGCCGCGAGCCTGCGCGAAAAAGGCATTGTTGAAATCTCCACCGTCGACTAGAAAACTGTTTTGAAAGCCGCGAAGGCCGCCGAAAGAGAGGTCCCCGTTGCTCGATGAAGTCAGGCTGCGCGGATCTTGCGTGACGCCCGGCGACAACAGCGCGAGATCGGAAAAGCGCCGGCCGTTGAGCGGAAGATCGGCGAGAGCCCGTTCATCCAGCACAGTGGACACCGCGCTGGGCTGCGTTTCCACCGCGGAGGGCGCTCCCGAGACCGTTATGTTTTCCTGCGCTCCTGCCACCGCAAGATGAAAGTCGAGTTCAGTCACGCCTCCCACATCCACATGAATCTGCGGCGTGAGTTGCGGAGACATGCCCGGAGCCTCGCTGCGGGCCGAGTAGTCTCCGGGCACAAGCAACTCAAAAACAAAGCGGCCTTCAGCATCGCTCGTGGCGAACCGGCGCATGCCAGTGTCGATGTTGACGATAGCGACAGTGGCCCCGGCGATTCTCAGGCCGTGAGGATCGTCGACCATGCCGCGGATTGCTCCGCCTGTGGCATCCTGCGCCGAGGCCGCCAGCAAAAACACACAGAGACCGAGAATGAAGACTAGAGAAACGCTTATGAATACACTTGCTGCACGCGACATCGAGGCCTGCCCGCAATCGTAATGTCGCTCGGAGGGCACTTCCCGCGCGGCTTACCGGAGCCGCATAGGAGGCCGGAAAGGTTCTCAGGATACGCATGACAGTGCGCGGCTCTGATCACCCTTCCGGTTGGATAAAGGGTAACCAGTTTTGTATAGCACGGGCATCGCAGAATCGTGATGCGGTCGCGGAGATTTATTTGCAGTTTTTCCCGCGGTGGGAAGAATGGATCGAAAGCCGCGGGCAATTGAACGTTCCTAGCACCACAGTAGAGCATCGTTGGTCAACAAAGGCATGGCCGGAAGCCATGCCTTTGTAAATCAGCCAATGACGCCCTATGACTCCAGTTCTTCAGGCCTCCGCCAAATCGCCAATCCGGACGATCCTCGCGCCAGCAGGTTGAGGGTAGCCGGTTGAGGCGACGGAGAAAGAGGCAAGCTGGAAACAGCCGCATTTTCGACAGGGCCGTTTGCCTTGCCGGTCAAGATGGGTTGATTCGCGACGGTTTCGTAGGCGTAGCCATTCAGCACCGTGGTGCTGCCCATCGTTATATGGGCCCAGCCGTAGTGAGTCTGTCCGCCAACCACAAACTTCAGGCCAAGAAACGCTCCGCGATGCTTGCTGGCCCACGGACAATGCTCCGTACCTCCGCGAGTGTAGCTGCCGGAGGCTCGCCACAAAGGCAGATATCCGGTCTGGAAGGCTGCTCCCGGACCGACCTTGACCGCTGCCGGCAGAGCAGCGGCGCACTCGAATCCCTTGGCGCTGTGAATTCCCCATACTTCATTCGCTGCCTGCGCCGGGTAGATCGTGAGAGCGGATGCGAAAGCTCCCTCCGGGTAGCGGTGTCCATTGAAGAAGCTGTTATCGATCATGAAATCGGCGATGCCGTCGTTATTAAGGTCAAGGTTTACGCTGCCCCCATTTGCTTTGATCGTGGTATTCGCCACGGTGTAAACGATCTTGGCCTCGGCGGATTGAGCGAGGGCGAGCAATGCAACGCCGGCGGCACTTGCGGCGGAGCCATAAGCGAGTAGATGCTTATCGAGTTTCGGCGCAAGGCGCGTCCGTGCACGTTTGCGAGTAGACGTTGGGTCCGAAGCCGCCGGCCGGGTCATAATCGTTTCTCCTTTTTCCAGTTCGAGTATTCTTTTATTGCAGAGGCTATTGCGAAGGCGGGCCAATGCAAGGGGGAAAGTCTTTCGCTATTTGGAACTGTTGTCAATATGCAGAAATTTGCGGTATGTGAATATCTCAATGATTCGATCCTATAAAGGTGTGACGCCAACAATTCCTTCTAGTTGTTACGTCGACGACTCTGCACAGATCATCGGTGATGTCATCCTGGGCGAGCACGCATCTGTCTGGATGAATGCTGTTTTGCGCGGCGATGTTCATTCGATCCGCGTCGGCGCGCACTCGAACATTCAGGATTGCAGCGTCCTCCATGGCATGAAAGAGCAATACGGCGTCTATCTCGGCGAATACGTCACGGTGGGACATAACGTCACCCTGCATGGCTGCGTCATCGAAGACCGCTGCCTGATCGGTATGGGCTCGATTATTCTGAACGGCGCGAAGATCGGCGCGGGGTCGATCATCGCTGCCGGCACTCTGATTCCGGAGAAAACTGTGGTCGAGCCGGGTTCGCTGTGGATGGGATCGCCAGGAAAATTCCGGCGCAAACTCGATGAGCGGGATCAGGAAACGATCATGCGTTACGCGAACAATTATCTGGGCTACAAAGATTCCTACCTGGCGGAGAGATAAGTAGCGGGTACTACGTTTCGTTTGAACGTTCTATGCGCGGCAGCACGGCCCGCAGAAGCGCTTCAAACTTGGTTTTGACTCGCTCTCCGGTTTCCAGGACTTCGGCGTGAGAAAGCGGTTGGTCGAGAATCCCGGCGGCCATGTTGGTGACGCAGGAGATCGCGAGAACCTTGATTCCCATGTGTCGCGCAGCGATGACTTCCGCAACAGTCGACATGCCCACCAGATCGGCCCCAATCCTTCGCAGGTACTCGATCTCCGCTGGAGTTTCATAACTCGGCCCCGCCAGCGCAGCATAGACGCCTTCGTGCAGAGTCATGCCGAGCTTCACAGCTTCTTCCCGTGCGATCTGGCGGTTGTCCTTCGCGTAAGCGTGCGTCATGTCGGGAAAGCGCACCCCGAAGCGATCGTCGTTGGGGCCGATCAGCGGGTTTTGCCCCTGCAAATTGATGTGATCGCGAATCAGCACCAGCGCGCCCTGAGAATAATTCAAGTTGATGCCGCCGGCGGCATTGGTGAGGATCACGGAGCGAATTCCCATGCGGGCGAAGACGCGAATAGGAAACGCTACTTCGTGCGCGGAATATCCTTCATATAAATGCACGCGGCCCTGCATGGCCGCGATCGCGACGCCAACAGCTTTGCCAAGGACCATTTGTCCAGCGTGGCCGATTGCCGTTGACCGAGGGAACGCAGGAATCTCAGCGTATGGGATGCTCGATGACTCGTCGAGCGAGTCAGCGAAGCCGCCGAGACCCGAGCCGAGAACGAGACCGATGCGCGGCCGCAGGGAGGTTCGTGACAGTATGAGTTGCGCCGCGGCTTCGGCGAGAGCAAACGTGTCAATGGTGCGATCGGTCACAAGTCCCCATCCGCGAGAAACCGCCCGTGCCCGTTGCGCTCCAGCCAGTCATACAAGAAAGTCTGATAAAGGTAGGAGGCGACGATCTCTTCTCCCAGTTCGTGAGTCTCCGTACAGATAAACGGCAGCCGCAGTCCGGCGAGCACGGCGATCAGCGATTGCGTGATGCGATTCGGATTGGCGCCCGCGTATGGATATGCGCTCTTGATTTGGCTGAGCGGCGCCGTGATTACCAGCAAGCCGTGTGGCAATGCGCTTAAGCGGCGAAGCCGGGCAATGAAGACGGCGCGATGCGAGGTGAACGAACCGATCAGGTCGGCAAGATCCTTGCGCTCGACAATGCAAGAGTCCTCCATCCCAGCGACCGAATAATCCCCCAGCTTCAGGCAGCGCGTCTCTACTCCCGCGAACCACGATCGAAAACGGCGGAAGGATAACGGATTTTGCTCGCGCGTATCCGCCACAAGGGTTGGTAACGGAGTGCGCAGTTGCGTGCCGCCGCGCTCCGCCAGGACTGGGATGATGGGCGGCGGCAGCGGCCCGGCGCTCATTTGCCATTCCAGTGGAGACGAAATCAAAGTTCGCCGTGAACGAGTCACTGCTTTTTCTCCGGCGGCGCAGCGAAGCCCGCTTCATATCGTTTTTCAAACTCGCGAAACGCCGCTTCCAGTTCCCACTGCTCCCGTGCATGTTCGCTCGATGCAAGAAATTTCCCGCACTCCGGAGAAGGCCTCTCCGTCTCCGCAACTGCGGCACAGGCCGGGACTGTGCGGAATTGCGTTTTTGTTTCCACCCACAGGCTTTGTCCCGGCAAAAAGGTATGCTCCAGGCTTTGCCTCGCCATGCGTTTCAAATCAGCGTAGGACAAACCGTAGGTTTCGATGGCGCGCAAGTATTCGTGCGTCATATCGGATCGCGATACGCCTTCGTCATCGGTCGAAAGAGCGACCGGGACTCCATACTTCATGTAGGCCGGCAAGGGATGGTCCTCGCCAGAGACTCCGAGAATCACATCGTTCGAGGTCAGGTTGATCTCGACCAGCACGTTGCGTTGGGCCATTTCCTTTAATAATTCCGTTGCGCCTTTTTCATCCATCACGGAAACGCCGTGGCCAATACGCTCTGCATGTCCACGTTCCACCGATGCACGAATGTGGAAGCTTAGATCCTCAGATTTCACGAGTCCCATGGCGAGTTCACCCGCGTGCAGACTAATGTGTACCTTGGGGTAAATGTGATGCAAGTAGTCGATTATCGCCATGTGCTCGTTGAAATCGCGAATCGGCACATACCAATCCTCCGGCATGACCAGATTCAATCCAACAAATTGCGGATCGGATGAAGCAAGCTCGAATCCCAGGAGAATCTGGGCAAAGACCGCCTCATGCGGCAGCCCGCGCAGAACTTGATAGATGAAGCGGACAGTGACGTTGCATCCCGGTTCGGCAGCGGCGATATCGCAGTGCATTTCCTTGCGCGCACGAGCTTGATCGGCGGCGAGGGTTTGCGAAGTCGCGACGGCGAGGTCTTTGATGCCAGCGGCAAGAAGTTTTTCGCGCAGCTTGGAGAAGTCCGAGTCCCATCCCACTTTCCGCCCGAGTTGTGCGGATTGCATGCCGTCAGCCGTGTGCATGAATTCGACGTAGGGAACGTGTTCGCGGCCCGCTCGGTTTACTACTGTGGCTATGGCCTCCGCGTAATGCGAACCCGCAGCCAATTCGAATTTGTCAAAGGTGGCAAAGAAATGATCGTGACCGGATTCCTCTCCCGCTCGCCAGTTGCGCATCGACCAGGCGTCGATGATCTGGTTGTAGAGCACCTGATCTGTGTAAGCGCATTGGATCGCGGGCTTTTCCCTGTACTTCTCGCACGAGTCGCACGGCGGAGCCAGAAGCTGCGACGAGGTGCGGTTGACGCAGAGGTTGTCCGAAGCCGCGAAGTCAATGAGATCCTCGGCATAGATCGCGCCATCAAGGTGATTATGCAGATCACCGCCCTTGGGCATGTCATGAAGAAAAGCGAGCAGCAATGGCGGCTGGTGGCGGACGGATTCGAGATAGCGGGCGGTGCCCTGTTCCGCGTTCTGCGCCGCACAGGCAGATGTTAGAAGCAACAGCACCAGACCGCGAAACAGTTTCATGCGCATAATCGAAACTAGAACAAATTCCAGGTAGGAAAGGGATTGTAATTCAGAAAAGCTATCTGGGAACAGCGCCCTCAGCCCGCTCTGAGCGAAGCCGAAGGGGCTGTCTAGTTGAGTGACGGTCGAGAGGTTTTCTGAACGAGCACAACGGACGGCCCCTCGTCTCCCAAGCAAGATTCCTTGCTGGACGCTTGATTGCGCGGTTTTTCACAGCGGCATGAAGGGCCGCGGCAAATTCTTACACCCCGACGGTAAGCGAAAATCCTTCATCAGGGCGTCGCCTGCGCGAAAGGAAATCATCCGTTGCACCAAATCCTGTCAGTCCCCTGTGAACTAGCTGCACTCAATTGAAAATACATCTACTTACAAGCCGCAATTTTTCATTGACGAAAAAAATAGAAAGCGTAGAACTGAATCGTTCTTTGACAGCTTCTAGAGTTTTTCCGGTTGGTGCGGCGTCCGGGGCTCAAGCAAAGTCACCTTCGAGCATCGCAAGATGAATCTGAAGGAAGGCAAGCAAGGGTCTATAGCAAAGCGCTGGTCGAGGAGAACAAGAAGAAATGTTGAAGGCAGGATAGAGTTCCGAGGCGTAGGGTAGGTTTATCCGGTTGGCGGTAAGCCCGGAGCCCGAGCGAAGATCGCGCGCGACAACCCGCAAGGGAAGAAGCGAAAGCAGGTCGAGCAAGGGT
>JBAUXX010000010.1:0-36577 GCA_049584475.1 Candidatus Sulfotelmatobacter sp. | reverse complement strand
GGAAGAGAAGACGGAATTCACCGTCATGCTCAAGGAAGTCGGCGCGAATAAAATCAACGTGATCAAGGCTGTCCGCGAAGTCACCAGCCTGGGCTTGAAAGAAGCCAAGGAACTGGTCGACGGAGCGCCCAAGGCAGTGAAAGAGGGCGTTTCCAAAGAGGAAGCCGAGACCATCAAGAAGAAGTTCACTGACGCTGGCGCAACTGTCGAGGTCAAGTAGGCGGATCGGTGTGGGGCGGACACTCTTGTCCGCCAGCCGTGGAAGTCGTCTCGAAGCGGTTTTGTGTGTAATCTTTTCGAGCCGCTTCACGCATTTCGCGGGCAGGAGTGCTCGCGCCACACAGGGATCGCACCAAAGGCAGTGCAAAATCGTTAAGGTTGCACGTTCTTGCTTGTGAAGCTTTTGGGAAGGTGGTAGCATCTAACTACACATCGCTTCCTCTGGCCTCTCCAAACCGGACGTGACCGTAGCACTCTGGGTTCATCCGGGTGTTAAGGGCGACCGAGGAAGTTTTGGCAGCTGCTCCGCGGGCAGGCGGGGCGGAAACAGGCCGAAGAACTGGCGCAAAGAATTCAAACGAAGATACGAGAAACGCCTCAGATGGCGCCTGCGGGAACGACTGTCCCCGCAGGCGCCACGCTGTCTTTCCAGGTCGTCGCTTTCTAGGTTCTACGCAAGGCTAGGTACCGCGGCGCGGTCTTCCATAAGCGGTCTTCGCTAAGAAGACGCGCCCCACATAACGCGGTTTTAGCGCGGCCTTCGGCTGCGCGTGAGATTGGGAGTCTCTTGACGATGAAGAATAACGCCTTCCGCAAACGTTTCGACTTTTCAAAAATTCCGGCCACCATACAGATTCCGAACCTGATCGAGGTGCAGAAGCGCTCCTACGACCGTTTTCTGCAAATGGACAAACTGCCCAGCGAGCGCGAAGACGGCGGCTTGCAGGCAGTCTTCCAGTCGGTATTTCCGATCACCGACTTCCGCAACGTATCACAGTTGGAGTTTGTGGATTACGCCATTGGTAACTGGGAGTGCAAGTGCGGCCACCTGAAAGGGTTGCACCATCTGCGCACCACTTGCAAGAATTGCGGTAATACCGTCATTACCGACCCGTTCCATCCGGGCGAAGTGTTGTGCTCGAAGTGCGGAACCTACAATGCCAACACCCCCGACTTTTGCAACAAGTGCGGCGACCCGGTGGGCTTGCAGTTGAAGTATGACGTGGCCGAGTGCGAAGAGCGCGGCATGACGTACTCCGCGCCGCTCAAGGTCACCATGCGGCTGACCATTTTCGACAAGGACGCGGAGACCGGTAACCGCTCGATCCGCGACATCAAAGAGCAGGAAGTATTTTTCGGCGACGTGCCGCTGATGACGCAGAACGGAACCTTCATTATTAATGGAACCGAGCGCGTGATTGTCAGCCAGTTACACCGCTCGCCCGGCGTGTTCTTCGAGACGGCCAACAACCGCACCTACTTCCTCGGCAAGATCATTCCCTACCGCGGTTCGTGGGTTGAGTTCGAGTATGACCAGAAGAACGTGTTGTATGTCCGCATCGACCGCAAGCGCAAGTTCCTGGGAACGATCTTCCTGCGCGCCCTTGGCCTGCGCTCCGGCGAAGATATTCTGAAGACCTTCTACACCACGGACCGCATCGCGGTTCGCGACAAGAAGCTTTTCTGGACGCTCGATCCGGCCAGCGAGAGACCGACCAACCTGCTGGGCATGAAGCTGGCACACAGCATCAAGAACAAATCCGGTGACGAGATCGCGCACTCCGGCCGCAAGATCAACGCGGCCACGCTGAAGGAAATTCAGAAGGCCAAGGTCAGCGAGATTGAAGTCGATATCACGGATCTCGAAGGCGCATGGACTGCGGGCGACATCGTCGACACCACCACCGGCGAAGTCATGCTCGAGGCCAACTCCGAGCTGACCGCGGACAAGGTTTCGAAGATTCTCGATTCCGGCGTGGTCGAGATGAGCCTGTTCTTTCCTGAGCGCGACGATGTGGGCACGGTGATCAGCCAGACACTGAAGCGCGATGCGGTGAAGACACCGCAGGAAGCGCTGATCGAGATCTACCGCAAGCTGCGTCCCGGCGATCCGCCGACGCTCGATACGGCGACGGCGCTGTTTCACGGCATGTTCTTCGACCCGCGCAAGTACGACTTCTCGAAGGTCGGCCGGCTGAAGTTCAACATCAAGTTGCACGAGAACCAGGATGCGACCTCGCTCGACAAGCGGACGCTCGATCCCGACGATTTCTACGGAACCATCGGTTATCTGCTGAAGCTGCGCAAGAACATCGGCTCGGTTGATGACATCGATCACCTCGGCAACCGGCGTGTGCGCGCGGTGGGCGAGTTGATGGAGAACCAGTTCCGCATCGGCCTGGTCCGTATGGAGCGGGCAATCAAAGAGAAAATGTCCGTGTACCAGGAAATGTCGACGGCCATGCCGCACGACCTGGTCAACGCCAAGCCGGTGATGGCCGCGATCCGCGAATTCTTCGGATCGTCGCAGTTGTCGCAATTCATGGATCAGACTAACCCGCTGTCGGAGATTACGCACAAGCGGCGTCTCTCGGCTCTTGGGCCGGGCGGACTCTCTCGCGAACGAGCTGGATTCGAAGTGCGTGACGTTCACCCGACGCACTACGGACGCATCTGCCCGATTGAGACGCCGGAAGGCCCGAACATTGGATTGATTTCGTCGTTGAGCTGCTACGCGCGCATCAACGACTACGGCTTCATCGAGTCACCTTATCGCAAGATCAGGGGCGGACGCGTGATCGATTACGTCTCGGTGGTCAATACCGGCGACAGCGATCACAAAGTCGGCGATCACATGGAGAAACACGAGGCGGAAAAACTCAATGCCGAGCTGAAAGACAAGCACAAGAAGCCGACGCAGCTTGAGCCGTTTTCGTTCTATCTTTCCGCGTGGGAAGAGGACCGGCACACGATCGCGCAGGCCAATGTGGAACTCGATGACAAGGGCCGAATCGTGGCCGATCTCGTCAACGCCCGCAAAGCCGGAAACTTTGTTCTGGTCAGCCGCGATGAAGTGGATTACGTCGACGTCAGCCCGAAGCAGTTGGTCTCCGTCGCCGCGTCGCTGGTTCCGTTCCTCGAACACGATGACGCGAACCGCGCATTGATGGGTGCGAACATGCAACGCCAGTCCGTGCCATTGTTGCGCGCGCAAGCGCCAATCGTGGGTACGGGAATGGAAGGCGTTACCGCGCGCGACTCCGGCGCTGTGATCCTGGCCAAGCGCAACGGCTTCATCGATTCGGTCGATTCCGAACGCATCATCGTGCGCGTAGAAGGCGAACATCACCCCACGCAGTTGTCGCGTGAGGTGGGCTCGGACATTTACCAGCTCACCAAATTCAAGCGCTCGAACCAGAACACCTGCATCAACCAGAAGCCGGTGGTCAAAAAGGGCGAGCGCGTGGTCAAGGGCCAGGTCATTGCCGACGGTCCCTGCACCGATCACGGCGAGCTGGCTCTGGGACGAAACGTCCTGGTCGCCTTCATGCCGTGGCGCGGCTACAACTTCGAAGATGCGATTCTGGTCTCGGAAAAGATGGTCAAAGAGGATTACTACACCTCGCTGCACATCGAAGAGTACGAGATCGAAGCGCGCGACACAAAACTTGGCCCGGAAGAAGTCACGCGCGACATTCCCAACGTCAGCGAGTCGATGCTGCGCAATCTGGACGAGGCGGGCGTGATCCGCATCGGAGCCTCGATCAAACAGGGCGACATTCTGGTGGGCAAGGTTACGCCCAAGGGCGAAACTCAGCTCACGCCGGAAGAAAAGCTGCTGCGCGCGATCTTCGGCGAAAAAGCCGGCGACGTGCGCGACGCATCGCTCTACTGCCCGCCGGGCATCGAGGGCGTGATCGTGGATGTGAAAATTTTCTCGCGCAAGGGCCAGGAAAAAGACGAGCGCGCGAAGTCGATTGAAGCCACGCAGATCGGCAAGCTGGAAAAGAACCTGTCGGACGAAATCCGAATTCTGACCGACGAGCGGTTGAAACGCCTGGAAAATATCCTGGGCAACAAAGAAGTACAGGCCGACCTGCACGACGAGCGCACCAACAAGCGCCTGTTGAGCAAAGGCAACATTCTCAATCGCGACGAGATCGAGCGCATCTCCACTCGTAACCTGAAGCGGATTAAGTATGCCGACAAAGACCCGCGGGTGAATGAGCAGATCGACGAGATCGAGGAGATGACCTCGCGCCAGATCGACGTGCTGAAGAAGATCGTCAACGAGAAAAAAGACAAACTCACCAAGGGCGACGAACTGCCGCCGGGCGTGATCAAGCTGGTCAAGGTCTACATCGCCATGAAGCGCAAGCTGAGTGTCGGCGACAAGATGGCCGGCCGTCACGGGAACAAGGGCGTCATCGCACGCATCCTTCCGGAAGAGGATATGCCGTACCTCGAAGATGGCACGCCGGTGGAAATTGTTCTCAACCCTCTCGGCGTACCCAGCCGTATGAATGTGGGCCAGATTCTCGAAACGCATTTGGGATGGGCTGGCTTCGTTCTCGGCGAGAAGATCACCGAGATGCTGAAGATCAACAGCAAGACGGAAACGGTGCGGCGCGAGTTGAAGGCGTTGTTCAAAGACTCGCAATTGGCGGACATTATTTCCGACATGGGCGACGAAGAACTCGACGCCTTGGCTCCAACTTTGACCAAAGGCGTCTTCATGGGTTCTCCGGTATTCGACGGCGCTCGTGAAGGCGAGATCAAGGCGCTGCTCGAACACGCTGGCCTGCCGACTTCGGGCAAGACCACTCTGCACGATGGCATGACGGGTGAGGAGTTCGAACAGCCGGTCTGCGTCGGTTACATCTACATGCTGAAGCTGTCGCATCTGGTGGACGACAAGATTCACGCGCGCTCCATCGGGCCGTATTCACTTATCACCCAGCAACCACTGGGTGGAAAAGCGCAGTTCGGCGGACAGCGCTTCGGCGAAATGGAAGTCTGGGCGCTGGAAGCGTATGGCGCGGCATTCATCCTGCAGGAGTTGCTGACGGCGAAGTCCGACGACGTATACGGCCGCACCAAGATTTACGAGGCCATCGTCAAAGGTGAAGCCGCCATGGAGCCCGGCGTACCGGAATCGTTTAACGTGCTGATCCGCGAGCTGCAATCTCTGTGTCTTGATGTGGAGTTGATCAAGGCAACGGAGAAAAAGCCCACGGCCAGCGCGGCGGCGGACTAATAACTAGTTCTCAGTTCCCGGTTCTTAGTTCTCAGTTGCTGCTGAGATGAGGCCGGGAGCTGAGAACAAACTTCTGAGATTTTAGAAATACGCGCCACTGCGGCATATGAGCTTAGTGCCGCATGAACAGGCGAGAGTTCTACTCGGTTTGACTGAGAACCGGGAACTGAGAACTTGCTTTCAAGCTCCGTAAGCGGACGCGTTAGCACCGCAGGAAGCGGAGGAACACCTTGTTTCGTTCGAGCCCGTTCGAAATGGCCAATGTAATTGCGGACTTTGATGCGATCCGTATCAGCCTGGCGTCGCCGGAAAAAATCCGGAGCTGGTCGCACGGAGAAGTCACCAAGCCCGAGACCATCAACTACCGCACGTTCAAGCCGGAGCGGGACGGCCTGTTCTGCGCCCGCATCTTCGGCCCCGTGACGGATTGGGAGTGCTTGTGCGGCAAGTACAAGCGCATGAAGCATCGCGGAGTGATCTGCGATAAATGCGGCGTGGAAGTCACGCTTTCGAAAGTGCGCCGCGAACGCTTGGGACACATCGAGCTGGCGTCGCCCTGCTCGCATGTGTGGTTCTTCAAGGGACTGCCCAGCCGTATCGGGCACTTGCTCGATATTTCTCTGCGCGATCTCGAGTCCGTTCTGTACTTCGAAGCTTACGTCGTGGTTGAGCCGGGCGACGCTCCGGTCAAAGAGCGCGAGGTCATCAAGGACGAAGCGAAGTTCCGCGAACTCGATCAGCAATATCGCCCCGCCGGTTTCAAAGCCATGATGGGCGCGGAGGCAATCAAAGAATTGTTGAAGCGCGTCGACTCCGATGGGCTTTCCGTCGAGCTGCGCGAGAAGATGAAGAACGAGAGCTCGCTGCAGAAGCGGCTCAAGTATGCCAAGCGTTTGAAAGTGGTCGAGGCCTTCCGCAAGAGCGGCAACAAACCGCACTGGATGATCCTCGACGTGATCCCAGTCATTCCACCGGAGCTGCGTCCTCTGGTTCCACTCGACGGCGGGCGTTTTGCCACGTCTGATCTGAATGATCTCTATCGCCGCGTCATCAACCGCAACAACCGGTTGAAGAAGCTGATGGACCTGCACGCGCCGGAAGTGATCGTGCGCAACGAAAAACGCATGTTGCAGGAAGCGGTCGACGCTCTGTTCGACAATGGTCGCCGCGGCCGTGTCTTGCGTGGCGCCAACAACCGTCCACTGAAGTCGCTTTCCGATACGCTGAAAGGCAAGCAGGGACGCTTCCGCCAGAACCTGCTGGGCAAGCGCGTCGATTACTCCGGACGTTCCGTGATCGTGGTCGGTCCTGAGCTCAAGCTGCACCAATGCGGCCTGCCGAAGAAGATGGCGCTCGAATTGTTCAAGCCCTTCATCTATCACCGGCTCGAACAGACGGGCAACGTCACCACCATCAAGCAAGCGAAGGAAATGGTCGAGCAACAGGAGCCGATCGTCTGGGACATTCTTGAGGAAGTCATCAAAGATCACCCCGTTCTGCTGAACCGCGCTCCAACGCTTCATCGCCTCGGCATTCAGGCGTTCGAGCCGGTGCTCGTGGAAGGCAAGGCCATCAAGATCCATCCACTGGTCTGCACGGCCTTCAATGCCGACTTCGACGGCGACCAGATGGCGGTACACATTCCGCTTTCTCCGGAAGCGCAGGTTGAAGCCAGTGTGCTGATGCTGGCCTCGCACAACATTCTTTCGCCGGCATCGGGCCAACCTATTACCGTGCCCACACAAGACATGGTTCTCGGACTTTATTACCTGACGAAAGGCAAGCCCGGAGCCAAGGGCGAAGGCCGCGCTTTTGCAAACATCGAAGAAGTTTTGATGGCGCAGGACGCGGGTGAAGTGGAAACGCTTTCGCCGATTCGCCTGCGCTACTCGGGCGAACTGATCGACCTGACCACCGCTTATGACGATCAGGACATCATTCACACCGAACCGGTTCAGGTGGAGCGCACCTTCATCAACACTACGGTGGGCCGCGCGATCCTGAACGATCATCTGCCCGAGGGCATGCCTTACATCAACGGCTTGCTCAAGAAAAAGGGCGTGGGCGCGCTGGTGAACTATTGCTACCTGCGTTTCGCCCTTGAGACCACGGTCAAGATGCTCGACGAGGTGAAGACGCTCGGCTTCAAGTTTGCCACCAAGGCCGGCCTCTCCATCGGCATCGACGACATGGTCATCCCCGACAGCAAAAAGACGCTGGTCAAGGATGCGGAAAAGCAAGTCGTCGCTGTGCAACAGCAGTATCTCGACGGCGCCATCACCAACGGCGAGCGCTACAACAAGGTCATCGAAATCTGGTCGGGCATCACGGAAAAAGTAGCCGACGAGATGTTCGGACAGATGCAGCGGGCAGACAAAGAAGGCTTCATCAACCCGATTTACGTCATGGCCGACTCCGGCGCTCGCGGATCGAAACAGCAGATTCGCCAGCTCTCTGGCATGCGCGGACTGATGGCGAAACCGTCGGGCGAAATCATCGAGTCACCGATCACGGCTAATTTCCGTGAAGGACTGACGGTGCTCGAGTATTTCGTCTCGACGCACGGCGCGCGTAAGGGACTGGCCGATACGGCGCTCAAGACGGCCGATTCCGGTTACCTGACCCGCCGCCTGGTCGATGTGGCGCAGGACGTAATCATCAGCGAATACGACTGCCAGACGGTGGACGGCATTTACGTGGCCGGCATCGTGGAAGCGGGCGAGATCATTGAAGCGCTGCGCGACCGCATCATTGGCCGCGTATCGCTCGAGAAGATCAAGGACTATGACGGCAACGTCATCGTCGACATCAACCAGGAGATCACAGAAGATCTCGCCATTGCGATTCAGGCTGCGGGTATCGAACGGGTGAAAATCCGCTCGGTGCTGACCTGCGAATCGAAGCGCGGAGTCTGCGTGATGTGCTACGGCCGCAACCTGGCTTCCGGACGCCTCGTCGAACTGGGCGAAGCGACCGGCGTCATCGCGGCGCAGTCCATCGGCGAACCAGGAACGCAGCTCACCATGCGTACCTTCCACATCGGTGGCACGGCGTCGCGAGTCTCCGAGCAGTCGCGTCTCGATGCCAAGAACGCGGGCATCGTGCGCTTCATCGGATTGCAGACGGTCAAGGCGAAATCGGGTGATCTGGTGGTCATGAACCGTCAAGGTTCCATTGCTGTGGTGGACGAAAAGAACCGCGAGCGCGAGCGCTACTCCGTTGTGTACGGCGCCAAGCTCAAGGTCAACGACGGCGATGCGGTCACGATGGGCCAGGTCATGGTCGAGTGGGATCCTTACACCTTCGCCATCCTGACCGAAATCGGCGGCACGGCGCAGTTCAAGGACTTGCAGGAAGGCGTGACTTTACACGAAGAGGTCGACGAAGTCACCGGCCTGTCGCGTCACGTGGTCGGCGACTCTCCGGATGAGAAGCGCCAGCCCGCGATCGTGATCAAAGGCAAGGCCAGCAAGCGCTACCTGATGCCGTCGCGCTCCCACCTTATGGTGCAGGACGGAGACGCGGTTTCGCCGGGCGACGTGTTGGCCAAGATCCCGCGCGAGACTACCAAGACGAAAGACATCACCGGCGGTCTGCCGCGCGTGGTCGAACTGTTCGAAGCCCGCAAGCCGCACGAGACTGCGGTCATCAGCGAAATCGATGGCACGGTCAAGTTCGGCGAGGTTTCAAAGGGCCAGCGCAAAATCTATGTGGTCGCCGATAACGGCACCGAAAAGGAATACTCGGTTCCCAAGGGCGTTCACATCAACGTGCAGGAAGGCGAGCGCGTCAAGGCGGGCGAACCGCTTATGGACGGGCCGCTGAACCCGCACGACATCCTGGCCGTGCTCGGCGAAAAAGAGCTGCAGTCTTACCTGGTGAACGAAATCCAGGAAGTCTACCGCTTGCAGGGCGTCAACATCTCGGATAAACACATCGAGGTGATCGTGCGCCAGATGATGCGCTGGGTGAAGGTCGAAGACGTGGGCGATACGCGATTCCTGCTCGAAGAACAGCTCGACAAGTTCGCGTTCCGCGAGGAGAACGAGCGCGTGATTGCGCAGGGCGGCAAACCGGCTACCGGCCGTCCGCTGCTGCTGGGCATCACCAAAGCATCGCTCTCCACCGATTCGTTCATCTCGGCGGCGTCGTTCCAGGAGACCACGCGCGTGCTTACCGAAGCCAGCATCAACGGCAAGGTCGATCACCTGCGCGGCCTGAAAGAGAACGTCATCGTCGGACGCCTCATCCCTGCCGGTACCGGCATGGAATACTACCGCAACGTGCGCCTGTCGCCGGAAATGGAAGAAGCGGCGGCCAAGGTGCAGGCGGAAGTTTCGGCGGCTTACGAAGAGGCCGAGCGCGCCCTGGAGATGATGCGGCACGAGGGCGAGACCGAAGAATTGGCTGCGGAATAAGCCAAACTTACAGTAAACTCGGGGGCGAATTCATTCGCCCCCGAATCTATTTTTGGCGTCTAACTTTCAACCGATGCACGCGAGCCCACAGCATGTATACAGAGAGGAACCTGCGACACTTCCGTCGTTGCGCCCGGTGCCGCCCGGCCCTAATCTAGGGCAGAGAATGTTTTTCTTCCTTCGTCTTTTGGGGCGAGCTTTTTGGCGGGCCTTCGATCATGACGCTTTTGCGACTGCGAAGGCAGCGGCCTATTCGTCTATTCTTACGTTCTTTCCCTCGCTGCTGGTAGTGGGTTCTCTGCTGGCGTCGTGGCGCAAGGGCCAGCCCTACCTGCGCGAGATTACCTACGCGCTCTCGCGCATTTTGCCCGCCGGGAGCAATACCGCAGTGAATTATCTTCACGGCACGGGACAGCGGACAATCGGCTTGATCGTCAGCACCTTGTTGTTGACGCTTTGGACCGCATCCGGTGTCATGATCTCCTGGATGGATGGCTTCCGCCGTTGCTACGACCTGCCGAAAACCTGGGGCCTGGTCAAAGAGCGCGTCATCGCCCTGGCGTTAGTTGTCCTCGCCGGTCTTCCCATGACGTTCGCCACGCTGCTGGTCGCGCTGGGCAGCAAGATCGAAACGCAAATTCTTTTCTACACGGCGCACGAATTCAGCCCCTACATTTTGCTGATGTGGAGTTCGTTGCGCTGGGTTATCGCCACGCTTACTGGAATCGCCGTTGTTGCGCTGATCTATCACAATGCCGTACCGCGCACGCAACCCTGGCACAGTGTAATGCCTGGTGCAACCCTCGCCACGGCCATGTGGTTCTCCGTCACTATGCTGTTTCGCTGGTATCTTTCACACTATGGCGACTACGGCGTGATCTACGGATCGCTGGGAGCGGCTATTGCTTTGCTGGTGTGGATGTATCTGATCTCTCTTGTTGTGTTGGTCGGAGCGGAGTTCAACGCCATGCTGTTTCCCCGGGCTATGCTGGGGAAAGAACTGATAGCGATCAGCGGAGCCAAGGTAGTTGCGAAGTGAGAATAGCTTGTCTGAACGTCAACACATGAGCCATGAGGTGTACGTCGAGCAGATAAGACACGACGTTCTCCGAGTGATAAAGCAGGCGATAGACGCCAAAGTCCGGCTTCTTTTGGCGGTACGGGATATTTATGCGCCTCTCCACCAGCCGGAACTTGAGAAAAATGTTCGGCCGGAGGATTTTCTTTTCCTTAAAGTTGTTGCGAGTGAATGCGACGGCCTGCCTTTGGGCACTGAACGCCAGTATTGGGCACCCGAGTCCCTTCGGGAGAAAGACTTGGAGATAGAGTCTTACGAGAGAAAAATCGGAGCAGAGCTGCTATCGACATTGGCGCGAATTGCCGATAGTTTGAGTCAGGCGTTGTAGAGCCACAGAATTTCGCTTCCGGCCCTGGGGCGCACTTGAAACAGAACATATCAGATAGCAAGCCAGCCAATTTCGTATCGGCTACCCGCCGCGCCAAAATCATCTGCACCATCGGCCCCGCGTGCCACTCCGAAGCCGCCATGCGCGACCTGCTGCGCCTCGGCATGGACGTCGCCCGCCTAAACTTCTCTCACGGATCGCACGAAGATCACGCTCGCAGCATCGAGCGTCTGCGCCGCGCCGCCGATCATGAAAACCGAACCGTCTGCATTTTGCAAGATCTACAGGGGCCGAAGATCCGTACTGGAAGGCTCGAGGGCCACGAACCGGTTCTGCTGAAGAGCGGCTCGACCGTCTCTATCACACCCAGCGACATTGCCGGAACTCCCACCCGCATTTCCACGACATTTCCCGATCTCGCCAGCGAACTCGAATCCGGCGCACGGGTTCTGCTCAGTGACGGACTGATTGAACTGCGGGTGCGCAGCGTGCGCGGCAAAGATGTCGTCTGCGACGTGTTGAATGGAGGAATGCTGGGCGAGCATCAGGGCATCAATCTTCCTGGTGTTGCGCTTTCCATTCCCGCCCTGACGGAAAAAGACCGCAAGGATCTGGAGTTTGGACTCAAGCACAGCGTAGATGCAGTTGCTTTGTCGTTTGTCCGTACCGGCGAAGACGTGCGCACGGTGAAGCGCATCGTTGCCAACCACAAGAGCGACGTGCCGGTGATCGCCAAGCTGGAAAAGCCGCAAGCCATCGATCATCTGGAAGAAATCCTTGAAGCCGCCGACGGAGTGATGGTTGCTCGCGGAGACCTCGGCGTGGAAATGGCGCCGGAAAAAGTTCCCGTCATTCAGAAGCACATCATTCATCGTGCGGCGGAATGGCGCAAGCCGGTGATCACTGCGACGCAAATGCTGGAATCGATGATCGAAAATCCACGACCCACTCGCGCCGAGGCCAGCGATGTAGCCAACGCGATCTTCGACGGCACCGACGCAGTGATGCTCTCCGCGGAAACCGCAACGGGAAAGTTCCCCCACGAAGCGGTAGCCATGATGTCGCGCATCGTGATCGAAGCGGAGAGTAGCATCGAATTCACCAGGTCGCGCCGCCGCCGCGAAAGGCACGGCCTCTCGGTTGCGGAGACGATTTGCGAATCTATCGCTCACGCCGCTGAAGACCTTCCCATGGGCGCCATCGCAATTTTTACCGAGACCGGGAACACGGCACGAATGATCTCCAAATACCGGCCGCCCGCTCCGATCTACGCATTCACCTACATCGCGCCCGTGGTTCATCGCATGAATCTTTATTGGGGAGTACATCCGCTTCGCTGCCAGCAGGCTCGCTCGGCTGAAGAGATGGTGGCTTTGGCCGAGAGGCAGTTGCTAAGGGGAGGCTTGCTGAAGGCCGGCGATGTCCTCGGAGTAGTGGCCGGCACGCGCCAGTCCTCGGGTTCGACCAACTTTATGCGTCTGCATTCGGTCAGCCCGGAGGAAGCGAATGCCGCGCTGTCGGCTTCGCAAAAGCCGGCCAGAAAATCCGCGCGCAAGAAAATGCGTCCGGCTCGCCGCCCGGCGCTATAATCCGCAATATGCCCGAGGAAATTCTCTCCGTGGCGATTTGGGAACCGCTGCCCGCAATGGAGACTGCTTCATTGGTTACTGTGCGAGAGTTGATGTCCATTCTCTCGCAGAGGGGATACAGCCGCGATCTTCTCTATCGAAGTGGCTCGCACTATGTCCTGCTGCGGTATTGGCAATCGGAAGAGGCGCGCCGCGCTGCCCAGGAAGATCCGGAACTGCTGCGCTGCTGGGCGCGGCTGGGAAATGAAATCCAAACTGTCAAAGTCTACGAGACGCTGAAACAGGTCTCCCCGGTTTAACGGGGACGATCCAGATGTTTCCTTGCGGCTGAGTGATCGTTCGGCTGTGTGCATATCTTCCAGGCTCCTTACGGAAGCGTTTTACTGTCAAAAGATCGATGTCCCACATCGCCCACGTCGAACCGTTTGTACGGCCGTGCGATCCGCCAGTGCGTGGCTTCTTGCACGCTCCCGGCGAAGCCGCAAACAGTGCCATAGTTCTCGCTCACGGAGCTGGATCGAATGCGCAAGCCCCGCTTCTCGTCGCCCTTGCCGAATGCTTCAGCGCGAATGGATTCGCCGCCCTGCGCTGCGATCTACCCTATCGCCAATCCAGAGCTTACGGCCCGCCGGGCCCGGGAGACGCGGCTCGCGACCGCGCAGGATTGAAGAATGCCATGGCCGGGCTTCGCGATCTGGGATATTCCGGAATCTCTCTGGGAGGCCATTCGTATGGCGGGCGGCAGGCGAGCATGCTGTGCGCCGAGGCTCCTGACCTTGCCGAAGCTCTGCTTTTGCTTTCTTATCCTTTGCATCCACCGCGCAAGCCGGAGCAGTTGCGCACCCAGCACTTCACCGATCTGCGGACACCTACGCTGTTTGTCTCCGGCACGAAAGATCCGTTTGGATCAATCCCGGAAATCGAGCAGGCGATCAAACAGATTCCAGGCAAGACAAAGTTGATAGTTGTGGATGGTGCAGGGCACGATTTGGGATTCAAAGGAAAAACGCGGCGCGAGGATTTGCCGGGAGAAATATTGGAGGCTTTCCTGGAGTTCCTCCGTTGAACGACAGGCAACCGTTGAAGGTCTAGGCAATCGCCGTGCGTTTTCTCAGTTTTATCCGTCCGATTCGTGAAATCCGTGGCTGGCTTCAGTTCACCCAGCCGGACTTCGATCCGCCATTCTCCTTGCGCGGATTATCGTCAGGAGGCGGAATGTAGTTGCCGTATTCGTCGAACTCGACCTTGCGGTCGTGCTGGCGCATGTAGACTTCGAATTTCCTGGCTGCCCTCTTCCGCTTCCAGCGATAGTAGGAATTGCGGGCATTGAAGTAGCGTTCGGAAGCGCCAAACATCAGTCCGCGGCGCGGCACAAATTTGATGTAGAGGAAGCCAAACAGCAGCCCGCCTAGGTGCGCGAAGTTCGCAACGCCTCCCTGCGAAGGCTGGAAGGTGGCAATCACTACCACGAAGATGATGATGCCCACAAGATATTTTGCTTTGATCGAAAAAGGAAACGGAAACAAGTAAATTTCCTGATCGCCGTAGAGCATGCCGAAAGCAATCAGCAATCCGTAGATTCCGCCGGAAGCCCCGATGGTGGGAATGCCGGGAGATGCGCCGGGCAGTCCGGTATAAGCAACAGCTACCGTCACCAGGGCCGCGCCGACTACGCAGAAAAAATAAAATTCAAGAAACTTTCGCGATCCCCAATCCTGCTCCTCCTGCGATCCGAACATCCACAGCGTGAGCATATTTAATAGCAAATGGCTGATGCTCGCATGCAGAAAGGAATAGGTCGCAAGTTGCCAGATAAATCCGTAATGCAGAACCAGAGTCGGGACAAGCCCGAGATACACCTCGAGATCCCGCGCCATTTGGTGCGCGACCGCGCCCAGCACGACCTGCAGAAAATACACTGCCGCACAAATGATGATGAGACGCTTCACCCATCGGGTGAACGGGGGAAAGCTGAGCGTCATGGAGCGTCCGGGACTCATAAATCGTCGGTCAGATTTGGGGAAGGAAATCGCCGTTTGTGTCTGAAGTCGTATAGGCTGCCGTATCTAAGCCATCTTATCAGGTTGCGCCGATGCGCTTCAGCGCTCCGGCACAGGTACTATCGGCAAGCTGCAATGACCACTGCGGTCCGCTGCTCGGACAGCAAAGATCACATTATCCTTCGAAAGCTTCAACGTCGCGCGTGTGGCGTTGCCAAACTTTTGGACGTGTTCCCATTCCGGGCTAGTGGTTGCTCGCCACAAAACTTCATACTCCGTCGCCGATCCGCCGGGCGAAGGCGTCCACGTCAGGGTAGTGTCGTTGTCCAAATCTTTTGTGAGCACGTGAACGTCGCCCGGAGGCGCTGGAGCCGCCGCCAAACAGGCCAGTGTGGCGGCGTTGAGGCGTGCAACACTGGCCACATAGTCGAAGTCAACAAACTTGGGCAGATCTCCATACTCGATTCCGTTTTGCGTGCGCAAAGTTTGATGCTGATGTTGAAAATTTTCACGAAACTCGGTGAAGCGCACGGCCGCGAATCCCTGCTGATTAAACGAATAATGGTCGCCCCCCCGCAAGAAGCGATCCAGGCGAAAGATAAGCATCGGCTTCAAGCCAGTGTTGTACGCTCGGCCCACATCGGCGACGTATCGGGCCAACTGCCGCGATTCGGAGTCGTTTTCTCCCCCCAGGCCGCGAATTCTGCGAATATCCTTCTCGGTTGCGGCAGCCGGTAACCCCTCGGAAAATACCCGCACGACAGAATGATCTTGCTCAGAACTTTTGTCTCCTCCAACAATGTCATTGTTGAGAGCGGCTTCAATATCCCATCCCTGATCTTTCGCCATCTTCGCGAAGTGCTGGCTGCCGTTTAGTCCCTGTTCTTCGCCGGCGACGGTTAAGAAGATGATCGTGCCGGGGAATTTCATCTTGCTGAGAACGCGAGCGCACTCCAGGCTGACGGCCGTGCCGCTGCCGTCGTCATTCGCGCCGGGAGCATCGTCGGTGATGTTAGAAATGTCGGTATTGCGCGAGTCGTAGTGTCCCGTTACCAGCACGATGCGCTTGCTGTTCTCCGGGCTGGCGCCTTTCAAGACCGCATAAACATTTGTAATCTGTGTAGGCTGGGGAATCCGATCCGCCGGTTGTTGAGTGAAGGTGTCCTCTTTTACCTCAAGACAACCGCCGCAATCTTTGGAGTACGACTCGAACTGGGACTTGATCCATTCCCGCGCCGCGCCAATGCCGCGGCCCGATGCAACCGCCTGCTGCTCCTGCGCCGAGATCGTAGACCGCGTTCCGAAGCTGACCAATTTTTCAATGTCCGCCTGAATGCGTTGCGCAGAAATTTGTTTCAAGGCAGACTGGATCTGCGGATCGGCGGGAATGTTCTCCGCTGCTGCGGTCTGATTGTCCGGCCCCTGAGCTGGGCAGGCTAGTGCCATCAATGGAAAGACGACTACGCAGAGCATCCATCGCAAAGTGCGCATACCCGTCCGATTCGTGACAACCAAATTGATTCTTTCGCCGACAAAGGGAAATCCCTTCCGTGGCGGTAGCCCTTGACCTCCAGCGGCAGAGAATCTAAATATTATCAGGAGGCTCTAATGGGGAACGGAGGCTTTATGGTTTTATGTCCTGAATGCGAAACCGACCTGGACGTGGTGGAAGAGGATGTGGACGAAGGAGAAATTATTTCCTGCCCGGAGTGTGGAACCGACTTTGAAGTCGTGACTGCGGTTCCGCTGGAACTCAAACCTGTGGAAGAAGGCTATGAAGACGATGACGAGGAGGAAGAAGAAAGCGAAGATGAGGACGCCTAGCCTTCGGCCTTTGTGGCGCGCCGCGCTTGAGGTTCTCATTCTGTTTCTTATCTTTCCTCAACTTTTCCCCACTCCCGCGCAAAGTGCTGCTTTTCAGAAGCGGCTAAACCCGAATGATCCTTATGCCTTAATCGTTGGAACTGTCTGGGGACCCGATGACCGCCCCATTTATGGGATCAGAGTGAAAATCCGCCGGGCGCAGGATAAGAAGGCAAAATGGGAGCTTTCCTCCGACCATCACGGTGAGTTCGCCCAACGCCTTCCGGCTGGCGAGGCCGACTACATCGTCTGGGCCGACTTGAAGGGCGTCAAGACAACAGATGGAAAGCGGCTACAACTCGTAAAAGAAGTGCCCGTTCATGTCGATAATGATGAGCGCCTGGATATCGGCCTGCACTTGTCTTTTGCAACGCCGTAGTCTTCGGAGTTTGGGCTCCGAAACGTGAACTGTGCCGTCTGGTCGTGAGAGAATAAGCTCAGCATGAATCGCAAACAGTTCGTAATCCGGCCCGTCATTGCGGCTTGCTTGTTGGCGATTGCTCTGGCCACTGTTGCCAACGCCGCTCTCGACAAGAAAGAAAAGACGGTCGGTCGTCTTCTTTCCGGTAAAGTACTCGATCGTCAGGATAATCCGTTGCCCAATGCGGTGGTTTATTTGACCAATACTCGCACGCGCGCGGTCAAAACCTACATTGTTGGAGACGACGGAACCTACCGCTTTCCCGCCCTCCTTAATGCCGTGGATTACGAGGTTTACGCCCAATACAAAGGCCGCAAGAGCGACCCCAAGTCGGTCAGCCAGTTCGATGACCGCTCCCAGGTCTACATCGATTTAAGGGTGGACACGCACTGATTGCCGGCGGCTCGACTGGACCCAGACCCAGGGTTACTTTAGGGCTCCATCTGTTGGTGTCCATAAAATTGGCTGTTCTGCGCAAGCCCGTATCTTTTCATGCAACTTTTCACCCTCTTTTCGGGTTCAATATAGTTAGGTATCCGTATTGGAGGACATCTTGAAGCACAGACTCTTTTCTCCGGCCATCGTATGTCGTTTCTTGTCCGCGAAAGCATTGTTGGCGGCGTGTATCGTGATTGGCGCGACCGCATTGACGGCGGCGGCACAGAGCGGCTCAATGAGCCCCTACCAGGATGAAAGCGACGGCGTAAACGCCGGTGGAAAATGGATGGAATTCCAGTCGACCGACAAAATGACTGGCGCGAAGAAAGCCCGTTTCGAGTTGCTGTCGGACAACTATCTGCGCGACGACCCTGACAACAAGCCACGAGTGGAATTATTTTGCAGCGCCGGCAAGCTTAGCCTGGCGGACTTCAATCCGGGAGCGAGACTGGCCCCGCCGAATCGCCCCGGCTTCTGGGGACAGCCCCAGATGGAAGTTATGGTTCGAATCGACAACAGCCACAGTTACCACGGCTGGAACTGGGTGCGCGGTCACTTTCTCTCCATGGACAAGGGGACGACTCGCGGCATGATCGGCGCGCAGGTCTTCAAAGTGGAAGTGAGAACCCGCACCGCCGGGTCACAGATCGTAGAGTTTTCACCCGCTGGCCTCGATCTCGTCAAGGTGAAACAGGCGTGCGATCTGACGCCGAAGAAGCCCAGCAAAGACTAGCGCCGACCTCGACCTCAGACCTCGGGCCCTCGACAACACGGTGGGCCTGGGGTTTGATGACTGAAGCCAGTAGCCCGTTCCACCTTCCCGAAGCCGCTCTGCTACTTGCCTGCATCGCGTATCTCCTGCTTCACTTTGGGAGATTCTGATTTCTCGGAAACTTTGGGCCCCGGCCAGCAAGCTCAGTTGAAGTCCGAGGTCTGAGGTCTCAGGTCTGACGTCCGACTTCTGGAGCGGCGATGGAAAGCAGTTTGGTCAGCGGACTGGCATTCTTTCTTTTTATTGCGGGCGTTTTGGCTTATGCCGCAATTCTCTACAACGGACTTGTACGTTTGCGGAACGACAATGACCGTGCCTGGGCGAACATCGACGTGCTGCTCAAGCAGCGTCATGATGAAATTCCCAACCTGGTAGAAACCGTCAAGGGCTACATGCAGCACGAGCAGCAGACGCTGGTGGCCGTGACGCAGGCGCGGGCTGCGTCGATGAATGCGTCCAGCATCACCCAGAAGGCGACAGCCGACCTGATGATGGCAGGCGCGTTGCGCGGTTTGTTTGCCGTGGCCGAAAACTATCCGCAACTGAAGGCCAACGAAAACTTCCTGAAATTGCAGAACCGCATCAGCGAACTGGAAGAGCGCATCGCCGATCGCCGCGAGTTCTTCAACGACGACGTCAATACTTACAACACACGCATCGGACAAATCCCGGAAGTCTTTGTAGCTAGCTTCATGAAGTTGAAGCAGCGCGACCTGTTCAAAGTTTCCGATGACGACCGCAGGCAGGTCGAGGGGCAGCCTTGACTTGCGCGGCTCCCATTATTGACTTGCACCCGCAGTGTTCCGCCTATACAGCTTTCTGATTGACAATCGGCGTGATCACACTCGAGTTCGGCTTCTTTCGATGTGTCTCCGTCTTCTGGCTTTCCCTCGCTGGCAAATCCATGACTTTGAAATATGCCTTCTCTATATCGGTCGCAATGTCAGGCCACAGATAGTGCTCTCGTATCCTGTCTCTTGCCATTTTGCCGGCCGCTTGCCGGATGGTCGGATTGGCAATCAGGAAGCGCAATCTGTCAGCCAGATCATCGGCGTTGCCTCGACGGAAAGTAAAACCTGCATCCTGCACCGCTTCCACGTTCTCCGGAACATCGCTGGCGACCACGCATAGTCCCGCGCCCATCGCATCCAGCAAAGCCAGGGACAAGCCTTCCAGATCGGATGGAAGAACAAAAATCATGGCGTTGGTAAGCAATTCCTCAAGAACGTCGCCCGATACCCAGTCGAGCATCTTGATCTGTTCGCCGGCGTGAGTTCGCAATTCGCGGCTGTAGTCGTCGCAGTAGCTCGCGGCCCCCGCCATCACCAGCTTCACATCTGTCTGCAGCTTTTCATACGCCTCCACCAGCAGATGACAGCCCTTCTCCGGCGAGAACCTCCCGAGAAAGAGAATGTATTTCTGCGGCTTGAGGTCCCAATCAAAGATAGCGGCGGGCCTTCGTAGTTCTCGAATGATTCCGCCGTTCGGCACATAGAATGCTTCCACACCATGTTCTTCGCGATAGTGCTCCTGCAGGGCTCGCGAAACCACCATGGTTCCATTGGGCAGCGTGACAGAAGCGCGTTCTCCGACGCGCAACACCGCAGATGCCAACCGTCCCCATTTCTTGCGCTGCCAATCCAGGCCCTGCACCGTCACGATAGTCTTCTTGCCGAACACTCGAGGAATGAAGGAGAACAGCGCCGGACCCAGCGCGTGATAGTGCACGATGTCGCACGGTTGCGTGACCGCGTGCAGCGTACTGAAGAGCGTATGGACGACCGTCTCCAAATGTTTAGAACGGATGGTCGGCAGCCGCTTCAGTTTCATCCCGTTGTGTTCAGCGATGGCCGGTGTGAAATAGTTGCGGCAGTAGATCGTGACCTCGTGACCCCGATACGCCAGCCGGCGGCCAACTTCCTCGTAATATGCTTCAATGCCGCTGTACTTGGAGATCACTCCCCGGCCACCGATAAACGCTACGTTGAGTTTGCGCTTCCACGCGAGCGGCCGCTCAGGACTGTTAGGCCATTTCTCCGCCAGCGAAAGTTTCTTGTCCCACGGTGGCGCCTGATTCGTTGTGACGAGTTCGCCGCGGAGTGATTTTTTGCCTTTCGCCGCCAGCCGCTCGTATATCTCCATTAAAGTCTCGTAGTGCGATTGCGGCGTATATCGATGCCTTACTAATTCACGCCCTTCCTGTCCCATTTGTTCCGCCAAGCCTGGATTCGAGCCGAGAGATTCGATAGCCTCGGCCAGCCGGCTGACATCCCCGGTCGGATACAACAATCCGGTTTCGCCATGACGCACCAGTTCGCGCCGCGAACCCAAGTCGGAAGCCACCACCGGTTTGCCCAGTGCGTAGGATTCGAGGATGGTCTTCCCCAGAGTTTCGTAGGCGTGAGAGGGCAGCACGGTAAAGCGGGAGCGCGAAACCAGCGCATCCAGATCGGCCCCGCGCACCTGTCCCACGAACTCCACATTGTCCAGTGCCAGCTCTTTGGTGAGATTCACCAATTCGCTTCTTTGCGGGCCGTCGCCGGCTACGGTGAGTTGCATGTGTGGAACACCCTTCATGGCACGCAACAAGTCGTCGACGCCTTTCTCCGGCGATAACCTTCCGAAATAGAGCAAAGAAGATTCATCCTTCACGCCGCTTGCAGATGGGGAAACCTTCTGAAAGTGTGGCAACACCTCAAACTTGCTGGCGTCCCACCCGTGTTCGACGAATTTGTCTCGAACAAACTGGCTGGGCGCGAGGAACAAATCGACGCACTTTCGGTATGAGCCAAGCCACTTGTGCGCGTAAGCCTCGGCCATCAGCAACGCCCGGGCTCCGACACCGGGGTAGCACTTCGAGTGAACAATCTTCCTAAACTTGCCGCCCTTGCAGGCTTCGCAGCTTTCGCCCTGAGACACCAGGTTATAGCTCGGGCATAACAGCTTGAAATCGTTAAGGTGGTAAAGAACGGGAACCCGCTGCGCTTTCAGTTCCCACAGAATGGAGGGCGACAAATGGTGGTAGATGTTGCGCACGTGAGCCACATCGGGGCGAAAATCTTCAATCATGCCGCGAATTCGTTTCCGCGCATCCGGCGAATAGACAGCGTGAATGGCGTTGCGTGTTTTTTGGAACCACGAGCAGTTCTTAAACTCGATGTGAGGTACAAAATGCCGGTCATAGGGCGTGGCCTTGCCCCGAGGATCGGCCATGGAGAAGAGCGCAACCTCGTGGCCGCGCGAACGCAACAGCTCCATCAACTCGAACAGGTACACTTCTGTTCCGCTGAAGGGATAGTTATATTTGTTGCAAAACAAAATCCTCATGGGGGAGACTCGCAGTTCTCGCGGAAACCTGATGCAGAAACGAATCGGCAAAAGATTCCAGGTTGGTCTGGCGGTTGAAGTTGTGGCGAACCTGCACCTGGGCGCCATGCCGCACCCAATGGAGAGGTTCTTCCGCGGAAGGCAAAAGCCCGCGGCGGAGTTCCTGTTTTCTTAGCAGGGAATGGATCAGTAGCAGGCGGGCGACAAAGCCTCCCTGTGAGCCCGGCTGATACAAGAAACCGCTCTTGCCATCGACGACAAGTTCTGGAATTCCCGTGATCGCCGGTGCCAGCACGATCTTGCTGCGTGCCATAGCTTCCATCAAGACCAATGGAACGCCCTCACTGCGGCTGGTGAGTACGACTACATCCGCCCGGCTATATAACGAGTCCATTTGCTCGCCCGAAATATGGCCGAGTAGGCTGACGGTTTCTTCAAGCCCATATTTCTTGATGAGCGATTCCAGATGTTTCCGCTCTGGACCCTCGCCCGCGATCAGGCATTCCAGCCGCAGGCCGCGCGCGCGAAGTTGCGCGCAAGAGCGCAGCAGAAATGCATGATCTTTGACCTTATGCAACCGTCCCACCGCAACCAGCGTTATTTCACTTTCGCGCCTCAAAGACGGGGGAACATTGCTAGTGCCCGGTAACGTGACGCCGAGTCGTGCGACCATCACCTTGCCGGGGTCGACCGAAGGATAATGCTGCAAGATGTAACGGCGGTTGTAATCGGATACCGTCAAACAGAAACGGCATGACTTCAGCTTTGTGTCGAGGTACGCGCCGTGCAGCAGCAAATCGGAGCCATGCAATGTCAAGCTGAAGTCGACACCGAGCATGCGCGCCGCGACCATGCCAATCCACGAACCGTAGTATCCGTGGTGTACGTGGATGTGATCGATTTCCCTCGGCTTCAACTGAGCCGCGTAGCATGCCCCGAGGAATGTATGGGCGAGCGCTTTGATTCGCATCGGCAGCGACTCGCGGCCCTGAAACAGAATTCGTCCGAGCAGATCGAAGAGTTCGCCGCCCCGGACACTGCACAGCCACAGAGCCTTGAGGAAGATACCTACGCTCACCGGTCGAATGACGATCTTCTCCGCACTCTCCTTGCGAGAAATCCGGGAACTCTGCGTGCGGGGTTGCCGAACTGTTCCTGGAACAACGCGAACCCCACGGCTTCGCAATTCGGCAATCTCTTCCGCGACATAAGGTTCTACCGGCGACGGAAATTGGTTGGCGAGATAAGCGACGGTCAGCATGAAACGACCTCGAACAAATTGATCGTGCTATTTCTGTGCCACAGTTGTGGAACAAATGGTGCTTTACACGGCCGAAAGTTGTTCTTCCGCTCTCCGCCGCTGTCCAGCCAGCATCCCCGCGATTGTGAACAGAAATCCGTTTACAAATTGGTAATTCATGACCACAAGAGCCGCATTGATCCAATAGACTCCCAGCAGAATGGGCCAAAGATCGTGAAGGTTCCGGTCGAGAAATCCCGATTGCTCGTTGAACGGGATCGTTCTCCGCCCGAGCTTCCACAATTCGCGCATAAGCCACAAATAAAGCGCGAGGCCTACGACACCGTGTTCCACCAGGAGTTCGAGATACGTGTTGTGCGGAAACAAAACCTTTTCGTGATAGCCGTTGACGTGCCGAGCCAGTTCGCTTGGCATCTGGTTAATCCCCCATCCGGTCAGAGGACGCTCGAGAAACATGTCCCAGCTTCCGCGGTAAACCGCCTCGCGGTAATCGACCGGACCGCGTTCCTCGAAACGATCGGTGAGCGCATTGTTCGAACCGGGAGAACTTAGTGCGATCGCGACCCCGGCAACTCCTATCAAGGCCAGCGCGAGGCAGACGCGTCGCAGCACGCGATCTGGCGAACGAAGGGTTAAAACGAAAATTGTTCCCGCAAAAGAAAGCCAAACGGCGCGCGTCATGGTCGCGAGAATCGCGAACGGCAGCGACCCCAGCAATAGCCAGGCCTTCATGCCGCGCAGTGTTCCGCGGCGCAGGGCATGCAGCGCAAGCAGGCCGAGCAGATTGAGAGACACGCCGTTTGCCACAGCCTGCAACAGCGGTCCCCGCGCTCGATCCGCTTGGTGTCCGAGGGTCTCATCAAGAATGAAGTGAGGGAAAATAAGTTCTTTCGCTCCCACCAGAAAAGCGATGGCGGTGAAGCTCAGGTAGGCGAGCACCACCAAAGAAAAGGTTTCGAAGCGGCGCATGGACGCCTCATCCGTGAAGACGAGCGCAGCCAAATGAAAGAGCGTGAAAGGAACAATAAACTTGGCCGCCAGCAGGCACCAGGACTCCTGATCGAAGGGTTGCCCGGCGACGCTCAACACAGCGACGGCCGTGAGCGCCATCATCGGCCAACTGGCACGTTCGAGCGCAAACAGGCGCTGGCGCAATATCACGGCGCGAGCAGCCACGCCGATCACCACCAGTCCAAACGCGACGCGGTCGATTTCGTAAAAGGAAACATCGGGGTGGCGCAGTAACATAGCTGCCAACGCCGCCAGAAACAAAAGGGAAGGTGCTGCCATCAAAGCGTGCAACGGCCACATCAACGCGGCGGCAAAATCGCCGGCTATGTTACCTCGCATATGCCGCGCCGTCCGCAATGAGATCGTCTGCATCAAGCGCCGCTCCCTCGAAACACTGCCCACGTCGTTTTGAAAAGAATTTGCAGGTCCATCGTCAGGCTCCAAGCCTCGATGTACTCGCGGTCCAGTTCCACGCCTCTTTCAAATGACGGATCCCGCCGCGCCGTGACCTGCCAGAGTCCTGTCATGCCCGGCGTGACGTCCAACCGGCCGAGATGCTCGACGCCGTAGGCGGCGAAATCATCCAGCGGATGCGGTCGCGGGCCCACCAGGCTCATTTCGCCTCGCAAAACGTTCCACAACTGCGGGAGTTCATCCAGGCTGTACCGCCTTAGCCATCGGCCTACACACGTGATCCGCGGGTCGTTCGCGATCTTAAAGAACGGTCCCGACCGCTCGTTCTGCCGTCGAAGAACCACCTTCAAATCGTCCGCGTTACTCACCATGGTGCGAAATTTGTAGCAGCGGAATGGTTTTCCCTTGCGCCCTACTCGCTGTGCGGAATAAAGGACCGGCCCCGACGAGTCGTGTTTGATCAGGCCGGCAATCAAGGCAAAGACAGGCGTCAGGAACATCAGCCCAAGGACGGCTCCAAGAAGATCAACTCCTCGCTTTGCCAACAGGCGAGCTACAGGCAACGGCTCACGATGCAGACAAATGACCGGGAACTCTCCAACGCGCCGCACCGCCGCCTGCGCGGGCTCACAGCCAAATAGATCCA
This sequence comes from Candidatus Sulfotelmatobacter sp., assembly GCA_049584475.1. GTDB lineage: Bacteria > Acidobacteriota > Terriglobia > Terriglobales > Acidobacteriaceae > Sulfotelmatobacter. Next base: position 11,754 of record JBAUXX010000010.1, on the reverse strand, counting down.
CTGCCATCTCTACGTCAAGGTGCAACCGCCGCGCCTCGCCCAAAACCTCCAAAGTCATCTCCCGGTCGCCAGGGGCCGCTAGGATCACTTCATCGACGAAGCTTGTGCGGGAGAGGCGGGCGAGATTGCGAGTTCGTCCGATCACGCCATCGCCCAACGGCCGCTGATCATCGAGAAATCCACACACCACCCGTCCCTGTTCAGGATTATTTTCAATGCACGATGCGATGCGCCGCCCGAAAGCTCCAGCTCCAACGATGAGGACGTTTCGCCGTGGTCTGTCGCGGAATTGTTCCGTGAGTCCCTGTGTATGTTGCCGGCTGAAGTCTCCTGCCCTCTTTTCGCTGCTTCTTCCTGCTATCCCGGACGTCTGATTTCTCATCAGCATTTGGTTCAAGTGCACCGACTGCGGCAGCTTCTTAGCCCCTTTTCCCATGTCGGCGCCCACACCCGGAATTAAACGTACCGCCCAGTCGCCGACTGGGGGCTGTTGTCGCCCGGGATTAAACAAAGGAGAAGACATCCTTCAACTCGACCTTTCGACTTTTTTCGTCCGCAACCCGGCTTGGCTGCAGCAATCACAATCTGCGATACAACGCGCCTGGAATTGGAAAAATACGCTCACTCAACACCATTCCCAGAACCCGTGTCCTCGCGGCCTCCAGGGACTCCTTGATACTCTTCGCCGCCGCCCGCCGAGTCTTATGTGCCGTTAACACGAGCACAATTCCATCGGTCAAACGGCCAAGGGATGCTGCTTCACTCGATAGCCCCGCCGGAGATCCCTCAACGATGGAGTAATCGAATTCCGTACGCAACTCACATAGCCGCGAATACAAGGCGGTGTTACCCAAGGCTTGCGTCCGCGATTCTGCGACTTCCGAAAGCAACCACAGATTGCTGCTGACCCGTCTTGCAACATCGCGCAACGGCAGGGGCCCGGCGTCGATCGCGCGCGAGCGTGTATCTTCCGGCTTGATCTCTTCTTGCTGGTTCTCTACGCGCGTTAGATCACGGCTGAGCACTGCCACGCTGCCTTTGATCTCCGATGCCAGAGTCTCGCCGACTTGCCGGCAAAGCTGCGTTACGTCCGTTCGCCCTTCCACCGCTGTGAACAAAACCTGACGCACCGGCTGCGCGACACTGGAAAAAAAGACCTGGCGCACCAGCCCTCGAAGCTGTTCATGGGCAAACCACTCGGGACTCCACTCCGGCACTTTGGAAAATGGCGGAATTTCCCGGGCATCGACTGCGCTCGCAATCGTGCCAAGATTCGGAGTGCGAAGAACATCGACACTCATGACACATCCCTCCAGCCGATCAGAAGTCCTTTCGTAGTTCTCTTGGGCAGCGATGCCAGCACAGGCGCTTGGAGATAGCCCAACACTTCATCCGGCGTGCGGAAAGTGGGATCTAAGTGGTCTGCGGCGAAAGCCGCGCCGGTTCCCGCCGCTCCCCCAGCCGCAAGTCCAATCACCACCAGAGCCCACGGAGACCACACGGGCAGCGCCGGAGCAATCGGACGCTCGGCAATCGCCACGTTGACAATCCCGCGCCGGTCGAGTGCGTCATCCATACGCGCGCCTTCCTGTTTCTTGACGTAAAGAATGTGGCTGTCCTGCGCGGTCTTTGCCGTGCTCACCAGGTCGTCTTGTACAATTGCGTCCTCTCCCAGTTGCCGCGCCATGCTCTGATACGCTGCCACTTCAGTCCCGGCCGCCGCCGCTTTAGCTTCGAGGCCTTTCATCTCCACCTGGCTTCGCTCCAGTTCGGCCTTCGCCCATTCATAGTGGGAATTTCTGTCCGTGGTTTCGTCGCGAACAGGATTCAGAGTCTCCACCGCAATCGCGGTCTTCGTCTGCTTGATTTGTTGCTCGACTTCCTGCACCAGCCGGTGCGTCGGTTCGAACTGCATCAGCAAATGCGTTCGCTTCAGTTCCAGTTCGAGCAGTCCGGCTTTCAGAGCTTTGAGCAGATCCGAATTGTCGGCGGTCCGTATCTCAGTGGTGGTTCTGGGCGGCAATACCCTGAGCAGCGCTTCTAGTTCCTGCACGCGACTTCCGACTTCCGCCAACTGCACGCGCGTTTGCCGGTAGCCGGCGTCAACTTCACTTAACCGCTGCAAGGTAAGGTCGCGTTCCTCAGCCGCAGCGACCACTCCCCGCCTTGCCATGAACTGCAATAAGTCCTGTTGCGATTTGGCCAATTCGTCCCGCGACTCCACGGCTTGTTGCGCGAAAAACGGCAACTCTCCCGCCGGGCGATGCACTTCCGTATGCTTCAGCAAATAGATGTTTGCCAGTGAACGCAAAACCGCGGCCGCCATGGCCGGATCGGCGGACCCGTAGCTCACTGCAATCAGATTCGTCTTTTTGATCGGCTCGATTTCCAGCTTCTTCGCCATTTGCCGCGCGGCCCGCTCCACTCGCGCTGCATGAGTTTCGCCCGGCCGCAGGAATTGCAACCAATCGTGGTTCTCCAGGTTGTTGTCTTCCACTACCTTGCGCAACACTTCATCGTCCCGGAGCAACTCCACCTCGGAATTCAACTCCTCTTCCGTAACGGCCAGTCGGGTCAGGTCGACCGGGGCGTTCTCCTGATCCGTGACTGGCGCGTCCGCTCTTCCCCGCCGTACCAGAACTTCCATTTGCGCCTTGTACTTTGCACCCGCAATCCCGTAAAAGGCCACGGCGATCAGAACCAGGACAACAGCGCTCAAGAACACCCGGCGGTGGCGGAACAACACCATCGCCAGCTCTCGCATGGTCGGCGAAATCGGTTGCGTTCCTTTGCGAATTGAAGATTCGTCGGCCATGTTTTTAAGTTCGAAGATCAGAATTGGGAGGCGTCCATGAATACGCCGGCGGAAGGTCTGGTGATGTAGCGGTCGATTTTGGATAGCGCGTTCTGTGGAACGAAAATGAAGTCGCCCGGCCGCAGATGAGCGTCCTCTTTTAGTCCGTTCTGTTTCAACATCTTTTTGAGATTGAGGATTCGCGTTTCCACCAGGTTGTCATCCACTCGCCGAAACAAAATGACCTGCGAATGCTTCGCCTGCTGTGTGAACCCGCCCGCCATCTGTACAGCCTCGATCACCGTTACGTCGGAACGCAGTTCATACTTGCCGGGCCTCGCAACCTGTCCGCCAACGACGAAGTGGGGATGCTCAAAGGTTTTCAGCGCTACTGCCACCTCGGGATCGTGGAGATAGCCCTGGTATGCCCGTTGTACGGACTGACTGAACTCCTCCAGAGTCAACCCCTGGGACACGACCATCCCTGCGTCCTTCAGCGTCACGTAACCGTCGGGCTGGACGGTGAGCACTTGATTGAATTCCGGCGCCACCGTGAAGCTGATCTCGACGACGTCGCTGGGTTGAAGCCGGTAAAGCGGACGGCGCTCCCCTCCGAGCAAAGGGTTTCCCAGGCTGTCCGCTCCTCCGGTTTTTACGGCCGCTGATTTGCTTCCTTCCGCCCCTGTCCCGGTTAGACCGGATGCGGAAAGCTCCTTGGCTGTGCCCAGCAACTTTTCATTCTGCTGGGCGTGGACGGCCGAACCACACAGCAAGATCAAAGACGCAATGACAATGAATCGCGCCGATGTCGCCAGTTCAAATGTGTAAGGCTTCTGCATTTCTCATCGGGGCATGTTCCGCGACGTCTTCGCCGCCTATCGTCCCGTGGCTTGCAAAGTACCGCGCCGTCTTTGAACCGACAAGTCATGGAAAGTATGGTGTACAAAGGTGGAATCAACTCTTGGATGCAGGAAAATGCGGGAATTCTGGCTAACGGCTTTGCCTTCTATCGGCTTGCAGAGAGGCTGAACCCTGATGCGGCGCGGCTTCTGGAAGAAAGACCTTCTCCACAGCGCTACCCACAAAAGTAGACTTGACTGTTCAGTGCATCACAAGAATTGAGACCCGCTTTGCAAATAAAATCGCAGAAAGACCGGGCGGCTGAGGCAGAAGCGAGTCCAACCAATGGGCCCAAACCGTCGAGCGAATCCCAAGTGCGTAGCGCCATCAGAGCTGAATTCGAACCCATTTGTTCACCGTTTGAATGCGCAGGACTCGGAGTTCTTCGCCGCCAATTCGATCCTTCCCGATTTGAGAGTGATTGCAAAATATTGTGCGGGTAATCCTTGTTAAGCCGTGGTGGCGCTGCCTACAATCCGGTGCATTGTTAAATTGCTGTTCGGAGATCGGTTCATGAGTCCGTTGCCAGCCGCCACTGCGGGCGCAATTTGCGTCCTCGTCGCGGACTCCAACCGCATGCAGGCGCAATTACTGACTAACGCCTTGCGCCGGCGCTCGGAGTTCCGCCTTGTCATTTGCCGGATGGATACCGCTTCCATCCACAACGCTATCGCTTCGGCTCCGGTGCAGGTCGCCTTGCTTTCACCAAATTCTTCGGCCAGTTTTGCCGAGACCATGGCGATCGTTCGCCAACTGCATTTGGATCACCCGGAAATTGCGAAGATTCTGCTGCTCGAGTCCAGCGAGCGGGACATGGTGGTCAACGCCTTTCGCTCCGGCGTCCGGGGGATTTTCTGCCTCAATGAAGCGAATCTGCGCTTGTTGCGGAAGTGTATTCACACCGTGGCCAGAGGCGAGATCTGGGCCAACGCCGAGCAGATGAACCACCTTGTCGAATTGATCGCGGAAAGGCCGCTCCTGCGTGTGTTGAATCATCGCGGAGAAAAACTGCTTACCGCAAGAGAGGAAGAGGTAGTCTCCCTGGTCGCGGAAGGCTTGGCCAATCGCGAGATCGCGCACCTGATGACGCTGAGCGAACACACGGTAAAAAAATATCTGTTTCGGATCTTCGACAAACTGGGCATCTCAACCCGCGTCGAGTTGGTGCTCTACGCGGTCAATTACGGGAATTCTTTGTACCCGCCGCGTTTGGCTGGCGACACGATCCCGTATCAACCGCCCATCGCATAATGTCTTATAGGGTCGCCGGCTAAAAAGCATGATTTTCCTTTTCTCTCCCGCCGCTGTATAAATTCGAGGACGGAATTCTTTGCCTCAAAGCGACCCCAATTCGGAATCTACCAGCGTTTCGCGCGGTGGGACGATTGTCGCTGCCGGTTTGCTGCTGGCGGCATTGGCGCTGGTCGTGATCTACACTACCCGCGGCGCTTTTTTGAGCCCCCTGGCTTTGGTGGTAGTCGCCGCGATAGGCTTGGCTGCGCTGCTGCTTCAATTACGGCTGCGCCGGGATTTACGGGTCAAGGTGCGCGCTCCGCTTTGGTTAAACGTGCTGGCGCTCGCCTTTGCTGTAGCCGCTGTCTTCGCCGATATTCTCCACCTCAATGCCGCTCTGATGTTAGCCGCGGCGCTTGGAGCTGTGGTCTGTTTCGCGATCAGCGGAATCGTAGTGATCGATCAACTTCGCAAAAGACGGGCTTAATATTTCCTAAGGCTTGAATTCCACCGCCAGCGTGGTTTCCACGACAGCCGGCGCGCCGTTCACGCGATACGGTTCAAATTTCCACCAGCGCAACGCATCCACGGCCGACCGCGCCAAAATGTCCGGCCCATTCAAAGGACGCACGCTCACCACCGACCCATCTTTCCCCACGATCACATCCAGCGCAATCACCGTTTGCAGATTCGCCTTCCGCGCTTCGGCGGGATAGTCCGGATCGACCCGGTGCACAATCAGTTTCTCGAGATCCACTGCCGGTACCTGCAGTTGAGGAATGACGTTCGCAGCCTCCTGACCGACGGGCAGCCCGGATTCCAGCTCTTCCCAACTTCGATTCCAACGTACCCAGAAGACGGTCAGCAGAATTGCGCACGTCGCCACCAGGAATATCAGCAAGAAGAATGTGCGATTGGAACCGTGCCCGCCGGACTTATCCTCGGCGAAGGGAACTCTCGCGTCCGCCTCCTCGCTTTTCAGCGGGCTTTTCACCGGCCTGACTCCCGGCCCGACCTTGCCGCGTTCATCGTCATCTTTGCCGTAGCCGGCCAAAGCCTCCGCCAGGGTTTCAAAAGGGCGAAAACTCGGAAGCACCAGCTCCGGCACGGGCTTTAACTTTTCCGTGCAGTCGCGGATCGCCGCTCTCTGGTCTGCCGATAAACCGGCGAATTCCATTCCGCAACGCAGCTTGTCCTGGTACCGCACCACTGCGCGCCACCGCTGCAACTGCGCTTGCTCCGGCAACTGAAGCTCCAGTCCAACGGCCTCTCCCGCTGCCAGTTCCGCCGCCAACACCACCGCTACGCCGCGTTCAGAAAGATCAACCGACCTTCCCGGCACTCTGTCTGCGATTCCAGAGCGCAGCACGGTCACCTCCAGCGGCACATGCACGCCATACCGCGGATTGCTCCGCTCCAACCGTCCCTCCGACCGTCGCGCTTGTCCTCCAGCAGCCATCGAATCACTGTCCCGTCCTTAATTCTGTGTTCCTCCGTGCGTCCCCAGTGCTCCTCTGTGGTAAAAGATTTTTCCAACCATAGAGCGGCACAGCCAAATTCTAAGAAGCTTCTAACTCTGCTCGCCCCTCCGCAGCTCCAAAACCTTACCTCCATCCGCTACCAGCACGACGCTCGCCATCCCGATAAACAGCCCGTGCTCCACCACTCCCGGCATATCGCTCAACTCCCGCGCCAGACCTTCGGCATCCCCAATCTCGCCGAACCGGCAATCGAGAATGTAATTGTTCTCGTCCGTCAAATAGGCCGTGCCATCATCATTAGTACGCAACTGTACATGAGCGCCCATGCGAGCGATCTTCCCCGTCACCAGCGTCTTGGCAAACTTGATGACCTCAACCGGCAACGGAAACTTGCCCAGCATCGCTACCCGCTTGCTCGCATCGGCGACAATCACCAACTTCTTTGTGGCGGATGCCACAATCTTTTCCCGCAACAACGCTCCTCCGCCACCTTTGATCAATCGCAATTGCGGATCGACTTCATCCGCGCCGTCCACAGTGACCGCAATCTCCGGGCACTCATCCAGAGTCGTCAGCGGAATCCCCAGGCTCTTCGCCAATGCTTCCGACCGTACGGAAGTGGGGATGCCGCGAACCCGCAGCCCGGCCTTCACTCGCCCGCCGAGGAGGTTAATAAAATGCGCGGCCGTCGATCCGGTTCCCAGCCCCACGACCTGACCGTCCTCCACAAAGCGCAAGCTGGCCTGTGCCGCTGCCTCTTTTTCCTGATCGTTCGCCATGTTTGTGTCGCTGACTAAAACATCAAACTCAATCGCTGCCTCATCCCAGACTCTTTTCCGTATAGATCAAATATCCTGCCAGCGCCAATCCAAACAGCACAGTCACAATCGTCACCAGATCCACGACAAATCCCGCAGGTTCAAACTTTCCTTCATCCAACTGCTTCCGTGTTCGCCGGTAGCGAATCAGTCCCGCCATGACCAGCACGATTCCCGCAAGAATTGAACTCATCCCCAGCCATACCGAGAAACCCGCCGTCCGCACATAACGGCCTTGCAGTTGAGAGAGTTGTCGCAAAGCAATGGCGAAGCGCCCAATAGCGAATCCAAATACAACAATCGCGACTCCGGTGCGCACCCACGCCAGAAACGTGCGCTCGTTCGCCAGGTGGTCACGGGCTCGATTGGAATCTTCCATGATCTCGGGACGGTATCTAGCCAATGAGCTCGTCATAATGACGACCGCAGCATTATTCCACAGCCTTCTCCATCAGAGGCCCGGCTCCCGCCAGATTCTTGATAAGCTCCGCTGGTACGTCGTGCCGCGCCTGCAAATATTCCGGACGGTTGTACACCAGCCAAACCTTCCCGCCGTCATCTTCAAACACCAGCGCCTTCATCGGCAAATCGATAGCCAGTGTCGGAGCAGCCACCATCAAAGGCGTGCCCCCTTTTGGACTGCCGAAGATAAGCAGCTTCGTCGGCCGCATCTTCAAGCCAACTTTCTCCGCCTCGCCGCTATGATCGACGCGCGCGAAGATTTGCAGTCCCTTTGCTGCAAACGCCGCTTCCAGCCGTTGCAGCGTTTCCTCTACGGAATGGTGACTTGCGACTCGAACTATCCCATCATCTCCCGCCATAAATGCTCCCTCGAATAAACTGCATTCGGACGACCATTTTCTCAGCCGAGAATCATCTTTCCCAAAGTTTCTTTCAGAATCTTCGCCGCCACGGTCGCCGTGATTCCATTCCTGTCTCTCACCGGGTTGTATTCAACCAAATCAGCGCCAACAATCTCGCCCTCGATCGCATGGAGATGCGAAATCGCTTCCCGCACTGACATTCCTCCCGGCTCCCAATGCGAGACCCCAGGCGCAAATGCGGGATCGAGCACATCCATGTCGAACGAAATGTAAACCGGCCCTTTAGCCTTCAGGCGATCATATGCGGGCAGCGATCGCATCTCCACCAACTCGACGCCAAACTTTTCTGCCTGCTCCCGCTGATGTCGAATCATGGTGCGAATTCCCACCTGCACCAGCCGCGTCGCCAGCTTCTCTTCCATGATTCGTGCAAACGGGCACGCATGAGAAACCCGGCTGCCTTCATACTCGTCATACAAATCCGGATGCGCATCGAAGTGAAAGATCGTCAGTTGCGGATAGCGCCGCCCGAATGCCCGCATGATCGGATAGGTGATCGAATGATCTCCGCCTAGAGAAACCGGCCGCTGCCCATTGTCCAGCAGAGATTCGATTTCCCGCTCAATTTCCTGAAAAGCAGCAACGCCGTCGACACCCGACAACGAAAGATCGCCCGCGTCGGCGAATGCATTATCGACACCCAAATCCACGCCCAACTCCGTCCACTGGTTCCATGCATCGCAACGCAAAGCCTGTCGTATGGCCGGGGGCGCCGCCGCACTGCCGCGCAGGTAGGAAAAATTATCGTCGAAAGGAATTCCGATGAGCGTGGGCATTTTCTGGTTGTGCAGTCGTCAGGCCATGGCGTCGTCAATCAATCCAGCCTCTTTCATTCTGCGTCTTTCCTTTCAGAAACAACCCTAGCACCTATGGCGCGTTGTGGAAATTCTGTCATCCAAAACAGGACGACAATATTTCAAGAAATCTCGGCGAACTCTGCTTTGAAAAGGCCTAGTCCGTGGATCCCACCAATCAAGCCGCCCGCTTGCGTTCTTTCTCTTTCTTAATCTTGCTTGAGAGCAACCTCTTTGCTTTTTCCAATTCCGCCCGCCGTGTCGCACTCAACCCGCGTCCCCCTCGATTGATGAAATAATTGAGCATCCGCATCCCCGATGCTGGTCCTTTCGGCGAAACCTTTTTCGACGCCAACGATTTTGCGATTGTCGCTGCGCTCTTGGTGAACAATCCTTCCGGCGGAAACGTGGACACCGTCTTCACCGCGGCTACCCAGCGCTTGCCTCCCTTGGCCTTCGATGTCGCCGCAGACTTGCCTTTCTTACGATGATCCTGATTACGATGCGCCCGCCGAAGAGTATTCGCCATGCTGCCTCCCGGCATGAGATGCCGTTCGCCCAGATTTTGCCGTCGAAAATGATCAGCTTCCAATATGGCAAAAACTTTTGTTTCCACAAGTTAGTTTTGCGCTAGAATCAGGATCACGTTGTCGGCGAACTCACTTGGCTCCTTTGAGTTTGGCCGGTTGCCTTCCCCCAGGAGGTTGTAGATGTACCGGAATTATTCGAGTTCCCTTGCGGATTCCCGTCCTTTCATGGATGTTCAGAGTCAGATTCGGGAACTGACGCAGGATTTAGTCACTTCGTTCAACACTGGAAACTACGATCAGGTGGCCGCCATGTACGCCGCGGACGGCGTTTTTATGGCTCCCAATCACGATCCCTCTCACGGCCCTAAGGAAACCGAGCGCCTCTTGCGCCAACTGGCGGACGCCGGCTATGAGGATTTGCGCCTGGAAACTCTCCGCGTAGAAAGCTCCGGCGATATGGCGATGGAGGTGGGACGCTATTCCGTGGCCATCCACCAAACCAACCACACGACGGTAGCCGATCGCGGAAAATACCTGAAAGTCTGGCGTCGGCTGGGAACCTGGCTCATCGTCGCCGATTGCTGGAACAGCAATCTCGCAATCGCCGCTTAACGCCTCACTGTAGGGCGGACACTCCTGTCCGCCGCCGTTGGGGTTGATTTTGATCTTTGATCTTTGATCTTTGATCTTTGCTGAATGGCGACAGCAGGGGGGGATCTTTCTCTCCATCGTCGCCGACTGCTGGAACAGCAATCTCGCAATCGCCGCTTAACGCCTCACTGTAGGGCGGACACTCCTGTCCGCCGCCGTTGGGGCTGATTTTGATCTTTGATCTTTGCTGAATGGCGACAGCAGGGGGGATCTTTCTCTCCAGCCATCGAGAAATAAACGAGCCCGGAAAAGTCCCGGAAAAATATTTCTTAATTCGGCATGCGACCCAACCCGCACCGCTCGTCTCCCGCTTTGTGATATCCTTCCGCGAAAAAGTTCGGACACGCGGGGACACATCTCGCTGGCCCGCAGAGAGCAGATCCCCTCCAATGCGCACATCTTTTTTGATACCTCTGATCTTTTCCTTTTCCTTAGCCAGCGCCTTCGCCCAGACTCCCGACCTACAGACCAACGTCGTGTACGTCTGCAAGGACGGGCAAAGCTTCAAGGTCTTTTCCTGTAATAGCACCACCGGCGCCTGCGATTATCAGAATTACAAAAACGGCCAGGCCAATCAGCGCGGCGAAGCCCTCCGTGTGCAACTGCTCGCTTTGCTCCCCGCGAAATGCCACGCGCAAACTCCCGCCGAAGCGCAGGCCGATCCCCACCGCGGCGAGATTCCGCTTGCACCCAAGCCGCACGCGAGTGCCAGCGGAGCGTCGGCAGCGTTGGCCGCAGCCAATGCACAGGCCGTCGCTGCGCAAGCCGCAAGTTCTCAGGGAGCCAATGCGTCAAACGTGAACTCGCAAATGGGTACGGGCGGATTCAAGGTGGGCGACACCGTTCGCGTTTTGATCGACGGCTGGCAGGAAGCCAAAATTACGCAGGTTCACGGGCGTTCTTACGTCGTTCATCTACCGAATGGGATCGACGTTTCAAAACTCTGGCCCATCGAAGTGCGCCGACTCGGAAAACTCACGTCCGAGGATCACGCCGCGGGGCAATACGATCTGCACGACCGCGTGCAGGTGCTGGTAAACGGCCGCTGGATGGAGGGTGAAATTCGCGGGCAGAATCTCAACATGTACGACATAAAAGTTCCGGGAATCGACACGGGCTTCGGCTCCGACGTCGTGAACACGACCCTGGAGAATATCCGCATGTCGACCACGCCGGCTCCTGCCGCTCCCGCCCAACGCGCGGCCGGGCAAGCTCCCAAGCCCGGACTTACCAGCTGCCCCGCGAAATATAACGGACGCTGGGAGCACGTCTCCGGCATGGGCGGCATGACGGTTGTCTTCCGCTCTGGCAAAGTAACGGTGACCGAAGGCCTCGGAGGCCCCATGGAATTCGAGTGCTGGACCTCAGGCAGCGAGATCGTCATGTACAAGTCCGGTTCGTCCACGCCCTTCTCCTACGGCTTCGACGTAAACAACGACGGCACGCTGCAAACTCCGCTGGGCGCCATAAAAAAGATGGGGAATTGACCACCACCATGTAGGGCGGACACTCCTGTCCGCCGCCTTTGACGTTGCCTTTGACGTTGCTTTTTACTTTGCTTTTGACTCAGCCTTTGACTTTGCTTTTGACTTTGCTTCTGCCTTTGCCTTTGCTTTTTCCCTTCCCGCCCCCGCCTAAAAAAACCAACCCCAAAACCGGCGGACAGGAG
>JBAUXX010000009.1:0-89602 GCA_049584475.1 Candidatus Sulfotelmatobacter sp. | reverse complement strand
ATCCCAGTGCGCGCGGGGGAATCTCGCCTTCAGCAGGCCCTGGCGGCGCAGGTAACGCAACCAGCGGCAATCCGCCCATCCCCGGCGTGTCGGTCAGCGGAGGCAGTTCCATCGTCACGCTGCCCAGTTTTGGCTCCGATGGCGGCGGGAGCGGCAATCCTAATCTTCCCGGACGCACGTCGATCAAAGAGCAACAAGGCCCGGCAATCACGATCGTCGCCAGCTCGCGTTCCGGCGGCGCTTTCGATTTCTACGGCAAGCTTCCTGGCGATAATTACACCGTCTATGTCGATACTTCGGCCGGCACGGTCGTGATGCAATTTGCCGATCCGACTTCGGCGTCGCATCCGTTCGCGGGAACGATCACTGGCCCACAAGCGATCCGCTCCGACTTGCCTTCAGGTTTACTGCACTCGCGTTTAGTGATTTCGTGCGTGCTGGATGCTTCCGGAAATCTGAAAAACTTGCGTGTCCTTGAACCCGGCCCGGCAACGATGACCGCCAACGTAATGGCTGCTCTGCCGAGCTGGAAATTTCGTCCAGCCATGCGAGGCAAACAGCCGGTGGAAGTGAATGCCATTCTCGGCTTCGGCATCGATACCAATAATCGCTAATGGATTTTGTCGAAGGCTTCCGCAACATCGTCACTGTAAATCTCTCTCCAATTCTTCGACGCCGCCAAAATGTTCGCCATCGCTGAACCCTTCGGAGCCAGTATGCAGCACACGTTATGCTGGAGCAGAAATTTCTCCCATCCCTGCTCGGCACGAGTCATGGTCACGTAGTCTCTGAGAAAGCTTTCGCCATAAAAATCATGCCGGTCGTCCACGACCACTTGTGTTTTCGGATAGAGACGATAAATCAAGTAGCCACCCCAATAATCGGGAGAGAAAATCGGCCCCCAAGGCTCGCCCTGTTCGAGATGGTTGACCGCTTCTACCGGGAACCTGGTTTTGCTGAAATGGGCGTCCATCAGGCGATTTGCTCCGATGTTGCCACCGTTAAGCGCAACGCAGAGCGTAGCAATCGACAACACAATGGGCCACAAATGGCCGCGAAGACCTAGTTCCATTTCTTTCATGCGCTGAAAGAATCCAGAAACCGATGCGCCGAACTGCGGCAGGCTTTCCGTTAGCAGGGGCCCGGCAACCAGCACGAGCAGCAGAGACGAAACCGGCACATTGCGCACCGCATACAATCCCGAATAAACGGCAAATAATACGATCAGTCCTTCGCTCAACCGCAGAGTTCGCCTTCTCGCCGCCAGCGCAACCAAGGCGATCAGCATTAACGCGGCAAAACAGCGTTCGGCTGCGCCGTGAAAGTTCGGCGACCGGAACTCGTCGATGTGATCGATCAGGAACCGATTGGTCAGATACCGATAAATGTGCGCGTAAAGTCGCAAGGCATAGGGATTGCAACAAGTCGCCAGCCCAGTGAACACGCTTACGAGAAAAAGCTGCTTCGTCCGGTTGCGGACTCGCAGCTTGATCATTGCAGCTTCCCATTGCGTTTCCCGAAGGGTCGTCCAGGCGTAAGCGGCACTTACCCAATAAATTCCCAGCAAGGCGAAGCCCACCAGGAAGCCGCCGTGAACATTCACCCAAACCAGCATCAGCAGAGGGAGAAACCACAGCAGCCTGTTTTTTCCCGGCTTCCTAACTTCTCCGCCTTCGGAGATGGTCGCCAACTCACCGCTGTCCAAAATCCAAAACCACACCAGCGTAAAGAGCCAGCTAATCACATGCGGCCGAGCGAAGAAATGAATCATCGATGCCGAAGCCGATACCAGCACCAACCCCAAAGCCAGCGGAAGACACACTCGCCGCCCGAGCAGTAACCGGAACGTCGCGGAAAAGACAAGCGCAATCGTCACCGCAGTCAGCCACACGACGCCGTTCAGACCGGCGACGCGATCGAGTTGTCCAACAGCCAGGTCATAGAGCCACTCCCAGGCAAACCAAGGCTGCCCGCTCATGGTCGATGAGAACGAATCCGCGCGCGGAATGGTGTGCGTCGCAGCAATGATTTGCCCGGTGCGAATGTGCCAGCCGATGCCTCCGTCTCCCAGCAACCTCACCGAAAGCGGCGTGCAGAGCAGCATTCCCAGCAGCACAATGAAAATCAGATCGCCAACGGACGGCAACGCGAGGCGCGCCCATGCAGGTTGTTGCCGTTGATTTACCGAAGTTCTGGAAACTTCTGCCATCGCGCTGAATCTTATAGGTGAGAGCCATGAACAGCAAGGCAGCAACGGAAAATTCGATGCCACGTGTGGTCATCGTTGGCGGCGGATTCGGCGGACTGTCCGCCGCTCAAGCTATGGGCAACGCACCCGTCAAGCTCACGCTGGTCGACCGCAAGAACTATCACACGTTTCAGCCTCTGCTCTATCAAGTGGCAACGGCCGGGCTGTCTCCGGGGGAAATAGCCGCTCCGCTCCGTTCCATTCTGCGGCGCCGAAAAAATACCGAAGTCTTAATGTCCGAAGTCACGGGCTTTGATTTGGAACACCGCCGTGTCGAAATGCCCGACGGAGAAATTCCGTACGACTATCTGATCGTCGCAGCCGGCGCGAGCCACGCCTACTTTGGCCACGATGATTGGGAGCCGTTCGCTCCCGGCCTGAAGACAATCGAGGATGCGCTCGAGATTCGCCGCCGCGTCCTGCTGGCTTTCGAACTCGCCGAACGCGAGGCCGTTCACGGAGAAGTCCGCACGCCGCTGAACTTCACAGTGGTCGGCGGCGGACCCACTGGCGTGGAACTGGCGGGCACTCTCGCGGAAATCAGCCGTCACGCCCTCGCACACGAATTCCGCTCGATCGATCCGAAGATGGCGCACATCCTGTTGCTGGAAGGCGGGCCGCGCATTCTTCCCACGTACGCCGAAGATCTCTCGCGCAGCGCGCAGCAACAACTTGAGCATCTCGGCGTCGAAGTGCGCACTTCGACGATGGTAACCAATGTCGAGGCAGGAGCCGTCTATATCGGTGGGAGCCGGCTCTCCGCAGCCGTAATCCTGTGGGCTGCAGGCGTCGCGGCTTCTCCTCTCGGGAAGATACTGGGCGTGCCCGTCGATCGTGCGGGCCGTGTCCTGGTGCAGCCGGATCTGACCTTGCCGGGTCATCCCGAAATTTTCGTGATAGGCGATCTGGCTTCGCTGAAAGACAAGAATGGAAAATTGTTGCCCGGAGTCGCGCCAGTCGCAATACAGCAGGGACGATACGCCGCAAAAATAATCCGCAAAGAGATCGAAGCCGGTGCCTCATCCTCCTCGAGTTCTGTGCGAGAGGGTGGAGATTCTGCTCCGCGAGCACCATTCCATTACCTCGACAAAGGCAGCATCGCCACCATCGGTCGTGCCGCAGCTATTGCGGAGTTTGGCAAGATTCACGTCTCCGGATTCATCGCCTGGCTCTCCTGGCTCTTCATCCATATTCTTTTTCTCATCGGCTTCCGCAACCGGGTGCTGGTTTTAATTCAATGGGCATGGTCGTACGTGACGTATGAACGCGGCGCCCGCCTCATCACGGGCAGCACGTATCTTCCCGGCTGGCCCGATTCCCGCCCGGGCGGCGCCACTGCCGCAAACAGTGGTGCGGCACAAGAAATTCCAGCCGCAAGCCGCAAATAAGAGTAAGAATGTTTCAGGACCCATTGACCTTTGCGGTTTGAAATTTTCCGGACCGAAATTTCTTGTGGACATGAAAATGAGACGCCTCTTCCGTATCGCTCTGATCCTGCTAACGGGGATATGTCTCTCCCAAATCCCCACTTCGGCCGAGATCCTCAAAATCGTCGTAAACGACACCATCCAGCCCATCACTGCGGAATACATCGCCCGCGGCATCGATGAGGCTCACCGCCGCAACGATCAAGCCATATTGATGGAGATCAATACACCCGGAGGCCTGGTCGATTCCACGCGCCAGATCATTGAGAAGATCACGGCCTCGCCGGTTCCTGTAATCATCTATGTCACTCCAGGCGGCAGCCGCGCCGGTTCCGCCGGATTCTTCATCCTCGAATCCGCCGACGTCGCCGCGATGGCGCCCGGAACCAACGCCGGCGCGGCTCACCCAGTTGTGATGGGCGGCGGAAAAATGGACGACGTGATGAAAGAAAAAATGGAAAACGACGCCGCTGCCCTGATGCGCTCGGTAGCGGCCAAGCGTGGACGCAATGTTGACGTCGCGGAGAGCGCAGTGCGCCAATCCAAATCGTTCACCGAGCAGGAGGCGCTTTCGCAGCATCTTATCGACTATGTCGCATCGAGCCAGGTTGATCTTTTCCGGCAAATGCAGGGAAAGAGTTTCAAGCGTTTTAACGGTGAGACCGCCGCTCTGGATCTCGAAGGGCAGTCCGTCGTTCCTTTCGGCATGACGCTTAAAGAACACATCCTCGGTTATCTCATGGACCCCAACATCGCCTTTCTGCTTCTGGCGATCGGTGCGCTGTCGTTGTATATCGAATTCAATCATCCCGGAGCCGTTCTGCCGGGAACGGTAGGGATCGTCTTTATTCTGCTTGCGCTGTTCGCTTTGAACCTTCTTCCCACGCGCTTCGCAGCCCTGGTATTGATCGTCGGGGCCTTCGCCCTGTTTGCGGCTGAAGCGAAATTTGCCTCCCACGGCGTTCTCACCATTGGCGGCATTGTTCTACTCACGCTGGGCGGATTGTTGCTGGTCGACTCGCCGATCCCCGAAATGCGAGTTCATCTGCTGACCGCTCTGGCGGTAAGCATTCCGCTGGGGATCATCACGGCATTTCTGATGAGCATTGCTTTGAAAGCCCGGCGCAACAAAGTTGTCACCGGCGCGCAAGGACTGCTCGGCCAGACCGCAGTCGTGCAAACCGCTCTCTCGCCGCAGGGCAAAGTCTTTGTTCACGGAGAACTTTGGGATGCTGTAGCATCCGCACAAGTGCCGATCGGGCAGTTGGTGGTGGTGCGTGATATAGACGGCCTCACGTTGCGGGTGGAACCAAGATAATTCGGGTGGCGCGGCGCGCCCTCGCCCTCGAAATGCTTGTAGCGCAACGCAGCCTCGCCCCGGCGACGAATCAACCCAAGCAACGGCCAGACACGAATTGCCAGCAACCCCGCCGTTGGTAGCGATACAATCCGCTCTAGGAGCGGCTTAGGCGCTCTGGGCCGTGGAGGCACAAATGGAAGTCATGGGATTCGGCTTTACGACAATCGTCATCGTTATCGTAGCGATCTACCTCCTCAGCTCGATCAAGATTCTGGCTGAGTACGAACGCGGCGTCATCTTCCGCCTGGGACGTCTGCTGACCGCGGCAAAAGGCCCCGGCATTATTTTCGTCTTTGCTCCCGTCGATCGCCTCGTGAGGGTTTCTCTGCGCCAGGAAGCTCTGGAAGTTCCTCCGCAAGACATCATCACGCGGGATAACGTCACGCTGAAGGTCAATGCGGTCATTTTTCTCAGGGTCATCGATCCCAACAAAGCCGTGGTTGAGGTTTCTAACTACGTCTACCAGACCTCGCAATTCGCGCAAACTACTTTGCGTTCCGTTCTCGGCGAACAGGAACTCGACGAATTGCTGGCGCACCGCGAGAAAATAAATTTACGTCTGCAAAGCATTCTCGACCAGCACACCTCGCCCTGGGGCGTAAAAGTCACCAACGTCGAGGTGAAACAGGTCGATATGCCGGAATCGATGCTGCGCGCCATGGCCAAACAGGCCGAGGCGGAACGCGAAAAGCGTTCCAAGATCATTCATGCGGAAGGCGAATTTTCGGCGGCGCAGCGGCTGGTCGATGCCGCTCACCTTTTGGCTACGGAACCGGTCAGCGTCCAGTTGCGCTACCTGCAAACGCTCACCGAGATCGGCGTGGAGAAAAACACGACGGTCATATTCCCAGTGCCGGTAGACTTCTTTTCGGGACTCCAGAGAATGCTGGGCAGGGCCGATGATGTATCTCAGGCGCCGGCGGCTAAGACCGCCTGATGGCGCCGGTGGAGCTGACTCATGACTTCGTCTACAGACACTGAAATTACGCTGGGTACGGGCAAGCTGCTGTTTCTATTTTTCTTTCTGGTCGGCATCTGCTCGCTGTTCTTTGCGCTCGGCTACTCGCTGGGCCGCAAGTCGGACGGGATTACGACCGCCAGCGCAGCATCCGCGCCGAGTTCCACCGCCGCAACCAAACCGGCAGGCGGAGATTCGGCACAACAACAGCAAGTGAGTTCCTACAAGTCGATAGAACGAAAAGATGCCAACCAGGAGCAGACCGCAGTGGCCGCCAAGTCTGATAGCTCTGCGAGTGCGTCACCCGGGATCGCGTCGCAACCGTCCGTCAATTCACCTGAAACTGCTGCTACGCCCGCAGCCGGCGGATATTTCGTGCAAGTCGCCGCAGTCAGCAAGCAGGATGACGCGGAAGCCCTCGTCGATGCCCTCAAGAAAAAGCAGTATCCCGCATTCGTGGCCAGCGGGTCGGGTACTGACAAGCTATTTCGCGTTCAGCTCGGACCGTTCGCGGATGTGAAAGATGCCGAAGCTCAGCGTGCCCGCCTCATCGGCGACGGCTACAGTCCCATCCTGAAGAAATAGCTCGCGAGATTCGTCAGAAGGTCCATCCGGCTGTTCCGCATTCTGCATTGACATCGATCGATTTACAATCTATTTCTAAGAGATGCCCGACCGCCAACTGGATCTTAACCGGCTGCTGCATGCCATCGCCGACCCAACTCGTCTCAGAATCCTGGAGGAACTTAAGGAACGCCCATCAGGTTCCGGAAATGAAACGCGCCCGCAAGGACAGAACAAGAAAGGCCATTGCCTCTGCGCCGGGGACATCGAAGAACGCATTCACCTTTCGCAGCCGACGATCTCTCATCACATGACTATCCTGACGAAAGCTGGGTTAGTAGAGGCTGACAAGCAAGGACAATGGCGTTGGTATCGCCGCAATCAACCGGCGGTGCGCCATCTGCTGAAGGCTCTTCGGGCTAAGATTTAGCTCCTGGATTTAGATTGTTCCCAACCGGAAACTACTAATCTGCCGAGGCGGCAGCGGCCATTTCTTTGCGCAATAAGGTTCGGGCTTGTGAAATCAACTCGCCCACTTCGAATGGCTTTACCAGGTAAGGAACGTTATTTTCCTGCAGAAATGTACGGGTGTCTCCCGGTTCCAGCGCCGTCGAAAACGTAAACAGAACGCGCATCTCCATGCCCGGGCACTGTTGCTTGAGCCACGTGTATGCGTCCTTCGCGCTCCAGTCGGCCGCCATCTTTCCGTTCATAATGATCGCGTTGAACGGCTCCGACAGAAGCCGCGTTCTGACGTCCTCACTCTTTTTCGCGGTCACGACTTCAGCTCCGGCGCCACATAGCACGTCCCGCTCAAATTCGAGAACCGCGTCTTCCTCTTCCATCAGCAAAACGCGGCCATCAATGACGTCCTGCCGCCGCTGAGGGGCGGGCAGCTGTGCTGGCGGAACTATGGCGCGCGTGGCCAGCGGCAAACGCACTTCGATCACCGCTCCGGCCTCGGCCCCGTTATGCGCTGTAATGTCTCCGCCGTGCTCTTTCACGATGCCGTAACAGATGCTGAGCCCGAGCCCCGTGCCTTTGCCCACGCTCTTCGTGGTGTAAAACGGATCGAAAATTCGTTTGGGATCTTTTAACCCGGGGCCATCGTCGGCAAACTGGGTGCAAGCCTGGCCGTTCTCCGCGAAAATGCGCACTTTCAATTTTCCGGCGCGTCCAGTTTCCAGAATGGCATCGACGGCATTGTTGACAATGTTCAGAAAGACTTGCTCAATCTGATGCGGATCGGCGACCACAGGCGTGGATTCCTGCGGAACGTCTTTCTCCACGCGGATGTTGTTGATCTTGAGATCGTAATCGCGGAGCGTGAGGGTCTCGTCAAGTACACGGCGCAGGTCAACTTCATCCCGCTGCGGCGTTCGCTGCCGCGCGAACGAAAGCAGGTTCTGCACAACTCGATGCGTCCGCTGCGCCTGCTTGAACAGTTTGGCCACGTATTCCGAGGCGCGCTGGCCAAGGCTCTCGCTTTCCAGCAGTTGCGCGTAACCCAAAATTGCCGTCAGGGGATTGTTCAACTCGTGCGCAACTCCGGCGATCAACTGCCCGACGGCCGACATCTTTTCGCTTTGGAGCAGTTGTTCCTGCGTCTTCCGCAGATCCTCATACGCACGGCAGGTTTCTTCGTAGAGCCTGACCTTTTCGATGGTGGTAGCCAGTTGGCGGCTAATGGCCACCAGCAGGCTTTCTTCGTTGGTCGAATACTCATAACCGAGATGGCTGCACAGTCCCATGATTCCGATCGGGCTGTCTTTTCCCCAGAATAAAAGCCATATCCACGAACGATCCGCTTCCGAGCGAATAAACTCCGCCACTCGCTCCGGAAGATGAGGCAGATATTCGTTGGTGATCACCTCAGTGCGAGAGCGCATGACCAAATCGCCAAAGCCTTCTGGCAATGAGATCTCCGCCGGACGAGCTTTATCGCGGCTCCGCGGACCCCACGACGCACGGCGCCGATAGATGGGATCGGTTGTATCGGAGAGATACACTGAGCCGCTCTCCGCCCCGAACAGTGAAACGACCTGCCGCAGCGTTAAGTTCAGAATCTCATCCAAATCGAACGACTGTGTGGCCACCACAGCCATCGCATTCAGCGCATTCAGTTCGCGATTGCGCCGGCGCATCTCTTCTTCTGCGCGGCGCTTCTCGGTCATATCCAGAACGAATCCCTGGTAGCGCTCGATTTTCCCGGCAGCGTTTCTGGTGGCGAACGTACTTTCTGCCGCCAGCAGCAGCGTTCCATCTTTGCGCCGCAGTGTCGTATCGAAGTTACGCACAAAGTTATGCAGTTCGACTTCGCGCCGGAATGTTTCGCGCTGCCTGGCATCCGCACATATTTCCGAGTGCAGGTTCAGCACCATCAGCTCTTCCCGGCGGCTGTAACCCAGCATCGTCACGAAAGCATCGTTGCAGTCCAACAGGCGGCCCGTCGGCGTTGCCACGTAGACGCCTTCCTGGACTTGCTCGAACAGTAACCGGTATTTTTCTTCCGCCGAACGGCGGTCGCTGACATCGCGAACAACGTGGATCACGCCGCGCTGCTGGCTTCCCTGCTCGAAATACGAAGATGTCGAAACGGCGGAGAATCCGCCGAAGCATGGGTCCGCGCCCTCGGTAAATTCTTCGTCCAATCCGAGGCCGCAGTACGGGCACTCGGTCCATTTATCCAGCTCACGGGGCAGCACCGACTCGCAATTGCTTCCCATTACATCCGACGACGATTTGCCAATGTATTCGAGCAGGGCCTGATTTGCCTTGATGATCTTGAAGTCGGCATCGTGGGCAAAAATAATGTCGTGAATCGAATCGAATGTATTTCCCCATTGCCGCTGCGAACGCAATACCTGCTCCAGCAAACGGAAGTTTTCCGTGGCCAGCGCCAATTGTTGCGCGCAGCTTTGCAGAAACTCCAACTCATCCGGCGTCCACTGGAAACTTCGCGAGTTCCCCAAAAGAAGAAGTCCAATGGGCGATTTCTTTCCAACAACCGGCAGCATCACTACCTGCCGTATTTTTTCTTTCCTCAGGAATTCCGTGTTTTCGGCCCACAGATCGCTACCCACCACCTGCGCGTGTCCGTCCCGCAACGTTGTGTTCAACTCGTCGCTGAGTTCTATGAATCCCGCATCGCGCACGAAATCGATTGAGCCGCCATCGGCATGGGTCGCGACCAGATGTTTGCCTTCTACCAAGCGGAACCATGCCGTCTTAACTCGCGTCAGCCGGCGCAACTCCTGCAATGCGATCTGCGTCAGGTTCGCATTCTGCTGTGCATGTACGGCGCCAGAAGTGAGCGCGTGCGCCACTCGAAGCCGACGCTCGCGCGATCGCACCTCGGCAAAAACCATTAGCAGCATGCCCAGGCCGATTTCAATTTCGGTCCACATGTAGAACCATGCCGTCACCGGGGCCGCCAGTAACGGCCAGGTTTGCGGCAAGGACAGAAGAGGGGTTGACAGAGGCAGATGCAAGAAGGGCAGAGAGAACGCCACCATCGCGGCGCCGCCATCTACTCTTCCCTTGCGCGCGCGCAAGAGGGCGAGAGCCGCCGCGCATAGGATAATCCGGTAACCGGCTTCCAGCGCCACGCGCGCTGGCAGCAAATCCGGCCACAGCAGAACTCGCGCGCCCGCAAAGGCCGCCAGCAGCGGCGTAATCACCGCCAATGGCTTCAGCAACTCGCGGCTCCGCGAATACAGCAGAACTCCACTTGAGAGAAGCCCCACAGCCAGAACGAACCCAACTTGCGCCGCCATTGGAACGTCATGGGCCGGAATGCTCGCGGCCAATACATGCTCCACCAGCCGCGACGCCACAAACGCAGCCCAGCCGGCGATCCAGACCTTGAAATAACGCTCCCGCGAGACCCGCAGCGCGAGCAAGGAAGATCCCAGCAGGATGAGCAAAGCCCAATCCGTGGCGGTTGGCCGGGCAAATCCAGGCCGCGTTACCGCATTCCAGAGCGAGGTCTTCCCGAGCAGCCACTTCCAGGTCGAGATGTTTCCGATCCACGCGTTCCAGATCGGCCAGAGTATAGCGCTCATCGGTAGAAAGACATAGTTATGCCTTTGCCCTTGAATACCACGTTGGAGCCAGTTCTCAATCGGGTTTCCGGACCTGACTGATTACTTTCGGCATCTCGTGATTCGTTTACAATCGCCGATAGACTACTTGGGAAGCCATGCCTGACCGCATCCTCGTTGTTGACGACGAAGAAGCTATCCGCGAGATCGTCGCCTCCATGCTTACTTCCGCGGGATATACCTGCAAGCAGGCGGGATCCGGCATGGAAGCTCTGGCCGTGCTCAACTCCGACGAAGTGTTCGAGTTGATGCTCTCCGACCTGATGATGGCCGATCTTGACGGCATCGGATTGCTTGAGCGCACGAAAGAAAAATATCCCGACATGCCGGTCGTGATGGTGACCGCCGTTCACGACATTTCTGTGGCGCTGCAAGCGTTGCGCAATGGCGCATATGACTATTTGTTGAAACCCTTCGAGCGCGAACAACTGCTGGCAACGGTCAGCCGCGCGCTGGAAAATCGCCGCCTCAAAATAGAAAACCGAAACTACCAGACCAATCTGGAGTCTCTGATCGAGGCTCGTACCGGGCAGTTGCAAGTCGCGCTGAAGGAACTAGAACGCTCTTACGACATCACGCTGCAAGCGCTGGGCGACGCTCTTGACTTGAAAGACGCTGAAACCGAGGGCCACTCGCGCCGCGTCACCGCCTTCACTATGGCCATCTCGCGAGCCATGGGATTGCCCCGGGAGCAAATCGAAGTCATCGCTCGTGGCGCCTTTTTGCACGACATCGGCAAAATGGCCATCCCTGACGCGATCCTGCGCAAGCCGGGAAAACTTACACCGGACGAAGTCGCCACCATGCAGGAGCACTGCTACAAGGGCTACCAGATCGTCAAGAAAATTCCTTTTCTATCCGCCGCTTGCGACATTATTTATTCCCATCAGGAGCGCTTCGACGGCAGCGGTTATCCGCGAGGTTTGAAAGGGAAAGAGATTCCGCTGGGCGCGCGCATATTCTCTATCGCCGACACGCTCGATGCCATCATGTCCGATCGCCCGTATCGCCCACGACAACCGTTTCGAGCCGCGCGTGCCGAAATCGAAAAGTGGTCCGGCAGGCAGTTCGATCCCGATGTTGTAAAAGTCTTCCTGGAAATGCCCGAAGCGCTTTGGGAAGGCTTGCGCAAAGATATTGACGGCCAGGTCTCCGGTATCGCCTATTCCGCCGGCGCCAAAGGCTAGCGCCTCGCGGACTTCCCACCCCAGGCAGCCATTTTCTGCCTTCCGCACATCCAACCACCAACGCTCCAACGTGAGGGATCGCTATGCGCACCCGCCTATTTTTCTCAACCTTGCTTGCGTTTTCAGGCTTACCACTTCTTCTCGCCGCGCAGGATGCGGTGTCCGTGCCGCCCAACGTCGTCCCGCAAGGCACCGTCGTTCTCATCCAGCTCACTGACCGTCTCGACACCAAAACCGTCAAGGCCGGAGATCGCTTCCACGGTCGTCTCGCCGAGCCGCTGCTCTCCCCAGCCGGCGGCTTGATGATCGACCAGGGCAAAAAGATTAAAGGTCACGTCAGCGCCGTAGAACCCGGCCTGCACACCCGCTTGCTGCTCAGCTTTGACGAAATAGAAACCCAACACGGATGGATTCCCCTGATCGCCACCGTTACAGGAGTACCAGGAGAACGCGGGCTGCAGCGGATCGGTGAAGAAGGCGAAATCGGCCGCAAGGGGATGACGAAAGAAGAGATTGCCGAAGCTGTCGTTGTGGGAGCAGGGGAAGGCGCAGCCGCTGGCGTTCACAACAACGATAAGCGTCAGGCGGCGACCGGTGCCGGCGAAGGCGCTGCCAATAGCGCATTCTCCGCCATAGAATCCGGCCACGATCTCGTTCTCGGTAAAGGGACAGCGCTCGAAATTCGTCTCGACCGCAATTTGCAGGTTCCAACGAAACAACAGTAGATCTTTTACGAACACCGAATCGGCGGAGGCAGCGGTGTGAGCGTTTCTTAGTTGCCGAAGAGGAAGCGAAGAGCTTCGGGAAACCTTTGCGCCCATGCAGACTCATGGTGCGTCGCGCCGTCGACTATCTGTAGCCTCAGTCTTTTCTCGTCAAGTCCGGAACGCCGGAGAATTCCCGCCAGTTCGCGAACGTCGTCGACGGCACTCTGGTCGCGATCCTTGCGGCCTGCTTCCGCGGTTCCGATTGCGAGAAAGATCCGTGCAGGCCAATGCGTTATGTCGCGGCTCTCGCGAACGATTTGCCGGCTGGAAGCCCACAGCGCCGGGCTCTCTAACAGCAACCGCCCAACCAATTCGGGATGCACCATCGCGGTGTAAAGTGCGATCAGAGCTCCCAACGACGATCCGCCAAGCCCCGTATTTTCGGGTCCCGTCAATACGCGATAGTTCTTGGCTACGAAAGGCATTACTTCCTTCATTAGAAATCTTGGATATCTCTTGCCCTGGACGCGGAGCATCATAGGCTGCAATGAACGGTTCGGCATGTACTCGCGAAACCGATCTTTGCCGGCATTGTCGATGCCTACGAGGATCAATGGAGGAATGGCGTTCGCTCGAATGAGGCCGTCTGCTGCCTCATCCACCTGCCAGTCGACGCCCGTAAAGGACGTTGACGGCTCAAACAAGTTCTGCCCATCGTTCAAATAGAACACGGGATAGTGGTGGCCGGCATTGCTCGGATCGTCGTAACCGGGAGGCAGCCACACGCGGAGATAGCGCGAGTTGCGGAAGATGCGGCTGCGGAACGGATGAATGCGGAGATCGCCGGTTGCCGACGTCGCCCGAATTACGTTCGCAAGAGATTCGGTTTGACCGCTTTGAGCAGAGAGTTCTTCCATCAAGAAAAATCACACGGACAAAATGGAAATTAGTAGTTTTCAGGTTATTCGGTTTTCGGCAACACTGTGCACGCCAATACTGCCAGCAGCGTGATCACAAAAATCACCGTGAGCGAACCGAGGCACAAAATGCACCACGTCGACAGGACGTATGCCTCGATGTAAGTCAGGTACAAGGCAAACGCCAGGCCCACGCAGGCCATGATCACCAAGCGCAGTGGGGTTTCGTCGCGGTCTCTGTAGAACGCCGCCAAAATCAACAGGGCTGCATAGCCTGCCAGGCCGATGCCAGCAACCGGAACGCCTGCAACACTGGAATATTCGCTGCGGTTCACGATGTCGCAACTGAATCGTTCGCCGAAATCGCAGTAGGCGGTCGCCGATCTCGCATAGTGGCGTTGCAATGAAACCGCCGACAGAACCATTCCGGCGAAGGAAAGAATCGCGATCGCCAGCATTAGATTGCTATGCTTTGCTTTTCCCGCAGACCCTAACTGAGCCGGGGCACTCACGGCAGGCTGCATCCGGTTTTATCGCCTAACTCTTGTAGCGAGAGAACACCCTCTTTCGGCGGATTATTGCCGAACTGCCAACTGGGAAAGAGCTTCACGCCTACGGCTTTGCACTCCGGCGTCAGTTCGTGCGGCGAACCCTTGATGGCGCACTCCTGGTAGGGGATGTAGCGAAAGGACGCGCCGAACATTTCCTTTTGATCGGCGCAGTGCGGGCACCAGTAAAGGCCATACATGCGCGCCTGCTTCGAGGCGACACATTTCGCGAACGCGTCGTAGCGGTGACTCTTGTAGTACCAGCCAGCACCATACGCCCCGGCCAGCAACAGGACGACAACGATCCAAAGGAGAGCCCGCGATGACGTGGATTTGCCGCCATCGCGCTCCTGCTGTCGCTTTCGTCGTTCTTCAGAC
Source organism: Candidatus Sulfotelmatobacter sp. (assembly GCA_049584475.1). Classification (GTDB taxonomy): domain Bacteria; phylum Acidobacteriota; class Terriglobia; order Terriglobales; family Acidobacteriaceae; genus Sulfotelmatobacter. The sequence goes on along the minus strand of JBAUXX010000009.1, from coordinate 75,205 downwards.
ATGCCTATTTCTTATATCACGGCTTTCACGCGATCACATTCAACGCGCCGGGAAGGACATTGAGTTCTTCCAGATGAAGTGTCAATACTTCGCCGTCGATCATTACATCGACCGGCGCGTCGAGATCAAATTGGACTTTCCGCACCGCCTGACGCTCGGCCAGCGGATGCTCCACGTGCGTTCCATCGTAAAGTCTTGGCAAATTTCGAATGAGTCCCAGGCGCCCAATCGGTCCCCAGCGCACGTATTCGATCGATCCGCTATTCACTTCGGCCTGAGGTGCGATCATCATCGTCCCGCCAGTGAACTTGCTGTTGTTGAAGGTTAGGAACAGACAAGGCCGGCGGTCGAATTCGATTTGATCGTCGCAACGCACTGGAAAAGGCCGCCGCTCAAACACCGCGAGAGTCAGAAAAATCGAAAGCAAATATCCGGATTGTCCCCAGCGATTGAAGCGGCGCGAACGTAGCGTGGCAACATTGGCGGCGAAGCCGACGCTCAGCAGGTTGATGTAGTAGAGCATTCCGCTCCGATGCCTCAGGCGCAAAACGTCGCAAGACTGGGTTCGCCCCGCCAGAAGTGACTCGATCGCATGCTCCACTCCGCGATGGCTGAAATCTCGCAGGAAAGAATTGCCTGTGCCGAGAGGTAGAAACCCCAGCCGCGGCGTGCCACCAGTCAGAGCTTCGGGATAGAGGCCGTTGACCACTTCATACGAAGTGCCGTCGCCACCGACAGCGATGAAGTTTCGCACCCCCCGGCGATACGCTTCGCGCGCCATTCGCTGGGCGTCTCCTGGCCCGCTGGTTTCGGTGATTTCAATCTCAAGGCCTCCCGCGCGCAACCGATCCATTGCAGGACCAAGCAATTTGCGGCTTTTTCCGCCGCCCGCCGCCGGATTCACAATGGCCAGATAGGATCTCGTCACGATCTGCCGCGTTGGAATCGATTAGCGGCAATTCCCTTCTTCCAATTCAACAATTTATCAAGGCTTCGCGGTTCGTAGTCTTCGCAATCTCTTCCGCCAGGGCCTGCCGTTTGATCTTCATCGACGCGGTGCGAGGAAAATCTTTTTCCGAGATTAGATACTTGCCGACGCGCTTGAAATCGGGCAAGCGGCGATTGCGCGCGGCGAAATCGTCCTGCATTGCCGTATCAAATTGTTGAGTAGGCTCCAACCGCAAAACAATGATGAGCGATTCTGGTCCCAATTCTTTGCGCGGCCAAATATAGTTCTCGGCGAACACGCAGTATTCCTTGACCGGCAGGCCGTCAAATGCGGCTTCAATGTCCTCCGGATAAATATTCTTGCCGCCTTCGGTGACGATCATATTTTTCTTGCGCCCGAGTAGCTGCAGGTGGCCGCTGCCGTCGAAACGGCCCAAGTCTCCCGTCAGAAGCCATCCATCGACGATAGTTTCCACCGTCAGTTCGGGATCGTCGAGATAGTGCGACATGACAGTCTTGCTGCGCGCGGCAACTTCACCAACGCCATCCGCGTCGGGACTCAAGATGCGAAGCTCGACTCCCGGCAACGGCTTACCGACAGTGTCGGCGCGAAAAGGCTTGAGATCGTTCAGAGTCAGCACGGTGCCTCCCTCAGTGAGGCCATAACCGTTAACGACGGGGATGCCCAGATCATAAAAGAACTGCATGGTCGACGGTTCCATAAACGCGCCGCCGGTGATAAGAGCGAGCAAGTCTCCGCCAAAGCCTTGATGCACTTGCGGCAAGAGCAGACGGCTTAACTTCACCTTCGGACGTCTGAGTGTGAGCAGCCTGTTCAGGGCGATCATGCGATCCAGAAGCCAGCGCTTGGTGCGAGGAAGTTCGTCGAATTTGGCGCGCAGGCCGCGTTCAAGATTCTTCAGAATCATCGGCACCAGTGCGACGTAAGTAATCTTGTAGCGGACGAACGCGTCTCGCACATAATCCGGACGCAAAGTGCGCAGGTGCACGACGCAGGCTCCGCAGACAAACGGGCCGATAAAGCCCACCATAAAATCAACTGCGTGATTGGTGGGCAGGATGCTCAGGTAGCGAACTCCGGGCCAGAACGGGTACCACGCGGTCAGCGCCCGGCATTGCTCCAGATAATTTTCGTGCGTGAGCACGCAACCCTTGGGACGCCCGCCGGTCCCGGACGAATAAACGATGCAAGCCACATCGTCTTTTTGCCGCATCACAAAATCGGGCGCGCCTTTGCGCTTGAAATCTTCCCAGCGAAATCCTCCAAAAAGATCCGCACCAACAGGGGCTTCGGTTACCAAAACAATTTTGGTTTGAATGTTCTGAAATGCCGCAGATTTCGTGATCGCACGCCAGAGATGGTATTCGATGATCAATACCTTCGCTTTGGAATGCGCGAGCAACTGCAATTGCTCATCCGCAGTCAATTTGTAATCGAGCGGCACGAGCACTCCACCGGAATAAAAAACGGCGTACGCGGAAATCAGCCATTTCGACTGATTCGTCATTACGATGGCAGCACGCTCGCCGGGGTCGAAGCCCGCATCCTCGAGGGCACGGGTTAGGGGCATGGCAATCTCTTTGAAATCGGAGTAGGTGAGACGCACTTTTTCGCGATCGCGGTCGGCTTCGATCAGGCAGACTTCGCCACCGAAGCGATCGAGTGCGTCGCGCAAAGCTGCGCCCAGGCACGTATATTGTCGGAGATCGAGCATCAAAGACTTATTTCAACACAGACGCATCGAGACACGGAGAAAAGCTTAGTTATCAAGTGATGACGCATTGAATTTTGGTTTTAGCAAACGGAAAAATACATCCAGCCTCCGATTACACGCGCGCCTGAATCTTGCCCGCCAGGGTCCGGAAGTCGGAGACTCCCTGCAACTCATAGTCAGGCAGTTCCACGCGAAAGTGATTTTCCAGCTTGGTCAAGAGATCGAGCGTCTGGAGACTGTCGATGCCCAAGGCCTTGAAGAAATCGTCGTCCGGCGAGAGTTTCTCGCGCGGCACCTTGAAATGGTTTGCGGCAAGATTCATGACTTCGTCGAGAACCTGATCGGCATTGGGCATATATTTGTTCGCGGTCCGCTAGGGCAAGTACGGTTGCGCGTCTGTGCTCTCCACAAATTTTCTAAGGCCCTGCTCAACTGCCGGCCGGGCAATCAGTTCGCAGAAGAGATCGATTTCCCGCCGGAGCTCTTCCTGCGGAATCTGCTTAATAAATCGTTTGGCGGAAGCAGCCGTTGTGCGATCGAACTTTCCCAATTGCGCGGCAGTCGCCCGCGCCGCGCGTAAGGCTTCGCCTTCACCCACGACTTGGCTCACCAACCCGATCTGCTGGGCTTTCGTCGTGTTGAAGCTGCGTCCAGTGAGCAGCAGGTCGCGCACAACGGCATTGCCTAAATCGCGCTTCAGTCTCGGAATCCCTCCGTACCCGGGGATCAAACCCAAACGAAGTTCAGGGAAGCAAAATCGCGCCATCTTGTCGGCAATGATCAAATCACAGGTCAGAGCCAGTTCAAAGCCGCCGCCGAAAGCTACGCCATGGACCGCCGCAATCGTCGTCAAAGGGCAAGCGTCGATCGCGTTCATCACGCGATGGATACGTTCCAAATAGGCGCGGGCATGATTTGCCACCTCCGCGCGGCCAAATTGTTTTATCCACTGATAGAGTTCGCGCAAGTCTGCACCGGCACAGAAGCCGGATTTCAGAGTGCTGTACACAATCAACGCGTGCGCTCGACCGCTTAGATCTTCGAGCGTGGCGACAAACTTCTCCAACTCTTCTAGTGTCAGCGACCCAATTTCATTCAAAGGCTCGCGATGGAGCGCCAGCTCGATGATTCCGTCCTTTAGATTCCAGGACAGCGTTTGCCCTTGAAATTGTTCCATGGGTAGCGTCGGCTCTTTTGGCCGACTTGATGATGTCATATTCGTGATCGCGCCGCTCACCCTGCCTGCTTCGCGCGATATAGATTTTCGATCTCGCTCTCCATCCGAGTCGCGATCGCATCGCGTTTCAGCTTTCCGTTCACGGTCAACAGGCCGTTATCGACAGTAAAGGGCTCGGTGCGAATGCAAAACGCGCGTACTTGCTTGTAGTGCGGAAGATTCTGGTTTACCGCATCGAGCGCCGGCTGGATTATTTCAGACTTCACATCTCCGGTGACGACCGCGCATAAAAATCCGCGGCCATTGCCCACAACGACGACCTGCTGCGCCTGGGGAAGGCTCTTGCCGATTTCGTCTTCGATTGCTTCCGGAGAAATCTTGTGGCCCGAGCCCAGAATAATCAGATTCTTGACGCGGCCGGTAATTCGCCAATTGCCCGAACCATCCATTTCACCCTGATCGCCCGTGTGGAACCAGCCGTCGCGCAACGCCTCGGCGGTCTGCTGCGGGCGCTCCCAGTAGCCGGGAAATATATTTGCCCCTCTGACAATAATTTCGTCGCCGTCGCCCAGCCGCATTTCTATGCCTGGAATTGCCGGCCCCACCTTGCCGGGCTCGGCATGATCGGGATCGTCCATGGTGCAGATCGCGGTGGTTTCCGTCAGTCCATAAACCTGTAGCACGCGAATGCCGAGCATCATAAAATAAAGTTGCGTCTCGGGATTGAGCGGAGCTGATCCGCAAATTAACGCCTCGAGATTCGCGCCGATCATCTTCTTGCGAATCGAGGGAAAAATCAGTTTGTTCGCCATCCAGAGCCAAAGATCGTCGCGCGATTTTTCCTGTCTGTCCTGTTTCCGCGCCCATGCAGCCTTTGCTCGCGAGTAGATGGCCTGCGCTATACCGCCGGTTTTCCAGAGCTGTTCATCTACGGCGCGCCGCATGCGTTCGAGCAGTTGAGGGACGTTCAGGAAATAATCTGGGGCCGCGGCGCGCATGTCGTTGGCCAGCTTCGTCAGATCTGTGCTCAGAGATATTCGGCTTCTCCGCTGCACGAAGGTTAGCACCGCAATCCAGGACGCGCCGAAGTTAAACGGCAAGTAGTGAAAAATGCGGTCTGGACCTTGGCGGCCCTGCATTAATTGCTCCAGCCGCGCTGAAGTGCAACCCAGCATGAAGGCCACATTCGCTGCCGTCAACACTACGCCCTTGGCTTCGCCGGACGTCCCGGAGGTATAAATGATCGTGACGGGATCGGTGTCCTGCATCGTCACGCTTCGTTTTTCCGTCGTGGCCGTCGCGGAGAATACGTCGTCCAGCAAAACGGACTTCGGCGCGTCAGTCCAGTTTTGTGCAATGCTGTCTCGCAAAGCAGCATCGCCGCAGCACACCAGGGATGGCGTGCAATCCTTCATCATAGCGATCAGTTCCGCGGGAGCCTGCCGGGAATAAAGCGGAACGACAATCAAGCCTTCCGCCATAGCCGCGAGATCCAAGGCCACCCAGCGGATGCTGTTTGGAGCGAGCAGCCCGAGGCGGTCCCGCTTTTTGAGTCCTTGCGCCGCCAGGAATGTCCGCGCCTGCGCAACTAATCCCAGCAACCCAGCGCCGCTGACGCTGGTATTGCCGGCCTCGCGAATTTCTTCGAACACGGTGAGATTGGCCGCGACATCGAGTTGCGTGAATATATCTTGAATAAAAGACATGATCGTACTGAATGCGAATCGGGTTAAGAGTACGCGGTAACCAGTTGCCGCAAATCGGCATTCATCGGCGGCAAATAGTCTTCCCAACTCCACTCTCCGGTACGCGTCGGAAACTCCGGATAGCGCCGCTGGACTTCTTCTTCGAACAGCACACCCATGCGCGCCATCAACCGCAGATTCTTTACCACCGTCCGTGCAATGCCATCCGCAATGCGCTCGCCGTCTGTCGCCAGCTTCTCCAATGCAGCGAGTAACTTCGCCTCCAGGTCCGGGTCATCGACGTTCATCAGCAGGTCCTGGTGTCCACGTTCCCGCATCAAATTGCGAATCCTTTCGTCCATTGTGATGCCGGCTGAAGGAACTAACGCTGGCATTGAGGTCACAATGCCGTGGTAGCGCGATGAGGCCATCATGTGGCAACAGCGCAAAATGCCGACCAATTCATACATGTTGTATTCATCGGAGCTCAGCACGGGAATTCCGCCCAGCTTCTCCGAAATTTTCTTTGCCGGGCGCGCATCGAGACGTTCGGTCGCGGCCAGAATCACAAAGACATTTCTGCGTTTACGGAATGCATCGACCGCGTTCGCAATCGATGTCAGGTAATGCTGATATTTCTTGTCGGCCGCCGGCCCGGAGTTGTGAAAATAAACTGTCCGGTAGTGGCTGTCTTTGTACGCGCCTGTCAGGCTGCGGATCGCGTACTTTGCCACGGATGCCTTTACCGGCCACTCAAATGGATTGATCGGGCAAACGACTAACACCGGAGTGCGGCCATCCCAACCAAGCTGCCGCAGAACGCCTTGCCCATATTCAGCATTGCGTGGTTCGAAGGTCCACGCCGTGTCCGTGCCCAATTCGGTTGGCACGCCCAAGTCGCGCAAGACCGTCCGCGATTCTTCGTTGCGGGTGATCACCAGCGACTCCCGGCAATAGCGGCCGCACATTTTCGCTACCAGGGGATCCATGTGACCGGCTTCTGCTCCATAACCAACCGAAAGTTTGTTCTGCGCCGCGGCAATTCCCAACGAACCGATCATCATAGTCGTAAGGGCGTTCGCGAACTTGCTCTTGAACATCGAGCCTTCGCAGGCAACGACGCCGTGGTGTTTGGGAACTTCGTCGGAGAGAAACGGCGGAAAAATATCCGGCAGATGAACCTGCTGGGTACCGGCGAAATAGCCCTTCGAGAAATCGAAATTCTGGCTCATCACGCTGAAATCGACGCTGTCGCTACCCAGGATGTGCCGAATCTGCCGCAGCATCTCTTCGACCCGCACGTCCGACCCCATGTTGCGCGTGCCGTTATAACCGGCGAACAGGAGCTTCAGCTTTTCACCGGGCCGCCACGAGTTCCCCGCACCCAGAATCCAGCGCGCCTTGGCTTTCTCGATGGAGCCGCTGACCCAGGCTTCAAGAATGAAATCCATCATGCAGCGGAACCTCCGATGGCGGCAGGCCAGGGCTGATATGGGTACTGAAACTCGTGGTCGCGGCTGAACTTGAGCAGAGGATAACTGTATCGCGAAAACGGAACCGGCTTGCGTCCCAATTCGGATGTAACACGTGTGTTGTCGAAGACCGTATTCCATACCAGGTAAGGCATGAACACCTTCATCAAAGACGCGCTCTTAGCAGCGGCCCCTTTGCGATTGGAGGTAAAGTTCACCGCGCTCGTGAATGGCGTCTCTAAAAAGGGCAAAAACAGAGGACCGCGTTTGTTTTGCGCCGCCGCCAGTGCGCTGGTCAATTCGCGAAAGGTCTGCGATTCCACGCCTGAGGACAGGTGATAAATGTCGTGCTGAGGCTGATCTTTTTGATGAAGCGTAGCGATGGCATCGGCAACAAAGTCCACATTAACGATGTCAATTTTGTCCGTCGAACGAAATGGAAGCGCGGGTAGCCCAGCAAGGAAGACAAATGCCTTCACCATGTCGAATTGCGTGGTTTCCGGATGACGGCTGTCGCCCAGCACAATACTCGGACGAAAGATCGTGGTCGGAGTGTCCGGGAGCAACACGTGCATCATGTGCTCGCAAAACTTCTTGGTGCGCGCATAGGGATCGTAGTCGGAGCGGTCCCACTCGATCGACCGGTCTTCGGTCACCACTTCGTTGCTGCGACGTCCGGCTACGGCCACGGTGCTGACCTGGCTGAAGCGCCGCAGTCCGTGATAATGCTCAATATGCCGTGCCAGCGTGAGCACTTCGAGAGTGCCTCGCAAATTCACATTCAGGCAGCTTTTTTCGGATTTTCTATTTAACGAAGCGGCGCAGTGAATGACTGAATCCGTAGTGTGTACCAGCCGGTCATATTCGTCGCGTCCCAGACCAAAACCGGGGAGCGTTAGGTCGCCGCGGAAAATCCTGATTCGCGTTTGCAGGTATTCGAAGAAGCGCGGAAATTGCAAGTGCAACTGAAGACCCTGCCACAAGCGTAGTTGCGCTTCCTGCTGGTCTTTCGCGCGCACCAGCACGTTCAAAGGCGCGTCACCTTCCAGCAAGTTCGCGGCAACATGCGCGCCTATGTATCCCGTTCCCCCCGTTATGAATATCGCCACGTTGCTCCGTTCGTTCCAGTCCTCAAGGTTTCATCGCTGGCAGTTGGAAGCTGCAAACTGCGCGGGGCGCGCGCCTCCAGCGGGCGGCCTTCGATCAGCGGATACGTCCACCGTCTTAATGCGGGAATATGGATATTGATCCAATACTCCCACCAGTCGAGGGCGCGCGTGTCGTACGCAAACAGAGCACGCTCCTCAGGGCAAAGGGCGTGGGAAAGCTTCTCAATGTTGTCGGCGGCAAAGTCGTGCTCATTTAACAAAATAAAAGGCTCGAACAGTTCGATAAGTTTTTCCAGACGCTCCAGGTTGCGTTCTGTTTTCGCCAATGGAGTCTTCTTCAACGGCAACGGAGACATTATCCGCTGGATGGATTTTACGATTGCTTTCTGCGCCGGCGCCGACATCCGGTTATAGCGGGTCTTCGAAACTGGAATAGCATCGAAACGAAGACGCAGCCAGGATTCCAATCCCTCCTGCGCACGATAATGTTTGCGATGGGCCAGTGAAGTTAATTCGATGGAACGGCCCATATCGCAAGGATTGGTGACCGAAGTGGCAAGCTGATACAGCGAATCGTGCCGGCGCTCCATGACTGCGGCTGCAATCAGAGTCATGCCGTTGCAAACAGCGTCCACAGGAATAATATCGAGACGCTTGCTCTCATTCGTGGGCAATTGGCGGAAATACGTTCCCAGCAGATAAGAAAGCGACGCCGAGGTGTTGATGCCCTCGTTCCAGCCTAAAAATGGCTTGGATACTGACGTTTCGACGATTGCCGGACGCACAACCGCAACCGGAAGATCCGCGCCATACTTGACGATCAGCGACTCCGCAAGGCTTTTTGTGAGCGTATAAGTATTGGGCCAGCCCAGCTCTTTCGCGCGCCGGGTTCCTTCTTCAGTCAAGTACGTCTTCAGCCAGCGGATGCGATTCTTGCGGATCTGATTATCCAGCGCCGCGCCTTGTAGATGTTTCGAGGCATGCTCCCTGGCGAGCGATTGCATGCGCAAACCCGCGGTAACCGCCTCGCCTTCGGCCTGCAATTCGCCTTGCCTGATCAGATCTTTAAGCGCAGCGGCCTCCTGCTCGGCATCGAAGCCCGGTACGTGCCGCGGAGTGTAATTCGGAATCAGCGCCTCGCCGACGCGGCCATCGTGTTCGCCGGCGACATAGCAGGTCGAGAGATGCACGAGTCCCGCGTGATCGGACCCGCGAATAAATTCCAGAATGTTGACCGCGGCATCGGTGTTCGTTGCCAAGGCATCGCGCAAGTCCGGATTGAAGTCCGTGAGGCCCGAACTGTTGATGATCACATCAAGATTTCTTTGCAATCTGCGGGATACGTCGGAACTAAGCCCCATTCCCGGTTGTGTAACGTCGCCCTCGACTATTTCAACCTTGTCTCGCAGGAAATCCGAGAAGCGATCCCCGTATTTTTCAAAGAGTGGATCGAAGACCGGCGAATCCTCCACCATTTTTTCGAAGCGCCGTGCAGCAGGATTCGATTTCTGCCGGCGAATCAGAAGATAGATTCGCGCCACGTCCGGCAATTCGAGCAGCGTATTTGCCAGCCAGACCTTGCCGATGAATCCAGTGACGCCGATCAGCATCGCGTGCTTCCCCGCAAACGCGCGACGGACGGAAAAATTGGGCTGTTGCCGCCGGCCTTCGAAATGGACAACCGGGCGCGCGGGCAAAGATCCGTGACGCTCCGCCGAAATGGCCGCCGCGCGGAGCGTTTCCAATGAAATATCCAACTGCCGCGCCAAAGTTTTCGGGGCTCGGCGGCCATCAGGGCTTTCCTCCCGAATCCGCGCAAATGCGCCGCGTGGACGAATCACGGGATCCAGCAGTCTTCCAGTAGCAATGCCGTTGCGGAATTCGAGGCGGTTCACCACCAACCGTTTCACACCGAGGTGCTGAGCCAGCGGGCGCATCACGTGATCCAATCCCTGGCTCACCAGAACCACATCCGCACCCGCGCGAACCAGATCCTGCACCTTGGAAACGCCCCGATCTTTCAGCTTCGGCTTCAGCTTGTATTGGAAATATTCCTCTCCGAGAAGGTCCAGCCGATCGCGGGAAACGCCGCGCAGCGCGGCATGCACAACCCGTGTGGCAAATTTTCGGTTGGTGGAATAAAGAAAAGGACGCAACGCCGCCATCAGGAAAATCAGCCCACGCCGCCGGAACCGCTCAGAGAAGGTCTGCGCGTTCCAGGTAAAGAAGGCTACCGGCGCGACCACGGTCAGATCCAGGAGACTGCCTTCTACTCGCCAGTAGACGCTGGGAGCCGCACTCGAGTTGGGATTAGGCTGGTCCAAAATACAAGTCGCCCGCGTGGAGGCAGAATCCCGCCACGAGGGCAGACGAAACTCCTATTGTAAACAATTGCGTAAGAGGAACGAAACATGAGGCCGCTATTCGAGACAATTTCGGATAAGGCGTCTTTCAGGGAGTTCACCAGGAAGAAATAACCTCAGTCGACCCGGCACAGCGTTGTTCGGGTTTCGTAACAGCCGAAAATTGTCGTTTTCAAAAGCAAGCCGGGCCATTAAACTCGGCGCTGACCCGCAACAAACTCTTTCGCGCTGAGGCCTTCCATGGCCAATCAACTCTCGTCCGTAAAGCACATCGTCCAGTTGATGCTGGAAAACAGGTCCTTCGATCAGATGCTGGGCTTTCTTTACGAAAGCACAGGGAACAAGAGTCCAACCAACCAGCCCTACGAAGGATTGACCGGCAACGAATCGAATCTCGACGATACCGGCAGGGCAATCCAAGTTTACAAAATCGATAACACTGCGCCTCACCCTTATCTCATGCCGGGCGCGGATCCGGGCGAAGGCTTCTATAACACCAACTACCAATTGTTCTCTACGGACGATCCGGTACAGGGCGCGATTCCGGCGAATAGCGGCTTCGTCATCAATTTCAAAGCCGCTATCGCTTCCGATCAAGCTAAGAAATACAAAGACACGCTCCCCGGCACGGACCCATCTGAAATCATGGGGATGTACAGCCCGGAAATGTTGCCGGTCATGTCCGCCCTGGCCCGGGGTTTCGCGGTCTGCGATGAGTGGTTCGCATCTGTTCCGACAATGACTCTGCCCAACCGGGCCTTCGCTTCTGCGGCGACTTCGCAGGGCCATCTCCAGGACAATGTCAAGACATTTACCTGCCCTAGTGTTTTTGGCAGTCTCTCCAAGAACAACGTCGATTGGGCGATCTACGGCTACAACCGCGATCCCATGACCCGGTTGGACTTTCCCGACACACAGGATGCGGACGAAAGTCACTTCGGCCATTTCCGCGACTTTCAGACGAGGGCCGCCGCCGGGACACTACCCGCCTATAGCTTTCTTGAGCCGAGTTGGGGCTCGAACGGTAACAGCCAGCATCCAAACTACGACGTATCGCTGGGTGAAAAGTTGATCCACGATACGTATTACGCGGTGCGAAACGGCAAAAGCTGGAACGACACCTTACTCCTGATCACCTATGACGAACATGGGGGAAACTACGATCATGTCGCGCCGCCCTGGGGCGCAACGCCACCCGGAGACGGCACGGTCGGCGAGTATAACTTCGATTTCACACGTTTTGGTATTCGCATCCCCGCTTTACTCATATCTCCTCGAATCGCCGCCGGAACGGTTTTCCGCGCAAAACGCGGGACCATCGACCACACATCGGTGCTGAAAACGATTGAACTGCTTTGGAACATCGATCCGCTTACCGGGCGCGACAAAGCGGCGCCGGATCTCGGCGATGTTCTTACCCTCGCTAAGCCCCGCACCGACGATCCGTTGCAGGGTATTCAAATACCGGTCTCCAACATTGTTTATCCCAATCAGTCGCAGCCTTCGCACATCGATCTGATTCACGCCGCGAAGGTCGCCGATTTGCCGTTGCGTAATGAGCAGGGGAGTTACGACAAGCATGTACCGCCGGACTTATCCTCGAGTGCGGCGCTGACCGACTACATACAGGCGCGGACAGCGGCCTGGACCGCGCACCTCCAGCGTCTGCGACAGGGAAGCGGACCGCGCGCACTGTCGAACCTGAATAGAACTGGAACGGGCAGCAGAGCCGGAAAAATGAAGACGAAACGCTGACAAGCCGACGCAACCAGGGTTGGGACAACTTGGTCTCAGATACGAACGGATTGCCCTGAGGAGTTCTTCACGCTCAGCGCAGCGAGTCCGCTCAGGAGCATCACGCTGGCGATCGCCAGCAGTCCTGCGGCGAAGCCGCCGTTCGCGGACCGCACCAGGCCCAGAATCCACGGCCCGAAATATCCGCCGAGATTCGCGAGTGAGTTGATCACTGCGATCGCTACCGCGGCCGACGATCCTTTCATTTTTGCGGTCGCCATCGCCCAGAAAGGACCGACCATCGCTTCTGCACCCATCATGCCGAGGCTCATTCCTCCAACTACCACCAGCACAGATCGGCCGCTGGCGGCCATGCCCAGCGACGCCGCGGCCAGGAACGCCGCCATGGCCGTATGCCAGCGTCTTTCTCCGGCACGATCCGAATGGCGGCCGGCGAGCACCATCGCGATGGCGGTGAGGACATAAGGAATGGTGGCCACGGCTCCGATCGAAAAATCGCTCAACCCGGAAAGGCTTCGGATGGTGCTGGGCAGCCAGAGCGTGACTCCGTACATACAAGTGGACACGCCGAAATAAGTTATAGACAGCAGCCACACGCTGCCGCTGGTAAGAACTCCCCAGAGCATTCTTGCCGGCTTCTTGAAAGCTTCTCCAACGATTTGATCTTGAACTTGTTGCCATTCGAGTTCACGCAGGAGCCAGCCACGTTGCTCATTGGTCAGCCATGTCGCCTCTCGCGGCCACTCTTGCAGGATCCACAAAACGGCCACACCGAGCAGCATTGCAGGTAGACCCTCCATTACAAACAGCCACTGCCATCCCGCCAGCCCCATGGCGTGCAATCCGAGCAACGCTCCGGAGATCGGACTGCCGACCACACCGGCCAGCGGATTCGCCGCCATGAACCATGCGACGGCGCGGGCCCGCGCTCCGGCCGGAAACCAGCGTTTGAGATAGAGAATGATGCCGGGGAAAAAACCCGCCTCGGCCGCGCCCAACAGGAATCGAAAAGCGTAAAAGCTCTGGGGGCCGCGAATGAAAATCATCAGGCACGATACCAAGCCCCAGGCGATCATGAGAATGGCAATCCAGCGGCGCACTCCAACTTTTTCCAGCACGATGTTGCTGGGAATCTGGAAGAGCAGATAGCCGGCAAAAAACATTCCCGCAGCCCCGCCGTAGGCCTTGTCGCTCAGGTGCAATTGAGTCCGCATTTGGAGGATGGCAAAACTGACGTTGATGCGATCCAGATACGCGACGATGTAAAGAAGAAAAAGAAACGGCAGCAATCGCCACATCAGGCGCGAAACGACGGCTGTCTCAATGTTTGGGTCGGCGGCGTTTCGGTCGGCGAGTGTGTTCGAAGTCACTTTGGGAGACCGGATGTGCAGAACAAGTTAGAAAATAACAAGTCCGCGAGGATTCTACGCCAGTCCGAGCTCTTGTCGTATTTGAGCCGCGATTTCCTTCGGAGTCTGATCGATGTCGACCGTGACCGCGTCCTCCGGTTCCTCGAGATCGGCTATTTGGCTGGTAAGGATGCTTGCGCCGGCGAAGTGTCCGTGTCTGGCGCGAAGGCGTTGCGCGATCAAGTCAGCGTCCCCCTTCAGGTAAACGAAATGCACATCAGGGCCGACTTCCAGTTCTTCGCGGTAAGCCCGTTTGAGCGCGGAGCATGCCAGAACCGCATTGGTATTGTTAGCCTCCCAAGCAAGAATTCTGGCCCGCAGTCGCTCCAACCAGGGCTTTCGATCATCATCGCTCAGAGCTATACCCTGGCTGATCTTTACTATGTTGGCTTGCGGATGGAAATCGTCCGCGTCGGCAAATTCGTAGTGCAACTGTTGCGCAAGCAGCCTGCCGACCGTCGTCTTCCCCGCACCCACAACTCCCATCACGATTACAATCATCGGTCGCTGCCCGCCGTGGCTCACTTCTTTTCGTAGGTTTGCTTTAATCCAGTGCGCGAATTGATCACAGTAAACGTTCCATCGGGCGACGCTTCAACCTTGATGTACTTCCCTTCGCAATTCTCTGCGGGGTTTGCGATCCGGTCTGCCGCGACGTTGTGGTCCTTGTCGGAATCCATTGCGTAGTGGAGCTGCCACACGTCTTCGATGCCCGGAGAATCGTGAACCGTCTGCCAGGCTTCGCGGCTTCCGCCTTTATGCGGGCCGTTGTCGAAGATCGCCACTCTGGGATGCAGCGCCCAAACCAATGCTTTGGAGTTAGAAAGATCCGCGCCGTGATGCGATACCAAGAACAAATCCGCCGTGCCGATCAGATTGTTGGGACAGACGAGCCCTGCCTCCTTCTTCTTCGTCAGATCGCCGAGATCGAGAAAACGAAAATTGCCGTACCGTATCATCAGCCCCAGGGAACGAGCATTCTCGGTGGGATCGTCCTCAGCAGCAGGTTCCGAAGCGCAATAAGGATTCGCGGTCCCGGCTCCGGGAAGAGGAGTTTGAAGTAGATCTCCGGCAGCCGACAAAAAGTGTACCTCAAGACCCTTCAAGGGCAGGCCCATGCCGGGCTTGCCGACAATGTGTGGATGTCCCGCGATCGCCTTCTGATACGCGGCGTAGTCTTCGCGGGTCACGTCGGAGTCTTCAAGATTGGGACCATGATCGACGAATGTGCCCACCTTGACGCGTTCGACAAGTTGAGGAACGCCGCCGACGTGATCGCGATGATGATGCGTGATCAGAACATAGTCGATGCGCTTGAGGCGGGCAACGTGGGCGGCGGCGACGATACGATCGGCGTCACGGCCATTAAAGCCAGGCCAGCCCGTGTCGATCAACAGCGATTGGCCGGCAGGACTCACGATGAGCGTGGCTTGTCCACCTTCGACATCGATCGCGTAAATCTGCAAGGCCTTTGCGGTCCGGCCGAATACAGAGGCCGAAGCAAAAATTAGAATGAGACTAACAGCGAATGATCGCAGCACACGAGAATGCATGCTTCACCTCAGAGAGACGATTGGGCCTTTCAGTTTACAGGGTTCGGCGTAAGCGAGTGATGGGAAACGGTGCTGGTTGTAAGTAGAAGCGGGAGGGTTTTAGCGGACCGGAAGCTTCGTCAGTTCTGGTCCGAGGACCGATCAGAGGAGTTATTGCCTCTCCAATCGAGATCGGCATCCGCAGCGTCTCGAGTCTGATTGCGCTTGCGGTAGCAAATGAAAATGAGGCCAACCGTTCCAAATGTCGGCGGAGCGATCAGTATGAGGATGCCGCTGCGCAAAGCCTGAATCATCTTAGAGCCTGACGAGGCGGCCTGCGTGTAGCAAAGCGCACAGCTCTGGGCCACAGCCGGAAGCGGCGCCATCAGGACAATCAGTCCCGCCAGCGTGATTGCCAAGATTGCAATTGGTCTCCAACACTTCATAAATATCCTCAACACCCTCGGCGGCCGAACTATTTTGCCCACGGCGCGCCATTTACCAAGCGATAGCTATCTGTCCACCCATATTGCATTCCTAAGATTACGGCTACCGTAAAGATCAGGACAAACCACTTCAGCCCCCGATTCTCCGACAAGTGCATGAAGAACAAAAGCGCCAGCCCTGCTTCTACGAGAGCCACAGCCATCATGCGAACCAGCATTTGAGCCGCATCGATGTTTTGGTAAGCGATGACAAACTGTATCGCCGCCAGTGCCAGCAGGCAAAGATAGACAATCACGTCTCTGCCCATTCCACCACTCTTGTGCTCCGCAACGGTCGTCATAGCGATTCGCTCCTGCTCCCCCTCAGTGAGCTAAATTCAAAAGATAGACCAGAGGCACTACGAACATCCAGACCAAGTCGACGAAGTGCCAGTAGAGTCCAGTAATTTCTAAATCATCGGCACGGTAGCGGCCACCCTTGTAGCGTATTCCCACGGCAATTAAGGCAATCACGCCGCCAGTCACGTGCAGCAGATGCAATCCAGTGATGCTGAAAAACAGAGAACCGAATAAGGGCGTACCCCACGGATTGTGAAACAATGTGGCGCCTTCTCCGATCATTCCCATCCATTCGCGAATGTGGAGCGCGGCGAACAGAATCCCACCAAGAGCGGTAATCATCGTCCAGCGGAACGCACCGGCTTTATCGTCCCTTTGCGCTGACCTTACTCCGATCAGCATGGTCAAACTGCTGGTCAGGAGGATGAAGGTCATCAGCGCCACGTTGGTGATGCTGTGAAAAGGTCTGGGCCAATCGGAAGTGCTGTTACGGATAAATCCGTACGCGACGAGGCAGCCGGCAAAGGTCGCGGTGTCGGCGATGATGAATAGCCACATCGCCATCTTTTTTGCGGGGACTGAAAATGTGGGCTCCGCCATGGCTGCCGTTGAATGTCCCTGCATCGTTAAATCGGCTTGGCTCACCTTGCCTCCTACCGTTTCTCTGTTAGAGCTTCATCCAAAGCAGCAAAAGCAGATACAGCCAAAGTGCGCCCATGAAATGCCAGTAGCGCGATGTAGCGTCCAGAGTGCTTCGTCGCAGCACAGACCGTTTCAGTTTTCCAATCACGCGCGTCATGCCGCCAAGACCGCCAAGCAGATGCACGGCATGAGCAATGGTCAAAACATAGAAGAAAGAGTAGCTAACGTTGGTCGAGAGCTTTAGTCCCTCCGCTCGCAATTGCACCCAGGCGAGAGTTTGCCCAGCTACGAACAGGATTCCAAGAAGGAGCGTGACGTACAGCCACCGAGCGGGATTCGTGAGGTGACTTCGCAGTCCGCCCATGAATGCCGCCACTTGCCGCCGCCCGAGTTCCAGCGTGAAGCTGCTGGCCACAATTACGAGCGTGTTCAAGTAAAGAATGGGAGGCAGCGTGATGTGCTGCCAATCCGGCGCTCCGCCCTGGCGAACGATGAGGGCGCTGGTGAAAGCGGCGAACGTCATCGTGATGGAGGCTAGCCCTACCCAGATGCCGGTGCTGGCCGGCACGGGTGAATGGTCCTCGACTCGCCGCATGTCACCATCAGCGGGAACCAGATTCCGCCAGCCGCCATTGCCGGAGCCTCGGCTCGGCAAACGGTCTAGCTCAATTTTTGGCGGTTCGTGAACTGTAGTCGCCATACTGCTGAACTCCCTGATGACGCTTCCCTGCTCGAACTGTTATTTCTCCTCGTCCGGATTGATAAGCCGCTCCGGCGAGGTCTGCATTATGTAATCACTAGTCGCGCCTTCGACGCTGTATTGATAAGGATCGTGATAAACGACGGGCATCTTGTCGCCAAAGTTGTTGTGCGGAGGAGGCGTGGCCGTGCTCCATTCGAGTGAAGTACCTTCCCACGGATTATCCGGCGCGGGCGCTCCCTTGAACCGGCTGTAGATCAAGTTGTAGAGGAAAATTAGCTGGGCAAAACCCGTGCAAAGGGCCGCGACCGTTATGAACTTGTGTACGGGAATCAGATGGATCAGATAGTCGTCAGTGAAGGCCTGGTAGCGGCGGACATTCCCGGCGATGCCTAGATAATGAAACGGCATGAAGATGCAATAGGCGCCGACAAAGCTCAGCCAGAAGTGCAGTTTGCCCAGAGTTTCGCTCATCATGTGTCCGGTCATTTTGGGGAACCAGAAGTAAGTTCCCGCAAAGATGCCGAACATGGCCGCCACGCCCATCACCAGGTGGAAGTGACCGACCACAAAGTACGTCGCGTGCAGCATGATGTCGATGGAAGGCTGCGCCAGAAAAAAGCCGCTCACCCCGCCACTGATGAACATGGAGACGAAACCTAAGGCGAACAGCGACGCCGCGTTGATGCGCAGCTTTGAGCCGTACAGACTCCCCAGCCAGATGAGCACGATGATCGCGGAAGGAATCGTGATCACCAGCGTGGGAAAGGAAAAGGCCAAGGATGAATAAGGATTCATCCCACTGACAAACATGTGGTGGCCGTAGACCATGTAGCTAAGAACGGCCAAGGATCCCATGGAATAAATGAGAACTTTGTGGCTCAGCATCGGCCGCCGCATGTTGGTGATCAGCACGTGGGAAACGATGCCCATGCCGGGCACGATCGCGATGTAGACCTCGGGATGTCCGAAGAACCAGAAGAGATGTTGCCACAGCAGAGTCGAACCGCCAGAGTGCGGCAGGATCTGGCCGTTGATGACTTCATTCGACGAAATAAAGAAGCTCGTGCCGGCAACGTGATCCAGAATCAGCAGGATGCAGGCGGGCATCAACACTGCGAACGCGGTCAAACCCATCACCGAAGTGATGAACCAGGCCCAGGCGCTGAGCGGCAAACGCATCAGCGACATGCCTCTGGTGCGCATGTCGAGCGTAGTGGTGATGAAGTTCAGCGAACCCAGTAACTGTCCAATACAGAAAATAGCAATCGAAGAAGCCCAAAGAACTACGCCGAGTCCCTGGCCGGGACCGGCGACGGAACCGACTGCGCTCAGAGGCGCGTACTGCGTCCAGCCTCCCAGGGTTGGGCCTTCAGGCACAAAGAACGACGCGACCAGAACCAGAAACGCCACAAACGTGACCCAGAACGACATCATGTTGAAGTGCGGGAACGGCATATCTTCCGCGCCAACCTGAATGGGCAAAAAGAAATTGCCGAATGCCGCGAATGGCGCCGTCGTCAGCACAAAGAAGACCATGATCGTTCCATGCATGGTCATGAGTTGCAGGTAATATTCGGGCGTCATCACGTCGCCCGGCGCGCCGGTTTTGGACAGCAAGTGCAAGCCGGGAATAGCAAAACTTCCCCATCCCAGATGAATACGCATGATCCACGACAGCACCATCCCGACGAACACAGCCACCAAAGCTAGCGCGTAGTACTGTTTGCCGATGACTTTGTGGTCGAGGCTGAACACGTGCTTCCGGATGAAACCGGTTGGAGCCCCATGCTGCACAGCATGTGCCGACATATCGTGCATTGTCCCTACCTCAAACGAGATGGATTACTTCCAGATACGGGACGGCTACTGTAGCGCCGCCTGCTGTTTTATCCAGTTGTCGTAGTCTTCCTGTGACATCACCTCAAGATACGCCTTCATGTTGTAGTGCCCGAGGCCGCAAAGCTGCGTGCAGACGATCTCGTACTTGCCAATTTTGGTCGCCGTGAAATGCACGGAAAGGTCCAGGCCGGGAACGAAATCCTGTTGCACGCGCAATTCCGGCACATAGAAGGAGTGCCCAACATCTTTCGTGTGCATCAACAGATGAATCTCGCGGTTTACGGGAATCGCCATCTCTGCGGTTACGATGTCGTCTTTGGAATCCTGATCGTGAGTCGTATCGATCCCGAAGAAATTCGCTTGCGCCTCATTAATCTGGTCGACGTGTATCGGACCGAACTTGCCGTCCGGGCCGGGATAGCGAAAGTAAAACGCAAACTGTCCCGATTGCACTTGAACCGGTATCGCGTTCGCCGCGGGCGGAGCGAAATACACACTCGCCCATGCTTTGGCGCCAAATATTCCAAGCGCCAGGACTTCCGTGCCGACTAACACGAAAGCCGCGATCACCAATCCCGCCGCGCCACCGGGAAAACGCTTGATCTTTGCACCCGGCTTCGGGTCGGAAAATTTCCAGATAAAGAATGCCAGCAGGAATTGTGCGGCCAGGAACGAGATGCCCGCCTCAACCATCGTGTCTTTATACTGCTCGTCGATCAGGGGGCCGTGGGTAGAGATGTCCTGAGGCATATCCCATGTGTGCATCAGGATGGGAATTGCCGAACCAATTGCGATCAGAATGATCGTCACAGCGAATATTTTCGCCATATCGTTCCGTTTTTAGTGCAACACCCTGAGAATCGCCGCAGCGTTCACTGCGGCGATCCGGTGATTCGATATCAATTACGAACCTGGATTCTTCCTACTTCGCCTTATAAGTGAAATTAGCTGTTCCCGCCGCACCGGCAGCAACTGTGACTTTCTGCGTTTGCGTGCCGTAGTCTTCCTGCCAGGCAGTCACGGTGTAATTTCCCGGCGGCACGTTGTTGATGGTGTAGGAGCCGCTGCTGTCGGTGGTTGCGTAAGGTCCTTTCACCACGACAAACCAACCGTGCATCCAGGGATGGATATTGCACTGAACGGGAATGACCTCGGCAGTTTTCCAACTCTTCTCCACTGGCGCGGCGCCCGGAGGTTGAGATTGGTTCCACGGGATATTGCCGGTCATCGGATTAGGGAGCGGGTGAATATTGTGGGTCGTCTGATCACTCGTCACGACCTTGAATTTCTGATTCACATCCATGGCCAAAACGTGTGGCGTGTAGACGCAGTTTTTTTGATCGAACACCGGTACGGATGTCGGGACTTCGCTGCTGGCGCTGGCAGGCAAACCTTCCGAGAGGTAAAGAACAACATTCTCCAATCCTCCGCCAGAACCGACCACAACGGTTTCCAAATGCGCCGGGTCGCTCGCATGGGCCTTTACACAGTAGGGATCTTTCGACATATCGATGCCCTTCATGTGCGGAGCCGTCCCATCCAGCTTTACGGTCCCGGTGATCTTGCCTTCCCCGGCGGCGCTAACTCGGTTACTTAACATTAATGCTCCGCAACAAACGAGTACTATCGTAAATAGTATTACTGCAAACTTGTGTCGATTGGTCATAGGAAGTCTCTCTCCTTACAGAGCTACAGATGTGAACGTCATTGCGATGCCCGTCTCAGCGCTATTGTTGTCCCGCCGGGGCATTAGGATCCACCGGCTTCAGGTCGAGTTTCTTCGCCATCTCTTTTTCGATGCTGTGCTGAGACATGAGGGTTCGCAGATAGAACACCAGGTCCCAAGCCTCGTCCGGCTTGATGTTATCGGCATAGGACGGCATCGGAGTGCCGTCCAACCCGGTCATGAAAATACGGTAGATGTCGCGATCGGTGTCACCGCATTTTGGCCGCGCTCCCTCGGTAAAGTTGAAGGCAGCGATCGGGCGGCCGAGATCGTCGGTGAGCGTCGAGGAGGAAGGTCCGTTCGCTTGTCCCAGCACGCCGTGGCACTTCCAGCACTGCACACGTGCGAACACATCGCGCCCCGCTTTGATTCGCTCGGCGGTCACTTCCGGCTCGGCCGGGATCTGGATTGGTGTTCCCGGTTTCTCGTTGGTCCAACGCGGAGAAAAGTGTTTCACCCAGGCAACGAGGTCTGCCCGCTGCTGCTTCGTGAAGGTGCTCCATTGGGGCATGTTCGAGCGGTCGAGGCCGCGAGCGATGGTGTCGAAAAGATCTTCGTCGGTGGGCAGGGTTCCCGTCGGAGTGGAGCGGCATTTGAACACACCCAACTGGAAATCGCGTGGCTTCGGGTCGACCCAGGGGAAGCTTTCCCCATTTCCGTCCCCGAGCTCGCCATGACAAACAACGCAGTACCGGCGGTAGTCGCTCTTGGCGTCCTTGGCATGACCGGTGATATTGCCGATGTGGCTTTCCGCGCCGATGCGTGTGTTGATGTCAGACGGCGTGAGCTGCGCCCAGGAAGCCAGCGGGAAAACCAAAACCGCAGTTGCGCTCAGTAAAAGCGACCATCTCCGCAATCTTGTTCGCATGTCTATCCCTCTCTAGAAATCAAATCTAGAAATCGAAATCGAAGCCCAGCAACAATTCGCTCGTGTTGACGTTAGCATTTCCAATCCCCAAATAGGGCCCGGTTCCATCCTGGTGCATCCAGTTGTATTCGTTGTGCCAGGCAAAGCCAGCCCTGCTGTTCATGAATGGGTTATAGCGATAGCCGATAGTGTAGGTTGAAATGTTTCCCAGGTTGGAAGGATTGGTCGGCGTCGCCTGCTGCGACATCCGGATGGTTTCATAGCGCCCGATAAAAATCAGTTGCGGGCTGTACACGTAGTGCGGTTCCAAGAGAACCCCGTTCCACGTCGGCGCACGCGATCCAGCGGGGAGGATTGTGCCCGGAGTGTTGTTTACCGTGGAGACGCCGTCTATTACGTCGCCATAGCCTTGTCCAAACCAGGCATTGTCCTCGCCATGCTGCGTCACAACCTGCAAGTCGATATGCTGGCCGAAATAGAATTGTCCGACAAAGCCTTCACGGCTAAACGATTTGTTGCCGATTCCGGAACCGGCGATGTAGCTTGACGGACCCCCGCTGGTGAGCCAAGTGGTGGGCGCTTGGCCAATCATGGCGTAAGCGCCAACTCGCTGCACTCCGGCCTTGCCGGCATCAAAGGCCTGGCTAAAAGTGAAGAAGCCGGTATAGGCATTACCGTAGGGCAAACCAACAGTCCCGTCATTCGAACTCAACAGCGCGGCCGAATACCGCGTGCGGTCATTGTAAGAGTGGCCCATGAGCTCAGCGCCAAGCTGGTTATCACCCATCTGGCCAAAAATGTTGCCATCTCCAAACGGAATGAAGTGATAGAGCTGATAGATTCCACCGTTGCCGGTAAGAGTCAGAATGCGTTTTTCAGACAGTAGATTGTCGAGCTCAAATTTGCCCAACTTTATGTTTAGCCAGGAACTGCCAAATACATTGTCCAGTCGAGCCATCACGGTTTCGAAGTGAAACGCGCCCGTGGCGTCGGAAGAGGGCAGCACATAGAACGAGAAGTTCTTTTCCAGAGTGCCGCCGGTGTGGAAGTCCAGGCCGCTCAGGTCGAATCCGGATGAGGTGATCCGAGTAATCGCGGAATCCGTACCGCCTGCGGAATCCACCAGCACCTTGCCGGTACTTACCCGGTGCCAGATCGGAATGATGCGGAACGTGACCGGCCAATAGCCCGGGTTCTGCCAGATCGGAGCATCCCGATCGTTCATGAGCTGGTAGCCGTTGTCTTTGAACTTCTGGCCGAAGTAGTTCAGCATCGGCCAGGATTCGTGACAAGCGGAACAGCGCAATCCGTACTTGCGGGCGAACGCCGGTATTGCGTACGCAGAGGGACTTCCGCTGACAATCAGAAAAATCAGAATCAGAACTGAAGAGAGAAACACCGAGACCTGGCTGCCATGAGACTTCTTTCTCATACTCATGCCGCGCTCCTCGCGAAATTCACTGTTTGAAAAATCAAACCTTCAATGCAAAGGTAGGACAGGAAAAAAGGCGCAACAAGTGGCGAAAAGAGGACTGACTGTCGAAGCACTTGTTTCATCACCTGCCGAACCGAAAGGTCCGACCACCCTACCGGAGGTTGAATCTACTACGCGCTGTAGGTGAAGTGCAAGAACTTTTACATTTTTTTTACAATTAGGCCTTGACATAGTTCGCTTCCGTACCGTTACCGTTAACGACCCTTATAGTTGACGGCTTGCGCCAGCCGAGAGTAAGAATCTGATTCAGAAGAGCGTCGTTCTGAACTTTTCTCAGATTTTTTTGTAAGCGCGATACACTGCACTGTACGTCCTGAGGTTAATCCAGGTTGAAGCGAGACTTCACAAAGCAGCAACGGAAGCAGCGATCGGACTGCAGCCGTACCTTTCAGCGTTCCTCGTCTCCAGCGTTGTGGTTTTTGCTGTTACTCCTGTTTGCAGTTCCCCGTCTCGTGGGAGGCGAAAGAGAGGCCATCCAATATGGCACTGGGCTAATCACTAACGTTCCCTTCTCTGAGGCCGAGGTGGTTCAGGCGGTTCAGGACGTCGTGCAAAATGGGATCATCCGCGGAACCAAGGAATACAACAAGGACGAATTCATCACGGGCGCAACCGCACAGTCGTCTTCGCGGGCTTTCCCCACATGGACGGAGGGCGGCGGACAAGTGTTCTACAAACAGCGCCTTCACGCCATCGACCCCCGCAATTTCAAAGACGGTGGCGATGTTGGCACGCTTACGGTCCGCTATGTGGTTCAAGGGCAGGACGAGAAGAGCTGCGTGCTGCGCATTGATGCGGTCTTTGTCGAGGATTTCCGGCGCTCTTCGCACCTTTCCAATGGATCGGTTGAAAGCGCGGAGTACAAAGACATCCACGATCACATCGAAGCGATCGAACTGATGAAGCAGCAGACGACGGAAGCTCAACGCGAAAAGGAACAGCGGGCAAATCCAAACGCACCGCTGAGGCAGCAGTGGTCTTCCAGTGCGAGTAACAACTCAAGCGACACGCATGAAGCGGCTGCAACGCCGGAAGAATCCGGCAGCAACTCGGTTCCATCCTACGTAGCATCTCCGTTGGGCGAGGGTAGCGGCAGCAACTCTGAGGGTGAAGAATCTGCCGAGCCGGAATCGTTGGAGAAGCGAGTACAGTTTTTGCGGCAGCAGGTCGAACGGCGGGTGAAGGCTCCGGGAGCTCCGCTAAAATCGGCCCCGTTTCACACCGCGAGCACATTGCAATTGCTTTCCGCTGGGACGGAAGTCCTGATTGTTATTTCCTCCCCCTATTGGTATGGCATAGAAACTCACGAGGGACAGCACGGCTGGGTTCCGCGCGACCAAGTGGAACTGCTCCCATGAGAAAGCGGCTTGCGAAAACGGGGCGGTATACGGCTGCTTTACTCGCGGCCATAGTGTCGTGCTCACTCGCTGGCTGGGCACAGGAGGGAGCATATGAGCGGTCATTCGCGCAACCCAAGAACACCGTGGAAAAAGTGCTGCAACAATTGCAGCCTTCAATGTCGGGCCGGCTTCCTGTCCTTGAAGGTTTCGCCACTCCAAACGATCATCCCCTAAACTCCTATCGGCGCGGTTTCTATCAGGTAGTAGCGCAGGTCAGTTCGACCGCATCAGGTGCAACGGTGGTTCGGCTGACGACGAAAGTTACAGCCTGGTATGCGGATCCCGTAATCGGCCACTCGGGATATCGCTTGCTTACCTCCAACGGCCGCCTGGAAGCGGATTTGCTCGATCAACTCTCGGATCAGCTGGCGATGCAGCCTTCTACGGCGGCGTCGAAGCGAACAGATCAGCCACCCAGCGTAAGCTCGGCTGTTCCGGCACCTGCGAATACGGAGACTTCAAATCAAAAGACGTCTGCGTCCGAGCCCTCTCTTTCCGCACCAATGCCAAGGCTTCCGGAGACCGGCGGATCTCTCTCGTCTTCTTTGTCTTTGTCGCGCGACCTTGCCGCCAGCGCACACGGAGATGTCAACACATCATCTGCGGCATTGGCTGACTCAAATGAGAAATTGCGCTCAGAAGCCGCGAGTCTTGAGGAAGTTTTCAAGAACCAGGCGCACCCAAAGAATTTAGTTGCAGTAAAAAAATCCGGCACCGCTGTTGTTTCCACCCCGAGTCTCGAGGCGAGGACTCTGTTTCTTGCCAGCGCGCACGATGAATTCGAGATGCTGAACTTCAATCGCGACTGGGTGCATGTTCGCATCTCCGGCTTATCGCGCGGATGGATCTGGCGCGACAGCGTGGAGCTTCCCGATGCCGTTCCCGATACTGACGCTCCGGCCAATCCAGGAATCTCCCCGGCAGCCGAACTATTTCACGTGAGCCGTGAAGAAACCGCTGTCTTCCCAGGCGACTGGGAGCCATTGAAAGGCAAGAGCGTTAAAATAGTTTCCGTCGAGAAGGCTGACGAAAATGCGAAAGATGACAGTTCGCAGCTGAAGCTGGCATTCGCCAAATCGGTGCTCGATCAGCATTACAATGAATTGTCGAAGAAATCGGATTCATTGTCTGGCATTGTGTTGATTTTCGATTCGTCCGATGGAGGCATGATCGCCGCCACGTTTTCGACTTTGCAGCAGTGGAAGGCCGGCCGTCTGTCGGACTCGGCGCTGTGGCATCAATGTTTTTTTGACCCGCCAGAGACCTTCGGCTCCTCGGGTTCGCCAGGAAGCAAGTAAGTTGTTCCGGCACGAACATGTGAGCATTGTGCCCGAGTACAGTCGAGTTTTTTCTTGACTTTGATGATTCGGCAGAGTACCTATGCAGGGGCATTTATCATTGATCGTTCTTTATCCGCAAGAAGTTGTAAAGTAATTGATACGGCCTAATTCATGAGCACAACTCAATCTCTGGCGCTTCCCCGAAATCAAATTCGTTCGCTTTTGCAGGACTATGCGGAGCTCACCAAACTGCGGGTGACGAGTTTAATCGTGATGACCGCGTGGTGCGGATATTTCTTTGGCGCACATCGCGCCGGTGTCTCATGGATTAGCTGGGGGCTATTCCATGCGCTGTTTGGAATCGGGTTGGTTTCGAGCGGCACCGCTGCACTGAACGAAGTGATGGAACAAGATGTCGACGCTCATATGGCTCGCACTGCCGGACGCCCTTTGCCTGCCGGACGCATGAGCAAATTCCATGCCACGACGGTGGGTCTGATCGCGGCGATCGGCGGTTCTGTTTATCTTGCCCTCTTCACGAATCCGCTGACCGGCTTGCTGACTTTGTTGACCTCGATTGTTTATCTTGCCGCGTACACCCCGCTCAAGCGGGTATCGCCGATTTGCACTTTCATCGGCGCTTTTCCTGGAGCTATGCCCGGCGTTCTCGGGTGGACTGCCGTTCGCGGACAGCTCGAATGGGGCACGCTGGTTCTCTTTGCGATTTTGTTCGTGTGGCAATTCCCGCATTTTTTCTCCATCGCGTGGCTGTACCGCGAGGACTATGCGAAAGGCGGGATTCGCATGTTGCCGGTTGTAGAAGAAGACGGCCGCTCAACTGCACATCGGATCATCGGATATTCTCTGGCACTGATTCCGATCAGCGTACTACCGAGCTTGATGGGCATGGCGGGAAGGATCTATTTGGTGGGGGCGGTAATCCTTGGCTTGGCGCTTCTTTACTTCGGAATCCGTCTGGCTTTCCTCAATCTTCCGTTAGCGAGTGCGCCTTCGAAAATGAGGGCTCGTCACGTGTTGCAAGCGACCGTCATCTATCTGCCTTTGCTCTTCGCTTTGATGATGGGCAACGCGGTCCGCTAGAAATTTCCCAGCTCTGCTCGCCAACTACCTGGTAGTCAACGCTCCCACCAGCGACTCAAAAATCTTCACTCCATCGGTGCATCCCAACTCTGGTTCTGACGCGCGCTCCGGATGCGGCATCATGCCAACAACATTTCCGCCGGGGCTGCAGATGCCGGCGATGTTGTCGAGAGAGCCATTGGGATTAGCCGTTGTCGTAATCTCCCCGGACGGAGAGCTGTAGCGGAAAACGATTCGATTGTTCTTTTGCAAATCTTCGAGAGTCGGTTGATCGCAAAAGTAATTGCCTTCCATATGCCCGATAGGAATCGTTAGCACTTCTTCTCTTTTGGACGCGTTGGTAAACGGTGTGTCATTGTTCTCCACGCGCACCTGTACAGACTTGCAGACATATTTCAATCCGACATTGCGCATGAGAGCGCCGGGGAGAAGGCCCGATTCGCAAAGAATCTGGAAACCGTTGCAGATCCCGAGCACCAGGCCTCCGCTCGCGGCAAACTTTCCCACCGATTCCATCACGGGAGAAAACTTGGCAATCGCCCCAGTGCGCAAATAATCGCCGTAAGCAAAGCCGCCGGGCACAATGACCGCATCGCAATTTTCAAGATCGTGCGACTCGTGCCAGAGAAATGTCACCGGTTGTTTGGCGACGTGTTGGATGGTCCAGTACGCATCGTGATCGCAATTCGATCCAGGAAAAATAATGACGCCGAATTTCATGGGATTATGCGGGTAGTTTAGCACGGTAAGGCAGGCGGCTTGCGGATCGGATCGTTACGAGCAAACGGAGCCTAGTGAGAACCGCCCTGGGCCGCTCGCTGCGGCGGATAGCCCTTAGCTTCCACGATCGCCCAATGCCATTCCTGGTCGGCGCCGATTTCAGAATCGAGCGGTGTGCGAAACACTGTTGTTGTCAACGGCGCGGCAGCGGCTCGCACGCGATAGAGTGTGGTCAAATCCGCGATCTTTTCCGCGGTGTTAGGGGCAGGCTGGTCTGGAGATTTCGCGACGGCGGGAACCAACTTCCCTGCTCCGGACGAAGCCGACGCATCGTGTGCGTCACTGCGCGTAACCAGCGTCATGGCAATGGCAATCTCGCTGACGTGCCAACCTGTGCCGTTGAATACTGAAACTTGCAGCGACGAGCCATCAATACTCGCCGGCCCTTCAAGCTTCGCCAGTTCGCTCGGTGGCAGTTGCATTTGCGTGTATTGAGTGGACAGCAGCGCTTTGGAGTTGGCGCTGAACGACAGCCGGCAACTCGCATCCGGAGAAGAAATCTGAAAAGTCTTGCCGCCGCTGTCGATGGAATACTGAACTCCGGACGCCGCAAGCTTGTGCGCCTGCACCTGCTCCATCACGGCGCCCAAATTGTCGTTGTCGATAACCTGCTGGTCGGGCACCTTTTTGCGCAAGTTGCGAGCGATATCTCCCAAAGGCGTTTCGGGGGTATCGTCCTGCGCCGCCACAAAAGAGGAGGCAAGCGCCACCAGCATGATGGCCGCGAATAGTCGAAACAGCCGTAGTTTGGGAATGGACAAAAAATCGCTCCGCGCAGAACCTTCCAATCAGATTTTATGGCAGTGAAGGTAACTAAGCGGAGGTGACCAGGGTTACGTTAGTACTTGACCGCAGAGCGAAGGCTGGAAAGAAAAAGAGAAAATGGGCGCGCGGTTGACGAAGTGTTGGCGCAACGGAGCGCGCGCCCAAAGCAGGATCCCAACTTCTACAGCAGGCCAGAAGACCGAAACCGCACAACCGGGTCTGCCAAGGGCACCGGCTGCCGTCGAAATACCCAGCGAGCCACCGCAAATCCAATTGCCGCGTAGCAAAAATGCATCATCCGCATACACACCCCCAATGAATCGGCTGGTCTCGTTTCAGGGGAGAAACATCAGGAACTCTATCGGCACAATATCAATCGGCTGGAATAAGAACAAGGCACAACGGTGCCACCGAAGTGGCACGGAAGTCATAGGAGTAACCGGTCCAAGCAGGGTCCGGCTAGTGAGCCTCCTCCGCCGGCTCTTCCTCCGCGGGGCGATCCGGCGGCGGAACAACCACAGTCGATAGGCGTGCCGCCGCCGCCATTTTCTGAAAATTCGCCAGATCGTCCTGCTGAAGAGCCGCCCAGTGATCGAACAACTCCGCGCTCTGCCGCTTGAGCCTTTCGAATTCGGCCCGTTCCGCCGCGGTGGGCGCGGAATCCGCGCTGCCCACGGCCATCGCCAGATAGGCCCATTTACCGTCCAGTTGGGGAGGATAGGCCAGCGAATCTTCGTTGGCGCTGATCGTCAAATTCACCAGCCCATCGCGAACGGCCACGAGCTTTTTCTCGAGATTGTCCGCTGAATCGGCGATGTTCTTGACGCTCGCATTTTCCGGAAGCCGTCGCTTCAGACCCGCAAGTTGCGAGCGCACATCCTGAATCTGATTGACCGTATCGTAAACGCGGTTGAGTTCTTCACGATCCTGCAACAACAGGCTCAACTGTTGCTCCAGATCAGACTGGCTCACATTCACTCTGGGATCGAGCTTTACTTCGAGCGGCGCGGTCTGCGTCTTTCCGCCTACCGTCAATCGCACCTGATATTTTCCAGGAACGGCTACTGGGCCTCGGGCGCCCCCTCCGTATTCCCACAAGTAATATCCCGGAACGCGGTGTGCCTCTTCATATCGCAGGTTCCAAACAAAACGATTCAGCCCCGCTTCGGCCTTGATTTCTTTTTCCGGCTTCTTGTCGTCGGGGTCGGGAGGTTCTTCGAGTGTCTCAGTTTCTGCGCTGGAAAATTTACGGATCGCACTGCCGGCAGAGTCGAGTATCTCGATCTTTACTTCTGATTCCGGTTTGGGCGCGTCTTTCAGAAAGTAATAAATTACGGCGCCTGCGGGAGGATTCTGCCCAGTCCGCTTTGACGGATGCACTTCACCGCTCGCGCCTGCCTGAATCCTGTAGGCCGCCGCCGGCTGATAGAGGAACGCATCTTTCTGCGCAATGTCGTCACTGTACTGACGCAACGGAGTCAGGTCGTCGAGAATCCAGAATGCGCGACCATGCGTAGCCACCACGAGATCGTTGTCTTTGACGATCAGATCGTGCACCGGCGCGGTCGGCAGATTCAACTTGAGCGCCCGCCAATCCGCGCCGTCGTTAAACGAGACATAGACTCCTTCTTCCGTTCCGGCATAGAGAAGGCCACGCCTTTTTGGATCTTCGCGCACCGTTCGCGCAAAAGTCCGGTCCGGAATCCCATTGGTGATTTTCGCCCAGGTTTTACCATAATCATTCGTCTTGTATATATACGAATGCAGATCGTCGCTCTGGTGCAGGTCGGCCGCAATGTAGGCCGTGCCGGCGTCGAACGGCGAAGCTTCAACCTGGCTGATGCGGCTCCACTGCGGCACATCCTTCGGCGTCACATTCGTCCACGTCTTGCCTTCGTCGCGCGTAAGTTGAATCAGGCCGTCGTCCGTTCCCACCCACAGCAAACCCTTCACAACCGGCGATTCCGCAAGGGCAAATATCGTGTCGTAATATTCCGTCCCGGAATCGTCGAGCGTTATGGCACCGCCGGAAACTTGCTGCTTGCTCTTATCGTTTCGCGTCAGGTCAGGACTGATCGCTTCCCAGTGCATTCCACCGTCGGTCGTCTTAAACAACCGTTCGCCCGCGTGATACAAAGTGCTGGGATCGTAGCGCGAGATCAGCACCGGTGCCGTCCACTGAAATCGATGTTCCAAACCAAAAGCACCGTACGCATCAGAAAGTTCTGGTTGTTCCGTGATGGCCTTCACTTGCCCTGTGTGCCGGTCGTAGCGCGTGATGTTGCCCTGGTAGTCGGCGGCGTAAACAATATTCGGGTCAGTTGGATAAGGCGCAATGTAACCCGCTTCTCCTCCACCCACGTCGTACCAGTCGGAGCGGTCTATCGAGCCGTCATCACTGCGGCTGGCAATCGCTACCGTGCCGCTGTCCTGCTGTGCGCCATACACGCGGTAAGGCACGGCGTTATCGGTGATCACGTGATAGAACTGCGCCGTGGGCTGATTGTCCTGGCGTGTCCAATTCTTTCCGCCGTCGAGCGTCACCGTGACGCCGCCGTCATTCGACGCGATCATCCGCCGCGTATCCATGGGATCGATCCAGAGCCCGTGATTGTCGCCGTGCGGAACCTTCACCTTGTTGAAAAGATGCCCGCCGTCAGTCGATTTGTAGGTATCGACGTTCATGATGTAAACGACATTCTCGTCTTTTGGATCGGCGATGATGTGCATGTAATACCAGGGCCGCTGCCACAGGCTGTGACTCGGGTTCACAAGTTCCCAAGATTCTCCGCCATCATCGGAACGATACAGGCCGCCGTCAGGATTGTGAGCCTCGATCAGAGCGTAGATGCGTTCGGAGTTTGCAGCCACCGAAATCCCGATTCTTCCGTAAGGTCCCTTGGGAAGGCCGTGTTCCTCCAGGCGCTTCCAGGTCGTGCCGCCATCGCCGGAGCGATAAATACCGCTTCCCGGGCCGCCACTGGAAAGACTCCACGATGTCCGCCGCGCCTGCCATAACGCGGCAAACAAAATATTCGGATTGTGCGGATCGAAGGCGACATCGATAGCACCGGTGTTTTCATCTTTGTACAAAACCTTGTCCCAGTTCTTGCCGCCGTCGCTGGTGCGAAACACACCGCGCTCGGCATTCGGACCGTAAGGATGACCGAGCGCAGCCACGAAAGCAATGTCCGAATTCAGCGGATTGACGATCACTTTGCCGATCGCCCGCGAGTCGCGCAGCCCAATGTTTTTCCAGGTCTTGCCGCCATCGAGCGACTTGTAAACTCCATCGCCGTGAGAAATATTGCCGCGAATGCAAGCCTCGCCTGTCCCCACGTAAATCACATTCGGATTGAGAGTTGATAGGGCAATACTGCCGATCGAAGAAGTTCCTTCTTTATCGAACACCGACGTCCACGTCATCGCGCCGTCGGTCGACTTCCATACTCCGCCGCCGGTCGCGCCGAAATAATAAGTCGTCGGATCGCCGGGAATTCCTGCGGCGGTCAAAGACCTGCCGCCGCGAAACGGCCCGATTAACCGGTATTTCATTCCTTTGAAAGGCTTCTCCTCCGGCTTGTCCGGCTCCTCTTTCTTTTCAGCAGCGTTCGCGTCAGGTGCAGTCGTGGCGCTGGAGGGCTCGCTCTGCGTGGGCTTGACTGCTTTGGATTGCCGATCGGGCTTGGTTTGGGCGAAAGCGGCATTTACAAACAAGATTGAGAAGATTGCACTCGCTAGAGCGACAAACAGCAAAACCCGGCCAGCGATGAAGCTCTTCCTGCAAAACGTTTTATTGCGCATGAAGATGGTTTCCCCGGAAAAAAGTTGCAACTGAGAATGGTAGTCCCGCGAGGAGATTCTGGAAAGGAGCAGTTACTAATCGCGCAGCGCCATAACACGCACGGGGCGGCTGGCCACTGGTGATTACTTATTTCTTCATCAACTCTTTCTTGGCGGCATCCAGCCGCTTGCGCATTTCCGCATCCACTGTCGGATAGGCAAGATCCATCCCTTCGAGCGCTTCCACCACCGCCGCAGAGATCACCAGCCGCGTAAACCACTTGTTATCGGCGGGCACTACGTACCAGGGCGCGTGTTTTGTCGCGGTGTTTTGGATCATCTCTTCATAAGCTTTCTGGTAGTCGTCCCAGCACTCACGCTCGTGTACGTCAGCGGCCGAAAATTTCCAGTTTTTCTCAGGATGATCCAGCCGGGCCAGGAAACGCAGTTTCTGTTCTTTCTTCGAAAGATGAAGAAAGAACTTGCGGATCACCGTGCCATTTCGCGCCATGTGCTGTTCGAGATGCCGGATGTCTTCGAAGCGCTCGTCCCAAATGTGTTTCGTCACCAGGGACGGCGGAGTCCTCTGCGCCTTCAACACGTCTGGATGCACGCGAACGATCAGCACCTCTTCGTAATACGACCGGTTAAAAATTCCGATATGCCCGCGCTCGGGCATGCAGCAAGTCGTGCGCCATAAGAAATCATGCTGCAATTCCTTGTCCGAAGGCGCCTTGAACGAATACACCTGACAGCCTTCCGGATTTACGCCCGACATGACGTGCTTGACGGCCCCATCTTTTCCCGCGGCATCCATTGCCTGGAAAATCAACAGCAACGACCATCGATCCTGTGCGTAGAGCTTGTCCTGCAACTCGGCCATTTTGGCAATGTCCTGCTGCAGCGCCTCTTCGGCATGCTCTTTCGAATGCAAGTGTCCGGTATCCGCGGGATCGCAGTCTTTCAGTTGAAAGTGCTTGCCGCTGTCGATACGATAGGACTGAGCCAGCTTCTTGGTCTTCAATTCTTGTACACTCCGTTTCCCGTCGACTTCATCACACCCCCACCGGCTTATCAATCGCAACCGGTAGTTTCGCTTGCTGCCAGGCATCAAAGCCGCCGGTCAGATTAATGATGTTGCGAAAGCCGGCCCGCTGCAACAGGCTGCAGGCGATCATACTGCGATACCCTCCCTTGCAGTGAACCGCGACCGGCATGCTGCCGTCGATTTCCGGTGGCGAAATACTGAAATTATCCAGCGGCCACCAATTCGCCCCCTCGATGTGTCCACCTTCCCACTCCGTTTCGCGGCGCACATCGAGCACCTGCACCTTGCCCTGACGCAACTGCTGGCTAAGGTCGTTCACATTGATTTCGGCGATCTTCGCCAGCGCGAGTCCAGCTTCCTCCCAACCGCGAATTCCGTCCAGCAAATAGCCTGCAATATTCTCCATTCCGATCCGGGCCAGCCGGATGCGCGCCTCAGAGATTTGGTTTTGCGAAGCACCAATCAGCACAGGCCGCGAACTCAATCCAAGGATCGCGCCGGCCCACGAAGCGAACTGTCCCGAAAGCGCAATGTTGATCGACCCAGGCACATGACCAGCGCAAAATTCTTCACCGGTTCGAATATCCAGCGCGATCTCGCCCTGTTCCAGCCGTGCCTTCAGGCTCAAGGCATCGATGGCGGGCAGTTCCGGCAACTCCGAAAGAGTCGTCGCTCCGGACCGATTGATCTCCGCGTCCTGAGAAAAATATTCCGGACGCGCGGGTAAATTCGCGGTCAACTGCTTCACAAACTCTTCCTTCGATTTAATCTGGAGCGCATAGTTCGTCAGCCGCTCGATGCCGATGGTGGAGGAGCGCTCCGCCCGCATGTTGCGCCCGCACAGCGAGCCCGCTCCATGCGCGGGATAGACGAGAACACTGTCAGGAAGCATCAACACCTTGTTGTGCAAGCTGTCGTAGAGCATGCCAGCCAGTTGGCCGGGACTGTATTGCCTGGACAGATCCGGACGGCCGACATCGCCAAGAAAAAGCGTGTCACCAGTCAACACTGCCCATGGGGATGGCGAGGCTTCATGATTGGTGATCACCAGGCAAATACTTTCCGGCGTATGTCCCGGTGTCTCCATTGCGCTGATCGACACCTTGCCAACATTCAATCGGAATCCGTCACTCACGGCAATATGCGGAAATGTCGCGCCCGCTTGAGAGCCAATGTAAATCGTCGCGCCTGTTCGCGCGGCCAGCTCTTTGTGGCCAGAGACAAAATCGGCATGCAGATGGGTTTCGAAAATGTGGCGTATCTTGACTTCATGTTCTTCCGCGGCCTTGAGATAAATCTCCACATCGCGCTGCGGATCGACTACCACCGCCTCACTGTCGGAAGCCAGCATGTAGGAAGCATGCGACAAACATCCCAAATAAAACTGCTCGAAGTACATGGCAAGGCTCCTCACTGAACTCGCAAGGGAATGCTAAACAACTTCCGGGGATTTGGGTAGCGCGCAGTCCACGTGAACCGGAGGCGGTGTTGTAGAGACAAGCGGAAGGAGCGTTGAAGACTGCTTTGAGCGAATAGCTAGGTCGGAAGCGGCGCAAGGAACTCCAGCCCAAAACAGAAGCCGTCGCGCGAACGGACAATCGCGGTCATCTTCGAATGACAGGCGGTGTCAAACTGAATTTCCAAAACGTCGCCGGGATTGAGCAAAGCCCCGGCATAAAGGACCATGCCGCCCTGACTCAGCTCCGTACCTCGGCCCGGAATGACGGTCGTGGAGAAACCTCGGGCGGTAACAACTCGAACGGGAAAATCTGCGGGCAAACGACGCCAGCGGCGGGTGTTGGGGAGGGCCGGCTTCACACTCGCATCTTTGCCGATCGTTGACGGAGCTTCAAATTACCAAGGGCCAGCAGAAGCGCCTTCAAGCGGACGATAGCAAAATGGCCGTTTTCACGGGCGAGTGCAGAAACTTGCAAGCCGCAATTTCCCCAAAAAGCGGTAAAATGCCTGAGCCCTGCATGGGCGCGCCATGGAGAACCCGGCATCACCGAAAAAACTAGCTGGCCGCTATGAAGTGAGGGAGATCCTCGGCCAGGGCGGCATGGGCCTCGTCTACCGCGCCTATGACACAGTTGTACGCCGCGAAGTCGCCGTCAAGACCATCCTCGATATCCCCGACCCCGCGTCTCTTCAATTGTTTTACAAGGAATGCGATGTGCTCGCCTCCATGAGCCATCCCAACATCGTCGAAATTTTCGACATTGGAGAATTTGAAGAAGACGGCAAGAAAAAACCCTACTTCGTCATGCCGCTATTGCCCGGCACGACCCTGGATCACTTCATCCGCAAGGCAAGTCATCGTCTGACAGTCGAGCGGACCATCGAGATTATTTCCCAGACTTGCCGCGGCCTGCAGGCGGCGCACGAACGCGGTCTGGTCCATCGCGACCTGAAGCCCAGCAACATCTTTGTGATGGAAGACGACTCGGTGAAGATCATCGATTTTGGCGTGGCGCACATGGCCGACAGCCACACGACGCGCGCGCAAAAGGGCACCCTTCTTTATATGTCGCCGGAACAGATTCAGCTGAAGCCACTGTCGGCGGCCTCCGATGTTTTTTCGTTGAGCGTGGTTTGTTATGAAGCTCTCACCGGGCGGCATCCTTTTCAGCGGAGCCGCGCCGATGAAGTCGTAGACGCAATCCTGAACCAGAGCGCGCCGCCCGCGTCCGAAGTAAATTCCACAGTAAATCTGCCGATTGGCCGTGTCGTACACAAGGGTATGGCCAAGCAGGCGTGGCATCGCTTCGCCAGTGCGAAAGAGTTTGGCGAAAGTTTAGGCAAGGCGTTGCGCAATGAGCCGATTGAGTTCTTCGACCCCGAGCGCACACGTCCGCGTGTGCAGCGCGCGACCAAGGCTTTGGAAGAAGGCGACTTTCAGTTTGCCGGAGAGATTCTTGGCGAACTGGAAGCCGAAGGCCACATGGACACGGCGATCGGATCGCTTCGCCGCCAGCTCGACACTGCGGTCCGGCGGAAAACTTTGGCACAGTTGCTGGATGCCGCCCGGGCGCGTTTCGAGGAAGAAGAAGATCCGCTGGCGTTGCAGAAATTGCAGGAGGCCTTACAGATTGAGCCGGACAATGCCACGGCTCTCGCGCTGAAAAGCAAAATTGAAAACCGCCGCAGCGAGAAGCAAATCGAGGGTTGGTATCGGCTGGCGCGGCAGCACATCGACAATCACGCGTATCCGCATGCTCGCGAGGCACTGCAAAACGTTCTGCAATTGCGTCCGCGCGAAGCTCGCGCTCTTCAATTGCTGGCGGATGTGGACCGGCAGGAACAGGACTACAAGAAAGTCCGCCAGGAAAAAGAGCAGATTCACCGCGCCGCCATGGACGCATGGCACAAAGGTGACGTGAGCAGCGCCCTGGCTAAGCTGGGCGTCGTGCTCGAATTGGACCGCCGCGCTCCCGATACGATGAATCGCGAGAGCGGAACCAGTTACCAGAGCTTTTACAACGAAGTGCGGTCCGAGCACGATGCCATGAACACGGCTTACGCGGAAGCGCGGAAATATTTGACGGACCACAACTTTGCCAAGGCAAGCACGCTGTGCAAAGACTATCTGGCCAAGTATCCGACCAATGCGATTTTTCAGGCTCTACGTTATGACATTGAAGAGCAGCAGCGGCAGGAACTCTCGGCGCTGATCGCATCGGTCGACCGGCAGGTGGAAGGGGAACCGGACCTCGACAAGCGCGTCAACATTCTGCGCGAAGCGCTCGACGCTCATCCTGACGAGTCCCATTTCCAGCGCGCTTTGAGTCTCGTCCAGGACAAACGTGATCTGGTGAATTCCATCGTCTCTCGCGCTCATTTACATGAGGAACAAGGAGCTTTCGGCGACGCGCTGAACGATTGGGAAATTCTGCGGACGATCTACAACCAGTATCCCGGCTTGAAGTTTGAAGTAGAACGCCTGCAAAAGCGGCGCGATCAGCAAGTTCGTATCGAAGCAAAATCCAGGTTGACCGAGCAGGTCGACTCCTGCCTGCATTCCGGCGATTACGCACGCGCCTTAGAGCTTCTGCAGAGCTCGGCCGCCGAATATCCCACGGATGCCGAATTGCAGGAACTGGAAAAATTGGCGCAACAGGGCATCGAACGCAAGACGGAAGCGCAGCGTCTGATGACGGAAGGGCAAGATTTGTACGCGCAGCAGAAATCCGTCGAAGGAATTCAATTGCTGCGGCAAGCCTACGAGTTGGATGAGAACAATTCGCTGGCGCGGGCGGTTTTGGCCAATGCTCTGGTGGAACACGCTCACGAGATCGTGGAAAGCGACTGGCAGGAAGCGGAGAAATTGGCTCGCCAGGCCTTCGATTTGAATCCGTCGCATCCCATGGCGAAAACACTGCGCACTCAGATTCTCGATCAGAAACGCGAGAGCTTCGTCAGCGACTGTGTTTCGCAGGCACGAAAGTTGCAGGCTTCGGGCGATCTCTCCGGCGCCCTCTCGCGTGCGGAAGAGGGCCTTTCGACGTATCCGCGCGAACCGCGTCTCATCCAGATTCAGGAAACGGTGCAGCGCGACCTGCAAACGCAGAAGCGCCAAACCCGCCGCCGCGATCTGGAAGAGTTACGCCGATTGGAAAGCGACGTTCCATCCGCTGCTGACGGAGAGGCGAAGCAGGCACTGGCATCGCGCGCTCGCGAATTAGCGGATAAGTATGTGGATGATCCGGAACTCTTGTCCACGGTAAATGGTGTTTTGGAAAAACTAAGTCTACCGGGTGTTACGGGAACAGGCGCAAGTAAGGATGCTTCCTCAGGGAGTGCAACGTTGTCGTTCGCGGCTCCGGCTACAATGGAAGTAGAGTTGCTCTCCCACCCAGCGCCAGAAGCGACGGCGGTTTCTCCAGTTTCGGCCGCGGCGCCAGTAGTCCCCGTATCGTCCGCTTCTGTGAAGCCATCATCGCCGCCTGCCGCACCCGCAAGACCGGCTACGCCAAAACTCCCGCAGCTATCCACAACGGCTCCTGCATCCGTCACCGCTAATCGGCCACCCTCGCAGAGATCGAAGATGGGCAAGCTGATTGCCGCTGGAGCGGGTGTTCTACTCTTACTGGTAATTTGGCTTTTCGTCCGCGGACACAAGCAGACGGCAGTTGCGCCGCCGCCGGAAGCGCCGCCGCAGCAAGAAGCCGCTTCCCAGCAAACTCCAGTCGCCACTCCCACTGAGCCCGCATCCGCAGGGATCAAGCTGTCCTCTGACACGGGAACGGGGAAGGTTGCATTCGACGATAGTCCGCCAGCCGATCTGCAAGATGCTCAATGGGCCGTAGATAAAATTCCGCCCGGAGATCACACAATACAATTCACCAGCCCGGCAGGCAGAGCGTCGTTCAAATTTTCGGCTGCCCCAGGCGCTTTGCCGGTCGTGAATGCTCCGGTAAGTGCGAAAGATATTCTCGCCGTGGTCGTCACCAGCCTGGCCGACCATATCCATCTTTACTCGAGCAATTCCGCGGCAAAGTTAAGTTTTGACGGACAACCGGCGGCCGCTCTGACCTCCGACGGAATTGATCTTCCCTCCGTTGCCTCCGGAGCGCATGAACTAACGCTGATTCAAGGAGCGGATCAATACAAGCTTCCCGTGGAAGTCGAATCCGCGCCCGCTATCGCCGTGTTCCTCGAGTCGGGGCAGAACATAGGAACTCTCGTCGTCGTCTCGGGACAGGACAAGGCCAAAGTTTTTCTTAACGGAAAAGTTGTGCCACGTTTAACGCGCAATGGCCGCCTACGCATTCCGAATCTTGCGCCCAAAGACTATTCCGTGCGCGTGGCGAAAGACGGCTTCGATGACGTCGCCGAGCAAAAAATCACAATTCGCAAGGGCGAAGAGGCGAGGCTCGTCTTCAACCTTCAGCCGATGGCGCACATGGCTTCGCTCTCGATCCACGGAGCTCTGCCCGGAGCCGCCGTGCTCATCGACCAGGCTGCGGCTGGCTCGGTACAAGCCGACGGAAGCTATAGCTTCGGCTCGGTAGCCCCTGGCGATCATGTAATCGAACTGCGCAAAGATCGTTTCAAGCCCCGGCAGATTAAAAAGCATTTTGTCGCCGGATCGGTTGTGTCTCTGGTCGCCGCGGATGTAGGTCTCGAAGCAGCACCGGCAGAATTGCGTATCACCTTTTCGCCCGCGGACGCGCAAGTGTCTCTGAGCAAAGGATCCGAAGCGCCAGTAAAGATAACCAGCGGTAATCCGGTTAGCGTCGCGGCCGGCTCTTACACTCTCTCCGCTCGCACGACCGATAATTTTGTTCGAAGTTCGAACGTAGAAATCACGGCCGGGCAATCGCGAACTTTTGACCTACAGCTAGCCCCGAGCGGAATGTCGAAGTGGGACGACCCGGCAAGCTGGAAGCAAGACAAGGGATCGTTCACCCGCAAAGGCGGCGATTTTGTGCTGTATGGCGTCTCGCCCACGTCGGGCACATTCATTTTTTCTGCCATGCTTAACAAGGGCCACCGGCTACAGTGGGTACTCAACTACTCTGACGCGAACAACTACGATCTCTTTCAGATCGACGACAACAATTTTTATCGCACGGTAATTCGTAATGGCGAAAAAACCAACGACTTGAAACTCCCCCACAAGAGCGAAAAGAAAAGCTTCCGTACGCTACAAATTCGCGTAACTCCGACTGAAATCGTTCACCAGATCAAGCAAGGGGACGCGTGGGTTGTGCTCGACCGCTGGACCGAATCGGGCATAAATCTCTCAATGGGCAAGTTCGGTTTTTATCTTCCCGGCGGCGATCAAGTCTCGTTGTCCAGCTTCAGCCATTACGTGGATCTGAATCTTCACTAGAAACCTGATTCTCCCCGACAGCTTCTGCAACACCGCCGCGCGCCTCTCCCGCCCCAAGCCGACTCCAATGACGATCAGGAAGGGTCGCGGGCCCACGCTCTGACTGGCAAAAATTTCAAGGCGAGTACAGCCTGTACCTGATATCTGAAGTCCAAAACGAAGCGTAGACTAAAAATGACCGACGCTAGATCAACAAGGACATACCGAAGCACCGCGCTCGCAAAGAGCCAGTTCTAATGAATGAGATCTCGAAGCAGAAGAATTCGATCCATGAGAATTGCACAAGTTGCGCCACTGTACGAAAGTGTTCCTCCGAAACTATATGGCGGAACGGAGCGAGTCGTTTCGTGGCTCACGGAGGAATTGGTCCGGCTCGGCCACGACGTCACTTTGTTTGCCAGCGGCGATTCCTTAACCGCTGCGCGGCTGGTCCCCGGTTGCGAAAAAGCGTTGCGGCTGGATGAAAATTGCATCGATCAGTTAGCGCACCATGTGATCATGCTGGACCGCGTTTTCAGCGAAAGCAACAATTTTGACATTATTCACTTTCACGTCGACTACCTGCATTTTCCCTTCAGCCGGCGCCAGCAAGTTCCGCATATCACGACCCTGCACGGCAGACTCGACCTGCCTGATTTAGTGCCGGTTTACCGGCACTTCAACGACGTGCCGTTAATCTCAATTTCGAATGCGCAACGTCAGCCCTTGCCCTGGGCGAACTGGTACGGCACCGTTCATCACGGGCTGCCACAAGGGTCTTTTTCCCTGGGCGAGGGCAAGGGTGGATACCTCGCATTTCTCGGGCGCACTTCTCCAGAAAAAGGTTTGGACCAGGCGATCGACATCGCCAAGCGGGCCGGTATGCCGCTGAAAATCGCCGCCAAGATCGATAAAGTGGACGTAGGGTACTTTCAAAGCACGATCAAGCCGCTGCTCGATCATCCTCTTATTGAGTTCATCGGTGAAATCGGCTACCCGGAAAAAGACAGCTTCCTGGGAAAAGCCGCGGGCCTTCTCTTTCCCATCAACTGGCGCGAACCCTTTGGCCTGGTAATGATCGAGGCCATGGCATGCGGCACCCCTGTCATTGCCTATCCGCGAGGCTCGGTGCCGGAAGTCATCAAGGAGGGTGTCAACGGGTTTCTCGTATCGGGATTGGAAGACGCGGTAGAGGCTGTGAAAAGGATTGGAGAAATCGACCGGCGCAAGTGCCGCAGCCACTTTGAAACACATTTTAACGCCGAGCGCATGGCACAGGATTACTTAACCATTTATCGACGGCTGATCGAGGAGGAATCCTCAACCTTGACCGTGCCCGATGGAGATCTCAGTTGCATAAAGGCAGTGTCACACAACAGTACTACATAGCCGCGAAGTCATCTCCATCCGATGAGCGGGCCCAGGTTCTAAAATACGGAAGATTATTTTCCGTCTTCGACCATCTGGGTGATATCCAAACCTCCGGACTCGGCGAGCAGGGGCTTTTTTTTCGCGGTACCCGCCATCTTTCTGAATTTCTTCTTCATTTATGGGATGCGCGGCCGTTGCCTCTAAGCTCCACCATCGAAACTAACAATTTTCTCTTTGCCGCTCATCTCACAAATCTCGACGTATCGGAACGCGAAAGTGTCGTCATACCGCGTGGAATACTTCATCTGCAACGCTCGAAATTCTTGTGGCGCGACGTTGGCTACGAAGAATTCGCCTTCGTTAACTATGGGCTTTCGCCTCTGTCAGTTCCCTTCACCCTTATAATTGGCGCAGATTTTGCGGACATTTTTGAAGTGCGCGGGACGCATCGGGAGAAAAAGGGACAACGACTGGACGACCGCATAGAGAAGAACGCGATACTTCTCTCTTACAAAGGGCTGGACAATGTAATCCGTCAGACTCGCATTCTATGCGACCCCCCTCCCAAGTCGCTCTCTGCATCGGAGTTGCAGTTCGAGCTCAATCTTTCGCCAGGAGCGAGAACGGTCGTGCAGCTCTCAATCTCCTGCGACTCAGCCGCCGCTCCGGAATCGGTGGGTTATTGCGCCGCGATCGTTTCCGCCAGACGCGAGCAGCAGACGGATTCCGAAGCTTTTCCGGAGATTTCGAGTTCGAATTCTCGCTTTAGCGACTGGATACAGCGTTCCGTTGC
The DNA here is from genome assembly GCA_049584475.1 of Candidatus Sulfotelmatobacter sp. Classification (GTDB taxonomy): domain Bacteria; phylum Acidobacteriota; class Terriglobia; order Terriglobales; family Acidobacteriaceae; genus Sulfotelmatobacter. The sequence goes on along the minus strand of JBAUXX010000009.1, from coordinate 32,826 downwards.
CGATGTTCAGATGATGATCACCGGCAATCCGGAAACGAATTATCCATATGCGGGAGTTCCATGGTTCAACACCGTCTTTGGCCGGGATGGAATTATTACAGCTCTCCAGATGCTTTGGTGCAGCCCTTGGATTGCCAAAGGTGTCTTACAGTATCTGGCCCAGACGCAAGCGACGGATTCTGATCCAACAATAGAATCCGAGCCCGGAAAAATCCTGCATGAAATGCGCACAGGTGAAATGGCCGCACTGGGCGAAGTTCCGTTTGGCCGATATTACGGAAGCGTGGACTCGACACCACTCTTCGTTCTGCTGGCCGGCGCATTTTACGAGCGGACTGGCGATCGCGACTTCCTGCAGCAATTGTGGCCGCACATCGAACTCGCGCTGGAGTGGATCGATAAATTCGGAGATGTGGATGGCGATGGCTTCGTGGAGTACGCACAACGTTCCAGCAAGGGTTTAGTCCAGCAAGGCTGGAAAGATTCCAACGACTCGGTTTTTCACAACGACGGAACTTTAGCAGAAGCCCCAATTGCGTTATGTGAAGTCCAGGGTTACGTATATGCGGCCAAACTGGCAGCTTCGCGCCTCAGCGAGGTGCTTGGCAATCGCGAGAAGGCCGGTATTTTGAAATCTGAAGCGGAACGGCTTCGCGTTCGCTTCGAAGAGGCTTTCTGGTGCGACGCTCTGTCCACCTACGCGTTGGCTCTCGACGGGCGCAAGAAGCAGTGTCGAGTCAGAACATCGAACGCGGGCCATTGCCTGTACTCGGGCATCGTCAGGTCCGATCGTGCTCACCGGGTTGCGGAGACGCTGATGAGGTCCGATTCGTTCAGCGGCTGGGGTGTTCGCACCGTCGCTGCCGGACAAGTTCGTTACAATCCGCTTTCTTACCACAACGGCTCCATCTGGCCGCATGACAATTCCATCGTTGCCAGTGGCCTCGCCAAATACGGATACAAAGACATGTCCGGCCGAATCCTGCTCGGCCTGCTCGACGCGAGCAAGTGGGCCGATCTTGGACGTCTTCCGGAATTGTTCTGCGGGCTTGATCGCCATCGGGGCGAAGGCCCGACGCTTTATCCTGTCGCTTGTTCGCCTCAGGCATGGGCCGCAGCGGCGGTCTTTTTGTTAGTCCAGGCCTGCTTGGGAGTTTCGATCGATGGAGTGAAGAACCGAATCGCGTTCGATCATCCTTACCTGCCCGAGGGCATTCCGCAGCTATGGATCAAAGGGCTTCGCGCCGGCACGGGATCGATCGATCTATTTCTCGCGCGCCGAAATGGTGCGGTGCAAGTTGAGGTCCCGGATCGACAAGGCGATGTCGAAGTAGTGTCCTCCTCGTCCGCCGAGTCGGAGAAAGAAACGAGTCTTCAGCCCGCTCACTAGAAATCAGCAGACTGACAGCGTCACTTTAATCCGTGCGTGGCATCGCGCGGGCAAGGGCGAGAATCGCTCCGCCAAACAGCAGCGTGTCGAAAAAGTAATTGAGCCCCTCGACTTGGATACCGGCGCTCGGGTTAGACAGCGACGCGATCAAGATCGGCCCATAGACGAATAAGACCAGCAGCACGATCCATGTACCCAGATAAGTCGCTGCTATCCGCGTCTTCATATTCAGCAAAATTAACGCTCCAGCAATCACGAGAATTGCAGCCGTCAGATATCCAATGAGCGGGCGCGCCGGAATCCATTCGGACATTAATTTTTCGAGCGGGACGCCGGGCATTCCCAGTGGATGCAGAAAAGTCTCCACGCCATAAAATATGGCGGCAATTCCGATCAACGCGCGGCCCACGGTGATAAGCCAGTTTCCGCCATGACCGTCCCGCTCGCGCATCGCGATTCCTGCAAGAATCCAGCCGCCGCCGCCGAACGCCAATTCTCGTAGGAGCAGCGTCCACGCGAACCTGTCCTTGGGGGTGGCGAGCGCTCCCGGAATGTCCATCATCGCCACAAAAAGAAACATCATGATCCCGAACATCAGGCCGGACCAACGCACTTGAACTTTTGTGGCAATGCTCAAGGCCGCGGCCAGCAACGCGACGCCAACGAAATACGCCCAGAACAAGTGCCACGGCACAAACGAAGGCACGCCCAACATGATGAATTTCGCGGCCGAGAGATGCTCCGCGCCGAAAACCGCCAGGGGGAGCGCGAAGCACAAATTGCTCAACGCGACGACTCTGTCGAGACCGGAGGCCCGCGCGATATCGGTTTTCGCAGCCAGGAGCGCGATGAGAAAAAACAGAATAGCGGCGCCCGACATCGAGACAGTGGTGCGAGAGAGCTCAAGAAATGCGGCGAGAATAGTTATGTGCATGTGCGTAGGCGGCCTGCGTTGATCAATCCCAACTGTTGCGACGGATCAGACAGGATAATCGCACGCAAGTGTACAGTACCTGCCAAGCAATGGGACGAACCGCGCGTTTCGCGATTCAAAAGAACTGAAATGAGGTTAGAGGAGCGGGCTACTTTTCAAATCAAAGTAGCCCACTTCGGAATTCATACCAGTTCACCGCTCTTTACCTCAATGACATCAACCAAGGTCGTAGCGATCAAGATTCATTACCTTGTTCCACGCTGCGGCAAAGTCTTTCACAAACGATTCCTTCGAGTCGTTTGAGGCATAGACTTCTGCGAGAGCACGCAGTTGGGAGTGAGAGCCGAAAAGGAGATCGACCCGCGTTGCGGTCCACTTAGTCTTGCCCGTCGCCCGGTCGCGCCCTTCGTACAAGCCCTCGGAAACGCCTTCGACCGTGGTGGAGGGCTGCCACTTCGTATTCATGTCGAGCAAGTTCACGAAAAAATCATTGGTCAACATTTCGGGCCGGTTGGTGAAGACGCCGTGTTTGGTCTGACCGAAGTTCGCATTCAGAGCGCGCATACCGCCGACGAGAACAGTCATCTCTGGAGCAGTTAATGTCAGCAACTGCGCCCGATCCACCAACAACTCCTCTGCCGACAGTTTCTGTCCGCTGCGAAAATAGTTGCGGAATCCGTCAGCCTTCGGCTCCATTACGGCGAACGAGTGTACGTCGGTCTGCTCCGGTGAAGCATCCGTGCGCCCCGGCGAGAAGTGAATCTTGACTTCATGCCCAGCTCTTTTCGCAGCTTCCTCGACGGCAGCACAACCGCCCAAAACGATCAGATCGGCAAGCGAAACTCCCTTACCTTTGTTCCCGTTGGACTGCGAGCTGTTGAAATCCCTTTGGATCGCTTCCAGCTTCGGCAGAACCTTGGCCAGTTCGGCAGGTTGGTTCACTTCCCAATCCTTTTGCGGCGTCAGGCGAATGCGAGCCCCGTTCGCCCCACCACGCTTATCGGAGCCGCGGAATGACGCCGCCGATGCCCATGCAGTCGTGACCAGTTGTGAGATCGACAATCCGGAGCCGAGAATCTTGGCCTTCAAAGCGGTTATGTCTTTGTCGTCGATCAGTTTGTGATCCGCGGAAGGAACAGGGTCCTGCCAGATCAGATTTTCTTTCGGAACCAGAGGTCCAAGATACCGTTGGATCGGCCCCATGTCGCGGTGCGTCAGCTTGAACCACGCCCTCGCGAACGCATCCGCGAATTGTTCGGGATGCTCGTAGAAACGGCGTGAAATCTTTTCGTACGCAGGGTCGAACCGCAGCGCGAGATCCGTGGTCAGCATCGATGGTGCGTGACTCTTTGACGGATCATGCGCATCCGGCACCGTACCGTTGCCCGCGCCATTTTTTGGCGTCCACTGCTGCGCACCGGCCGGGCTCTTCGTCAGCTCCCATTCGTAGCCGAACAGGTTCACGAAAAAGTTGTTGCTCCATTTCGTCGGTGTCGTGGTCCATATAACTTCGAGGCCACTGCCGATGGTATCTCCGCTGTGACCTTTGCCAAGTTTGTTCTTCCAGCCAATACCTTGATCCTCGATGTCGGCACCCTCAGGCTCGGCGCCCACGTAATCCGCGGGAATGCCAGCTCCGTGCGTTTTGCCGAAGCTGTGACCCCCGGCGATCAACGCAACCGTTTCTTCGTCATTCATCGCCATGCGGGCGAACGTTTCCCGGATATCCCGCGCCGCAGCAATGGGATCCGGCTTTCCATTCGGCCCCTCGGGGTTCACATAGATCAGGCCCATTTGCACGGCCGCGAGTGGATTCTGAAGATCACGGTCGCCGCTGTAGCGCTCATCGGCGAGCCACGTGCCTTCCGGGCCCCAGTTCAGCTCTTCGGGCTCCCACACATCCGCGCGTCCGCCGGCAAAACCGAATGTCTTGAATCCCATCGAATCCAATGCGACGTTCCCGGCGAGAATCATGAGGTCGGCCCACGATATTTTCCGCCCATACTTCTGCTTGATCGGCCACAACAGCCGGCGTGCCTTGTCCAGGTTCACGTTGTCGGGCCAGCTATTGAGCGGCGCGAAGCGCTGCTGACCGGCCCCGGCACCACCGCGGCCGTCGCCGATGCGATAAGTGCCCGCGCTGTGCCACGCCATACGAATGAATAACGGCCCATAATGCCCGAAATCCGCTGGCCACCACTCCTGCGAATCCGTCATCAAGGCATTCAGGTCTTTGACGACGGCATTCAAGTCGAGCGTCTTGAACTCTTCCGCGTAGTTGAACTCCTTGCCCATCGGATCGGAAAGCGGAGAATGCTGGTGCAGGACATTCACGTTGACCTGATTCGGCCACCAATCGCGGTTGGTGGGCATGGAAGCACCGTGGTTAAACGGGCACTTGGCTTCGGGTAAGGTGCTCTTGTCTTTGGCTTCGGGAGAAACACTCCCTGATGAGGTCGCGAGCGTATTTTCCATATGTTTCCATCCTTCGAATATTGATTGAGTGCTGCGTAGCAGATTATTTTTTGGCGCTGCACCGGCGGCAGAGACCAAAAACCTCGACCAGCGGTTGGGTCAGATCAAAGCCGTCCGGCAGATGCAGCGACAGCCGTTTGAAATCGATGAATTCTCCTTCAATGTCCTGCACCGACTTGCATCGGGAACAGACCAGGTGATGATGCGGTTCGAGATTGCCGTCCACACGCAACGTGGCCGCATGAGGAGTCACCTCTCGCAGCAAGCCGCACTCGATAAAAAGCCGCAGGTTGTTGTAAATCGTGGCCAGAGAAATGGACGGGATGCGCCGCCGGACCGCGGCATAAATGTCTTCCGGAGAATAGTGCCCGTGAGAAGCGATGACAGCCTCATAGACAATCTGGCGCTGGTGCGTAACTGCCAAACCGTGCTGCGCAGCCAGTTCGCGGAACCGTTCGTGGGAGAGACTCATAATTATCGGATAATAACCATTATAAAACGGCACGAAGCTGTGTCAAGCCGGATCCTTCTGCAACTTTGATTGTAGGAATCTCTCTATGTCGATAGCCCCTCCGGGAGCGAACGGTTGGAAGGCTGGCGATTCCGGCGAAGCTGAACGTTTGTTCAGAAGAAAAATTGTTATTATATTCCTTGACACGTATATGCCGCGTATAGTATACACAAAGAGTGGAATCCGTATTCGAAATCATTGCGGAACCGAACCGCCGCGCGATACTGAGCCTCCTGATCTTGTCAGAACAGTCGGTGGGGGAAATCGAGCGTCAGCTTCGCATGACGCAACCGGCCGTGTCCAAGCACCTGCGAGTGCTGCGCGATGCCGGTTTCGTCGAATCGACAGTGGACGCTCAGCGCCGTCTGTACCGCCTGAAACCAGGGCCATTTCAGGAGTTGGACACATGGCTGGCGCAGTTCCGCCGCTTCTGGTCGGCTCACGTGGATGCTCTCGAGCGCTACCTCGACCGTATGAATAGAGATCGCATGGATAAAGACCGCATGGATCCGTTAACGCCAACTAAAAATCGACCGACAAAAACGAAAATCGGAAAAAACACGACGCGGCCAAAACCGCGGAATTAACAAGGAGAAAAGAAATGAAAATCAAATTGACCAGCATATTCGTAGACGACCAGAGCAAGGCCCTGAGCTTCTATACGGAGGTATTGGGCTTTACCAAGAAGACCGACTTCAGCAATGGCCCATATCGCTGGCTAACGGTGGCCTCGCCCGAGGACCCGGAGGGTACTGAGCTGCAACTGGCGCTGAACAACAACCCTGCGGCCAAAACATACCAGCAGGCGGTCTTTCAACAGAACCAGCCCGCGGCTAATTTTGTCACCGACGACATTAAGGGCGACTATGAGCGGATCAAGGCCAACGGCGCCGTGTTCACCATGCCTCCCACCGACGTGACCGGCTCGACCATTGCGATGTTGAACGACACCTGCGGCAACCTGATTCAGCTCACACAGATGAAACGCTGGTAGGGGAATACTCTGCGGATGCTAGTGAGGAGGAGATCGATGAACTCTCGTGAGAAGTACACACCGAATTCCGCCAGTGCCATCGAGATGTGCCGGCTCTGGTCCGCACACGTCGATACTCTGGAACGCCACCTCTCGGCCAATACCTGGGCGCTGGCGGCCACCACTGTGATGATGATCGCGTACCCGATTGCGCGAATAGTGATTCCGGCCATAGTCCACGGCATTGTGCCCGATGCGGTCCGGTCCGTACTCAACTTGATTTGAGTTCGAGTTGGGCACTGCGAAGGAACTCGCACGCACTCGCGATCACTCGTGGGGATCGTCGAGTCCAAAGCAGTGGTGACACGCTCTTAAAGGCGAGGAGAAACAAAATGACTGAACCCCAGGTATACGAACCGGGCCCCGCGAACTTGGCGAGGGTACTGAAAGACGGAGAGAAGTGGACGCTTATTCTCGTCAAAGACCTGCGCCACTCGCCGGAAAAAGTCTGGCAAGCGCTGACCGATCCAGCGCAATTGCGCGAGTGGGCTCCCTTTGTGACCGATGGGAGCCTGGGTGCGATTGGAACGGTGAATCTTACGTGGGTCGGAGCGCCCACGCCGATCGAAACGAAGGTGACGCGAGTCGAAGCTCTCAGGGCGCTTGAGTACGGCGATATGAAGTGGGAACTCGAGGCCTCGGGCCGCGGCACGCGCTTGACTCTGTGGACCAAAATCAATCGCGGCTTCGTCTCCATGGGTGCTGCCGGATGGCATATTTCTTTCGATGTTCTGGATCATTTGCTCAGCGGAACTCCCATTGGCCGCATCGCAGGCGGCGATGCGACGAAGTTCGCCGGATGGCAGCGGCTGAATGCGGAGTACGCCGAGCAGTTCGGCGTGAAAGCGCCGAACTGGCCACCCGATGCACCGAAGCGTTGAAGCATGAAAGAGGATGAGCAGGATTCATGTCCCGGAAAAATGGGCCAACAATTAAGGAGGGAAACAATGTCTTACCTCACTTCAGTGACTTCGCCCCTGCAACAGGCGGCCCACGTCTCCCCCAATGCCATCTCCAAATCGAAGACCATGAATATCGTATTGTGGATCTTGCAAGTGCTGTGGGGCGTCTTTTTTTGCTTCACTGGTTTCGGCAAAATCATGTGTTACAGGGTGGACGTGTGGAACCATACGCTCCATCAACCCGTGGCATGGTTCCAGGCTGTGCCGCAAGGCCTGTTTGTCTTCATCGGTGTCTGTGAGTTTCTTGGAGGCGCCGGCCTTATCTTGCCGGCGATGACCCGAGTCAAACCGAAACTCGTGCCCTTTGCTGCCATCGGCTTGACGCTGGTCATGATCCTTGCGGCGACATTTCACCTGGCGCGCGGCGAGTTCAGCTTTTTCGTTCCCATGAATCTGGTGCTGGGAGGAGTCGCCGCATTCATCGCCTATGGACGGCTGATGGCGAAGCCGATCGCGGCGCGGTCGATCACCTCCCTCCGCATATTTACAGGGATCGTGGTTCTCGGGATCTTGGCTCTCGCCGGTTTTCTTCCCATCTGGTATCAGGTGACGCATGCTCGCTAGCGGAGCTTTCCACGGTTAGCAGCGGGAGGAAATATACCGGGCGACGCCATGAAGACAATGAAATCGACTGTAACTCTTCACGTGGTTGCGAGCCTTGACGGCTTCATCGCCAAGAAGGACAACAGTGTTTCGTGGATGGATAGCTCTGGCAATGTGTACGACAGAGGAGTTGCTGAAAATGCGGAGATCATGCCGGCGATCGACTGCTTTGTGCTCGGTTCGCGCACCTACGAGCACGCACTCCAACTCGGCTGGCCCTATGGAGATACTCCGACCGTCGTGACGACACACAGGCAACTGCCATCTACAAGGAAGAGTGTTGAGTTTTATTCCGGTGATCTCAAGAAGTTGGTTGATAAGATTCTCGCGCCGCGACACGGAAACATCTGGCTCGTCGGAGGGGCAATTCTTTGCCAGAATTTTCTCAAGCTCGGCCTGGTGGATGAAATCAGATTGGCGGTTGTGCCGGTCCTACTGGGTGATGGACTGCACCTGTTTGCCAACTCCGGGATCGAATCGAAATGGCATCTGAAGAATGTTGTCGCTTACAAGACCGGTATGGTTGAGTTGTTGTATCGGAGGGCAACCGACTCGCGCCCGACGCCGGCTTGAACGGGAGGTACGTGAGACATGACGCTTTCAAGAAAGCAGCGTGACGAACTACTCGGGACATTGAAGGCCCGTTTTGAGAAAAATATGGGCCGTCATAAAGATTTTGAATGGCCTAAGGTAGAAACCAAGCTGGAAGCCAATGACCACAAGCTATTGCCATTTAGTGAAATGGAAAGAACTGGCGGTGAACCTGACGTTGTTGGTCTCGATAAAAAGACCGGTGAATACATTTTTTATGACTGCTCGGAGGAAAGCCCCAAAGGCCGCGGAAGCCTTTGCTACGACCGTGAGGCGCTGGATTCAAGAAAAGAAAATAAGCCGAAAGATAACGTGGTTGGTATGGCATCAGCCATGGGCATTGAACTTCTAACGGAAGAACAGTATCGAGAACTCCAGAAGCTCGGCGAGTTCGACATGAAGACGTCAAGCTGGGTGAAAACACCTTCGGCGATCAGAAAACTCGGCGGCGCGCTGTTTTGCGATCGCCGCTTCAACACTGTTTTCACGTATCACAACGGTGCGGAATCTTACTATGCGGCCAGAGGGTTTCGTGGCTGGCTCAGGGTCTGATGTTTTGATGAGCTAGCTTCTCTTTGCGAAGGCCGCGCCTCTCGACAATCTCAAGGGCACGCTTTGAGTGCGCCCCGCGCGGAAAATGAGAGTTAAAATCCTCGCACACTAAACGCGCAACCATCACCTGCTCTTCCTCATCTGAATCCCAGTACTCCAAGGGGGAAAACAACATTGACTTCGAAGCCGAAAAATACGATCTGCCTCTGGTTCGACAAGGACGCGCATGATGCGGCGCGCTTCTACGCCGCGACCTTTCCGAATAGTGAAGTGACCGCCGTTCATAAAGCTCCCAGTGACTTCCCGGGCGGCAAGCAGGGAGATGTGCTTACGGTGGAGTTTACGGTTCTGGGCATTCCCTGTCTCGGTCTCAACGGAGGCCCGGCGTTCAAGCACAGTGAGGCGTTCTCTTTCCAGATTGCGACGGACAATCAGGAAGAGACGGACCGCTACTGGGACGCGATCGTCGGCAAAGGCGGTGAAGAAAGTCAGTGTGGTTGGTGCAAAGACCGCTGGGGCCTTTCCTGGCAGATCACCCCGCGCGCGCTAACAGACGCGCTTGCGGCAGGCGGCGATGAGGCGAAGAGCGCCTTCGAGGCGATGATGCAGATGAAAAAGATCGACGTCGCCAAGATCATCGAAGCGCGCGAGGCAGCGCGGCGGGCATAACTTCGATATCGGCGGCATTCCCATTTTGCGAAACCTGGGATTTACGGGACATCACTGGGACACTATCCGCGCTCGCGGCCCTCACGCACAATTCTCACGAGATCGGCGGTTGACACTCCCAGCTTTACGCCTTTCACGTCCAGCGGCGACCCTTTGGACTTTCGCAGCGGCAGAATGCGAAACACGGTCCCATCGCGGCGGCGGATTTCCACTGCCCCGTCGCGCTCGGCCTCGTCGAGCACCGTAGCAAAATTTCCTCGCGCCTCAGAATAGCTGTAGGACTTCATTGCGTCCTGGCCTCCAGTACGTCCAATTTCAATTCACGCGCGCGTGCTCTTAACCCGCCGTCCAGCGTGAGTAGGGGTGCTCTTTGGTTGATGGCGCAGGCAAGCACATAAGCATCATAGGCATACACATTCCATCTTGCGGACAATTCCACCGCCTGCTCCAAGCTCACTTCGGCCCTGCGAATCGGAATTGCGGAGTAGCCCTCCAATAGCTGGAGCGCTTCCGTGATTGCGATTGCTTTGCGTTTGAACATGGCCGACAGCGCGTTTCCCAGTTCCCAGTGGACCGAAGCTGGAGCCACCAGACTGGCGCCGCGCGTCAACCTGAGCATATCCGCTTTTTCTGGCTGCTCTCCAATGACGGCGAGAATGGCGGACGTATCGATCACTATTTCCACAACCACATTATACAACACGTACAATTGTACAACAACGATTGTGTTTGGTCATACTCAACAACTTTGTGCGATGAAACCAGACGCCTATTGCCCGCCTCTCCACAAATTATTTAGGCATGGGCACCGACACGGCTTTGCCCGCGCCACGCTCGGCGATCCAGATTGTGTCCCCCACCGGTTCGACTCCGGTGGGTGTGTCGAGTCCATCTTTGATCACGGTCACGCTTGCCTTATCGCCAATTACAGTGAGCGCGGAGATTTTGCCGCTTGCATTCTCAGCGAGGATGAGCTTGCCGTTCGCCGCGCGCATACCGTCAGGGCCTTTAATTGGCTGGTCGGTCCAGATATCGACAGGTGTCCCCAGCTTGCCGCTGGCATCCACGGGGATGCGGTAGAGCTTGTTGAAGATCACGTTGTTCACATAGAGCGTGCCATCGAGAAAAGTAATGCCATCGACGCCTCTGAGTGTCGCATGCTCCAGGTAAAGTTCCGCGGTCGACGCTCCGGCAGGCAGCCTGAAGATTCTGCCAGGGATGGTGTCTGTAATGTAGAGCGCCTTATCCGGTCCAATCGCAAAATCGTTGCAGAGATTGTTGTCTCCGGGCAGGTTCCAGCGGATCTTCGGCGCGCCAGTAGTGAGATCAAAGCCTCTCAGTGCGGTATGCCGCTGTTGCGGAGTGGTATTTGGCACGGGCGTGAGTTGACATGTCCACAATGTGCCGGTGGCAGCGTCGGCCAACATGCCGAGAAAGAATGTCCCCGGACCTTCTGCACTGGAGTCGATGAATTTTTCGGCGGTGGTGGAACCGGGACGCACTTTATAAACGAATGGCGAACTGGCGCTACCGACAATCAGCACGCCGCCGGGCGCCATAGTCAAACTTTCCGGCTGTGATTTCGCGTCGGCGATCAGGATCTCCCCGGCGAACGTGGCTTGCGCAAAGATCATACTAATAATGATCAGGGCGGCACCTGCAGCGAGACATCGAGCGTACGAGAGACGCATTGTCAAATCCCCTCGGAGACGATTTTCGGTGTTGTTAATCATAATTTATGCGGGCCGGTGGCTCGCGCAAGGCTTGAAATCGTATAGTGCGTGCATGCGCGCGATCTTGCTGCTTCTTTGTCTAATTGTTCTGGCGTTTTGTGGAGTAGCCTATGCCGCCTACTTGTCCTGGCGGAAGATGAGTGCTGGCAAACGCATTATTGGTGTGTTGCTGCTGTCACCACACTTTATGCTTGCCGTCTGTATTGTCGTCTCATTGCTGTGTGGCCACCCCCCGCAAGGGTCGCGTTGCTTCAACACACAGTTTTTCTGTGCCGTTCTCATGGTATTCATTCTGCCGCTTCCCGCTTTGGCGGGCACATTAACGGCGCTGATAATGTTTAAACGCGCTCGCCTGGCTTTGTAAGCTTGAATCGTGTGCCGCCGTCCATTCTTCCTTATTGCTATCGATTACAAGGGCCTTCTCCTGCGAAGGTTGCAAGCGACGCTGGGCGCGGTTAAATTAGTTGCGAGAGTTGGAGTTGCACATGAAAAGGATTGTCCCGGTGGAATCTGCTTCAGCAGTCATCGACCAACTGATCGCAAGACTCACGGACTGGCGTGGCAAAACGCTGGCCAGTGTCCGCAAGACCATCCTCGAGGCCGACCCGGAGATCATCGAAGAATGGAAGTGGATGGGGAGCCCAGTGTGGTCTCACGATGGAATGATCGCGGTCGGCAACGCCCACAAGGATAAGGTGAAGCTTACCTTTTCCCATGGGGCGAACCTTGCGGACCCTAACAAGCTCTTCAACGCCGGCCTCGGAGGCAACGCATGGCGAGCGATCGATTTTTTCGAGGGCGATCCGGTTAATAACCGGGCTCTGAAGAATCTCGTCCGTGCCGCCGTTGATTACAACCATCAGATCAAATTGAAGAAAAAAGCGCCTGCGAGTATTCGACCGAAGATGGATAAAACTAAAAAGCGATGAAACTAGCTGAAGGTGAGGCTGGTTGATCCATACAATCGCGAACGGACCAGATTTTTAGCTCGTCGACGCGGCACACGTAAACAACTTTGCTGACTCAGTACAACGAGGAAGTGAAGGTGGCACGGCAACTCCTACCTCAGGCGAACAGTCGCATGACGGATATTTATTCGCAGGCGGGAATGCCGACAACCGGCTGCCACAAAACAAGCCAAGGGACCATAGGTTACTCGCCCATTGTCGGGAAAATAGCTGAAAGTTTCCGCGCGTCCCCACAGGGATTAACGTAGCGGCTGGAGATTGCGTTTGAGCTGTGTCCCGCGATCCTTGCCAGTCCGAGCATCGCAACCAGGCTTCCAAGGCGAGTCAAGTGTGTGCGGATCGAGGTCTGTTATTTCGAGGTCACTTCGGCTGTGAATTGGAAGAATTTTCCGAAGTCGCGGCAACTCGTTGCTTAAAATCTTTTGCGCCGTTTAACCACGCTCCCGCCAAAATCAACGGAATAAGGACGATCGCGGTTCTCAATCTGTCACGACCGGTGACCTTTGCTTCTTTTTCCCAGCGGAACATCAGAGTGGCTACTGCGAAAGTTACGATCGAGAATATCGCCAAAGATATCATTTCCGGCCAGGATGCCAGAGGCGATCCAGGGTGCAACAAAACCTCGTCCGCACCCACGATCATCAGTGCTGAGGGGAAAAACCCTGCCGCGGCTTGCAATATCCTGGGCAGAACGGCAAGCGGCACAGAAATCCCGGAAAGAAATAGCAAGGCGAAGAAAGTAACCTGGTTGCAGACCTGAGCCTCGCCCGCGGTATTCACGATACTCGCGATGACGAAGCCTATGCCGGCGATGGCCAGATAACCCAGACTGAGGATCAGCAGAAGCTGCGGCAGAACTCGAGTAATGTGAAGCCAAAACACTGCTTGTGTTACTGCCAGTTCCAGAAGCACAACCGTCAGGAACATCACATAGTTTGCAATCAGTCGACTGGCGATCACATGGGACGCCGAGATGGGCGACAGATGGTAGCGGCGGAGGATATCGCGTTCCCGCATCACCACCAAGTTGATGCTAAGCCCAAAAAGTCCATTGCTCAGGGCGCCGAGGGTGATCAGTCGCATCATTAGGCCTCCGGCAGCGGGACCCTTGGCATTGTGCAGGAACCCCGCATAAAAACCGAAGAAAGCCAAAGGCAGAACGACATTAAAGAACAGGGAGAGGGGTACGCGCATTAACAGTAACAAGTCGACCCACATCAGCCGCCAGATGATTTTCATTTGCTCTCCGTTCCGGTCAACTCCAAATAGGCGTCTTCGAGGGTCGCGTGAGAGATCTTCATATCTTCGATCTGATTCGCTTGGGCTTCGGAGAAGGAGGTTACGGACACTGCGATTCTCGCGGCATCCGGACCCGAGAGCACAAACCGTCCGTTCTCGCGATTCACCCGCGACACTCCGCCGAGACGTTCGAGGCTACTCATCTCGACGGTTTGACAGAATGCAACCCGCACACGTTCGTCAACTTTGCCCGTAAGGATAATTTCCCGGGGAGGCGCTACCGCCTTCAAAACGCCGAGTTGTAGAATGCCAACCACATCACACAATTTCTCGGCCTCTTCGATGTAGTGTGTGCTCATCAAGACGACTTTTCCTTCGTCCCTAATCTGCAAAATAAGCTTGTGAAGTTGAAGGCGCATTTCCGCGTCCAAGCCAGTGGTTGGTTCGTCGAGAAACACGACCTGCGGGTTACCAATCAAAGCCAGCCCCAATGCAATACGCTGCTTCTCGCCGCCGGAAAGGGACTGATAAAAGGAGTTCGACTTGTCTGTGAGTCCTACCCAGTCAAGAACGTCTTTTTCTTTTTTGGGGGAAGGATAAAAGCTGGCGAAGAGGTGGAAAAGCTCTCGAATTCGGATCTTGTCGTGCAGAGCGGTGGTTTGCAACTGGGCGCCGATGATCTGCCGAACCTGGCGACCGTTTCTTGCCGGATCCAGCCCAGCGACGCGGATGAGGCCAGCATCGGCTGTCCGGATTCCCTCGATCATCTCGATAATGCTTGTCTTGCCGGCTCCGTTGGGGCCAAGCAATCCGAAAATGCAATTTTCTGGAATGGAGAACGATACATTTCGAACAGCTTCGGTCGGTCCATATCTCTTGCATAAGTCTTTTACTTCGACAACCACGCGCCCTGGTTCCACGATTCCTCCTCCGAAGCTGTATCTACCCACGATCAGTCGCTGCGCAGAACAGCGGTCCGAGCTTTGGGGATGTACGGATCCTCCTGGCTGGCCATGGACGGTGATCTCCCCTTGTTACGCCGATGCGCATACCGTACCTGAGGCCGGATTCGGAGTCTGTTCACAATTGCTCAGCTTCGGCAGCACCGGAAAACCAACGGAGGGGCGAGAACGCGCGGTCTCTTAAACAGCCACCACTCTTGTCTCTTCATCTCCGTTGCTAAGCGGTTGAACCCTCTCGACAAAATTCTGAGAGCTGCTGACTTTTACCGGAGTAGCCCGCAGCACATGGATTTCGCCGTAAACGACGTCAATATCAGTTCTCCACGGCCGATTCGTTGCCAACTTGGTTGCCACGTTTTCAATCCACGAGGGCAGGGACCAAGAACACAATGGCCATCGAATCTCGATGAGGTTGAATCCTTTCGAGAGCATGTCAGCGGGCAGGGCAATCGTCGCTGTCTGCCACCGGGGCGGCGCTGGTAATGTCTGCACCTGAACTCCATTTAGCAAGACGAAGACTTCCTGGTTTAGTTCAGCGTTCTTTATCCGGTAGATGAAGTTCAACTGCACAGGTAAGCAGTCTTCGCAGATAAGGCGGAAGCGTGAAATGGGTTCTAAGGCCCGATAATAGCCAAAATGATCGGCATCTGGCGGCGCAGCCCAAGAGTCGACGGCATAGGCGTGTTGCAGCAGATTGATTTCTTTTTGAGAGACGCCATGTTCCTGAAACAGGATCTGTTCGACGGCCCTCCCCTTTGCAGGGTCATGAGCGCCAAGAACCGCGGTGAGTTCTTGAACGAGAATCTGGCTCAGAATCTTTTCCTCCAGGGGCGTTTCCTGGTTGAAGAGCGCAGACAAGACCGACATATTGCCGAGCTGACACATTTCCTCAAATGCCTGGCATAGGCAGGAAGGCGTCTTGCGCAGTTGAAAATCGAGAAAGCACGCCATCGTCGCTGAGACTTCGGGTGACTGCTCAACAGCCTTTTGACAGTGGTAGCGGACAATGTCAGATCCTTGACCCCAGTGGGCGTTGTGTATCGCAGCCAGGAAGTGCGCTTCTCCCTCGATTTTTGAATTTCGTTCAAAAGGAATCTGCAGAAGAACCTGGGGAGCAGATCCTGGATATTTTAGGTGCGGAAGAATAGCCGCGGTAACACTGGCCATTGCGACTCGAATTCCTTCGGCGGTCAAATGGCAATAGTCGAGAAAGAGCCGCCGGTCTGGTAATGCTCCAGAGAGATAGCGCTGGAAGTGTATTGGCAGGTCCACAACATCAATGGAGTTAGCCTCACCCGCAGCACGTATGGTCTCTTGTGCGACAGAGAAGCAACGTGGAGTTTGACGGCGGGGCAAGCAGATCGCGGAGTCGCGAGCCATTTCAAAGAATTCTCGCGCCTGTGTAACCGCGCCCATTCTGTTGTTGACTTCTGCGAGTATGTTGGCGCCGCATGGAATCGTGCCGCCATCCAGTTCTAAGATCCTTAGGCCGAGAGATTTGGCGCTTTCAAAGTTGTCATCTCGCAGAGCGCACTCCGCATCGGATCGCAGCGCAAACCACTCCCATGTGGATTCAGGGGCGAGGAGAGGCGGGCTGCGATGGTCTGTGCGCCAGTCCAAAAGGTTAAACTCGGGCAACACGAAGACTACTGGAATGCCGCGGTCCCGTGTAATCGAGGCGAAGAACTCCAGACATGATCGCACGCGGTCCCGCAGTTGGCCCTCGAGATCTGCTTTCACCGATCTCCAGCCGCCTCTCCGCAAACTGACCGCCAGCTCGGGAAGTTGTTCGGAAACGAATGCCGCCTCAGTCCAGTTATTTCCTGCAAACACGACGAAGACGTCGGGCTTGAGTACAAGCGCACTCCTGGCAAGTTCCATGAGGGGTTGAAGCAGGAGATTCGTTCTAGCAAGGTCGACAACCTCGATGTTATCGGTGCGGCAGACCATGGTGAGCATGTGCTGGAGAACGGACGCGGGGGTAAAGTAAGGGTCGTAAAAATACCCTCTCGCAACCGATTCCCCCAGCAGTACAACGCGCTGCTTGCCTCCTTTTGGAGGAATGGACGCGGTACGCGCCCAGAAGCTGGATGGTTCACCAGAGACGTTGCTTCTCCGATAACACAGGCCCTGTTTCAGGAGTTTTGGCTCCCAGATACCCACGCGATCGGTGGGTAACGCTTCGGCTACCTTTGGGCTGGACGATACACCTATCTCCGAATGTTCCGAAGGCGGCTGATCGGATAACGCCTTAATCAGAGAGAAGACATGCGTGCCTTGTTCGGTCACGAAGAAATCCGCCAACTGATTGGCGACGAGTTTTAGTCTTTCTGGTTGCCGGATCATGGCGCCTCAAAATAGCGTGTATGTAGAGTGGCGAACGGCGGAATGATCGGCCACGCGCGCATCGCGAAGTAAAGCCTGAGATGCCGTGCCGAGCGCGGAACGGTCAACGACGAAGTCCTCCAGAACTAAGAGGTCCAGTTCAGAGCGAATGAAACAGACAATGGCATCTAGGGGACTGCAAACGATAGGTTCGTCGCTAAGATTGAAGGAAGTGTTTAACAAGATTGGACAGCCCGTCCTCTGGTCGAAAGCATTCAAAAGGCTGGCAAAACGCGGACTGCTGTTAGCGTCTACCGTTTGCACCCGGGCCGAGCCGTCGACGTGGGTAATCGCGGGTAAGTAAAGTCTCGACGTAACTCGGCAAGTCTCGGTCATGAAGGGCGATGGATGATCCAGATCGAAGTGCTCGTGAGCCTTGGCCTCGAGTACGGCTGGTGCGAAGGGCCGAAAGGACTCCCGGCGTTTTACCTGGGCGTTGATTTTGTCCCTCATACCATCGACGCGCGGGTCGGCGAGTATGGAACGCGCGCCAAGCGCGCGTGGGCCGAACTCCATGCGGCCATGAAACCAGCCCACAACTTTTCCCTGAGCGAGTTGGTGAACGACGGCCGCTATGAGATCGGGCTCTTTCCCGCGGCAGTCCTTTGCTTTCAGGCCCATCGCCCGGAGTAGGGGGACAATTTCGTCACTCCCGAACTGGGGTCCCAGGTAGGCGTGGTTGAGAGCTGCGGGTTTGAGGTTCCGGCCATTGGTTCGTCGAGCGACAATCGCGGCCGCACCAAGTGAAGAGCCTGCATCGCTGGAGGCGGGCTGAACAAATAGTTTACGAAATGGGCCTTCTCGCAAAATTCGACTGTTTGCAACGCAATTGAGAGCGACACCACCCGCCATACACAGATTTTCGCTCCCCGTAGTCTTGTGCAGATACTCGGCCTTCTCCAGCAATATCTCTTCAAGCACAAACTGGATACTCCGCGCTAAATCCTTATGGAACTGAGTTACTTCCACGCCTCGGTTGCGCGGCGGGGCTCCGAATAACTCGGGCAGGTCGTCGGAATACATACGATCAAGCGAGCGGAAATCGAAGTATTTGAGATCTAAAGAGTATTGCCCGGCAGCATGAGACTGAACCATGGTTCGAATCTGTTTCTGGTATTTCGGAAGGCCGTAAGCCGCCGCCCCCATTATTTTGTATTCGGCATCGTTGACAGAAAAACCCAAATAATTGGTGATCGTGCTGTAGAGCAGGCCGAGGGAGTCAGGGAAATCTACAGTTTCGAAAATCAAAATGTCATTATCGTGACCGACACCGTAGGTTGTGGTTGCCCACTCGCCAACTCCATCAACGGTAAGAATTGCAGCATCAGAAAATCCTGAGAAAAAGAAACTGCTCGCGGCGTGGGCATAATGGTGTTCGACAAATTCGATTGGACCCTCGTACCCAAGTACCTCTCTTATTTCCCTGGTAGGCCTCGCGGCATCAAGGCGAGAGAGGACCTTGGAGTCGGCAGTAAAGTCTGGAAGCATGGTCCAGAGTTGGCGCGCCAGTTTCTTGGACGGCTGTTCGTAGAATGCGACGCAGTCGACATCCGCGATGGTGAGAGCGCCGGCGGCAAGACAATAGTTGAAAGCACGCTTTGGCATGTCCGGATCGTGCTTGCGCCTGGAAAATCGTTCCTCTTCGGCGGCGGCGACCAGGACTCCTTCTTTGAGCAGGCAACAGGCCGAATCGTGAAATAGCGCCGAGATCCCGACGATGTTTGTCATAAGGGCGAGGTCTCTGATTGGGCGCCTGCTTGTGTGAGTGCTGACAGTTCACGTTTTATTAAAGTGACGATAGACTTCTTTGCCGCGTGTAAGAAAAAATGACCGCCATGGAACGTGTCGATCCTGAACGCGCTCGAAGTGCAAGCTCGCCAGGCCAGCGCCTCGTCGCGACTGGTCTCCGGATCTTCATCGCCATGTAGCACAAAGATTGGGCAGTCCAACAGATTGGATTGCGCATATTCATAAGTCTCCCCAATCGCGAAATCGGCGCGAATTGCCGGCAGGAAGAGTTCCATCATTCCAGAATCTTGAAGCACATCCTCGGGAGTTCCCCCCAAAACGCGAAGTTCCACCCCGAGATCGGCATCGGACAACAAGTGCCGAGAGACGCTCCTGCGTGGGGTTTGCGGTGCACTAGCTCCGGAGGCAAACAAGCACAAGGGCAGTTCGGAATCGCGCTGGTACAGTTCGCGCGCCAACTCGAATGCGATAAGCGCTCCCATACTGTGACCAAAAAAAGCGAAGGGTTTGTCCTGGGGCAGCACTTCCGCCAGAGCCCCGATAAGTGGGGAAAGGCTGGAATGGGGCTGCTCCCACAGTCGTTTATCGCGGCCGGGCAGGGCCAAAGGGATGATCTCGATTTCCTTGCCAGCATAGTCGGACCATCCGCGGTAGATCCACGAACCTCCGCCGACATAGGGAAAGCAAAAAAGCCGGATCGATGCCAGAGAATTGGCCTGGTCATGGTCAAGCCATGGTGAGTCGTGGATTGTTCGACTCATACCCCGTTTATTAATTGTTTGCGATGGCATCGGATTGTTGTTGCATCTTCTTTCTGAGGCTGAGTGGGCGCATGTCCGTCCAAACAAGCTGCGTATGGGCCAAACACTCTGCTTTAGATCCGACCTTGCCCGCGTCCTTCCATCCCAGTGCGTTCGGCCTGTCGGTGGGCCAGATGGAGTACTGTTCTTCGTCATTTAGTACGACTTTATAAGTGGTCTTATCTTCGGTTTCGGATGGCATAGTTGTCTCCTTTGGAATTGTTAACCGACTCTCTCGAGCTCGGCGATTTCTTGGCCCACGCCCACTTCCATCGCGACAGGGACGGCCTGAAGAACGATTACATCCGGCAGTTCTCTTTCGACGCGGCGAAAACGCGGGCTGAACCAAGCCAAGCTCGCGGCCGTGACGCTGAGGACGCCCATGGATGTCATCAGCAAACCCACCCCTTGGCCGGGACCAACTCCAGTGAATCTGCCGACCGTTCCGGCCAACAAACCCCCGGTAACCAGCAAAGGACTGAACAGCCTATCGGCCAAGGGAGCGGCGACCAGGCAGGCCAGCGGGAGGCAGGCCTGATTCAGCATTCCACGCAGCGCAAATACTCTTCCCTGCACCGTTGGTTCGGTTTTGGACTGCCAGATGGCTTGCGCACAACTGATTCCCGTGGGAACCACGCATCCGAGCACAAACAAGCCGACGGCAATAGGCACGGGACCACGCTGAAAACCAGTCAAAAAAAGCGCCACGCCGAGGGCGAACCCGCTTCCCAAGACACCCAGGATGCGGTGTTGCGGTCCGCCCCAGCTTGCAATAACCGCGCTGCCAATCACCATCCCGATGGTGGCAACGGCGATTATCACAGCCAGAGCCTTGGCCGAGGCGACATTGAGTACCAGGGGTACGAGCAACACCTGACTCATGCTAATGGCGAAAAGGACGATGAATCCGAACACCATCAACTGCACCAAGCCCTGCCGATCGCGGATATAGGCCCATCCGGCGGAAACCTCCCGGAGAAGCGACGGCTTCTCGCTAAGATCAGCGACGATGGCAGCCGGTTTTGGAATTCGGACCGTTAGCAGAATGCCGATTGCAATCAGGTAGCTAACGAAGTCGCCGAGGATGACGCCATGCATGCCGATCGACGGGATCAAAACCAAGGCCAGGGGCGGAGCGGCCATCATTGTGATGGCCTGCGCGAACTGCCACAGTCCACTGGCGCGGGCATAGTGCTCCTGCGGAATGAGCAAAGTGCTGGCGGCAATGCAGGCTGGCCATTGGAAGGCAGCAAAGAAAGAGATCCCGCCAATACCGAGATAAATATGCCACAGGGGCGCCGAACCCAGGAAGAAATTGGCCGCCAGGAAAAGTGTGCTCAGGCCGGCACCGACGGAGCTGAAAATCATGATCCAACGGCGGTCCCAACGATCCGCGGCGGCGCCGGCCAGCGGGGCACAAAGAATTCCTGGCAGAGTCGCCGCCAGCACCATCCATGCCAGCCTTTGCATCGAATGACTCTGCTGATAGATCCACACGTTTATGGCGAATGACGTCATTCCCGATCCGATGGAAGAGATCAATTGGCCGGACCATATTCGCAAGAAGATACGAGTGCCATGCGACCAAAAGGCTGACATTGCTAGACTCCTTCCACGGTCTTAAGGCACTGTTCGAATTGCTCCGCCAGCGATTTCACGTAAGGCGGAGTCATCATAGTGATATGGTTGCCCGGCACATAGGCGATCTGAATCGTTTGCTCGGAGAACTGTTGCCACCCGAAAGTAGGCTTCATGCGCTGTTGCTGTTCTTCATTGGGAAGGTCGGGCAACGTGTCCGCGGCGCGTATCAGGAAAATGCTGCCCCCGTACGATGGCGGGCGATAATTCCAGGCAGCGCGGATATTGTTCTCGCTGGTACGCAGGAAGTTGCGGAGAAAACTGACATCGGTGTCGGAGGGCACGACGTTGCGCTTCTTGAGTTCCTCCAGATAGTGGCCCTCTCGTTCGACGAGTCCTAATTCCTGTTCGGGATTCTCCGCCGCGCTGAACGTCATCCCAAAGTACAAGCCGATCCGTTTGCTGAAGGAACCGATGGCCTGCGTGGTCGCCTGCTGGCGATCAACGCCTTCGGTGTCGGGAGCGAGCGGAGCCGGGGAGTCCAGGAGAATGACCGCAGGAACCGTGTCAGCGGCGCGGGTAAGCTGAATCGCCATCTCAAAAGCTACTGGCCCTCCGGTGGACCAACCTGCAAGAACATAGGGTCCTTTCGGTTGGATCGTGCGGATGGCTTGTAGATAGAGTTCCGCCATCTGCTCGATAGTTCGCGCAGGCGCCGCAGGATCGTCGAAACCAGGATCTTGGAGTCCATACACAGGGCGGTCTGCGGCGAGTTGCTGGGCCAGTTCGTAATAACACATCGCATTGCCACCGGCAGGATGGACGAGAAACAGAGGAGTGCGCGTGCCGTGCGGCCGGATCGCCACCACGGGCGACTGCGCGCCGCCAGACTCGCTTTGGCGCAACAGACTGGCCAGTTGTTCGATCGTCGGGTATTGAAACACGGCAGCTACCGGCAGCTCTCGATTGAACACAGCGGAAATCCGCGAGACTAAGCGGACTGCCAGCAAGGAATGGCCTCCGATTTCGAAGAAGTTGTCATTGACCCCGATCGAGTGGTCATTGAGAATCTCTTCCCACAACTGTGCGAGCCGGAGCTCGTACACATCGCGTGGTGCAATCATGCTTTGCGGGTGGTCCTGCGTGCGCTCGGGTTTTGGCAGATTGAGCCTGTCCACCTTCCCGTTCGCGGTTAGCGGCAGAGCCGGCAATTGCACGAAACCACTGGGGACCATATAGTCCGGCAATCGTTCCTTCACATAACTTCGCAGCTCTCTCCCAGTCGGCGCTGGTTCTCCCTTTACCACCACGTAGGCGACCAATAGCTTCTCACCAGGCTCGTCCTCGCGCACGATCACGACTGCTTCATGGATGGCTGGATGCTGCGTCAACACTCCTTCTATCTCACCCGGCTCGATGCGGTAGCCGCGGAGCTTCACCTGCTCGTCCAGCCTTCCGAGAAACTCCAAATTGCCGTCGGTGCGGCGGCGGGCGCGGTCGCCCGTCCGGTACATCCGAGCTCCAGTCACAATGGAGAACGGGTCTGGAACGAACTTCTCCGCCGTCAGCTCAGCGCGATTGTGATAACCCCGCCCCACCTGCACGCCCCCGATGTGCAATTCGCCCGGCACCCCAATCGGCACGGGTTGCCTATGGGGGTCCAATATGTGTATCTGTGTATTCGCCACCGGCCTGCCAATGGGGACCACCGTTCGTTGACTGCTGCGCTGGCAAGTCCAGTGAGTAACGTCGATCGCCGCTTCAGTCGGCCCGTACAAGTTGTGCAATTGCGCCGGCAGGAGTCGGAAGAATCGCTCCTGCAAGCTGAAGGGTAGCGTCTCGCCGCTGCATATCACATGGCGCAATGACAGGCAGTGCTCCACTCCAGGCTGATCGAGAAAGATGCCGAGCATCGAGGGAACAAAATGTATGACAGAAATCTGCTGTTCCTTTATCAATTCGACCAGATAAGCCGCATCCCGGTGTCCACCCGGCCGCGCCAAAGCCAAGCGCGCTCCCACCAACAGCGGCCAGAAGAATTCCCAAACCGACACATCGAAACTAAACGGAGTTTTCTGCAGGATCGTGTCCGCATCACTCAAGCGATACTGATCCTGCATCCACAACAGCCGGTTGCAAACGCTGCGGTGCGTATTCATCGCACCTTTCGGCTGGCCTGTGGAACCCGATGTGTAAATAATGTATGCCAGATTGTCAGGAGTTGCTAAGCTGTGTGGATTGACAGTAGCTTCACGGGAAATCTGATGATTGTCACTGTCGAGACACAGGATCTTGCCCGCATACTGCGGCAGCCGATCACGAAACTTTTCCTGCGTCAGCAGCACGTTCACTCCGGCATCCACCAGCGTGTAACTCAATCGCTCCCGTGGATATTCCGGATCCAGCGGTACGTAGGCGCCACCCGCCTTCAGGATCGCCAAGAGACCCACCACCATCTCTAGCGACCGTTCCAGTGCAATTCCCACTCGCACTTCCGGTCCAACGCCCAGCCCGTGCAGATAGTGCGCTAACTGATTCGCCCGCCCATTCAACTCGCCATAAGTGAGCGACTGTTCCTCGAAGAGCAGCGCAGTCGCTTCTGGATTCGCCGCCGCCTGGTTCTCGAACACCTGCGCTATTGTCTTATCCTGCGGATAAGCCACTTCCGTAAGGTTCCACCGCTCCTGTTCGCGGCTCTCTTGTGCACTCAACAACGGCAACTCCCATATCCGTTGCTCCGGGTTCGCCACGATCTCCTCGATCATCCGCAGGAGGTGTCCCAGCATGCGCTCGATCGTCGCCTCGTCGAATAAATCCGTGTTGTAGGTGAGTGTCCCGCGAATGCCCTCTGGTCTTTCCAGTAAGTGACTATCCCAATCTCCGAATAAATGGAGGTCGAGATCGAAGGCGGAGACGCCGGTGTCAACCTCCATGGGGGTTACGGGTGAGGCAGAACGCGGACCTGGCCTCGCGCCGTCGGCCGCGGTTGGAATATCTTCGAATTGAAACGTCACCTGGGCCAATGGGTTGCGGCTCAGATCGCGCTTGGGTTGGATCTCTTCGACGAGTTTTTCAAAGGGAAGATCTTGATGCGCGTAGGCGCCCATTGCCACATCGCGGACACGCCGCAGCAGTTCAGGGAAGCTGGGGTCTCCCGACACGTCGATGCGCATCACCAGGTTGTTGATAAAGAAACCGATCAGTCTCTCCGCGTCGACACTATTGCGATTGGCGACGGGAACCGCGATTGCAATATCGTCCTGGCTCGAATAACGCATGAGCAGCACGGAAAACGCCGCCAGGAGCGTCATGTGCAAGGTTGCGTCCTGGCTTTTGCCGAGGGCACGCAGAGCGTCGGCCAGAGCCTTGGGAATCAACATGTACTTCGAACTGCCATGGAGAGCCTGGATCGTGGGACGAGGACGATCCGTGGGAAGTTCGAGAATCGGCAAGCCGGCGAGAGAGTTTTTCCAATATTCGCTCAAGCGATCTTTGAATTCGCCTTGCAGACGTTGCCGTTCCCAAACCGCGTAGTCGCCATATTGAATCGGCAGTTCCGGCAAGTGCGCCGGTCGGCCGGCCGCCAGCGCCATGACCAGCGCAACGGATTCCCCGATCAAAATCTTCCGCGACCATGCGTCGACGATGCTGTGATGCACGGTGCCAAAATAGATGTAATCGCTCTCGGCCAGACGAATCAATTTGAAGCGCAGCAGGGGCCCGGTCGCCAGGTCGAACCCCTGGCGGGCATCATCCTGCATCAGCGCGTGTGCTCGGGTTTCGCGTTCGGCAGGTGGCAGGCCGGTAAGATCGATCACGTCGAGTGGGACGGGGCCCACCGGGGACACGCATTGAACCGGGGAGCCATCCATTAATGGAAACGAAGTGCGCAGGATTTCGTGACGCGCCACCATTTCGTTCAGTGCGCGCAGCCAGATAGAAGGATCGATCGCCAGAGTAAAGCGAAATGCGAAAGGCCAGTTGTAGGCGGCGCTTCCGGGGTTCAACTGATCCAGGAACCAGAAGCGTTCCTGCCCATAGGACAGCGGGAAAGTAGTCCGGGGCGCGGATCGGCGTGGAATTACGGTGCTTGCCGCGGCACCCCCTTTCTTCTTGTTGAGTTCACGGGCCAGGGTTTTCAATTGTCCCAGAGAGTAATCGGCGATCTTCTTGCTGACGTCCACCGCAACTTTCTCAGCGCCGTTCGGAATCTCTAGCAGGTTCGGCACAGCATCCTCCTTGAAAACCTCAACCAACACCCTCAATCGGCTTCGACCAAAATCTGCTGATCTCTCAAAGTCAGCACTATCTTTCCAATGTGACTGCTGGAACTGATGGACTTAAAGGCAGCGGGCGCGTCGGTAATCCCAAAAGTACGGATCGGTAGTGGCTGGAAAACCCCGCGAGCAAAGTGATCTTCCAGTTCCGAGAACAGACGTTGGGCCAAGTCGGGACGCCCGGCGGGGGAAACAAAGCTGAGATCGATGCTCACCAGCATCAGGCCATACACGAAAGCCCGAAGGCCTACTTGGCGATCCTCCATGATGTCGCGCTTGCCGATCTCCACAAATCGTCCAAGAGGACGCAGAATTTCCAACCCTCGATTGATCGCCTCCCCTGCCAGGGAATTGAGAATCACATCGATGCCTCGGTTGTTCGTAAGTTGCCGAATCTCATCGACGAAAGCCAGCGAACGAGAATCCATGACGTGCTCAATTCCGAGTCCACGCACATAAGCTCTCTTCTCCGGCGTTCCGGCGGTAGCGAAAATTTCAGCGCCCAGCCACCGGGCCACTTGGATCGCAGACAGGCCTACCCCGCCGCTGGCACAATGTATGAGTATTCGCTCACCGCGGCGAAGACCGGCGACCACGTGCAGCGCGTAGTAAACCGTTACAAAGACGCCAGGCAGCGCCGCGGCCTGTTCGAAGGTCCATTGCGCCGGCTTGCGCATGAGGCACATGGAGTACGTGTTGGTGAACGCGGTGAAAGAGCCGTAGAGGGCGCGGCTCATACCGAACACTTCATCTCCAATCTTGAAGTTTTCCACCCCTTCCCCAATGGCAACCACTTTCCCGGCACAATCGACGCCCAGAGCAGGAGGATCGCCAACAAAAGGGTAGTTGCCCAACGCGATCATGACATCGCGGAAGTTGACGCTGGCCGCGTAGACCTCTATCTGCACTTCGCCCGGTCCAGGCGCAACCCGCGGACAGCGCCGAAACACAACGCTCTCGAAAATACCCGGATTGCGGACCTCCATCCGGAAGTTGCCCCCGTCCGCTGGGCGAAAGGGCAATTTAGCGCGACTGGCCCGGCCTGGACCGGAAACACCAATGCCTTCACCCAGGTTTTTCTGAATCCGCCGCAACAAAAGATCCACCTGCTCCGAGGCAACATCGCTCGTGCGCTCGCTGACACCGCTCATTGCAAAGCTCCAGTCCGAAGTCAAAAAGATGCCGCTCGAAAATGCACCGGCGCGGTTGGTTGAGCTGGCGCAAGCCAGCGGGATCTAAGCCACTGCCGCCGTTTCGGCGTCGGCTTCTTCCAATGCCTTGGCCAGGGTCTCGGTGTCCGCATCACTTACCATGGACTGAACGATCGCTTCGGTAAGGCCGGCTACGGTTGGGGTTTTATAGAGAGTCGCGACTGAGAGTTCAATCTCAAGTAGCTCCCGAATACGCGATGCCAGTTGGATCGCCAGCAGCGAGTGCCCGCCGAGGTCCATGAAACTGTCGTGAGCGCCAATCTGGTCTATGCCCAGGACCGTCTGCCAGATATCGGCCACGGCGCGCTCCAGTTGGTTCCGGGGTGCGACGTAGGGGTTGAGCAAATTCGGCCTTGGTTGTGCGCTCTCCATCATCTGATCCCCAGATTTCTTGTTCCCGTTCGCTTGCGGACGATCGCGCAGTGGCACACCCTCCAGAGCTAATGCGCTATAGGCTTTGGAGGCAATCACGACCTGAGGCATTCCTTTGAGCCCCAGAACGCGTCGGAAGACCTCCACTCCCTCGAGGGGGAGGATGCGTTCCGTCGTAAGGTCGTGCTTCTTCTGTTTTGCGGGGACGATTGTCGGAACCGGCCGGGACTGAACTGGAGCAATCCTGCCGTCTTTCTCCGGGTTGAGGAATGCATCAGGGACGCGTTTCAGGTTGTAGCCTTCGATTCTGACTAGCTCGTTTCCCTGTTCATCCATGATCAGCAGATCGAAGCTAATCAGTTCCTGGCCGGTGCTGGTGGCCGGCTCGAATCGAGCGTAGCTATACACTTTCGCGGGCAGGGGTTGCGTGACAACGATGTTGTTGTACCCGAACGGCAGGTAGGCGCCGCCTTTGGCCGCCCACTTGATGGCAAAAGCCGTGGCGCTGTCGAGCAGGGCGGGATGCAGGTCGAAGGATTGCAGATCGGAGTTGAACGCCTCCGGCAGTTGTAACAAAGCGATGCATTCGTTGTTCCCGACGCGCACTTCAATGATGTTCTTCCAGCGGTCTCCGAACTGGATCATGCTGGTCTGATCTCCCAGCGATGCGGCGCGGGAATCATCTTCTCCTGTAGGGACCATACAGCGCGCGAGCAATGTCGCAACGTCGTGGTGCGGCTGCGGCTGGCTCTTGGCGAAACCAATTTTGCCGGCCACGTGATCCTGCCACCCAGACTCGCCTACGCGGCTGCGGACCTGGAAATCGATCAGTTGCCCTTGCGACTGCCCCATGATCACATGGGTTTCTTTCTTTTCGCCTTCCGCGACCAATAGCGGCGACATAAACACGACATCGCGGAGTTGGACCGGATCGTGACGATCCTTGAGGAACGCGGCGCGGGCCAGTTCCAGATACGCCGTGCCCACGACGGTGGCTGCACCACGCAGGCGGTGTTCGCCAACGATCCAGTGCAGATCCGGGTTGAGATAGGCCAGGTGGATTTCGCGTTTGTAGTCCTTGACGTTGCCCACAAAGATGGGATGATCGAGCACCTGATAGCCGGGCATGGTCTCGATCTTCTTGAAGCTAACTGCTTTGTCGATGCGGTCCGCGGCCATTCCGACACCGTCCCAGCGGTCCCAGTTGATCGAAATCGGAGCCGAACCTCCAGCTGACTTGCGGGAATGCGCGAAGGCATCCATGAAGGCATTGGCGCCGGTGTAATCCACCTGGCCTCCGGAGCCAACCACAGCCGCCAAGGAGGAGCACAGCACGAAGAAATCAAGTTCGCTGCCCTGCAACAGCTCTTCGAGTACCAGGGTGCCCTTGATCTTGGGCGCCAGCACCTGGTTGGCGGATTCGCGGCTCTTGAGTTCGATGATGCCATCACCCCCAACGCCCGCTGAGTGAATGATTCCGTGAATGACATTGAACTTCAGCAGAGCCGACGCAACGACGGTTCGCATGGCTTCAAGATTTGCGACATCGGCGGTGAATACCGCCACTTCGGAACCGACTTCTTCGAGTTTCAGCAGTTGCCGGATCTTTCGGCTCACAACTTCTTCTTCGCCGTGCGTACCCAGCCACTCATCCCATTTTTCACGGCCGGGAAACGCGGAGCGTCCCACCAGTATCAGCTTGGCTTGAACTGTTTCCGCCAGATACTCGGCGAGCGCCAGCCCGACTCCGCCCAGACCCCCGGTAATCAGGTACACGCCATTTTTCCTGAGCCGCGAATTGCCATCTTCCGGTGTAAAGTGGAATTGTTCAATGGTTGGAACCCAGCGCTGCCCCTCGCGATAAGCGATGACTTCATCCCGCGACCTGGCGGCAAATTCCTCGACCAGTATTCCCGCGAGTTCCAAACGAGACGCCTCATCTTCTGCCGCCTGCACATCGATGCAGCGAACGTCGATGTTCTCGTACTCGCGCACGATCGCCTTGGAAACACCCACGATGGCGGCCTTGGTGGGGCAGGGCAGGGCTTCCCCGCAAACCGCTTGCGCGTCGCTGGTAACGACATGGATTTGCAGCGGGGTGGTCGAGTAATCGGTGCTCAAGGCCTGCACCAGATGCAACAGGCTATAGAAGCCCCGATCCAGGGTTCCGTCGACGCACTGCAACTCCGATTGGGGATGCTCGCGTCCCGTGACTTGCCAGAGATGGACAACGTCGGTCAAAACAAAATCAGATTTGGTCAAATCTTGTAAGAGGAGTGCGTAGTCCTCCCGTGATGCCGGGTTGAGGGCATAAGACCCATCCGGCTTGTGGGAAAACCGGTCGGCTTCGGTCACACGAATTACGGCATGGCCCTGGCTCTTCAGCCGATCTTCGATGTGCGTACCTACGCCGCAACTGTCGGAGAAAATCAACCAGCGACCGGGTTCGGCAGCGGCGTTCACTTGCAGCGGTGCCGTCCGCTTCCAGGAGGCGTCGTAGAACCAATCGCCGATGTCGGTCTTTTTCAGCGCCGGCCCGCCCGCCGCAGCGTCGACGACGGCCTCGGCGGAAATCTTGTATTCACTGCGTTCAAAGGGATAGGTGGGCAGCGCAATGCGATGCCGCGACTCGGCACTATGCATTCCTGCCCAATTTGTGTGCGCCCCTTCAATCCACAGCTTTCCCGCCGTGATGAGCGCAAATTCCCGATCTTTCTGAGGATCGTTTTTGGGGTGCGGTAATGACTGGAGTACGGGACGGTCCACTCCCTTCGAGGGATGCTGCGCGATGAGTTGCGTCAACGCGTTGCCGGGACCCACCTCCAGGCAAATACGGGTCTTGTCCTTTAGCAATTCCGCTGCACCGTCAGCAAAGCGAACCGCCTGGCGCAAGTGCCGGACCCAGTACGCCGGGTCCGTGGCGTCGGCGGCGGTAATCCAGTTTCCTGTCACATTGGAGACATAGGGGAGGACCGGAGGATGCAATGTGACCGAGCGAACTGCGTCACCAAACGCACCCAGGATCGGGTCCATCATCTCGGAGTGAAAGGCATGCGAAGTGTGAAGCCGGCGACAGGCGATCTTCTTATGGACCAGCACTCTTTCCAACCCGTCGACGGCCGCATGCGATCCAGAGACGACACACGCCGATGCCGCGTTGACCGCCGCGATCGAGAGGCCGCTACCGGGCAACATCAACGAACGAGTCTCGGCTTCGGGCAGCAACACACTCAACATTGCGCCGCTGGGCAGTTGCTGCATCAGCCGGCCGCGGATAGCGACCAGTTTGAGCGCATCTTCCAGAGAAAAAACACCAGCCAGGCAAGCGGCCACATATTCGCCGATGCTATGCCCGATCATGGCGTCCGGTTGAATGCCCCAATGCATCCACAGCCGCGCCAAGGAATATTCGAGCGCGAACAATGCAGGCTGCGTGTTGGCCGTCTGGTTGAGTTCTGTGGTAGCGGACTCGATCTGATCGTGCGCCGGATACAGTATCGCGCGGAGATCGGCAGTCATGTGCGGCTTCAGCAGGCTGAAGCACAGGTCCAGGCTTTCGCGAAAGACCACTTCGCTCTCATAGAGCTCTTTCCCCATATTGGGGTATTGACTGCCCTGGCCGGAAAACAGAAAGGCAACAGGCCGGTTCTTCACTTCGCGCTCGGCGCTGAAGAGGCGAACTGGTGACGGATCTTCGAAAGCTTGTAACGCATCCCCGCGGTCGCGGCAAACCATGAAGGCTCGATGTTGGAACAACCGGCGGCCCACTTGCAGGGTGTAAGCGATGTCGGAGAATTCCTCATCAGAGGGCTTCTTGAGATAAGACACCAGGTTCTCCGTGGACTTCTGCAACGCACTGGCAGTCTTTGCCGACAAGGGAAGAATCTGCCACTGTACAGAGGGGCTGGATGCTTCCTGGGGTGGGGCTTCTTGCAGAATCACGTGCGCGTTGGTGCCGCCGATGCCGAACGAATTCAAGCCGGCGCGGCGCGGATGCGTGCCATTCTTCCACTCCGCCAGCTTGGTGTTCACGTAGAAGGGACTGTTTTCAAAATCGATTTGCGGATTAGCCTGGCAGTAATTCAGGCTGGCCGGTATGAGCTTATGCTCGAGGCTTAAAACGACTTTGGTGAAGCCGGCAACTCCCGCTGCCGCGTCGGTGTGGCCGATATTCGTTTTGACGGAACCCAGAGCACAGAAGTTCTTCTTATTGGTTTTGGCTTGGAATGATTTGCTCAGCGCGGTTACCTCAATGGGATCGCCCATGGAAGTTCCGGTGCCGTGGCACTCGATGTAGTCGATGGTTTCCGGACCCACACCGGCCATGGCCAGCGCCTCGCTTGAGACCGTTACCTGCCCATCGACTCCGGGCGCCGTAAAGCCAACTCTGGCCGACCCATCATTATTAAGTCCGTATCCCAGCACAACCGCATGAACCGTATCTCCGTCCGCAAGCGCCTCTTCGAGGCGCTTGAGAACTACCACGCCGGAACCACAACTGAAGACCGTGCCCTTGGCCGCCGCATCGAAAGTGCGGCAGTGGCCATCGGGCGATACAATGCCGCCCTCGTCGTAAAAATAGCCGCTCTTTTCCGTCATCGTGAGCCGAACTCCTCCGGCCATGCAGATATCCGACTGGTAATTGAGCAGACTCTGACAGGCCAGCACGATGGCCACGAGCGAAGTCGAACAGGCGGTCTGTACCGTAACGCAGGGCCCTCGCAGGTCGAGTTTGTAACCCACCCGAGTGGCAATGTAGTCTTTCTCGTTCGATGTGACGAATGCCACAGTGCCCACCGACCGCCGGACCGCTTGGTTCGTAAAGTGATGGAACAGATACTCCGGGAATCCAACGCCGGCAAAAAGACCGATGCGGCCGCGGTAAGTTGTGGGGTCGTATCCTGCGTTCTCCAGTGCCTCCGACGTGCACTCCAGAAAGACTCTCTGCTGCGGATCGATGATCTCCGCTTCTCTCGCCATGTAACCAAAAAAACCGGCGTCAAACAGGTGCGTACCTTCATACACTCCGTGAGCCTTGACGTAGTTGGGGTGGGCGAGAGCGGCCGGTTCAATGCCCGCCTCCAGCAGTTCCTCTTCGGAGAAGAACGTGATAGTTTCCCGGCCCTGCTCGAGATTTTCCCAGTATTGGTCCAGATTCTTGGCGCCCGGATAGCGGCCGGTCATCCCAATCACGGCCACTCCGTCGACGGACTCTGGGGAATTTTTCTTAGTCATGGTTTTGTCTCCTTATAGAACTGGCTTTCCTACGGCTTAGGTAATCATTTCGCAGTCCGGCGTCGTCGCGACTGGCCTGCATTGCGGCGGGTCCCTGAGGTCCCAGGTCAAGATGTTGCACCAGGGCGCGAATGCTGGGATAAGTGAAGAAGTCCACGATGGGAATGTTTCTGCCCAGCACCTCTTTTAGTTCTCTTCGAACCTGGAGGATGAGGAGCGAATGACCACCCAGATCGAAAAAGTTGTCGTCCAGGCTCATGGTGTCGACATGAAGCACTTGCTGCCACACGGTGGCAATGGCAGCCTCCATCTCTCCCCGCGGCCTTGCGGTCGCTTCGGGCTCTATCTTTGCGGGGTCTTCGTCATCTGGAAGCAGTCCCCGATCCAACTTGCCATTGCTCGTTAGGGGAATCGAATCGAGGATCACGATCCGGCGTGGCACCATGTACTCGGGTAATCGCTCTTTGACATAGGTGCGCAACTGGCTGGCAGTGGGCCCGTCTTCTCCCTTGATCACGACATAACCCACCAACCGCTTCTCTCCAGGTTCTTCCTCGCGAACGACCACCGCCGCTTCCTGGATGCAGGGATGCCGCA
>JBAUXX010000008.1:0-169678 GCA_049584475.1 Candidatus Sulfotelmatobacter sp. | reverse complement strand
TTTCATCGTTGGCCGGAGGGTCGCCGTCAGTTCCGCCGCCGCCGGCATTTGCCGGCGCACCGCGTGCTGAACTACCGTCAGTGCCGGCGGTACCGCTGGGATAATCACTGCCTGTGTTGGCATATGTCCCGCCCGACTCGATCCACAACGGTGTTCCAGCGATTCCTTCGCCCTTCGGCGCACCGGTTCCGGCTTTCGCAGCCCCGGTATAGGTTCCGGGTGCGACGTGAACATAGTCGGTGATAGCTCCGGTGGCTCCCGTCAGTTGCAATCCGGCGCCACCGCGAAAACCTAAACCGTCAACGGATAGCGTTGCCCCGTTGAGCGTTAAAATGCTGGATGTATCCAGCACAAGAACTCCACCCGTGGACCCATTCCAAGCGAGCGCGGTGGGAGCCGTTGTCGCGTTGAATGTAGCTGTCGTGTACTGCGGAACTACGATTACCTGGAACGTGCTCTGTCCCGCATTCGTGGACCATGCGGCGGAGTGATAGGCAAACACCAATCCTCCGCCTGATCCAGCGCCGGAGATGGGAACTTTGCCAGCGGCTACGGGCCCGGTCGCTGTAACAAATTCATAGTCGCCCGCGCTGTTGAGCGCAGTGAATCCTTGTCCAGACGAACCATTGCCATAAGAAACACTATTCGAATCGTTGATACTCGCATCCTGCATCTGAATCACGAGCAACAGATTTCCCGTTGCGATTGCGGTTCCGGCGCCGGTTGCCGTACCAACGGAGATCGACTTTGCTCCAGCGGCAACGCTGGCCGTTCCTGGATAATAAGTATTCAAAACGCCGGTCAAAGGCGTAACGGCAGCAGTTGCCTGTGAAGTGGTCCCACACGCAAGGCTCTGAACTGTGGCCACCGCGGTGGAAGAGTTGTTGCCCGTGTTGGGATCAGGTGGAGTATTGGAATCCGACACCACCGCAGTGTTGGCATAGGATCCCGCTGCACTGGCGGTCACAGGAACGGTAATCGTCACCGTCGCTCCGGCGGCCATCGGAGTCGCCAAGGTGCACGTGATGGGGGCGGTACCGGTGCAAGTTCCTGAAGTGGTAGTCACGGTGCCGAGCGTCAAGCCCGTCGCAGCCCAGGTGTCTTTTACGATGACGTTATTTGCCGCCGAGGGACCATTGTTCTTGACCGTGATAGTGTAAGTCGGATTCTGCACGCCCAGGAAAACTGCTGTTGGCACACTGTTGGTCACGCTCAAGTCGGCCGATGTCGGATTTATCGACACCGCGCCCAGCGCCCAGTTCGATGTTCCGCTGAACGTTTCCGAGATCGGCACGCTCGGCGCGCCGCTGCGCGAACTACCGCTGGATTGCACGTCGGGCGAAGCTGTATTGCCGCCACTGTTCAGATTCCATTGCGTGACCTGCGGCCCCGGTACCGTAATCGTTTGATCGCCGCCCGTCGCCAGCGTGTCGAAGACCATGCCGTTCACCACGCTGGGCACATCGAGTTGCGAGTTGCCACCGTTCGCTCCGTCGGCGGAAAAAAATGCGCTGAGGGGAACGGTCTGATCGACTCCGGTAAAGGTTGTCGCCCCAGCCACAGCCCCGATCGTTGCGCCGCCGGTTGGAACAGTCAGCGTGACGGCGACTATAAGGTTGCTGCCCGAAACCGGGTTGAGCAGATACCACATTTCCACGCGGCGCGTATTGCCGGCATCGTTGTGAGTACCTAATAACGTGAGCGCAGTTCCGTTGTAGGTAATGCCATCCACCAGAGTTCCGGGAGATTGCGTGGTATCAAAAGCCACGCTCACGATTAACAGGCGGTTCGCCCCGGCGCCGGTGGTATGCGTGAAGGTTCCGGTGAAAGTGCCGGCAGGAGATAGACCTGCCGTCGAGGTAGTAGCATCGACCGCGACCTGCGATCGAGAATAAGACGCCGCAAACAATACGGCCAGAAGACTGAACAGGCCGAGTATGGTGCGCACTCCGGTGGAGGACCGCGGTCGCTCCGCACGATGCGAAGACAAAACTTTCATCAGCAAATACTGACTGCGTGCAGCTCCACGAAGGAGCCGTCCGCCGAGTCCGTCGAATTTCGCACGCACGACTCTTCGTCCTACGCGCACTTCTTTGGCTGTCGCAATACCCAAAATCTCTTCTCCCCGCACCGCTGGATCGTCTTGTTGACCGCAGTCGCCTCGGGTCACAAAGGTGTCGTTTTCCTGGTCGACCAACACGAGCCTGTGAACCCGAAAGGAATTGTTAGATCTTGCTAAGACAATATCGTCCTTTCGTAATTTGCTCACGATTACGGGAGTAATGTGGACAATTTCGCCGTCGCGAATGCACGGGGACATGCTCGCGCCGCGCGCCTCAAAACGCACGCGCAATCCGGCTTTCAGCAGTTCGCGGGTGAAGGCCTCGAACATGCCTGAATCCGACCTGCTATTACTCATGAAGACTGAGAATTTTCTCTACAGCTCTTGCATCCGGCTCGAACGAGTAGCGGTAACACGGAACGCTTTCCGCAACATCCTGAAGAAATTCGAGCGCCGACTCGACATACTCATGGCGGTGCATGGGAACAAAACTGCGGGCAAACAACTCCGCGACGGCCTGACTGGGAGAAAGTCGCGTCAGCACGTTGCCGTGACCATGTTCGAGAACCATAATTCTCGTTAACGGCGCACTGTTCGGAGAGGCAAACATCGCCTCGCCGTGCCAGGGAGTGCCATACATTCGCATGTGCCCCAGATGCTCACGCACGATGATGCGGTCATCGCTGAGAATCTCGACGTCTTCGCTCTCGGTCCATAGCCGCGTCGTCGTGCTCTTCCCCGCCCCAGAATGCCCCACAAACAGGTTGCCCGCGCCGTCCGCAGTGACGATGCCACAGCCGTGCAACTCAATGGCTCTTTCTTTCGTGAGCCGATGCATGATGAGCAACTCATCGAGCGGATAGGCGAGCGGAGCCGCTTCATAACCACCCTTCGCAAAAAACTCTTCGCTCATCTGGAGCGTCGCAAGAGAAAAACTTTCATCTACCAGCAGCCTCTTGTAAGACTGTCCTTCGAGAAAAGGCGCACTGAAATCGAATTGAAATTCTGCTTCGTCGCCGGACAGCCGCCAGGTCGAACCCGAATCAAAAAGATCGTGTCCGCGCTTCGGCTCAAAGCCCTCAACCCACTCAACGCGAATCTTGATATCTGAATTTTCAGTCTTGATCCGGAACGGCTCCAAGGAAGGAACTAAATTGACATCGCCGGCGTGCTCGCCCAATATCGATACAGACAGACCGCCTACAGAAAACCCACTGCGTTTTAGAACATGCGGATCGGTCGGCATAAGCGGCGAATTAGCTCTCATTTCCGCACGATCTCTCGAGTTGTCAACGTCAAGATCCAATCGTGACGCACGGTCCAATTGCCGTGCAACTAGACTGCACCGAGCCGGTGGTTCCGGAAACCTTGCAATGCCCCAAAACCGCTTCTTCTGGACGCAGACTGATGGCTACCACGCGCGGCGGATCGTACGGTTTCTTAGCTTCTGCATGGTTCGATTCGAAACTCATTCAGGCCTCAATCCTCGGTTCGCATCAATGGCCACCACAACTTCCGCAGGCGCTTGCCGTGCCCGGATTATTCAAAATCTGAAAGAACTGTTGCGGCCCTAACCAACTGTCCACGTCGATTTCTTTGTTGGCAATTCGACGAGCCGATTCCATCAGCGAGTGGTGCTCACTGCCGCCAACACAAAATTCACAATCGCCATGCGGCGGGGCCTCCACCCCCACGGCCGCCGCCCTGAGGTGCGCTACATGGCAGAGGAATTCCACTGGACTCTCGCGATCCCCATTCTCCATCTCGCCATTGGCTGGACACATTCCACAAAGCGACTGAATGCGGCACTCGACACATTTCGTGATCCGCGTGCGTTTGCGCGTCCGCAACTCGTGCAACGAATGCTCCCATGCTGGCCTGACCCCGGACTGGCGAATGTCGAATGTCTCCTGCTGTGAGATGACACAGATTCCCATTTCTCCGTTGGCATTGATGGCAAATGAATTCACACCGCCACCGCAGAAATAGACGGTATCGTCCTGCGCGAGATTTGGAACTAACTCCAAATTACGTTCCGCCAACTTTCGATACTCGGCAATCGCGTTGGGAAAGTGCAGGTCCAGCGCAACAACTTCTTCCGGCGTAAGCCGTACCGCCAAAGGACTCTGCGAGCAATCAATTCGCGGGTTGATCTGGCCATCGGATTTGAACTCGACCCCGAGCTCTTCCGCGAACTGTTTCATAGCAAAGACTTCGTGCTTGTTGATACTTGTAGCCACCGTCTTGAGTTTGAGGGGAAGCTTGCGTTCGCGCAGCAACTGAATGCCGCGCAAGCAGCGGTCGTACGATCCTGGAACCGCAGTCAGCGCCTCATAGGTCTCGCGCGTGCGGCCATAAAGCGTGATTTCGATGGCGAAGGGCGGCCACTCGACGAGATAATCCGCAATCGCCTCTGTGATGATGGTGCCGTTGGTGAACAGCGTGATCAGAAAGCCTTTTTGCTTGGCGTAGGTGTAGATCTCGAGAAAATCTTTGCGGGCGAAGATTTCGCCGCCGGTGTAGAGAATCCAGAAGCAGCCCATCTCGACCAGTTCATCCAGCACGCGGAAGTGCTCTTCTTTCGTCAACTCCCGCTTCTTGGCTTCCATGTCTCCCATGGGCAGGTTGTTGTAGCAGTGCAGGCACTCCAGCGGACAGCGCCGCGTAACTTCAATCGAAACCTGGATCGGTACGCGCTGGCCTGCCTGGCGTTCGTGCAGGTCCGCGCTGAATGCCCCGTAGGTTAGCTGCTCCATTACTCCTCGATTCCCTGCCGCCCGGCTTCAAAACAGCGGACGCGATTTTTGTTCCGCGCCCGCCCTGGTTACTTCTCCCGCCCCACTGGCCATTCAGTCAGCCGCCATGGCCGCCGACGTCGGAACCTCAGCCAGACCAACCGACACCATCTCGCCCAGAAATTCTTTCACGTCTTTCTCGACCCGTTCTTGTTCGGCGTCATACTCTTGCGCCACCGCGGCCACAAGTTCCGCAACGGTTTTCGGCGTTTCCAGTAATTTCCAGATCGAAGAACCGGTGCCGTTGAAGCTGTAAATCGAGGCCAGATCTCCAACTCGCGCGCGAATCGGCACCAACAAAGTTTCTCCAGCGATCACCCGCGCGGCAACCGATTGCGTACGAATGAAGCTTTGCCCCTCTAATGCGATGGACACGTTGCATTCTCCATTTTCCGGATTTCGTAAATCGTGTTGCTCATAGATATCTGGCCGCAGTCACAATTTGAGATTACGGCAAGTGTGGGCTGTGAAAGCAATTGATGATCAGTGGCGGGTACCACGCTAGTTATCGGTACAGATGGTTCCCAAGGCCTTAGAAAAGCAGGAGTTATTGGAATCGACTGACCGATTCTGTCCGCCCCGCTCATGTGTCATCGCAGACACTGTGTGCTTCACGAGACACTCAGCGAACTTCGGCGCCACCCGCTAAGCCCATTGTTTGCCATGGATATTTTCCGGCATGTGCATTGCTTTTGTAATTGGCGTAAGCGCTGTTCAAGAAGGAAACGCCATGGCCGGAATGAATCGTCAACGAATGGGAAAACTGAAAGCGGCAACAATGCTGGCTGTGCTGGTGGCCGTGTTCGAGGCTCGCTCTTTCGCACAAAACACGATGGAGCGGACGAAGCGCCTGGTGCTGGTGAGCATTCCAGACCGAAAGTTGGCGGTGCTGGAAAACGATGAAGTCATCGCGAGATTTTCCGTGTCGGTGGGTGCGGAGGTAAGCCCGAGCCCGCAAGGCGAATTCGAAATCGTCAATCGCGTGGCCAATCCAACTTATTACCACGATGGAACGGTCATCCCGGCAGGCAAAGGCAATCCTGTGGGAACGCGCTGGATAGGCTTAAACGAAAAAGGCTATGGGATTCATGGGACGAATGCTCCGTCCTCTACCGGTCACGCCGCTTCGCACGGGTGTATCCGCTTACGCAACCGCGATATGGAAAAGCTGTTCACCCTGCTGCGTGTTGGAGACGCGGTCGAGATTCGCGGAGAGCGCGATGAAGAGATGGCAGACATTTTCAGCGGCGATTCCACGATGGCAGAAGTTGGTGATGAAGGAGAGATTGGCGGGCAGTAGAAGGGCTTCGGATCCTACATTTCGGCGGAATCAATGGAGAAATATCTTATGCAAATGGCAATCACATTCTTAGCAGTAGTCGGTGGGTTGGTTTTCTCGCTTGCAATCGCATTGCTGGCGGAGGAATTGATTTTTGGACAAGTGTTCCGTCTGTTCTTCGCAAAGCAGGCGGCCACAGTGAAATCTGGGCACAAGCGCTGAAGCAAAAGGAGAAGGACCATGCTGGCTTTGAAGTACCTGCTGATTTCAATTGGCCTCGGAATGATCTTCGTGGCCGTGAGTATCCTGGCGTACGATTTCTATCGTGAAGTGTTGTACCGACGGGCACAAGCTGCGCCGGATTCGGCTGCGGTTCCACAACCGCCGCTGCGCTGGCGTACATCGGTCGCGCTCGCATTGCTTGCCTGGGGACCGCTGCTGGTTGCCTTCAGTATTGTTGTCGTGCCCAGCGGCATGGCGGGGGTGCGAGTCAGCCAGACCAGCGGAACTGTGCCCGGCACGCTCTATCCCGGCGTTCACTTTGTGATGCCGTTGATCGAAGAGGTTGCGCTGTTCGACACCAGAGACCAAGTCTTCACTACCGGAAGTTTGGAAGATGGAAAAGCTGCGGCTGCCAATATTTCTGGAAAGGCGCAACTTCTCGACGTTCAGGCAAAGGAAGGGCTGACGCTGGGTCTTGCCATCACTGTGCGCTACCGGCTCGATCCCAGGCGATTAGATTATATGCAGAGTAATTTGCCGCGTCCCGTAGAAAAAGAAATCGTCCCTCCTACGGTTGCCAGCGTGTGGCGCGAGTTGGTTCCCAACTACACCGTGCGCGATGTATTCTCGGCCAAGCGCGAAGAAGTGCGGGCGCGAGCTTCCGGAATGATCACGCAAAAGCTGGCCGCGGACGGCATCGTCGTAAAGGAAGTGATGCTCCGTGATATTCAGTTGCCTCCCGAATATGCCCAGGGTCTCGAAACGCTACTGTTGAAAGAACAGGAGAACGACCGCATGGGCGTCGAGACCGAATTGAAGCAGAAAGCGGTCCGCATCGCGGAACTCGAAGCCGAAGCTACGAAAGTGCAACAGATCAAGCAAGCTGAAGGCGAAGCACAAGTCCATGTGCTGCAGGCAAAAGGTGAGTCCGACGCCATGCAATACACTTTGCCATTGAAGGAAAAACAAATTCAGCAAAGCAAACTGGAAGCCGAAGCCCGCAAGGAAGCCACAATTCAAAACGCGGAAGCTGCGGCGCAGGCCAAAGTCATCGACAGTAAGGCAGAGACGGAGCGCCGCAAACTTCTTGCCAACGCCGAAGCGGATCGCATCCGCGTGACCGCCGTTGCCGATGCCGAACGCATGCAGAGCGAGGCGGCCATCCTGAAGCAGAACCCACTGCTGATCAACAAGATCGTAGCCGAGCGTCTTTCCGACAAGCTGCAAATCATGATGGTCCCCGCCGACGGCAAATTCTTTTTTGCCAACGACGTGCTGCGCGGCATGAACGTTTCGAATCAGGCGGCGCAGGCGGAACCGAACGAATCTCAGACGCGCTGATAACGCTTTTTTGCTCCTCCGGCGGCCCGTCCGAAAGCTGAGAAATACTGGACGAGCCGCCGGGGAGAACGCCGGCGGTGTCGAATTCATACAGAGGCAGCGGTTAAGGACATGCGAAGCCCGGTTTATAATTCGGCCATCCTTACGATGAAATCGGCGAATCACGCCTCTCACTTTGCGCCGCCTGCGCACGCCGGCTTGTGTCTCTTGTTCTTGTTCCTGTTCCCGCTGTACACGCTGGGCTTACCGGCCACGAACTGGATCGATCCCGAACGGCAACTTGCGCAAAAAATTGTGGCGATCACAGGCCCGGGGGCCGTCGCTCTAACCGTCGACAACCGTTCGTCTCTCGCTAAGAAAGAAAGCGACATCATCGGCGATGGCATGCGATCCGCCCTTGAATCGCTGGGTCTTCGCTTTGTCGCCGCGGATCGAGCAGCGGGAACTGTCGCAATCACGCTCTCTGAAAATCAAACATCCTATGTGTGGGTTGCGGAAGTCCATCAAGGCGCGGGAGAGAGAACGATCATAATGGTTTCAATACCCCGACCGGAAGGCGCGCCCTCCGGTCGCGACTCCGCACCGCTCGTGCTGCACAAAACGTCGCTATGGCAGGAGCCAGAGAGAATCCTCGACGTCGCGGTACTCGAGGAAGGCGCGATCCCGACTCACATCGCGGTGCTCAACCCGGAACAAGTCACTCTGTATCGATGGCGAGGAGAAAAATGGGAGCCGGAGCAGGCGCTCTCAATTTCTCACGCCCGCCCCTGGCCGCGCGATCTGCGAGGGCGTTTGATTCTGGCGAAAGATCACTTGCTCGATGTATACCTGCCGGGCGTTCTGTGTCGCACAGTTTCGGGAGGAGCACAGAGTCTGAGTTGCCGCGAAAGCGATGATCCGTGGCCGCTGGCGGGACGACCGCTCGGTGCCGGAACCGGAACAGATTCTTTTCCCGGTTCAAATGGAACTGCGCTAATCCCGCCTCTCAACGCATTCTTCGCGCCGGCACGCAACTTTTTCACCGGAGCAGTTTCTCCTCGCATTGGAAAATTCGACACGGTGCCGAAGTTTTATTCCCTGGCCTTCATTCCACGCGATAGATATGTCCTCTGGTTCTTCGCCACGGCCGACGGACAAATTCACGTGATC
The DNA here is from genome assembly GCA_049584475.1 of Candidatus Sulfotelmatobacter sp. Taxonomy (GTDB): domain Bacteria; phylum Acidobacteriota; class Terriglobia; order Terriglobales; family Acidobacteriaceae; genus Sulfotelmatobacter. The sequence continues at coordinate 160,830 of JBAUXX010000008.1, read as the reverse complement.
GACGGGATGTCCGACGGAACACTAAAACAAGGACGGGACAAGCGGGCATGGGGTAGTAATCTGGCCACAGTCCACACTTCCTGTGGCGCGGGATGGCAGGTGCTGGCCGTCACCGGCGGCGAGGACGATAGTAAGAACTCCGTGCAGGCATACGAATTGCCAGATCGCGATCCGATTGCCGTAAGCTCTGTCGTGGAAGTTGCGGGTGAAGTCACATCTCTGTGGACTGAGGGCAACGGCCAGAGCGCAATTGCGGTGGCTCGACATCGAAATACGGGGGAGTATGAAGCATTCCGGCTTTCACTCGCTTGCAGCCAGTAGCTTTTTGCTGTTTACATTGTTCGCGCACGCATCCACACGGCCTCAATATGGGGGAACGCTGCACGTCTCGATTCGTGAGGCGCCGACATCTCTGAACCCGGCCGACATTGCCCAGTCCGATTCGTTTGCACAGCGCAATCTCACGCCGCTGATTTTCGAACCGCTACTTACGAGTGGCGATAATGGCCGTCTGCAGGCAAGCCTTGCCACGTCGTGGCAGGCAGCTAATGGAAATCTACGCTGGCAATTTCACCTGCGCAACAATGTAAGCTTTCACGGCGGAGTGACGCTCACTCCGGCATTAGCAGCGACCTCCCTACGCGCCGCAAATCCATCGTGGAAAATAGTTTCGGATGCGGAGTCTATTATCATCACCTGCGACGTTCCATGTTCGCATTTGCCTGAAGAACTCGCTCTTTCGCGCAATGCGATCGTAAACAGATCCGACGACGGCAAGCTCAACGGCACTGGGCCGTTTCACACCGTGGATTGGCAACCCGGCAAGAAACTGGTGTTAGGAGCCGAGGAACATTATTGGGGAGGACGCCCGTTCCTGGATGCAATAGAAATAGAATTCGGCAAGAGTTATCGTGAACAACTCGTCTCTCTCGAGATGGGTAAAACTGATTTGATCGAGGTCTCGGCCGAGCAGTCGCATCGGACTTTCCTGGCAAGTCATAGGTCAGCCATTTCGGAACCGATCGAACTGGTCGCCCTGATCTTTTCCCGCGATGCGCAGTCTCCGGAAGAAAAATCGCTGCGGGAGGCGTTAGCGCTTAGCATCGAGCGAGCGTCAATGGGGAGCGTGATCTTGCAGAATACCAGCCAGTCCGGCGCCAGCATTGTTCCGAACTGGATGAGTGGTTACGCCTTCGCGTTCTCGACCGAAGGAGATTTGCCCGGGGCCCGGCGTTTGCGCGAAGAAACTCGCGCCGCTTCGCCCTGGACCATCACATACGACCCTGCCGATCCAATCTTGACGGCATTGGCCGAACGCGTTGCTTTAAATGCACGCGACGCGGGATTGCAGTTGCAGCTGACCAAAAGCGCCGTCGCGGATCTTCGCATGGTGAGAATTGTATTGCCGTCTGATCCGGCGATCGCGCTGGCCGCCGTCGCAGCAGAGGCCAAACTGACGCCGCCTGAGATTTTAAGCGATTCCGCGGAAGACCTCTACTCCGCCGAGCGGGAATTGTTGGCAACTCAGAAACTCATTCCCCTCTTCCACCTGCCGGTTGTTTACGCAGCCACGACGGCGTTGAAAGACTGGACGACGCGACGCGATGGCACGTGGAATTTGGCCGACGCCTGGCTGGCCCGCGAACTATCTGGGAGCAACAATCCTTGAACTTCCGCCGCAAGCTCCTGAGTGTTTTCACATTTACGGTCGTGTTTTCGGTTGCCGCTGTGGCGCTCCTCGTTTCCGCCATGACCAGGCGAGCCTTCGCGCGAAATGAAGAGGAACGTTCTGCTTCTCTGATGGCGCAATTTCAGCGAGAGTTCGATGCTCAGGGAAAAGAGATTGCCCGGCGACTTGACGCGATTGCGGTTTGCGACCCGGTCGCGCACATGGCGGCTCTTCTCAACCACAACTCATCTGAATCCGCCGGATATTTCGACCTGGCGAAGTCTACCGCCGAAAGTTACGAACTTGATTTCCTGGAATTCGTCGACAGCAATGGAATAATCGTCTCTTCGGCGCAGTGGCCGGCCAAGTTCGGTTATCCAGAAACTTCTTTCGCCAATCTAGCGTCTCTCGCGAGTCAACCTGCATTTCTCAAGCAGGAATCTCTCCAAGACAAGAACGTCTTGGGACTATTTTCTGTGCGAGCTGTGAAGGTCGCCGACCATCCGGTGTACGTAATCGGAGGGCGGCGTCTGGATAAGAACTTTCTCGGCGCATTGGACATGCCATCCGATACCCGGGTTCTCCTTTATCAAAATCAGTCAGACGATTTGTCCGCGGAATCGTTAATCGCTCCTTCCTCCATTGCCCCTTCCAGCATCACTCGCGCTGCCGATAAACTGACTTCGCTGATCAATGCGGTGCGGGCGAGCGGAATCGAAATGAGCGAGATCGTGCATTGGTCTTCGGACGCGGCGGACGACGAGATGTTCCATGCCATCCCTCTTCGTGGCAAAGTCGATGCGCCGCCGTTGCTCGGGATCCTCTTGATTGGCAACTCACGCCGATCGTATGTGGAACTGGAGCGGCGCATTCGCGCATCCGCTTTACTCGTTGGCGGGGGAGGCATTCTTCTGGCGATTCTTTTGAGCAGTTGGGCGGCGTCCCGCGTAACTCGTCCCGTTGAAGGGCTGGCCCATGCCGCGCAGCAAATCGCGGACGGCAATTGGAATGCTCGCGTCGTGGTCGAAGGCACCGACGAATTATCGCAACTGGCTGATTCCTTTAACCGCATGACGGCCGAATTGCTGAATCAAAGAGAGCGTCTCGTTCAGGCCGAGCGGGTCGCGGCCTGGCGTGAACTGGCACGTCGACTGGCGCACGAACTGAAAAATCCACTCTTTCCTTTGCAGCTCACTGTCGAAAACTTGCTGCGCGCCCGGCAAAACAGTCCCGAACAATTCGATGAAGTATTTCGCGAGAGCTCTGCCACGCTTCTTGCCGAAATCTCAAATCTGAAAACGATCATTGGGCGCTTCAGCGAATTTTCAAAAATGCCTCAGCCGCAATTGCAGCCGACCGATATGAATGAAGTGCTGCGCGGGATTGCTCAACTTTACCGAGCGCAGTTGCAAGCTCCGGAAAAAAAGCCAATCGTGTGTATCCTTGACCTCGACGAAAACTTGCGGCCGGCGCCCGCGGACCCAGAACTGCTCCATCGCGCGCTCTCCAATCTGGTTCTCAATGCCATGGACGCGATGCCCGATGGCGGGAAGCTGACACTTCGCACGCGCCAACGCGAAGATAGCGTCGTGGTTGAAGTTGCCGACACAGGTTCTGGATTGACTCCAGAGGAGTGTGGGCGCATCTTTACTCCTTATTACACGAGCAAACAGCATGGAACAGGGCTCGGTCTCGCTATCGTGCAATCTGTAGTCAGCGACCACCATGGGACGATCAGCGTTCAAAGCGAGCCGGGGAGAGGAACAACTTTTGTGATCGGCCTGCCGAAAAGCCCGGAGCCATTGCGAACTGCCGATGTCCCGCGCGCACAAGTTGTCGATTCCGAAACAAATTAAGATTTCTATTGGAGAACGAGATTGCCGCCTAAAGCACACCTTCTGATTGTGGACGATGAAGCGAACACGCTGGCTTCTCTCTCGCGCGCCTTTCGCCTCGCAGGCCACGAAGCGACGGTTTGCGACAACGCGGCCAGGGCGCTGGAACTGGCCAAGTCGCAGCACTTCGACCTGATTCTTTCCGACGTCGTAATGCCGGGCAAGGATGGCTTGACCCTTCTGGAAGAACTGAAGACGCAGGGCGTAACAATTCCCGTTGTCATGATGTCGGGCCAGGCACACATTGAAATGGCAATACGGGCCACACGCCTGGGCGCGCTCGACTTCCTGGAAAAGCCGATCTCGACTGAAGAGCTTCTTCTGACCGTTGACAACGCTCTCAAGTTGCAACGCCTGGAAAGTGAAAACCGGCAACTGCGCCAGCGCCTGGGGAAGCATGAGATCGTCTGGAAAGGCGACGCAATGCGCCGCGTGATGGCGCAACTAGAGAGGGTTGCCGCGAGTGAGACCAGAATTTGCATTCTGGGGGAAACGGGAACAGGCAAAGAACTTGTCGCCCGGACTATTCACGAGCGCAGTTCGCGTGCATCGGGACCGTTCGTCACGCTGAACTGCGCCGCGGTTCCCGCCGAATTGATTGAGTCGGAACTGTTCGGACACGAGAAAGGCTCGTTTACCGGCGCGGCTGGCCGACACATTGGCAAGTTCGAACAAGCCGATCGCGGCACAATTTTTCTCGACGAAATCGGCGATATGCCGCTAAACATGCAAGCCAAATTATTGCGTGTGCTTGAAGAAGGCGAGATAGAACGTATTGGCGGCGACAAGCCGGTCGCAGTGAGCGTGCGTGTGCTGGTCGCCACACATCGCGACCTCGAGGCCAGAGTTCGTGAAGAAAAATTTCGCCAGGATCTGTTTCATAGAATTTACGTCTTTCCGCTGGTGTTGCCGCCCCTGCGCGAACGGCGCGACGACATTCCCGCCCTGGTCGAACACTTCGCAGCCCAGGTTAGCGCTCAAAACGGATGGAAGACGGTTCCCTTCACACGGGAAGCTATGCAGGCTCTTCAGTCACATCCGTGGCCCGGCAATGTTCGCGAGCTGCGCAACATGACGGAGCGTCTGATGCTCCTTGCAACCGAAGGTCAAGTCGATCTGGCAACGGTCGAGTTGGCTCTACCAAAGGCCTCAGTCGGCGGAAATGTCCCACTCACGCTGGCCTCCTCCGGACCGCTTGCGGATCGCGTGCAATCGTTTGAACGCGATGCCATCCTCGCGGAGCTGAAACGCAGTCATCAGAACGTAAGCCTGGCCGCTAAATCCCTGGGCCTTGAGCGCAGTCATCTTTATAAGAAGGCGGAACAGCTAGGGATCGACCTGCGCGCCATGCGACGCGAGCAGGATTCGCAGAACTAACACGAATCGTTACGCACGTTGGACATACCGTACCCCGTGTAGCACCGTTGGGCGACTTCCTCCCTTTTTGTGCCATTGTCATTATCGCCTGACGTCCATACCCTACTGCTGCCTGGTAATTAGTACTTCTGATTGCGACCTATTTTCGGAAGCAGCCGGGGGAAAGGGAGAACGCGAGATGCTGCAACTGAACCCGAAACCGCAGTTGGTTGGGGGACAAGCAGAACCAGCGGGCAGGCAACGGCACCGATTGCTGATCGCGCTGGCGATTCTCCTTGTGGCTCTCATCGCGGTCCTTATTAGGGATCATGAATTCTGGTTCGGTTCGGAAGATGCGGCCGAATCAGCTCCTGCTTCTCAAAGCGTTCCGGTTACAAACGCCGCCAAGGTGGCGGTCCAGACGAAGCAGTCATTATCATCGCAAGCACCGGCATCATCGCAAGCACCGGCTCTTACCGCCCGGAATGAAGTCTCTCCGAACGCCTCTACTGAGAGCGCCTTGACGGAGCACAGGGCCGCCAAACTAAATTCGCCGGCTGCATCCAAGAGGGCCGTCATTACTCCTTTGCGAGTCGATGTAATTGCGCAGGGCACGCATCACACCGCTCACACTGCAAAGAACGTCGTTAAATTAGAAAACTCTACCGACTCGAAGCTCGTCCAGGCCGTGTCCACATCAGTGTCGAGTTTGCCCACCAACGCGGCAGAGCGGGAACCGATCTCTGGTGCGCCCGCGGCAACCCTTCATCAGACTGTCGACACGACCTATCCCCTGCTCGGGCCGCGCATGAAGGTACAAGGGTCAGTGGTGATGCAGGCTGTGATCGGGGCCGACGGCAATATCGAAAACCTGCAAGTTGTCAGCGGACCGGCGATCCTGACGGCTGCAGCGCAGCAAGCCGTTCGGCAGTGGCGCTTCAAGCCGTACCTCCAAAACGGAGAGGCGGTCGAAACCAAAGCCACAATCACGGTTAACTTCTCGATCCAAATCGCCGATAACGCAGCGAAGACCAGCTAATTCCGCGGGTCTTTTCTCGAAATGCCGTAGCTCCTTTCGGCAACAATTTGACACTCACCCAAAAAACACAAATCCGGCCGAGCGTCTCCGCTCCGGCCGCTTGGTTTTTTTGTTACCATGGATTCCACGTGGGCGCGTAGCTCAGTTGGTAGAGCAATGCCCTTTTAAGGCATGGGTCGAAGGTTCGAGCCCTTCCGCGCTCACCAACTTTAGGCTGCTGGGCTTAGTTCCTTACGAGCTTCAGCTACGTTCTCGCCGCCGCGCTGCTCCATCACCGACTTCGCAGTCTCCGCGGATTTTTCGTCATCGACATTGGCAATGACCAGCGATCGCCCGCGCTTCAGCAGCTCTCGGTAGAAAGACACGTCATCTCGCGGGACGCCGACGTCCAGGGCATGTTCCGTAATTTCGCCGGCTTTTGCTCCTACCGCCGCCCCTCCTAAACCCAGTACTGCGGCCGCACCCAGTCCGATGGCGAAAATCAGTCCCACACCTGGTACCAGCACGCTGGCAATTGCGGCTCCTCCGGCCAAACCTGCGCTGGCTCCGATCCCTCCGCCCAGTAGGGCGCCAGCGGCCATGCCCATGCCGTCAGCCTCAGCGTCCGTCGTGGGAACGCTCTCGAGGCTCGACTTGGCCGCAGCACTATCGCTTCGTCCTGGCAGCGATTCAGCAGTGAGAAAGATGATGGATTCCCGCGGAATCCCACGATTCAAAAGCTCGGCGGCCGCGTCCTGGGCGGCGCTCCGTGACTGAAAGATTCCAACTACGCTTTCCATACTTTCCTCCGTTTTCAGGTGCACGAATTCCGGCGCCCGTAATGCCGTAATTATGATGCGCGTGCCGCACAGGAGTTGCCGCCGTTCCGCCGGGCGATAATACAATCGTTTATGGCAAAGTTTGGCTTCCCTACACCTTGGCTTGCGCTTCTGGTCATGGTTGCTCTCGGCGCCTCGGCGCGCGCGCAAGATTTGGCGGTTCCACCATCTCAGCAAAGTCAACCGGCCAACGCCGATCTTGCCGATCTCACTCCCGACGCCAACGGAAATCTTTCGCAGGAGCAAATGCGGCAACTGCTGCGCATCGTCGCCTCCAAGGATCAGGAAAACGACAAACTTCTTCGCGATTACACATACGTAGAGCGCGATGTGCAAAACAATCTGGATGGCAACGGGAAAACAAAGTCCACCGAAGTAAAAACGTATGATGTCCTGGAAATCTACGGTGAGCAGGTGCAGCGGTTAACCGCGAAAGATGACAAGCCTCTCGACGCCAGAGACGCCGCGAAGGAAGAAGAAAAAATCCAGAAGATCATCGACAAACGCAAGAACGAATCGGACGATGCTCGCAAAAAGCGTGAAGAGAAAGAGCAAAAAGACCGCGAAGAGGAACGCAGGTTTACCACCGAAGTAGCCGACGCTTATGATTTCCACCTGGTGGGAAGCGAAACGATTGGAGGCCGCGCGGCCTGGGTGATCGAGGCCGAGCCGCATCCTGGTTTTGAACCGCACCTCAAGGAATCAAAATTCCTCTCTAAGTTTCACGGGCGAGTTTGGATCGACAAGTCCGATCTGCAATTGGCCAAGCTCGATGTGGAAGCGATCGATACGGTGTCACTGGGATGGGTGCTCGCACGCATTCATAAAGGCACACGAGTTGTGCTCGAACAGACCAGAGTGAATGACGAGGTTTGGCTCCCGCAACACGTCGCTTTCAAGCTGGATGCCCGGATCGCGCTTTTCAAGGGTTATAAAATGGATGGCGATCAAACGTTCCGCGATTACAAGAAGTTCCGCACGTCGACAAAGATTGTGGGAATGCAGGAAGTGAAACAGTAGCTTGGCACAGTCATCATACGGTATCGGTCTTGCGCCAGGACCTAAGGTTGAAAGCGTAGAGAATAATGCAGAAAAGATTCGCCGGGATGAACCCCAATTGCGCCGTCTTAAAGCCAATGACGCACACTACGGCGCTGTTAACCGCAGCCAGCACCCAACCTTCCCAATACCGTTTGCCGATCAGAATGGTGGAAATAACAGTGAGCACGCAGGAAACGTAATCCAGACGAAACACGACGCAGGAAAACCTCCGGTACCGTTATTATTAGCATGCGAAGTGCCTGGCCCTCGACGGAACCTGACTATCGGCGATCACGTTGGTAATGGCCTGAATGGGCGGCCACTAGCGGGGACACATTTGGCTCTACAACAGATGAGGAATGCGCGGAATGAAGGTTCTTACCGAATATTTGAAATTTCACACTAAAACGCATCGAGCCTACGTGCACATCACTCCGCAGGTGGAAGGGATCGTCGGGAAAAGTGGGGTCATGGAAGGGATGGTACTGGTGTCCGCCATGCACATCACGGCAGGAATTTATGTCAACGATAATGAGAGTGGTCTCATTGAAGACATCGACCAATGGGTGGAGCATCTTGCGCCATTTCGAAAAAACTACAAACATCATGAGACCGGCGAAGACAATGGCGACTCACATCTGAAGGCGCTGCTAATTCATCACGAGGTGATCGTACCGATTACCGCAGGAAAACTGGATCTGGGAACATGGCAAAGAGTCTTTTATGCGGAGTTCGACGGCCAGCGGGATAAACGTGTCATTGTTAAAGTGATGGGTGAATAAAATTTTTTTGCAGGAGACAGAATGAGCGACGAACTTCAGGAATTGCAGGAAAATGCGGAGCACGCCAAGCACAACCCGACTATGGCTCCTGTTTCACTGACCATGGCGGTGCTGGCAGTTGTCGTTGCCGTAGTCGCCTTGCTCGGCCATCGTGCGCACACTGAGGAAGTTGTCCTCCAGGCGAAGTCGTCTGACCAGTGGGCTTTCTATCAGGCGAAAAATATTCGACGCCACACTGACGAGCTTTTCACCGATTTAACCTCAGTCACTCCGACGACCGATGCAGCGGCTCTCGGCAAATTGCGGGAAAAATATTCCGGCGAAGCCGAGCGCTACAAGAACGAGCAAAAAGATATTGAAGAAAAGGCCACCGAAATGGAAAAGGAAGTCGGCGCCGAGCGAAGGCGCGCCGACCGCTTCGATCTGGCAGAAGTGTTCTTGGAGATCGCTTTAGTGATTACTTCGATTACGCTACTCTCCGGGCGCAGAATCTTTTGGAGCGTGGGGATCGTGATGGGAGTCGTGGGCTTGATTGTTGCCGGGGCTGGGTTCATCGCGGTTTGAACAACTTGGCTATTGGCAAGTCGCAACGGACTTCTCCGGTTGCGCGGGGTCGTAAAGAATACGACACGATCTGACTTTTCCTAGCAGCCGCTGCCTCCTCTTACGTCCGAATCGGCCCAGGCTGAGTATTCGTGTCCGTCGACGAAGTAGTCGACTCGGTATTCGGCTTCCCAAATCATTTGACTACCCGCCTTTGTTTCTATTGCGTGCGCGGGACCGATTCTTTCTTCCTGTATGGTTCCCTGGACTACGCGCCATCTCGCCTTCGCTTGGCCCCGGTAGTACAAAGCAAGCAACGCGACGACGAATAAACATGCAACCGCTGCCTTGACTAAACCATCCCAGCTCCGATTCCGCCTAGATATAACCATCCTTCCTCCAGACTGCCCAATCGTCTCGGACGGCTTTGGTCATCTCGCCGGCAGCCTCGTGCAGCCACTTCCCTCTTTGTTTTTTCAGGTGAGCCAGAATGGCCTTCCGCGAACCCTTCGTTCCTAAATGAATATTCGCTGTCTCCCACCCCATGGCACGAAGAAGGCGCAGTTCCGACCCAGGCGCGCGCAGCGTCGCTAATTCAATCCGCGAACAATGCGGACCAAGCCGGCGAATAATCCAATGCCCTCGCAACTGCACAAAAGGATCTGGACATCGCACCGCATTGGCGATGATGGTCTGATACAAAATGTCGGATGGCCCTTTGTCCTGCGCCCAGTGACACCCCGAAGGCACCAGCGCCTTGGCTTCGCGCGCGAGTTTGCCGCCATGCCATTCCGCAATGGCGACAAAACGCTGATGCCCCAAGCTCCCTAACCCGGCTACGCGCTTGACCACGCGGCACGGAATGTCTCGTTGCGGCATCAGATGGTTCAGCGCATCGAGCGCGCTCAACGGAACCTTCTCCCTCGTCGAGGGCAGCGAGTCCATCTTCTGCCAGAACCTCACCGGGTCTCTCAGTTCACTTTCCGCAATCTGCCGCAACCAGGTGTGCATCTCTCCCAGCACGAAGGGTAATCCTTTTTCCTCCATCGATCGAGTGTAGCCATCGAGGATGGAGTCGCAGATGTTCTTCTCACTCAGCGCGAGATGTCCTCCCTCGGCCGCAAGAATTGCACTTACCGCCAACCGGACCAAATCGTTGGCGTAGGCCATGGGAAAGGCTTCGTCGAAGTCGTTGACGCCCCAGATCAAACGTCCTTCGATGTCACGCCACGTACCGAAATTTTCCACGTGCAGATCGCCGACCGCGAGCACCTGTGAAGCCTTCGCCAAATCAGGACAGACGCTCGGCCAAATCTGCGCCCAGCGATAATAAGTTGCACGCAGAAACGGAAAGACACCCTCTTTCATGCTTCTATGCTTGAGTTCGACATCGGCGCGCACCAGGCAGGTGCGGCCAGCAAGCCACTGTTCGAATTGTCGCGTTGCTTTTACGACGTTCATACGGTGCAATGATGCGTTTCGCTTCGCAGTCTCAGCCAATGTGCAGAAGTTTGCAGTTGTCACTCTACGGCGGAATCTTTAGTAACAACAACCTGGAAATTTTTTGGTCGTATGTGACGGATATCACAGCAATCCACAATGCAATTGTCTTAGGCTGCATTCATGAAGCAGGCCTTCTGAGTATTGTCGCCCGGCCCCATTCCCCACTCGGACCCCAAAGCCGTTTCCCACGACGGCTTGGGGCCGGGCGCCCGAAGGCTTTCAATCCAATTGTCGATGGCTGATTGCTGATTGTCGAATGAGCCGCGCGATTTTCAATCAACAATCAGCAATCACAAATCAACAATTTCGTAATCCAGGTCATTCAGTTCGATCAGTTCAGTCCCCGGCGACAGAACTGCGTGCGCAATTTCTCAGGTCCGCCGCCAGCAGTCGATGAAATAGCTGCTCGCCGGCTTCGCGTCGCACCGAAAGCCGCCCCGCGCCGTAAGCCCGAGACTTTAACCCCCTCTGCACATCTTCGCAAATACCCAAATCCTCATCCTGAACTTGATTGCCAACATTCACTGACTGCTCGTTGTAAGCTCGCGCCGCTTCGCTGACATCACTGAAATAGAAATCGAAGATCACCGAGCAATGATCGGCGTCGACTGGAATTACGTAATTCGTGTCCATATATCCCGCATAGCAATTAATCATCAGATTGGGATACTGCCAGAAATACCAGGCACGATCGCCTTTGCGGGTCGCGCCGGTCGCTGTATCCTCGGCGGAGGCGACCATGGGGCTGGATTGCAAACAGTAACGATCTTCGTTTTCGATGGTGTACTGCTTGTAGTCGAGAACCGAATTCAGTCCCTTGTGCAGGTGTGGAACATGATATCCGCCATCGAGAAAGTTATCGACGAATACTTTCCAGTTGCAGGCAATGTTATACGTTTTGCGGTCGAAGTGATGCAGCTTGCTGATTCCGAGCGGAGCAATCCGCGGAGCCAACCCTCCCAGAAATTCTCGCAAAGACTCAGCCTCAGCATTCAAATTCACAAATACAAAACATTCCCACGTTTCCACGCGAACGGGAACCAAACCATTCTTGCCGCGATCAAAATTATTGACGCCTTCAAACTCCGGCATACCTTTCAGCGATCCATCGAGCCCATAATTCCATCCGTGATACGGACAATGCAGGAGAGAAGTCTGTCCGCACGGTTGCGTAACCACCGCAGCCGCGTGATGACGGCACACATTGTAAAAGGCGCGCAAAACGTCGTCGTTGCCACGCACCAGGACAATAGGCTCACCGGCCAATATTGTGGAGATGAACTGCCCCGGCTTTTCAACTTGATCGGTGCGCGCCACCAGTTGCCAGGTTCGACCGAATACATTCAGCCGCTCCAGTTCGGCGACGCGCGAATCGACGTACCACGGAGCTGGAATCGTCGAAGCCTCGGCTAATGGGGCTTGATCGTCATAAATTGCCAGGATTCGCTCGAGAGAGGGCATGTTCATAGTATCGGAGATGACGCAGACATCGGAACAGCGCCGCCAGACATGATACTGCGAACCATACGCTACGAACCATGCACTCCCGAGAAACTGACGCCAGGAATCACGCACCCGGCAATCTCGGTGGCTTCGGTTAGCCCGCTTTTTTCATCCCGGAGTCTTCTGCATGCACCAACGGCATGTCAACCAGATGCTCGCTCAGGAACCACGATTGCAACTCGTTGGCGCGGAGCACATCGCTGACAGCGAGATCGTTTGTCCCATCGTCGCCCAGTTTATCGGCACGTTCCGCTAGTTCCCGGCACTCCTGGATGATGATCTGATGCGCGTCCACCAGTCGGGAAATTTGCACGGGAACCTCTTCCCTGCCCCGCGGCGGCCTTTCAATCTGCGTAGTCTCCGCAACGTCGGCCGCCATCGCCAGCGAGATGCCGCCGAGCAGTTGAATTCGCTCCGCGATAGTGTCCACGATCTCCACCTGCTCGCCATAATGCTTGTCGAAAAGAAGATGCAACTGATAAAAGGTCGGCCCGGCAACCTGCCAATGCGATTTCTTATAAAGATCTCGCAGTGTCATGCTATCGGCTAACAACTGATTCAGCTTTTCCGTCATTTCGAGACGCACCGGTTCTTCCAGGTCAAGCGGCAGCATGTGCGAAACCGTTCCATACTCCTGAATTTCGCTCGCTCGCTGGTGCAACCGCGGCTGTGCACTGACTTTGCTGTTATTTCCCGAAGCTTCTTTCTTTGCCATATCTGACTTCCTCCGTCACCAGATTAACTGTCCACGCTCTCTCCGTCAGCCCGATTCGACCAGTTGGCCCGTTTTCACCGGGCAACCAGCATCATCTCAAACAAGAACGCGGTGCCTCTATGGATGCCTAGATGTTACATAGGTTGCCCTTTTTCGTACTCGAATTCCCGCCTCGGGAGGACCGCAACGGTGGGAGACTGATGCCCTGCTCGGCCCGATTCAAAAGCAAGTGAGAACGGTACCTGCACCACGCGAGTTGCAGGTATCGAAGTCGGCTACGTAGAAAGCGTCGAAGCCAGAAACCGTGACAGTTTCTCAAGCCGCCGTTTATGAGTTCAGGTCGGACCGCCGGCGCCTGCAATATGAAGCGATTGCCGCCCAGTTCGTCTTGCCATCTCCTCGACCTCAGGGAAATCCGGTTCATCGACTCTCAGAACTACGACCAAAGGCTGCCCACCAAGCTGCGGTACTCGAGACTGAAGATGTCGTGAGCTTTTTGGCACTAGTTAGCCGGAAAAGCAGATGGGAAGACTGATTTCCTTCCCAAATCTCTCCCAAAACAAAACCAGCCTGCTGAATCGAATCAGCAAGCCGTTGCAAATCAATAAGATTTGGTTGCGGGGGGTGGATTTGAACCACCGACCTTTGGGTTATGAGCCCAACGAGCTACCAGACTGCTCCACCCCGCAGTTCGATGATAGCAATCGTTTTACCTAGCGTCAAACTCGACGCGGATCGCGACCGCAAGTTTGCGGGAAGCGGGATGCTGGATGCTCCATGATTGCTTGCCTGAAGCTAGGCGGTTTCACCGATTCCTTGAGATCTGAAGGATTTTCTATAGTTTTTGCGGCGATAGATGCCGGAATTTCGGAATGCTCGATCAGGCGACTTCTGGCCGAGCACACGAGCGGATCTCTAATTATTTGTCGCCGATTACTCGTCGTCCATTACACAAGGAGCGGAGATAACTCGCTTGCGGACATCTTCCAGCCTCGTTACATCAAAGCGATCGCTTGTTGCACTGCGGCATGCGGCGCGCGACTGCCGGGCGTGTGAGCTCTGGAAAACAGCGACCCAGACTGTTTTCGGGGAAGGACCTTCGACTGCCGCAATCATGTTCGTTGGAGAACAGCCGGGCGATCTGGAAGATCGCATCGGCCATCCTTTTGTAGGCCCGGCTGGCAAACTTTTCGACCGCGCCTTGGCCGCTGCGGGAATTAAAAGGTCGGAAGTTTACGTCACAAACGTTGTCAAACATTTCAAATGGTCGCTGGCAGAACGCGGCAAGCGGCGCATTCACAAAAAGCCGCGCGCTTCCGAGATTGAGGCTTGCCGGCCTTGGCTTGAAGCGGAATTGCAAGCAGTCAAACCCAAGGTCTTGGTCTGCCTGGGCGCGAGTGCAGCGCAGGCATTGTTAGGAAAGGATTTTCGTGTATCACGAGATCGCGGAAAACCGGTCGAGTCCGCCCTCGCGCCGCTTGTGATCGCAACGGTACATCCATCATCTGTGTTGCGTGCACAGGATGATAAATCGCGGCGATTGCAACTAGAGTCTTTCATTGAAGATTTGCGGCAGGTCACGCGGTTGGCTGTGGTATGACTCAAACGCCCCAGGCCAGGCGATCTTTTTTACCATCACATCCTCGTTAGGTTAACGCTCTCCGATTCCGTAAAAAACGAGGGCAGCGGCATTGGCTGATCAGTACGGTCCCTGCAATCCTTGCCGCGTACACTTGGGCCTACGCCAGATCGCGCAACCCCAACTGCCGTTGTAATCCGTGTTCCGCGGCGGATGTGGAACCCGTTTTCGTCATGGTGCGTGGATTTTCGCACAGTCGTCTCTTAAGAGCGAGTCCACCTGAAACCTTCGGTTCGCGATTTCAAAATCCGGGGCGCCGGTGGTGGGAAATTGAGAAACCTCCAGTGAATGAGGCGTCAAATGGCCGTGAGCGGAGGATCCGGAATACCGGAATAAAGAGTTCTCTCGGTGACGATGCTGAAACCTACAAAATCCAGCCGCCAGTCGGGGTTACGGCGTCACTGGACTGATCACTCTCGGAGTGCCCGAGCCGTTAGCTGCTACGACCAACACCGTTCCCGTTGCGGCGGCAGCCCCAGCGGAAGCGAGAATGAGAATCGTCTTTTTTTTGCTCTTCTTCTTGGCGGCCGGAACGGGACTCTTTGGTTGCTCCTTGCTTTGAGCGTCGTCGGAATCCTTCTGAGTAGTTTCCTGACCTTCGGATAGATTCCTGGTTTCCGAACCGTTGTTGACTCGGAGATCGCCCTTTAGAGCGAAGACGTGAACTTCACCATTTACGTGCGCCAGCTTAAATTCGGTCCAACTGGTCGCAATCGGAGTTGCGGTGATGGCGCCGGCCCGGACCGCCATACCCTTCGAACTGGCTAGCTTCATACTTCCGCGGTCAAGCTGAACCGTTGCGCCTTCGAACTTTACGACCGAATCCGAAAAAACGGTCACGCTCGAACCCGAAGAGCTTATCTTGAGTGCGGACGCTGAATCAGTCTGAAGCAGATCGCCCGAAAATATCGGAGAAGATTGTTCCATCGGTGTTCCATTGAGCCACGCGCTGCCGAAAAGATGAGCCATCCCCGCAGGAGCATCCGCCGCCGTCAATGAGGCGGGTACCCATGCGATCATGATCCAGCACAGCATTCTGCGCGCGAGGTTCATAGTATTGGGCCCAATCGAGCAATCCGACCAGCCGCGATCATAGTCTCGGTTCCCTTGCCAGTCAACCACTTTGGGCGATGGCTACAGTTGAGTCGGACTGATGACTCTGCGGCACTTGCCGTCAACGCAGAATTCCTGCAGCTCGCAACATCTCCCGGCGCAGATAACCCCGGATTCGCAGCAGAAACCATGAAAGCAAACGGCAGTTTTGCAGGTACAGCAATGTCCACTGCAGCAAAGCAGGCCTCCGCCGCAGCATTCGAAGCCGCAGTGGACCGTACTTTTTTCACAACACCTGCCGTTCTGACAGGTCCCGGCGCAGCATCTGCCGTTGCAGAGTATTTCGCCGTGACCACACTTGGGCACGCCGGGAATCTGCCCGAAGGCTTCAGACCGCACGCCGAGAGACGCCATCACCGCGCCTCCAACGGCAGCGCCGAGCATGCTCAGCATCTTACGCCGGGGAAACTCGCTGGCGATCACTCGCGATATGTCATCGAACAGCAAACTCATTTGCATTCTCCTCGATCAGCGAGCGAGAGCCAATATCGCCTCTTTCCCGACTGCTACTTCCTTCGCAATCACGCCGTTTTCCGAAATCAAGAAAGCGACGGGCGTGGCAAAAATTCCGTACTCTTTGGAAAGCTTCCACTTGTCCTGAAGAACCACCGGAAACTCAAATCCGAACTTCTCCGCCTTTTTGCGGTTCTCCTCCGCCTCGCCTCGCCCTACCAGCAGCAAGGAAAGACCGTTGCCCCTGTGCTCCTCATGCAGGCGGGCCAGATGAGGAGCGAGCTCGTCGCACGGTCCGCAGTTAGGATCGCTGAACACCAGCAGCACGCGCCGGCCGTCATAGTCACGCAGCGAAACCTGGTGGCCCTGAAGGTCGGGCAGTTGGAAATCGGGTGCCGGAGTACCGGGGCGTAGTCCGTTTCGCTCGATAAGGCTTTCGCTGAGAGGACGCTCATTCTTCAGGCGGCTGCGTTCATGCTTCGCATCTATGGGTGGAATCGCAGAACTGGCAATCCGCCGGGCCAGGCGGAGGACTTCATCCGCTCCTCCGGCGAACGGCGCCGCCACTCGCGCCTGTTCGTCAACGAAATAGGCGACCGGCGTGCCTCGATGAGCGAAAGGCTCGGGGACGGGCCGATCCTTAAGAAGCAGAATCGGCATCTTCAGGTGATGCCGGGCGGCCTGTTCGCGATTGGATGTTTCGTCTCCGGATGCCAGAAGTACGATCTGCGATCTTTGTCTTTCAAAATCGGCTTCGAGGCCGGCCAGATCTTCCGCGATCGCCTCACAAAATCCGCAGTCGAAACTCCAATGAATGAGAAGCAGTCGCTGGCCCCGGAAATCAGCGAGAGCTCGGGTATTGCCGGAGAGATCGGGAAGTTCAAAATCCGGGAAGGCCGTTTCCAAAGCCAAGCCATCAACGTGATCATGCTCCCTCGCGAAGGCGTTGTCGCGATCCCACGCCGATGCGCCACTCTCCAGCGCGTCCAGCCGCAGCAGGATGCGCCCCTGTTGCTTCACCAGTTGATAGAAACCTACCCAGATGCTGAGCAGGATCAACAAGAGAAGAAGTGTAATCATGATTCAATCATTCCTGGTGACTTGGGTTCGATTCCTGAGGGGATTAAAGAAAAAATCCATCTGGGGATCGTCGATTCAGAAAGCAGTTACCTTTCTGACAATTAGAAGAAAACCCGCACTGGTCTTGGTTCTCCCGCTCCGGCTGGAGGCGTGATTCTGCCTGATCGCTAACTTGTGTGTCAAGGTCAAACTGGTGAATATGAGGCTTCGCGATTGCATAGTTGTGTGCTAGAGCTTTACTACTTGGGAAGAATTACTCTATTCCGATTTCTACTGGCTACCGGAACAGTAGCCACGGCGCACAAAACGTAAAACAACGCGGCGTTCGCCGGGATGTGAAGATTGAAGTCCATGAAACTGTGCGCCAATATCCCTGTGCATCCGGCCAGAGCTGCTGTGCTGGTAATAGCCGCCGGAGAAGATTTTGCCGCGTGAATTTTGCTACGCCCTTGCCGATACAGCAAAACCAGGAACCACATGGCTACTCCAAAGCCAGCCAGCCCCATCTCCAATAAGAGCTCAAGATAGTCGTCGTGCGCATGGTTGATAAAAAACCCGTCGTAGAAAGTTCGATAGTGAGGGAACACGGTGGGAAAAGTTCCCAAGCCGCTTCCGAGGAACGGATGCGCCATAAACATCCGCAGGGAATCGCGATGGATCAGCCACCGCGCGGGATCATGAATATTTGTCATGCGACTGACGACCTGTTGTGGAGCGATCCACGTAAGAAGCAAAGCGGTGACCAGACAGAACGCCACAAACACTGCGGCCGACTTCTTTGGCGAGAATTGACGCATCCAGAAGATTGCCAGGAACGCCATTTGCACGACTACCGCGAACATTCCTCCGCGCGATTGGCACAAGAAGACCGAGGCAGCCATGAGGGTCGCCGCGCACCCAAACAGGAGACGCTTCGCTGTATGAGTTGATCGATCAAACGCGAGCACCAGCGGAAACGGAAGCAAGAGCTCCATCAGTCCGGCGTAGTGATTGTGATTTACGTAGCTGCCATACACGTTTCCGACTCGCGGGGTGATGAGCCAGTAGATATTACCTCCGGAACTAAATTCCTGAAGAACTGCGAAAACCGCGTAGAGCGACCCGAACATAGCCATGGTCTTGCCGAACAGCGAAGTAAAGCTGAAACCATCGCCAGGCTGCAGCACCTGCACCGCAACGAATAACAGAATTCCATAAGCGGTGTAGAGCCAAAGCGCCGTAAGAGAATCGTAAAAGTAGGCCGTGCGATTGAATGCGATTTGCGCCAGGACGATTGCGAAAAAAAACAGCATTGGGACAAACAATGGACTCCATTCGATCCTGATTTCACGTACAGCGAGCTGCCATGCCATCCAAAGCAACAAAATGAAGGCGGCGGCAACTTCAAACACCGCAACGGACCAGTCCTGCACGATGCCGAAAGCCAGCGGGCCGAAGATCAGTATCGCGCAGAGCGCCACAAACAGAGACAGTCGTAAGCCGTGCTCCATGCGCTGACGCACGCCAACTTTCCTCATCAGCGGAACAGCACCTTCGATGATCTGTCCATGCGCCATCGATTATCTTTTTTCCAATCGCAGGTCATCGATCCAAACGCGCCCGCGGATCCGCGTGTCCGCCGGAGCCCGAGTGATCTTCACCGCGATTAGCTCTGTGCCAGCTGGCACTCGCAACGTTCCCGTCGTTTCCTGCCAGGGATGCGTATCCAGCACGTCGTCGGTCAAAAGGAGATTAGTCCCGCTGAAGGCATCTACGAGCGCGATTCTTGGGCCACTCGCGCTGGTCACATTTTCACTCTTGATCCAGGCGCTGAATTTGTAATCGGTGTTCGATTGCACGGGAACATATTGCGCCCAGCCGGCCTCGTATGCGGGGGCGCCATCGTAGGACAAAGACAGAGATCGGTTTCCTGAGTGCTCAACACGATCGTCGATTTCAGCAATGACGTGGTCCGCAGGCGCATGCCTCCAATCGAAGCCGGAGTTCAGAAGCTGCCGTTCAAAACCCCCGTTGACGATCAAGTTGTCGTTAGGCAGGTAGGCTTGGAGGTTCGGCGAGAGCCCGGCCAGTTCGCGCCACGCTCGGTCAAAACCCGCGACGTCATGCTCATGCAACAGATAATCAAAATAAAAAAAGCTGAGTTGTGGGGTAAACGGCCTGTGCGAGGCTACGAGGTATTGCCAAACTTGCTTTGCGGCAGCCGTTTCCTCTTGCGCGGTCAGCAGACTCAAGAAGGACAGCTGAAGTTCTGGACTGTCTGGAATTACCCGGGAAAGAATCAAATTCGCGTCGTGACCCTGGCGCCAGCAGACCGGCAAAATGAACTTTGCCGCTTCGGGATTTTGCGCCAGAGACTGCCGGAACAAAGGAAAAGCCTCGTCCGCGTCGCCGACGACCAGGAAATATTGTGCTGCTTCCTCGGCTACTTCCGGATTGCCCGGTTCCGCGCGAGTGGCGGCCCGCACTGCTTCATTCTGTTTCTCAACGTTGCCCGTGGCTTGATACACCGTCGCCAGATCGAGCCAATACTGTCCACTGTTTGGATTCAGGCGAACCGCTTCAAGCAGGCTGGCTATCGCGCGGTTATCATCCTGGCCAGCGGCGGAAATCTGCACGCCCAGCACGTGATGGAATTCGGCATTGTCTGGAACTAGTTGTATGGCGCGTTCTGTCTCCTTAAGTTGCTCACCGACCTGCGTCTCGATCCCAGCGGTATATGCAGATCGTTGTGCGAGATAGATTCGCACCACACGAAGAAGGTAGATGGATAGAAACCCCACACATACCAGGACCAGTAAGGTCTGTCTGAGAATGGGACGCAACGGCGGTGTCACGGCTAGTTCCGCCCCGCGGCCTCAACCGATTCCGAATCGCTGTAGTAGCTGCCATACCGGCTGCCATAGGAATACATATCGGGCTGAGTAAAGTCGGCTGCATTAAGCACCACGCCCATGATGCGGGCGTCAACATGCGACAGCACGTCGTGGACTCGCCGTAAGGCGGCTCTGCTCGTCATTCCTGCACGTATTACCAGCAGTGTTGAATCTGCCAACGCCGACAGGAGAGCCGCATCCGTCACGCTCAGAACCGGCGGGGTGTCGATAATGATGTGATCGAAGTGCGATTCCATTCCCCGAATCAGCTCCCTCATGCGCGTAGAAGCCAGCATCTCTGAGGGATGAAGCGCAACCGGTCCGGCGGGCAGCACCCAAAGATTGGGTACGTCGGGTACCGGCAACATGGCTGAATTTGCCACCGTATCCTGCCCCAGGATTGTGCTTAGACCGATATCAGATTTGAGGCCAAGGATCTGTGAGATGCCGCTTCGCCGCATGTCTCCTTCGATCAGCAGCACGCGCGAGCCATGCTGCGCCAGCACAATCGCCAGGTTCACGCTTGTTGTAGTCTTCCCCTCTTGCGGGAGCGCGCTGGTCACCATGAGAACTTTGGCAGACTTCCCCGTCTTCGAAAGCAGGATGGAAGTTCGCAAGGCACGGTAGGCCTCGGCAATCTCCGATTTCGGGCGTATCGCGGAAGCCATTGCGGCGGCTGCGCGCGGTGGGCGTTTGCCGTCCGATAACGATCGATGGTTAGCCGCTGACAACGGAATCACCGCCAGCGAAGGCAGGGCTGTGATCATCCGCACTTGTTCCAACGAATGCACTGTGTTGTCGCGCGATTCAAGCACAAACGCCAGCGAAAGCCCGCCCGCCAAGCCCACCATCAGCGACATAAACAGATTGCGGGGAATGTTGGGCGATGCAGGTCCGGTGGGAGTGGACGCCGGATCGACGATTCGCACGTTACTCGAATGCAATCCCGTCATGACGCCCGCCTCTTTAAGCTTTTGCAGCAGACCTTCATAAAGTTGCCGGTTGCTCTCGACGTCCCGCTTGAGCAGACTGTATTCGATGGCGCTCTCGTTGAGCCGGTTTTCCTCGGTTTTTTGACTCTCCAGCGAGGCCCGAAGCAGCTTTTCGCGCCCCAGAGCTGCCTGATAATCTTTTTCGTACTTCTGCGACAGTCGGTTGGTTTCGGTCTCAATGTCTGACTGCACGGCCGCCAGCTGTTTGTTGAGCTCTTCCATCTTTGGGTAAGTCGGCTGGAAGTGAACGCTGGCCTGGGCCACCTGCCGGTGCAAATCTTCTTCCTGGCCCCGTAGCTTGCTTATAGGGCTGGAGGGATCGACACTGGACAATAGATCCGGGTCGCCCGAACTGGCTAACCGGTAAATCGACTCCTTCTGCATCCGGTCCGCTTCCGCGGCCGTCAACTCCTTGTTCAGCTCGTCCAGCTTCGACGTGATGATGTTTTCCTTCTCATCGATGCCCAGGATGCCGTGTTCTTTCTGGTAGCGAACCAGTTTCTCCTGCGATTCCTCGACTCTCATTTGCAGTTCCGACAACTGCTGCGACAGCCAATCGGAAGTGCGCGTGGTCGCGTCCAACCGCGTCTTGTAGTTCTGCTCGATGTAGCTGTCGATCAGAGTATTCACCGCTTTTCCCGCTAACACAGGGTCCGGACTGGAGAATCGAATTTCCAGCAGCCGCGTCCGTGGTATGGCGCTAATCTGCAGGGAGCCGTGAAACTTGCCCACCAGGGCGGCTTCGCGATGCGGCTCAATGATGCGGTTTTGCGCCATTGAGGCTTCCTGCGCGGCCATCTTGCCCGCGAACGTCGGGTCGGAATCCAGGTTCAACCTTCGGATCACAATTTTTGCGATGGCGTCGCTTTGCAGGACGTGTGTCTGCGTATCCATGGCGACCATGTAGTCGTCATAAGAATCGCTCCCGCTGGAGTCGGAGGTCTTCAGTCCCGCAGTATCCGCTGCCTCGCGATTGATGACTACGCGGCCCACGGCCTCATAAACGGGAGTGGTCGAAAATGAAACCACGGCTCCGAGTACAAGTGCGACCAGCATGGCAGACAAGATCGTCCACTTGTGCCTGAGTACGATTGGCCAATAATCCCAAAGACTTGGGACCTGGCTGAGCGGCAGGTTGTAGCCCGCGGAGAAACCGCCGCCGTCCATGGGACGCGCGGCCTGCAGTTCGTCTTTGCGAGGCATCAACGTCCGAAGATTATCAGGCTCCATTCACCACTCCGTGCAGATCGAAATTTCGCGCGAGGAGGCGGGCTTAACCGCGGAACATCCGGGGGACACGCGACAAAGTGCAGTTGATTGTACAACGCCCAGAGAGTTTGGCGGAATTTCTTAGAAGACTTTCTCGTAGAGGACCACGGTAGAAGAAGGTCTCCAAAACTAATCTCTTCTGGCTTTGCCGTTCTCACCGCTGCTGGTCCGTTGAGATTCGCGCACGCGGCGGATTCTAATGCAATAACCTGCAACCCAACCTGTCAGCAACATTACCTGCCACGTTTGTTCAGATTGTCGAGTACGCGTTTCAAGTCTTCCAGCTTCTGTCCAGCCTCGGCCAACTTGCCTTCTGCCGTCAGGCGTTGATACTCGGACAGATCTTTGGCAGCTTCGGCAACAAGCGCGTTAGAGTCCGTCAGGGGTTGGGATGCCGCGGCGGTTGGCGGCTTGCTGCGCTCCGGCTCTGCGGAGTTTGCCGCGGCGCTGGTGGACGAGACAGCTCCGCCGAAAAGAGACGACAGGGCCGACTCAAATGTCGGCCCATATGCCAGGCGATCTTGCAACGCAAGCACGACCAGACGCAACTCCGGCATCGGGCTACGCTCTGCCTGCAGGTAAATCGGCTCCGCATATAACAGCGCGCGCCCGCAGGGAATAACCAGCAGCGCTCCGCGGCGCACGTGCGACCCTTGCTGATTCCATAGCGTCAGCTGGCCGGAAAGCTGGGCATTCTGATCGATCCTTGCTTCGATTTGCAGAGGCCCGTCGACCAGTTTTGTCTTGGGGAAATTGTAGACCAACGATGTTCCATATTGTGCGCCGTCGCTGCGCCCGGCAATCCAGCCGATGAGATTGTTCCGGTTGGCCGGCGTGAAGGGAAGAATCTCAACAAACTCCTCGCCGGTTTCACCGGGCAATTTCATCAGCACGAAATTCGGTTGTATGGCCTGGGTCGTCTGCTCGCCTCCCTCACTCATGCCGACTTCGGTCGCAACTGTCCACAAATCTTCGCGGTTATAGAACGCTTCCGGATCTGTCATGTGATACAGCCCATAGACTTCGGCCTGAAGCTTAAGCAACAACTCTGGGTAGCGCACGTGTTTGCGCAGGCCCGGCGGCATCGCGGATGCATCCTTGAACAAGTTCGGGAAAATCTTGCGGTACGCTGCGATGATCGGGTCTTCCGTATCGAATACGTAAAATGTGGTTGTGCCGTCGTAGGCGTCGATGACCACTTTCACGCTGTTCCGCATGTAATTGACGAAATTGTTGTCGAGCCGGTAATGAGTCGAGTATGGATAGCTATCCGAAAGCGTGAACGCATCCATTACCCAGGACAGCCTGCCATCGTCTCCGAGTACGACATATGCATCGGGATCGAACGTGAGAAACGGCGCCAATGCCGAAACGCGGTCGCGAATATTGCGCCGCATCAGCAACCGGCTATCGCTCTTGATGTCATCGCTGAAGGGCAGCTTGGCAAGATCACCCTGGTCGAGCGCGATGATCATGCGGCGCAGGAAGCCCCCGAGAAGAATGCCGCCATTTCCTTCGTAGGACGTGAGATTGTTGGTTTCTCCTTGCGGGTAGTTGAATTCCTTCTGCCGCGTCTTCACGTAGACATCGGTGTTGGTCATCTCGCCGAAATAAACTTCGGGACGCGTCACATTCAAACTGGGCACCGTGCTCTGCACCGGCATATTGCTGAGAATCAGTGTGGGCAGTCCTTCCGGCGTAAATCCGTTTACTGGATTCATTGTGATGCCGTAGCCGTGGGTGTAAATCAATTTCTCGTTAATCCAATTGCGGCTGCTTTCCGGCAGCTTATCGACGTTCAGCTCGCGCGCGGCGAGCATCACTTGTCGAGTGGTACCGTTAATGTCATAGCGATCGATATCGATGTCCGGAAAATCGTAGTACGTGCGGATCTCCTGAATCTGTCGCAGGGTGTCCTGAAGGGCATGCCAATCCCACAGCCGGATGTTCTGAAGCGTGGCCTGATTGTGTTCAGGATCGGCTGCCTCGACGGTAGTTTCTGCCGGAAACTGGCGTTGCGTAACGCGGTTCAACCCGTAGGCCTGCCGCGTCAATTCGGTATTGAAGACAATGTAGGGCTTCTCGCGAACCAGTTCATTCGGCTTGACAATGAAGTTGCTGACGTACCAGGCCACACCCTGGACCGCGATATAACACACCGCTGTGGGAACAACGGCCGCGATCAGCCAGCGTCCGCCTGGAATACGAATGGCATTCGTGAATGCGATCAGCGCTCCGAGAATAAGCGCGAAGCAGACGATGAGCATCCCGGTGAGTGTGATGTGCGCGTCGGTGTAGGTCACACCGCCGAAGATCGTGTGGTCGTTGAGCAATAGCTCAAACCGGCCAATGTACTCGCGCGACGCAAGAATCAGCAGCAGAAATCCAACTGTGATTGAGAGACCGCGCCATGGCAATGTGACGTGACGGCTCAGACTCCCGGCAAGCACACGCGTTCCTCCGGTAATGAGGATGAAGAAAACGGCCAATACACACGTAATTATGCCAAGCGTGAGCAACCAACCGAGAATGAGCTGCCACGCTGGCAAAGCGAATAGAAAGAAATTCAGAGGCTTGCCAAAAATCGGGTCTACGACGTCGCCGGAAGCGCGAGGCGCATACCAAAAGAGCGCGAGCGTAGGCCATTCTGCCATCATGGCGGCGCCGGTTGCGGCCGCAATAGCGAGCGAAACGCCGAGCGCGATCAGCCGGAGAACAGGCTCAACCGGCAGCTTCAGCGGCTGTCCACCAATGTAGATTGTGTGGCCACTGGGCAAATCCGGAAGATGCGCCCGCTTCAGTGCAAAGAACGTTCCATAAAGAATGGCAAATGTGGCCGCTACAAAGACGAAGAAGATTCCCCATTGCAGGCTAAACGTTTTCCAGAACACGTCCGCATAGCCGAGGGACCCGAACCAGAGTACGTCCACGCAATACGACAATGCATTGCGAGCGCCGAAGAAGAGGAAAGCTAGAGCGGCGAGAATGAGAAGAAAGCGGCGGCGACGGCGAGGCAAGGCCGGAGGCGTCGGCGGCCAGTCAATAGACTCAGGCATTTTCGTTGAACTCTTTCAATCGGCATAATACTCTTTCCGCGGCCGCAGGCTTCCTACGGCTTGACCTTACAATGTGTCTTTGGATCGATGCGCCCTACCGGGAGTGAGCGTTCTCTTCCAATTCTTGCAAACTCGCTTCGACTCTCGCCAAATTGGCGGCATATCTCGCCGGGTCGCCCTGAGCCAGCATCCGATAGATGGTCAGCGCCTCCATTTGGTGGGCGCGGGATTCTTCGATCCTGTTTTGGAGCCGGTCCACCCTCCCCAAGTTGTCCAGACTCATGGCCACCTGCGGCATGTAGATGGCGGGATTCTGTTGCGCCAGTTGCCGTTGAATTTGTAATGCTTCCTCATAGTGCTGGCGCGCTTCTTCCATTTGATCCTGCATTGCATTGAGGCGGGCGAAGTTGGTCAGTGTTATGGCTAAGTCGGGCAGATACACAGCGGGGCTTTTCTGTGCGAGTTGCCTGTCGATTTTCAAGGACTCGGTATAGTGCCGGCGCGCTTCCACTTCTCGGTTCTGCACGATATCGAGAAGGCCAAATTCGTTCAGCGTCATAGCGATGTTCGGAAAATATTTGTCGGGATTTTGCTGCGCGAGTTGCCCCAGGATCTTCAAGGCCTCCTCATAATGCCCGCGCGACTCGTCAAGTCGGTTGTGCAGTCGATCCAGCGCTCCAACATTGTTCAAAGTCGCAGCCAAGTTGGGTAGATACACATTTGGATTCTGCTGGGCAAGCTGACGGTAAATAGCCAGAGCCTCTTCGGAGTGCTTGAGAGCTTCGTCTGTCCGGTTCTGCAATCGGTCCAGGTTTCCCAGGTTATTCAAGGTCCGCGCCGTTTCCGGCAAATAAGCGCCAGGATTTTGCTGCACGAGTGGCCGGCGCAGTTCCAGAGCCCGCTCGAAGTACTGGCGAGCTTTGTCCGTGCGGTCCTGTTCTGTTGCAAAGTTCTTCAGATCACGCCGCGACATCTCGGAATCGGGGTGCATGAGCGCAATTCCAAGAGCGTTCAGCGTCAAGGGATCTTCACCGACCTCCAGCGTATGCGACCAAAGGTCGAAATCGCTATCCCAATAGTCGATCTGGCGATGTGTAACGCAACCCAATGCTGCCAAAATGCCTAACGCCGGAATGACCCGCCACACCGTGCGTACTCTTTTCGCATCCGCCAGATCCGAGAGACTCCAGGCAATCATGATGAAGATCCCGATCAGCGGGAGGTAAGCATAGCGATCGGCCATGGCGTACTCTCCTACCTGCACGAGGCCAATCACCGGAATCAGAGTGCCCAGAAACCAAAACCAGCCGACCGGCAGATAGCGCTTCCGGCGAAACACCACGACGACGACCGTCATACCGGTCAAGACCAGTCCCCATAGAATCCATTGCCACGCCGGGAGAGTTGGAGAATGCGGATAGAACGCCAGATGCGCGGGCCAGAGCATTTTCCAAAGATATAATCCATAGGCCACGACCGCATTCTCGATGCGTATGGAGAGCGGAAGATCTGCGATGGTTCGGATCGCCTGCCGCTGCGCCTGGAGCGTGAGCCATGCACTGCCTGCAGAAAGGAAAAGTAGCGGAATTTTCTCCAAAATTAGCCTGGAGAACGCCGACTGCGGCGGGTGATTCGCGGAGGCCGCACCGCGCTGGATTGGTTCCAGCGGCATCCTTCGGAGTGGCCAATAATCCAGCAGCAGTAGGACGAAAGGCAGCGTGATCACCATCGGCTTGGCCATCAGTCCCGCCGCAAACAACGCTGCCATTAGAATATATCGGCGCCAATCTGGCCTTTGCGCGTACCAAGCATAAGCAAAGACTGCCAATAGAAAGAAAAGCGTGCTCAGAACGTTTTTTCGTTCCGCGATCCAGGCGACGGACTCAACATTGATCGGATGAACGGCGAACAAGGCCGCAACCAGCAGGCTCGGTCCCGTGCGTTTTGTAACCCAGCCCAAAAGCAGAAATAACAGCACAGCATTCAGAGCGTGAATGAGGACACTATCCAGGTGATGGCCCGCCGGATTGAGGGCAAAGAGTTGGTAGTCGAGAGCATGCGAAAGCCAAGTCAGAGGATGCCAGTTCGCTGCTTCGTATGACGTGAAGGCCCACTTGATTGTGGGCCAGCCGAGTCCGTTATGTATATGGGAATTTGCGGTGACGTACTCACTCTCGTCAAGCACGATGAAGGAATGTCCAATGACCGGGCTGTAGAGCGCAATGGTTGCCGTCGCGAGAAGAATGCAGAAAACTGTTTTCAGCTTTTTACCGGTGTGGACAGCGAAGGGTCCGGTGTTCCGAGATGCTTTGGGGTTCGGTTTGCTGCGACGTTCTGTGCGCGCTTTCTGGAGGGTTCGGACGCGGCTCATCGTCATTGCGATTGTACACAGGAGATATGTGCAAGGAATTCCCGGAAAACTCCCGGAAAAAACCTCAGTTCAAGCTGGGTTTTCCGAAGCATTACAACTTACTACATCGACATACTAGATTAGCTCAAGGACCGAAAAAGGAGACGCAATATTGTGGCTCAGGGGTGGTAACTGTGCATGAGGTCAGTGCCGACTTCACTGGAAAGGTTATCTGAACAGTAAATCGCAGTCTATTGACGGCTGAACACAGCCGACTTACTCTATCGTTGCGAGTGTCATGTGACACTGGCAAAGGACAGCTGAGAGGCTGTGTCGGTTTTCGACCGTCCCATGAGGGGCGCCGGTGAGGTAGTGAATTTGGTCGCTATGCGGTGACCAAGCCACTGGTTTACTGGAACGAAAACTGACTATGAGCTGCCCAACCCTTTCGCCTTCCTCTCCCCCAGTGAATTCCTCTTTCCGCCAGGAAGAGGCTGCTGGAATTTCCGGAATCACCCACCGATCCCACTGTTACTCATTCGTGGACAGTTCCCGGCATGGTTTGGCATTTGCGTCACGGAGCACCAGTTCGGACGCCAATGCACTTAACCAATCCGGCGACACTCGCACTAAATACGAAACGATAGCTGTCGTCGCTGTTGACGTTGACGGAACTCTCGAACTTTGGGAGGAACGCTAGCATGGCACGACGCGGCCGACCGGAAAATCTGAAACGGGGCAGAAAGAAGGGGGATCCGCCCACCCGGAAATTGTCCGAACAGAAAGTGACAGAATTCTGCCTGCACTTTCTGACCCACGGCGAATCGCTCAGAGCAACAGCCTTACACATGGGAATGGCGCTCACCTATGTGTACGAATTCTCCAAGAAACCCGCGGTTCAGAACAAGCTGAAGGAACTGCGCGGTCGACTGGACGAAGAGATGCTGCAAAAGGCTGCTGATCAAAGGATCGCCACGCCGCAGTTTATTGATGAGCATCTAGCCCCGATCATCGCGAACCGTCAACCCCACCCGACCCGGGGTTACCAGGACCAAATCGCAGCCGCACGGCTGGCGGCAGAAATCGGGGGTTTGATCGATAAGGGCAAGCCCCAAGTCCAGCAATCGGCATTTGTCACGGCACAATTCGTTCAAAACAACTCCGTAGGCTCACAAGTCTACATGTCCGAATTCGACAGACAAAGAAAGGGAATCTATGACGTACAGTCGGAAGAAATCGAGCGGAAACTCCTTGGTTCAGGGGAAAAAGAAGGCGTTGCGGTGGGAGCCAAAAACAAAGGCTCAGTTATGGGCGCTAAATAGCCGGGCCGAAATTCTGCTGTTCGGCGGCGCGGCGGGGTCTCTCAAAACAGAGACTCTGATCATGGACGCCGTGCGCGAGGCCGACAACCCAAACCTGAACGCTATTATTTTTCGCGAATCGTATCCCCAGTTGGCCGATATTCTCCGCAAGTGCCGGCGTCTCCTGAGCGGCCCGGGGTACTGGGTCAAATACATCGGCAGCGAGCACACTTTTATATTTCCTCGAAACTTAAATGAGATGCGCGCGGTAGCGCTAATCAACGATGAACGTTGTGAAGCTGAGCCGCTGCTTCTTATGCCAGAAGCGATTTACGACCGCGGTGCGACGCTGAAGCTGGGTTATCTAGGGAGCGATGACGATTGTATGCAACACGATGGTCAGGAATACAGCTTCATCGGTTTCGACGAATCTACGCACCACACCGATTACCAAGTCCGATATCTCTTGAGCCGGCTTCGCTCCACCGATTCCACTTTGTTTTTGCGAGTGCGACTGGCCTCGAATCCGGGCAATGTCGGTCATGCCTGGCACATGAAAGTGTTCATCGGGGAGGAGTGTCCGCACTGCCGACCAAACTCCGACAGGATAAGAAGACCATTCACGGTTTACGACGACGCCGTATTTCCCGATGGAAGGCCGGTCAATCACACGACCGAGTTCGTCCCTGGGCTCGTTACGGACCATACCTTTTTCGCTGACCCCCATAATCCAGAAGCGGGTAACGCACCTTACATCCGCCGACTTCATTTGCAGAAGCCGGCGTTAGCCAAGGCTCTCGCGGAGGGCTGCTGGGGCCAGTTCCAAGGGCAATATTTCACTTGCTGGGACGAAACGCGCGGCCAGGATGTGCCCGAAGGCTATCGTGGGCCGGATCTCCGTATGGTTATTCGGTTCGCGGAAGCTCCAGTCGAATACTGGCATCTCCACATTATCGGAATCGACTGGGGTGTTGGATCGTCGCAGGCCGCCAGCGTTTTGTGTGCACGCACGCCGGCCGAGCCCTTCTTTCCAAGAGGTCGCATATACGTGCTGAAAGAATTCTGCAGACCGGAGTCGAATATTGACGAATATACGGAGGAGTTCTTACGGCGCTTGGTGATCCCTGACTTAGAGGGAAATCGCCGAAAAATCGAAGCCACATTCATGGGTCCCGATTCCTGGAACGACTACGGCGACGGCCACTCGATCGCTAGTCAATTCCAAGAACGGG
This sequence comes from Candidatus Sulfotelmatobacter sp., assembly GCA_049584475.1. Classification (GTDB taxonomy): domain Bacteria; phylum Acidobacteriota; class Terriglobia; order Terriglobales; family Acidobacteriaceae; genus Sulfotelmatobacter. Next base: position 130,608 of record JBAUXX010000008.1, on the reverse strand, counting down.
TGGAAGAGTATGGGATAAGCCTCACTCGAGCGAGCACTGATCGCGAGGGTGGCTGGCAGCTTATCTATAGCATGCTGAAGTCGGGCGAGTTGGTGATCTGTGGCGACACCTGCCCGCAACTGGTGGCAGCCATGCCGACTCGGCTGCACAACTCCAAGAAGCCGGGAGACATTCTCAAACGTGCAGGCGATCATGGGGATGATATCGTCGATGCCCTGCGTTATGCCCTCTACTCCTTCATCTACGGAGGCGACGTACGGGAACCAGCACGGACCAGAATGGAAGAGACCTTGAAAAATCTCGATCCGACCTCAGCTGCTATGTTTCGATTTAAGATTTGGCATGCGGGTGCCATACGCGACAACGATGACGATGTTCCGCGAAGCAACCGAGGAAACCGCACGCGGCAATGGCTGCGAACACGAGGCCGAACCTGGAGGAGGAACTGAAGGTGCTGGGCGATGGATATTGAGACACATGGTTCCTTACATGCCCGGACAAACACTGCGATTGTCCGGGCACAAACTGCCCGCGATTTAGAACGCGAGAGTAGCCGCGCACACAAACCAGCAATAAATGCAGGAAGTGCGGCAAAAAAAAGATTCGATATCGCAGGCCAGTCTTCAGGAGCGCGATTTCTTCAATAGCGTGCAGCCCTGCTGCTAGAAGTCTCCTTGAGGGTATACTGTTCGCGAGATACCATCACCGCCTCAAATGAACCAGGATCCGCTCGTCGGCCAGTCGCTTTTGCATTACAAGATCGTGCGCAAATTGGGCTCGGGTGGCATGGGCGTTGTGTACGAAGCCCAAGACTCACAGCTCGGCCGCCGCGTGGCCCTGAAGTTTCTTCCGCCAGACATGGCACAAGATAGTCAGCTGCTGGAGCGCTTCCAGCGCGAGGCTCGCGCCGCCTCCTCCCTGAATCACCCGAACATCTGCACCATCCACGCGATCGAACAGCACGAACGCAGGCACTTCATCGTCATGGAGCTGCTCGAAGGGGAGACGCTGGCGCAGAAGATGGGCCGCCAGCCCATGGAAACAGACAAGCTACTGGCGCTGGGCATTCAGATCGCCGACGCGCTCGAATCGGCGCATGCCAAGGGGATCGTGCATCGGGACATTAAGCCCGCGAACCTTTTTCTTACCGAACGCGGACAAGTGAAGATTCTAGATTTCGGCCTGGCGAAGATGAGCCGTGGCGAGACCACGCCGGGAGCTTCAATCGAGCAGGAGGAGACCCAAGTCTTCGCCAACGAACTCACTTCACCGGGTTCGGCCGTGGGCACAGTTTCCTACATGTCGCCAGAGCAAGCCCGTGGGCAGTTAGTGGATGCTCGGACTGACCTGTTTTCCACGGGTACGGTGCTGTACCAGATGGCGACGGGAACGCTCCCGTTTCAGGGAGATACGTCGGCTGTAATCTTCGACGCCATCCTGAACCGCGAACCCAGGCCGGCTGCCGAGTTGAACCTCGCGGTGCCCGCTGAATTCGTGCGAATCCTGGACAAGGTCCTTGAGAAGGACCGCAATCTCCGCTGCCAGACCGCCGCTGAGCTTAAGACTGACCTCAACCGTCTCAAGCGGGACCTCGAATCCAATGCACGGCGCGCGAGGGAGAAAACAGAATCGGATCCTGGCGTGCCGAAGCAAACAAAGAAGTCTGTGGCTGTTCTCTACTTTGAAAATCTGAGCGGCGCCAAGGAAGACGAATACCTGCGCGACGGCATTACCGAGGACGTCATCACCGAACTTTCCAAGATTCGGGGCTTGAACATTTTTTCGCGCCCCACGGTTCTGGCCTTCCGGGACCGGCAGGTAACGCCAGGGCAGGTTGGGCAGCAGCTTGGTGCGGCTTATGTTCTCACCGGCACTTTGCGACGGGCGGGAGCGCGCCTTCGCATTAATTGCCAGCTCGTAGATACGCACACTGATTTTCCGCTATGGTCGGATCGTTTCGACCGTGAGATGAAGGACGTTTTCGAAGTGCAGGACGAAATGGCCCGCAGGATCGCCGAAGCCCTGCGCGTGACGCTTTCGCCGGAGGAACTCGAAGCTTTGGCGGTGAAACCCACGGAAAACCTGCAGGCCTACGACCTCTATCTGCGGGGCAAGCGCTATGCGCGGCGCCAGACCCGACAAGACCTCGAGTTTGCCCTGCAGATGTTCGAGAACGCGGTAGGCATTGATCCAAGCTTCGCCCTGGCCTATGCCGCCAGCGCCAATGCCTGCGCCATGTTCTTCTGCAACTACAGCCGCGATCAAGTGTGGGTGGAGCGCGCGCGGGAGAGTTCCGGCAAGGCTCTGGCTCTGCGCTGGGATCTGCCCGAAGTTCAGGTCAGCCAAGCCTGGGTGCTCTACGCAGCCGAATTACATGACGAAGCCGTGCGCATGGCCAAGAAGGCCATAGAACGCAAGCGCGACTGCGAAGGAGCCCATTACTTGCTATGCCGCGCGCTATTCGCAGCGGGACGATATCAAGAGGTAGTGAATGTCGCGGAGACCGCCGTGGAAGCAAGTGGTGAGGACTACAACGTATACGTGCCCATTCTGAATTGTCTGGGCGCGATGGGCAAAGACGAAGGTCTTCGCAACATGCGCCAGCGCAGGATGGCAGCGCTTGAGAACCACCTGAAACAAGTGCCTGAAGACGCGCGGGCCCGCATTCTATTGGGCTCCGACTATGCTTACCTGGGACGGCCGGACGACGCCTTGCGCGAACTCAACCTTGCCGTTACCTTGCGCGCCAATGAAGCCTCGATTCTGTACAACGCGGCTTGTCTGTACTGCAAGCTGAACAGAAAGTCAGATGCGTTGGATGCCCTGCATAAATCCTGGGAGGCGGGATTCAAGGACTCTGCTTGGGCTCGCCGCGATCCGGACCTCATCTCTTTGCATGACGAACCGGAGTTTGACCGCTTGTACCCGGAGAAACCTGCGCCACCTACGGCCTCCGGTTCCCACTAGTTCGATCATCGTTCGAAATCCATAATCGCACTCGGGCGTTTTTGAGGCGATTGCGGGCTCCGGCTGACGCGACCGATCGAGCGACGGAGTCGACTTCATAAACACAATGGTTTGGCCTTGTGGCAGGAATCGTCGTGCTCTTTCTTGAGGTGCGCTCAATCAGGCGCTCCATCCTCAACCAGCAACGTCAACGAGTGAAATGGCGATTTATCAACAGTTACTGGAATCGAGTGGCGATTTCTAGGTATGCCCCGCGTTCTGCGCAGTCAGATCAATGTAGAATTTGGAAATTGCGATTGCTCGTGAGCGTTCCGGTTGGAGTCGTTACCACCACTGGTCCGGTCGTTGCGCCCGTCGGGACAACGGCGGTCATAAAAGTGTCGGAGACGATTTTGTAGGTTGTGACGGGCACCCCGTTGATGGTCACGCTCGTGGTTCCCGTGAGTCCTTGCCCGAGGATTTGCACCGGCTGGCCGATCCTGCCTGTGTAGCGGACTAGGGCAATGAAGGGGCCGAGGCCCATGTTGAGGCTGTACATCGCCCCTCCTGCGTAGCGACCGCCAGCCACAGTTGTGCCGAAGAACTTTCCATTGGTGTGCTGCATCATCGACCAATAAGGAGCCCACCCTACTCTCGCGACAAAACTGTACAGCAGTTGATACTGCAAGGGATCGGTCGTAATCTGGTAGAGAGTTCCGTAGTCCTTAGTACCATCGAGGTCGTAACCGCCGCGTGCTGTCGTCCCATACAGTTTTCCGTCAGAGCCTTCGAGCAAAGCTGCGGTTGCATCGTAGCCATCGACGGGATAGCCTTGGAAGCTATAAACATAGGAAACATCCGTATTTGACAGCATGAAGATTGTTCCGCAGCCAAAGTAAAAGGAGCAAAAATCGTTCCCGCTTCCTCCACCTACAGTCACCCCATAGATGTTGCCATCTGACGCTTGTATGAGCGCGCCATCGGGCTGTACTGCATAGACACCAAAACTGTATTCCCAGAGCAACGTACCGGATGTTGTCAGACTGTAGATCGCCCCGTAGTCATATGCTCCCCCGCTGACGGCTACGCCATAGAGGTTCCCATCGGCTGCTTGCAGCAGCGGGCCCGACAGTGTGTTGCCCTGCGAGCCGTCTTGATTGAAAGTCAGGATTGTGCTGAAAAGTCCGGTTGATAGGTCATATTTGTAAACTGTCCCTTGGTAGTTATTGCCCGTCGCGTCGGTCACCCCGTACAGATTGCCATCTGAGGCCTCGACAAGTGGCGACACGGGAAAGACCCCACCCGATCCGCCGTTGAACTGGTAAAGCACAGTGAAAGTGCCGCTTGGCGTGAGGCTAAACAAAATCCCATCCCCGCCGCTTCCAGCAAAACCGGTTCCGTAAAATTTGCCATCGGTCGCCAAGATTAGAGACGCTGCGTGCCAACCGGACGTACTATTAACGGCGTAGACGATCTCGGCATTCTTACCTCCCGGAGACATCCGGAAGATGGAGCCGTTAACAACTCCATAGAGTTTTCCGTCACGCCCTTGCACGGGTGTGCCTTCCGGTCCCGATCCAAGGTTCGCCGCCGAAAAAGCAAACACTTCATTCACCGTTTGGGAATCAGCAGGATGGACCGACATCATTAGTGTAGCTAAGACGAACACAGAAAACGCTAACCAAGATCGCCGAGATAACATTTTGAAATCTCCTTCATTCGAAGCTCAGGTTCGCCTCGGGGAGCCGAAAGGCTCAACGAACACTAGCAAGAAAAGCAGCAAGAGAAGCTAGTGAAAAAGGAGCTTCTCGTCGGCCACAGAACTTCGAGCGAAGTTGTGGTCAACTGTTGCTAACAGGCCTTAACACGTTTTGAACGTAATGGCGATGTTACGCCAATCATGCGCAATGACGTTTACGAGAACGACCAGAACTGTCAGAGAGTAGGGTTAAGGAAAAGTTAGTTCGTAGACAGTTCCAAAATTGTTGTGTCGGTCGTTTGCTGTTGTGCCATAGAGGTTTCCTGCCGAGTCGCGGACAACGCCGACACCGTTAGATGAACCCTGGCTTTCCGCAAAGCTGTAAAGCAGAGTTTCATTTCCGCTGGCGTCGAGTTTGAATACTCCTCCACGCCCAAAACTACCCCCGGTCGATACCGTGCCATAGATGTTGCCCGAGCCGTCCAGAATGATGGACTTCGAAGCAAAACCGCCGTCAGTCGCACCGCCAGTAAAGTTATAGAGCACCCTCTCGTTGCCCTCCGTGTCGACTTTGAAAACGATCCCGTTAGACGCGGAGCCGCCCTGGGCAGTACCATAGAGGTTTCCCATTGAGTCTTGAATCAAATCCGTGATGGGAAATGCCCCGTCGCCATTAGCGGTACCCGCGAAGTCGTGCACCACCGTTTCGACCCCAAATGGGTCCAGCTTGAATAAAACTCCGAGGTTATAGGTTCCACCAAAGTCCGTCGTGCCATAAAGATTGCCAGCGGCGTCGCGGACCAGTTTGCCATAGGGAAGGCTTCCGTCCAGCCCTCCCGTAAAGCTGTAAAGTTCGGTCAATGTCCCAGTGGGATCGAGGCGATACACGACTCCATAGTATGCTGGGCCAGCGAGGGTGGTTGTGCCGTAAAGGTTTCCCAACTGGTCTCGAATCATTGTCCCGTAGGGAAAGCTGCCATCGCCATCTGTCCCCGTAAAAGTGTGAACGACAGTCTCTCCTCCTGCTGGGTCCACTTTGAAGATGATTCCCGAGTCGGAGGCACCGCCCTCGCTTGTTACGCCGTAAAAATTGCCTCCTAGTTCAACGAGTGATGCGACGGGAATTGTTCCGTCCGCACCTCCGCTGAAGCTGTGGAGTACTTTTTCCCATCCGCCGGGGCTAATGTAGTAAACAGTGCCCTCATTTGCGGGACCGCCATATTGAGTAGTGCCATAGATACTGCCGCCGGGCCCGAGAGTTACGCAGCTCGCAGGAGTAGCCCCATCGTTGCCTGCACGAAATGTATGCAGCAGTTTGAAGGTTGACTGTCCCTGCATCGACGGACCAACACACGCTAACAAGACGATGCCCAAAACCATCGCCCTCCGACTCAAATTGCTCATCGCAAGTATGGATGCCCGCACGGCAGCCTCCTTTGTAGTCCTCCTGTGGGGGACAAGCGTGCTGAAAAGCTTACATCTGCGGTGACGTTGGGGCAATGTGCAGAAAAGTGCAGTCGAGAGATCAGTTGTCCACTGACGAAATCAGGCGATTACATGTTTTGACTGGTCGATGAGCGTTATGGCAATGTTACGTCAATCGTGCGAACGTCGCATAGAATCGAGCGATGGCGGTCGCTGCTCAAATCGTGAAATCTGGCACTTGGCAATATGACGGGTGCGTCCTCCATGAGGTCTGGATTGTTAAGCAGGATTTTGATTTCTACTACGATGACGGATTTGAAGATGCGCCCGAAGACCTAAACGAAGACGGGCAATTATTTCAAGTTGTCGTGGCCAAGGACGGAAAGGTGCTGAGCGTTGGGCTGGGGTTCCACTCTATTGAGAAAGCGATTGAAAAGGCCCATACCCTCATCCCGCAGGGTATCACTTGGGACGATCACAGAATCCAGCCTCTCTTCGGAGGCAGAAAGTATCGCCTGTCGGAATGACAATCGCCGTCAATCGGGTCAATGAGTGTAACGGCGATGTTACGTCAACTATCTCCATTCAAAGTGGACGAGCTGTCGATTTCAGTGACTACAGGCGGCGCGACCGATAACACTTCAATGACATGCTCCCCCATCAATAAAAAATGCTCGACAGCCCAGTCGCGGTAAATTCCAAGCGACTGCTCGTGAAACCACTCGATCCACGTCGAATATTCAACCTTGAAGGTCGGCCACGGTAGTTGCGAATTGATAGGCTCGATTAGCTTCAAACGATAGCTCTCGTTAACGGAACGGAGCGCGAGAGGCTTCTCAAACTCTACCCGGAAGGCACGCCCGTGTGCGCGCGGTTCGGCCAGAATCAAGTGAAACCCATTGTGGTAGTCAGTCGTTAGTGATCGCGCATCCAGATCGCGCGGCAGACCGGGAAATGGCTCCCATTTAAGTAGGTATTCACTAGTGTGTTCCTGGAAGGTGATTTTCGCCTTTAAACAGGTCAACTGTCGAGAACGGGCGATAACGCTCATTGAGCTTGTGCCACTGGCAACGGAAAAGATTCCACACCGCGTGACTGGATGACGCCGTACCCGACGATCAACGGCCCCTCGCGCACTGTGAATGTCACTCCCGGCTGAACCTCTTCGTAGGGATATTCGGGAAAATACATGAGAGCCAGTTTGACGTTGGCAGCGTCTCCGGGTTCCATTGAGTCCGGTCCGCCCACGAAGATCACGCCGAGATAGTTCTCCGTAAAACGATTTCCTTCACGAATCGCAACGCGCTGTGATTCGGGTCCGATGACGATGTGAGGACGATACTTTCCAGTGCTCAACCCTCGGCGGCCATGCGGCAGTTCGCCAAGCAGCGTGAACTTCGCTTCAACAACTGGAACCGTGAAAGACATGCGTTCTATGCGCGAGATTCTACAGTCAGGACCATAACCCTGTCAGTTTCTTTACTCAGGCGATTTCACTCAAGTGACCGGCGCAAGGCCATGATGAGTGCAATGGCGATTTATCGCGAACCATCGAGACGGTTGTTGTATCACACCGCCGATGAGCCGCCGAGATGCTTCATCGTCCGAATGCCCACGTTACCATCAACGGGAACTCTTCTCGCCAGAATGCGCCACCGTGCGATCCAGTTCGCTCATTCATAACGACATCCGCACCTGCATCGCGCAGCGCGTTCGCCCATTTCTTTGCGTTCTCCAGGAAGAACGGCTCCTGAGTGCCAGAGACAAGGTATGTACGCGGAAGCGGGCTCGGGACAACGCTAGGCGGCTTGTAACCGCCTCCAGGCGAGGCGCAGAAGACCGCACCGTAGACATGTGGATGCCGAAGCCCAAGAGCGAGGGCCAGCTCTCCACCCGCCGAGACGCCGAACACTGCGGTACGTTCCGTGGCAGCGCAACGCCAAACCGCGACTCCGTCCATCGGCGAACGTCCTCGACGAAGAACTTCTCGTGTGCCGCGAACCGCTCCGGCTCAAAGCCCGGTGAGTACTCGTGGAGCCGCAGCTTCTCATCGGTCAACCCATGTACACCGACAATCATTGTGGAGGGTACGTCGGCCTTCTCGAGCAACCGGCCCCACTTCGAGATTCGCTGACCGTCGCCAGCGAAGACGATTGCTTGGGGCGGGTTCGGCGGAACGTACACCGTGACCTGCCGTCCCTCGTATTCGAAGGTCTCGGTGACAAACTCTCCCGAGACTGCGCCGGCGGCCTTGGCGGGCGCTCCATCGGACTCACTTTGCTTGTTACTGACGTGATTGCTTGCTTGCTCCTTCATGGCCTTGGCTTCATTTTATAGAACTATGCTCGCCCGTTCCCGCCGTCTCGTCTGACTGTAGATCACATGACCGGGACGCCAGATAACTGATTCTAGTTATGGCGCCCCCGCTAGGGCACTTCGCGGGAGCCAGCTGCTGAGAGATTGAGCCCCTGTGGCCCGTGGAAACATCAGAATGGCAATTAAAGCGCTCGATACCAGACTTATCATGCTCGGTGGAACCGATCAATGAGTGCAATAGCGATTTATCGCCAACCGTGTTTCTGAGATGCGCTAACTTCGCGGCCTTCATTGACTTACCCCAAACCCAGTCCTAAGATTTCACCCATGATCGGCCAGACGATCTCGCACTACCGCATTATCGAGAAGCTCGGTGGTGGCGGGATGGGCATTGTCTATAAGGCGGAGGACCTAAAGCTTCACCGCTTTGTGGCTCTGAAGTTCCTGCCTGACGAAGTTGCCAAAGACGCACAATCTCTGGCACGTTTCCAACGCGAAGCGCAGGCCGCCTCGGCGCTGAACCATCCCAACATCTGCACGATTTACGAAATCAGCGAGCGTGAAGGTCAGCCATTCATCGCCATGGAGTTTCTGGACGGGCTAACGTTGAAACATAGGATCGCAGGGCGTCCGCTGGACACCGAACTAATTCTGTCTCTGTCCATCGAAATTGCCGACGCACTGGACGCTGCACACGCCGAAGGGATCGTCCACCGCGACATCAAGCCCGCGAACATTTTCGTGACCAAACGCGGTCACGCCAAGATTCTGGATTTCGGCCTGGCGAAGGTCCAGTCGGCGCGCGATTCTTCGACCAACATCGCAGAGCTTAATACACAAACGGGTTCGTTAGATGCAGAGCATCTAACCCGTCTAGGCACGATGGTCGGTACGGTAGCCTACATGTCGCCGGAACAGGCGCGCGCGAAGGAACTAGACGCCCGCAGTGATCTGTTCTCGTTCGGTACAGTCCTTTACGAGATGGCTACTGGGCAATTGCCCTTCCAAGGTAAGAGCCCTGCTGTCATCTTCAAGGCGATCCTCGACTCGACTCCGCAGCCCGCGATTCGTTTCAATCGCGATATTCCACTAAAGCTGGAAGACATCATCAACCGGGCTCTGGAGAAAGACCGCAACCTACGATACCAGCACGCTTCCGAAATACGGGCGGAACTTCAACGGCTCAAGCGAGACACGGAAAGCGGACACATACCAGCGGCGAATTCGGGCGCGGTGAGAATGGCGCACGAACCGTCTGCGGCTCAAAAGCAGGGATTGTTTAAGATTGCGGGCCCCGTCCTGCTGGTCGCCGCACTGCTCGGCGGCGGGCTTTACTACCGTTCGTATCGCGTCAAGCAACTGACCGAAAGGGACACGATCGTGCTCGCGGATTTCGCAAACAGTACGGGGGATGCCGTGTTCGATGACACACTCAAGCAGGCCCTCAGTGTTGCTCTCAGCCAGTCGCCGTTTCTCAACGTGCTTCCCGACAACAAGGTGGCGGCGACCTTAAAGCTGATGTCCCGCCGGGAGGACACGAAGCTCACGCCCGACGTCGTGCGCGAACTTTGCCAGCGGGCGGGCAGCACAGCTTACGTCGCCGGATCAATTGCTAGTCTGGGCAGCGAATATGTTCTGGGGCTAAAAGTGGTGAACTGCCAGAGTGGCGACCCCCTGGCACAAGAGCAGGTCACGGCGTCCGCTAAAGAGAAGGTGCTGGACGCGGTTGGCGAGGCAGCATCGAAGCTGCGAGGGGAACTGGGCGAGTCCCTGGCCACGGTACAGAAGCTCGATGTTCCGCTGAGAGAGGCTACAACCTCCTCGCTCGAGGCCCTAAAAGCGTTCACTCTCGGATCAAAGGCCTATCGCGAGAAGGGCGCTGTAGCAGCTCTGCCATATCATCAACGTGCGATCGAGCTTGACCCGAGCTTTGCCATGGGCTACAGGACAGTGGGGCAGGATTACTTCGGTCTTGGCGAACTGGGGCGAGCCAGCGCGTACTACGCCAAAGCATTTGAGTTGCGGGAGCATGCCAGCGAGCGGGAAAGACTGCACATCACCGCCGATTACTATCTGAACGTAACCGGGGAACTGGGGAAAGCCGCACAAACCTATCAGCAAGAGATCGAAAGCTACCCGCGACTCAGCGGTACATATACCGATCTGGGCAACGTTTACACTTCGCAGGGGCATTATGAGAAGGCCATAGATGCGTTTCACCAAAGCCTACGCCTAGCTCCAGATGTTGTCTCCCCTTACGACAACCTTGCCAGCAGCCTGCTCGCTTTGCAGCGATTCGATGATGCACGGCAGACAATCCAGCAGGCGCAGGCGAGAAAGCTGGATGACTTTATATTTCACAACGCTCTCTATGCTCTGGCGTTCCTCCGGTCGGACTCCCCGGCGATGGCGGAGCAGCAACATTGGTTTGCAGGCCAGTCCGGTCTTGAAAACTGGGGGTTTTCTCTAACCTCCGACACTGAGGCCTACGCGGGTCACCTGAGTAAAGCACGAGTACTAACCAAGCGTTCGATAGACTCCGCTATCCGCTCTGACAGCAAGGAAACTGGAGCCATCTGGCAGGCGAATGCCGCTCTGCGGGAAGCCGCCTTCGGCAACGCCGGGGAGGCGAAGCAGGCAGCGGCAGAAGCTTCGAAGCTCGTTCCCACGAGTCAGGGTGTCGAGGTTGAAGCCGCCCTTGCCTTTGCCATGGCGGGCGATGCGCCACGAGCCGAATTCCTGACGCAGGACCTGAACAAACGCTTCCCGCTGGACACCCAGTTGCAATCGCTTTGGCTGCCAGCGATCCGAGGGCAATTGGCGCTGGACCGGATGAAGCCGCCTGACGCTCTCAATGTTTTGCAAATTGCTGCCCCACCCATCGAGGTCGGGCAAATGAGTTTCGTCGCTAATCTTTCCTGCCTCTATCCAACCTACATCCGTGGCGAGGCATACCTAGCTGCGAAACAGGGCAATGCCGCCGCCGCGGAGTTCCAAAAGATTCTCGACCATGGCGGCATCGTTTGGAACTGCTGGACGGGAGCATTAGCACATCTTGGCGTGGCTCGTGCGAACGTCTTGCAGGCGAAAACCTCGCGTGGCGCCGATGCCGATGCCGCGCGTGTCCGGGCGCTCGCTGCTTACAAAGACTTTCTCACGCTCTGGAATGACGCCGACCCCGACATCCCCATCCTAAAGCAAGCCAAGGCCGAGTACGCGAAGCTGCAGTAGAGGGGAGAAGTCCTGCCTCGTCGCTTGCTGTCTGCCGATAACTGTTGTAACCAGGCGATTTCACTCATTGAGACTCGGCTGTGGGTCAATGAGTGATATGGCGATTTAACAGCAGTTGAAGGGTTGCCCACGGGTGGCGGTTCCGCAACCTCCGGTTTGCCGACAAACCGACAACTGACCGGTCGGACAACTTCCAACTGGTCACGTTCTCACTGGCCGCACTTTCGCAGCAGCGCTCGGCCACTTTGCCGACTGCTCAGGGAGAACCGGCAGCGGCTTAGAGGGAAAATATTCTTAGAAAGGAAAAACTATTAGGATCCAGCGCCGATTTCGGTGACTGCGTCTTATGCGTGGCGCAAAGCCCAGTAAACTCCAAAGCCACTTCAGTTCTACTAAGATCTCGTACCACCACTTACTATCGGGACACGCCCGCGGCTAATGCGCCAAGACTGCCTTTTTGATCGAATGATGTATCCGTTCCACCGGCTTGCTGGCCAGCCCGAATTGGCTTATTGGGAATTGTTTCGTAGGCATAGCCGGTCAGGAATCCAACAACGCCCTTTGCGTACGAGGACTGCACACTGAACCGTGCCCAGCCGTAGTGTGTTTCTCCGTTAATCTTGAACACCAATGCCAGGTACTTATTATTTTCGTTCCTCCAGAGCCCGAAGGATAGAACCGAACTTGCAATCTTTTTGACTTTGGCGAGGTCTGCATCGACGTTCACGAACTGCCTCGCAGGACCGATTACAGCACCGGCTTGAAAAGCGAGAGCCGAGTCGCATGCGCAACTGACAGCCCCAGAGCGTGCCACTACCCCATTCGCATTCGGCCCAACATAAAGGGTTGCGGAGTAGCCTGGATAGCTGTGCTGCTTGATGGCAAAATCTGCGATTCCATCGTGATTCAGATCGAGATTGTACGTGCTATTGGGCGCGATGGTGACATGGGCGGGCGTGTAGACGACTTTCGCATTCGCGGGTTGCGCCAAAGCAAGCAGGCTAACTCCGGAGGCGCTGGCGGCGGTTCCGTAAAGGTTCAGGTGACGGCGGAGTTGCTCTGAGATGGTTTTGGGCGGACGCGTTGATTGCTTCATAGGAATGCCTTTCAAAGCTTGCAAATCGATACCCACATAAAACTGCGCTTCCGGGGGACAGTCTCGGATTAACGCTGGTGAGAGTTCTGTGGGGAATTCCTTCCCCAGGGTGCGCTGTCACGGTAATTTTCTGAAGGGTTCCTAACTTTCTTCTCTTTTTTTTAGAAGGACGTGAAAATCAATCAATTGGTGACTTGCTGATCAGCCGAGTAAGCAGCCGCTCTACGAACCTGCTGCCTTGTTTCTTGTAGGCTTCAGATCCTGCAAGCAAGAACGCCTCACAGATTTGGGCAACGCTGTGACCTTCGCGGTTTGCGATTCCTTCGACATCTTTCTTGAGGTCGGACCTGATGCGAAATGTCAGACGTGCATCCTTCTTCATTTTCAGAATCTTAACACCCTGGGCCGAACGCCAGTGTTCTCAAATTTTTGATTGACTCCGCAATGGCCAGTGTGTCATCCTTATGTCTGCCAAAGAGCAGACAAATGTCATCCATCCAAACACTGCCTTTTCGGATGACTGTCTCGGAGGAAATGCGATGAAGCATGAGAAGACTTTGCTGCGTAGGAATTTGAGACTTGCGAGGAAGCGATGGGAGTCGCAAATGACTGCGGTTCAACTGCAAGCGTTGAAATCCCTAACTATTGGGTACAAATTCTCGATCGGCTCGGGCGATTTGATCCTCCTTGAGAATGGTTGGTATGTAACCCATGCCGGCCTGATAGGGCTCGCTCGTCGACGTCGATGTTTGGGAATTCACGCCGAACCAGCTGGCTTACTGTCGGAACCCGTTAATCGCCGTTGGGTTTTTAAAGCCACAGTTTACAGGTCGCTGAGGTGTAAGGGATTCATCGGCTATGGCGATGCCGACCCGTCCAACGTTTCCTTCCTCGTTCACGGTGCCGAGATGCGAGTCGCCGAAACCCGCGCTGTCAATCGAGCTCTCCGCAAGGCCTACGGGATCGGGATCTGCTCCGTTGAGGAAATCGGATCGTTCGCTGATCCTCCTCAATCTTCCCGCGATTCGAAAAAGCTCCCGTCCCACCCTATGAATGGCAACGGAAATGGCAACTATGGCGGCGCCAAGGTCCGCGACCGCCTGTGTCAACTCATTCGTCAACATGAACTCGATGCTGCTTCGGTCAAGTCCTATGCGACTGAATTCTGCGGCGTCAAAGCGCTTCGCGACGCCACTCGCGAGCAAGTAGAAAACTTCGTCACGCACCTGGCCGATTGGGCCGAGAAGGATCGCAGCGCCTTGCTCTGCCAGCTCAACAGCTATCCCCGTCCGGAAGAAGGTGCCGCATGAAACGCCAGATCGCAGGGTTGCACGATGCCGATCACTGCGCCACCGACAGGATCCCCGATGGTGTCTTTCTAGTTCAGGTGCAAAAGGTCTGCTTTCGTCGCCAGCAAAAGCCCTACTACGCCATCACGCTGGATGTTATTGAGCCGCACCGGTTTTCCGGTCGACTGCTGACAGGCCGGCTCTATTGCACCCCCAAGGCCCTGTGGAAGCTGAACTGGTTCCTGCGCGATTTTGCCTACGACGCTGAGCTGTTGGGCCACGACGAAATTGATGAGAAACGACTCGTAGGTCTGAAGGGCGTGGTCAAGATCAGCCATATCGTTTTCAACCATGCGTCCATGCTTCGGCTTGACGGCTTTGCCCCCGCCAGCCGCTGGGAAGAACTCTCACCGAACAATCTGGACAGCCCACAGGTGGCTTGAAATGACCTACAGCTACACCCAGATCAGCCAGTACCTGACATGCCCGCGACGCTATCGGCATCGCTATCTCGACGGATGGAAAGAGAAAGACACGCGTGCGGCGATGCTCTTCGGTCGCGCCTTCGAGAAAGCTCTGGGAGCTCTTTTTCGGCGAGAAGATCCCGGGCAAACACTGTTCTCGGAATGGTCGCAGTGCCAAAACGAAGGCTTGCGCTACGCCGACAGAGACTCTTGGGATCTCATGCTCCGGCAAGGCATCATGCTTCTAACCCGGTTCTGTCAGGATAATCGCGTCCGAGTGCAACAGCCTCAACGAAACCTGCAGATCAAGTTCACACGTCAAATCGGAAACGGCAATGACTTTGTCGCCTACGTTGACGCCATCGGGAAGCTCGACGGCACGCCTTGCCTGCTGGAGTGGAAGACCTCTTCGAGCCGGTATCCGGAGGAGCCTGCGGGACTGCTGTCTCTCGACCCGCAACTGGTTTGCTACTCGTGGATGACTGGCATTGCCGAAGTCGCCCAGATTGTCTTCGTGCGCAAGAGCTGGGTCGAGGTTCAATACCTGCGCACCACGATTACCGACGAGCAGCGCGAAGAATTCGGTCGCCTGGTCGAAAACACGATCGGAAGAATTCAATCGGCGGACTTCCTGCCGCATAGTGGCATCCGCTTTCCGCAGAACCCATGCAGCAGTTGCCCGTACGTCGGGCTTTGTCTGGGAAAGCCGGCGATTGCTGAGACCGCTTTGGTACGGCGGCCGGGAGCAGAGAGTCTTGATTGGCTTGACGAGCTTAATTACTAGGAATCCGCCGATGCCGCCGAAATTCGATCGCCGTCGAGCGCAGTTCGTGCTGGGCAAGATCGACGAGATTCTGGCCTGGGAACAGCGAAAAGAGACGGAGAGGGACACCAAGTTCGTGGAACTGGGACGCTATCTGTGTGAGGTACGGGCGGGGCAATACTGGCGGCTGGAAAAGCTGACAGCATTCGACGACTTTCTTGAAAAGCGATTTCCGGAATCGAAACGTAAAGCCTATTACCTCATGTCGATCCACGAACATCTGCCGCCTCAGGCGCGGAAACAGTTGAAGGAAGTGGGCTGGTCGAAGGGTTTGGAGTTGGCGAAAGTGGCGCGCAGGGATCGGCAGCATTTCGATTGTGCAACCTGGTTGCACAAAGCGCAGGAGATGCCTAGGGATCAATTCAAGCAGGAGGTCGAAAGAGAACTGACTGGGAAGGAAACCGAACCTTGGGAGATTGTCTATTTCAAATTGTACAAAAGCCAGATTCCGATCATTGAGCGTGCCGTGGAAACGGCAGCTCTCATGCTGGGAAGCGACCGATCTCGAGGCTATTGCCTGGAAATGATTTGCGCGGATTTCCTGGCAGGAGCAAATCTGGACAACGGAGATCCTGAGATGCTGCTGTGTGCGATGACGAGACTCTTCCAGGTACTGCCAGGTGAACAAAAACAGCGATTTCTCGCAGGTTTGAGCGAACCGACATGACGAGTTCGCGGCGCATTGCATCTGTCCGCTTGCGGCTGGATGCAATACAGTACGAGAGATTACGGCAGCGGGTCCTGCGTCGCGATGGCTGGCGGTGTCAATGGTGCGGCGCAATGACGAACCTGGAAGTTCACCACAAAGAGTTTCGCAGCCACTCCGGCGACGATTCTGAAGAGAACCTGATCACTGTCTGCGCGAGCTGCCACGCCAGGATTCATACGCTAAAGAACACCGCCGACTTGATCAGAGGTAAAGACTTCTGAGTATGCCCTAGGCCCCGAGCCGACGATCCTCAGAGCAAGAAATCCGCAATTCACCACGCCTTGTAAGCATCCCGAAACTTTGAGTGCCAGCTGGATACGACGGGGAAAGGAGATAAGCGCATTCCAATGTCTACTACGTAAATAGTCGGCCCTGAAGGACTTAACGACAGCTCATAAGAGAGCCTTCTCCGTGTGCTACACTGACCAGACTTTGCCGCAGCCTTGGAATGTTCGCGATGCCTCTCGCGAGCGGGTTATCAGGGCGATCCAGGCGGATTACGAAGGCTGTATTGTAGGTGTTCTTAACTTTAAGGCAGTGGGTTCTTCCGCCCCACTCCAAAATCAAAGAGATTAGCCTTGGCCAATCACAAGCGCGCCCTCATCACCGGCATTTCGGGACAAGACGGTAGCTATCTTTCGGAGTTGCTTCTGGAAAAAGGCTACGAGATTCACGGAATCGTTCGGCGCGTGGCGATTGAAGACCCTCAGCACCGTCTATCGCGCATCCAGCATTTACTCGAAAAACTACACCTGCATGCAGCCTCTCTGGAAAGCTATCCCAGCATGATGAAGGTCGTAGCCGATGTCCAGCCCGATGAGGTTTACCACCTCGCTGCGCAGAGCTACGTCAGCTATTCGTTCGAGGACGAGTTTTCCACCTTCGAAGTCAACGTCAACGGCACGCACTACCTGCTCTCGATTTGCCGCGACATCGCGCCTAAGGCCAGGTTTTATTTTGCCGGATCGAGCGAAATGTTCGGTTCAGCGCCTGCTCCACAGAACGAACTGACATCGTTTCGTCCCCGCTCGGCCTACGGCATTTCGAAAGTCGCCGGCTACCATCTCACACGCAACTATCGCGAAGCCTATCATCTGCACGCCTCGTGCGGCATGCTATACAACCACGAGTCGCCCCGCCGCGGTATGGAGTTCGTGACGCGCAAGATTTCTTCTTTGGCGGCGCAGATCAAGCTTGGTCTTGCAACCGAAATTCGCCTGGGAAATCCCGACGCCAAACGCGATTGGGGGCACGCGCGCGAATACGTCGAGGCCATGTGGCGGATGTTGCAGCAGGAGCAACCCGACGACTACGTGATCGCCACCGGTGAAACTCACTCCGTGCGCGAATTTCTCGAAGCCGCATTTGGATTTCTTGACCTCGATCCTTACCAATATCTCGTGCTCGACCAACGCTTCCTGCGGCCCGCCGAAGTGGATGTTCTGTTGGGCGATGCCAGCAAAGCGCGCCAGATCCTGAACTGGTCAGCGCAGACTACCTTTTGTGAACTGGTGCGCGATATGGTTTCTTCCGATCTGGATTTCTACTCCCGCCTCAAAGGCGACAAGACAGCCGGCAAAATCTCGGCTCTCTCCGCGTTTCCCCCGGACCCCTCAACGCAACCCCGGCTACACACCACTGGCGATTAATGACGCAGCGGGATGCGGTTATCGATCAGGAGTTGCCGCGCGAAGCCGGCGATCTAGCCGACGCTTGCGCGTCCGTGCCGCCATCGTCCGGTTATCTAGACATGTTGCAGACGCTGTTTCGCAGCTTGTTTCGCGGAAAGATGAGCGGTGCTGCCATCGCGTTGATAATCCGCCAGGTTGTGATCATGGCCCTCAGCGTGGGCAGCAGCGTGGCGGTCTCCCGCTGGCTCGGCCCCGAGGTCGTGGGCCGCTTTGCCATTCTGATCTTCGTGACGCAGGGAATCCTCGGCTATTTCGGCGATCTGGGGTTGAAAGCCGCGTTGATTCGCAAGCGTGCCGAACTCGAGTCCACCGAGCTGGCGACGGCGCAGAAGGTAATCCTCGGGACATCGCTCACCTTTGCGTTTGTAATCGGCGCCCTATTGCCGGTCGCGATGCGATTGGTGAAACTGGGCTCTGAAAATTACTTTCCCGCCGCAATTTTGCTTGTGCTCCTTGTCGTTCGCAACCAGCGCATGGTTCCGCTCGCCGTACTCGAACGGGCCATGCGTTTCAAAGTAGTCAGCGCCATCGAGGCCGCCGAAAGCCTCATCTATACGCTGATACTCGCGACGCTGGCATTTCTTCATAAAGGTGTCTGGTGTTACGTGGTGGCAATGGGCTGCCGTGACTTGTTCGGCAGTCTCGCGTTCAACCTGATCTCGCGCCCTCCGTTCCGGCAATTTTCCTGGGCTTCGATCCGGCCTCATGTGGGCTTTAGCTTGGTCTACCAGGGCGCGTCGCTGCTGAACATGGCGACGCTGGCTTTTCCGCCGATCATGATCGCTCGTCTGCTCGGAAAGAATGCCGTGGGATACGTTTCGTGGGCATCTACGTTGTCCCTATACCCCCTGGTGATTTGCAACGCAATGGCGCGAATTTACCTGCCTGCATTCAGCAGCGCCGCCAATGATCCGTCGCTGCTCCGTTCGCGCGTGGAAAAATCCTTGCGCATCAATGCCAGCATCGCGTGGCCCGCCTGCGCAGTGCTGGCCAGTTTGAGTACTCCGATCATTGCTTACGTGTTTACCGCCAAATGGTTTCCCGCGCAGCCCCTGCTCTATGCGTATTGCATTAATGCCGTGATGCTTGCGGTGGGGTTGCCTTTGTCGGAGCTGTTTTTCTCCCAGAATGACCCTTGGTTCAACTTCCGCATTTGCATGTTGTGGACCATCCCGACATGGACTTTGGGAACGTATGCGGTTTATCACTATGGATTGGCGGGATTCGCGTTGTTCCAAGGCGCACTTCAGAGCCTGTGGTTGCTGGCTTTCTTTCACGCGCGGAAGCTGGAAAAGCTGCGGGTGTTTGCTCCGTTGCGCGAACCGTTGGTGCTGAGCGCGGCGCTGGTGCTTGGGAACCTTTTGGTATTGAGGTTGTTAGCGATCTCTTCCATCTACCGGCTCTTTACGCTGCTTATCATTGAAGGGGTGATCTGCTCGCTATTCTTGGTAAGAATGATCGTAAGCTGGCAGGTAGAAACAATCCCCGCATAACGAGCGGAGTCGAGCATTCCCGTACGGTGTTTGCTGGGTAACGTAAAGAGGAGAAAAACGTGGGCGTCAGCGATGCCAACAACATTCCCTTTGTCGCAACAGAGCTACAAAGGCTGAACCCGCAATCCATTCTTGAAGTCGGAGTTGGTTTCGGGAAATGGGGCGTAGTAGCACGCGAATATCTGGAAGCATGGCAAGGTCGCTTTCGCCGAGAAGAATGGCGCGTCCGCATTGAGGGAATCGAGATCTTCGAAGGATATCGAAACCCCGTCTGGGCCGCCGTTTACGATCAGATTTACCTGGGTGATGCCGCCCAACTTTTGAACGCGCTAGGGAAGTTCGATGTCGGGCTGATCTGTGACGTGATTGAGCACATTGAGAAACCGGCGGGCCGCAATCTGATCGATCAACTTCTTACTCAGTGTCAGACGGTGATACTGACGACACCTTTGAGCTTTTGGCCGCAGGGAGAGGAACATGGAAATGTCAGCCAAAAGCACTTGTGCCTATGGCGACCCGAGGATTTTCGAGAATACGACGGGTACAGCGTTGAGTTAGGAGCGACGTTTGCTGCCGTCATTCAAAAGAAGACCGGGAAGGAACCAGAGTTCAGGGTGCAACAGCGCTTTGATCGTGTTGGCGTGCGCCCCCTGTTACGTGCGCTGATGCGCAGGACGCTCTTGAAGATGTCCGGCCATACTCCCGATTCATTATGAAGATGTTCTCCATGCAAAAAACTCGAAGGCACCGGCCATGACGCCGTTTCGAATCGCCATCCTGGGCAGCGGCGCGGTTACGAATGTTCTTTACCGGCCCGCGCTACAAGATGTCCGGGATGAAATCGAACTGGTCGGAGCAGCCGACCTGAATCGGCAAAGTGCTGAGCACTTGCTCAACGAATTTCCATCGGCGAAGTTCTTTACCGATTACCACGCCATGCTGGAGCAACTTCATCCAGATGGTGTCATCGTGGCGTTGCCGCATTTCCTGCATAAAACGGTCAGCATTGAGGCTTTGAAAATGGGCATTGGCGTCCTTTGCGAGAAGCCCATGGCAATCAGTTCCGAGGAGTGTGACCGGATTGAAGAGGCGGTGCGGGAAACGGGCCAAGTGTTTTGCGTCAACCTGACGCGCAGATCGTTTCCTAGCGTGCAGGAAATAAAACGCATGGTTGCGGGCCGCGGCCTTGGCGCTCTCACTTCCTTCGAAGCGACTGAAGGTGGGCCTTACGGCTGGCCCGCCATGTCTTTTTCATTTTTCGACCGCAAGATTTCGGGGGGCGGAGTGCTGATGGATTCAGGCGTTCATACCCTTGACTTGTTGCAATGGTGGCTCGGGCCAATCGAAGTAGTCGAATTTCTTGACGACGCGGCTGCGAACGGCGTGGAGTGCGATTGTGTTGCTGAACTGCGCGCGGGAGCGCCCGGTGAAAGAGCACGCGGATCGCTTCGCATGAGTCGGTCTGTTGAGTTGCCGAACATTTACCGGTTGCAATTTGAGAGGGGATGGATTGAGTGGGACCACGACGACGCCACGCGATTCCGCTACTCTTCCGATGGGCACACAAGCGTTGAAGTGACGGTAAAGTGTGCGGTTCCATGGGCCAGCGGACGCCGATTTACATTCGCGCTGGCGCAGCAATTACGCGCTTTTGCCTATGCTTGCCGTGGACAGGCCCAAGACAGACTCGTCTTGGCGAACGAGGCCAGAAAGAGCGTCGACATCATCACGCGCTGCTACAGCATGCGTAAGGAACTGGTGATCGCAGAGTGACTGCTTCGAACAATTCATACGATGCTGTTCAGCCCGACATAAAATACGCGGTCCTCGGGGCTGGAGGCTTCGTTGGAGCAGCGATGGTGGAGCGTCTCTATCGCGCTGGTGCGCAGGTTGCGCCTTTGATCCGCCGCATCGGCACCGGAGGCGCGTTGCTGGCTCGTTTTGGTTTGCCGCAGCGTCTCGCGAACGTGATGGATCAGGACTCCTTGAAGGCGGCGTTCGCTGGGACTGACATCGTGTTTCATTGCGTTACCGGCGACCGCGCGGCCATCGTGCAAGGACTGGAGAATTCTCTCGCAGTGGCGCGGGCTGCGGGCGTTCGCCGCTTTGTCTGTCTGAGCAGTGCCGTGGTGCATGGCTTTCATCCGAAGGCAGTGGTGAACGAGATTTCGCCTTTCGATCCGCCCTCCTGGTCTGAATACGCAAAGAACAAAACTGCTGCCGAAAAGATCATTAGTAATTGGCGCGGTGGTCCGGAGATTGTCGTGTTGCGTCCCTCGATCATCTATGGGCCGCGCGGCAGAGACTGGAGCGAGACTCCCGCGCGCCAGATTGCTGCTGGTACCGCTTACCTTGTGGATCAAGGTCGTGGTCACATGAACGAGATCCATATTGCCCACCTGCTCGATGCGATGTTGCTGGCCGCGCATCACCCAGCAGCGGCAAACCAAACGTATGTTTTGCAGGATGGCTTCGGCCGCACCTGGCAGGATTATTACCGCGCGCTGTGTGAGCTACTGGGCGTTGAGTTCAGCACACTTGCAGCATTTTCCTTGCAAGATGTCACGCGCAGCGCGTCTAAGTTTTTACATTTTCAGAACTGGGTAAAAGGCGCTCCGAGCGTGCTGCGGTCGGCGGTGTGGCACGATCCCCTTAAAGCGTGGCTAAAGCAAGGCCCCGGTTTCGAATCGTTGCGCCGCCTAGCATCGGCGCGTCCAGTTCAGACGGCAAGTAATGGCAGCTCCGGCCAAGCACCCGCGATTGTCCCGGACTTGGGAATCGCGCTGTTGCACACTTTCCCGCAGCCGCTCGACGATCGGAAGATTCGCAAGGAACTCGGCTTTGCCCCGCGATTGTCGTTGCCGCAAACTCTTGAGAGCCTGAGCCGCTGGTACCGCTTCGTGGGCCTGGTGCGTTGATGCAACCCTCCTCGCCGGGTCCAGTATCTCAGCCAAAAATTCGCATCGCTTACAACGCCGAGATTCTTTCGAATCCGGATGTGCGCGGATTAGTCCGGTATACGACAGAATTACTTCGGGCTTTATCGCGCCGCGACGATGTCGAAATCGTTCTTTTTTCTCGCGCGGAGCTTAACCCGCAGCACCTGCGCGGAATAAATGCCGAGAGCGTAGTGTTTTCCGCTCTTCGCGAAACTCTGTGGGTCGATGTGGCTGTTCCGCGAAAACTCCGCGACTTGCACATTGACCTGTTTCATGCCCCAGCCGAGCGCGGACTACCGTTGCTCAAGCCTTGCCCGTTTGTAGTCACCGTTCATGAGTCGTATGAAAGAACTTACTGGCGGGATCTGTATCCGAATCTGGAGCGCCGGCTTTGGTATTGGAAATTTGAACTGGCGAACTACTACCGTGCGGACGCCCTCATTACGGTTTCAGACACGACTCGCCACAAGCTGATCGAACTGAACGTTACCCGGGAGAAGCAATGCCGGCGAGTATACCTGGCGCCGGCGAAGGAGTTTTGTGCTGAGGCCGGCGCTGGAGATCCCGAAATCATCAGCGCCAACGGGCTCGATGCGCCTTATGTCCTTTATGTAGGCGGATATGACACGCGAAAAAATGTCGACTTCCTTGTCCAGGCGTTCGATAGGGCTTCCCTGCCGGATCATCGCCTGGTCATCGTCGCCCGGAAGGAATGGGAATATTCCACGTCGCTGGAACGCTGGAAACAGCTTTCCTGTTTCCCCAGGCTGAAACTCCTCGAACTCAAGCCCGAGCAAATACCCGCCGTCTACCGGCACGCGGATTTTTTTGTGAATCCTTCTTCGTGGGAATCGTTCAGCTTTCAATTGACCGAGGCCATGGCGTGCGGCACGCCCTTGCTTTGCTCTAACAGTACTGCGATGCCGGAGATAGCCCAGGATGCCGCGCAATATTTCGATCCCAAAAATCGCGACGAACTTGTCGCTGGCCTGCGGCGCTTTGCCGCGGACACTCAGTTAAAGGCGCAACTTCGCGCCAAAGGCTTCGAGCGCGTCAAAGCATTTTCATGGACAACAACCGCCGCCGAGACAATGGCGATCTATCGCGAACTGTTAGCGAGGAAGTCGCGGCCAGGACTGCCGCATTAGAGAATGCTTGTTCAGAATCCAAGCTCGTCTGGGGTGTTGCGGTGAGAATCATCATTGTTACCCCCGCAGTGCCGCACCCGTTCGGCGACACCGCAGCGCGCTGGTTTTACGTGTTGATCACGGAGTTGCTCTCCCGTGGGAATGAAGTCGTGGCAGTGGCCGCGACCGAGGAACCAGATCAACGGGTCGCCGAAGCGAAACAGCGGCTGTCAAAATATGATGCGCAGTTCACCCTGCATTGCCATCGTCTGCAGGTTGATTCGTTCGTGCTGCGGCGTAAATGGCAGAACCTGGTGCGTCCTCGGAGTGAACTTCTGCAAGACCCGGCCCTGAATGCGCTGCTTCAAAGCGAATTGGCAAAAGGCTACGACGTGCTCCACCTCGAACAGATGTCCACCGGCTGGCTCGGACTGAATGTACCTCGTGCGCTGCTTAACGTCCACTTCTTCGACGTGATTGATTGGGCCGAGAAGAAAAAAACTTTCAGCGATCGCAAAACGCTTTGGCAAGCGCGCCGCGCCACGAGCACTCTCCTCCGCGGCATCCCTCACGTCCGCCTACTGACGCCGCGTTTAAAGGAGGTGGCAGAGTCGATCAATCCGAGGGGACAGTATTGGGTAGTACCGCTCGCCCTAGACCCTGCGCTCTACCCGATGCAACCTATCGTGCACGAACCAGTGATCGGCATGATCGGCTCGATGCACTGGGAACCGTCCCGTTCCGCCGCTGAGCGATTGATCACTTGTATTTGGCCGATTGTAAAGCGGCGCATCTCCAATGCGAAGCTTCTTGTCGCCGGATGGAACGCTGCCAAATATCTTGGTAAATATTCATCGTTGACGGATCTCACGCTGGTTGAAAATCTAGCCCATCCCTCCGAGTTTTTTTCCAAGACCTCGGTTATGGTGTACGCGCCTTCACGAGGCAGTGGAATGAAGGTAAAAGTGATGGAATCGATGGCCTACGGCGTTCCCGTTGTCACAACGTGGGAAGGTGTGGAAGGAATTGACTATCAGAATGGCCAGGACTGTTGGGTGGCGGAAAGCGACGAAGAACTCGCTGCCAGGGTTTGTCGCCTATTAGAAAATATCGCAGAACGGCAGCAGATGCGCGAAGCAGCGCGGAGTTTGATTGAACAACGCTACTCGCCGCGTCCCGTGGTTGATAAAATGATTTCTGTCTACCAGCAATTGCTTGCCGCTGAAAAGCCTCCCGTAGCTGATCTTTGATTGAAATATCTTTGATTCTGAAATATGTATCTGAAAAGCGTTCTGCAGATGGCTTCTCTGATGGTGCGCTTCCGCAATGGCCGAACTCTGGTCGAGCGGATGCGCGCCGCGCAGCCGTGCGAGGAAGTGGTGCTCTGGGATGGCACGCGCATCGCTCATCCCCCGGGCCGCGGCGGCTTGCTGGAAGCGGTAGTGGAGTTGTGGCTGGAGCGCGTCTACACGGCGGGATTCTATGCTCCCGCAAACGGAAATGTGATTGTCGACGCGGGCGCCAATGTCGGTCTTTTCGCGATTCAGATAGCGCGCCAGAATAGCCGGTGTCGAATAGTCGCTCTCGAACCGTTCGCCGAAAATTTCCAGTATCTGCAAACTAACGTGGCGCGGGCGTGTCCGGGAAATGTAACTTGCCACGAAATGGCCCTGGGCGGCGAGTTTACGAAGGGCGAAATGAAAGCCGTTGGTTCCCGATCTCTCGATCACGTTTTGCAGATCGAGTCCGCGACCGCCAATGGCATTCCCGTAATTCCGCTTGCCGGATTGTTCGATCTGGCCCGCGCTCAGGAAATAGATTTCTTGAAAGTCGACATCGAAGGCTCGGAGCACAGTGTGTTTGCGGCAGCGTCGCCGGAGACCCTTGGCCGGTTCAAGCGCATCGCGCTCGAATATCACGATCAAATCGTGCCGGGTACCCTGAACCTGCTGAAGCAGGTTCTCGATGCCACGCACCAAATCGTCGTTCGTCCGTCGACCATGGAAGGCAACGGAATCTTGCTTGCGCGACGGCGGGATTTCAAGAGCTGACGCCATGCCAATCCCAGGAGAAGAGTCCCGCGGATCGCAAGTTAGTCGAGCGCTACGAGTGCTCACTGTGCTTCCCGATTTTCCCTTTCCAACCACGACCGGCCTTCACCTCAGAATGGTCAGCAACCTGGAACTTGTTCATCGTCTCGGTTGTTACAGCTCGCTGCTTTATTTCTCGACTGAAAGCCGCGAGCCAGAACCCGTCGAATCCACGCCGCTGGCGACGATTTGCGATGAGGTCCGTCATGGTGGCCGCAGAATTCCTCATGCTGACTTCTCGACCACCTCGCTAATCGGGCATAAGATCGATTTCCTGTTGTACGGCGCACTCGGGTTCTCGAGCAAGCGCTATCCTTTTTCTACTTCCTACGATCACATCGGTGCGCAGCAAATTATTCTGGCCGAAGCGCGAAGAGTTGGGGCGGACTTTGTTGTTCTGCCCTCGTTCCTGGTGCATTATGCCGCCCTGCTGAAACGTAACGGCTTTCAAGTCATCGCCGACGCGATCGATGTTCTGACAAACCTTACCGCTCAGTTCCTCTCGACCTATGGCGAGGGATCGATCAATAGATTGGGCCTCTACGCCAACCACCTCGCGTGTCGCGCGCAGGAGCGGATTTTTCTCGCGCAGTGTTGCGAGATCTGGGCAACGTCTCCTCCGGAAGGCGAGGTTCTGTCGCGCATCGCTCCCGGCGTCAACGTCGTTGTCGTAGCCAACAGCCTCGATGAGCGAACTTTTCAACCCGGCGCGGAAGTTCGCAACAAGAATGTTGGCTTCATCGGAACTTATTCATCGCTGCCTAATCTCGAAGCAGCGAACTTTCTGGCGGAGCAGGTATTTCCTCTCGTGCTAAAAGCAAATCCCGATGCGCGCCTCAAGCTGGCTGGAGCGAATCTGCCCGCAGCGGACGAGAGAAGACTGAATAGTTTCGGCTACGTCGATCTTCTCGGCGCTATTGCCGAATCGAATGAACTGTACAGCCAGTGCCGCGTGATTGCGTTGCCGGTCTTTGTTCGGGGCGGTGTGCCTCTGAAGATTGTCGAAGCCTTTGCCCGTGAAAAGGCGGTTGTCGCTTGTCCGCAGTTGGTCGAAGGGTTGGGAGTTCGCGACGGGCATGACTTGCTGGTGCGCGAAAAGCCGGAAGACTTCGCGGAAGCGATTTCATTGTTGTTGTCGGACGATGCTTATTGTCAGCGCCTGGAAAAAAATGGCCGCGATACGTTTATGAGAAACTGGTCGCGCTCTCACGCCGAAGAGGTACTTCGCCGATCGAGCGTATTGACCCGGCATCAACTGGACGAGAAGCCTGACGACAAGAAGCCGAAAACCAATTGACCAGAATGAATGCTTTTACCCCATCGATACAGATCGCAGAACGCACGCCGGCGCGCGTGCTTTCGGTGGGCGTCCTTGGCGCTGGCGAAATCGTGAGTCGTGTACATCTTCCGGTGCTCAGCGCTTGCGAAGGAATCGAGATCGCGTACGTCGCGGACAAGAGTTCCGAGGCGGCGCGCTCGGTGGCCGGCAGTTATAAGATCGCGCCAGTTTCAGTGGGCGACGATCTGGAACAGATTCCACAAACGGATGTCGTATTACTCGCTGTGCCCGTTGCAGTCCGGCTGCCGTATTACGAGATCTTCGCCAAGCGCGGCACTTCCGTCCTCGCCGAGAAGCCGCTTGCGGTGTCTGGAGCTGACGGAGAGCACATTTGCAGCTTGTATCCCGCATATGGCCTGGCGTGTGGATTTCAGCGGCGCAGCTATGCCTCGGTGGAGCTTGCGAAACTGCTCGTCGCGGAAAATTGGTTTGGCTCATTGGTTTCGATATCCGTATCCGAAGGCGCGCGCACCACCAAGACAGGCACCGATTCCCGTTTTTACGACGACGGGGCCTCCGGCGGCGGCGTGCTAATGGATTTGGGATGCCATTCCCTGGACGCGGCGATGTACATCGCGGGTGCGACGGAGGCAATTCCCAGGCAACCGCGTTTCGTTTTCGACAATGGCATTGATCGTGAGATCGAGGCGCGCTTGACCCTGGTCACGGCAAGAGGTTCCTGTGAACTCGACTATTTCGTGACCTGGCTTCGTCCGGCGGACAATTCGATTGAACTTCATTTCCAGAACTGCACCGTAGCGCTTTCCTGTCAGCCCAAACTGGAAGTGGAGATCCGCGGCAGCAAGGACGGTGTCGCTCCTTCGCTCACGATGAAACCTGCCGGCGCCAGCACGGTTTATCAGGCCTTCTATCTCGAATGGATGGCTTTTCTCGACGGTGTGCGAAACCAGCAGCCTTGCAAGTTTAATGCCCGGAGTTGCCTGCCAACGGTTCGCGCCGTAGAAGCTCTCTACAGAGCGGGAAAATGCAACCCATGAAGCGAATCGCTATCCTCGGCGCTAATGGGCAAGTCGGATGCGAAGTTGCTCTCAGGCTACGCGGTGTGGAAGGCATTGAGGTCGTGCCGATCGCCCGCAATGTCTCAGGTTCAGCTTTCCTGAGGCTGAACGGCATGCAATGTAGACACGGGCGCATTACCGATCCGGCCGCGGCGCGCGATCTCATCGGTGACTGCGACGTAGTCGTCAACTTTGCGTTGAGCAACACGGGCATACCGCGTAGCGACAGGGATGTAAATCGGCAGATTATTCGGAGTGTTGTGATGTCGGCCAAAACCAGAGCGCCGATCATATTCGCCAGTACGATCATGGTCTATGCGCCCGGCATGAAGTTCTGGCTGCCGGATTCGTACGGCCTGGAAAAGCTGATCTCAGAGCGAATCTTCCGGCGGCTGTGCCGCTCGTCGCATCACCCCGCATTTATATTTCGTCTTGGCCACGTGATGGGAGATCTTCAAAACATTACCCGCAAAATCTGCGCCGAGATTCGCCAGGGAACAGTCGCGCTGCCGCATCAAGGCAGTCGCGCTTCTAACACCGTATTTACCGCCACGATTGTCGAGGCGATTGTACAAGTGGCTCAAGGAGCCTCGCAGCCTGGTACTTACGACTTGATCACTTCACCCCAGTGGAGATGGCTTGAGGTTTACAGCTATTATGCCGAGCAGCTCGGGGTACCGCTAGTCTTGGCGCGTCCTGAACAGATTCACAGTGTAAAGTCTGGGCCAGGCGGGCCGGGCCGGGCGATGCGGAAATTCCTGCACTATCTGGCGAATCATCACGCTCTGACCGAACGTCTTACTTTTTTTTTGGCGTTTCTGCCGCGCAGCGTCAATCAGAAAATGTATTTGCGATACTTGCAGACGCGCGCGTTGGCCGAGATCAATGCATTGCGCGATTCGGACAAGGTTCAATACTGCGTGGAAGATTGGCGGGAATTGCGAGTAAGGAGCTTGGGAGAAATGTCCGATCCCGCCACCCTTATGGATCGGTATCCTCTGCCATCCGATATTGAACGCGGCCGGCGGGATCGGACGGCATCCTGAGAGTCGATCCTCTTTGAAAATGGCGAATCGCAAAGTGCTTGTGATCGGGACCACCGACGAAGGCTCGCTGCCGGAAAGCTATGCGCGCGCGTTCGAGCGCCTGGGCATGGAGGTTGTCCGATATGATTTCGTGCGAGCAATCCGCAATGCCGGCCGCTTTGCCGGGAATCGGGTTCTGCGCCGCGCGTTGCGATCGCGCTTGTGGAACACGGTGAATCGCGAAACGGCGGAAGTCGCACAAAGCGTTCGCCCGGCGCTGATCTTCGGCGTTAAATGCACATATCTTCATCCTGAAACTGTTCGGCAGATCCGAAAATCCACGGGCGTTCCTTTCGTGAACCATTATCCCGATCATCCTTATATAGGCATTCCGTGGGACCCGAGAGAAGCTTCCGTGCAACGTCGCGACCTGATTGAAGTCTTCCGGCAGTACGACGTGCTCTTTATGTGGGAGAGAAGCCTCGTGGAGCGGCTGCGGAGGGATGGCGTTGAGGCCAAGTATCTTCCCTTTGCGGTCGATCCGGAGTTGTTTCACCCGCAGTCTGTGGATGAGGGACTGCTTTGTGAAACTTGTCATGCGACGCACGACACGGCTTTTGTAGCGACCTATACTCGCTTTCGGTGCGCGGAAGTTGCAAAGATTCGACACCACACGGTCGCGATCTGGGGCAACAACTGGCCGCGAAAATGGAGAACGCTAACAGGAGAACATCGGGCTCACGCGCCGGTGTGGGGCAAAGTGGTTGGCGACATTTATGCGCGGGCGGCGGTATCGTTGAATGTGTTGAATGCCGAAAATTTGGGCGGACCGAACATGCGGACATTTGAAATTCCCGGCAGCGGAGGCGTGATGCTGGCGCGCTATTCGGCGGCGCAGGACGAATTCTTTCCGGATAACGAGGCAGCAGTTTATTATCGCTCGCCGGAAGAGATCGACGACAAGATCGAATTATTGATGCGCGATTGTGAGTTGCGTACGTGTATCCGAAAGAATGCGGCGCGGTTGGCAGCGGAGCAGACGTACGACGTTCGGGCGGCGCAGGTGCTGCGCGAGTGCGCATGAATATTCCAGGAAAGTGGTGAGCGGAAGCATGCGTGTCGCATTCCTCAGCCATCAAAGGCAGTGGTGGCGCAAGCAGCGGCTTGCGGCGAAGTATCTGAAGATGCGTCTGGAAGGCGTGACTTATCCCGACGTTTATTGCCTCGCCCAGATACTGGCCGACAACTTCGATTTTCTTCTGGAGGACGAGAACGTTCCGGCGGGCAAATACGATTTGATTCTGACGGAACTGGGCGCGTCCGAGAGTCAACTGCGATACGTGGAATCTCTTGTCGCTGCCGGCGATCCTCCCGTGGCTGTCATTCCGGGGCCTCCGGCGATTCTTTCGCGCGATCTCACTGATGCGAAGATGCGCATGGTCAAGCGCATCCTGACCGGATCGCGGCATGTGTGGGCTTATTCGCCGGAGCTGAAAATATTCTGCGATGGGTTGATCGGCTGCGATCGCACCGTGGTGATTCCGTGGCCGTATGATTTTGCTGCGACACGGCAGTTGGGGGGCAATGCGAAGCGCGAGGCGGGCCGGCACAAAATTCTGGTGCAGGCTCCGATGAGCTTCCACGACATTGTGCAGAACCATCCGTTTGTTCTGAAGAGCGTCTTGCTCGACGTTTTTCAAGAACTGCCTGCTGAGTTGCGCGAGAAAATTTCGTTTCATACTTTTATCTACAACCCGACTGACGCCGAAAAATACGAATCGTCTGAGTTCGCTAAGGAATTGCCGTGCGTGCGCGAGGGCAAGATGGGGTACCGGGCGTTCGTGCGTTTCCTGGCTGGCTGCGACGGAGTCATCAACTTAACGGCGGGGAACATTCTTGGACGGATCACCTTTTTATCGGCGGCCCTGGGACGTCCGGGAATTTTCAGCGACAACAGTCAGCTTAATGCGGAACTCTATCCGGGATCGACGGTAGCAATGTTCGACACGGTGCGACTGCGGGAGTTAGTTGGACTCATGCTGCGGGGACTTGGCGGCGCGGCTCAGTCGCGGCTGATGCCGTCGGTTGAAGTCGCGGCCGAAGTTGGGGATTTTGCGACCAATCGCGCGCGGCTAAGAGAGATTGTTGCGTCGCATATATAACGGTGGGTGGGGGTACCATACCTTCTCGTAAAATCTCCGGAATCAGCAGATTAGCTGGACAAGGTATCTTCGGGATATCCCTAAAATATTGTTTTCAAAGAGCTTATTTCTAAAATATTCCAGTTGATGGATTTAGATGGCGCCTTTTTCGCAGCGTTGCATTACGGTCCGATCCCCATTCAACGCGTCATCGGCTCGATGGTCAAGGTCTGAGAGGGGCAGCCAGTGGGGAAAACCTTAAACACAGAGGAGCACAGAGGTGCATAGGGTATGGCGCGGGGGGCAAGGCCACTTAAAATTTCCGATGGTAGAATACGACGCTTATGTCTTGTCCCCTGTGCGGGAGTTCGCGGTCCTCATTAATACAGAAAGAGCCAGCCAGTACCGATGCGACTCGGTCGGGGGCCTACACCCAAAGGATGATCAACCTGGTGAAGTGCCAGGACTGCACTTTTATGTATGTGGAGCGCAATTTCGACGAGACTTATGTGAACGGCTTTTACGAAGAGAAGGCGGGCGGCGGATACGAACTTTGCCAGGAACACTTTTTCTGGTGGCACGAATCGATGAAGGACTCCAATCGCCACATCCTTTCGCTGCTGGGGCCGGCGAACTCAAGGCATCTGCTTGACGTAGGTTGTGGAGCGGGAACCTTTCTTTCGGATGCCCACGCTGCCGGGTGGGCAGTGAGCGGGTTGGAAATCAATCCAAAATTCCCCGAGTTTTGTCGCAACGAGCTCGGGCTGGACGATGTGAAGACCGGTATGATTTCCGATCCTCCATTTGCGGAGGCCAGCTTTGACGTGGTCACCATGCTCGACGTTCTGGAGCATATGTACGATCCAGTTCTGTCGGTCAAGCAATGCGCTCGTCTTCTGAAGCCGGGCGGCATATTCGTGGTGAAGTCGCCTAACGGCCCGAACCAGCTGCGAAAGGAGCGGCTCAAGAAAAGACTCGGACGGGGAACCGGTTACGTGGCGATGCTTGGGCATCTGAATCAGTTCACTCCCAGGACTTTGGCTTTCGCATTTCGGAAGGGAGGCCTTGAGCCGGTTTTGACTCGGCCTGCGCACAGCTTTCAGGAAGGAATTACAGGCCCCGGCTTCACGGCGAAGCGTGTCGCGCGGCACATCGGAGTTAAGCTTTCGAATGGTCTGATGCAAATAACAAGGGTGGGCTTGAACGTAGTGGGGATGGCGCGGAAAGATGGACCCGAATCGCTACGGTCGCTGCCGCAATGAAGGTGGAACCTCATTTCGAATTGCCACGTCGTCAACATGCAGCTTCTACTTCTCCGCCACGATCAGCATGACATCGCTGAGCGTTCCCTGAGGTTTTGTGAAGATTCGCCGGAAAATGCGAAATCGTTTCATTGTCCTCAAAGCGTAGGCGAGATTTAAAAGTCGCGAGCTCAGGCGAACTTCGCGCACTTGAAATCCGGCGTCTCTAATCATGCGTTCGAGCACAGGTTGATTGAAGTGGTGAAGGTGGACAGGGAATTGGAGATTATGCCAGTAGCTCCCTAGCGCGTGTCTGGTCCAGCTGTCGAATTTCGGTACCGCAATTAAGAGGAGTCCGCCAGGCCGAAGGATCTCGTGACATCGCCGGAGCGCTAGCTTCGGCGAGTATAGATGTTCAAGCACTTGGCTCATAAGGATGCAGTCGAACGAATTGGCCGACAAGTTTGCACCCTCGAAAGTTGAGCGCTGCACATCGAGGCCGTTTTCCCGCGCGATCTTAACCGCGCCCTCACTTAGCTCCAACCCATGAACGTCCCAGCCGTGCTGTCGTGCCCAATCCAAGTCAGATCCAGTTCCGCACCCGACCTCAAGCAAAATCCTTGCCGCGCCGCGGTAGGGCAGGTAGAAGAGGAAGAAATTCCCGAATAACGACGCGGCCACCCGCCATAATGTGCGCTGGATCGGGCCGTCCCCGGAGGGGTAGCCGCCTTTGTATGTGCGCAACTTCGCAGAGAGTAGGCGCATCAATGTTGGCGGTTTTGGGAGGTACGAGTAGTACGTCGGAGGGTAGTATTGGTCGAGTTCTTCTGGGCTGGGGCGAGGCGAAGTGATCACCAGGCCGCATTCGCATTGCAGAAGACTAACCTCGCCCATCCCCTCGACCCGATGGCCATTCAGGGTCGCGCTGCATCCGTCGCAGATCTGGACGTCTTCCATGAGATAGGAATTATAGAGGGATTGATGCTTCACGGCGGGCGGGCTGCGAAACTTGGGTAAGGGCGCGGGGCTACGATACCCGGAAACCCTTGAACTGGTAAAGCATGGTCGTGATCAGGCCCGGATACCGTCCGATCGATTCGCGAGTTGCGCAGAGCACCGACCGCGATTTTGCTTTCAACAGGAACGGCGACTCGGTCAGCACCACTCCGGAATTTTCGGGAAGACGGGTTCCGCCACCGGTTGGCTTGTCGCGGTTCGCCGGGAAATTTGCGGCGGCGGGGATGTGTTCGGTCAGCACTAGGAATTTGTACCGGTACAGCTTTTCCACGACGCGAAGAATCTGCGAGTTGTCTAAGTGCTGGAGAACCTGGCGCAGAAAAACAACGTCGCC
Source organism: Candidatus Sulfotelmatobacter sp. (assembly GCA_049584475.1). GTDB lineage: Bacteria > Acidobacteriota > Terriglobia > Terriglobales > Acidobacteriaceae > Sulfotelmatobacter. The sequence continues at coordinate 97,154 of JBAUXX010000008.1, read as the reverse complement.
TTCCGGCAGATCGTCCTCAATAATATTCAGGCAGCGAAAGTCTACATTCGCCGCAGCGAACTTTTCCTTATTTCTTTCAATCAAAGCCGGAACCACGTCGCAGGCAATGTAGCGGCCGCAGCCGGAACGGAGTTGGTCTCCGACGTGGAAATCGCCGCAACCCAGGTCGACGACGGAAGGCGGCTGCGGAAACGATCGAAGAAATTTCCCGACCGCTTCTACATAGGGTTGAACCACATCGGGGTTGTGAGTTCCGTCGCCCGACGAAAAATCGCCGGATTTCCCCCACCTTTGTTCGCGATAAATAGCCGAGAAGATTTCTTCGACGGGCATCTTTTCATGCCGTGCATTCCAGCGTTGCGCCAGGTATTCACCGACGAAACGGCGCACCGGGCGCGGCGTGGCCCGCCTCACCGCCGATTTCATTTTTCCGACAATCGTCAATCAGGAAACTCCAAGCCTCAAGTATAGATGGAGATGCATGACGACGGATTTTGCAATCTCCTTATGAGTGTGCAGGTTTTTGCGCAGAGCGTAAGGGCTCACAAGGGCAAACATTAGATATTTGCTTGCGTCAAACGACAGGAATTGATTGACCAGATCGGAACATGAAAGTAGACTGATCCGAACGCGGGGCAGTACCTCCTCTCAGACTCGACGCTGACCCGAGTTGAAATCCGCCAAGTCGATCCTTCCGTGGCCAGTAATTCCGGCCAATCGAAACTGGCCGCAATAAAGCAATAGGCAAAAGTGTGCCCACGACCGTCGTTCAGGTCGAGGGGGTTGTTTGTGCAAAGGGAACACCATGCCTGGGTTCGCGGGACTGCAGTCAAATCTATGGACATGGATCATCATGGCGGGCCTAACGGCCTGCTGGTTGATGTCGGTGAAGCTCGTCCCGGAGTGGGCGCGCGATGGATGGCCGGCGCTATTGAAGTCGCTCTATGGTCTTGTTTGGCTGGGCTTCGGGCTCGACATCGTACTGCGCTTCCTGATGCTTTCTTATAACTCAGTGGAGTGGGGTAATGGGACGCTCCGGCTGTTGGCGTTGCCCACCGAGACGTTGAACAAGACGTTGACCTACTGCGTGTTGTTCTGGATTTTGCTTGTCGTTGGCTACGGGCTGGCCGTGCGACGCAAGGCAGCGGGGCCGCTCGGACTGGCTGCATCTCTTTCGGTTGACTTCGTTTACAGCGCCGCCATTCCGGTTTCAATTGCGGCGTGCGTGATGTTCTATCTCGTGGATGGCCGCACTAATTTCCCGTTGGTGCTGATTACTCCATTGGCGCTGCTGGCCAACTTGTACATGGTCCCCGCCGCCATAGTTTGGTGGGACCACTTCCGCCAGCCGGGTCCATGGTGGCGAATAGGAAGCATTCATTGGATCGTTTTGCTGCCAGCTCTTGTACGCGGCGTGGTCAGTCCTTACCGGGAAAACCTGGCTCCCCTGATTTTGATTCCCTTGACAGCCGCACTGTTTGCGGGCCGGCGTCTGGCGCTGGCCAAGGTGGTGACGGTTGGCTTGGCGTGTTTGTTGATCTTGAGTTCGGTGGTGAGCTCATATCGGCGGATCAAGTGGGACAATGTGCGGCCTGAAGAAGTTCTGCGGGAGTTGACCGACGGCGGCATCGGCGGCTGGCTCACCGGAGCTTCGAACGAACCCACGCACCGGTTCCACGCGTTCGATTCCATGTTGTTAACCGTGGCGCTGGTTCCCGCTATGCAGCCCTACTCGGGGCGAAACGTGCTCGTGTCGCCGTTTCTTCGGGGATTCCTACCGCGGTTTGTTTACGCAAACAAAAGCGCGGCCGATGCGGGTGTGAGCTTCGGATCGCGCATCTGGGCGTTTGACGATCCTACGGTGCGGGAAAATTCCTGGGCTTCGATTGCTCCGTCCATGCCCGGCGATCTATTTGAAGCGGGCGGCGTGCTCTACATCGCGCTGGGCGCTTTGCTCTGGGGGGGGCTGCTTGGGCTGGTCGACGGCTGGAAGGCGCATTTGCCGGTATTCTGCGCGGCGGCCATTACGACTCTGCTGGCCACGCAATGCGCCATGTCGGTAGAACGTGATTTCGATAATTCGTTGGCTACATTTATTCAGACGCTGCTGGTTTTAGTCGTTGTGGCCGGAGTGGTCGCGCTGGCGCGGCGGCGAAGTAGTGACTTCCCTTTCGGAGTTCATCCCGGTCTGGAGCGACCTTAGGGCCCCTATGGTTTCTTCCCTGCTAAAGAAGCCCCCATCAAGAGGTCCGGAGGAGCGCGGGAGAAGTGTGCGCATTGTCGATCCCGGCATGAAGGTCCTCATATTAGCGACCGACATTTTTACGCGCGGAGGGATTGCGAGATACACCTCGACTCTGGCTTCGGCGCTGGGCGGCACACTCGGCGCGGAAAACGTGGACGTATTGTGTTTCTTTAATTGGGGATTCACGGGGGATCGACCCAAGGAATTCGGAGTTCTGGGAATGGTGAGCGGCAGCGCACGCGCTTCGATGTGGTCGCGACTGCGTTTCTTGTTTGAGGTTGCGAAGGCCGGGATTCACGGATATGACCTGGTCATCGCCAACCACATTGCGCTTGCGCCCGTAGCGGCGGCGATGAAGTTCTTTTTTCGAACACCGTATTGGGTGGCCTGTCACTGCGTGGAAGTGTGGTGGGGTACTTCGCCATGGCGGCGCGCTGCTTTGAGAAACGCCGACGTGATTGTGCCCGTCAGCCGCTATACCGCGAGTGTTGTCCAGAAGATCGAGGGTGTTCACAGTTCGCGGGTGCAAGTTTTGTATAACGCGATTCCGAATGACTTTGTCGATTTGTTGACAGCGCAGGACCTCGCACCAGTCTCGGTTGCGAAAGAAAAAAAGAGTGCAATTTTGCTGTCGGTTTGCAGTCTCGCTCAAGGCAACGAATTTAAAGGCGTGGACACTGTGATTCGCGCGCTGCCCAGCGTCTTACGTGCGATGCCTGACACACGCTACGTTGTTGTCGGTGAGGGCGAGATACGACAGAGTCTGGAGAAGCTGGCCGCGGAAATCGGCGTAGCGCAACACGTTACCTTCGCCGGCGAAGTTGCCGATACTGAACTCGCCGGCCTTTATCGCTCCTGCGATGTATTCGTGTTGCCGAGCCGGGGAAAAGGCGTGCGAGGAGTGGCTGGCGGCGAAGGATTTGGACGGGTCTACGTTGAAGCGGCGCTGGCGGGAAAGCCCGTGGTGGGCAGCCGGTCTGGCGGAGCGTCCGAAGCGGTTCTTCACGGAAAAACCGGTTTCGTCGTGGATCCCGAGTCGAGCGAAGAAGTCGCCGAAGCGCTCGTCACCATTCTCCAAGACCCGCAGCTTGCGGCCCGCATGGGTTCTGAAGGCAGGGCGTGGTGTCTTGGTGCGTTCTCCGAAGATGCGCTCTGTGATTCCCTGAGAAAACTGTTGCGGCCGTACGGTTTCAGAAATGAAAGCCTGCAAACATTACCACAGGTCGGTGGCGGTCTATGAAAGTCATGAGCCACCTCGAAGACCACGCGCAGCCGAAACGCGGAACTGGCGCATATACCCCGAGTCTGCCGAGAGTCGTTGTGTTGTGTCCCATCTCCGGATTGGGTGGCGGAGAGCTGGGCTTGCTCGAGACCGTAGACCATTTGCGCGGCATCTACGACTTTCATCTGATCATTCCTGGCGACGGGCCGCTAAAGCAACGCGCCGAGTCCGCGGGAGCAATGACGTGGGTATTGCCCTGGCCGGAAGCCATCGCTGGGGTGGGCGAGACGGCCAAGTTGCCCGGACCGATACGCATTCTGAAATTTGCGGCGAACTTGAGGTCATTCGCACGCAAATTGTCGAACCTGCTGGACGAAATTGGCCCGTCGATTTTTGTTACGAACTCGATCAAAGCCCATTTGATCGGAGCCCTCGCGCACAAACGGAAAGACGTTCCATTGGTCTGGTATGTGCGAGATGGATTAGAGCAGCGCGTGATCTCTCGAAGATTGCTGTCGTTGCTGTCCAGGCGTTGCGATCTGGCGGTTTGTGTCTCTCGCTACGTGGCTTCGCAGTTCCGGCAATACGTCTCAGCTTCAGTGCCTGCAAGTGTTGTCCACGACATTGTTGACCTCGGCCGCTTCCGGCCCGGTGCCACGGCGCCTGCCGACTTGTATAAGGACCCCGGCGACGTTTGGTTTGGCATTGTCGGCGCCATCACGCCTCTTAAAGGTCATGACATTTTTCTCGATGCTGCCGAACGAGTGCTTCACCAGTTGCCGAACGCCATGTTCGTCATCGTGGGGAACAATCCGTACGTCACGGAAAGCGGGATGGCGTACGAAGATTCTCTGCGGAGCAGGGTGGCGAATTCGGAGTTGCGAGGCCGCGTGAAATTTATCGGTTTCCGTAATGACGTTCCCAATGTGATTTCGCAATTTGATGTTCTAGTGCAGCCGAACCGTGGTCCAGAGGGTTTAGGCCGCTCGGTCCTGGAATCCATGGCTTGCGGAGTTCCCATTATTGCCGTCAACAAATGGGGCCCGGCCGAACTGATTGACGACAGCCGAAGCGGTTTGCTCTTCCCGCCGCTGGATACGCAGCAATTGAGCGATCACATGCTGACCCTCGGAGAAAGCGATTCTTTGCGGAGGATCATGGGCAAACGCGGGCACGATTGGATTCATCGCAATCTTGTTGCAACCGAGTTGGCGGGAAAGTTCGATCGCATTCTCGCTGAGGCAATTGGTTCCCACCGGCAGGAGGTGGCGGCATGAGAGTCCTCCAGTTGGGGAAATTTTACGATCCCTTTGTCGGCGGAATGGAAACTGTGCTCAAGGAAATTTGCGAAAGCCTGGCGGACGACGTCCAGTTCCAGGTGGTCGTCGCCAATACCAGCTTCCGCACGACACACGAAAAACGTAAGATTTCGGTTACACGCGTCGCGAGCATGGGGAAGTTATTTTCCTGCTCGCTGGCGCCGTCCTATCCATACTGGGCGCGGAAATTTAACCCCGACCTCATTCACGTTCACCTTCCCAATCCCCTGGCTGAATTGTCGGCACTGCTCGCGGATCGTGATGTTCCCGTTGTGGCGCAGTTTCACAGCGACGTAGTGCGGCAGCGCCACTTGCTCAAAATGTACGAGCCTTTCCTCGAAGCGTTTTATCGGCGGGCAAGTTGCATCGTCGTTCCGACGCCCCGGCACATTGAGATTTCGCGCTTTGTTTCCAAGTATCGGAACAAGTGCCGCGTCGTTCCGTTTGGCGTTCCAGTGTCGCGTTTTGAACTGGACGAAGCGGCTGCGCGAAAAGTCGATAGCTTGCGGGATGGCTTGCCCACAGTGCTGTGTGTCGGCCGGCTTGTTTCATACAAGGGAGTGGAATTCCTGGTGCGCGCCCTGGAAAACATCAAGGCACGTCTGTGGATTGTCGGCGTAGGGCCTCTGGAAGATTCGCTGAAGAGTTTGGTCGAACAAAAAGGCCTTTCTGACCGAGTGACATTTCTCGGACAAGTATCAGAAGCCGATTTAGTGGCTTATTACCACGCATGCGATGTCTTCGTTCTTCCCTCTATCACCAACGCTGAGATGTTTGGCGTGGTGCAACTGGAAGCGATGGCGTGCCGAAAGCCGGTGATTTCGACCGATCTACCGACAGGCGTTTCATGGGTGAATCAGCATTTGAAGACCGGCTATATCGTTCCTCCGGAAAATGTCACGGAATTGGCGAAGGCGATTCAAGCCTTGTTGAACAGCGCGCAATTACGTCAGGAAATGGGCGAAGCTGGCCGCGGAAGAGTGGAGCAACAATTTACCTCCACGAAAATGGCCGAGGCCATGCTTCAGGTCTACGAGGAAATGCTGGAAATGCCGTTCCGCAGTGGTGTGCCCGTGAAACCGGCTCACTCCGAAGATGCAGTCGTGCGCCCCGCCAAACTGGCGTGATCGATCTAGGAACGTGAGTTTGCAGAGTTGGACGAGAATGATCTACTTAGTCATATTCGCGGCGTCGTTGGTTGTCTCGGCGGTCATGGCCCGCTTTGTGCGCGATAAAGCCAACGAGCGCGGCTGGGCAACCGGACCCGACTCGAAGAGGCATCTGCACGCACAGCCTGTGCCACGATTGGGGGGCATTGCAATTCTGGGATCGGTGATTTTAGTTGTCACCGGCGCTGTGCTAGCGTCCAACCTTATTCATTTGAATTATTCTTTTCCCTCCAGCACGTTCCTCGGATTGCTCGGGCCGACTCTCGTGATTTTTGCTCTCGGGTTGGCCGACGATTTTCGTCCTTTGAGTCCGTACATAAAGTTCGGCGTACAAATTCTGGCGGCCTGTTGGTTATTCGCCGGCGGCTGCCGCGTTACGAGTTTTCATTTGCTGTTCGGCGAGAGGCAGATTGGGAATGCGGCTGCGCTGATTCTGACCGTGTTCTGGGTACTACTCATCACGAATGCATTTAACTTGCTTGACGGGTTGGACGGATTGGCAGGCGGTTCGGCGCTATTCTCCAGTTTGGTGGTCTTCATCGTATCCCTGATCACGGGCAACACACTGGCGGAGGTTGTAACCATCGCCTTGGCGGGGGCCATTGTTGGATTCTTGCGTTACAACTTCAACCCGGCAACCATCTTCCTGGGCGATTGCGGCAGTCTGGTAATCGGCTTCGTCTTGAGCGCCGTGTCGCTGGCTAGTTCGCAAAAAGCGTCGACCGCAGTTGCAGTTGCCATACCGGTCGTTTCGTTCGGCCTGCCGATTCTGGATACTTGCATTGCCGTGGTTCGGCGCTTTCTTAATGGCAAGCCATTATTCGGAGCCGATGACGAGCACATTCACCACAAGCTACTCCAGCGCGGACTTTCTCACAAGCAAGCCGTCGTCGTTCTTTACGCTGTCTCAGCGTTTTTTGCATTGATCAGTCTGCCGTTACTTTCACCAAGATCGGGCAACATTGCCGTGGTGCTGAGCGTGGTCGGTCTCGGTGTATTTTTCGGTTTGCAGCATCTCGGCTATCACGAGGTCGACGAACTCCGTCGCATGGCGCGTCGAACATGGGGCCAGAAAGCCATCATTTCCAATAATCTTGCCATTCGCCGCGCGGAGGACGAACTGGCCCACGCCAAAACGGTTCACGATATTGTCCGCATATTGAAAACGGCGTTCCAAGGCAACGACTATGACGGCTTTGACGTTTCGTTTCGTCCAGAACTGCCTGCTTTTTACGGATCACCTCTCATGGTCTCTCCGGTGCAATATGAGTGGAGACGCGAAAAGGGCATCCGGAGCAAAGGTTGGGAAATGCGGTTCGACTTGTTTTCCGCGCGGGGAGAAGTCCGCGGATGTTTTTCCGTCCATCGTAGTTTCACCGAGGCGTCGTTGCGCAGTGACATCGATTGCTTCACCGAGGAGTTCGCCGGCGCGCTGAGCGCGGCATTGCAGCGAGCGGGCGAGAGCCACGCGACATCGATTGGAATCGCCGCTCTAGCGGAGAAACGGCTGCCAGGAATCGCGGGCGTGGCCTAACATCCCACCGAGACTCGACAGTCCTATTCTGGCGCGTTTACCGTCGAGCGATAATCGACCGCGCATTTTCCCACACAGCTATAGGGCCGGAAGACATTTCCGAAGAGATCTTGAATTCGAACAACCCCATTCTCCTGTACCGCAGCGTGACGATAGCCTCCGTTCGAGATCGCCAGATTGTTGGCAAACCTTCCAATCGTCGCACTGTTTAGTTCGAACGCGTTGAAGGTAGTGCGGTACAGATGATAATGCGTTCCAGCGGGGAGCGCAGGCGTGTCCGCTTCGAGTTCGAGCAGCACACTGTTCACAAAGGCATGGATCACTAGAGGGCCGTTCTCGGCTAAGAGTGTGCGATTGGTCCAACCGACGCCCCATTCCCCACCGCGCAACAAAACCCAGCGACTGCTGCCCGAGGGCAGGCAGAGCACGGATGACGGTTTGGCGACGCTACAAATTGTTCCCACGTCGTAGGTGTGCTGGTAGTCGATGTACACGTTGTCGCTCACATCGTTCACCGAACCGCCGATCAAGTATCCCGCATGAACGTCGCCGGGGGCATTTTGGCCGATCTCTCGTACAACATTTCCTTTGATTACGGCACACGAGTTACAGTCGATGCCGTTATTGTTCTTGGAATACCGAACAGAGTTGAAGCTGACTTCGATGTCATGTACAAGCAAGGAATTTCCCGTGCCGATGCTGCCGTCAAATACGCGATTCCGCGTAACTAGGAATCTGCCGATGTAGGTATGTTCAATCCCGCCGACGCTAATACTGCCGAAATGCACTTCGTTGTCGGCGATCGTTACTCCGGAGAGAGAAGCGATTGTGCCGGATTGAACCGCGACGTAAATGTCGCCGTGATCCAGAAAATTGCCGCTGATCTCGGAGTTGTTGGTGCCTCCGTAGGCAATGCTGGCGCCGTGAAATACGTTGGCGCTGATCTTCACATGCTCGGGCAAGCGCGCTAGATTGTCCTGGCCCGATTCAATGCCCGTGGCATTACCCGGGGATGGAAAATTTCCTTCAAACACATTGTCGTGAACATAGAGTCCGGACTGGCACACAACTAACATCGAGAATGTACGGAAATTCCCGGCGTGAATGAATTGATTGTCACGCACAACTCCCGCCGTATCCCCGACTGATTCTCCCGGCTCGAAACGGCATACGGACAGCGCGTTATCGCCATGACCGTAGCTGGTCGTGCGCGGAACAAACGTGTTGTCGTGAACGCTCGATCCGGTGCTGTCGAGCAGATTGACCAGTTTATTGGGATTGCCTTCGAGCCGGAGGTGGTCCAGTTCCAGTTGCTCGCAGGCGTGGCACACAAAGATCGATACCCAGTCAAACTTGGAATCGGCATCCGTCCAGGTGATGGTCATGTCCCGGAGGCGGATGTTGCGATTCGATTTGTTGGCATTGGCAAACAGTGTGGCCGAAGGATCGAGGGCGGAGCGAGTCACGTTGATGATGGTAAGGCCCCGGCCAGCGCCGCGAATCTCAACGTTGGAAGGAATCGCGATGCCAACGCGGGATCCCGTTGTGTCGCGGGTTTGCCAGCTTGGAATTGCGCTGGCGTTATAATTTCCCGCCGGAACGTACACGGCGCATGGGTCTTTGCCGCAGTCGTGAATGGCAGCTTGAATCTGCTCAATGATGGATCGGCCAGAAAACTTCGAGGCATCGCGCTCGCCCGTGAGCGCGGTCTGAGAATGTAGTTGGCCACGCCAAAGAGAAGTGCCAGTAGCGCACAGAAGAAAAATGATGCGCCACGTGCGCTGGAAACCGCTCCCTGATCTGTCCGCGCTTCGCAAGTTCGAGTCCTCCTTGTCGGTCTCCTCGGTAAATTCGTTTTTGGCTAATCGCTTCTGCTGCAAGCCGGGTGGCCCGGTCTCGCCGCTCTAAAGTTCAGCCTCTTAAAGGGCGAGTACCAGCCTAGCATTCCGCCCACCAAACGCGGGGCGCCTCTTCATGTCGTTGTGAAATGGTTCGTGAGGCCGTGAAAAACATCCAGAAGAATTCACACTCTTTTAACGTTAGGTTGATACCTTCTGAGATTCATTCCGCAAAGGTGAACTAATCCGTTGTACAAGGAAAAAAGCACACTATGGTCGAAGGTGGAATCAGAAGGATCGCTCTCGTAGTTGGATTGTTGGTCTCGTTGGCTGCATTTGCGCAGAACAGCCCGCTTTTTACGCCCGGTAATCTGGTAGTCGCCGTCGAAGGTTGCGGTGTACATGCAGGCACTTGTACGACCGTCCCAAATGGCACGGGCAACGGTACCGGTAATAGTTCCGTCGGCGGTTACGGAGACAATCAAGGCGCCCCACTCACGCTGTTCCAGTACACGCCGAACGGCACTACGAGCGCCACCTTCGTGAACTCTCTTGTCTTGCCGCAAAGTGGTTCTGGCGCGAATCTTCCCATCGCCGGTGAGTACGGATCGTCGTCCGAGGCCGGAATACAGCTTTCCGGGACCGGCCAATATCTGACGATCATGGGATACGGCGTCAACGCAGCGACATTCGATGCGAACCCCGCCACGTATGGCGCCGCTCCGTCGAATGCGCTGGCCCAGTCGGGCAGCCTGACGGGACAAAGCTACACGCCGATCCCGCGTACGCTGACGTTGATCGATCCTTACGGCAACGTAAATTCCTCGACAGCGATCTTCAACATCTTCAACACCAACAATCCACGCAGCGCCTACACGTCAAATGGAAGCACCGCCTATGTTTCTGGCCAGGGCAGCGGAAGCGATGCAACTGGCGGAGTTTTCTATATTCCGGCGGTCGGTGCCCCTAACACCGCTCCCCAGCGATTACTGGGTTGGACACGACGGGCAAAACGGTTTCGCAGGACACACGAGACGTTCAGATTTATAACAATACGCTCTACGTTTCCGTGGATTCCAAGGGTGGATCGAATTCAGCCCGTTCTTTCATCGGCACGCTGGGCACGCCTCCGGCAACCAGCCTGTTCAACAGCAGCAACGGTCCGACCCAGCTGACCGGTTTCGGAACCAGCAGCACGGGCAAATTCACCATTACCTCGGGTGCCAATAGCAATGGCAACCCTTTCAACTCTGGTCTGCAAATTAATCTGAGCCCGGTGACGTACTTCTTCGCCAGTTCGTCGGTTCTATATGTGGCGGACAGTGGCGACCCGAAACAAAATTCCGCCAACAGTTTGGTCGGGGACGGCGGACTGCAGAAATGGGTCAACACCAAGTCCGACGGATCGGGCACCTGGAACCTGGAATATACGCTTTATCAGGGACTGAACCTGGTGCTCAACACGACCAGCGACGGCACGAGCGGCTTGTATGGTTTGGCCGGAACGGTCTCTGGCAACACAGTCCAGCTTTACGCGACCAACTACACGCTCAGCGATCTCGATCTGACTTTTCTTTATGGCATCACGGACAACCTGACCTTCACCACTGCTTCGCAGGCCTCGGGAGAGTCGTTCACGCTTCTGGATACCGCTCCATCCGATTCCAACTTCAAGGGAGTGTCGTTTGCGCCGACATTGCCGGTCGGCAGCGCAACGATCACCACCTCGCCGTCAGGTCTTGCGTTCACATCCGCTGGCACTGGTTGCGCACCCGGCACCTACACCACGCCGGTAACCCTGATTTGGACGCCGGGAAGCTCGTGCACATTGAGCGTGGTCACGCCGCAAACCTCAGCGGGTACTCAATACCTCTTCTCGCAATGGCAAGACGGAACGACCAGCACGACGGATATAGTGACGGCGCCGACAACTTCGGCTGTTTATAACGCGAGCTTCACAGCAGCGCCACCGGGAATCTACAGCCCCGCAAACGGTGCGACGCTGGCGGGTTCGAGCGCCACGTTCCAGTGGTATGGAGAAACCGGAGCTACTGCGTACTGGCTGGATGCGGGCGCGGAACAAGGCGGGCATGACTATTACTCATCCGGCAGCCTTTCCAATTCCACCTTTTCGCAGGCCGTCAATTCGCTTCCACTTAACGGCAGCACAGTGTACGTGACCTGGTACTACTTGCTGAATGGAACGTGGACGCCCAACAACTACACCTACACGGCATTCGGCGGTAGCTCCAATAAAGGAGTGATCACGTCACCGCCTCCGAACTCGACTCTGAACGGAACCAGCGTGACGTTCAGCTGGTCTGCTGGTAGCGGAGCGACTTCGTACTGGGTGGATGCGGGGTCCACGGCGGGTGGGCATCAATACTACTCGTCAGGATCTCTGGGCAACGTGCTGACCACCACGGTGAACGGTTTGCCGACCGATGGCAGCACGGTTTACGTCACGCTCTACTCGCTGGTAAGCGGAACGTGGCTGAGCAACGGCTACACCTACACGGCGTACAACCTGGGAGCAGCGGGTGCGGTGATGACCTCGCCGACACCGGGTTCGACGTTCACCAGCAGTAGCGTGACGTTCAACTGGACGGCAGGTGCGGGAGCGTCGGCGTACTGGATCGATGTGGGATCAACGACGGGTGCGCACGACTACTATTCGTCGGGGAACCTGGGTAACGTGACCACACTGACAGTGAATGGATTGCCGACCGACGGCAGCAATGTCTACGTGACGCTGTACTCGTTGATTGGGGGAACGTGGACGGGGAATACGTATCAGTATTTCGCGCTGAACGCGACGGGAGGATTGGCGGCGATGCAGACGCCGGTACCGAACTCGACGTTGAGCGGGAGCACGGTGACGTTCACGTGGAGCTCGGATGCGAATGCGACGGGCTACTGGCTCGACATAGGATCGACGGCGGGAGCGCACGATTACTACTCGTCGGGGAACCTGGGAACGACGCTGAACACGACGGTCTCGAGTTTGCCGGCGGATGGCAGCACGATCTACGTGACCCTGTACTCGCTGGTTGGAGGACAGTGGTTGAACAACCAATACACCTACACTTCAGGGCCGTAAGCAAAAATCAGCGGCTGGCGTCACCACGAACAAGGGCACGGATAAAGCCCGTGCCCTCTTTTCCATCGCTGGATTTGTTGGCGAGAGTGGTGGTTATTAATGCATCACGGATTGACCAGGATCTCGGCCATCATCCCGCCGTCTTCATGGTCCAGGACGTGACAGTGATAGACAAATAAGCCTGCGATTTCGGGGTCACTAAAATCCATGCGGACGGTCACGCTGGGGTAAGGCTGAGTGCCGTCCCAATATCCGACATTGACGGTGTCCTGCATCACCGGCGGATTCAGCGCAACTCCGTTGATCGCCATCACGAGGAAATGGATTTGGTGCATGTGAAACGCGTGTTCCTCGGAGCTGTGATTTTCAATTGTCCAATCCTCGATGGCACCTACGTTTGTGACAATCGCAGGCGGCAGGCTGGGATCGAACACCTTGGGGGTTTGTCCCGCAACGGTGAGGTAATAGTTTGTGGGTCCGTTGGATCCCTGGGTGGCCTCAGAGAAGTACAGGCTTCTCGTCGCCGTGGGCTTCTTGCTGGCCAGACCAGTGAAGCGCTGCACCGTGACAGGAGGAACCTTAGCCGCAGGAATGTGGTACTTCGCCGGAACGCGAAGTTTACGTTTCTTAGCATCTGAGCTCGAAATAATATTTGCCAGCACCTGAAACGGGTTAGGGTTGCCGACCGGACCGGTATCAAAGCCCACATTCACGAAAACGGCGCTCTGGCTCTCTAAGGGGCCGGTCATCACAAATTCGGCGCGCCCTGCGGGAGGAAGGTAAATATCGGTCACAGACGGATCGTTGGTGACCGGGACAGCGTCGACTGAAATCAACTCCAAGGGTTGCGGCGTGTTGTCATACAAAACCTGCAAGTGGAGAAAAGCCTGCGTGGAAGCATTGAGCACGCGCCAGAATTGCTTCTCTCCCGGATCGGCGACAATCAAGGGCAAGGTCACCAGCGGCTTCTGAACCACCGTCTGGAAATTGAGGGTGAGTTCATATGGCCCGGGTAGCCATGATCCGGGATTTAGAAACTGCTGGCGAACGAGGAGCACTTGCTCCGTAAGCCCAGCGACCTGCGGCTTCACGTTTTCGATGCCGCCAACAATGAGGGCTCCCGATGCCCCGCCATTCACCTGGTTGGTTGTGTATCCGTGAGGATGCGGATGGTACCAATACAAACCCGGAGGCTCATTAGCTGGAATTTGAACTTGATACTGGAATGGAGGATCAGTGGGCTGGATCAGCGTGTTGATTACGTCGTCTTGATGACAAACCGGAGGAACATTGAGACCGTGAAAATGGATATTGGTGGAATTTGGGGTTATAGTGCCGCCGTTACAGGATGTGTCGGCCGGGGTTTTCGTGGAACCAGACTTGGTCATCGTCACGGTACCCATGTGCATCGCGTGTTTCATGTGCGCGGCTTTGGCACCGGGAAGATCGAGTTGGTTCGTCAGCGTGAGGTTCAGAGTGTCGCTGGGGTTGAGGCGCAGCGTAGGAGCTTCGATGGTGCTGCCGTCGTCTGCGGCGTAGTTGTAACAGTCGTGTGTGTATCCCTGGGAATCGAGGCCGTTGTTCAAAGCCAGCGCCACGTTCAGCACTCCACTCTGACTGAAGAGATCGAGAGGATTCACAACAGTGCTGCCTGGATCCGGGCGTGAAGGACAGTTTCCCACTTGCGCCGAGGCGGCGACTGAGGCAAGTGCAACGAGTGGTATTGCGATCGCCAACCTGAAAAACTTATGCATGCCCAACTCCTTATATAAGTGCATTGCTCTTCGTATTTCTTGCCTTGCTCGTGCGGTTACACCCTTGCGCTCTCAATCGACGAGCCAGCGCCAGTCTTCTACGGACCCGAAGTGTAGGTGGAAGCGGTGTTCGACCACTGGCCTCCAACCAACGAGTACAAGGTTACGTAGATGGTGGTGTTGTTCGCCGGCAGATTGCTGATCGTCTCCGTCAGCACGTTGCCCAGGTTTCCGGACGAATCGAGGTCGTGGCCACCAGGGGCGATCGCACTGATATCGACCCAATAGGCCGTTGCGCTTGTGTCCGCGCTCCATTTGAATGTCGCCGTGCTTCCGCTCAGCGTTGATCCCGGAAGAGGCGTCTGCATGACTGCCAATCCGCCGGTGGAGTTCACTGCCGTATACGTGTATGTATTCGCAGACCACGCGCCTCCGATCAGCGAGTACAAGGTGACGTAGACCGCACTGCCGTCGGTTGGCAATCCATTTACCGTAAGGGTAAGCACGTTGCCGAGATTTCCCGAAGAGTAAATGTCGTGCGCTCCCGTGGTCGAGCCTATGTCAATCCAGTATCCCGAAGCTCCAGTGCCAGCGCTCCAATCGAACGTCACTGTGCTACTGGTTAACGTCGTTCCCGGAACTGGAGTTTGCATCGTTCCGGTCGATGCGGCGAGACTAAACGCCGTGTATGTGTACTCGTTGTTCAGCCAGTTTCCATTTTGCAAGGTGTAGAGGGTTACATAGACCGTGCTGCCGTTGCTCGGCAATCCATTCACAGTCGTCGTCAGCACGTTGCCGAGATTTCCCGACGAGTAGTATTGATGGCCACCCGCGGACGACCCTACATCGATCCAATATGCCGTTGCTCCCGTGCCCGTGCTCCAGTT
Source organism: Candidatus Sulfotelmatobacter sp. (assembly GCA_049584475.1). Classification (GTDB taxonomy): domain Bacteria; phylum Acidobacteriota; class Terriglobia; order Terriglobales; family Acidobacteriaceae; genus Sulfotelmatobacter. Next base: position 82,086 of record JBAUXX010000008.1, on the reverse strand, counting down.
AAAGGTCACGGTGCTACCGGCCAAAGTCGAGTTCGGAACAGGCGATGTAATAATTCCTTTGGTCGAGCCGCCGCCGAATGCGGTATAGCTGTAATCGATGGATTGCCAGTTTCCGCCGAGCAGGTAATACCAGCGCGCCCACACCGTGCTTCCGTTCAACGGCAGCGAATTAACAGTAAGCGAGAGTGTTGTAGTCGGAAGGCTGCCCGACGAATAATATTCGTGTCCGCCCTGTTCGGCGCCAATATCCAGCCAGTACGCAGTCGCTCCAGGATATGCAAACCAGGAAAAAGTCGCAGAGTTGCTCGCGAGTGTGGAACCGCTCGCGGGACTATACAACCCCGCTTGCTGCGTTTGCTCAACCGCAACCGATAACAAATTCGGGCTGTTGGGCTCGGACACCGGTGACGAGGCGGCTTCGGTCAATGTGCACGCGCCGCCACTGGAAGTTACATTCATAACGGCAATCGCAGACCCGAACTCGGGGATGTACAGGACTGAGCCTGTGCCCGTCGGCAATTGTGTTACTGGGTTTCCGAGAAAGGTAAATGAGTCGTCAAAACCGGTGAGCTGAGGCGAAACGCAACCGCCCGAAACCGTTCCGTTCGTTCCATTGAAAAAGGCGGCTGTCACCTGGCCGGAAGAATTATTCGCGATGTAGAGCAGAGTGTTATCGGGGCTGAGGCGAACGTTGTTGGAGTTGAAGCCCGAGACCGGCAGAGTATAAAAAACAGTCTGAGTCAGATGGCCCGATGAAATGTCCGAAACTTCGACTGCCGCATCACTCGAAGCGTCGCCAAAGACGGCGTAATGACCGTCAGAAGTGATGTCCACGCCGTCGGGATAATCGTCGCTGGCGAAGCCCGCGGCGAGTTGCGCGTCACCGTTGGAAACGGGCACGCCACCGGAAGTATCAAACGACTCGATGGAACCATCTCCGTAGGTGACAACCATCAGGTTGCCATAGATCGCCATTCCTTTAGCGACGCCGCCATTCAAGCCGCCAGGCGCGATGTCGCTGAGGAACTGCAGCGTGCATCCAGATTGCACGGCGAAAGTTGCGATCGTGCCTGAGGTTGAGAAAGCGGCGTACAGATAGTTGTTGTTCATTACCATGCCGATGCCGTTATCGGCGCCGATGTCGGTGGCGGAAGGAGAAAAAGTTCCCGTCACAGTTTGCGTCAACAGTTGAACACCGGCGATGGTGTTGCTTACCCCGGCGGAAAAATAAGCGCACGGCGCAGTGTTACTGTTCAATATGACCACTCGGTTTGAGGCAAAAAATCCTCCTCCGGTTCCGTGCCCGCCGAGGCTGAGAAGAGTGGGGCTGCCCAACGTACCGTCCGACGCAATCGTGAAGAATGTGGCGCTGTTAACATGCGTTCCGGTGACATCGTCATTTGTGATGAGGTAGCCGGTGTTGCTCGCGGGAGTCGCCGCAAACGCGCCAGCGGCATGGGTCAATATCGTCAGAGTCAGCCACAGCAAGAGCAACACGATCGGCATCAATTTTTTCATCGTTACTTCCTTTAGTCCTTCCCGAATTCCTGACTGACTAGCGCGTGTCCACGATCTTGGACCGCTGTATCGAGCCTTGAGCAGTCGGTTCCCCACATCGGCTCCAGTCGCACGTTTCCCACGTTTTGCCGAAAAGGTTCTGGTACAAGGAGGGGTGCTTTGGGAGGTTGTTTTAACCCGGAAGGTCCGCTGTAGCTCCCACCGCGACTACTATACACCGGGCGACGGATTAGATATCTAAAAAGACGGCGCTAATGTTTTTGGGCTTGACATTCACACCCCAAAGCGACGACTATCGCCGCTAACGTCTCGCGGCAAGCAATCCCTTCCGAATGCCGCGTCGGCACCGGGCTTCAGTTCCTAATAGGAGGAACTGACTTTCTTTCCCGTCCTAGGTTCACACAGAAAACTGAAAAAGGATCACGGTGACCATGAAACTTTCCTCTGCATTCGCAGTTTCCCTTGCCTGCGTTCTTGTGGTCGGCGGCGTTGGTTTAGCCGACGGCCAAACGTGGACACCAATGACAAACGCACCTCCGGTATCTTTCGGTGCGATGATGCTGCTCACTGACGGACGCGTTCTGCTGCACGAAGAGCCGAACTGTAGCGGTGCCACCTGCAAAGGTAAAGACTACACGGCGTGGTACACGCTGACGCCAGACATCACTGGCAATTATGCGAACGGCACTTGGGCCCAGGTGGCTTCATTACCGGGCGGCTACGCGCCTTTGTATTTTGCATCGGCCGTACTTAAGGACGGAAAAGTAGCAATGCAGGGCGGCGAGTATCAATGTCCAGCGGGAAGCTGCACCGCCACATGGCAAAGTCTGGGCGCGTTTTACGATCCGGTTCAGAATACATGGGTCCCCATAGCCCCTCCCGTACCTAACGCTTTGGGAGCGATGGGAGATTCCGAGTCCCAGGTACTGAATGACGGAACCTGGATGATAGGAATTTGCTGCGCGCAGTTTGTCGGGTACAGTGCGCTTCCCGACTACGTTTACTTCAACGAAAACACGTTGAGCTACACTCCGATGTGGAACGCCAGCGACGGCCAAACGACTGAATTCGACGAAGCAGGCTTTAACCTTCTGCCTTACAATCCAGCGCAACCCAACGACTCACAAGTGCTGATGGTGAATGTGCCACTCGGCGCTTACAATGCGACGCTGGCTACCTCGCAAGTTTACGACGAAGCGACCAACACGTGGGCGCCGCCGGTGAACACGCAAGTGCAACTCTGGGACGCGGATTGCGGAAACTCAGCGTCCGCTAGCTATGAACTTGGTCCTGTGATGTTGTTGCCTACCGGCAATCTTTGGGCCACTGGCGCCAGCAGTTGTGTAGCGGGCCATACTGCGTTGTACAACCCGACTACCGCGACTTGGACGGCGATGCCGGATTTTCCGAACAAGGGCGCGACCAATGACGCGGCCGGTGCATCCGAGATCAACGGCAATGCAATCGTAGCCACCAGCCCTTTCACCAACGAAACTTCTACGCCCGTAACGTTCTACGAATTTAACAGTACGACAAACACGATCAACACCGTTCCAAATCCAGTGAACGCTTCCAAGGACGACTCGTTCGTCGGGCATTTGCTCAAGCTGCCAACCGGACAGATTATGTGGACGGACTTCACGACCACGGGTGTGGAGATTTTCACCAGCGCAGGCACCTACCAGCCTGCATGGCAGCCCACAATTACCAGCGCGCCGTCGAGTCTCACGATTGGGCAGACTTATCCGATTTCAGGAACCCAGTTCAATGGAATCACCAATGGCGCCGACTACGGCGACGACAACCAGGACAACACCAACTATCCCCTGGTGAGAATCGTCAACAACAGTACAGGCCACGTCTTCTACGCCCGCACCCACGATCACAGCACCATGGCCGTGCAGACTGGCTCGCTGGCCGTTTCCACCAGCTTCGACGTTCCTGTTATGGAAACCGGAGCGTGCGAACTGTATGTTGTGGGCGACGGCATCCCATCGGCTCCTTCGGCTTGCAACGTTGGGCAACCGGCAGGAATCTACAGCCCAGTGAACAACACTCCGTTGAACGCCACCTCCGTCACGTTTATGTGGGGCGGCAATGGGTCGTCCAACTACTGGCTTGATATTGGATCGAGCCTGGGTGCGCACGATATCTATTCGTCGGGATCTCTTCCGTCGACAACTCTGTCCCTGGCAGTGAGTGGACTGCCGAGCAACGGCAACGCGGTGTACGTGCGCTGGTATTACATGACCGCCGGTAACTGGCTATCCACTGACTATCAATATACGGCGTTAGGTGGACCCAACAGCCTGGGCACGGTTTTGGTGCCGGCTCCAAGTACGACTCTAACCTCCGCCACTCCTGCCTTCACGTGGAGTCAGGGCACCAACGCCACGGCCTACTGGCTGACAGTTGGCAGTACCGTGGGTGGTAGTGATTACTATTCTTCGGGAAACATCGGCAACGTAAACACCGTCACGACGAAGGGTTTGCCAACCAACGGCGGCGTGGTCTTCGCGACACTCTACTCAATGGTGGGCGGAACCTGGTACAGCAACGCCTATAGCTACACCGCTGTGAATTCGGCAACCAGTGGCGGCCCGGTTATGACCGCTCCAGTGCAGGGAAGCACTTTCACCAGCAGCACGGTGGTATTCACGTGGGGCCGGTTAAGCGGAGTCACCTCCTACTGGCTGGATGCGGGATCTACGGCTGGCGCGCACGATTACTTCTCGTCGGGCGTCATCGCTAGCGGTACGCGCACGGCAACGGTAAAGACCATGCCGACCAATGGGACCACGGTCTACGTAACCCTGTATGGGCTAGTCAGTGGCATCTATTATGCGAGCCCGTACACCTACACGGCAGTGAACACGGCGACCGCGGGCGGCGTTTTGACCACGCCGACTCCGGGATCGACCCTCACCAGCGGATCGGTAACGTTTGGCTGGTCGGCGGGCGCGGGAGCGACAGCGTACTGGATCGACGTGGGTTCAACGACGGGGGCGCACGATATTTACTCGTCGGGGAACCTGGGCAACGTGTTGTCAACAACAGTGAACGGATTGCCGACTGACGGAAGCGCGGTCTACGTGACGCTTTACTCCCTGGTCGGTACTTCGTGGGTAGGCAACACGTACCCCTACACGGCGCTGAATGCCGCAGGCGGCTTGGCAGCGATTACCTCGCCGAGCAACGGTGCGGTATTGAGCGGAAACTCGGTGACGTTTACCTGGAGCGCGGACACCAACGCAAGCGCGTACTGGGTTGACGCCAGTCTCGTGGGGCCGGGCGGAAACGACCTGGATTCCTCTGGGAACCTAGGCAACGTGCTGACGGAAACGATCGGTAATCTGCCGGCGAACGGGAGCACCGTCTACGTGACGCTCTACTCGCTGGTTGGCGGACAATGGGAGAGCAGTCACACCAGCTACACTTCCGGTCCGTAAACACAAACAAATAACAGGGCGCGGATAAACTCCGCGCCCTGTTTTCCTTTAGCAATTTTTCTAAGAAATGTTTTTTCGCTACATCAAGTGTGGTTGCGACGGTGCAGAACGGCAGAGAAGAAAGTCCCCCGCAAGAGGCGCAACGCGCCAACTATCTTCCCTGTGTGAGGTTTTCTCTTGACGTGCAATCTTCAATCCGTTCTAATGCCGCACTTGCAACGAGGTTCGTTCGGAAAAAGTTTCTGGGCTGCGTTGGTCGTAGTTAACACAAGCGTTTAACACCAGTGTTTAACACAATCTAGATGTGTCGTCCCCTTCACGGGGAAGGCAGTGTCAAGAATCTTCGGGAGGGATTCTTATGCGTAACACTCGCCACATTCGCTCAGGTCTGTTCTCCAGCCTGCTTACCATCATCGTCTTTTCTCTGCTGCCGCAATCGCTGCTGGCAGCGCCCGCCGCTTCGCAGCACACTGCTGCCGTTTCCACCGGCCCTCGCGTCACGCAGGCCATCGACGAGTCGCAACTGACCACGCTGGGGCGCAACACGCGCCCCGAGGCGAACCGCGCCAATGATCGCGGCGCGCTGCCCGAAGGTTACGGAGTCGAGCATATGCTCCTCCTCCTTCAACGTTCTCCCCAGCAGGAGCAAGCGCTGGACAAATTCATCGACTCACTGAACGACAAGAAGTCGGCCAACTTCCACCACTGGTTAACGGCGGAAGAATTCGGCGCGAAATACGGAGTGGCCCAGGAAGATATCGATACTGTGACCAAGTGGCTCGAGTCGCACGGCTTTCAGGTCAACAAGGTCTACGCCAGCCAGATCATGATCGACTTCTCGGGCGCGGCGGGCCAGATCAAGCAAGCCTTCCACACGGAGTTGCACGCCCTTGACGTTAACGGCGAGGCGCACATCTCGAACATGAACGATCCGCAGATTCCGGCGGCGCTCGCGCCGGTGGTTAAGGGCATTGCGTCGCTCAACGATTTCAAGCCCCATCCGACGTACAAGTCGGCGGTTGATTACACCTTCTCGGGTTGCGCCAGCTCCGCGGCTGTCCCGAGCGAACCCGGTACCTGCTACGCGATTACGCCGCAGGACAACGCAGCAATCTACAACTTGAATCCGCTGTTCAGCGCCGGTATCTCGGGACAAGGGCAGACCATCGCCCTGGTCGAGGACACCGACACTTACGGCGGCGCTGCCGATTGGAACACTTACCGCTCGACTTTCGGCTTGGCCACCTCTTTCCCGGCGGGAACTTATACGCAGGTGCATCCGGGCGGCTGTACCGATCCTGGCACCAACGCAGATGACGGCGAAGCTGCTATCGACGTGGAAGTCGCCAGCGCCATCGCGCCGAGTGCTGCCATCGAGCTAATCTCTTGCTCATCCGGCACGGTCACTTTCGGTGGTCTGCTCGCCATGCAAAACCTGGTGAACGGAGCCGGGCCGTACCCAGGCGTCGTCAGCGTTAGCTACGGTGTGTGCGAAGCCTTAAACGGGAACGGCGGCAACGCTGCCTTCTACAACACTTATCAACAGGCAGCAAGCGAGGGCATCTCGGTTTTCGTCTCCTCGGGCGATGACGGGCCGTCGTCTTGCGCGAATGAATTTGGCCAAGAGTACGACATTCCTGGCCAAGGCGTAACTGGATGGGGTGAATCGCCCTACAATGTTTCCGTGGGGGGAACCGACTTCGAGGATGTCTACAACTCGAAGACTGGTCAAAACGGCGGAGCTCCGCTCAGTACCTATTGGAGCCAGACGAATCCGACTAATCCGCCTTACGGGTCAGCGTTGAGCTATATCCCGGAAATGCCTTGGGACGATGCTTGCGCAAATAGTCTGATTTCGTTCGTCGCGACTGGATCCTTCACGGCTTATGGTGCCAGCCCGGCAACTTGCAACAATGCCACTTTCGACGTAACAACTTCCTACTTGAGTCTCGGTGCTGGCAGCGGAGGCCCAAGCAATTGCGCCACTGGGGAAGAGGGCACCAATTCGCAAACTAGCGCCATAGTCAGCCCACAGTGCCAGGGCTATCCCAAGCCGTCATACCAAACAGGAGCCGCCCTTACCGGAGGTCAGGCAGTTTATGGCCAGCCCTCCGATGGCGTGCGCGATATTCCTGATGTTTCAATGTTTGCAGCCAATGGAGTATGGGGGCACTTCGAAACCGTTTGCTGGTCCGATCCTACCCAAACCTCGGGTGGCGCGGCATCTTGTGCCGGCGCTCCGAGCACCTGGTCCGGATTTGGCGGCACCTCGGTAGCCACTCCCACCATGGCGGCCATTCAGGCGCTGGTGAATCAGAAGACCGCCCAGAGCTGGGGCAACCCAAATCCTATCTACTATCAGATCGCGCAAAACCAGTACGGCGTTGCAGGCGGGACGTTCAACGGTTCCGGCTGCAACTCCAGCACAGGCAATACCGCCGGATGCGCTTTTAATGACGTCACTCAGGGCGACATCGACCTCGCTTGCGAAGCTGATGGCACTCTGCAAAAGGCACATTGCTATCTTCCAGCTGGCACTCGCGGCGTGACCAGCACGAACAATATCACCGCCGGTACGGTTCTCGTCGGAGGCTCGGGTTATACCACCGCGCCGACGTGCACCATCGCCGGACCGAGCAACAACAATCCCTACCTCTCACCCACTGGAACCACGCTTTGGGCAGGAGGCACGCAGGCCACCTGCACGGCAACGGTCAGCACTGCGACTAACACTGCCAAGTGGACGGTGGCGATGCAAACCGCCGCCGACGCATTTGGACAGCAGATCATTGTAGGATCGCAGACCTACACGGTAGCCAGCAGCGGGACCACTACGGCGCTCGCAACGGCTTTGGCGGCCGCGATCAACGCCAATAATACTGTCGCGACGGCAACGTCCTCGACCAAAACGGTAACCATCACCGCGAAAGTAGCAGGCGCGGCGGGCAACTTCAGCGTGAGCTACGGCACGGCCGAGGAGTTCAATAACTTCGGCATCGCCATCACGAACACAGTCCTGGGCGAAGGCCCGAATTACGTCAGCGGTATCACGATCACGAACGCTGGCTCGGGCTACCAGCCGGAAACTCCAATCACGTTAGGCGGGCCCGGCACGGGCGCAGTCGCCGTGGCGAACACCGTTTTTAGTACTGCTGCACAGTCCTACCAGCCTTCATGGGGAGCTGCGCCGGGCTATGACCTGGCGACCGGACTCGGAACGCCCAACGCGAAAGCTTTGGTCTGTTCAACCGCGTGGGGCTCAAGCTGCGTAACCGCGAGCTTTACGCTGACCGCAAACCCGACCAGCGGATCGGTTGTCCAGGGTTCCAACACAACCAGCACGATTACAGTGGTTCCGGCGGGCGGCTTCAACGGCAGCGTCACGCTCTCGGCGACCAACTTGCCCTCGGGCGTAACCGCTTCCTTCAGTCCGAACCCAACAACAACTACCAGCACGATGACGCTGACGGCTAATGGAGGTGCGACGGTTGGCGGACCTACCACGGTCGCGGTCAACGGCGTTTCGGGTAGCCTGAATTCGTCGACTAACTATGGCCTCACCGTGACCGCCGGCACACCGGGAATCTACAGCCCGGCTAACGGTTCCACGCTGAGCGTTAGCGGCTCTGCAAACTTCCAGTGGGTGGGCGCAAGCGGAGCTACTGCTTACTGGCTGGATGTGGGCGCGGCGCAAGGCAGCAACAGCTACTACTCTTCCGGCAGTTTGTCGGCGACTACGTTCTCGCAGAACGTGACCTCACTACCGACCAACGGCACAGCGGTCTGGGCTCGCTGGTACTACCTCGTGAGTGGCACGTGGCAGTTTATCGACTACAGCTACACGGCGTTCGGCGGCAGCAGCGGTACGGGCATGATTACGTCGCCGGCTCCGAACTCAAATCTGACCGGCAGCACCGTGACGTTCAGCTGGTCGGCCGGTTCGAGCGCCACGGCGTATTGGCTGGATGCAGGATCATCGGCGGGCGCGCACGATTACTACTCGTCGGGGAACCTCGGCACGGCGCTGACCACGACCGTCAGCGGTCTGCCCACCAACGGCAGCACGGTTTACGTAACGCTGTACTCACTCGTAAGCGGAACGTGGGTCGGCAATCCGTATACCTACACCGCGTACAACCTGGCGGCGTCGGGTGGAATGATGAGCTCGCCGACGCCGGGTTCGACGTTCACCAGCAGTTCGGTCACGTTCACCTGGACGGCGGGATCGGGCGCGTCGGGATACTGGATCGACATAGGGTCGACGGCGGGCGGACACGATATCTACTCGTCGGGGAACCTGGGCAACATGTTGACGACGACGGTGAGTGGATTGCCGACGGATGGAAGCCAGATCTACGTGACGCTGTACACGTTGATCGGTAGCACGTGGTCGGGCAACGCCTACACCTACTTTGCACTCAACGCGACGAGTGGGATCGCTCAAATGACCTCGCCGTCGAACAATGCGACGCTGAGTGGAAACTCGGTAACGTTCACCTGGAGTTCGGATGCGAACGCTACCGGATACTGGGTTGACGTGAGTCTGGTGGGTCCGGGCGGCAACGATCTGGATTCGTCAGGCAACCTGGGCACTGCGTTGACGGAGACGATCAACAATCTGCCAGCGAACGGCAGCACGGTTTATGTGACGCTGTATTCGCTGGTCGGAGGACAGTGGTTGAGCAGCGCGACCACTTACACTTCGGGTCCGTAAGCAGAGAAACCAACCAGAGGCGGGCGCTGAAAAGCGCCAGCCATTCTTGAAAGGGCACGGACAAAATCCGTGCCCTTTTCTAATGAAGCTTGCTCCGAGACAGCTTGAGAGATTAAGAAGTGCGCCGTGCGCGCATCAACGATCAACTGTAGTACCTGCACGAAGATGAAAGGCTCTTGCTGACCTTAGAAATAGGTTTATTTTTTTCGTGGCATCAGGTTTTTTTCTTGACGTTAAGACGCAATTCAAGTTTAATCCTCGCACTTCTCCGATTAGGACTCGGACGCAGCTTGCCTTGATTGTGCGGAGAGAAATGCGAGGCAAGTTCGAGACCTGTTCTTAATTTTGGTTGATTTGCACGACCTGAAACGCCCCTCCCCCAAAGGGTTGCTTGTCGGTACGATGGCCAGGAAGTGTGGCCGGGCGACGTGACTTTGCTCTGTCCGAAGATGAGAGTGGTGACGGAGCACGACAGGGTGGTCATCAGGAGGGGGCAGTCTCAATTGTCCTTCGGAAGGGGACAAATGAGGAACGCTTTATCTGGTCGGCCACCCTGGCGTTAAAAAATGTGAGTTTAGAACCGGCGATGTGCGTAAACGTGCGCGTCGCCGATGGCAATTTAATTTTTCTTGGTGTTTGTGTGGTTTTGGTATAGAGTGCTCACGCTTCAACCTGGTCGCGGATTTCCCACCTTCCGGCCGCACCGGTTTCCTGATTTCGGGTTTCTAGTCTTCAAAGTGCGGGCTCTTCAACTTCCGGCCGTGCTGCTCTAAATCGTTCAATCTTGCATCGCGTTCGGTGTACCGTTCCCCGGGGAAAGGCACGCACGAACATGTCTCGGAGGAGAGTTGATGAAAAACGCCCGCCGCATCCGCCCAGTTTTGTTCGTCGCCATGTTTACTCTGGCGTTGGCCGCGCTGTCTCAGACGATGTTTGCCGTAGTGAACACAACTGCGCAGCCCGTGGCGCGCGTAACCAGGAAAGTGGACAATACGAAGCGCACAACGCTTTACGGGCACACGCCGAAAGTCCTTGATCGCGCGATCGATCTTGGCCGCGTCGACCCTAAAACGCCTACCGAGCACTTGATCCTCGTTTTGAAATCCAGTCCCGAACAGGAGCGCGAGGCCCGGCGAGTGATCGACGAGCAACAGGACAAGCGCACGATTAATTTCCACCAGTGGATGACGCCCGACGAATTCGGCACCCACTTCGGGATACACGATGAAGACATCGCGCAGGTAAAAGCCTGGCTCACGAGCCAGGGCTTCACCGTGGAAAACGTAGATAGATCAAAGAGAGTAATTCACTTCAGTGGAACCGTCGGTCAGCTGGAGCAGGGCTTCCAGACCGAGATGCACTATTTCACGATGCCGAATGGCGAAACTCACATCTCCAACAATCGCGATATTAGCGTTCCCGAAGCGCTCAGCCCGGTGATTGCCGGCCTTCCCACATTGAACGACTTCTTCCGCAAGCCGCACAAGGTAGATGGCGGCAGATTCAGCCAGATGAAACGCGGGCCCGATTACACTTCATCGAGCACGACGCACTATGTTGGCCCCGTGGACTTCGCCACCATCTACAACACGGCACCGCTTCTGGCGCAGGGCATTAACGGCACCGGCATTACGATTGGCGTAGTAGGCCGCTCGGATATTTATATGAGCGACGTGCAAACTTATCGCCAGCTGTTCAATCTTCCGGTCAACGATCCCATTTTCATTCACGCCGGTCAGGACAACGGCGTTGAAGGCGGCGATGACGGCGAATCCGATCTTGACGTTGAAATCTCAGGCGGCATCGCTCCAAACGCCACCGTCAAGTTCGTCATCGGCACGCCAACGTTCCTGGTGGACGGCATCACAAACTCGATTGAATACATCGTCGAGAACAACGTCTCCGACATTCTGAGTTTGAGCTATGGCTCGTGCGAAGCCGTGGAAGGCGCGGGCGGCAACTCTTTTAACAGCCAGATCTTCGAACAAGCCGCGGCGCAGGGTATCAGCGTCTTTGTAGCGGCCGGCGACGGCGGTCCGGCGGGCTGCGATCTTCAGGGCAGCCAGACCTACGAGGTTGGAGGTTACGCCGTAGGCGCGGAAGCGTCGACGCCTTATAGCGTATCCGTGGGTGGCACCATGTTTTACGCCGATGGAACGGCGCCCACCACCTACTGGAACTCAACCAACAATTCGCTGTACCTGAGTTCAGCTTTGAGCTACATCCCCGAGTATCCGTGGAACGAGTCCAGAGTCGCCAGCCCGGTTCCGAGCGGTGATACCGGATTGAGCGACTTGTGGTCCGGTAGCGGCGGCATCAGCGCGTATTATTTGCAACCTTCCTGGCAGCGTGGACCGGGAATCAATAATTCCGCTGATCCCGCTTTAACCCTGGGTAACGGCGCGACCGGCCTTTGGGTAACGAGTGTGACTCTCACCAACGGCGGCGGGAGCGGCTATACTTCGGCTCCCACCATTACATTTACGGGTGGTGGCTGCACTGCTGAGCCGGTCGCGACAACCACAATTTCCGGTGGTTCCGTCACCGCGATCACTTTTACCGGGTACACTTCCCACTTCCAGGGATTTGGATGCACTTCGGCCCCGACAGTCGCGTTCGGAGCAGCACCCGGGGGAGGAACGACTGCGACTGGAACAGCCAACGTCGGCCAGATGCAGAATCCACAGCCAATTATTTCCGGAGTTCCTCATCGATTAACGCCTGACCTCTCACTGAATGCGGCCTCCGGCCATGACGCGACATTGTTCTGCAGCGAAGGTATTTGCGAAATCAGCAGCACGGGAGCGCTGGAGGACGCCGGGCTAGTCGGAGGCACCTCCGTGGCCGCACCCAGCATGGCGGGCATCCAGGCCTTGATCGATCAGGCCAACGGAGGACGCCAAGGCATGCCGGCCTACATTTATTACACGCTGGCGGGGAATCAAAATACCGCCAGCTGCAATTCCTCGACGCTGCCCGGAAGCAGCTCCAGCTGCGCGTTTCAAGACATTACGCTGGGCAACAACTTGATCTGCGGCTTGTCCGGTTCCAGTTGCACCGCCGCTTTGACTTCCGCCAAAATCGGCTTCAATTCCGCCGTCGGTTATGACATGGGCACTGGGTTGGGATCGGTGAATGCCGCTAATCTTTCCAGTCAGTGGAGTTCGGTGGTCTTTAACAGCACCAATACCACGCTGAACCTTTCGCAGAGCAACTTCACCCACGGCACTCCGATCACGCTGAGCGGCGCGGTTGCACCGGGATCTTCCAGTGGTACGCCCACTGGCGATGTCGCCTTTATCGTGAGCTCCGGAGCGATTGGCGATACGGTGAATACGAATACCGGGGCGCTCAATGGCCCGGTCGCCTTCGCAACTTTGAGCGGCGGTGCCTATTCTGCGAACCTCGGCAACCTGCCGGCGGGCACTTACTATGTCACCGCGCGCTACGGAGGAGACAGCACCTTTGCTTCGAGCGTTTCGGCTTCGACACAGGTAACAGTGGCTGGCGGCGAAACCACCACCGTCACGATTACGCCTGGATACATCGACCAGGCAAACTGCCTGCTCAACTCGCAAAACACGTTTACCTACGGGCAGTACATCTGGACGACGGTCAATGTGGTTGGCAGCTCCGGACAGGGCGTGCCCACCGGTACGGTGACGATCAGCCTGGACGGCAACAGCAATTACACGACGGTCCCGCTCGATCCGAACGGCAACGGCTATCTGGCTGCCGGAGTGATTCCGAGTTCCTCGTGCATCTACGACTACAACTTCGCCCAGGCGCCAACGGTTCCCGGTGGCTCGCACAGCATCGGAGCCTCCTATTCGGGGGATACCACCTTTGCCGCAGGGACAGCCACGCCGGTCAATGTGACCGTCGGCCCAGCAACTCCCACGATTAGCTTGTCGGCGGGTGCAACGCAAATCACCTCGGGCTTTAGCACTCCGCTCGTGGCCACCCTCGGCGTTTCTGGTATCACCGGCAATTCGATAGGAAGCGCCGGTCCGACCGGGAGCGTAACCTTCACCGACAGCACGACGAGCACAGTTCTGGGAACTGCGTCCGTCGTTACCACAAGCCAGACCATCACTGGTACTTACATCACCACGTTCACCTCCACAGCCGCGTTGAGCACCACTGGCATCACGACCAGCGGAGCCAACTCCATCACCGCGTCTTACACTGGTGACAGCAACTGGGGCGGAGTGACCTCCACCGCCGCCACGGTAACGGTAACAACTGGCACCGCAACCACAACCGCCGTGACGTCAAACGGCAACCCGACTGCGCTGAACGGCCGGCCAACCTTGACAGCAACCGTCTCTGGAGGCGCTGGGCCGACGGCTGGCACCGTCACCTTCTATGACGGCACCGCAATATTGGGTACGGGCACAGTAGGCAGTGCTCATACGGCCGCCTTCAGGCTGGCGTCCGGACAGGCATTCTTCGGCGGTGCCCACAACATTACGGCCACCTTCCCCGGCAACGCCACATTCATGGCCAGCACATCTCCGGTATTGGTGCAGAACGTAACACTGGGAACGGTAACCCATGACGTGACTGCCAAGACGGTGGGCACGTCCGGGCAAACATATATTTTCTCGGACATCATCACACCCAGCAACACCAACGCAACCTTCCAACCAACCGGCACCGTGACATTCAACGATGGCGGAACTCCGATCGGCACGGGGTCTTTGGTCGAAACCTCATCGGGAGCAGGAGGCTACGGTCTTTATCTCGCGTCGTTCTCTACTAGTTCGCTGTCACCGGGAACACACACAATTACGGCAACGTTCAATGGTGACGTCAACTATTCGCCGAGCACTTCGTCGGGAACTACCGGCACGCAGACGGTATACGTGGGCAACACCACCGTGGGAATCTACACTCCGCTCTCGGGTACGACTCTAAGCAGCACTGGTTCTACAACGTTCAAGTGGTATCCCGTGGCGGGCGCTCAATACTGGCTGGACGTGGGTTCTACGCAGGGGGCGCATGATTACTACTCATCCGGCAACCTGAGCACCGTTCTGTCGCAAGCCGTACCCAACAATTCTCTGCCAACCAACGGCAGCCCAGTGTGGGCTCGGCTGTACTGGCTGCAAAACGGAAACTGGCAATTCGCGGACAGCAGCTATTTTGCGTTTGGCAGTTCCACCAAGGGAGTGATCACCTCGCCGGCAAACAACTCAACTCTGACCGGCAGCAGCGTAACGTTCAATTGGTCTGGGGCGGCGGGAGCGACAGGATACTGGGTCGATGCGGGTTCCACGGCGGGAGCGCACGATTACTACTCGTCGGGCAACCTGGGGAATGTGTTGACGACCACGGTTAGCGGCTTGCCGACAAATGGCAGCACGGTCTTCGTGACGCTCTACACCTTGCAGAATGGAAACTGGCTCAGCAACGCTTACACGTACACGGCGTTCAGCTTGGCTGCCTCGAGTGGAGTGCTGACAACGCCGACGCCGGGCACGACCTTAACCAGTGGAACGGTGACGTTTGGTTGGACCGCGGGGTCTGGCGCATCGGCGTACTGGATGGACATAGGGTCGACAGCGGGGGCGCACGATATTTACTCATCGGGGAACCTGGGCAACGTGCTGACGACGACAGTGAGTGGGTTGCCGACGGACGGAAGCCAGATCTACGTGACGCTGTATTCACTGATCGGCGGAACGTGGTCCGGCAATGCCTACACCTACTTCGCTTTGAATGCAACGGGCGGCCTGGCGCAGATGACTTCGCCGAGCAACAATGCTGTGCTGAGCGGAAACTCGGTGACATTCACGTGGAGCTCGGATACTAACGCGACAGGGTACTGGGTTGACGTGAGTCTTGTGGGTCCGGGTGGAAACGATCTGGATTCGTCAGGCAACCTGGGCACTGCGTTAACGGAGGCGATCAACAATCTGCCAGCGAACGGCAGCACGGTGTATGTGACGCTGTATTCGCTGGTCGGAGGACAGTGGTTGAGCAGCGCAACCACCTATACTTCGGGCCCGTAAGCAAAACGAATCGGCAGTCGGCGCTTAATGGCGAGGATTGCTTAATAACAAGGGCACGGAAAAATCCGTGCCCTTTCCTTCGAGTTCCAGTACCAGAATCTGAATGTCGTAAACGGCTGAAAGTCCCGGCAGGGCGTTTGGTCGAGATTGTTCGCACGCAGATTTGCAGGCTCGAGTTTGCTCCGTCCAAAGGCGGAACTGTAGAAGGACGGGGCAACGGCAGGGCGGTTGCCGGGAGGCGGCTTTCATTATCCTTCGGAAGGGGACAATCGAAGATGCTTCTCTGGCCGGCTGCCCTGACGTTAAGACGCGGCCCTGACGAGTCAGAGTACTGCGGTGCAGAGATAAAAGTCTCTAAGATAAGCGGCGACGCTAATTTTTACCCCCGCGGTTCAATTCTTCTTGACCTGTAGGCTCCGTTCCGGTGTAATCCCTATTCCCCTAGATTTAAGACTTTAGACGCAGCTCTCCGCCAGCTGCGCGCGAATGATCGGCACGGAAAATTGATCGGCGGAAGTGTGATTCCCGAAATCGTTCTTCACCAGGGTTGTTAGTCGGGCCGCGTTGTTCTGTTCCACCAAGAAAGGAAATCTCAAGAGCAGAGATATGCGCAGACGGACGATCAGCGTTGTTTTCGGTCTCCTGACCGTTTGTCTGAATGCAGCGTTGGCGCAAACTCTCTCACCCGTATCGTTTTTAGCGGCGCGAACATTCGGAACAGGACTGGAGCCCTTTTCGATCGCGGCGGCAGACCTCAACGGCGACGGCAAGGTCGATTTGGTGGTGGCGAACTATCAGGGCGGCGATGTGAGCGTCTTGCTGGGAAATGGCGACGGTACATTCCAGACAGCCGTGAATTACGCCGCGGGTACAACTCCGCAGTCAGTTGCGGTGGGCGACTTCAACGGCGATGGCAAGGTCGATCTCGTGGTCGTCAACCGCGGTGACAATGACGTGAGTGTGCTGTCGGGTAACGGAGATGGCACTTTTCAGGCCGCGCAGAACTATGGCACAGGATCAAATCCTTGTTCGGTCGTTTTGGGCGACTTCAACGGCGATGGCAAGCTTGACCTCGCCGTAACGAACAACTCCGACAATGACATCAGTGTGCTGCTGGGCAATGGCGATGGGAGCTTTCAGGCGGCCTTGCCCTACGCCACAGGATCTGGTCCCTACGCGATTGCAGCGGGCGATTTCAACGGGGACGGCAAGCTCGACCTGGCGGTGACAAACTTCAACAGTGACTACATCAGTGTTCTGCTGGGCAATGGCGATGGTACTTTTCAGGCCGCGGTCAATTATGGAAACGGTTTCAATCCGCAATCCATAACAGCAGGCGATTTCAACGGCGACGGCAAACTTGATCTGGCGGTCGCGAACGCTTGCTCCAACAGCAACTGCCCGCACGGTTCCGTCAGTGTGTTCCTGGGTAATGGTGACGGTACCTTTGGCGTAGCGGTGAACTACGACGTAGGTTCGGATCCGCTCCCGCTGGTCGTAGGCGATTTTAACGGTGACGGTAAGCCCGACGTGGCAGTGGCGAATGGCGGCGACAACACTATCAGCATTTTATTAGGCAATGGAGACGGCACTCTTCAGAGCGCTGTGAACTACGGCGAAAGTAGCGAGCCGATTGGGCTCGCGGTCGGAGACTTCAACGGCGACAGCAAACCTGACCTGGCGGTGGCGAACTTCGAAAGCAATAACGTCGCCGCTTTGCTGGGTAAGGGCGATGGCACTTTCCCGGTCGCGCCGAAGTATGCCGCGGGCGCGGTCCTCCAATCTGTGGCAACTGCCGACTTCAATAATGACGGCAAGCCCGATTTAGTTGCAGCAGACTCGACTGGGAACGACGTCAGCGTGCTTTTGGGGAATGGCGATGGCACGTTTCAGGCAGCCTCGACCTACCAAGCGGGCACGTCTCCGAATTCAGTCACAGTCGGCGATTTCAATGGCGACGGCAAGCCTGATCTTGCGGTAGCAAATCTAAATGGCAACAACGTTAGCGTGCTGTTGGGAGTTGGCGACGGCACGTTCCTGACGGCTGTGAACTACGGCGCGGGCGTAGAACCATATTCAGTCGCTATTGGCGACTTCAATGCCGACGGTAAAGCCGACTTGGCCGTGGCAGACTTCGGCGGCGGCGTCAGCATTTTACTGGGCAATGGCGACGGGACATTTCAAGCGGCAATCAACTATGGCGCGGGTTCAGCTCCGCGGTCAGTTGCGGTCGGGGATTTCAATGGCGACGGCAAGGCTGATATAGCTGTCGCGGACGGAGGCGGCGGCATAAGCGTCCTCTTGGGCAATGGCGACGGCACGTTCCAGGCTGCTGTCAGTTACGCGGTGGGTGCGATTTCTTACTCGATCGCGGTGGGAGATTTCAACAGCGACGGCAAAATTGATCTGGCGGTTGCGAGCTCAGGCAACATAAGCGTCTTGTTGGGCAATGGCGATGGCACGTTCCAGGCAGCCGTCAATTATCCTGCGGGCTCAGATGCGCGTTCTGTAACGGTCGGAGATTTCAATGGCGATGGCAAACCCGATTTGGGGATAGCCAACGAGGCGGGAAGTGGCGCCAGTGTGCTCCTGGGAAACGGAGATGGCACATTCCAGCCGCCGGTAAGCTACGGCGCCGGCTCCGAACCAGTATCGGTAGCGGCTGCAGATTTCAACGGCGACGGCCGGCTGGATCTGGTTTTAGCAAATTTTGGCAGCGGCGATCTATCGATATTGTTGAATACCACTCCTTTCATAGGCGCAAGCATCACGAGTCCCGTTCCTAATTCCACGTTGAGCGGTAGCACGGTAACTTTTCAGTGGAATGCGGGGACCGGCGCCACGGCTTACTGGATTGATGTAGGACCGGCTGCACGTGGAAATCAGTACTACAGTTCAGGAAGTCTGTCCACGACTACGCTCTCGGCTACAGTGACCTCTCTCCCTACCGACGGCAGTACGGTTTATGTGACGCTCTACTCATTTATCGCCGGACAGTGGACGAACAATGCCTACACTTACACCGCTTCTGGCGGAAGTTCTGCCAAGGCAGTGATGACGTCGCCGGTTCCGGGTTCAACTCTAAGCGGGAGCAATGTAACTTTCGTCTGGACTGCGGGCGCGAGCGCATCCGCATACTGGGTTGATGTTGGATCAATAGCAGGCGGGCATCAATATTCTTCGTCCGGCAATCTCGGTAACGTCCTGTCCACTACGGTGAGCGGCGTGCCGACTGACGGCAGCGCCGTCTATGTGACTCTCTACTCGCTGGTGAGCGGGGTTTGGCTGAACAATGAATATACGTACACCGCTTTCAACGGCTCGACAACGACGGGAACTCTAACCACACCGCCTCCGGGATCGACGTTAACCGGCAGCAGCGTTGCGTTCGCTTGGTCAGCCGGCTCGACTGCCACAGCGTACTGGATCGATGTGGGATCAACCGCGGGTGCGCACGACTACTTTTCCTCCGGCAACTTGGGCAACGTTCTGACCACCACTGTGAACAGTCTGCCTAATAATGGCAGCACAGTTTATGTAACGCTGTACTCCTTGGTCAGTGGAGCATGGCTGAGCAACGGATACACCTATACGGCCTTCAACGTTTCCACATCAACCGGAGCGGTAATGACGTCTCCGGCGCCAGGTTCAACTCTTACCGGCAGCAGCGTTACGTTCGCGTGGACGGCGGGCGCTGGCGCGAGCGCCTACTGGGTGGATGTGGGATCGACCGCAGGCGCCCACCAGTATTTTTCTTCAGGGAATTTAGGGAATGTACTGACGACCCCGGTAAATGGTTTGCCGACGGATGGCAGCGAAGTTTACGTCACGCTCTATTCGCTGATCGGTGGCGCATGGCTCAACAACGCCTATACCTACACGGCCTCGAGCGGACTGCCCAGTGGTGGAATCCTCACCACACCGGCTCCAGGGACGACGTTAAGCGGCGGAACCGTTAGTTTTGGTTGGACGGCGGGCATGGGCGCGAGCGCCTATTGGATGGATGTTGGGGCTTCTGCGGGTGCGCACGATTACTATTCGTCTGGAAACCTCGGCAACGTGCTAACCACGACCGTCAGCGGATTGCCAACCAATGGAAGCACGATCTATGTGACTCTGTACTCACTGATCGGTGGGCAATGGCTTAGCGCCGGCTACACCTATATGGCATCCACCAGTGGCGTGGGAACGTCCGGGGTCTTAACCACGCCAACTCCGGGATCGACGCTGGCTACGAGCAGTGTGACATTTGCCTGGACCGCGGGTTCTGGCGCGGCAGCGTACTGGATCGATGTGGGATCGACGGTGGGCGGGCACGATTATTATTCGTCGGGGAATTTGGGCAATGTACTGAATGCAACAGCGAGCGGATTGCCAACCAACGGCGCCGCCGTCTACGTAACTCTGTACTCGATGCTGAACGGCCAGTGGGTAGGTAACGCCTACACCTACAACACGCTCGTCACCTACCCGGGCAGCACATTCTTTGTCGCGCCGAACGGCAACGATTCATGGAATGGAGATTTGCCCGCTCCTAATTCGAACAATTCGGATGGGCCGTTTGCTTCGCTTTCGCGGGCGCAGTATGCAGTTCAGCACGCTGCTAAACCCGCGACTGTAATCCTCCGTAACGGAACCTACTATCCGGCGCTGACTCTAACGACTGCGAATACTTCTCCGGGAAAGCTTGCCTTTACCTCTGTCGATTCTGGATCTTCCTCGAGCGCGCAGGTCATCTGGCAGAACTATCCCGGCGAGACGCCTGTCATTAGCGGAGGAGTTCCTGCAAACGCCGATGCAATTTCCGGCGCAGGGCTTCACCTGCAATGGACCAACAGCGGAAACCTGTATCAAGCGTCCCTGCCTTTAAACCTTGCCAATGGCGCTCCTCTTCAGCCCTTCGAATATCTTTATTACAACGGTCAACGGCGCTTGCGTTCGCGTATCCATGACAATGGGACTTCGTCTTATCCGAGTATTGGATATTTCATGAAGAACGGACAATGCGTCGCAACGCCCTCTACTCCGGCAGGACAGCAAAGTCCTACACTGGCATCGTGCAATCTGGGGACATTCCTGCGTGTCGCGAATACCGTTTCGCCCGGTGACCTGCTCGGTAAGAGTTGCCCGTCTGCTTCGGGCATGGTGAATGGCAATGTGGTGTCGAAGTGCCTCGATCGGTTCTACTACACACCTCTCAGCGGCGGCGACTCAATCCAGCCCTGGCAGAATCTGAATGGCTCCTACAACAGCGCATACGGAACGGGAAATGCGACCAATCCCTGCAATACGAACGGAACCGCGTATCCTCCGGGAGATGTCGAACTCACCTTGATCGATGCCTGGACTGTGGACGTCATGAGGGTCGGCTGCGTCGATACCGCCGACAATGTGATCTTCCTGCTCGGGGCGGCCAAGGGCGGCGGCATGAACGCCGCCAAAGATACGAACTACAACTACCTGGGCCCGACCATCGGTCATCGCTACGTGATCGAAAATACTCTGGATGCTTTCAACAATGCGTTGACGCCATCATCTTCGCAATACGGATTGACCGGTATCTGGTTCCTGGATCGTCATACGGCTCCGTGGGTCCTGAACTACATCGCCAACCAAGGCGAAAACCCAAGCACGGATAACATCGTCATCCCGCAACTCGGAGCCGCGATTCCCGGGTCCCCGGCCACCGATTTCATCGGCGGCAGTTTGATCTCGGCCAGCAACCTCGAATACCTGACGTTCCAAGGCATTACTTTCGAGGTCGACAACTTCTATCCCAATAGTGTCGGCTTTAACAATGACGTCAATGGAGAGATGTCTCTGCCGCAAGCGATCGATTGCGAAAACTGCCAGTTCGTAACGTTCAACGGCGTGACGGTGAGACACACCTCGGCATCCGGGATCCTTGCGGCTGCTACCGCAGCGACCCCGTCATGTTCGGCAAGCAGTTCTCCTAGTTGCGTGGTGATCGAGAACTCGACCTTCTACGACATTGGCGACAGCGGCATCCGCGTGGGTCACACGGTCAGCAGCACCGACACCAGTGCGACGGTTGTGCAAGGAGTACTGGCGCAGAACAATCTCATCCAGGGCTACTCCAGAGTTTTCCCCGACGGTGAAGGAATCGCGGAGGCGAATGGGAACAGCAACACGTATGCGTACAACACCATTACCGACGGCTACCATGCTGGCATTTCCATCTGTAAGGATGGTTGCGGGCCTACCACGGGTGGCATGAGCGTAAGCGGCAACAATATCGGCAGCAGCTACAACTTGATTTCCAACATCATCCAGGGCATCACCTCCGATGGAGGTGCGATCTTTTACAACATCGGCAGTAACACTTCGAGTGGAACGGGAAATTCCATAAACAGCAACATCGTCGATAACGTTACGGACTCCTTTATCATCGACAACCCATCCACGGCCGGAGTCACGGTAGCAGGTTCCGCCTATGGCGGCGAAGGCATTTATCTTGACGGACAATCGGCAGGCGTTCAGGTCGCCAACAATGTTGTATATAACCTCTCGGGCCATGCGGTTCACATTGCAGAAGGGCTATCTTCGTCGGCACAAACACAGAACATTTTCAGCAACAATATTTTCGCATTTGCTAACTTAGGCATGTTCGTTGAGACTCAGCCGTGGCCAAATGGTTGCCCCAGCAGCCCCATAAAGCAGGTGGACGTCACGAACAACATGTTCTATTTCGATCGGTCGAGCACGAGTAGTCCGTCTTTCTCGGCCATCGGAGGCTGCACCGACTCCTGTGGCCAAGCCTATAACACGTACCAGAATTTCCAGGGAAATTCCTATTGGAGAACGGATGGCCAATTCGCAGCGGATAAGCGCGCATTTCAAGTCCTGACCACGCAGGGGCTCGCTGCCGGCAATGCTTGCCGAACCAGCCCCACGACTCTTCTTTATTTCAGCAGTCAGACTTCGCCGTCCTGGCAGAGCGGCGGCGCCGGGGTACCGGTGGCGATGAATGAAGAGCTGAATCCAAACGGTACCGCGACGTATCAGCCTCCGTTCACTGGTTCGGGTTTAGCGAGCGACCTGCCAAGCGACTATTCTTTCGCTAACGGACAGTCGCCGCCCACACAGTTCAATCCCAGCAGCACGAACCTGACGATCACGAACGCCCACAGTTCCCTGCCCCAACTCGGTACCGTACCCGCGACATTTCCGACATACGTATATGGAAGTTCGCCGAATAAATTCTGAGGCTGCCGTGTACGCATCCGCTCTTATTCAAGCTGCAGATCGTGGAACTCAAGGGTCCGAGTCCGGCCGGATAATCAATTCATGAAGGCGACGCGGTTTCGCGATCCTCGCTCTGCGAGCGCAATTGTTCTATGGCTGCTGGTCATGTTCAGTTGTGTTCTTAATTCCCTTCCTCTGCCGGCTCAAAGCGCCGGATCGAGCAACGGGTCGCTGCTTACAGAAACACGACTCAAGTCTTCCGCTTGGTGGCCGACAAAAGGGATCCCAGGAAAAGAACAATACGTGGGCGCGTCCGAGTGCGCAAAATGCCACGCTGCCCAAGCTGCAATGATTCAGAACTCGGCCATGGCGCGGGCAGCAACTCGCGCCGCCGATGCGGAAAGCCTTCAGCACGGCCCTTTAACTTTTCAGGTTGGCCGGTACGATTACCAGATCAGCAAACGCGCGGAAAGAAACGTCCTCAAAATCAGTAAAGGAGCGTCTTCATTTTCGACTAACCTGCTTTGGGCCTTTGGCGTCGGCCATATCGGGCAGACGTATGTTTACGAAGCGAACGGTCACTTCTACGAAAGTCATCTCACCTTTTACACCACGACGCAAGCGCTCGATATAACTCCCGGACATCCGCGCACGGAGCCGCCAAGTCTCGAAGAAGGCGCGGGACGGCGCATGGCCATGGACGAGACGCCTCGCTGTTTCGGTTGTCACACAACAGCGTCGACCACGAAGAATCACTTCGATCCTCAAACCATGGTTCTCGGGGTCACCTGTGAGGCCTGTCACGGACCCGGCGCTGAGCACGTGGCGGCGGCCAAATCCGGCGCGGACGAGCAACTCATCGCAGAGTCGATTACTAATCCTTCCCGTTTTTCTTCCGTCGAATCCGTCGATTTTTGCGGGGCTTGTCATCGTATCTACCAGGATGTCGTCTCCGATAGCGCGACGAGAATCGGAACACTGAACGTTCGATTCACTCCTTATCGTTTGGAGAATAGCCGCTGCTGGAAGAAAGCAGACGCGCGGATCACCTGCGTTTCATGCCACGACCCGCACAAGCCTTTGTCGTTAGATCCGGCGTCGTACGACTCAAATTGCCTGCAGTGTCACCTCGCGGCGGGTGCGAAAAAAGATAACGACACCGAGGCGACGGCATGCCCCGTCGGGGTCAACCTGTGCGTCACTTGCCATATGCCAAAATTCAGGAATGTCGCATTGCACACCAGTTTCACCGATCACTGGATTCGCATCGCTGCGCCGGGAGCTCCGCTCCCGGATTAATATTTAGCAGTGTTGGATGATTGTTTCTTCCTACTTGGATTGCACTTCGATCGCGTCCGTGAGGTTTATCGGCCGACCGCCGCGGTCGCTGACTTCAATTGCCTGCCCGCGCTTCAGGTAGGCCGCCATTAACGCAGGTTGCGACCAGTCGAGATCCCATCCGTTTTGGATTGCCACCAGCGTGTACGAACCGGGAATCACTCCTCGCAGCAGGAAAGTTCCATCCAGATCGCTTTGGTCCCGGCGAAAGAGGTCGTGGTCAAGCTCTGGATTTTTAGGTACCAGAACGACCATCGCTCCAGCGCACGGTTTGCCTTCTGACTTCACTGTTCCGTCCACCTCAGCAGTGCCAGCGGCGAGCGTAAGCGAAATCGATGGGGACGTGCCGGGCGCAACATTTAGCATATGACCGGTGACGTCACCACCCGATGAAACAATGCGCGAGATCGAGTATCGCTTGGCCGTTCCTCCTATTACCACCTCGTACCGGCCCGCGGGAACTTGCTGAAGTTCCACCTCTCCCTTGGAATTGACGTTCTGAAAGGCCACAGCCTCTCGATGTCCCGAGCGTAGAGCGACGGCGAGCGGGGTGGGCGCCACTGTTTCTCCGGCCACCCGGACAGAAATGTTTACGCTGCTCAGAGCCTCGGCTCGAGAGGTGTCAACGTGTTCTCCGTCTTTGCTGAGGTCAACTCCGTTCATTTGGACGCCGGATCCTTGCCCGCCCATGCGCACGTTGTAGCGACCGGCCGGAATGCCAGTGACCTCGAAGAGCCCCGGAGAAACCATGCGGGCGCCGGTGCTTTGCACAGACGCAGAGCCGTCAAAAACAGCTTGCTGTAGTTGGGGGAACTCAGCGCCATTTCGTCCTTCGCCGGACGCGCGAAAAAAAAGATGGAGAGCCGGAACCGGATTCAAATGTATATCAGCCTCCACGCGCTCGCCGCCCTGAATCAGAATTGGCGTCGCGCTATCGGAGTCCGCAACGTCGGCGTAATAGGTCATCGGATACGCGGCATCCAGAGATCGATCGACAGATGTAGGTTCCACGTGTGGCCCCCGCTCTTCCGAACTGGGATGCACTGCGTACCAGGGCTTCGCGGTCACCGACAAGAAGTAAGTGCCAGGCCCGAGTGGCGTTAACTCGTACATCCCAAGGTCGTCGGTTTGAGAACTGCGCGACTGGCGGATCTGATCCCCGCCTGCACTGTGATCGTCATAATAAAGAGTCACGGTGGCGTGGCGAACCGGCTCGCCGACTTCATCCAGCACCTTGCCTGTAATCACCGCTGATGGCGTAAGTCTCAGGGTTAGCGTTTCCGTATCCAACCCGGCCCCGGTTACGATGGCAGTGGAAAACTGCTCGTGTTGGTCGTAGGCGCCGGAGATGAATCCGCGTTTACTGCCGTTCAGCGAATATTTTCCCGCCGGCAGCCCGGTGAATACGAACCGCCCATCCTCGCCTGTGACGATGGACTGCGTTTTCTGCACGTCCTTGACGTCACTCAATGAAATTCTCGCGTGGAACAGAGGATGCCGATCGGTCTTGCTCACTACGATCCCAGCGATCCGGTATCCACCGGCAGTACTTGCCTGAGGAGCATTCGCGGTCTGCGAGTAGCAAACCGACATGCCCCATGCACACAGAGATGTCATGAGCAGTAAAGAGCGGATCGAATTTGTGCAGGCTGCCATATTCACTCAAGGCCCGAACTGATCTGCAATTGCACGCTTGTTTTTTGACCCGCACCCAAACGAACAACCTGCCCTATGGAATCGTAAGCGCGCATGGCCTCGGCGTCGTGATAAGGAAGATTTGGCTGCGCAATCTTGAAAGCCATCACTCGGTAAGTCCCGGGTGTCATCGTTTGCGAGCTGAAGTTTCCTTCGCCATTTATTCCGAGCTGCTGAAATTGTCCCGGACTGTCCGGCAAAGGAACGCAGTATACGAACGCGCGCAGAGGCGATGCTCCCGGAGAAGGGCTGGTTCCGGCTGATGCGTCCGCCACAGTTCCGTCGATCTCTGCGTTATCATCGCGCATCGTAATCTCGATTGGCGTACTGGGACCGGGCACTACAGAGAACGGCTGATGGAGCAAATCAATTCCACCCATCGTCGCCGCCGCCACATATCCTCGCGACGAAACGAGTCGCAGCCAATAGTGACCTGGTGGCAAATCGTCGATAACCAAAGAGTCGTCATTCGGTCCAATTGGCGAACGAAGAGAAGCGCCCAGTTGCGGAGCAAAGTCATCGGCCGCTTCGGCGCGGACTTGCAGATAAGCCCGTGGACCATGAGTGGGAAAGTTGCGAGTTCCGTCGCTCCACGAACCGGAACTGCTCTTGCTTGCGTCGCTGAATTCTTCAGCTACCCGCAAATGGACCGAACTGTTTCGCATTAATTCCAGGCCGGCACTTTCCGCCGGTCCTCCAGCCACCGCAAGGTTCACCGCGCCGCTGGCCGAGTTCTGGCCAAACGTCGCCGCCTCCACAAGATAATTTCCATTCGGCAACAGGCCTTCGATTCGCTGCTTGCCTGCGTTGTAGCCAAGCGAATACTCCGGCCCTCGATGTCCCTGCACGGACACCGTGACTTTCATTCCGCCGTTCAGTTCCCTATTAGCCAGAGGAACTCTTACCGGATAGTACGGCTGGCGCGCGACAGACAGATCCGCCTCGTAACTCTGTCCGGCGGTAAGCTGAATCGTTGCCGCCGAAGCAAAATCCGCCACCCCCGGATAGTAGACTGGCGCGAATCCATAAGCTTGACCACCCGGAGCAGTATCGGCCGGATCGTCGTCCATCAACTCACGACTTACTATTTTGTAGGATCCCGGCGAAAGCTCGGCAAAGCGAAACTCCCCGTTTGCGTTCGCGCGCGCTTGACCGGACAGCAACCACCGTAAGGCGCCTTGTTGCACCTGCCTCGAAAAAATCTGCACGCCAATACCGAGCGCAGGATCGCCTGTCGAAAGAATCACGCGCCCTTTTATCACTGCTTCAGGCGTCAGCGAAATTGTCACTTCGCCTCCGGGGATTGCCTGAACCTGCCCCGCCTCATTCGGACGGTCCAGAAATCCCGGCTTGCGCGCAGTGAGCCACAACGGTCCGCCGGGGCCTGTACGCGATCGGTGCGCCTGGCCCGAACCAAAGTCTGCCCCGGGACCGTCATTAGCGCCCTTAGCCAGAGTAAATTCAAAGTTTCCCTCTGCATCCGTCAGCGCGGCCATGCGATCACCGGGAGAGGTCACCAGCGCCCGCCCGATCGGTTCATGAGTAATGGCGTTGACTACCATTCCACGAACGACATTCTTCTGCT
This sequence comes from Candidatus Sulfotelmatobacter sp., assembly GCA_049584475.1. Classification (GTDB taxonomy): domain Bacteria; phylum Acidobacteriota; class Terriglobia; order Terriglobales; family Acidobacteriaceae; genus Sulfotelmatobacter. Next base: position 54,564 of record JBAUXX010000008.1, on the reverse strand, counting down.
CGTCCTGTGGCCCCTGTCCAAAGAGCCCTTCTGTATGTGCGGTGAAGACGCCAAGAAGAACAACGAGCACAATTCCAGGGTATGGAATCGCGGGGCGCAGGAAGATTCTGCCGACTCGCAACGCTTTAAAATGGAGGCCGCGTTCCTTAATTCGTTGATTGTTTAAGCGGCCAGATGCACGGCAATTCATCGCTACAATTTGACTTCTTTCCACTGCGTCCCGTCAATGAGAGACGGCGCACGATGGCATCGTGGTTCATCATTCCGAGAAGCATTGCGTAGGCGAGCAATATCCTACGGCGCGCAGCGGGCTCATGCTCTGCGATCAACGGACCGACTTCTCGACATCAAAAAGTACGGCGCGTAGAGTTACGGAACCTCAAAGATCGTACCCTTGCCGTACTGCCCGCCCAAGCTGGTTGTACCGTAGAGGTTGGAGCCAATCATAACCAACCCTGCAGTGGCATCTCCTCCGTCGAGTCCGCCGCTGAAGGTCCACAGCACAGCCTCAGGCCAAACGGTGCCAGTTTTCGGAGGCGTAAGTTCGAAAACCACACCGGCGTTTCCGGTGCCGACGCCGGTTGTGCCGTAAATATCTCCTTTAGTATCGAACGCCAATCCGCTACGCGCATAAGACCCGTCAGGCCCACCGCCAAAACTGTACAACACACTTTCCGCCCAGACCGTGCCCGTCTTGGGAGCTGTAAGCTTGAAAACCGTTCCGTATCCACCGGCGCCACCGAGCCCGGTAGTGCTATACAAATTCCCCGCCTTGTCCAGAATCAGATTTGCGTATGGCTTGCCGCCGTCCGCACCACCGGTAAAACTGTAAAGCACGCTTTCGGTCCAAGGGCTGCCCACCTTTGTAGGGGCCGTTAGTTCAAAGACCGCGCCTTCCGACGACAATCCACCATCTAGGGTCGTGCCATATACGTTGTTGCCTTTGAGAACCAGAGCGCCATAGGGTTTGCCGCCATCCGTTAGCCCCTTGAAGGTGTAGAGGATGGTTTCTGCCCAGGTCGTTCCTGTGGTCGGAGGCATCAGCTTGAATGCGATGCCAAAATTATTCGCGCCGCCGACCGTCGTCGTTCCATAAAGCGCGCCTTTGGTATCAAAAATCAACGAGCTCGCGGGATTGCTTCCATCGGTGCCGCCCTTGAAACTGTGGAGCACCGTCTCGGTCCACGCGCCGCCTTTAGTAGCGGGCGGAGTCAGCTTGAAAACCGTTCCATCGCTTGAGGCTCCGCCTGTCGAGGTCGTGCCATAGAGCACTCCCTTCGCATCAAAAATCAGGCTCGCCTGCGGACCTGAACCGTCTTTGGAGGTTGCGCCGCGAAAGTTGTACAAAACACTTTCTGTCCATGTGGTGGTAGTTCCGGATGGCGGCGCGAGCATAAATACGGTGCCGCACCCTGAACCCAGGCTGCACTGCGTGCTGTTGCCTCCACCACCCGTGGTGCCATAAAGATTTCCCGCCGTATCGGCGATGAGACCGCCATATGGGTTGGAGCCGCTGTTGCTGCCAGGAAAGCTATACAGCACAGTTTCCCCAGAGCTGGCGGCAAAGGCGCTCGCCGCGAAGAGTAATGCGAAGAGTGAAATTAGTAATTGAAGACGACCGGCAGGCACATATTTGTTTGGCGACACTTGGAATCCCCCAGTGAAACGATTCGATTGCAACGGACTTAGCGACACATTGACAGATTTGGAACTTAAGCACTTAAAGGTAAGACTGATTGCCGGGCAGAAACTTTGAACTCGTTCGGTTACGGAACCGCAACAACACTCACCATCGTCGCAGCCTGCATTGCTGCCTCGAGTGTGCGTCCTGCTAGGATTTTTCCTGCACTGGAAGGAACGACCAGAATGTCGTTAGCTTGCAAGGATAGATCCGGAGCCTGCGCTCTGAGAATTTTCTTAAGCTGCACCGTCGTCTCAATCATTCCCGTTGGGCCTTTGTGCAGGATCCTGGTGCTGTTCAGCTTGGCCGTTCGAGTCGTGCCCCCAGCCAGCGCGACGGCCTCAAGCACCGTGATGCCATTGGCATTCATGAGCACTCCGCTAGGCCGGCTTACGTCTCCAACTACGTACACGATATCGGCTTTCCGTACAACGATCGTATCGCCCGGAAATACTTGGATGTTGCTCTCGGGGTGATCGCTGAGATTTCGTGAAAGTGGAAGAGTAACTGGTTTGTCGGGATCGCTCCGATGAGTCACCGTCATACTTTGCCCGGCCTTTTCGCTCAAACCTCCGGAAGCCGAGATCAGATCGAAAAGATGTTGGTCCCCCATCACCGGATAAACGCCAGGCTTGGCAACTTCTCCAAGCAGGCTCGCTCCTTGCGATGCGTACTCGGTCACAAACAGAGAAACATAGGGATCCTTCAGGAACACCGACAGCCGTTTCTGAATTAGCTGGGCGGCCTCTTCTGTAGTGAGACCCGCGACGTGCGTCGGCCCAATCAACGCACAATAGATGTCACCTGTACTCGAGATCCGCGTTTTGTTCGTGAGTTCGGGGACGTCGTAGACGGTCATCTCAACAAGATCGCCGACCCCGAGTTGCAGAGAACCTTTCTGCCCGTTGGAATGCTCCTGAGGAAGCGCCTGATCCCCACTTTTCTCCGCTGCCTGCTTATCATTATTACTATCACTATTACTATCACTGCTGGCTACCGGGGCATCATCGCCAGGATTGGAATCGGGGCGTTCTTGCGCGGCACTTCTTGCGGTCAGCAAACAGATAAAGCACACTGCGCCGAGCAATGCAAATCCTATAATTTTGAAAGACTTCCGGCCCAAAACCCGCATTCCCCCGACCCCTATTCGTCCGCCAAAGGGGCCTAGTTTAGCACAAAAGGCACCTCTACCGATCTGAATTGTCTCGCCTTCCGATTCATTCGTGGAAAGGAAACAAACTGCTGGAGTCTTAAGTTGAGTGTCTATGGTTTATTAAGTTCAGAATCTAGTTTTGCGGGTTGCAAACAGACAAGGATCGAGTCGCTCGAAGCTGCGGAGGGCAGTGTCGCGGTCGAGATTTTACAGTTCCGCGGCAGCGGCTGACCCAATAACCGGCTCATTCAGAGATCAAGGCCAAATCGAGCCGCCATTTCCCGCTTGCCGACAACCGTAACGTGTAAGGCTCGGCTGTCGAGATCCTGCAGGATCCATTTTCTTTTCAACGCGAGATTCAGAACGGCTGCCGCAAGCGCTCCGCCGAGATGAGGGCGGCGCTCACTCCAGTCGAGGCAGGCATAGGCAAAGCGGCGCCGAAGAGCGCGGGTTTTTTCGATATCGATACCGAGAGCCGCGAACGCCTTCGCCCCGCGCGGTGTGACCTCGCTTGAATCACCGTTAGGCCTTGATTCGCTCGACAGCCAACTCAAAGCCTGGAAGCGGTCATGCAGGGAGACGCCTAACATTCCCGCGATGTGATCGTAGCAAGTTCGCGCCGAGCGCAAACCACTGGGCGTGCTTGGTACGAAGGCGGTCCGAGTTCCTCCCGCCAGCACATTCAAAGCTTCGAGAGCCATCGCCACATCGGCTCCTTGCAAACTGTAATAACGATGCTTCCCTTGCGCCAACACCCGTGTTAGTCCATGCGTCTGTAGCCGCCGCAAATGCACGCTGGCCGTCGACGGCGTCACGCCCGCGATTACCGCGAGTTCCGTGCTGGTTCGCGCGCGTCCGTCCAGCAGGCAGCACAGCATACGGGCACGGGCCGGTTCGGCTATGGCCGCCGCGATCTCAGAGAGGCCAAGGTCAGTTTCGGGTCTTACAATCATAGTTTGATGGTAAACGAAGTATCATTGTCAAACAAATGAAATAGTGAGGAATAAGACGAGGACAAAAATGACAATTACCTGTTTCATCCGTTATCGGATCGATCCGTTTCAGCGGGATGAGTTCAAGCACTATGCGGAGAATTGGGGACGCATCATCCCGCGGTGCGGCGGACATCTTCTGGGATATTTTCTTCCATCGGAAGGCACGAATGACGTGGCGTGGGGCGTGATTGCGTTCGACAGTCTCGCCTCGTACGAGGCCTATCGCGCACGCCTGCGGACTGATAGGGACGCACGCGAGAATTTTGCTACAGCGCAGGCGAAGAGATTTATCCTGCGCGAAGAAAGAACCTTCGTGGAAGGAGTGGAGGGAACGCTCGGTCTAACGTCGACTCTCACGAAAGAAAGGTGAAAACTCATGACGCAGGCTAAGAAGGGGCATGCATTTCGCGCGCTGCATGCGCGCGACAGAGCATTCATTATCCCTAATCCGTGGGACGCCGGTACGGCCCGGCTGTTGGCTAGCCTCGGCTTTGAAGCACTGGCTACAACCAGCGCTGGATATGCTTTCTCAGCCGGGAAACGAGACGGGACCGTTGGGCGCGAGGAGGCGCTGGCACATGTGAGTGTCATTGTTTCGGCAACCGACCTTCCTGTGAGTGCCGATCTTGAGAACGGGTTTGGGGACGCTGCGGAAACGGTCGCCGAGACGATCAAACTCGCCGCGCAGTCGGGACTGGCCGGCGGTTCGATTGAAGATGTCTGTCGGCTGGATCACCAGGTATATGACATTGAACACGCCGTTGAGCGTGTGCAGGCAGCGGCCGAGGCCGCACGCAGCTTCGAGTTTCCTTTTACATTGACCGCCCGCGCGGAAAATTATCTTGTCGGAAGGCCAGACTTAAGGGATACGATCAAGCGCCTGCGGGCCTATGAGGAAGCGGGAGCCGATGTTCTCTACGCGCCCGGTCTCAGCAGCAAAGAGGATATCGCGGCTGTGGTCAGCTCTGTGGGTCGTCCTGTGAACGTACTGATGGGCATGCAGGGAAGTCAATTGAGCCTGGCTGAGCTCTCCGCACTCGGCGTCAAGCGGGTCAGCGTTGGCAGCGCCCTTTCTCGCGCGGCTTTCGGCGCCTTTCTTCGCGCCGCTCACGAAATGCACGAGCATGGCACCTTCAGCTTTGCGAACGAGGCCATCAGCTATGGCGATATCAATGCCATGTTCCCTGATTCGACGCCGTGACTCACGAGATTTCAAAAGACAAGACGAAAGAGCCGAATGCAATGAAGAAAATTGGCATCGTGGGAGGCGTCGCCTGGCAATCCACAGCGGATTACTATTCTGAGCTTTGCCGCCGCAGCGAACTCTGGCATCTCGAAAGAAATCCGGCCGAGGCTCCCCGGACGCCTGAGATGAGCATTGAATCGTTGGACCTGAGCACGGCCGTTTCTTACCTCGGCTCTGATGGAGACGAGAAATCCTGGGCACGATTCGATCACTACCATCGCGCAGCCTTGCAACGATTGGAAAAAAGCGGCGCCGAATTTGCCGTCATCGCCTGTAATAGTGCTCATCACCGGTTCGATGCGATTGTGAGCGGAATAAGAATTCCGGTTATCAGTATTCTCGACGCTGTGGCGAAGGAGAGCGCCCGCAGCGGCGCCTGCGAGATTTTAATTCTGGGAACCGCTGTAACGATGAGATCGCAAAGATTTCGCGAAGGGTTCGCGAAATACGGAGTGGAAGCGGCCGGCCCGGATAGCGAGTCGGCCAGGTTGATGACCATCGACCTCATCGCGCAGCTTCAGTCTGGGAAGCTGGAAGGAGCGGCGGAGCAGCTCGGAAATATCGCGAAGCAATCCTTCAAGCGACAGTTCGGAGCGCAGCCCATGGTGTGCTTAGCCTGCACCGAGTTGTCGCTCGCATTTCCCGAACAGAAAACGCTGGCGACCTTTTCGCACGATGGCGTGTTGTACATAAATACGACCGCTGTGCATATAAATGCCGCTTTCGATTTCGCAGTCAATTCCTGCGAGGAAACACCGTGAGGTCTCATCCGAAAGACGATCTGGAACATGAGCGTTTACGATTTGCAATGCACATTTCTGGCTGAGTCCAATGTGACGGGCACGCATCTACAGAAACATGGCAGGCTTGACGGAATTTAACCTGGGCGAAGTCATCGCTGTTCTCGCACGCACTCCCCCAACACTAAATGCTCTATTACGCGGAATGCCCGATATTTGGGTGCGCCGCAACGAAGGAAACGATAGCTGGAGTGCGTTCGACATCGTAGGGCATCTGATTGTTGGCGAGCGCACCGACTGGATGCCGCGTGCGCGCGTCATCCTCGAGCATGGAGAAGCGCAGCCGTTTACTCCCTTTGACCGCTTTGCGCAGTTGAAGGAAGGGCGAGGTAAATCGCTGGAACAACTCCTCGACGATTTCTCCAGCCTGCGGAAAAGCAATCTCGCTGCGCTGGGCGCACTGAATCTACAGAAGGAAGATTTAGCCCGGCGAGGAACACATCCAGCTCTCGGCGTTGTAACGCTGTCGGAACTTCTGGCGACATGGGCTGTTCACGACCTTACTCATCTGCATCAATTGTCGCGTGTAATGGCGAACCAATACCGTGAGGCTGTCGGTCCGTGGAACGCGTACCTGGGCGTGCTCCGGTGTGCCGGTCATAGCTCACCATAAAACTAAAGGAGGTCTTATGGCTAATTCCGCCATCGACATCGATGTTCTGGTTGTAGGCGCCGGCCCTGTCGGCTTATTTCTCGCCAATGAGTGCGCCCGCCGAGGACTGACGTGGCGGCTCATCGAGGCCAATTCTACGCAGTCGGAGCATTCCAAAGCGCTGGCCATCTTTCCCCGCACGCTTGAAATCTTCGACATGGCCGGGCTCATCGATCCGTTCCTCGAAAAGGCAAACCGTGTGACCTCCGTGGCGGTGATGACGCATGACCGGACCGTTGCGCGTATGCACTTTGCTCCTGAGGGGACTTTGTATCCATTTGTCGCGATGGTGCCTCAGGATGTGACGGAGAAACTGCTCGTCCAGGCATTGCGGCAAAAGGGCGGAGATGTTGAATACGAAACGAGATTCGTGTCTGCTGTCGAACAGGGAGACCATGTGGATGCAACGCTGGACCACAAAGGCGAGCCAATCACGCTCACGGCCTCCTTTGTTGTGGGCTGCGACGGCGCGCACAGCGCGGTGCGGCATCTGCTGAACCTGCCCTTCGAGGGCGCTGAGTATAACGATTCCTTCATACTGGCGGACATCGAAAGTAACGACACTCTGCCGAGCGATGAGTTGCAGCTGTGCCCCAGTGAGCAGGGACCCGTCGCCATTTTCCCCATGAGCGCAATTCGCCGGCGGATCATCGCGATCATCGACAAAGCAGAAGGAGACGCGCCGTCTCTTGAACTTGTGCAGAGAATAGTTGCCGAGCGTGCTCCCGGCGGGTTCGAAGTGCGTGCGCTGCGTTGGAGCACATACTTTCGCATCCATCACCGCCAGGTAGCGCGCTTGCGGGTCGGGCGTATGTTCGTCGCCGGCGATGCCGCTCACATTCACAGCCCGTTTGGCGGGCAGGGAATGAACACTGGGCTGCACGACATCTGGAATCTTGCGTGGAAGCTTGACCTTTTCTTGCACGGCCACGGCAATGAGGAGTTACTTGACAGCTACAGCGCCGAACGACGTCCGGTGATCAAGAATGTAGTTGAGACAACGGATTTTATGACGAAGGCGTTGGGAAGTCCGAGCAAGCTGGCGCAGACTCTCCGCGACGCGATCATACCGATGGTTTCCCGGTTGGCTCCATTTCAACATGCCTTCGTGCAAAGACTCTCTGAACTCGGAGTCGCCTATCGCGGAAGTCCTATTGTCGAAGGAGCCGGCAAACGATATTTCGACCAATCGCTGCGCGGCGGAAATGGCATTCGCAGCCGCTTTCTGCTCGTTGCGGGAAACGAGGCGGACGCATCGACGAAAGAGGCGGCGAAACAGTTGGTCGGATCATTAAGCGATATTGTTGAGCTGCGATCGGCGGCTGGCAAAGACGTGACTCTAGTGAGGCCCGATGGCTACATCGCTTGTTCAGCGCACAGCCGCGAGGGAGCGGATGCATTGAACTCCGTACGGTCGCTTCTGGAGCGTCAAACGGGCCGGTCAATCTCGCGAACAACCGAGGAGATCCGCGCCTCCGCATGAATCCATTTGTCCGTCATCAGTGCGCCGCTTCTTCGCCGCATCTGAGGCGGAGGAGATTCTAAGGAGCACCACGATGAAACTTTTTCTAGCAACAGCCTGCAGTAAGTTTGACCTTCAACGTCCCCCCACGTGGTAAGTGACTCCGAAAGCGAGCCGCAAGTCGTTCTGGCTGTCGTCAACAAGATTCCGGAATCTTGTACGCACATAGTCGAGTTCGATAGCGCGTACTCCCAAGCCTCTGGCAAGGCCGACGTTCACGCCTCCTCCGAATTGCATCGAAAGCGAATTGGCGCTGTTCTGAAATCCAGACTGGGTAGCAAAGGAACCGTCGAAACCATGCACCGTGCCAAAGAGCGCTTCGCCAAAGATGCTGGTCCCGTGACTTAATTTCGAAACACGATTCGTCCAGCGGCTGGTGCTTAATGTGTAGCGCGGCCCAACCATGAAGGCGAGTTTGCTCAGGTCCAGTCCGGGCACAATGTTTGCGCTGTGTTCGCCTGCGAGTGTAGCCGCCGCCCCGAGGCCGCGGAACAACGGAACTGCGGCGTCCACGCTTCCGCCCTGCAGCCAAAAACATCCACAGTCGGCGGATACAACCTTGGCTCTCTCCGTGGTGTACGTCACCGCGAGGTCGGCGGAAAGTGGACTTGACTGTTGCTGTGCCTGCGCCGCTAGTGCGAGGGCCAGCGCCGCCAACACCAAAGCGCATCCCCGAAACGTTGTCGTCATGTTCTATGCTCCGTTTTTCCTGTTTATTGGACCGTGAGGGTGAGGGTTGTGGAATGCGACAATGCACCGGATGTCGCCGTGACCGTCAGCGTGTAGTTGGTCTGCGGGTTGCCTAAAAAGCCGCTGTCCTTCGAGCCGCAGCCGGTGAGTCCAATGAGTGAAATTCCGCAGAGAGAGAGAAGGAGCAGAAGCGCCAAGCGGCCGTGCTTGCCCGCGGATCGCCGAATCTTGCCGGCGAAGGGCAGGAACAACATTCCCAACATCATGGGCGACAACTGCAAGGCAATAATGCTGCGCTGCAGAAGTCCTGCGGTCTGACTAGGCACCTGCACCGTCAGGGAAACCTTAGTCGCCCCCGCACCCGCCGCCAGCGTTTTAGGAGTGAGCGTTGCAGTGGCGCCAGAGGGCAAACCGCCGACCGACAACGTCACCGCCGCAGGGAAGGTTGTGCCGGTAGTCGGTCCGATTACCAGAGCGTAGGTAGCCATCCCTCCCGGCGTCACGGATGCGGATGCCGCGCTCGTAGTGGCGACGTTGAGACTGAAATCGTCGACGGTTTCGGTTACGGCCGAACTGGTCAAAGCAGAGAAATTGCTGCTTCCGGCGTATTGCGCGGTAATGGTGTGTGCTCCAGCCGCCAGGCTCGACGTGGTGAAGGTCGCGATGCCCTGCGCCAGACTGCTCGATCCCAGAGAAGTGGTTCCGTCCATGAAGCTGACCGTACCGGTAGGTGTACCCGCTGAAGATGCGACGGTTGCGGTAAACGTAACGGCGCTCTTCGCCAGCGCTGTGGTATCGGAGGATGCCAGCGCGACTGTTGCACTTGCCTTGGCCACAATGAGCGTCAGGCTCAGGGTCGCCGATTCGTAGGTCGTGGTGTCCGTCGGAGTAAAGGTAGCGGTGATGGTGTAGGTCCCGGCGTTCAACACGGTTGCACCCGTAATCGCGCTGGCGGTTCCACCCTGAGGGGTCGCCGTATACGAGAAGGTTCCGGAAACGCTGCTCGAACCGTTTGCAGCGGAAGCCGTCAGAAGGCTGCTCAACGTGCTGCCGTAAGTGATCCCGCCAGTGGGCAACGTCCAGTTGATGGTTGGTGTGACCCTGACGGCGTTCACCTCTACGGTGGTGGTATTGCTGCTGCTCAAAAATGAACCACTTACTCCGGCATAGTTAGCCGTGATGGTATGCGAACCCGCGCCACTGAGCGTCACTCCAGTCAGCGTGGCGTGGCCACTGCTTAGAGTTACCGGATTGCCGCTGTTGAGCGACACCGACGTAGACCCTACCGTATCGGTGAACGTGACTCCACCTGTTGGGACAGTCGCGGTGTGACCGGATGTGGTATCGGTCACAGTCGCTGTGACCGCAATAGTCTGTCCAACAATTACGCTGGTTGGGTTGGACGAAACCGCTGTTGCCGTGCTGTCTGGCGTGGCCAAGCCGGTGCCGCTAACCGCGATGGTTTCTGTCGAGCTGCTGACGTTGAGATTGTTATTTGTCGCGACGATGCCGGCGCTCAAGCTGCCCGCCGATTGCGGCGTAAACTGCACCGAGACATCGCAGACCGTGCCGCTGCTCAACGAGGTGCTCAAAAGGCACTGATTGGTGCTTCCCGTGGGCTGGGAGAAATTCGCGGTAAAGGACGGATTCGCGGAGAACACCAACGGCTGGTTGCCCAGGTTGGTGACCGTCGATGTTTTTGGGCTATCGGAACTGGTGGATCCCACGTTGGTGCTGGCAAAGCTGAGGACCGCTCCCGACACGTTCACAAATACAATGCGGTTGTTCGTCCAGTCACAGATGTACAGGTTGCCCGAAGCATCGACTGTGGTTCCAAACAGGAAAGAGCCCAGAGTGGACGGGCTCGGCAATCCGCTGATACTAAGAACCGACGCAACGCCCGCGGTCGTGAGTTTCACGATGCGGCTGTTGCCGGTGTCGACCACGTAGAGGTTCCCCATCGCGTCTACGCTTACGCCCTGGGGATCGTTGATAGCGGGGCTGACGCCTGGGAAACTCAGCGCCGACGCGACACCCGATGCCGTCACTTTGATGATGCCGCTACTGTTCTGCGTGCGAGCCGCGGTGTAGATGGTTCCCTCGGAATCCACCGTCGCACCCGTGAGACTGCTGCCCGTGAAAGAAAAACTACCCGTGCCTATGACCGTTGCCTGGCCCGAGGAGGTCGATCCCGTTACTACCAGGGACGACACTTCCACCACACGGCCCATCGTGAAGTCTGTGATATAAAGATTGCCGGCACCGTCGAAGACCAGCGTTACCGGAAAGCCCAGCGACGGACTCAATCCGCTGATGTTCAGGACGGAAACAACGCCTCCCGGCGTCATCACGACAATGCGGCTGTTCTGGTGATCGCCGACGAAGAGATTGCCCGCGCCATCGAGGGCTACTCCCGTGATGTTCTGCAAGGCCGTACCACCTGGAGTTCCCAGGTTCACTAAAGACGCGCTGCCGCCTCCGGCCGGTATTTTCGTCACATTCTTGCCGGTGTAATCCGCGACATACATATTTCCGGCACCATCCAAAGCCAGTTGGAACGGGTTGGATGTGGCGAATCCGCCGGTGCTGATGACGCTGCCGGTATTCGGAGCTAATGCCGCTACCGGCGAATCGCTGAATCCATATAGGGGAACGCTAAGAATGGGCACGGGGGGACTGCTGTTATCGAATAGTACGACCGAGCCGCGGCGCAATCCCGGCGCCGTAGGCAGAAAAGTTATATTTTCTATGCAGGCCGCATTGGTGACTCCCGCTGTGCACGTGGTTCCGGAGGAAACTGCGCCAAAGTCAAGATTCGCGGTGCCCTGGGTTAAGACTTGCACGCTGCCCAGCGTAACTCCAAATCCAACGGTAAGATTCAATGCCAGGGTAGTGCCCGACGAAGCTCCCAGTTGCACATGCCCGAAACCCGCCGCCGTGGGCTGCGCCTCCACCACCTGGCTGTTACCGCTGTCGGCGATATAGATGGCGCCTCCCACACTCACCGCTACGCCAGCCGAGTGCAGAAGCGTCTCCGTGTTGGTGAACAACTGCGTCGGCGTGCCTCCCGGCGCTACGGTGACGATGCGGCTGTGGGACGTATCCGCGATGTAGACATTCCCCACTCGATCGACGGCCACCCCGAGCGGCATGCTAAGAGTCAGGCCGCCGGTGATGTTCAGCACCGTTCCCGCCCCGCCCGTCGCCACCTCAACGATGCGGTTGTTTCCTGCATCCGCGATATAGAGGTTGCCCGAGGGATCGACCGCCAGACCGGCGGGCGAATGCAGCGCAGTGCTGAGGCCGGTAATGCTCAATACGGAAGCCACGCCCCCTGAAACCTCCACGATCCGGGAGAGCGCCGCGTCCGCAATATACAGGTCGCCCGCGGCGTCGACAGCCAGGCCATCGGGAGAAGATACCGTCGCGCTGCCGAGGCCGACCACCGAAGCGACACCGGCGGCCAATTCAACCACCCGAGCGTTGCCCGCATCGGCGACATAGATGTTCCCCGATCCGTCGATGGCCACCGATGTGGGTAGACTAAGGGCCGGACTCAGGCCGGGAAAACTCAGCACCGAGGTTGTACCAAGGGCGTTCACTTCGACTATCTGATTATTGCCGGTGTCGGCGATGTAGACATTCCCCTGAGTGTCCACGGCTATGCCGTTCGGAGTGTTCAGCGTGACCCCGCCGGTGGGCAGCACCGTCACCACGCCTAAAAACGATGTCCCAAACGTTGCAAACAGGAATGAAGGAAGCAACAGAACCATCAGCACGGGGACCGCGTATCGCAAGAACTTCCGGATTGTCCGGTTCGCGACTGTTTTGCGTCGGGCAAAGTGAAGGAACCGAACCACAGCCGCGTGTAACTCACTCATCTTGGAATCCTCGCTTGGGAACGTTTCATTCCACCGGATGTCAGAGGTCTCTTGCCGATACCCAAGCCAGAAATAAAAAGGCAGCGTCTGACATCTGACAGACGGATTCAAGAGAAGCAATCGCTTCGCCAACTTTTCGTCACTTTAGGGCGTGGGAAAAAGTTAAGGATTTGCAACATTCCCGCCTAAAAAACGACACGTTCACCATCCATCTACGGAACCATTTCTCGAAATAAGCTTCCCGTCTTGGGAATTCTTCCGTCTTGGACTCAGCTCTCGCACCAGCGACGTGTCTCAAGCGTTTGTGGTTGGAATCCAGAGCAATTTGCGAGTCAAATCCTGATTAGCGGCGGACATTGGGCAACCTGTTCTGGCGAGCGCAAAACCGCCTGCGATCGTCCGGTTGTAACGACCATGTTGAATCGACTCGTAGTTTTCAGCCTCGGTGAGCAGAGCTATGCCCTTTCCCTGCGGGCTGTTCTACGCGTCGTGCGCATGGTGGAACTCACGCCTTTGCCCAGGGCGCCGGAAATCGTTTTGGGCGTGATCGACGTACAGGAGGAAATTGTCCCAGTCATGAGTATGCGAAAGCGATTTGGTCTGGCTGAACCGGAAATCAGTCTGCGCGATCAGCTCATTGTGGCGGATACAACTACCCGGAGAGTCGCCCTGGTCGTGACCTCGGTTACCGGAGTCGTGGAACGAAGGGAAGAAGACATTATCACGGCGGCGCAAATTGTTCCGGGATTGCAATGTGTAGACGGCATCAGCCGGCTGGAAGATGGCCTTTTGTTCATCCATGATCTCGATCTCTTCCTCTCCCAGAAAGAAGAGCAGCAACTGGATGGACTTTTGGCCTGCGGTGCGACAACAGAGAGCGCGACAAGAGGAAGTGTTTCAACAGAGGGTGTGGGAAGAGGAAGCGCGGCAGGAGAATGACTACGAAGATTTCACAGCCAGTGCTCGCTCAACTCTCCGAGTTCGTTGCCCTCCATTTCGGTCTGCACTTTCCTCGGGAACGCTGGCACGACTTGGAGCGCGAAGTGTGCGCCGCGGCTGAGGAGTGCGGTGACTCGACAAAGTTGGACGATTACCTGCAAGCGCTGTTTTCGCCGATGCGGACGTCAGAGCAAACAGAGGTGTTGGCCAGCCATCTGACCATTGGCGAGACTTATTTTTTTCGGGAGCAGCGCAGCCTGGAAGTCTTCGAGGGGCGCCTGATGCCGGAACTGATTCGCGCGAGAGAGAATCGAGGCAGGCACATCAGAATCTGGAGCGCGGGTTGCGCTACTGGCGAGGAGCCTTACTCGCTTGCGATCCTGCTCAACCGGTTGATGGCGGGATTGAAAGACTGGAATCTCGAAATTCTGGCGACCGATGTAAATACTAAGTCTCTCCGCAAAGCTTCTGCGGGAATCTATAGTGATTGGTCCTTTCGCGGGACGCCGCCTTGGGTTCGGCGCACATACTTCGAGACACGCAAAGACGGCCGCAGCATGATCGCTCCCGCCATCCGGAAGATGGTAAGCCTCTCCCATCTCAATTTGATCGACGACGTCTATCGCGCGCTTCCACACGGAAGCAGTGGCTTCGATGTGATTTTCTGCCGCAACGTGCTGATGTACTTCAATCCAGATGCAATGAGGAAAGTAATCGCGCAGATTCACCGCTCGCTGGAGCCGGGCGGATGGCTGATCGTGAGCCCTACGGAAACTTCTCAGGAGATGTTCTCCGAGTTCTCGGCGGTCAGTTTTGGCGACGTGACCTTCTACCAGAAGTCGGCGCATCGCGTCGCGTCAGCATTTGTTTTTCCTGCTCCCATCGATCTGGGGCCCACCCAGGAGTCCGCCGAATCCGCGCCCGGAGCGCCTCATTCTGCGCCTTTTGCAATATGCGAACTGATCCGCAAAGACACGCAGAGTACGCCGTCGCTGAAAACGCTGCCGCCGATCACCGGCTATCGAGAGGCTTTGACGCTGTACGAACAGGGGCGCTATGAGGACGCGCAGCGGGCGCTCGTCACGCTTCTATCCCACGACGGCAATCACGCGCCGGCCATGCTTCTGTTGGCCCGGTCTTATGCGAACCAGCGGAAACTCGCCGAGGCGTTGGCATGGTGCGACAAGGCGATTGCGGCCGACAAGATGGAGGCTCGCGCCCATTACCTGCGAGCCACAATTCTCGAGGAGCAAGGTTCTATCCCCGAGGTTCTGTTCGCCCTCACCCAGACCGTGTATGCGGAGCCGCAATTTGTGCTTGGTCATTTCTCCCTGGGGAATCTGGCACTGAAGCAGGGACGGCTGGAAGACTCGGAGAAGCATTTCGAAAATGTTCTGCTGCTGCTGGCACACTACAAACCCGACGACATAGTGCCGGAATCGGAGGGAATGTCGGCGGCCCGGTTACGAGAAATGATCATTCGTCCGGGAAATGAGCCAACGGTGGGCCTATGCATTTAGAGAACACAATGCCAACATCGCTCACCA
This sequence comes from Candidatus Sulfotelmatobacter sp., assembly GCA_049584475.1. Lineage (GTDB taxonomy): Bacteria > Acidobacteriota > Terriglobia > Terriglobales > Acidobacteriaceae > Sulfotelmatobacter. The sequence continues at coordinate 39,458 of JBAUXX010000008.1, read as the reverse complement.
AAGTTGCTTCGGGCGCCGAACCCAGACGTGGAATGGATCGCCGCCAGACTGATTGCGCCACCCTTGACTGGGCCGAACTTCATCGCCGCCTGGATGCCGCAGATGCGGCGCTGGAGCGCAGGCTCCGCCCCGGCGCCGAAGAGAAGCGGAAAATTCTGCGCGCACGCGCCCGCGCTTTGGCCGCGGGTAACAAGGCAGGTAACAAGAAAGACGCGGCGTCCCAGGCGCTCGCGCTGGAGGTTGTCGAATTCGTCGTGGGCCCGGAACACTACGGGATCGAGTCGAGTTGTATTCGCGAAATCTATCCGCTCAACGAGTTCACGCCTTTGCCCTGCACACCGTCTTTTGTTCTCGGGCTGATCAACGTGCGCGGTCAGATTCTTTCTCTCGTCGACATCAAGAAGCTGTTCGACCTTCCGGAAAAGGGGCTGACTAACCTGAATCGAGTAATTATTGTTCACGCGAACCACATGGAGATCGGGATTCTTGCCGATGCCATTCTAGGTGTGTGTTCCATTGCTGCCAGTGCTTTGTACCCCGCTCTCCCCACTCTGACCGGGATACGCGAGGAATATTTGCGAGGTATTACGAAAGATTCATTGGTGGTGCTGGACGTGGGAAAGATTCTATCCGATAAGAAAATTTTAGTGGATGAAACGATGGACACCGCAGGTTGAGCGTTGCGGTCACCCAAGGGAGAACGGCGATGAAGTGGTCGATTGGGACAAAGATTGGCAGCGGTTTCGGGCTGGCGTTGATTGCCTTGACCATGGTCGGGGCTGTTTCCTACGACAGCACAATCAAGCTCATCGATTCGGCCGAGTGGGTCCGGCACACAAATGAAACGCTCAAGGAGCTCGACGAATTGTCTTCAGGCATGAAGGATGCGGAAACGGGCCAGCGCGGTTACGTCATCACGGGCGAAGATCGCTACCTGGCGCCATACCGTGGCGCGCGAGAAATTGTCGACCTGAAACTGAAGAACCTGCGTGAACTAACGATCGACAATCCTCGCCAGCAGGAGCGGCTGGCGGCGATCGGGGCTCAAGCGAACATCAAGTTTGCCGAGCTGCAAGCCACCATCGAACTGCGCAGAACAAAAGGATTTTCAGCGGCGGCGCAGGAGGTCCTTACCGATAAAGGCAAAAATGCAATGGACTCCATCCGGCAGACAATCGGAGAGATGCAGCAGGAAGAAATCGGATTGCTGGCCACTCGTTCGGCTGAAGAAAAGGTCCGGGCGCACCGCACTGAAATGACAATTATTCTAGGCAGTCTGGCCGCGTTTGTTCTGCTCGGCCTGGCCGGCGTGTTCCTCACACGAAATATTGCCGTACCGCTCGGTGAAGTTTCGGCGGCGGCGCAGAAGATCGCATCCGGAGACTTGTCCGTCAGCCTGGTCTCCAACGGCCGCCATGATGAGGTCGGGATATTGGCGGCAACCTTCATGGAGATGACAAGTTCGCTCGGGCAAATGGCGCGTATGGCCGAACAAATCTCCGAAGGCGACCTCACGATTGAGGTCAAGCCCAAATCGGATCGTGACGTCGTGGGAAAGGCCTTTGCCGTCATGGTGGAAAAGTTGCGGCGCATTACGGGAGAGGTGCAGGAGTCGATCGGCATTCTGTCTTCTTCCGCCCAGCAGATTGTCGCTACCACCACGCAGGTGGCCTCCGCCGCAACTGAAACCGCAACCGCGGTCGCAGAAACAACGGCGACCGTCGAAGAAGTGAAGCAAACCGCACAACTGGCTTCACAGAAAGCGAAATTTGTCTCGGAGAGCGCCCAGCGCGTAACGCAGGTTTCCGAGAGCGGGAAAAAATCGGTGGCGGACTCGGTTGAAGCGATGAAGCAAATCCGCGAGCAGATGGAATCGATCGCCGAAAGCATCGTCCGGTTAAGCGAGCAAGGCCAGACCATTGGCGAAATCATGCTGACCGTTAACGATCTGGCGGAACAGTCGAACCTGCTGGCGGTGAATGCCTCCATCGAAGCGGCGAAGGCCGGCGAGCAGGGCAAAGGGTTTGCCGTCGTGGCGCAGGAAGTGAGAAATCTTGCCGAACAATCCAAGCAGGCCACGGTGCAAGTGCGCAGCATTCTCAACGATATTCAGAAAGCCACGAACGCCGCGGTTATGGCGACCGAGCAAGGCAGTAAAGCGGTGGAGGGCGGAGTAAAACAGTCGGTTCAGGCGGGAGAATCGGTGCAGAAACTGGGCGAGAGCATCGCGGAGGCGGCCCAGGCCGCCAGCCAGATTGCCGCTTCCAGCCAGCAGCAGATGGCGGGCATGGACCAGGTGGCGCAGGCGATGGAGAACATCAAGATGGCCAGCACGCAAAATGTGGCCAGCACAAAACAAACTGAGGCGGCTGCCAAGAATATCGGGGAATTGGGACGAAAGCTCACAGCGCTGATGGCCATGTACAAGGTCAAAGAGCGGAGCATGGCGGCTCGCGCCTCCTAAACAAGACATGGGACCTAAGAATAAGGACGAAGATCTTCTGCAAAAGCTCCTTGCGACCTTTCGTGTCGAGGCGGAGGAGCACGTTCAAGCTATTTCTTCGGGCTTGATCGAACTGGAGAAAGCGTCCTCGCCCGAGGAACAAGAGCAAATCATTGAAAGTATCTTTCGCGAAGCGCATAGCCTGAAAGGCGCCGCACGAGCCGTCAATCTGGTGAAAGTCGAAACCGCATGCCAGGCGCTGGAAAGTCTTTTTGCCAGGTTAAAAGCCCGCGAAATAAATCCTTCAGCAGAACTTCTCGATCGCTTTCACCAGTTGATGGACGCGCTGACCGCGCTGCTTTCTTCTGATGCGGGCGTGCGGTCAGGCGAATCGAGTCCGCTTTCGCTGCCGGACATTTCAAGTCTCCCTAATCCCGCGCTCGCGCCGCATACGCTCGCTGGGCTGTCGGTTGATAGTGCCGATTCGCGCCCGTCAACAATTTCGCCTCCCGTCAACATGTCCAAGTCGGAACATCCGGGGCGCCAGAAGCAGCGATTGTCCGAAACCATGAGAGTGCCGGCGTCCAAACTCGACGCGCTCCTTCGCCAAGCCGAAGAACTGATCCCGGTCCGGGCCACTATGGCACAACGGATTACTGAACTGCGCGAAACCCACCTGACTTTGACTTCATGGGAAACAGAGTGGAGAAAGATGCGCTCTCAGATGAACCTCTTGCCCGTGTTTCCCGCCGGAGACTATCAGTCTGTCCAAGCCGGCCAATCGTCAAACGGACAGGCCGTCGCCCGGTCCGGTATCGGCAAGATTACAGCTTGCCTTGACCGGAATCAGAGCACCCTGGGTTCGGTTAAGCAAAGGCTGGCAACGCTGACCAAGCATCTGGAATATGACCGCCGGGTTCTCCAGCGCAGAGTGGACGATCTGGTGGAAGAGATAACGCAGGTATCGATGCTGCCGTTTTCCGCCTTGCTCGAATTTTTCCCCAAACTGGTGCGCGATTTAAGCCGTGACTGCGGCAAGGACGTCGACCTGAGCATTGCCGGGGGAGAAATCGAAACCGACCGCCGGATCCTGGAGGAAATGAAAGACCCGCTGATCCACCTGGTGCGAAACTGCGTCGATCATGGCATCGAAACGCCGAAACGTCGCGAAGAAGCAGGGAAATCCCCGCGCGCCATCATTCGCATAGCCGTCTCACCGAAAAGCGCAGATAAAGTTGAGATCGTTATTTCCGACGACGGCAACGGAATTGACCTCCAAAAAGTCCGAACGGCATCCGTGAAGCTGGGGCTGATCTCTTCTGAAGAAGCCGGGAAGCTGGGGGCAAAGGATGCGGCGGAACTCATTTTCAAGTCCGGCCTGTCCACGAATCCGATGATCACCGAAATTTCAGGCCGCGGTCTGGGGCTGGCCATTGTCCGTGAAAAAGTGGAGAACATCGGCGGCACGGTTTCCCTGGAGACACAACCCGGAACCGGAACCACCTTCCGCATGATCCTGCCGCTTACTCTTGCCCGCTTTCGCGGCATCGTAGTTCGCGCCGGCGCCGGTCTGTTTGTGCTTCCGACTCGCCACGTGAAAAAAGTTCTCCGGGTGAGCCCCGGCGAAATCAAGAGCGCGCAGAATCGCGAAACCATTCAGATCGACGGCCGCGCCGCTTCCGCTGTGCGCTTGACTGATGTGCTCGAAATGCCCCGAGTCAACCTCGACCCAGACCCTAAACGTAAAGTGCCGGTGTTAGTACTTGCCTGGGCTGGCGAACAAATTGGATTCGTCGTGGACGAAATTCTCGACGAGCAAGAGGTTCTGGTGAAGAGCATGGGGAAACAACTTCCACGGGTGCGCAATATTGCGGGCGCCACCGTTCTCGGAACCGGAAAAATCCTGCCCGTGCTCAACATCGCCGACCTGATGCTGTCTGCCGTTCGCATTGCCCCGTCCACGGCGCCGCGGCGCCCGCGGGAAAATACGTCTAAGTCGATCCTGGTGGCTGAAGACTCCATTACCGCGCGAACCCTTTTGAAGAACATATTGGAGTTCGCGGGATACAAGGTTAAGACAGCCGTGGATGGCGCCGACGCGTTGCAGGCTCTGGCGGTCCAGGATTTTAACCTGGTCGTATCGGATGTTGAAATGCCTCGAATGGGCGGTTTTGATCTTACCGCCAGAATCAGGGCCGATAAACGCCACGCACAGTTGCCGGTCGTGCTCGTCACGGCACTCGATTCGCGGGCGGACCGGGAACGGGGCGTAGACGTAGGGGCCAATGCATACATCGTGAAAGGCAGTTTTGATCAAGGCAACCTGCTGGAAGTTGTCCGCAGGTTGATCTAGGCGACGGTCGGGAGCGAAGGATGATTCGAGTTCTGGTCGTCGAGGATTCAGCTACCGTGCGGGAGTTTCTGCTCCAGATTCTGGAATCCGATCCGGCGATTGAAGTCGTCGGAACTGCGGCAACGGGAGAAGAAGCCGTCGCCGCCGTGGAACGAATCCGGCCCGACATCATCACCATGGATGTTCACATGCCAAGGATGAACGGCTTCGACGCAACCCGGCGGATCATGGAAACCCGTCCTACTCCAATCGTTATGGTGAGCGGCGCGGCCGATGCCACGGACACGGCCAAGGCCTTCCATGCAATCGAATGCGGGGCGCTCGCCGTGCTCGCCAAACCCACAGGAATTGGCGATCCCACGCACGAGCAAAGTACTGCGGAGTTAGTGCGCACAGTAAAGCTCATGTCGGAAGTGAAAGTGGTAAGAAGGTGGCCGCGATACCGGCCATCGGAGCTCTTACCTGTCTTCACTCCTGCTGCCCAATTCCACCTGCAATCCGTTCACGCGCAGGTCCGGATTGTGGCTATGGGAGCCTCCACTGGCGGGCCTCCAGTGCTGCAGACGATTCTGTCGGAACTGCCCACCGACTTCCCTGTTCCTATCCTGATCGTGCAGCACATTGCCGCAGGGTTCACCCGCGGTTTCGTGGATTGGCTGGCGAACTCGTCAAGCCTGACCGTGCAGCTCGCATCCAGTGGACAGTTGGCTGTTCCCGGACACGTTTACGTCGCTCCGGACGGAGTGCATCTGGCGGTGGGGGCGGATGGCCGGTTACAACTTCACTCGGATGAACTCGAGAACGGCTTGCGCCCATCTGTCTCTTATCTTTTTCGTTCCGTCGCAAAAGCCTATGGCCCAAGCGCGGTGGGAGTGTTGCTGACAGGGATGGGAAGAGATGGCGCTGCCGAACTCAGGCTCATGAAGGACCACGGCGCAATCACCATTGCCCAGGACCAGGAAACATCCGTAGTCCATGGCATGCCAGGAGAAGCGATAAAAATGGGAGGAGCGACCTACATTCTCCCTTCCGAAAAGATCAGCCTGGCCCTCACCAGTCTGGCAACTCAGGCTGTGGCAGACAACAAGAGAGCATCGTCCAAAAAACCGCGGAATGCATGGGAGACCGGCGAGTACGCTCTTTGGCAGGATCCTTCAGGGGATTAGTAACCGCATAGGAGACTTATGGGCCGGACCAGGGAAGATGGTTTCAAGGGAACGGAAATCCTTATTGCGGAGGATAGCTACACGCAAGCTGAACAGTTGAGTCATTACCTGGCTGCCCGGGGCTACGTCGTAACCCTGGCAAGGGACGGCAAACAGGCACTGGCCGCCGCGCTGCGAAATAAACCTGCCATGGTCATCACCGATGTCGTGATGCCCGAGATGGACGGTTACACTCTCTGCCGGGAAATCAAGTCTTTGCCGTCTCTGCACGACGTGCCGGTCGTTCTGCTGACATCGCTTTCCCGGTCACAGGATATCGTCAAGGGCCTGGAGTGCAGTGCGGACAGCTTCATCCGCAAACCGTATGACGACAAATACCTGCTCTCGCGCGTCGAGTACATCCTGACCAACGTAGAACTCAGAAAAACCGAACGTTTGCAGGTGGGCGTGCAGCTCCATTTTGCCGGCCAGTCGCACTTCATCACCGCGGAGAGACAGCAAATCCTGGACTTGCTGATCTCAACTTATGAAGGCGCTGTGCAGATCAATGACGAGCTCGAGACTAAGCGGCACGAACTGCAGCAAGCCAAAGACGTGCTGGAGGTTAGAGTCGCGGAACGAACCGAAGAACTCGCGCGAATCAATCGACAACTACAGATCGAATTGGCCGAGCGCAAACGGGCCGAAGCGGAGGTCAAGAAACTGAACGAAAGCCTGGAGCATCGCGTGGCCGAGCGTACTGCGCAACTGGTCTCCGCTAACGATGAATTGGAGGCTTTTTCCTATTCCGTTTCGCACGATCTCCGGGCCCCTGTGCGCCACATCAATGGATTTACCCACATTCTGATTGAGGAACATGGCGCCCTATTGCCACCCGAAGGACGCGAACAGTTGAACCGAGTCCGGGAAGGGACTGAGAAGATGAGCCGGATGATCGATGACCTTCTTAATCTCGCCCGCCTCGATCGCCGGAAGATGGCCTTGCAGATAACTCCGTTGAGCGAACTGCTCCACAACGTTCTCCACGATCTCGAAACGGAAACTGCCAGCCGCCAGATCGATTGGCATATCGGTTCGCTGGCCTCCGTCAATTGCGACCCCGGACTGATCCAGCAGGTGTTTGCAAACCTTGTTTCCAATGCCGTCAAGTACACCCGCCGCCGCGAGCAAGCCTGCATCGAGATTGGCAGCAAAACTGTCGCCAACGAACTTGTTTTTTTTGTTCGCGACAACGGCGCAGGATTCGACCAGAAATATTGCGACAAGCTCTTTGCGCCATTCCAACGGCTTCACTCCGAGCAAGACTTTGAAGGCACGGGAGTCGGCCTTGCCACGGTGCAGCGTATCGTCCGCAAGCACGGCGGACGCATTTGGGCTGAGGCCGAAACCAACAAGGGAGCGACGTTTTACTTCAGCCTCGGTGAAGCGGCCGCCAGCGGCTACGCGTCAGGAAAGTAAATCAACCGTTACTGTTGTTCCCCGACTCTCCGCTCACTTCGTGAGATCCGGACCGCTACGGAGTCTGTCTTCCCTTCCCTCACCTTGCCCTGAAGAACCATCAGCCCGGCAATCCTTAGCGGGCACTAATGGCACGTGTAGATGTTTACGGATAAGCGATTGCAAGCCGGCAAGTGGAACTGAGCACCGCCCGGGAGCTTCGCATGAGCAAGCAGATTTTTCTCCTGTTCTTATTTTCACTCGCTTTATCGGCGCAGCAAAATCGCACCGCATTCGTCTTCAGCGCGCCCCTTCCACTCCTTCTGCCGGAGGATAGTTCTCGATACGATACCGGCCCGGCGCCAGTCTCGACTCCAATGAATGTTTCGGCAACGCACATTCTGCCTGACGCCCCCGAACCACGCAACGGCGAGGAGTTTGCACCAGCAGCATACGTTTCCTCGGGATCAAAACAGCCGGTCGCGGCGATCAAAACTGAACCTGTCTTCAACAAGAAATTCGTTGCCGTTCACACGGCCTTCCTGGCTTCGATTGTGTATGATGCCGAACTCACTCATCAGGGGCTTGCCTATCACAAATGCGTCGAATCGAACACGGAACTCGGCCCGCATCCCGGACGCGGCACAATTTACGGGCAAAACATGCTCGCTTTCGGTGCGATCAGCGGGCTGGACTGGGTCGCCGCTAGATTTATAAAAATTCCCCTTCTGCCTTATGTCACCCCTGCTGTAGCCTCCGCAGAGCACATCACCGGCGGCTCGAAGTGGCTGACCGAGTGCTGGTGATCGCTGCCACCTCCCTGAACCTCTCACTCGAGCCTCACTACATGCGGTGTTATCCTAGTCGGAACGACGCCCAGCGAGAGGCAGTAATCCTTCATGTCCAATCCAGACACGTTCAGCCCCAACACACCGGCATCCGGCCCAGCCAGTCCTGAAACGCAATCGATCACCGGACCGGACGAATCCTTTCAAGATCTTCTTTGCCAGTTCGAAAAGAACAAATCGCGAAAGCCTCACGAACCCGGCAAAGGCCGTGAAGGGACTGTCGTCGCACTAACCGTCGATTCCGTTCTCGTAGACATCGGTTTTAAGACCGAAGGAATTCTTCCGCTCACAGCGTTTCAAAGCGCCGGCAAAGCGGTGAAAGTTGGCGACAAGCTTTTGGTTTCGATCAAGGGCCGCGATCCGGAAGGCTACTACGACCTCAGCTTGGGAAAAATCGAGCGTCCGACCGATTGGGCGTCGCTGCAAAAGGCGTTCGCGGAGAAAACCACCATCGTCGGCACTGTAACCGGCGTGGTCAAAGGCGGCTTGAGCGTAGACGTGGGCGTGCGCGCCTTCATGCCCGCTTCGCGCAGCGGAGTGCGTGACGCAGCCGAAATGGAAAAACTCGTCGAGCAGGAAATCCGCTGCCGCATCACTAAGATCGACGAGGCGGAAGAAGACCTGGTGGTGGATCGCCGCATTGTCCTCGAAGAAGAAGAACGCGACGCGAAAGACCGCCGCTACTCCCAGATTCAGGAGGGCGCAGTCGTACACGGGACAGTTCGCAGTCTCACCGACTTCGGCGCATTTGTCGACATAGGCGATGTAGACGCACTGCTGCATGTCAGCGACATTTCCCGGGCGCGAATCGGCAAAGCGGCTGACGTGCTTTCGGTGGGACAGGAAATCGAAGTCAAAGTTCTCAAGATCGATCCCGAGAAGCGGCGCATTTCTGTCGGCCTGAAGCAGCTTGAGCCCGATCCATGGGATTCGGCGGCAGCAAAATACACCCCGGGTGATCGTGCCCGCGGCACGGTAACGCGCCTCATGGATTTCGGAGCATTTGTAGAACTCGAGCCCGGAATCGAAGGCTTGATCCACATTTCGGAAATGTCCTGGGGAAAGAAGGTAAGGACTCCCGGCGACGTCGTAAAGCAGGGCGAGACCGTGGAGGCCGTCATTCTGGGTGTAAGCGTCGGCGAACGCCGTATTTCATTGGGACTGAAGCAGGCTCTCGGCAACCCCTGGGCCGATGCGCCGCAGAAATTCGCGGTAGGCTCGGTGGTCGAAGGTCCGGTCACCAGCATCACCAAGTTCGGCGCTTTCGTCGCGGTCGCCGAAGGCATTGAAGGCATGATTCATGTCAGTGATCTCAGCGCCGAGAAGCGCATTAATCATCCGAGCGACGTGCTTAAAGTTGGACAGACTGTGAAAGCTCAGGTTCTCGAAGTCGACATAGAAAAGCGACGCCTGAAGCTGGGGATCAAACAGCTCGTTCCCACCAGCATTGACGAATATCTGGCCGAGCGGCGCGAAGGCAACGTGGTCTCCGGCCGTGTCATGGAAGTTGCGGGCGAGCGGGCGCGCGTGGAACTTGGCGAAGGCATCCACGGCACGTGCCGCATTCCCTCCGCAAACACGGAGCAAGAAAAGAAACAGACTGCCGGCATCGGCGATCTGGCTTCGCTGAGTTCGATGCTGAACGCAAAGTGGAAAGGAACCGGACGCTCCGAGAAATCTAAGCCAGAACCGGTCAACGCCGGCCAGATTCGCAGCTTCAAAATCGTCAGGCTGGATCCCTCAACCAGGAAAATCGACCTGGAACTGGCGTAAGAACAACCACCCTGGCGCCGCACAGCCTTGGGGAGAATGTCCCTCATCCCGGCCTGCAGGCCCTCGCCCGACGGCCGCGAACAGGCAACACACGAAATTCCAGAAAACAGCGCGCAAAACAAAACGCCCCAGACTCATTTGAGTCACGGGACGTTAGTTGATCAGCCCTCCCCCAAGTGCTGCTCAACTAGGAGACTAAGCCAAGGCCTCAGTCCGGTAAATGGCACTGACGTGCCATCCCCCCACCACGAATGTGCCGGACGGGTGGATTCGCGAAATATTGGCGTGGGCGGCTCAAGCAACGGCCACTTTGTGCCGATCTTCCATAGGTAAAAGGAAAGGAGCTTTTTATGAGTATTTCCATATCCAGCTCGTTGCCGACCGCGCCTGTCGCTGCTGCAAGCTCTTCCTCGAATACGGCGTCCGCGCCGAATGTCCAGCAGCCCGTCAACAATTTACGGGATACGGTCACCCTGTCGGAGTCGCAACAGGTCTATCAGCTCTACAGCCAGGGCCTATCGGTTGCGCAGATCGCTTCCAGCCTGAGCCTGCCGGTCGAAACCGTGAACGACTATCTAAATATTTCTAAAGGATAGAATTCGGATGGGACAGACTCCGTCTTCAGCTACCAAGGCCACGGGACGTGAAACAAATACAGCGCACCGGCTAGACCGAGTGTGATAAAACCGGCAGCTCCCATGGCTCGCTTGAGAAAGCGTCCTCGCTGCGGCTCCGGCTGGAGGGGTAAAGCGGCTCTGAACTTTTCGATCCAGACCTGTTCCGAATCGTTCTCTGAGCGCGACGACTGAATGATTTCTCCCAGTCGGCGCTGATCGTCGCTTGCGAGTGAAACGAAACGAAACGGCTGTAGTGTGCTGCTAACAGGGTTCAGCAGCTCCGCCCCACCCAACACCGATCCGCTGCCGGTCAGGAACATCAACTTGACCTGGGACCCTTGAGCAACCGGGTGAGAGAGAGAAAGCAGCCCACCGGTGGACGAAACAACTTGCAGTTGGCTGGGGACGCGGCGGCCATCCTGGAAGCGCAGCACGGCAGGAATGATTTCTTCCAGATGCGCGCGCGGCGCACGCTGTCTTGCGAGAAGTGGGGGAGGAGCATTCATAGGTCATTACGATTGTGTGATACCGGAAGTGCCATGAAAAGATAACCGAAGTTCTTGTCCGGTCCCGGTTACCCTCGCCTTCTCGAAGGATTGGGAGATCATCAAGGACTCGTCGATGCACAGCAGCGAGAGCTATGATCTCCAACGAATTCGTAGGGGCCGCAGTGATTGAGCTTGCTCGTGACGTCGAGCCAGATCTCGCCGCCAATTTGCCGCCAGCGCCGGCAAAAAGAATAATCCTCACTCAGATAGGCTCCGGTCTCCAGGTCGATCATGCAATCAAACAGGGCAAAGAGGTTGGAACTCTGCACCGCATCCCGCCGGGAGCCGGACATCGGCAGGCTGTGCACGCGCCTGAAATGAGTTTCGGGATAAGCCGCAATCATTCGCTCCAGAGCATTGCGGCGGATCAGCTGAAACCCACCTCCGGCATAAGTTCCCGTGACAAAATTTCCTTCCTGTCTGCGCTCCGGCTCAGGACAGAACGCTCCCACATAAGACAAGGCAGCTTGCCCCACACTTTCGCCACCCTGTACGCAGCGTTGCGGAACGAGATCCCAGTCCATTGACTTGAGCGGGTACAGCGCCCCGGTAAATTCTTTGTCAAACCGCAGCAGCCGCTCGACTTGTTGCGGCTCAAAGCTGATATCGGCATCGACGAACAGCAGGTGCGTGGCTTCAGGGGCGTCTAAAAATGCGGCAACCAGCGTGCTGCGCGCCCGCGAGATCAGGGCATCGTAGCCCGCTATCGACAGCGTCACTCCAAAGTCAGCCGATTTCGCATAACTCATCAGTCGAATCACCGACAACATGTAATTCTGCGAAACCATTCCGCCGAAGCACGGAGTTGCGATGAAGATCGATGGGGACATGCCTTGTTTACGAGACAAGTTTCGAATAGTTGCGATCCAGCCTATAGGACAATTGCAATCTCAGTGCCGTACGGAGTGCTCGCAGACATTACGAAATGCGGATCCTTCAATCTTTTTTGCACTTGTTTTAAAAACGTTCACGCGCAAAGCTTCGCGGACATAAGTATCTTCTATGATTGCGATACAATCCTCATCGCAACCAGGACACGCCGGTGAACACCGTAGAACTGAATAAAATTCGCAAGAGCTACGACGAATTCGTGGCAGTAAATGACTTGTCGCTGGTCATCCGCCCGGGCGAGGTCTTTGGCCTCCTTGGTCCCAACGGTGCCGGCAAAACCAGCACGCTGCGCATGATGATCGGCATTACCATTCCCGACTCCGGCGTGGTTTCAATGTTCGGAGAACCTCTGCGCCGGTCGCACATGCAGCGGCTTGGTTATTTGCCCGAGGAACGCGGCCTATATAAGAAGATGAAGCTTTTAGATCAGCTTGTATTCCTCGGGCAACTCAAAGGCTTGTCCAGCCATGATGCCCAGCAGCGATCCATGCAATGGTGTGAGCGGCTCGGCCTGAAGGAATGGACGGGCAAGAAGGTGGAAGAGCTTTCCAAAGGGATGCAGCAGAAGGCGCAGTTTGTCGGTGCCGTCATTCACGATCCTCAGTTCGTGGTCATGGACGAACCCTTTTCCGCTCTTGACCCCTCAAGCGCAGTGGTTCTCAAAGACGCATTTCTCGATCTAAAGAAGGCAGGAAAGACGCTTTTGTTTTCCACTCATCAAATGAATACGGCGGAGCGCCTGTGCGATTCCATCTGCCTGATCAATCACGGCCGGGCAATCCTGGAAGGCGACCTGGGCAAGGTTCGGGCGGGATATGGCAAGCGAAACGTTCAGATCAAATATGAAGGCGGCTCGCAGTTTCTGCAGGATGCGAAGCTGGTGCAGTCGTTTAACGATTATGGAAACTACGTGGAGGTGCGGCTCGCGCCACAAGCCGATCCTCAGGAATTGCTGCGGGCGGCGACCGCGTGCGCCCGCCTTACCCGGTTCGAGTTGATGGAGCCTTCGCTGGAAGAAATATTCCTCGAAGCAGTGGGGAAGGCCAATGCGTAACACCTCGCTCGTGAATACCTGGATCATCATCAAACGCGAGTATCTCGAACGCGTTCGCCAGCGCTCCTTCATCGTTCTCACTTTGCTTCTGCCCGCGATCATGGTCGGAGCCTTCCTCATCCCGGCAAAGCTTTCCAGCATGAAGAGCGACAAAACGCGAAGGCTGGTGGTCGTCACTTCAACGCCGCAGTTCGGCGAGATCGTCCGCCAGCAACTCATGACTGGCACGAAAGGCAATGAGGACAACGCTACCACTGGCAACAATAAAGATAGAGACAAAGATGCCGACAGCGACGACAAGTCCAACCGCAACTATGCCATTGAATTGGACGCGAATGCCACCGAAGCGGAACGGACAGCTCTGCGAAACCGTGTGAATGCCGGAGACATCGACGGCTACCTGTGGCTGAGCGATGATGCGGTCGCGGCGCGCAAAGTTAATTACTACGGCCGGGAATCCAGCGGGTTCATGGAAAAGTCATGGCTCAGCGACCAATTGGACCACGCCATCCTGTTGCAGGAACTTTCGCAGCGAGGCGTTGCAGGCGCGCAAGCCGAGGCTCTGCTCAAGCCTGTAAAGCTAGAGACGGTGCGCCTCGAGGCCGGCCGTGAAACCAAATCCGACGACAAGGGAATGTTCTACGCGATTTTCGCCATGGTCATGCTGTTATATACGGCGGTTATTTTCTACGGCGTTTCCGTCATGCGCGCCGTGCTGGAAGAAAAAAACTCGCGCGTCATGGAAGTCATGCTCTCCTCCGCTACTTCGACCGAACTCATGGCTGGGAAGCTAATTGGTGTGGGCGCGGTCGGTCTAACGCAGATTGGCATTTGGATTGTGATGGCCGCCGTTTACGCATTTCCTGCCCTGGCAGCGAGCGCAAGCGTGGGAGAAATTCGGATTCCACCTCTCACCCTAGCGGCTTTTGCCTTGTTTTTTGTCTTGGGATATTTGCTTTTCAGCACTGTTTATGCGGCGATCGGCGCAGTGATTACCAGCGAGCAGGAAGGTCAGCAGCTCCAGTTCATCATCATCCTTCCTCTCATCATTTCAGTGTTTATGATGGGTCCGGTGATGCGCGCGCCAGATTCTCAAGTTGCGGTGTGGACTTCGATGGTTCCGTTCTTTTCACCTGTGCTGATGTATCTGCGGATCGCGGTTCAGCCTCCACCGGTTTGGCAGATCGCTCTTTCTCTGTTCCTGCTGGTTGCTACGATTGCGGCGCTTCTGATTCTGTGCGCGCGCATCTACCGCATCGGCATCCTGATGTACGGCAAACGGCCCACGCTGCCGGAAATCATCAAATGGCTGAAGTACGCGTAGATATCTTATTTCCCGCTCACTTCATTCCATAAGAACGACAACTCATCGGCGGTATCGTTGATGGCCTGCGTAATGGAAACGCCGGAACTATGTCCGCTGACAGTCTGGTAGTGCAAGAGAATCGGCCGGTCGCTGGCGTTGTCAGCTTGCACCAATGCAGTCATCTTGCGTGCATGTAGAGGATCGACCCGTGTATCGCTATCTCCGGTGTTGAACATGATCGCGGGAAACTTCGTTCCCGGCTTTACATTGTGATAAGGAGAATATTTGAGAAGATAAGGAAGCTGCTCGGCATTATCGGATGATCCGTATTCGGCCGTCCACCACTTCCCTACCAGAAAATTCTGAAAACGGATCATGTCGAGCAGCGGATAACCGCACCAGATTGCGCCGAACATCTCCGAATGCTGCGTCATGGCCACACCCATCAATAACCCGCCATTCGAACGCCCGCGAATCGCCAGCCGCGGCGTTGAAGTATATTTTTCGTCGATGAGATATTGTCCTGCTGCGAAAAAATCGTCGAAGACGTTCTGCTTATGTTCGAACATTCCCGCCTGGTGCCACTTCTCGCCATACTCGCCGCCGCCGCGCAAGTTCGGCTGCGCATAGAATCCGCCCTGCTCCATCCACCAGGCGTATTCGGGATTCCACGTCGGATCGAGGTTCACCAGGAATCCACCGTAAGCGAACATAAGCGTGGGCGCATTTCCATCGCGCTTCACGCCTTTCTTCGAAGAAATAAACATCGGAATCCGCGTGCCATCCTTCGACGTATAGAAAACCTGCTTCACTTCGTATTGATCGGAGGCAAACGGTACCGTCGGCTTGGCAAAGATTTCGGTCTTTGCTGTTTTGACGTTGTAGTGATAAATGGTCGGCGGAATGATGAATGACTCAAAGCTGTAGAAACCTTCGTTCGAATCTATCCGCCCTTCGAGGCCTGTAGCCGCGCCAAGAGTCGGATACGTGATCTCCCCGGTCTGTTTTCCTTCGAGTGTGAAGATTCGCGTTTCCGTGACCACATCGTGCAGTCCGGTAACGAAGAGTTTCCCGCCGACAATCGAAATGCCCGAGATTACGTCTTTCCCTTCAGGCACAATGCTGCTCCATTGCTGCGGCTGCGGATCGGCAACCCTAACCTTGATCACGCGATAGTTCGGCGACTGATAATCCGTAAGTACGTAGAGATCGTCGCCGTAATTCACCGCCTCAAAGCGGTTGTCGATTCCGTGAATGACCGGGCGAATGGGCGAGTCTGCCATGCGCAGATCTTTCACGTAAATATCGACACGTTTCGCCGGAACGCCGTGCGCAACCGTGATCATCAGGTAGCGCTCATTCTCGGTGATCTCGGCGCCAATCAGTTCCATCGGACCGAAGTTTTCCCCTTCAAAATTCTTGCCGAAGATGAGTTCATCGCTTGCAGCGGGCGATCCCAGCTTGTGGTAGAAGACCAGAGACCCGGTCGGATCGAAGCGCGCGTAATAGAGCCCCTGCTTATCGGGGCTGAGTTGAATTCCGCTATAGCGAGCGGAGGGCAACGAATCAGGCATATCTTGATTCTTATCGACATCGAGAATGTGGACCGACTCCTCGTCGGCGCCCCCGGAACGAGTGCCGTAAACCAGCAGCGCGCCATCCTTCGAAACGTCATTGATCTGTACGGAAGTATTTTGGTCGGCGCTCAGTTTCGTCGCATCAATCAGACGAGTATCCTCGCCGTGCAATCCGCGACGCAGATAAATCGACCCCTGGTTCTCATCCGCGAGCCGCTTCTTGAAAAAATAATTTCCGCCGCGCTCAACCGGAATGCTGTAACTTTCTACCCGTTCAAGTTTGGTCAGCTCACTGACAATCTCGGGGCGTATTTTCACCTGCGAGAGATACTCTTCCGTGTATTTCATCTGCTCGCCAATCCACGCGCGAGTCTCCGGACTCTTTCCATCTTCCAGCCAGCGATAAGGATCGGTGAGCGCGGTCCCGTGAATATCCTCGGTCACGGGCTTCACTTCCGTCGCAGGCGGCGCGGGAAGGACAATCCCATTACCGCCTTTGACTTCGGCAGGCTTTTCGGCGGCGAGGGAGACGCTCGCGAACACGAGTAGAAAAAACAAAGCAGAGAAAATGCGGACGAACAGGCCGGATGTCATATCCGGAAGATTCTACTCCGGAGGGCGTTGCCAACGGATCAGCTTAAATGGTGGGCAGTGCAGGACTCGAACCTGCGACCCCCTGCTTGTAAGGCAGGTGCTCTAACCAACTGAGCTAACCGCCCACTTTTCTGAATCGCCAACGGATGGCCGCAGCCGGGGCAGATCGCTCAAGGTTTAGGCTGATGGCTTCCCGATTATTACAACATCTGTATCGGTAGTGGTCAACACCAAGGCCGCAAACGAAGGGAATAGCCCGGAGCGTGAACAATAACTTATGCTACAGATGTAGTCGACATTGAACACGGATCACATTTTAGGCATGACTGTTTTGAGGACGTCGAATGAGCCGTAGAGCATGCGTCATTGGCGCCGGTCCTAACGGACTGGCGGCGGCTATCGTTCTGGCGCAGGCTGGTCTGCACGTCGACGTGCTGGAAGCTGAATCGACGCCGGGAGGCGCTGCCCGCACTTGGGAATTAACTTTGCCAGGGTTTCAACATGACTTCGGCTCGGCAGTCTACCCATTCGCCGCCGGATCGCCATTCTTCTCTTCTCTACCTCTAAGCGAGCATGGGCTGGACTGGATTCATTCGCCCGCCGTGTTGGCTCACCCTCTCGATGATGGCACGGCGGTCGTTCTCGAACGCGATCTGGGTGACACGCGAAGTTCTCTCGGAATCGACGGGCCAGCGTGGGCCAAACTCATGCGGCCCTTCGCCGAGCACTGGATCGAATTTGCGTCCGAAGTGCTGCGTCCGGTTCCCTTCATGCCTAAGCATCCCTGGTTGATGGCGCGCTTCGGAGCTCTCGCATTACAGTCGGCGCAAACTGTCGCCCACCGATTTCGTCGGCCGCGCACGCGGGCGTTGTTCGCTGGCATGGCCGCCCATTCTTTTCTCAGCCTGGACGAACCATTAAGCGCAGCTTTCGCAATCTTGCTGGCTACGTCCGCTCATGCCGTCGGTTGGCCAATTCCTCGCGGCGGCGCGCAGTCACTCACCAATGCACTCTGCTCGATTCTTTCTGTACTCAAAGGCAACGTTACAACTTCATCGCCAGTTCAGGATCTGGCGGCGCTGACCAATTACGATCTGTTTCTTTGTGATGTAACTCCGTGCCAGCTCATTAAGATCGGCGGCGAGAAATTAACTGCCAGCTACCAGCGCCGACTGGGAAAATTCCGGTACGGATCTGGCGCCTTCAAAGTGGATTACGCGCTCAACGCAGCCATTCCTTGGAAAGCTTCCGATTGCTCACGGGCAGCTACGGTCCATCTCGGGGGCACGCTGGAAGAAATTGCTGCGTCGGAGAAAACAGTGCGAAAAGGGGGACACTCGGATCGGCCGTTCGTCTTGCTCGCCCAACCCAGTCTTTTCGACAGCTCGCGCGCTCCTGCCGGCAAACACACGGCATGGGCATATTGTCATGTGCCGAACGGATCGAAGATAAACATGCTCTCCCGCCTGGAAGATCAGATCGAGCGATTCGCTCCCGGCTTTCGTGACTGCGTTTTGGCACGGCATGTTTTTTCTCCCAGCGATCTCGAGAGCATGGACGCCAACCTCATCGGAGGCGACATCGTCGGCGGAGTTATGGATAGCCGCCAGTTTCTTTTTCGCCCGACATGGAAGCATTACGCTACGTCGGCGCGCAACATCTACATTTGCTCGGCGTCCACTCCGCCGGGCGGCGGGGTGCATGGCATGTGCGGCTACCACGCGGCGAAGACGGCATTAAAGCGGTGGAACCGAGTTTAGCTTAGGAATAACTCTTTCTCAAACCCCAGCGAGCATCATTCGCGTGGGCCAACCGTCGGCCACTCTATCCCTCGGATCGTCCCGTCAGGCTGGCGCTCCAGGGTTGGAGCATACAGGCCGATAAATTTGCGGCGCCACCAAACCCCCTCCGTTCGTTTTTCCGCCATGGTCGTGAACCAATATTGCCAAATCACCACCCGCACTTCGTGCGGCGGCCCATTCGGAAAAGGATTGCTCGTAAAGAGACTGAAAACGTCGCGGTCGTTCACGAGCAATTGCACCTCCGTTCGAGGCACGATCGGATACTCCTGCCATGAGCCTAACGAGGCAAACCACAGGTTCCAATCGAATCGCGGCTGATAGGGCGCGTAAATCCCCGGCGGTTTAGTGGCATCCTGCGGCTTGTAACGGAATGGATATATCTTCCAATTCTTTCCGTCATCGGATCCCTGAAACTCAAGCTCGTATCGGCCACGAGTCATAATGCCAAAAAGGCCGTAACGATTTGCAATCCGAAAAGGATCAAGCAGCGCCACCGGCGTGGTAGGAAGCGGGACTGCGGCGAACATCCAGATCAACTCCGCCGTCGTTACATAGAATATCCAGCCCAACATTGCCGCGATCAAAGACAGTCTTATCGTCTTGAAATATCCGCGAACACTTCGTGCGTTTTTCGTTTGCTCTCGACCTGCCTCCGCCGCCAACTCACTTGCCTGCGAACCTTGCACCGCGGTCTCGTCGTTCCCAGCCTGCCCGGCGAGAACTTGTCTGCGCCGCCGCGGTAGGCAATGCATGACAAAGCGATCATCCAGAAGAAGAACTCCCAACACCAGAACCAGATAATTTAAGAACGTGTAGTTAGCGGTAAAAATGATCCCTAATTCCCACGGCGTCACAATGAAAAAGCAGGCGATGCGCCAGCGTCGCGGCAGAAACAGCGCCCAAACCAAAACCAACTCGAGCGCAAGCGTGGCGAAAACCGTCGAAGCGTGAAACCAGTGCGGGAGATGTTGAACGTACCAGCCGATCCACGTGGGCAGCGGACCGTTTTGATAGTACTCGTCCATGGCGGTGAAATGTCGCCACTCCGGATCTCCGCCGGCAATCTTCGCGACTCCCGATTCGAAGTAGATGCGGAACCATTCCCATTGCAAAAGAAATAAGCTCGCGCGCGATGGCGGCGTTGCCGCACCCAGACCCGGCCGGAATCCGGCGGGGGAAAAGAAAAGCGCGATAAACCCAGCTTCCAACAGCATGCCGTCCGATTGATAGCCCGAAAAATCCTGCGCCGCGCTCACGAATGAAAGAAAGCAAACAAAGCAGATCGCCAGCGTGGCACGCGGCCATACATTCAAAACCAGCAGCAAAGAAGCGACCATTCCTACCCAGCACAGAGCGAGCAACATGTGCGCGCCGCTGCCCACCCACAGCAATGTCGGCGCAAACCAAACTCCGCGAAAGTGGCCAAGGGAGTGTGCTACCGCTTGAAGATATTCGGCGGCGGGCAAAATGCCCTCCGGTCCAACCAACCCGCGAATCTGAAAGACGAGAGAGAAGAATGCGGAAAAATAAATGCAACCCAGCGCTCGCAGGAAGAGCCAGCGCGGCGTGAGGCGATCAGATGCGCCGCGCTCCGAGTCGAACAGCCGGCGAATGACAGACGGAACCCAGTTCATGGGCCTCGAGCGATTATATCCGCCCGGCAAACGCCTCCGTTGCGGCTCGCACGATCGCGCGAACACAGTCACTTGTTGATTCCTGCCTTCCAAAATTTCTACGCCGCACTCCTGCTAGACTGGCGCGTGCGGCGTTTGATCGTCAACGCAGATGATTTCGGATACACCGCCGGAGTGAACCGGGCAATTCTTGAAGCCCACACTCAAGGAATCGTCACGTCGTCGACATTGATGGCGAACGGCCGTGCTTTTGCCGGCGCAACAGCTTTGGCCAACACTGCTCCGCAATTAAGTATCGGCTGCCATGTGGTTCTGATCGACGGCGAACCGGTGCTCGCGCCTGATCAAATCCCTACTCTGACGGCCCCCAAATCGCCACAGTTTCGCGATGGGCTGATCGGCTTCGCCGCACGCGCGCTTGCCGGCATGCTCGATCCTGAAGAGATCCAGGCCGAGGCGACCGCCCAGATTCGCAAGATTCAATCTGCCGGAATCGTGGTTTCGCATTTAGACACGCACAAGCACTCGCATATTTTTCCGCAGGTCCTAAAGCCTTTGTTGCGCGCCGCCTCCGCATGTGGAGTGATCGCCGTTCGTAATCCGTTCGGTCCGCGCCGCCCTTTGCGTTCAAGCGAGTTGCTGGCGCAACCCGGCCTGTGGAAGCGTACAGCAGAAGTACGCATTCTTCGCGCGTTCGCTGCCAGGTTCCGCGACTCTGTGGACCGTCAAGGATTGAGCACTCCCGACGGAACTCTTGGCATCGAGGTTACTGGAGTTCTCGATGAACGCCTCTTCCAGGCCGTTGCCGAAGCGATTCCAGAAGGGACGTGGGAATTCGTCTGCCATCCCGGTTACAACGATGCCGACCTGCAGGCCGCGCACACTCGCCTGCGCGAGTCTCGTGAGTTGGAACTGAAAGCCCTAACGCTGCCGGAAGCGCGGCAATTGTTGGCGGAAAAACATATTGAATTGATTTCGTATCGGGACCTTATTCCACTCTGAAGGGTCCGCTACACCCGCGGTGTTGGGTACTGTCGTAACTTATGTGACGATACCTTAATAGTATTATTGAGCCAGAAGGCCGCGTGAACCGTTCGCGCGAGGAGGAATTTTAGTTCATGTCAGCGCAAGGATCGGCTCCGAGGGCAACACTCGACTTGCGGGTACGTGTCTGGGGCATGGGAGCCAAAGACCAGCCGTTTTTTCAAAACGCCACGGCGCAAAACGTCAGCACCACGGGCGCCTGTATCTATGGCATCGAACAGGAACTCAAAGTTGGCGACGTCATTGGCGTGCAGTATGAAAGCAGAAAAGCTCGCTGCAAAGTAATTTGGATCGTCGATGCCGGCGGCCTGAAGAAAATGCAGGTCGGCGTGCAGCTCGTGGCCGACCAGGAATGTCCCTGGCTTGCCATGGTGCCTCCGGATTCCCACGACACTGGCCTTTCCCGGCCTTCGCAGGCTGCTGACAACCGCCGGCACTACACTCGTCACAAAATTTCTTTTCCTCTTGAGCTGCGAGACGAGCGCTTTGATACGCCAATGCGTGTGAGCGCCAGTGATGTAAGTGGCAACGGTTGTTATGTTGAGACCGTCATGCCGCTCGCGTTGGCCACAGTCCTGAAGATTGACCTGTGGATTGGCGATGAGCACGTGTCCACATCTGCCATTGTCCGTACACGTGACCCAGGCGTAGGCATGGGAATCGAATTTACGGGAATGATTGAAGACACGAAGCAGCGCCTCCAAACCTACCTTGATGGAATGGATCCAGGCATCTTGGCCTCAGCTCCCAAACCTGGACACTGACCCTGAATTGATGCCGCTTTGCCCCAACCTGTTTTGCGATTCGCTGTCTTCCCTGTAAAATCTGCATCCACCGCGGGTTCTGGCCATCGAATACAGAACTCATGGAGGAGTGGGCCGGATGAAGATTGGGATTACGTGCTATCCCACGTACGGCGGCAGCGGCGTAGTGGCCACCGAACTCGGTTTGGAGCTTGCGCAACGCGGCCACGACATCCACTTCATCTCTTATGCCCAGCCCATCCGGCTTCGTGGCGAAGAGCCCAACATTCATTATCACGAAGTTGAAGTCTCGCGATATCCGCTTTTTGACTATCCGCCCTACGATCTTGCGTTAGCCACCCGCATGGCGGAAGTTGCGCAGCTCTACGATCTCGATTTGCTCCACGTCCACTATGCGATCCCGCACTCCGTCAGCGCGCTCCTGGCTCGCCAAATGATGGCCGAAGGTCCGCGCGGACGCCGCCTGCCATTTGTCACAACCTTGCACGGAACGGATATAACTTTGGTCGGGCTGGATCGCTCCTATCTCCCCATCACCCGCTACTCCATCGAACAGAGCGATGGCGTCACCGCAATCTCCAATTACCTGCGTGATCGAACCGTGCGCGTATTCGACGTCAAGAACAACATCGAGGTGATTTACAATTCGGTGAATTGCGATGTGTACTGCAGGAAACCCGAAGTATCCGCGGAAATTCGCAAGGAATATGCTCCTGGCGGCGAACGGCTGCTGGTTCATCTTTCTAACTTCCGGCCGGTAAAGCGTCTCACCGACGTTATCGAGATCTTCGACCGGGTTCGAAAGGAAATTCCTTCCAGGCTGATGCTCATCGGCGATGGCCCAGACCGCTCCGTGGCGGAGTGGCTCGCCGTACAGAAAGGAATCCATCAGGACGTTCTATTCCTGGGCAAACAGGATCAGGTACAGGAGAAACTCTCGGCTGCCGACATTATGCTGATGCCCAGCGAACTCGAATCTTTCGGTTTAGCCGCGCTCGAGGGCATGGCGTGCGAAGTAGTCCCTATCGCTACCCGTGGAGGCGGGGTGCCCGAAGTCGTGGAGCATGGTAAGAGCGGATACTTAGCGGACGTCGGAGACGTGGATACGATGGCGCGCTACGCCCTGGATTTATTGAAAGATGAAACCCGGCTGCGCACGATGGGTAAGCAGGCCAGGGCCGCCGCCCAGAGCCGTTTTTGTTCTTCGAAAATTGTGCCGCAATACGAAGAGTTCTACCGCCGCGTGCTGGAACGCTCCTCGTAAAAACCTAGCGGCACGGCGCTAGCCTCCTGCAGCAAAGGCAGGCGTATGCGCACCAGCGTTCCCTTCCCTTCCTGGCTATCGATAGTGAGTTGCGCCGTGTCTCCATAGAGCACGGTCAACCGCTCTGAAACATTCGCCATTCCAATCCCCGCTCCCGCCCAGAGTCCTCCGCGTCGCTGATGCATCGTTTTCATCCCCACGCCGTCGTCTTCCACTTCAATCACAAGCTTGTCTTCCGCCAGGCGGCTGCGCAGGTAAATGCTTCCTCCTCCGACTTTGGGAGAAAGCCCGTGCTTGATCGAATTCTCGACCAGAGGCTGCAACAGCATGCTCGGCACCATTACATCCAGCGAAACCGGATCCAGTTCTTTCACAACTCGCAGCTTGTCGCGTCCAAAGCGTACGACTTCAATATCGAGATAGTTATCGACAAATTCGAATTCTTCCCGCAGCGGAACGAAGGCCTCGCTGCTGTTCAGCAGCCTCCGCAGAATGGTTGCAAGTTTTGTGATAACTTCGCGTGCCGTGTCGGGATCGAAACGCACGAGAGAAGAAATGGAGTTCAGAGTATTGAACAGGAAATGCGGATTGATCTGGCTTTGCAACGCCTCCATGCGCGCATGCAACAGTAGCCGTTCCTGTTCCTCCAGCTTGATCTGAATGCGGACGCTGTTGAAAATTTTGAGCTCAATTCCAATGGCGGTCACGGATGTCGCATAGATCGCTGCATAGACCCAGTAGTTTCCCGGACTTTCCAGACTGAAAATGGAGCGGGGAAAATACCGCGCCAATTCCGTTTGCACGAAGCGCAGGCCGATAACTGTGACGAAGAACATCACTTGCCAATCAAACAAGCGGGGCCGTTGCAGGTTACGTCGAATCAAGCGAATGATGCTCTGATCGATGAAGGGCGAAAACGACCAGATGTCATCTTTGTCGGCGGCCATGGTGCGCAATTGGCCGGCGATGAAACCAGCGAGTGCACCGAAAGGCAGCGCGGCCCACTCGCCGTGAAGCAGCGCCGGAATGCCCATCAGTACTCCTCCCAGGGAACCGGCCCAGCGTCCGCCAATGACTCCCAACAGAAGAGTGGTTTCAAAACTTAGATCGCCGGCCACAAAACTGGGGACGAAAATGCGAATCCACACCCCCAACATGATCGGCAGGGCGAACCACACAACGAGATACGCCTTTTGCCGGACCGTGCGTTCTTCCCGAAACAACAGAGACTTGAATTCCTTGGACCGGATCAAAGTGCTGGACACGGCGGTCGCCACGCCCAGCTTCAACATCTGATGAATCAGAATGAGGCGCGGTTCCATGTAGGTATTGTATCGGCTGCCTATTTGTGCGCGGCGAATACACGCAGGTCCGCGCCGGTCATCTCTTTTGGCTCATCGAGCGACAGCATTGCAAGCAGGGTTGGGGAAATGTCGCGCAGCGATCCATTCGGCTTCAAGATAAATTGCTTTGCATTTTCCGCGACTACGATGAACGGCACAGGATTTGTAGTGTGGGCCGTATGCGGCCCCCCGGTCGCCGGATCGATCATCATTTCGGCATTGCCGTGATCGGCCGTGATGAGCATGGCGCCGCCTTTCGCGCGAACGGCAGCTTCGATGCGCCCCAGGCATGCATCGACGACCTCGACGGCCCTCACCGTCGGCTCAATCTGACCCGAGTGGCCAACCATGTCGGCATTGGCAAAATTCACGATCATCACGTCGAACGTACCTTCTTCTGTAGCTTTAATAACGGCATCGGCGATTCCCGCCGCGCTCATTTCCGGCTTCAGATCGTAAGTTGCGACCTTCTGCGACGGCACAAGAATGCGATCCTCGCCCGGAAATGGAGTCTCAATCCCGCCGTTGAAGAAATACGTGACGTGAGCATATTTCTCGGTCTCGGCCACGCGCAGGTTACGCAGATTCATTCCTCCCATCACGTTGGCCAGGATATTCGACATTGACTCCGGCGGAATCACGACGGGCAAGCTGAAGTTCTTGTCGTACTGCGTCATGCAAACGTAGTACAGATTTCGTGGCACGCGGTCGCGCGGAATTGTAGCGTCGAGATCGGCTGCGCCGGGAAGATCGCTGCCGTTTTGAGCATTCAACCCACTGTTGCGGGCGAGAGCACGAGTGATCTGCCGCGCGCGGTCGGCGCGAAAATTAAAGCAAATGCAGGCATCGTCGTCGCGAATCGTTTGTGTGGCGCGGGCGCTCTTGCCCGCGTCTTTCGAATCGTCCACCACGAACGGCAACACGAATTCATCGGTCACGCCTTTGTTGTAGGAATCTTTCATTCCCTGCACGGGATCGGAGCACTTGCCGCCTTCCGCACTACCGAACACCATCGCGTCGTAGGCCTTGGCGATCCGCTCCCAGCGGCGGTCGCGGTCCATGGCGTAGTAGCGGCCGTTCACCGTCGCGATTTTGCCGGAGTTGTACTCCCGCATCTTCTGTTGCAATTGTTCGAGATAACCAGCGCCATTGGTGGGCAGCGTGTCGCGGCCATCCATGAAGGCGTGGATGAAGACGCGATCGACGCCATTCTGCTTCGCCATCTTCAGCAACGCATACAAATGCGCTTGCTGCGAATGCACGCCGCCATCGGACAAAAGTCCGAAAAGATGCAACCGCCGTTCGCCCACGCGGGCGTGCTGCATGGCCGCCAGCAAAACGGGATGCGAAAAGAATTCTCCGTTCTGAATCATCAGATCGATGCGCGTGATGTCCATGTGAACGATGCGTCCGGCGCCCATATTGAGATGTCCGACTTCGCTGTTGCCCATCTGCCCTTCGGGCAGGCCAACAAACGGCCCGCTGGTGTGAAGGAGCGTGCTGGGATACTCGCGCAGGAGTCGATCATATGTCGGCTTGCGGGCGAGCGCGATCGCGTTAGCTTTGGTTTCGGCGCGGTATCCCCAGCCGTCAAGGATGATGAGGATGAGAGGTTTCGGTCTAGACATTGGTCACAACGTTCTTCACTTGATAAACATAAAGGCACGGAGAAGGCATAGAAAGAATTTATAAGGGTGCGGATGGTTTTTCAAACTGCCCCACCACCTCATTTCGTTCCGGCATTTATACTCGAAGCAGGGAGACCATCATGCCTATCAGCGAATTGCTGCTGCCCGAACTCGAAGTCGAAATGAAGAAGACGCGCACGACCCTGGAGCGCGTTCCCGCCGACAAAAAAGATTTCGCTCCTCACGCTAAGTCAATGCCGATGGGCAAACTCGCGCCTCACGTGGCGCAGCTTGCCAACTTTGGCGTCACGATACTGACTACGCCCGAGCTGGATTTTTCCAAGGGCAGCGTCAAGCCCTTGCCATTCGAATCCACCGCCCAACTCTTGCAGGCATTCGATGAAGGCGCAGCCAAGGTCCGCGCCGCCTTGCAATCCACTCCCGATGAAGCCTGGAAACAAAACTGGAAGCTAAGCTTTCAGGGCAAGACAATTTTCGAAGGAGACCGCTTTCTCGCCTACCGGCAAATGTTTCTGAATCACATTGTGCATCACCGTGCCCAGCTTGGCGTATACCTGCGGCTGAACGACAAGCCGGTGCCCGCGACATACGGGCCGAGCGCGGATGACACGATGGGATTTTGACCACGGCCCCGAAACGTTACCAAATGGTTTCCACCGGGTAACGCTTGAACAACGGATCGGATGTAACGATCGGGAGATCCTCCTTGAGGCTCTGGCATATAAGAACGCGGTCGAACGGATCGCCATGGTGCGTTTGAAGACTCTCAATCTTCAAGACGTGATCCAGTTGAATCGGCATCAACTCAATACGGTTCTCGGATAGCTTCTTAACGAGGTAGCGGCCTGTTGGCTTGGGCAGTGGAAGTTTGCCTGCCTGGACCTTGATCAAGATCTCCCAAACGCTAGCCACGCTGAGCCACAAATCATTAGGGCCGGTGAAAATCTGTTTTGCCCGGCGGGAAAGCCTTGGGTCGTCCAGGATGGCCCACAAAAAAGTGTGGGTATCGAGAAGGGCTTTCATCCCCAGAAGAGATCCTCGATCTCTTTGGGCAAAGGATCGTTGAAGTCGTCAGGGACGGTAAACTCGCCTTTAGCGGAGCCTAGGACTCTTCGCTTGGGCTGCTCGGCCAAAGGCACCAGCTTCGCCACCGGCTTGCCCGCCTTCGCTATGATGACCTCTTCGCCTAGCGCCACTCGTTCGAGCAGGCGTGAGAAGTGGGTCTTGGCTTCGTGGATGTTGACTTCCATGGAGCTATTCTAGCTAAGTCATGGACTAAGTCAAGTTCCGATCCTTTGGCGGGCAGTGGCTTAGTTTGAGACGGTCGTCTACACGGGCGTCATCCCGAACGGAGCCGCTTTTCAGGCGGAGTGAGGGATCTCGCGCGCGCCATAAAGCGGCGATAGCCCGCGCAAGATCCCTCAGACGGCTGAAATACGCCGACTTTTAGCAATGACGCCTTCGAAGAAGTGTGAATCAGAAATTCCAAACTGAGTCACTACCTTTGGTGATGGCGCTTGCATTTCGTGCCTGCATTGCCTGCCGGGGCGATGTCTCGGTTGTCGAAACCGTGGAACGCGCCCATGAAGCCTGGCTGCCCTTCGTCGTCCTGGGAGAATTGCGCGCCGGATTTGCCGTCGGCACTCAGGGACCGGAAAACGAAGCTGTCCTGCGCCGCTTTCTAACGAAAGCCGGCGTCAGCGTGCTCTACGCCGACGATCAGACCACCCATCACTACGCCGCTCTCTATCGGCAACTGCGCCAGCAAGGCACCCCCATCCCCACCAACAATATGTGGATCGCCGCCCTAGTGCTGCAACATTCCCTAGTCCTGTGTGCCCGCGACACGCATTTTGATGCGCTGCCGCAGATGGTGCGCATGTAGGGAATGGAAAACGTCCCGCCTGTGTCCCGCTTTTTGAGAATGTGGGAACAGCCGCCCTCGGCTGTCCAGCGACGCAGAAGTATCGCGTCACAGCTAGCTGGGCAACAAGTGGGCATGCCCCGGCACGACCACATCCTCGTAACCCTGAACCCTGAAAATCTAACTGAGCGGCATGATTAGGTGATGGCATCGGAATACTTTGGGATATTTCTTTTCTTTAGGCACAAGTCGCTCATGACTCGAGTATTTGTGCGCCCGGCTTTCGAATCCCCCGACTTGGCGCATCTTGCACGGCAGTTTCTTTGCAATTGCCCGCAGCGTTTTTGACCCGCTTCCACCGACGAGGTACCCGAGCATCGCGGCCGCAGGGACGAAAGGCGCATACCGACATGAGAGGAAGCTATCCTTCACTTCTTTTACGTATTCGCTTACCGCGTTTTCAGTCGTCAACACCTTAGCTTCGAGAGGCCACATAATCCTTGGATTCGCAGAAAGGACAAATGCGATGTCGTATTGTGGAGGTTGCGCAGGAGCAGGCTCGCGGGTTTCGTGCTCATAAGGCCCGTGTTGCACGTAAAACGGCTCGTCTCCCGACATGACGCGACTAATTCGTGGCTCGAGAAGCTGCGTAATGGAACGCTCCAGATCGTCAGTTGCCTGACTCAGGTCGACATCGCACAGAACCTCCGATTGCAATAAATCGTAAGCTTCCCAAACAAATCGCAGAAACTGCTTACTCACAGACGCAGACCACTCCGCAGCTAGTTTTTGAAAAGCTGGCGAATCTGGATAGGCAGTTTCAGACAGGGTGCCTGTCGTGAACTTCTTATGCGGGCGTTTGGGCATGAATTTGGGAATAGTGCCGCACAGCAGCTGCGTCTAGTATGTCCAATGCAACCTCGTCCGCATCACGAAGTGCCATTGTTCTCGTCCAATACCGCATTTGATCCGGCTTTATAACGACGACAGTCGGAGTTTCCCCTCCAGCGGAAGATCGAACTTGATAAATGCGCGCGGTTCGACGAAATGTGAATGGAACCTTCTGGCCCGAGCGCGACGGGAGCAGTCCCTCAATAAGACCTCGCCAACCGAAAGGCGCGTCAAAGGATTCAATTTTGATATTGTTTTGCAAAGGTTTGCCCAGATCAAACGCGACCATTCGGAAAGGTAACGGGAAGGGCCCAAACTCCTCAAATATCGTTGCGCTGACATTTTTGTCCGCACCGAACCCGGCTCGCATAACCCGAATAAACCACTCACAGTACGTGTGAAGTTGAGAGCCGCTGGAGTCGCCCTGCCATGATCTGGAGGTCGCTGTTCTTCCAATCGAAGTTGCCCCACCTTTAAAGTCCTGGAGTGTCACCTGAACGGCGTCTTCGATCAACGCGCGCTCCGACTGCTTCAGCCCGAGAAGATCGAAAACCTTGGAGTCGATCTGTGCGGGGGTCTCCACTTGCGAAAGCACGCTTTCGTCCACGTTAATCAGTGGGAGCCTGAGGAGATCCTCCACATTAACTTCGGGCCGATACGCTGCAAATCGCGCACTGGTAAGAAGAAAGAAGTACACGGCAAAGAGGCTATTAGTGAACAGACAAGAAGCCATCAATAAAGATTTCAGTTCGGGCGGAACGTGCACACTAACATAAGACTTCGAACACAACGCCCCAGGGCCACTATCGCCTTCAATAAGAGCAGCTTGGAATCTGCTGTTAGCTTTTTCCCAGCCTTGTTTGAGTATCAGCTGTGGCAACTCGAAGGCAGAAAGATCTTGCGAATCTCGCGAATGTGTTTGCAAATCCGTATTGGTCGGCAGATCAACCAACCTCAGCCTTAGAAATGTTCCTGTCGGCAGCTCTTGAATAAAACGCCGGCCATTTAACGATTGATTTGTTCGTTTTCGATCCCCTCTTATAACTCCCTGCCGCTTTGCCATCGTGTGTTGATCACTAAACCGCTGCAGCGTTGGGTTTGCTCCTAGCCTCTTAATGAGCGCGTAGTCCCGTCTGCTTCCCCAAGTCAAAACCGTCCACACCCAAGGGTCGGTAGCCGCCTCTTCAACGGAAATCGGCTGAAGATCGTATCGGTCGATAGAAATCTCGTATCCATCTAGTGCGTTCTTCGCGGGTTTTGGACATACATACAGCACAGGTCTGTTCTCTGGCGCACGAACCTTTAGAGCAACAACGCATGCAGGCGCTACCGCGTTCTCGAACAGTCCGAATCTGAGCGCCGACAGGTTCGTTACTTGATTTACCTCGAAAGTCGTAAACAGCTTCTTGCGAAAGTCGGCAGCTGGCTTGATCCTGTTCATTATCAGCCCTGAAGGCTGCAACATTGCAATTGACGCTCCCGACCGCGAGTATTCTGCAGCTTTTGGCAAAAAGAGGGGGCCAATAGATTTGTAGGCGACCGCCCAATCGTTCTTCTTAGCCCATTTCAGTGCTTCGGGAGTGACAGTCCCTCGACCCCAAGGTGCATTCCCAATGACTACATCAGCCTTAGGAGTTGTCGCGGCGAGCTGCCTGCCGCCACTATTAAACAGATCGCCCTCGTGTATCGTGCGATTTCGTACTGGCGGAAATTTCACCTTAGTCCAGTAGTGTTTCGGATCGACCTCATCGCACATGGCGAGATACAGGCTGAAAGACGCGACTCGAACCGCCAGGGGATTGCTGTCCACTCCGAACAAATTCTTCTCCAACAATGAGCGAAGAACTGTTGGGCTTATTTCCCCTGATCCGTTGCAGGTCTTCCAGCGATGTATCAGGCGTTGGTACGCCTTCACTAAGAAAATCCCAGAACCACATGAAGGGTCCAGGATTTTCAAATCCCAGGTTTTGCCTTCCCAAGGCAAAACAGCATCTAAAACGAAATCAACCAAATGCGGTGGCGTGTAATGTGCAGCTACGGAATCCTCATCCTCATCCTGCGAAACAAATTCCTCGTAAATGCTGCTGATCAGTTCAAGCGGGATAGCATCGAATGAGTAGATTGGAAACAGACACCGCTGTCCACCCGCCATCACCATATCGCCAGCTATGAAGTCAGCGAGAGCGCGTAAATGACCCGCCGAAACTTGGGCCATTTCTTCCCTCCACTCTAGCTCCCTTTTAGCCGAGTCAGCAGCTTTGCCGGGGAAGAGATCCCCATTGAACTTTTCGTTCAACCAGCGAAAAAGCGCATATCCATCGTCATACGCCCGTAGCACTTCAATAACGGTTCGATAACGAGAGGAAAGCACGCCCATTTTGAACAGCCGTTCGAGAAACGGTTCATCCAACGCTTCGTTTCCATTCTTATCTTTGCGGTGGGAGAGAAACTGAATGAATATCACTCGGCCAAGTAAATCGTGCGCTATTTGCTTCGACAAATTGTGCGATAGCAGGTGGTTACGAATGAAACGAAGATTCTCGAGAAGCAATTGATCTGCGCGTCCGTCGTTCTTGAATTGGTCCTCAAACCTGGAGAACAATTCCCCAGACGCAAGGAGCGCCCAATTAAGAAGAGAACCGAGCGCAAGAGTGTCCACGTTTTCGCTCTTCCAATCAAGTCGCGCCTGAGAAATCTCCGCTTTGTTTTCATTCATGGAGTTCGCCTCAGGCGGCGTGCAACAAGACCAAGCTCTTATCGCTGTCGGGTCGATCGTTAGCAGGAGGGGCGCGCGACAGAAGTTCCAAGCGAGGCGATGCGTGGTTCTCAGCACCAGTTCCGATACGTGAGACGAAAATTCGCAGACAACCGCGAGAGCAGATTCGGAAGCAGCATCCCCACCCGAGTCGAGAACGCCGATTTTGACCGATTGCCCAGTCTCCCTGATTAATGCGGAGCCAATCTTTCGTTGAGCGAGCTCGGCGAGAACGCGAGTGCTTTGCCGACCGGGCCGAAGTATTTGTGAAGGGCTTGGCCAACCCAACAAGTTGTGCGCCTTCTGGAGAGACATTTGCCTTTTATTCGCTGTCTAAGGATGCCTTAATTATCGACTGGATCAACGGGAATTGGAATATCTTTCTGCATTCTGGCCGGTGTGCCGGAGCCTCCCCGCATTATAGGCCCAGACGGAATGCTGTCAGTAGTAGTTTGAATCGCATCCCAGAAGCTCAGAGCGACACACACCTCATTCATTCGTGCGGAACTAAGCTGGGCCACACTGTTGCGACTCCGCACCGCATTGCGCAGCCTCACCGCGCACCTAGACTTCGTGCCGTACTCCTCGTTCAGAACGACTTCCTCGTACATCACGAAATGGCACTCCGCGATCGTGGAAGTGACAGGCACTCGGCCCAGGAGTAGTGATTAAATTCCCACAGCCCTACTGTGACATCTGACCTTGCGATCCACACCCAAATCATTCCATCATTGCTCCCAGCACAAGGAGTAGAGCTCGGCTGCATGCCGGGCGAAAGCGCGGCACGCAAGTGCATGATTCAAAAGAGCTAACACGTAACCCCTTTAGACGACGATATTTGCCGCGAAAAAACCGCGGGGCCCATGATTCCAGAGCATTTGCGAAGGTACGGGGGGTGGGGGCGGTAGCTGAAACCGAATAGCAGTCTGAAGCGAAACCCTTGCCGTTTTAATCCATGCCCTCGAATGAAGTGGATAGAAATCGGACAGGATTTGGAGAGAAGAATGGCAACGGCTACAGTCCCGCTATGCCAGCACTGGCTGGAGAAGGGCACACGCTGCCGCTGCCCCGCCATGCGGGGCACGCGTTATTGCTATTCCCATCGCCTTGAGCAACCACGGAGCGCGAGAAAAAACGCGGAGCGCGCGCGCCAGACATGGTTTGAATCCGTTCCGCTGGATGATGTGCCGTCCGTGCAGCGCGCCATAGCGCAAGTCATGACAAGGCTGATGTCGGGCAACATGAACCTCAAACAAGCGGGCCAGATGCTCTACAAGCTCCAGACGGTGAGCGTGAATCTGAGGAACGCGCGACTCGCCCCCGGAAAAGAAACAGGGGGGCGAAATTGACGCGAGGCACGGGGACGTCAGGCGGCCACATGAAGACCCTCCCCTGTGGCACGCGTTAGCCTTTGTAATGCAGCGCCTTCAGCCCCAGGAACCTCGCCCCATCCCCCAACTCCTCTTCAATTCTCAACAACTGGTTGTACTTGGCGATGCGGTCCGTGCGAGAAGCGCTGCCGGTTTTGATTTGGCCCGCGCCGGTGGCAACGGCCAGGTCGGCGATGAATGTATCTTCTGTTTCACCGGAGCGGTGCGAGATGACCGACGTGTACCCGTTGCGGCGAGCGAGGTCGATGGCGTCGAGTGTTTCGCTGACTGTGCCGATCTGGTTGACTTTGATCAGAATGGAATTCGCGACGCCTTTGTCGATTCCCTCTTGCAGGAATTCCACGTTAGTGACGAACAAATCATCTCCCACGAGTTGAATCTTTCCGCCAACTTCTTTGGTCAGGTTCTGCCAGCCATCCCAGTCGTTTTCGGCAAGCCCATCTTCCAGCGACACGATGGGATAATCTTTCACCCACTTGGCCCAGAACTTCACCATGTCGTCCGAACTCTTCGCCGACTTGTCAGATTTCTTGAAGATATATTTCCCATCCTGATAGAACTCGCTGGCCGCAGGGTCAAGAGCGATAGAGATGTCTTCTCCAGGCTTATAACCGGCCTGCTGAATCGCTTCGAGCACAACCTCAATCGCTTCAACGTTCGATTTCACCGACGGCGCGAATCCGCCTTCGTCTCCAACGGCGGTATTGTAGCCACGCTTCTTCAGCACGCCTTTCAGCGTGTGGAAGACTTCCACTCCCCAGCGCAGCGCCTCATGGAACGAAAGCGCGCCGATGGGCATGACCATGAATTCCTGAAAGTCAACATTATTGTCGGCATGCGCGCCGCCGTTGAGGATGTTCATCATGGGCGTGGGCAGCGTGTTTGCGCCCGCGCCTCCGAGATAGCGGTAGAGCGGTTGGTCGTGAAATTTGGCTGCCGCGCGCCCCACCGCCATCGACACGGCAAGTATTGCATTTGCGCCAAGACGGCTCTTATTTGCGGTGCCATCAAGTTCGATCATCTTCTGATCGATCTCGCGCTGCTGAGTCGCGTCAAGATTCGCCAGAGCATCGGCGATCTCTCCGTTGACGTTCTCGACCGCTTTCAGTACTCCCTTTCCCAGAAAAAGACCCTTGTCGTCATCCCGCAACTCGACAGCCTCGTGCTCACCCGTCGAAGCCCCGCTGGGAACGATGGCGCGCCCCAAAGATCCATCTTGCAACAGTACTTCCGCCTCAACTGTAGGATTGCCGCGCGAATCCAAAACCTGCCGGCCTTTTATGACAGAAATAAAACCCATGTTATTGCTCTCCGTGCCTTTGTAAGGAGTAATTTCTCGATTGATACTGGAACTGAAGGAAAAACTTCGTCCCGTCAGATATCCAACGCCTGAATAGGTTTTTCCCATGCGCAAATTTCCGAATGTGGATTATAGCGGAGTACAAGACTACGCAATGGATAACGGCTGGAGCGTACGTGCCCTCCCAACCTCGCCCGGCCTTATCTTCGCTGGTTCCGCGATTTCGTCAAATATTGTTTCGCCAGCCCAATCTAGGCTAAAGTTAACGCTAATGATTGGCAGGTTTATTGGCTTCGGTTTTGAGGAGGCGTGATGAAGAAGTGCATGATTTTAGCTGGCACGCTGCTATCGGCAGCAACGGTAATAGCCCAGACAAGTGCATCGGTGCCTTCGGGTACGGCATTGATGGTCAAGCTGCAAACCACGCTGGCAACTTTCAGCAACAAAGCCGGCGATCCTTTTCAGGGCCGTTTGGACCAGCCCGTTGTGCTGAACGGACAGACATTGCTGCCCGCGGGAACGATAGTGGAAGGCCGCGTCACCAAAGTGAGCGAGCCCCGACGAATCACAGGTAAGCCAACGCTCGGCATTCTACCCGAGGCCGTGATTCTGCCGACTGGTGAACGCTATTTCCTCGATGCCACTCTCATCGACACGAATATGGGTCCGGGCACGGATGTGAACACGGAAGGTCAGTTCAAAGGATCGGGCCATGACCGTCGCGATCAACTGGAAGTTGGCGGTGGCGCGGCCGGCGGAATGTTGATTGGCGGCCTGGTTGGCGGTCCTCCGGGAATCTTGATCGGAGGCGCGGTGGGAGCGGGCTCCACCACCGCGCATTGGCTCACCAAGCACCACTCGGCTGTCTTGCCAGCCGGGACGGAACTGACGCTGGAGTTGAACCGGCCGTTGAGCATGACCCCGCCAGCGGTGGCCAGCGGTGGCGGAAGTAAGTAGTCAGATCTTCTCGACAAACGACCGGAGCTGAGTGCTCCGGTTTTTTTGTTGTTCGATACTCCGAAAACCCTTTGCTCAGGCGCCATAAACATCCATCTCCGCTTCGCTCAACAATTGCAACTCAATCCAACCTTCAGGCGGTAATGCGTCCACTGGGAGACGGTTTTGCCACAGGCTGAAGCGCAGCCGCAGCTTGCTGGCTGCGGACGTTGCGGCTCTTTGGGCTTCTGTGGAAGGCGCGCCCGAAGATTCGTTCAGCAAACAATCTAGCGGCAATTTGAATTCGAAGTTTCGCAACAGAGCAACTTTGAATCTTTCGTCGGCTTTAGCGGAAGATGCGATCAATGAGCCGTCGTTGCCGATTTCCATCTTCCACTCCCTAATCGCGCCCTTCTCGTCAGCCATGACCTCAACCCGCAGAGACTTGCGCGGCCCCGGCTCGCCCGCCGCCCACGATTCCAGATTCACTACCACCTCGAATTCTGTCGAGGGGAGTTTCTCTTTGAAGTCGAGCCGGCCGTAGATGGAAGCGCTGTCGATGCCGGCGTATGCGGAATCCAGCAGAAACTGTTTGCCGTGCATGGCGCCGGCGCGATCGTCGGCAGTGTAAGCGGCTGCGCCCATCCATTCAAAGTAACGAACCTTGTCGCCATCAATATGCGGATGGATGTAGGCAGTCTGTGGAGTGAAAGCTGGACGCACCTCCGCTCCCGTAATCGGCTGCGATAAATAGTCCGGAGGAATCGCCCCCAGCGCCTGGTAAACGTTCGAAAGATGTTTGCGGTAAAGCTCATCAAAGTCGCGGTCGTTGGCCGAGTGATGTTCCGGCCCGTACCACCAGTTCCAGTCGCTGCCTTCGGCAATCAGGATTTCTTCAAAAGCCAGCTTACGTTGCGCCTCGGTCGCGCGGGCGGCGTTGTGCGCATAGAACTCACGGGCGTTGGACAAGTAATCCCAGGCGCGATTGTCTTCCGGCGCGCCGATCCACACGTTGAAGTTGGCGTTGATCCACGATCCCGGAACCAGTGAGGTGAGGTTGCCAAAATTTCGGTGCCGCGAGATCGCCTCAGAAATCGTAACCGCCTCGACTTCCGGCTCGCGCTGCAGTCCGTCGTAAAAGCGGCGCAGAAATTCGCGCCCTGATTTCGGATAATATTCCCAGGCATTTTCGCCATCGAGAATGATCGAGACCACAGCATCGCGTCCCTGGTCGAGAACCGGACGCGCCGCGTTCTTAATGT
Organism: Candidatus Sulfotelmatobacter sp.; assembly: GCA_049584475.1. Classification (GTDB taxonomy): domain Bacteria; phylum Acidobacteriota; class Terriglobia; order Terriglobales; family Acidobacteriaceae; genus Sulfotelmatobacter. The sequence goes on along the minus strand of JBAUXX010000008.1, from coordinate 2,952 downwards.
TGTCGATCAAATGGCGTGCCGCGTCGGCCGGCGGCATTCCCGAATACACGAATCCGATCAAGTCGGAAATCGTATGGTCGCGAAAGACCATATTCATCACCGTCGATCCGCTTTCATACCGGTGAATGTTGTACAACTTCTCGGCGAGATGGGCCGGCAACCGGCCGTTTCCGTCGCGCGCAAAAAATGTGCCGCTGCTTCTGCCCAGCACGCCCTCATCGGTCGCCATCCACTGAATACCCAGGTTATGCGCGATGGCCAGTGTCTCTTCCGAAACGCTTCCCTCCGACGGCCACATGCCTTTCGGCCGCATGCCAAAAACTTGTTCGTGAAGATCGAGTCCCCGCTGAATCTGATCGCGCGCGTCTTCAGGATGCCGGAACCGTTGTTGCGGCAAGGCCAAGCCCGGAGAGGAAACAGCCCCGGCATTCGTGTCGCAAACCAGCGGCAGAATCGGGTGATAGAAAGGAGTCGTGGAAATTTCGATCGACCCCTTCTTCGCCGCGTCAGCATGAGCCGGCAAAACTTTTGCCAGCAACTCTCTCTCTTGCCTGATCACGAAGTTTTGATCTTCGAGAGAGTACTGCCTCCCTTTCCCAACCAAAGCTGCAATCTCTTTTCCTTCGAGAAAAAATTCATCGAACCAGGCAATCTGCGATAACACTTGCAGGTCGGTGAAGTCCTGAGCCTGGAAATACTTCTCCGCTCGTTCGGGCGACGCGCCCTGTTCGCGGAAGCGATCAAACAACTCCTGGTACCGGGGGTAACGTCCGATCACGTTCGCGGGATTCGCCTGAAACAAATATTGCAAAGCAAATCGCCGTTCCACCTGAGATAAATCAGCGGCCAGCTTCGATGCTACGGCTAGGAAAGGATCTCGTGCCGATCCACTGACGTAATCCTGAATCTGGGTCATCAGCGAGGGCACGATGTTGAAGTTCTGATGAATCTCGGGAAATTCATCCAGCAGCTTCACCATGCCGTAATAGTCTTTGAGGCCGTGCAACCGCACCCACGGCAGGCGATATTCGCCGGAGACCAGGTCTTTATAAAACGGCTGGTGCTGATGCCAAAGAAGAATGACGCGGAGAGCGGGCATGAGTGGAATTTCAGTCTAGCATGGGGTTTCGAGGCCTAACAGACCGAAGGGTTCGCCCAATGGACATGTATTAAAGGACAATTTGTTGCCATTGAAAAGAACGGAATTCCGCCAGGCGGCGGAAATCACGTCCGTTGGACGTGACGATTACTTCCGCGCGGCCACAACCGCTTCGTGCAGGAGCATGGGATCGAAGCTGTCCAGCACATGGATCGTGCCGTTGCTGCATGCAATCTCGGATTTTTCCAGCCGGGCGCCATTCACGTAAAGCGAGCCCTCATGATCGTCCGTGCGCAACTTCACTCCGATTAGAGTTCGCGCAGAAGACAAGCTTGCCGCGTCGCCCCCAACCACTCCCCGGACGATGTAACGGCTCAGCAGCATGTGCATGGCAAAGTGGTTGTTAAGCAGAGTTTCGCGGTCTTCCCTGGCCAGGTTGATGAAGGCGCGGTCACTGAGCGCAAATACGGTAAACGGTCCTTCTTCTTTCAGCATCTTCGCCAAGCCGCTCGACTGCGCCGCGGTCACAAACATGTTGAGCGAACCTTCAGCCTCCGCGGCCCGGAGCAGGTCGGCGGACTGCCGCGCCTCTTGCGCCAGCGCTAAAGTCCCCAACATCGCGAGCACCGCTACAACTCTCAAACTTTTCATCGTCGACCTCTCTGATTCCCGAAGTAGTGATCCGAAGAAGTGAAGGTATCCCAAATGGGCGTCATCCTGAGCGTAGCCGTTTTTCAGGCGAAGCGAAGGATCTCAGTCTTAACCGTCCTGGCGCGTAAGCCGATGTCTCTCTCACCGCTGCTTCATCTCTTGCACGATGCCCGCAGTCTGGGCCCAGCGCTGCGCGTCCCCTGCGTACTGCGCTTCAATGTTGTGCAGTCCGCGCGAAAGCTTGATAGTTAAGAAATATGCCGATCCGCTCTTGATCTTTGCCGTCGCAAGAGTGACCGCCCCGTCTTTAAACGTGACGGGCTCACCATCGGCAGGCGGCCCAATACTGGAGTTGAATGTCGCAGTGAACGTGACCTGTTCCCCCACGATCGCTGGGTTCAGGCTCGATACCACAGACCCGGTCGTGACCGCTTTCTTCACCACCTGGATCAAGGCCGGCGACGTTCCGCCGACAAAGTTGGAGTCTCCCGAGTAAGTCGCGGTGATTGAAGTTGTCCCCGCATTCGGGAAGGCATAGGCGATGCTGCCGACGCCGTTGCTAAGCGTGGCCATACCTAGTGTGTGGGCGCCCGCTTTGAGAGTCACCGTCCCGGTTGGCGTGCCGCCAAACGCCCCTGAAACCGTGGCGGTCAAAGTCACCGGCATCATCACCGTCGAAGGATTCGTCGCTGAACTCACCGCCACGACGCTCGCCGCCGGATTCACCGTTTGGGTCAGTGCCGCTGAATTTTCCGGTGGATTATTCGCGTCGCCCAGATAATCCGCAACCATCGAGTGCGGCCCAACGCTCAGCGCGGATGTTGTCGTAAACGTCGCCACGCCGCTCGCGTTCAGCGTCCCGGAACCAATTGTCGTAGTCCCGTCAAGAAAGTTCACGGTTCCCGTCGCCACGGTGGTTGTACCCGAAGTCACGGTAGCAGTGAAAGTGACGGACTGGTTGTACGTCGACGGATTTGTTCCAGAAGCAAGTGCGACTGAGATACCGTCAATGACCTGAAGGGTGGTGGGATAGCCGAGGGCTTGAAGGTCGCTTTGGTAGTAGTATTTGTAATTCCCCACATTGTCTACGAGGGTCATCTGCCCGATAGTCCACGTCCCCGGCTCGACAAACTGCGGCACCGTGAAGGTCTCCGTCCATGTGCCGTTGAGATTTGTACCCGAACTCAAGTTCAAGCCCCCGC
>JBAUXX010000007.1:0-103087 GCA_049584475.1 Candidatus Sulfotelmatobacter sp. | reverse complement strand
TCGTTGTATGTGTCCCGGCCGTCGTGCCGGTATGCGTCCCCGCGGTCGCCGTGCGCCCGGTTCCTGAGGTCGTCGTGTGACCAGTCGTCGGCGTGTGGGTGGTAGTTCCCGTGTGAGATGGCGTCGTGCTGTGCGATGGTGTCGTGCTATGCGATTGTGTTGATCCATGGGAAGGCGCCGACGAATGCGATGGCGCGCTGGAGTGTGGCGCCGACGGCGCCTTGGGCGGTGAACTGGTCTTTTTCTGGCCCCACGCAAACGCTGGGATTGCCATCAAAATGATCGTCGTAGTCCATTGCCGCACGACATTTCTGCTGAAACTCATTACCGCCTCCTGATTCGAAACTTTGCTCGTACGTTATGCCGAAAACACCACTCCACCACCGCCAAGCCGCTGCTCCCGGCTGGCCCGATCACGCTGACAACTGTTCCAACACGCGATCCAACTTAAAGTAGCTCGTACTTGAGATAAAAGACGGGGGCGATGCGCTTATGCGTAAAAAATCTGTCGGCACCGCCAGCGACTGCATTCTACGCGAAAAAACGGTACCAAACTTTTGCAACCTGCGCAATGATCCTCTAGTTCCATGCTTCGCAAGTAGTCTCTTCAGCACTTTTTCTGCTTCGGCGGCTTTCTGCTTCCGCTGTCGTGCGCGCTGAGATAAGCTTTCCCTTACATTTGCGGAGGAACTTCGTGCGCTACCTCGATCGCCTTCAGCCCCTCGCTCTGCTGTTCCTGCGGCTGGCTCTGGGAGCGGTGATGGTTGTTCATGGCTCCCACAAAGTTTTCGGCGGGCTGCATAATCATGCCCACTTTGTTGCCAGCCTCGGTTTTCCCGCCTGGACTGGCTATCTCTCTTCCTTCACCGAATTTTTCGGCGGGATACTAGTTCTCGCCGGACTCTTCACCCGCGGCGCGGCCTTCGCCATTTGCATCAACATGATCGTCGCCATCTGGAAAGTTCACTGGCACAACGGCCTCACAGGCGATCACGGATTCGAATTCCCGTTATCGCTGGCGGTGATCGCCTTCGCGCTTATCTTTTTCGGCGCCGGCCCTATCGCTATCGATCACATTCTGCGAGGGGGCGGTTCGGCGGGCGCAAAGCGGTGAAAATTCCAGAGAAACTTGCCAATCTCTCCGCAACAAGTGTTGACCAGTTGGGTTACCTAAAAATTGGCCCACATCCTGGCGCTAAAATTTAAGATGCAACGCATGCACCGGCCCTGCATCCCATTGATTTGCCCAACGCATCCTAGTCAGTGAACCGATTGGAGGTTACTCTTGAGAACGATGAGAAAGACAACGCTGCTCGCGGTTATTTGTGGACTCTTCTTCCTGGTCAGCTTCGCTCAGGCGCAACAGGGCGATGCCATGTTCGGCCTGGGCACGATTATGTCGGCAGGATCGTCTTCGTGCAGCTCAAACAGCGGCTTCAGTTGCTTCGTGCCCGAAAAGGGGGGCTTGTACCCGAGTGTAAGCGCCGACGTCATCTTCCATAATCGCCTCGGAGTTAACTTCGAGACCACATGGAAAGCCAGCCAGGGAGAATACGGCGGCCCGGGAGGACAACCGTTCCGCCCCATCATTCTGGATTTTAACGGCATGTACCAGCCTAAGTTGGGAAAGAAGCTCGGTGCGGACATCATGGGCGGCATCGGCTGGCAGAGCACGCGCTTCTACGGATTGGTGGACACCGCAAGCTGCTTCGATTTTGGCGCCTGTTTCAGCAGCAGCCATCATTTCCTCGTGGACGTAGGCGCTGGCCTGCGTTACTACGTCTGGAACCATGTTTTTGTGCGCCCCGAGGTTCACTACTACCACATCGTGAACAATACCGCCGACTTTAGTAACAACGACATCATTCGAGTGGGAGCTTCTATCGGATACACCATCGGCGGGGGCACGGACTAGGGGTCCGACCTCTTGAACGCCACGAACGTCGTTAACATGGCTGCCGCCACCGGCAGCCATGTTGTATTCTGCTTGGGCTCACCCAATCTGCGGGCTGGGATTTTTGCGGCTGCGGCGTCATCTTGAAATACCGCAATTTGCGTGGCGGAAGTCGTGATCGCCGGAACGAAATGACAAGGGGACTGTATTGAGAAAATTCGCGCTGCTCGCATTCGTTTGTCTGCTCTTTCTGGTCGCTACTCTTGTCCATGCCCAGCAAATTGACTTCGCGGTCGGCGCCGGCTCCATTTATTCATCCGCTACCAATAGCGCCTCTCAAGGGTTCGTGCCTCCACCGGAAAAGAGCGGACTGTACCCCAGCATCAGCGGAGATGTTCTTTTTAGAAGGAAGAACCGCCTCGGCGTAAACGCGGAAATCGCAGTCAGAGCTACGCAGGGGCTTTACAACGGTTTCCAGAATTTTCGTCCGGTATTCACCGACGTCAATGCGATCTATGTGGCCCCAACGAGCAAGAAAACCAAAGCGGAGTTTATGGCCGGCGTGGGCGTCGAGAACATAATCTTCTATAACCACTTCAGCGCTTGCAGTGCTAATTTTCCTTCGTGCACGACGTCTCTTAGCGCCAATCACTTCGTGGCCCACATCGGCGGCGGCGTGCGTTATTATTTTTGGCGTCATTTCTTTGTCCGCCCCGAAATCCATCTCTACGTGATTCCCAACAACTCTCAATTCAATTCCGACTATGTGGGCCGTGCCAGCGCGTCCATCGGATACAGCTTCGCTCCCCGGTAAGTGAGCCGTAAGCATGAAAAAAAGCAGCGCCGCAAGGCGCTGCCCACTTAGATCGAATTCGTAAATCTTCGGCCTATCTAATTCCTTCGCAAATCTCGGCTTCGTGAATCGCCATGTCCAGATGTTTAATCGCTTCCTCGCGATGACCCTCAAATCCGCGCTCGGCCTGCTCCAGGTGATGCCGGGCGGCCCGCATCGCTTCCAGCGCTTCGTGAATATGTGGATGTTCCGGCGTCGGCATCGCTGCGGCGGGAGCGGCCACAACAGCCGGAACTGCCGGCGCTTTCGGCCCAGCTGCTGCAGCCGGAAAAGAAAGTGTCAACAGAAGTGATGCCGTGATAAGCAGTGTCATAAACCCGATCTTCTTCATACGTCCTCCTCGTCCGGATTGGGGCTCGGACGTAGCCGCTAAAGTTGTTGCGCAACGCCGCGACCACCGAGCTAGCGGCGACATCCGAAGTATATCCTCGCGACAACAATCGCCCTGTGTCTAACTTGATGCTCTCTGGCGCGAGTATCACTCCAGGTTTATCGGTTGCATCTTGATGAAAGGATCTCAGTCCGAAAATCGAATTCAGCCGGCTAATGGGCCAAAGGGTTCAGCCAGCGCAATCCAGGGAACCGCGCGAAGTCCCCGTCCGTTGTACACAGTGTGAGACCGTGTTCCACGGCTAGCGCGGCAAGGTGCGCATCCGGCACTAGATTGGAGTGAACTCCAGACAGCAGCAGAAACTCGCCGAACACTTGAGAATGTTTTTCGGTCGGCTGTGGCACGCGGACCATCTCGGCTGAAAGCCAATCGTTCGCTTGCCGCCACGCGTCCGCCATCGGCTCGGGATCTCTGAACACTCGTGGATTCGTCACGATACGCAAGAACGTGGTTACGCTCGACCATGGAATTCCTACCGGAGCGAAGCCGTTCAGTTGAGCGTCCAGCCAGTCGCGGGCTTTCGCGTGCAGTGCAAATGAACTCTCGTGAGCATAGATGAGTATGTTGGCGTCGATCAAAATCACTTAAAATTTTCTCCCTCCGCCACGGCCAGCACTTCTGCGATGTTATCGATGCTGGAAATTCGCAGGCCGCCCAACGACACCGTCCTGGTGCGCGAACCGCGGCGCGGTTTTGGGCGGCTTGTCATCTCGCCCAACCCTCTTCGTAGCGCCTCGTTGACAAGTTCTTTAAGGCTAACTTCGCGATCCTTGCGCAATCGTTCGAGAATCGCCGCGACGTCGTCATCCACAGTCAGAGTCGTTCTCATCTCTAGAGTGTAAGACTGCGATGCCTTGATGTCAACATTGTGATGCTCTGATGTCCTCGACTACTGTCTCCGATTTCGATACCACACAACCACCCCGATTGCCGCCAACACCAGAATCACAGCAAGATCAACCCGCTTCAAGCTCCGCACAAGCAGCTCCCAATGCCGGCCAAACAAATATCCCACACAGGAAATCACAGAAACCCAAACTGCAGCTCCGAGAAAATTGAACGCTAGAAACTTTTCCCATGGCATCCGCAAGACTCCGGCCAGCGGACCCGTTACGATCCTCATGCCGAAAACAAATCGGGCAAAGAAAACCGTGAAGGCCCCGTACGTCTCGAAGAGCCGCTCGCCGAGCGCCACTGTGGCATCACTCACATGGAAAAATCTCCGGTGGCGATCGAGCAATCGCCGGCCGCCATACAAGCCCAGAGCAAAACCGAGGTTGTCTCCGAACGTGGCGGAGATCGTGCCCACGATAATCACCAGTGGCAACTTCAATTCATGTTGGGAATAAGCCAGAAAACTGGCCAGGAGCAAAACCGTCTCGCCGGGTACGGGTATGCCGGCATTTTCCAGCAGCAACGCAACCGCAACCGCCCAATAACCGTAGTGAACCAGCGCCGCGCGGAGCCACTCGAAGATGTGGTGGGTCATGACGATGAAAAGCGCTAAACGATTTTAGTCGGCGCAGCGCTTTCGGCGCTGATCAATCGACTTGCGATTCGAGAGATTTCAGGCAGCGACTCTCCGGTTTCGAAGAAATTCAATTAACACCCGATTAAATTCTTCCGGACATTCTTCGTACGGCAAATGCCCCACGTTCGGAAACACAATCGTTTTCGAATCCCGGAAATGCCGCGCCAGTGTCGCGGCGGACGATGCATATACAGCCGGATCATCCGCACCCCAGAGAAATAGCGTCGGCATACTTCCTATCTGCGGCAGAATCGGCTCCAATTCCCGCAAATCGCGAGTCCACGTGCGCACGATCTTCAGCGCGTGCTCGAAGAATCCAGGCACGGCAAGAGGAGCCATGTAACCGTCCAGCGTTCCCGGCGGGATGTTGGCGCAATCTGCATAGAGGCGTCTGTGCCCGTAACGGAACAGGAAAGGCGAACGCGCAACCGCAAGGCGGAATAAAGTTGCGACAAAAGGATTGGCGAAGAATGGAGCCATGCGGCGCCCATGCGCCGAATAGGGATTCACCGGAGCCACCAGCACCAAGCGGAGCACTCTCAGCTTTGACTCATGGCGCAAGCACTCCGCCGATGCCATCATCGCGACCGCGCCGCCATGCGACGTTCCCAGCAGATCGAAGGAAGAAGATGGAATGTTTAGCTTGGCGACAAACTGCAATAGCCGCCGCGCGGTGGCGCCCATGCTGTAGTCGATCTCGGGCGCGCGATCGGAAAAGCCCGCTCCCAGCATGTCCGGCGCGTAAACCGTGGCATAAGGCGCCACCGCCGGCATCACATAGCGCCACGAAAACGAATATCCCAGCAGCCCATGCAGCAAAATCAGCGCCGGCCCCGCTCCCGCCCGCAGATAGCGCATCCGCCCGCCATCCACGTCCATCCAACACTCCTGAACTCCAGGACCGGAAGCCGAAGCCATTTCCGCCGATATTTCACCGGCCCTGCCAGTCGCCGATTCTTGCGTACTCAAATCTTACGCACCTAAATTCTTATGTATTCAATTCTTATGCGCCAGGGACAACTCTTTCCGCTGCATCCGATTCTATGTATCTGAAACATCGCCTCTGTCGTTTCACTTGGGGAGCTTCGGCTCCCCGTTTTTTATAGGATTGTCATCCTGAAGCGGGCGCACTTTGCCCGCTGAAGGATCTGGGCGAGCCGCGCGAATCGCCCGCGCTTTTGCGGGCGAATAAACGCGCGTTCGGCTCGCATCCTTATTCGCTCTACGCCGCGGCCGCTTTCTTCTTCCCCAGCAATTTCTTCAGCACTCGCACGCCCTTATCCACATGCTTCTCCTCCAGCAAAAACGGCGGCAGAAACCGCACCACGCTATCCTGCGTGCTGTTGAACAGCACACCTTCGGCCAGACCCGCGTCCACAATCGGCCGCGCTGGAAAATCTAATTCAATTCCTTGAATAAATCCGCGCCCGCGCACTTCCCTGGCTACGCTGCCGCGCTTCTCCACAATTTGTTGCAACTCATGTTTCAGGTACGCGCCAACTTTGTTCACATTATCGAGTAGTTTCTCTTCCTCCATGATCGCCAGAAATTCCAGCGCAACGCGGCACGCCAGAGGTCCGCCGCCAAACGTCGACCCGTGCTGACCCGCCCCAATCGCCGACGCGAATTCTTCCTTCGCCAAAAAAGCTCCCAGCGGAAGTCCCGCCGCAATCGGCTTGGCAATGCACACAATATCCGGCGACACACCAAATCCCTGAAACGCAAACATCGTCCCCGTGCGCCCCAGCCCGCACTGAATCTCGTCAAAAATCAGCGCCGCCTTGTGCTGGTCGGCCAGCGCGCGGCACTCCCGCAGGAATTCCACCGAACACTCATAGATGCCGCCCTCGCCAAAAATCGGCTCCAGCACGATGGCGCAAGTATTCTCATTCACCGCGGCGCGCAATCCTTCCAAATCATTTCGCCCCACAAATGTCACATCTTCCAGCAGAGGCTCAAATCCCTTGCGATGCTTCGCCTGCCCAGTCAGCGACAGTGCCCCAAACGTACGCCCGTGATACGACCCATCCAGCGCCACCAGCTTCGACTTCGCCTCGCCGCCCGCCCGATGCCCCGCCAGCCGCGCCAGCTTGATCGCCCCCTCAATCGCCTCAGTCCCGCTGTTGGAAAAAAACGCCCGTGACATTCCCGATAGGGTGCACAACTTCTCCGCCAGCGCCCCCTGATATTCGTGGTAATAAAGATTCGACACATGCACCAGCTTGGCCGCCTGCTCGCGAATCGTCTTCACAATCCGCGGATGCGCATGCCCCAGCGCATTCACTCCCAACCCGGACACAAAGTCGAGGTACTTCTTCCCCTCAATGTCATAAACAAATACACCCTTTCCGCGCTCCAGCACGACCGGATACCGGTTATAGGTCGACAACAAATAATTCCGTTCCAGTGCCGCAGTGGATTCAAGAGTTGCCTTCGAAGCGGCAGAAGAAACAGCAGCAGTACTCATTGGAACCTCCACCGTCGATTTTACTGGAACAATGGGTCGGAGCGAGCCACCGTATCCGGAGAGGCGCTGAGCCGGATTCCCCACTTCTCGGACCTCCACGAGAAATGGGCTTCGGGCGCGAACCATAGGCCTTCTCGTAGGTCAGACTCCGCGTGTAAAATCGTGTCGGGGAGCTATTCATGGCCGCGGACAAACAACATCCCCACGAACTGATCGACCGATTGGCCCCGAGCCAGGTCCCGGCGGCGATCGGCATGCTGGAACGCCTGCTCGATCCAGTCTCTCGCGCGGTTGCCAATGCTCCCGTTGACGACGAACCACTCTCGCCCCAGGACGAGCGGGCGCTCGCCGAAGCAAGTGAGTGGGCGAAGCATAAGAAGGCCACTCCGCACGAAGATTTCTTAGCCGAACTCGGCATCACGCAAGCGATCGGCAACTATCGGCAACCAAAGTGAAGTGGATCGCGTGGGCCGACCCCGCTTACCGAAATCCCTAACACTTGCTTTTCCCTTCCGCAATCGGCATGATGACGGACGGCAAACTCGCCGTCCAAAGCCGCAACTCACCTCCTCAGGAGCCATGAATGAATCGTTTCGCCAAGCCACTAAAAATCTTCGCACTAATAACACTGACCGCAGCCACAGCCCTCACCATCTCCGCCCCTCCCGCATCCGCCCAAAGCGTGGAAGGCGTTTTCGCCGGCCACAAAATCATCATCCCGCAATCCAGCCTCCCTCAGCCCGGCCGCCATCACACAAACTATTTCTTCGTCGACTCCGACCAGCCTTCATCCCAGCCGCCATCCGGCGTTGAAACTCCCGGCACGGTTGCATGCGTCTACAAACTCGTCACCGGACCCGCAGGCTGCCCGGTCGCCACCAGCACCGCCGTACCCACCGGTGGCTGGGGAGCCATCGCCATCGTTGACGCGGGTGACTATCCCACCGCCGCCACCGATCTTGCAGCCTTCTCCACCTACTACGGCATTCCCGCCGCCGACCTGACCGTGACCTGGCCCGGAACGAACAAGCCCCCGGTCTATTCGGATTGGGAGGTCGAGGAAGCGCTCGACATCGAATGGGCGCATGCCATGGCGCCGCAAGCCAAGCTCTACCTGGTCGAATCCGTGCAGGTTAACACCGACCCGACTTTCGCCGCCGTGCAATACGCCGCCAAGCTCGTCGCCGCCGCTGGAGGCGGGGTAGTCAGCATGAGCTGGGGCGATCCCGAAGTGAGTCAGGAACTTTCCTGGGACAAATATTTCACGACCAAGGGCGTCGTCTTTTTCGCCGCCTCTGGTGACGGCGGCCTGGGCGTCAGCATTTATCCCGGCGCGTCGCCCAACGTCGTGGCCGTCGGAGGCACCTACTTTAACCGCAATTCCAGCGGCGATTTCACCAGCGAGACCTACTACTCCGGCGGCGGAGGCGGCGACCTCAGTCCCTACGAGCCTAGGCCCACGTATCAGAATGGTGTGGAAAGCGTTGTCGGAACGCAGCGCGGATATCCCGACGTCGCCGCCGACTTCTGCTGTGCGCCAATTTATCTGGAAGGAAAGTGGTATTCCGTGGGCGGCACCAGTTGGGCCACGCCCACCTTCGCGGGAATCGTGAACGCGGCAGGCCACAAAGCCCAGGGAAGCTTTGCCGAACTGAGCGAGATGTATCGTGAGCTGGCGAATCCGGCCCAGTACGCATTCGATTTCAACGACATCACGCAGGGCGCTTCGCAATGCGGCATCGGCTTTGACCAATGCACCGGCATCGGTTCACCAAAAACTTACACTGGCAAGTGATTTGTTCCGCAGTATGAAGTGAAAGTAAAAAGAAAACCGGGCGCCCCACTTCTCGCCGACTTTGCGAGAAGTGGGCTTCACTCCGAAAATCCATGGCGAGGTTGCTGAAGTGAGAGGGGCTCTTGACCCTACTCGTACCGCAGCGCCGTCATCGGATCCACTTCCACCGCCCGCCGCGCCGGCCCAGAACACGCAATCGCCGCGACCAGGCTCAGCAAAATAGTCACTGCCAGCAGCACCAGAGGGTCGCGGGAGCTGCCCTCGGCCCATCGCGCCATGATCTTATTAAAAGCCAGAGTCAAAACAATGCCGGCGATGATTCCGCTTCCCACGCTCGTCACCGCCGACGCAAATGCAATACGCAACACATGCGTGCGCTGCGCTCCCAGCGCCATGCGAATGCCAAATTCGTTCGTTCGCTGCGCCACGGAGTAAGACACGACGCTATAAAGTCCCACCGCCGCCAGAGCCAGCGCAAGCAAGGCAAACGCGCCGAACAGCCACGCCACCAATTGCTCCTGCTGATATTCCTGCAAGTCGGTAATCCAGTGCTCCAGATCCTGAACGCCGCCATCGACCTGCTGATCCGCATCCACCGAGTTCACCTGCGCTCCCACGGCGTGCAGCAGCGACATGGGCGGCACATCGGACCGCACCAGAATCTGCGTCCACACCCGCATCGACAAAGTGTAGGGCACAAAAATCTCCGGCAGGATCGGCTTACGCAGGCCATCATCACGCTTGTCGGCGATGATGCCCACAATCTGCAGCCATGAGTCAGAATCCTTCGCCGCAGTCGTATAAGGCGGCTCATCCTTCATGTCAGGAACTTTCACAGAGCGCCCGAGCGCATCGCCACCGGGGAAGTAAAGCCGCGCCATCGTCTGGTTGATCACGGCCACATGCGCGGCATTGTGGTTTTCCGTCTCGTCCCAGATTCTTCCTTGTGCCAGAGGAATGCGCAGCACTGGAAAATAGCCCGGACTCACGAAGTTGACCCGCACTGTGTGCTCATCGCGCTCCGCCTTACCCAAAATCTCGACGCCGGTCTGCCAGCCGTTGGAAGGTGGAGTGGCATTGGTCGAAATAGCGGTCATGGTTACGCCGGGCACGGTGGCGGTCCTGCTCCGCAACTGTTCGAAGTAAGCCAAGCGCGCCTCCCACGTGGGATAAGCGCCGTCATGCACCGGAATTCCCACCGACATCACGTTATGCGGGTCATAGCCGAGCGGCGTGTGCATGAGTTTCAGAAATCCTTCCATCGCCGCGCCCGCACCCGCCAGCAATAGCAGCGTCAGCGCAACCTGAGTGGCTGTCAGCACAGTATGCGTCGTCCGTCCGCGCACCACACCGGCAATCCTGCGCGTGCTGCCCTGCATGACCTGGCTCACCTCGGGACGCGATAGCTGAAGCGCTGGCCACAGACCAAACAGAATCCCAGTCAACAGCGCGACGGCTACGCTGAAGCCAAGCACCGGCAAATTAATCTGGATCGCAGCCTCATGCGGGAAGGAAGATTTCGGCAGCAACTCCACAATCAGCGCGAGAGCCCAGTACGCCAGCGCTATGCCAAGGGCGGTTCCCGTCAGAGAAAGCAGCAGTGACTCCGTCAGTAGTTGCCGAATGATGCGGCTGCGGCTTGCTCCTATCGCCGTGCGAACCGCCATCTCATGCTGCCGCGCCGTACCCCGCGCCAGCAACAAGATGGAAACGTTCCCGCACCCAATGGCCAGCAGCAGAGCCACAGCACAAAGAAGCAGATACAACGTCCCACCGAGATCGTGTACAAAATTGTCATTCAGGCCCACTAAGAAAAATTGGTAGCGATCCGAAGGAAAATGCTTTGGCGTTTCTTTGGCAAACTGCTCGATCAATGGCCCGAGTGCGGCGCTGGCCGCCTGCCGGCTCACTCCCGGCTTGAGCCGCAGCCCGACGTAAAACGCTTTGTTCGGGTCCCGCGTCACCTTCAGCGGAAGGTAAACGTCGCCATCATCCCAGGTGAAGCGCGCAGCCGCGACGCCGACAATCGTGTAATTCTTGTGCACCAATTGCAGCGTCTGGCCAACCACCGCCGGATCGCCGTTGAAGTGCTTCTGCCAGAACTTGTAGCTGAGCACGGCAACGGCTTGCGGCTCCTGCCCATCAATTGCGTCTGAAGGAACCAATCCCCGTCCCAGCGCCGGACGAACTCCCAAGAAAGTAAAACCATTGGAGCTCATGTAAACTCCCGCGACATCCTGGGGCAAATCGTGCCCGGTGACGGTGAGGCTCCAATCGTTCGTCATGAACGCATCTTCAACCACCGGCGACTTTCGAATCTCCCGCCACTGCGCGCCGGTGAGCCCGAATCCTCTTTCCTGACCGGAGTTGTCCCGCAGCCGCATGTGGACCATGCGATCCGAGGCGGCGTAGGGATAAGGATTCATCAGGATGGCGTAGACGACGCTGAAAACCGCGGTGGTCGCTCCGATGCCCAATCCCAGCGAGACGATGGCAGTCAGCGCGAATCCGGGGCTCTTGAACAGTTGGCGAAAACTGAAGCGAAAATCCTGGAGCAAGGTCTGCATAAGCGTGGTCCCTCGGAAGGCTCGGGGGAATGTTGGCATGTCGGTCGCCACTCGCGGCAGTGGTCAACTCGCTCAATTCTCGACCGCAACAATTTGTGCGGGAGCGCTTTGTCTGTTCGATTTCAGCGCGTGGTGTCCACTACCGGACAGGCACATCGCGATGTGAGTCCGGTGAACGATTCCAGGCATTCCCGGAAATCTTGCGGCGGGATTCCGCTCGGTGCAATACAAGGCGACGCTACCGCTTCCCCGTCAACTCCCGAATCAATTCCACTTCCGCCTCGCGGTAAGGCGTTCCATTCCCGCGCAGCACCTCGTGAAACCACACCGGCGGCTGGCTCAAAATGTAAGGATGCTCCCATGATTCCCACGGATAATACGTCTGCGTTTTGCCCGCAACGAATCCCCAGTTGATCGCACCGACTTTTTCCTGTTTCGCAATCGGCAATATCGTGTCAAACGTGCTGCCCACTGACCGGGCCATATACTCGGTGCAGATCACGGGACGGTTGCGCTTCTTCAGCCACGTCACTTCATTTTTGAAATTTTCCGGCCAACTGTAATTGTGAAATGTGATGATGTCGGACTCGCGCAGTTGAATATCCTGCAACTCGCCCTGGCCACTTGCGCGTAGAGGATCGGCTGAAGTGTCAATCGACCACACACCGCTGGTGAGCGGCTGCGTAGGATCCACCTCGCGCGCCCAGGCAAACACTTGCGGCAACAGCGCCGCCACTCGCGCTACTTTATCCTTAGGCTTTAGCTCTTGCTTGGGATAGCTTCCCGCATTGTCCGATCCCGGCTCATTCCACACGTCCCAGCCCAGAATGCGATCGTCCTTGGCGAACGCTCCCACCACGCCCTGGACATAAGCCTTCAGCCGCGGATATTGCTTCTCATCCGCCAGCGCGAGTGCGCCCGGACTCTGCACCCAACCCGAATTGTGTACGCCAGGAATCGGCGGATGTTGCAGCCCCAGATGCGGCAACGGATCCCAGCAGGAATCAAACAGCACAAACAGGGGACGAATATGATGGCGCGCCGCAATCGCCAAAAACTGGTCGATGCGCTTCTGAAATCCCGCCGCGTCCTGTTGCCACAACAAGTCGTGCAAAAACACGCGCATGGTGTTCATGCCCATGGCTTCGGCCCATCCCAACTCTCTGTCGATCTGATCGGGATCGAACGTCGCCTCCTGCCACATTTCCAACTCGTTAATCGCCGACTTGGGAATGTAGTTGCTTCCTACCAGCCACGGTTGCTTCGCGTACCAAGCGTTCGCCTCCTGCTCGGTCCAGCGCGCGGTCTGCGCTGCCGCGATTGCCGGGCACAAACCAGCCGCAATCAGCATTGTGACAATAGCGCGCTGCAATAGTCTCATCAACGAATTCCTCCCGAGCTGCGGTCTGAGGTTCAAGGTCCTACGTCCGAAGTCCTCAGAAGATCTTCCACACGTAGTGTCCCAGAAAAGCCACCAGCAAGACGCCGCCAACGCCGGCAACCCAGAAGAGAAAATTCGCAGTCAGTTTCGGAGAATTGATTTCCTTTTTGTCCATGGTCGAATTCTAGCGGTTGCACTGTCTTCTTCAATACAGTGACTTCTCCCCCTCCGGCCTTGTCTTCCATCGCCGGTGCACCCAAAGCCACTGCTCCGGATACTGCCGCACATACTTCTCAATAATGCTGGTAAACAGCTGGGTGTTCGCATGAATATCCGCTTCCAAATCCCCTGTGCGGACCAACTCGACCGCTGGATCGAATCGCAACCGGTATTTTCCCAACGATGAATCCCAAATCGTAAATCCCGGCACCACCGCCGCATCCGTACGCAGCGCGATGCGAGCCAGTCCGCTCGCCGTACATGCCGAAATGCCGAAAAAATCCACAAAAATTCCCTGCGGCGGAGTCATATTCGTGTCCATCAATATTCCGACAGCCTCACCCGCCTTCATCGCAGAAAGCAATCCGCGCACAAAGTCGTCCTTGTCTACCATCTGATTGCCGTGCATGGTGCGGTATTGCCGGATCAGGCCATCCATGTACACATTGTCCATGGGGCGCATCACCACGTGCATCCAGTGTCCATGCATCGAGTGAGTAAACGCGGAGACTTCCCATCCGCCGAAATGCGCCGTTAGAAAAAGCACGCCTTTGCCGCGCGCATAAGCCTTTTCATAATTCTCGAGCCCGTCGTACACCACGACCTGCTCGACATTTTCGAGCGTGTATTTTGGAAATTGGCAGACCTCCGCCAGTTGCCGTCCCATCGAGGTAAATTCCGCCCGAAGAATACGTCCGCGCTCAGCTAAAGTCTTTTCAGGAAAGGCGAGTGCCAGATTGCGCATTCCTACGCGCCGCAACCGCCCATGCAGAAGATAAACAGCCCAACCTAAAGAAATTCCAAACGCCCGGGCCAGCGGACGCGGCAGAATCCCCAGAATCTTGATAAACGGCCACGCCGCCCCATATTCGAGTCTTTGCCTCATCACGGAAGCGTGACGCTATCACCGGAAAAAACAAACTGTCAATCGAATACAGAACCGCAAACCAACTCGGCTTTTCGGAAGCCGAGAGCCGGAAGCCCCTACTTCGCCGCTTCTTGCGCCCACTTGGCCAGCGTCGTCAGAAAAGTATTCGCCGCCGCCGGAGGCTCGATGTCTCCCCTGAGCGCCGCGTTGAACGTTACCATGTGCCCATAAAACTCCCGCGTGCTGTCTTTATCCTGTTTGATCACCGCACCATTCAGGCTCACGCCGGCAAAAATTCCTCGCGCCCGCGAATAGGTCAGCACCTCGGCCCGCATCTTCCAGTCGGTATTTCCTTCGGCGTGCCGTCCCACCGGCCCCGCGGCCACCGACGCATCCGCGCCCAAAGCAAACTTGCTCGACAGCAGATGCTTCATCCCATTGTCGTTCATGATCAGCATCACCAGATCCACGGCTTGCCCGCCAATCTGAAATCCCACGCTGCCGCCTTCAACCGTGAAAAATACCGGAGCGCTCCAGCCCTTCGGCGTTCGGCAACTCGCCAGGCCACGGCCATATCGCCCGCCCACAATAAATCCGCCTTTCAGCAGTGACGGCACCACCGCCACGCACTCGGCCGATCCCAGCACCTCCTGCGGAACTCCTTTGTCCGGCGCACCCTGAATCGCATCCAGCACATCGGCCGCCGCCTGCGCCCGGTCCGCCGCCTTTGTCACGCCGGCCGGCTCATCCGCCGCGAAA
The DNA here is from genome assembly GCA_049584475.1 of Candidatus Sulfotelmatobacter sp. Classification (GTDB taxonomy): domain Bacteria; phylum Acidobacteriota; class Terriglobia; order Terriglobales; family Acidobacteriaceae; genus Sulfotelmatobacter. The sequence goes on along the minus strand of JBAUXX010000007.1, from coordinate 88,362 downwards.
GTAAACGTTCCTGCGCACACGATCACCATCAACCACAAAAGTTTCTTCATATTTCCTCGCGAACTTCAAAGATTCCTGGGATCAGGTACCGGGTCAACCAAATCTCGGTCAATACTTTGGATTGTAAATGAAGCGCCGATGTTGCATCAGGGACACACGAACAGAATACCCTGAGAAGCCGCCTAGTAACGACCTCGATATGGGTCGAAGCTCGAAATGGGTCGAGGATCGAGCCAACCCAAAAGTTGTTTTGCCTCGCGCATGCACCCTCTGGTCGTCACACTCTTAAGGTGGAGTCGGCCGAATTCTAAACGAAGCGGCTCGCTGGCCACCTTTGGTGCAGCAAAAAACGCAGGGATTGAATATGATGGAATGTTCCATCTTGCATTGCCTGTCGCATAAGGCCAATCACAGATAACGATTTCATCGGGGAGACGATTACGTGGCTCAGACGGAGACGGACGGGTTAGAGGTTCTTGAAACCCGCGAGTGGGTTGATTCGCTCGACTATGTGCTTTCCAAAGGCGGTCCCAATAGGGCCGGCCGTTTGTTGCAGCAGTTGGCCTTGCATGCCCGGCGCGAAGCCGGAGTCAATCTTCCTTTCACGGCGACTACCCCTTATCAAAATACGATTCCTGCCCGGCAGCAGCCGCCATTTCCCGGAAGCCAGGAGATGGAACGCCGCATCAAGAGCCTGGTTCGCTGGAATGCGCTGGCCATGGTGGTCCGCGCCAATAAGATTCAGGAAGGCATCGGCGGACACATCTCCACGTTTGCCTCCGCCGCAACTCTCTATGAAGTCGCCTTCAATCATTTCTTTCGCGCCCAAACGGAAAATGGCGATCGCGACATCGTCTATTTCCAGGGTCATGCCGCGCCGGGAATTTATGCTCGCGCTTATCTTGAAGGCCGCATGCCCAAGGAGAAACTGCAAAACTTCCGCCGCGAGCTGAAGCCCGGCGGCGGCCTTTCTTCCTATCCGCATCCGTGGCTCATGCCCGACTTCTGGGAATTTCCCACGGTCTCGATGGGACTGGGGCCGATTCAAGCGATCTACCATGCCCGCTTCATTAAGTACCTGGAAAATCGCGGGCTGAAGCAAACCACGGGCGGCAAGGTTTGGGCCTTTCTGGGTGACGGCGAAATGGATGAGCCCGAGTCCCTGGGGTCGATCACGCTGGCCTCGCGGGAAAAACTCGACAACCTGATCTTCGTGGTCAACTGTAACTTGCAGCGTCTCGATGGCCCTGTGCGCGGCAACGGGAAAATCATTCAGGAACTCGAAGCGATCTTTCGCGGCGCCGGCTGGAATGTCATCAAAGTCATCTGGGGATCGGATTGGGATCAGTTGATCCTGAACGATCGCGACGGAATTCTTGTCAAGCGTCTGGGTGAAATAAGCGACGGACAATATCAGAAATATTTTGTCGAAAGCGGAGCTTACTTTCGGCAAAACCTTTTCGGCAGCGATCCTCGCCTGCTGAAGATGGTCGAGCATTTGTCGGATGAGCAACTGTCGCGGATGCGGCTGGGCGGTCACGATCCCATCAAGGTTCATGCGGCGTATCGAGCGGCAATGGAGCACACAGGTGCTCCCACCATCATTCTGGCCAAAACCATCAAGGGTTACGGACTGGGCGAAGCAGGCGAAGGCAAAAACATCACCCATCAGCAGAAAAAACTGAACGAAGACGAGCTGCGGATGTTCCGCTCGCGCTTTGGCATTCCGATTCCTGACGAAGAATTACACGACGCGCCTTTCTACCGCCCGCAAGACGACAGCGCGGAGATCCAGTACATGCAGGCGCGGCGCCAGCAACTTGGAGGATATCTGCCGCAGCGAAAAATGCGCGCGGAACCTTTGAAGTCGGTACCCGAATCGCACTTCGAAGAATTCTATAAAGGCACCGACGGCCGTGAAGCCTCGACGACCATGGTGTTTGTCAGGCTGTTGGCCAAGCTGCTGCGTGACCCCGAATTGGGCAAGTTGATCGTTCCCATTGTTCCCGACGAAGCTCGCACCTTCGGCATGGAAGCGTTGTTCCGCCAAGTCGGAATTTACTCTAGCGTCGGCCAGCTTTATGAGCCAGTCGACATGGACACGCTGCTCTATTACAAAGAAGCCAAGAGCGGCCAGATTCTGGAAGAGGGGATCACAGAAGCTGGTTCCATGTGCTCGTTCATCGCAGCGGGCACGGCGTATGCGAACCATGGAATCAACACGATTCCGTTCTTCATTTACTACTCGATGTTCGGTCTCCAGCGAATCGGCGACCTGATCTGGGCCGCTGCGGACATGCGCTGCCGAGGGTTCCTTGTCGGCGGCACTGCCGGCCGCACTACGCTTGCCGGAGAAGGCCTGCAACATCAGGACGGCCACAGCCACGTACTCGCGTTGCCCGTGCCCAACCTCATCGCCTACGACCCGGCGTTCGCGTATGAGATTGCCGTCATCATTCAGGATGGCATCAAGCGCATGTATATCGATCAGGAATCGATCTTCTATTACCTGACCGTCACTAACGAACCGTTGCCGATGCCGGAAATGCCTCACGACCCCGGTGTCCGCGAAGGAATTTTGAAAGGCTTGTATCGCTTCAAGCAGTCCGAAAAGAAGGACACTCCGGTACGAGTGCAATTGTTAGGCAGCGGCACGATCATGTTTGAGGTACTGAAGGCGCAACAGATTCTCGAACAACAGTACGGCGTTGCCGCCGATGTCTGGAGCGTGACCAGCTACAAACAGCTTTATCGCGACGCCAACGATTGCGAACGCTGGAACCTTCTTCATCCCGGCGAGCCAGAGAAAGTTCCATACGTCAAGCAAATGCTCGAAGGTTCAACCGGACCGTTCATCGCCGCTTCGGACTATATGAAGGTGTTGCCGGAAAGTCTGGCTAAATGGGTACCCGGCCAATTGGTTTCGCTGGGAACCGATGGCTTTGGCCGCAGCGAAAATCGCGCCGCTCTCCGCGACTTCTTCGAGGTCGATGCGAAACATATTGTGCTGGCCACGCTGGGAGCTTTGGCGCGGGACAAGAAAATCGGAGTCAATATCGTTAAGCGCGCGGTTCAGGAGCTGGCGATCGATCCTGAAAAGGTAAATCCCGCGATCAGTTAATCCGGGGGTCTGTCCGGCTCCAGAAAACTATTATGCATATCGAGGACACGCAGTGATCGAATTCAAGCTTCCCGAGCTGGGAGAAAATATCGAACAAGGGGATCTGGTGCGGCTCATGATTGCGCCAGGGACATCCGTCAGCGCCGGCCAGTCCGTAATGGAATTGGAAACGGATAAAGCTGTCGTCGAAGTGCCTTCATCCGTCAGCGGCACCGTGCAGGAAATTCGGGTCAAAGAAGGTGAGAAGGTCAAAGTCGGGCAGGTTATTTTTACGGTGGAAAATGGATCTGGCGCGAAAGCTGCGGAAGCCAAGCAATCTACACCACAACCGCCTGCGCAGTCGGCCGCGGCCCAAACAGGACGCAAGCCGCCAGTTGAGCCCGCACCATCCCAGGCCGCCATTGCAGTCGCGGCCGCTCCATCGCGCGAAAATCCTTCTAGCGGCTCAGCTCCGAGCCCGCGGATCGCGGCAGAATTCAAACTGCCGGAACTCGGCGAAAACATTTCTCAGGGAGACCTCGTTCGCCTGATGATTGCGCCTGGAACGAAAGTGGCGGAAGGCCAGCCGGTCATGGAACTGGAGACCGATAAGGCCGTGGTCGAAGTTCCGTCGTCGGTCGCGGGCGTGGTTAAAGATGTGAAGGTCAAAGAAGGCGAAAAGATTAAAGTCGGACAAGTCATCTTCACGCTGGAAGGCGGCGAGGCTGCACCCAGCGGGCAACCGCGCACCCACACCGATCCAGTCGAACATACCTCCGGCCAGCAAGGAGCACGCCTGGCTTTTCAGGCTGCGATTCGCGCCGAAGGGAAAACTGAAGAACAGGCGCTCCCTCCGGACCAGCCTGCTCAGGCGATGCCATCTTTCAGTATGCCCGCGCAATTAGGAAAGGTTGCCGGAACCGATCATCGGGAAGCGGTTCCCGCCGCGCCGCATGTGCGGCGGCTGGCACGCGAACTCGGCATCGACATTTACGACGTAAAGGGCACAGGGCCGGGGGGGCGCATCAGCGACGACGATGTCAAAGCGCACGCCAAGAGTGTGGTGTCGGCTGCCGCCGTGCAACGAGCGCCTGTCGCCGGACATTTCGCCACTCCCAAGCTTCCCGATTTTGCCAAGTGGGGCAAGATTGAAAAAGTTTCCATGCGCGGCGTTCGCCGAAAGACGGCCGAGCATCTCGCGGAATCGTGGAACACCATTCCTCACGTCACGCAGCAGGACCGCGCCGACATTACCGAACTCGAACAATTGCGCTCGAAGTTCGGTCCCAAGGCGGAGCAAGCCGGCGGCAAGATGACGGTCACGGCCATCGCGCTCAAAGTCTGCGCCGCCGCGCTCAAAGTTTTCCCTCAATTCAATGCCAGCATCGATGTTGAAAAAGAGGAGATTGTCTACAAGCAGTACATCAACATCGGCGTCGCAACAGACACAGATCGCGGACTGCTTGTTCCCGTGATCCGCGATGTGGACAAGAAAAACATTGTCGAGCTGGCAGTGGAGTTGTCGCAAATCTCGAAGAAAGCGCGCGACAAGAAATTGACGCCCGCCGAAATGGAAGGCGGCACCTTCAGCATCAGCAATCTGGGAGGCATCGGCGGAATCGGCTTCACCCCGATCGTCAACCATCCCGAAGTCGCGATCCTCGGATTGTCGCGCTCACGCATGGAGCCGGAATGGATCAACGGAAAATTCGAGCCTCGCCTGATTCTGCCGCTGTCACTTTCCTATGACCATCGCCTGATCGACGGCGCCGACGCGGCGCGTTTTCTACGCTGGATCGCAGAAGCCTTCGAGCAGCCCTTCCTTCTTTCGGTGCAGGGATGAAATCAAGGTTTCAATGTTGCAAGGTTTCAGAGTTTCAGTCTTGTCATCCTGAGCGCTTCCTTTGCGCGAAGGACCTATGTCTGTTGCACACGGCGCAACGGTTGCCAATCTCCTGAATACACTGTTTTCCATGACTAACGCTGAAAACCAATCCCTGAACATGGCAGTCGTCGGCGCCGGCCCCGGAGGTTATGCGGCCGCGTTCCTTGCCGCCGATCTGGGCATGAACGTCACTCTCATCGATCCCGAGGTCTATCCCGGCGGCGTCTGCCTTTATCGCGGCTGCATCCCGTCAAAGGCCTTGCTGCATGTCGCCAAATTGCTGGAGGAATCCCAGCAAGCCAAAAACTGGGGAATCGATTTCCCCTCGCCCGCCATAGACTTGGCGCGGCTGCGCTCGTGGAAAGAAAGCGTTGTCAACAAGCTGACAGGTGGATTGGGACAGTTATCCAAACAACGCAAAGTTCAATACGTGCAAGGTAAAGCCGCGTTCGAAAATTCTACGACCCTGCAAGTTACAAAAAATAATGGCGAACAACAGACCCTTAATTTCGACAAGATCATTCTGGCTACAGGTTCTCGTCCCGCGATTGTACCGGCTCTCAAAATAGATTCGCCGCGGATGATGGATTCCACCGCCGCGCTGGGCCTCGAAGAAATTCCCAAAAGCCTGCTGGTCGTCGGCGGCGGCTACATTGGCCTGGAATTGGGCTCGGTCTACGCCGCTTTGGGCACGCGCGTCACCGTAGTTGAGATGCTTCCTGGCTTGCTTCCCGGTGCGGATCGTGACCTCGTTCTTCCCCTGCACAAGCGGCTGGAAAAGATGTTCGAAGCCATCCTCCTGGGCACCACAGTAGCTTCGATCCGGGAAGAAGCAAACGGGCTTCGCGCTACCTTCGAAGGCGCGAACCTTAAGGAGCGCGAAAAAGTATTCGATCGCGTACTGGTCTCCGTGGGCCGCAAGCCCAACTCGGAAATACCCGGTCTCGACAAGACTCAGGTTGAAATCGGCGCACGCGGTTTCATCCAGGTCAACAAGCAACTGCAAACCAAGGATCCGGCGATCTACGCCATCGGGGACGTCGTCGGCGAACCGATGCTCGCGCACAAAGCGTCACACGAAGGCCGCGTTGCCGTCGAAGCCATAGCCGGCCACAAAGTGGCATTCGAACCGCACGCCATTCCCGCTGTCGTCTTCACCGATCCGGAAATCGCATGGGCGGGTCTGACCGAAACGCAGGCGGAAAAAGAGAATCGCGAAATCAAGGTCGCGAAATTTCCCTGGGGAGCGTCAGGGCGCGCGATGACACTGGACCGTCCGGAGGGAATGACCAAGCTATTGGTCGATCCGAAAACGGAGCGAGTGTTGGGAGTAGGAATTGTCGGCGCCGGCGCTGGGGAGTTGATTGCCGAAGGCGTGCTCGCCATTGAAATGGCCACACTGGCCAGCGATGTGGCAATGAGCATTCATCCGCACCCCACGCTTTCCGAAACCATGATGGAAGCGGCCGAGGTATTCTACGGCGCCAGCACTCATATATACCGGCCAAAGCGCGGGTAGTCTATCAACGAACTGTGGCTGCTCATTCCGATACAATCAAGTTCTTACTCTCCGCTCCACAAATCCGCTAGCCCATGATTCGAATTTATTGGCAGCGAGAAAAGATATGCCATCCATCGTAAGAAAAATCGTCGTTGCGGTGATGTTGACAGCCGCTAGTTTTCCTGCTGCGGCGCAAAGTTCACTGAATCAGATCCTTTCCCCATCGAGCAGCACTCCGGCGAACGGAACCAAGACAGCTGCTGATCCATACAACCGCACCACACCTTCGGGCACGGTTTTCGGCTTTCTCCAGGCCGCTCAATCCGGCAACTACAACACCGCGGCACAGTATCTGCAAATGAGTCCGGCTCGCCGTCAATCCCAAGGTGAGCAGATTGCTTCCGAACTAAAAGAAGTGATGGACCGCGCTTTCGCGGGCAGCCTCAAGAAGGTAAGCACTCAGCCCGAAGGAACTCCGCAGGAAGACGTCCCCCTCGATCGGCAGAACCTAGGCTCGATGTCATCGGGTGACGTGGAAGCGGAGTTACAACTCGTGCGTGTCTCCGATCCAAACGCCGGCAAAATCTGGCTGATCTCCTCCGACACGCTGGCGAAGGTTCCTGAACTCTACGATCAGGTGCAGGCGCGGCGAGTAGAAACGCGTTTGCCTAACGTTTTGGTGAAGCATGAGTTGGGCGGAATGCCTTTGTGGCAATGGCTGGCCTTGCTGGTAGCTGTTCCATTGGCTGCAGGGATCGGCTGGATCGTGCTGGTGATTCTGGAGATCCCTCTGCGCTGGTGGGCACGACGGCACGGCCACGTCGATGTGGCGAACTGGCGCTCCGTTTCCGGTCCGGCGTGGTTGTTGGTGGGAACCCTTGTTCACCGGCTTTTTGCGCGATATCTCGGGATCGCGCTGTTGCCCCGCCATTACTACTTCCAAATCACCTCGGTCGCTCTGATCATCAGCGCGAACTGGCTTTTGTGGCGCGGCATCCGCTGGTTTCTGCGGCGTGTGCGTAACCGCGCGCTGGCCCACGGTCACGGAGGAACTGGATCGCTCATGCTGTTGGGCGAGCGCATTCTCAAAGCCGCTGTGTTTGTGATGGCCGTCCTCGCCGTGCTCGGCGATCTGGGCTTCAACATGAGCACTGCACTGGCGGGACTCGGCATCGGCGGACTGGCCATCGGCTTCGGCGCGCAACAAACCATTGCGAATCTTTTCGGCGGCGTTTCCGTGCTCGGGGACGAAGTCATTCGCGTCGGCGATGTCTGCCGCTTCGGTGATCGCACCGGCACGGTCGAAGACATCGGCCTGCGTTCCACGCGCGTCCGCACCGACGAGCGCACGCTGCTGGCGATTCCCAACGGCACGGTTGCAACGATCAACGTGGAAAATTTAAGCCGCCGCGACAAAATTCTGTTCAAAACAACCGTAGGTGTTCGGCCCGACACTAAGTCCGATCACATGCGCTATGTTCTTTCCCAAATCCGCAGCGCGTTTGAGAACCATCCCAAGATCGAAAAATCGACCGTCCGCATACGCATGACCGAGATTGCCGCGGCACTCAACGTGGAAATCGTCTCCTACGTTTTGACCACGGACTACAACGAATTCGCGGAGGTCCGCGAAGATCTGCTGTTGCAGATTATGGGACTTGTCGAAGACGCTGGCACCGGAGTTGCGCTGCCTTCGCAAACCTTGTACATCCGCCGCGATTCGGGCCTGGAAAAAGAAAAGACTGCGAACGCGGTAAAGAAGGTTGCTGATCTGCGGGAAGCGGCAGCGCAGCCAGTGCAGAATCAATCTCCGAAAACCGGCACGGCTAGCTAGCTATTGGCTCTCCAGCGTTTGGTCAGCCAGCGGAGAAAAATATGGGTCGGGAAATAAATCACGAGCGGAACAAACAACAAATACGTCAACAAATAAACCCAACCGGGGACAACATGCTGCTCGCGGAAAAATAGTCCGCGCGCCCAGTTCACATCGAACTGCGGACGCCAGAAATAATTGACCGGAACCACAATCCACGCAGTCACAGTCTGATACTTCCAGCCGTTCCGGTCATAACCCAACCGGTGCACCGCCCAGAGCAGCAACGGCGGCGTGACCACGTGAAACAAACCAAGCAGCCGGACCATCAATGGCAAGGCGGGGTCGAACATATATTCCGTGCCGCCGATAAAGTGATTTCCCGTGAGCAGCGCGCCCGCGACGTCCACGGTGTAAAGACTTTGGAAGATGAGCAGTCCGCAAGCCTGCCAGGAAAAGATCAGCGGACTCTCCAGCCAAAGCGCAATCCCAATAAAGATGTTGCCCAAATCGCAAAAGAAAAGAAAATTCTGCAGACCGTATTGTTTCCAATAGAGCGGAGCCCACATGAACAACCAGACAGTCCAGGCAATTTTCAGCCACAGCGGCACGCGCATGGATGATTATTCTAAGCGACTGCCTACGTTACTTCAGTGCATAGAGCGGCGTGACAAAAGCCAAACTTCCGTCGGCGAATACCTCGTAATCTTCACCACAAAATAGCACTCCGTGGATTACTGCCGTAACTTGATAGCGCTTACGGCTGTACCTAGGATGACGATTAGTATGGGTTACCGAGCTCTCCTATTCTGCCCTGACGAAAAAACTGCCCAAACGGTGAAGCTGGTTCTCAATGACCTGGAGTTCACGGTTGAGGCCTGCAGCGAGCCTTTTGCGGCGGTCAAGAAACTCATGGGTGAACATTTCGATGGCGTCGTCGTGGACTGCGACAGCGAGCAAAACGCGGTGCTGTTGTTCAAGAGCGCGCGCCAATCGGCATCCAATCAATCCGCGCTGGCCGTGGCAATCGTGGAAGGCCAGGCGGGCGTCGCAAAGGCTTTTCGTATAGGCGCCAACCTCGTACTGACCAAGCCGATCAACGTGGAACAGGCAAAAGGAACGCTGCGGGTTGCACGCGGCCTGCTGCGTAAGGGCGATTCCACGAAACCGATCGCCGCTCACGTGGAGAGCGCCAACGTGCCAGCGCCAGCCCCAATTTCGCCTTCGCATCTTCCAACGGCTTCCACTCCGGCGACGAGCTCTCGCACAGTCTCTTCGACTCCAGTTCCCTCACGAAAAACGGCTGTTCCCGCGGCAACAACGAGTCCCTGGGGAAACCCACTCACCAATTCCGCCGTTCCAGCATCACACTCGTCCCCACCGGATAAAACTGCAGCGGAATCCGACGACGATGAGCCGATTTTTTCGACTCCCGCGGCGCCTTCGATACCGGCGTCAGCACCCAACGCAGCCTTTATCGCGATGCAACAAATCGCGAAGAAAACTTCAGCGCCTCTGAATTCAAAACCGCAGGCTGCGGAATCACCTTCTCAGGACCCGTCGGGTCATGGCTTGTTAGGGCTTAGTTCATCGACTCCGAGTTCCCTGGGTCACAGTTCGCCGGCATCAAGTGGATCTTTCGAAAGCGCCGCTCCGGCGCGAAGCCCGCAAGCGCCGGAACCGTTGCTTTCAAAGATTGCGCGCACCGTCGGACCTATGGACGAACGGGCCGAAACTCATGCGCCCGAGAGTGCTGTCACCGCGATCGCGAAACCCTTTTCCGACTCTTCGCATGGGTCGGATAACGGCCAGCGGAATACTGAGACCCATTTCCAGTCAAAGCAAGATGCTTACGAGCCAGGGGCTGAAAAAGAGTCGGCCCTTCCAGGCAATAAAAAAATTCTATTAGCGGTCGTCGCCGTCGTGCTTCTCGGCGTGGTGCTCTACTTTGTGTGGGCACAAACGCACGGACAAACGAACTCAGGGTCTTCAGGTTCCTCAGCGGTACCGCAGAGTGCGGCCGCAGCGTCGCTGCACACGCCTGCGAAGAGCGTCCAACCAGCGCCCTCCTCAGTTCAACCTACGCAGTCGGCGACCGGTTCATCCTCCGCCACGCGAACCGCGCAGGAGCCGAGCCAAGCGACCACAAGCGAACCAGAAGCAAGCGAGTCTGCGTCTGAGACCCGGAAGCCCGGTCATCTAACCAGCAATCCGAGCAAAGCTTCGGACGACACCTCCACCGGTTCAGACAAATCCGGCGCAGAAACTCTCGTCGTGAGAAACGGCAACCGGCCCGGCATCGCGAAAAAAGTAATGGCGGATACATCTGCTCCTAATGTCATTGTCTCCGCGGATAATTCAGCGACCGCGCTGCCGAACCTTGTCAACGTCTCCACGGCCTCAACCCCGGTCTTGCAGACTCTTACCGTCTCGCAAGGCGTCTCGCAGGGATTAATCATCAGGAAGGTGCAACCCACTTATCCGGGGAATGCGCTGCGTTTGCAACTTGAGGGTTCCGTGCATTTACTGGCCACCATCGGCAAGAGCGGCAACATCACGAAGGTGAAAACTCTTGGCGGCGAACCGCTGCTTGCGCAAGCGGCTACCGACGCCGTGAAGCAATGGAAGTACAAACCTTACCTGCTCAACGGCGAGCCCGTTGAGATTCAAACGCAAGTCACGATCAACTTCAAACTGCCCCGGTAAGTGGTTGTGGGTTGAGTTTTGAATGTTCAGATCCCATTCCTTGCGTCATTCCCAGAATCAGGCGACGTAGGCGATTTCGCGATCAGGCCCGGACGCAGGTCTCGAGATTCTTCGCTTCGCGTGCAAAGCGCTGTGCTGGGGACAACGCCCGCAAGAACACAAACCCACCAGAAACTCAAACTACAAAACACTGCCAATAATTTCCAACATTCTTCCCACGCTTATGCGCAGCGGCGCGCACTAGCTCCGTAAATCAGAATGAGTTCGGTCAGGCACCGAAATCTCTCAGTGATTTAGAAACGCCTGTTCAGGGAATGTGAATCGGGGAACCGCGGGGTTGCCTTGGCCCTACTGCTTCTGCATAATCTCGTCGACCACGAGCTTGCTGCCTTTGTCCGCGGTAACGACTTTGTGAATGGGAGCGTAGCCACTCAAAGTTATGTCGACTACATAGTTACCGGGATCGAGAGCAACTTCCACCGGCGTATCTTTCTCCAGCATGTGCTGGTTGATGGTGACTTGAGCGCCTTTAGGCTGTGTCTTTATGCTGACGGTCAATTGACCGGCGGCAGCGCCATTGCCACCGAAGAGCTTTTTCATCTTGCCGACGGTCTTGATGCTGTCAGCATTTCCCAGAGGCCGCAGTGCCGGGGACAGGCTGACGGTCTGCCCCAGCGCAAACTGCGGACTGGCGGTCTCGTCGATAAATCCCACCTTTCGGATCAGGACAATGTGCTGGCCCTTATCCACGTTCACCTGTGCGGGTGTCGTCTTTCCGGTGTCGCGTCCGTCGATAAAAACGCTGGCGCCAGCCGGGCTGCTCGTCACCGCCAGAGTCGCCATTAACTGAACCAGGTGAACGACCAGCGATGTCTTGTTACCCGACGCAATTTCCACCGGGCGAGTATCGCTCGTGTAACCCGATTTGCTGACCGTAATCGTGTGCTGGCCCGGCACAAGCCCGGGAAGAAGGAAGGGCGTCACATAACTGGGATCGGTGCGGCCATCGACCTGCACCTGCGCGCCTTGCGGCGTCGAATCCAGAACCATCTGCCCGGGAATAATGATGGGAGCAGCCGGCGGTGCCGTCTTCTTTTTGCTTTTCGCAGCACGTTCCCTTGGCGTTACCGGCTGCGCTCTTGCGGTACGCGCCGGTTCGACCTCCACAGGCTCAGGTTCTGCCGCTGGCGCAGCAGGGGATTCAGGACGAACTTGTTGGGAAGCAGTCGGAGGCTGCGCAGGAGCCGGCGTTTCCGTAGCGGCAGGAGTACGCGCCGCGCCTGAATCGTCATCGCTGTTCAAACTGTGTATACGGATGATTAGCGCCAGGCCGATTACGAGAATGAGCGCAGTGGCACCCGCGATGGAATAAAGCATGAGCCGCGGCGGGACGTTCCTGATTTCCTTAATCGCTTTTTGCGCTACTTCGCGCGGCTGTGCCTTCGGTTTCTCGTCAGGTTTTGGATTTTTCTCGTAGATAGTCGAGACGGAAACCGGCTCTTCCTCCATGGCAAATGCCGCAGGCGGGGTTGCGGGTTCAACATAGATTTCCTTCAGCGGAGGCAGTTCTGAGATTTCCGAAAAACTGGTTGCACTCCCGCGGCTTGCCCCTTCTGCCATCATCGGGTCGACCGCAATCCTGGGCGTGCTGGCAGAAAAAGTTTCGACTTGTTCTTCCACTCCTGCGGACTGATAAGCCGCTGGTGTCTCCGGAGCCTCGACGGTCGTGTTGATGCGCGAAACTTTCAACGGCGAAACAACCGGTTGCTGGGATGGTTTTGTCGCGGTCAGCGATACCGGATCGGCCTTCGTTTGAACCGTAGCGACGACTTGCGATGCAGAGGCGGGCGGCTGAATCTTCTTGGGAACCGACGCTGATGCTGCAAGCCGAGAACCCGCCGCAGCGCCGGTACCAGCAGCCGCTGCCGGATGGCTAGCGCCGACTGCCGTTGTTGCGGCCTGCGGAGGCTTCAGCGCTGCAGATGCCACGAACTTCGACTGCGCCGCAGCTTTCACCGTACCGGGAATCGCGGCGGCAGCAGGGGTTGGGGCCGGGGCTGCTTTCTTTACGGCCTGAGCCTTCGATTCTTTGCACTTTTCCAGGTCATCGAGCAATTCCCTGCCGCTCTGATATCGCTGCGCCGGATCTTTGTGCAACGCCTTCATGATCAGATCGCCAAGCAGCGGATGAATCTTAGCGTTCAGTTGCGTAGGTGATATCGGCGTTCCTTCAACAATGCTCTGGCATAGCGAATCGAAATCAGGACCGTCGAATGCTTTCCGCTCGGTCACCATCTCGTAAAACATCGCGCCCAAACTGAAGAGATTGGAGCGTCCGTCTATGTCCCCTCCGGTCACTTGCTCCGGCGAAAGGTAGTGCAGAAACTCGGGTCGTTCTGCCATCTGAGGCGCGAACTTGCCCGCGCTCGATATCCCGAATCCGATGATTTTGACCGTGCCATCCCATCCGCACATGATCTTGGCGGGCTCAAGGCTATAGTGAAATACCTGATGCGAGTGTGCGTGGTCGAGGCCGGCGCAAACCTGCCGTCCAATATCGAGCAGATCCCAGATCGAAAAGCCTTCCTGGCGCGCCAGCATCGTCGAGACACTATTGCCTTGCACGTATTCCATGGTGGCGCAGAACTGGCCTTCAATCTCTCCCGCCCCGAAGACCGCAACAATGTTGGGACAGCTGACAGACTTGGTGCCCTCGGCCTCCGCGAGCAGCGCGGCTTCGAGATCGGCTGCGCTCTCACCAAACGCGCTCAAACGGATGGCCTTCAGAGCGACGGTTTGTCCGCTCTGCGGATCGTTGGCCTTATAGACTGTGCCGGTGGCGGACTTTGCCAGTTCACTCAGGATTTCGAAGTGGCCGATTTTCGTGGGCATTGCCTTCTTGGACCGTTGCCGCAAATCTCCCGCATACCACAAGGACGCCAGCTCTGTCGTGGAGGTTTGAGGCAGGTTCAGGATATCTTGCGGCTAGAGTGCGTTCGAGTTACCGAAGTACCCGGAGAAAGTGAATGCGGTCAGAAAGGAATCTGCGGTACGAAGCTACCAGGCCGGCGGATGGCCCTCTTGAGTTGCACCAGTGAACTGATCCGCCTCAAAGAGGGCGCCGTCGGCGATTTTGAGTTCAACTACATTACGACGAAAACCGCAATGCGCACTCCGGGATGGAGGAGATCAAACAGGAAGTATTCTCCATCCACGTAATCGATGTAGCAATCGTCAGTGTAAGCCCAATCTGCGGGCCATGTATCGACGAGTTGAAAACTGTAGCCGCCATACTGAAATTGTGGCCGGCCCTGCACAATCACAGTCTGCGCCCGGAACGTGTGTTCGTGGCCAAAGTGCGACCGGAACTTGTCATCGGGAATATGCCCACCCTTGCCGGAAGGCTGCATATGTTGCGCCTGCTGTTCCGGGTGCGCCTGCTGCTCCGGATGACCTTGCTGCTCCGGCTTCATCTGATCGCGGGAGTCTTTTTGCTCTTCCTTCTGCTGTTGCTTTTCATCCTTCATCTCCGGTTTCGAAGGCTTGGCTTCGTCCTGGTGAGGAGGCTTCACTTCGTCTTGCTTCGGTTGGGCCTTTGGCTCTTCCTGCCGTGCAGGTTTATCTTCCGGTTGCTTGTCATCTTGTGAATAGACAAGGGCCGAACATCCGACCAGCATCGAGAGAATCGCTAGATTCAGAAATCTGAACGCTCGCATGTACTCCTCCAATGGCAATCCTTAAGGGTTTGACGTCGGGCGACCTTGCCACTCATTCGGCAGTCGCACGGATTGCCTTTCTGAGATGCCGCGATGGCAAATTCAGATGGCGGACAAGACTGTAGACAGGACAAGGAAAGCCTTTAGCCCGCGAAGAAACCCGGTCGCTGCATATATCAGCACGCCCCGTCTGCCCGATTGTGATTCAATCATCCGGCTCCTCTCAGTCTTCTTTTTATCGTGAATCGCTGGGCTTTGGACATACCGTAACTTAATGCCTCAGCAGGCGGTTGTATTGGTTATGGCCGCACTCGTGTGACAGTTGTCATGCAGTTCCGGTGACGATCTTCACTGGCGTGGCGCTGCGCTACGGGACAACATAAAGAAGAAATGCCGTAGAAAGGCAGGCGGCTAAACATGCGAACACGGTCCATCCAATCCGCCGCAGTTGTGGAGGGTCAACTGGTTCATTTATCCTGCTGGGACCGGGGCGTGGCCGAATTGTGTCCCGTGCCTCCGCTTCTCCCAGGAGTCCGCTCATGACTTTGACCCGGTTTGTTACCAAGAACGCCTTCCGCAACAAGCGGCGCAGCACGCTGACCGTCCTGAGTATCGCCTTTTCTTTGCTTTTGCTCACGCTGATGATGACCATCTGGCGAGCGTTCTATCTGGACCAGGGCAGCGCCGAGTCGGCCGAGCGGCTCGTGGTCCGCCATCGCGTTTCTCTGACGTTCAGTCTGCCGGGTTTTTATCGTGAAAAAATCCGTGCGATTCCGGGAGTGGTTAATGTAGTCCCCGTGTCGTGGTTTGGTGGAATTTACAAAGACCAAAAGCCGGAGAATTTTTTCGCCCAGTTCGGCACAGATCCCGAAGAGTTTTTCAAAGTTTTTCGAGACATGGAAATGCCCGCCGATCAGCAGGCAGCCTGGTTGCGGGATCGCCAGGGTGTCATCGTCGACGATTCTTTGGCCACAAAATATGGCTGGAAGCTGGGCGATCGGATCGTCCTGCAGGGCACAATCTACCCCGTAAATCTTGAGCTCTACGTTCGCGGAATCTTTCATTCAGTTCCCGACAACAAGTCGGTCTATTTCAATGCCAAGTATGTCGAAGAGGCCGTTCCATTTTTCAAAGGACAAGCCGGTACGTTCAGTATTCTTGTCGCGTCTCCGCAGGATGTGAGCCGGGTGGCCGCGGCCATCGATGATATGTTTCGCAACTCGCCCCAACCCACAAAAGCCGAGAGCGAAAAAGCTTTTGGCCTGGAATTCGTGGCCATGATGGGCAATGTGAAGGCTTTCATCCTGAGCATTTGCGGAGCCGTTGTCTTTGCCACATTGCTGGTTTCCGCAAATACCATGGCAATGTCGATCCGCGAGCGCACACGCGAAGTAGCCGTGCTCAAAACGCTGGGCTTTACTCGTGAAAACATTCTCGGATTATTCGTCAGCGAGGCCGTCGCCTTGTCTCTGGCCGGAGGAGCGTTAGGAGCCACCCTGGCTTTTGGCCTGATTTATATGGCGACTCACTCGCCGCAGTTTGTGAGTTTTTTCACCCTGAGGATGACGTTCGGCATCTGGAGTGTAGCGCTGGTAACCGCAGGATTGGTGGGATTGCTGAGCTCCGCCGTTCCTTCGTATCACGCTTCGAAAGTGAACATCGTGGAAGGCTTGCGGCACATTGGATAAAAGCAGGTTTAGATTATGACGTTAAGCAGTTTCATCGTGCGCAACGCGTTCCGCAATAGGCGGCGCAGCATGCTGACTATGCTGAGCATCAGCTTTTCTCTGCTGTTGCTTACGTTGATGATCTCAATCTGGCGCACGTTTTACATCGATCAGGGCGCTCCCGATTCCGTTAGGCGCGTGATTACGCGCGACCGCGTATCGCTGGCTTTTCTGCTGCCGATCTACTACCGCGACAAGATACGCACCGTTCACGGCGTCGTAGCGATCGCTCCTATGACCTGGTTTGGCGGGCGTTATAAAGATGATCGCCCGGAGAATTTCTTCGCTCAAGTTGCTACCGATCCCGATGAATATTTGAAAGTAGCCTCGGACAAAATCGTCCCCGCCGAAGAGGTCGCTGCATGGCAGCATGATCGAGCAGGCGCCTTAGTTGATATCACGCTGGCCAAAAAGTATGGATGGAAGGTAGGCGATCGCATTACCTTGCAGGGAACAATTTTTCCCGCGAACCCAGAGTTGACGATCCGCGCTATCTATCATCGCGATCCGCCACAAAATTCGTTGTATTTCAATACGAAATATTTAGAGGAAGCAGTTCCCTGGTTCAAGGGGCAGGCTGGCTGGTTTTCCACGCAACTCTCTTCGGGCGATGACGTGGGCCGCGTCTCCAGTGAGATTGACAGCATGTTCCGCAACTCTCCGCTACAGACGAAAACGGAGAGCGAAAAAGCGTTTCAGCTTTCGTTCGTAGCCACGCTAGGAAATGTGAAGGCCTTT
The DNA here is from genome assembly GCA_049584475.1 of Candidatus Sulfotelmatobacter sp. GTDB lineage: Bacteria > Acidobacteriota > Terriglobia > Terriglobales > Acidobacteriaceae > Sulfotelmatobacter. The sequence continues at coordinate 71,176 of JBAUXX010000007.1, read as the reverse complement.
ATCCTCGGTATCTGCGGCGCCGTCGTATTTGCGATTCTTCTGGTCTCGGGGAACACCATGGCGATGTCGGTGCGCAGCCGTACCCGGGAAGTCGCGCTGCTCAAGACTCTAGGCTTCACCCGGAGCAAAGTGCTTTCCTTGTTTGTGGGCGAGTCGGTGGCGCTGGCAATCGCCGGGGGGCTGTTGGGAACGCTCGTGGCGGCGGCCTTTATTCGATGGTTGACGCACTCTTCCATCGCGATCGGCATTCCGACCGACATGAAGGTGACGTTCCCGACCGTCGTTATTTCTCTGCTGGTAGCCGCGACCGTGGGATTTCTCAGCGGATACGTGCCCGCTTACAATGCATCGCGAATGAACATTGTCGAAGGCCTACGGCATATCGGATAAAGAAAAGTTACGAGTACAGTTGCGAGAAATCATTTATGGCGATCCCGATCAGCTACAACGTCCGTAATCTCAGGCTCCGCAAGGGGCTTACAATCATGACTGCGCTGGGCATCGCACTGACTGTCACAACGGCCATCTTTCTGATGGCTTTGCTGGCGGGCTTGAAGCGCGCTTTTGTAAGCAGCGGAAACCCTCTCAACGTGCTCGTCCTGCGCAAGGGATCGGAAGCGGAGCTCTCCGGTGGATTCGACGCCTCGCTTTATCCAACTCTCACCAGCCTTTCCGGAGTCGCCAAAGACAGCCATGGCCAGCCCATGGCCTCTGGCGAGTGGGTGGTCGTTATCATTCTCCCACGCAAAGACGGCACCGGCGAAGTGAATGTCACGGTGCGCGGCATGATGCCTGACGGATTGGAACTGCGTCCCAGTGCCAAACTCGTCGAAGGCCGGTGGTTCCAGCCCGGCCAGCGCGAAGTCGTGGTGAGCAAATCCATTCGCGACCGGTTTTCTCACGCCAATATTGGAGATTCGCTGGAGTTCGGCAAAGGAAAGTGGCAGGTAGTCGGCGTTTTCGACGCCGGAGGCTCCGCCTACGAATCCGAGATTTGGTGCGATGTGAATCAGATGGCAACAGATTTCGACCGCCAGGGAGGATTTTCTTCGGCCTATTTGCGGGCTACGGATCCTGTTGCAGCCGACGCGCTCAAAAATCGAGTCAGCGATGACCAGCGCCTGAAACTAGATGGCATGCTGGAGACGGATTACTACGCCAAGCAAACCAGTTCTGGCACGCCGATCAAAGTAATTGGAATTGTCGTGGGAGTGATCATGGCGATTGGCTCCAGTTTCGCCGCCATGAACACGATGTATGCTGCTGTCGCCTATCGCGGGCGCGAGATTGCCACGTTGCGCGTCATTGGATTCTCTCGCCCGGCAATCCTCACTTCCTTTGTATTTGAATCTTTGTTGCTGGCTTTGCTGGGTGCAGCCGCGGGAATCTTGTTGATGCTCCCGTTCAACGGAATGCAGACAGGAACGTCTAACGCGGTGACGTTCAGTGAAGTCGTCTTCAGCTTACAGATTACCTGGGGAGTCGCTCTCGCCGCGCTTGTGTTCGCGCTGGTGATGGGGTTAGTGGGTGGATTTGCTCCGGCATGGCATGCGGCGCGGCAAAATATTTTGAGCGCGTTGCGCAGCTAGATTTCGATAATTTTCGACGATTAACAAGAACCGAAGCAAAAGACGTTTCGTATTCACTCTTATGCCGATTGATACCAAACATGACGATCTCCAGAGCCTGCGCATCGACCGCAGCGGGCACAGCGATAACGAAGGCCTGCCCTCCGCCTGGGCGCGCCGCTACATTCTTATCGGAATCGCAGTGATTGTTCTGCTGGGTGTGATCACACTCGCCTACCGGGCTTTATCCGCCAATGTGCCGGAAGTCGAAGTCGTCCGTGCCTCGGCTCAGACCTCCGACGCCGCTGGAGCAACCGTTCTTTCGGCAACGGGTTACATCGTTGCCCATCACACCATCAATGTGAACTCCAAGGTCACAGGGCGGTTGGCATGGATTGGTGTTGAAAAGGGCGATAAGGTTAAAGAAGGTCAGGTTCTCGTACGGCTGGAGGATGAGGAATTCCGCGCTTCGGTGGCCCAGGCCAAAGGCGCCGTCGATAACGCCAAAGCCTACCTCGACGAATTGCAGCACGGCTCGCGCCCTGAAGAAATTCAGGAGGCACAACACAATCTCGATGAGGCGCGGGCCACGCTGGTCAATGACAAGCTGACCCTAGACCGCACCAAACAGCTTGGCGCCGCGGGCGTGGTGTCGAAACAAGCTTTGGACGACGCGACAGCCAAGTTCGAGTCCGACCAGCAACGCGCGAACTCCCTGGAAAAGGCCTCTCAGTTAATGAAGATCGGACCTCGGTCCGAAGAAATCGACCGCGCAAAGGGTGCGCTCTCTCAGGCTCAAGGCCAACTCGACTATGCGAAGTCGCAGCTTGACGCCACGGTTATTCGCGCTCCAGTATCCGGTACGATCCTCGACCGGACCGCTGAAAAAGGCGAACTGATCACGGCTCAATTCGCCAGCGCCGCCGCCGGCGGACCCCAAGGATCGGTGGTTTCGCTGGCCGATCTGAACGATATTCAGGTGGAACTTGATATCGCGCAGGCGGATTTCGCAAGAATCGGCCCGAAGCAAAAAGCTTCCATCACCACGGACGCTTATCCCGACAAAACTTACGACGGCGAGATAGCACAGATATCCCCGGAAGCGAATCGGCAAAAAGCGACGGTGCAGGTTAAGGTGCAGGTGTTAAATCCGGGCAAGTATCCCGACGTGTTTTTGCGGCCGGAGATGAACGCTACAGTGAAATTTTTCGCCAGCGAAACTCCAAAGGGCGCCAGCCAGCCTTCGGGAGTCTTCGTCCCCTCCGCCGCAATTCACGATGATGGCGGAAAGAAAACGGTTCTGATCGCCTACAACGGAAAGGCGATGTCGCGCGAAGTGCATATTCTCAGCCAGCGCAGCGATGGTGCGCTGGTTGACGGTCTGGTGGGCGGCGAAAGCCTGATCACGGCTGGACCACCTACCCTGAAGGATGGAGATAAAATCAAGATTAAGGGGCAATCATGAGCACAGTTGCAGCGGTAAATACAGCCACACAAACCAAAGTCGTTCAGGTCCGCGGCGTGAGCAAGATTTTTCAACGTGATGCCTTTGAAGTCCGTGCGCTCGACGACGTAACGATTGACATCGGCAAGGGCGAGTTTCTGGCCCTGATGGGTCCATCGGGTTCGGGCAAGACCACGCTGCTCAACATGATCGCGGCGATCGACCGCCCCACCAGGGGCGAACTGCTGGTCCAGGGCGCGAACATTTTCAGTTACAGCGATGCCCAAGCCGCCCGTTGGCGCAACGAGCATATTGGCTACGTCTTTCAAACCTTCAATCTGATCCCTGTCCTTACCGCGTTCGAGAATGTCGAACTGCCACTGCTGCTCACTCATCTCAATGCCAAGCAGCGTCGCGATCACGTGATGACGGCGCTCAAGCTGGTGGGTCTCGAAGAACGCGTCAACCACCTGCCCAAACAACTGTCAGGCGGGCAGGAACAACGCGTCGCAATCGCGCGCGCGATCGTCAGCGATCCAACATTATTGCTTGCCGATGAACCCACCGGCGATCTGGATAGCAGCTCGGCGACGGATGTGTTGGAGATTTTGAAGCGATTGAATGAAGACTTTCAGAAGACTATCGTAATGGTGACGCACGATCCACATGCGGCTTCCTACGCGCACGTCACCAGGCACCTGGAAAAAGGTATGCTGTTACCGCCGAACTAGAATATTTCACGCCGCATATCAGGCCTAGGCCACGCTTTCCGATTTCATCGCCGTGGCTGGCGTCATCGGCTCGGTAACCCATCGCCAGGCGCGTCGTCCGCTGCCGAGCAACACAGCCTGCGCTTCTCCGTAGTCGACCAGTCGATTGAGAACCGTGGTCACCGACGCTGTGGGATCCTTGTGCCGTGAGAGCATCGGGGGCATTCTTTCCTGAATCTGTTCGCAGACGTCCCGGGCGCTCAGCGGCCGGTTCGATTCCATCAGGATCATTCGGCATGCCTTCGTAAACCCCGGCTGCCGCCCATTCGTCTTACGGTCGACCAGTTCCAGAAGCTCGTCGTTCAAAATACTGTCGCCAAATAAATTCGCCAATCCTGCAATCGTCTGCTTTACCGTTCCAATCCGCTTCATCACCTCGGCGCGTTGTTGCAGTAATTGACGCAATTCCTCGTGCGCGTGCCGCACCACTTGCTCGACATGGCCGTTCCCATTGTTTGCATCGGCATCGATGGGCTGGTCGAGAACGCTTCCGCTATGAACCCTTTCCATTACACCCTCCGCCAGTTTGTGCGACCGCATCAGGCCGCGATCGGTTGTTCCATTCCGCTACCAATGATGGGATGCAAACAGAACGCAAACAGATTCCTCACTCACCCTGATACGAGAAGATATCTTCAAATGTTCCATCACGTCTTAATAAGGCTCTGCCCTGCTTTTCAATTGTCAGACGTGTGAATCGCAAGTTGGTCAACAAAAACGTGCCCTGCGATGCAAAGTAGTACTGGTTTGTTTTGACTGAGTCTTCATGCTCAGATTTTCGCCGGTGTCAGTTATCGAAAGTAGTGTCCGTTATCGAACAGTAATGAGTATGTCTTTTAATAGCAGTTTACCGACATCAATTTCCGTGTGACCACAAGCGTGGGAAGCACCGTTGTCCCCGCGGAGCCTCCTTCCGTCCCAAATTGAAATTTTCCCAACTCGGTAACCACTCTTTGTCGATTCCTTCCGTCGCTCTCGATTGACAACACTCTCTCATCTCCGGCATCCGATGAAACAAACGTGGAGATTCTCTAAAAATGCAGTCAGCCGCTAAACTTGCATCGCGTCCCTCCCCGTTGCGTGTCCTGCTGGTCGGCAACAAGGAAGAAGATTTTTTTCTCATCCGGGAAATCTTAGGACGCAGTGAAAAATCCTTCATGGCCGAACTCGACCATGCTCATTCGCTGATTGAAGCCAAGCTCATGCTGGAGTACGGAAACTATGGCCTGGTTTTGTTCACATACGAAAATGAAAACGCGGGTGCGGGACAATTGTTGGCGCAATTGCTGGACGCTGGCACGGCTGTACCTTTTATCTTGTTGACAGAAAACGCCGACGAGATGTCGGTCGCGCAAATTATCGGTTCCGGGATCTGGCAAAGCCTCGAAAAAGAGAATTTAAGCGGAAGCAATCTCATTCGCACGATCCGCAGCACACTCGCCTTGCATTCGATGCAATTGGGACAGCAATCCAGCGAGGAATCGTTGCGGAAACTCTCGCGCGCAGTCGAGCAGTCCGCCGACGCCGTGATGATCACGGATCGCAACGGCCTCATCGAATACATAAATCCGGCATTCGAAACACTGACAGGCTATTCGCACGAAGACGCTGTGGGAAAGACGCCCAGAATTCTAAAGAGCGGCGCGCACAGCCCCGGCACCTTTCAAGAACTGTGGCAAACAATTCTCGCGGGAAATGTTTACCGCAACATTCTGGAAAACCGTAAGAAGAATGGTCAGATCTACCACGTGGAAGAATGCATCTCTCCCGTCCGCGACGCCTCCGGCGCCATTACTCATTTCATATCGAACGCCCGCGATCTCACCGAGCGCATGCGGCTGGAAGCGCAACTCTCCCAAGCCCAGAAAATGGACGCAGTCGGCCGCCTGGCTGGCGGCGTGGCACACGATTTCAACAATCTTCTCACCATCATCACCAGCTACTCCGAATTGGCTCTCGATTCCGTGGAACGCGGCAGTTCGCTCGATAACAAGCTTCAGGAGATACTTTTCGCCGCCCGGCGGGCCGCGCAGTTAACGCGCCAACTCTTGGCATTTAGTCGCAAGCAAGCGCAGGCGCTGCGAGTGCTGGAACTCAATCCGGTGATAGAGCGCATCGCCAAAACCTTAAACCGGCTGATCGGCGAAGACATTGAACTCAATTTTATTGCCGGCGACGGCTTGGGCTCCGTGCGTGCCGACCCCGTACAACTGGAACAGATCCTGATGAACCTCGCTACCAACGCCCGCGATGCCATGCCCCAAGGTGGACATCTTACGATTGAAACGTCTGCCGCACATCTGGACGAGGAGTATGTTCATCGCAAACACGCGGTGATCCCCGCGGGCCACTACACCCTTATCACCGTAACCGATGATGGTTGCGGCATTCCCCCAGAAGAGATGGTCCATATCTTCGAGCCGTTCTACACCACAAAATCCCTCGGTGAGGGCACTGGTTTAGGGTTGGCAACGGTATACGGAATCGTCAAACAAAACAAGGGTTTCGTTTGGCCTTACAGCGAGGTGGGAAAAGGAACAATCTTCAAGATCTACTTGCCTTGCGTCGCCGATCAGATGCATCCCACTTCGCCCGCCCGCTCCGATCTCGCGGCAGCTGTTCAGGGCTGCGAGACCATCTTGTTGGTAGAAGACGAGGAAGCCGTTCGCAAAGCGACCGCCGAATTCCTGACGCTTCAGGGATACACGGTGATCGAGGCGCGCGACGGCCTCCACGCACTTACCATCGCGAACGCCATCACAAAGAAGATTGACTCAACCATCGATCTGGTAGTCACCGACGTCGTCATGCCGAACATGAGCGGAGGACAGATGGCCAAGGAAATCGAGCTGATATTCCCTCTCACCAAGGTTCTATTCGTCTCCGGATACGCCGGAAAAACAGTCATCGACCACCGTGTTACCGATCTCGAAACCAACTTTCTGCAAAAACCATTTACCCTCGGCCAGCTCTCGGCCAAGATTCGTGAAGCTTTGCAGTCCAAGGCAACTTTACCGCTGAAGGAACTGGAGTCCGCTCAAGCAGCCTTGGCAAAATAGTCCTCGTTATTCAGCAGTCCTCAACTCACACGGCGTATCAGCCTGCCGTTTTTCAGCATGAAGCGATCCCCGCGCCAGCTCACCGTGTTGCCCCCGAAGCTGGCGAGCCAAACCCCAGCCGCGACAAAATCTCGCACGGGCAACAACAAATAATTCCACAAAGATTGCCGGCCTCTCAGTACCAGCGCATCCATGACCGCCGCGAGAACGAATCGCAAGAAACCAGTTATCGCAAGCAACATCCACGCCCAGGCCGCGCCGCCGGAACTCATGAGGCAGACAACTGACCATACCAGGCCGAACGTGAAAACCAATCCGGAATATCCACCCGGACGCGAATCGCGCATACCTCGTGCCCATCGCAGTTGATGAGCGAGAAATCCACTCATGCTATACGCCGGCAAAAAGGTCTCTACAACAACATCCGAAAGATGAACCTGAAGGTCAAGTTCCGAAATCCGCTTTCCTAATTCGTAATCGTCCGCCAGATAATCTGCAAACGATTCGAACCCGCCGATGCGCTGTACGTCGTCCCGCCGGAACACCATCGTCGATCCCAAACCAAATCGCAGGCCTCCTTCCAATTTCTTGGCCGCCAGCACACCAGGACAAAAATCCGCACTGATTCCCAGCGATTCCAGGTGTGATCCAAGAGTCGGCGCGGGCAACCCGCGATAGAGACAAGTCACCATACCAATCTTTTCGTTCAATAACGGAGCGACAACTCGCCGCAAATAATCGGGCTCAACGCGAATGTCGCTATCGTTCACGATCAGGCAGGAATACTGAGCCTCCGGCAGCATTTGCGCCAGATTGCTTACCTTTTTGTTTGCTCCAAGCATCTCTGGACAAACGACGAGGCGAATTTTGACTGCGGAAAATTCGCGGCGCAACCCCTCAACGCTCGCCACCGCCGGATCATTCTTTTCTCCGACGCCAAAGATGATTTCGTACTCGGGATAGTCCTGCAGACAGTGACTGCGAAAGCTCTCGTAAATTTCGGGATCAATTCCCTTCAGCGGCTTAAGAATCGAAACCGGTGGCAAGTCTCGCGATGCGGGTCTGTGGTCCCCGCCTGCTTTCCGCTCGCGCAGAAATGCAACCGCAGTCCACGAGCAAAGAAGATAGTAGATGGAACTGGTGAAACAGCCGACGATCGCCACAACCTGAATGACGATGGCGATGGAATGGATCAGGCGCAATCGCAGGCCAACCTATTCGTACCGCAACGACTCGATGGGGTCGAGATTCGAAGCCTTCCACGCGGGGTAAATCCCAAACACCAATCCCACTCCCGCAGCCGAGCTGAAGCCAAACACCACCCAGAACATCGACATGCGCGCAGGCAACGAAGGCCATATCACTGGAATGATCCAAACGATAATGGCCCCCAGCAAAATACCGATGATTCCACCCACCGCGGTAAGAATGATCGCCTCTAGCGTGAACTGCAAAAGAATGTCGCTCTTGCGCGCGCCAATGGCTTTGCGCACCCCGATTTCGCGCGTTCGTTCTGTGACGCTCACCAGCATGACGTTCATCACTCCCACACCACCGACGAGCAAACCCACGCTGGAAATCGCGAACATGCCGACGAAAAGCGCGCCAGTGAGCTGGTTCCATACATCCGAGATCGAATCGGACGTAAACACCGCAAAATTATCCGGCTTGTCGAACGGAACCTTTCTCCTGCGCCGCAAGAGCTCGCGAATTTCGTCGATAGCCTTCGGAACGTCATCGTGGGAAGTGGCTTTGGCACTGATCCAATGATCTTTTAATTCAGGATGAAGAGTCCGGAAAGTTGTCAGCGGAAAAATGATGCGGTTGTCACTCGGATTCTTTCCGCCTCCAAACACCGATTTCAGTTTTGCCATTACCCCAATCACTTCAAACAATCGGCCCTCAATGTTGATTTCTCTGCCCAGAGGGTTCTCCACGGGGAACAATTCTTCCGCTGTGTCATGGCCGAGAACAATGACCGGAGCCCGGCGCTCGTCATCGCCCTCATTGAACCAACGTCCCGATGACATCGCCAGATCGACCACATCCTTCACCGACGCAGTATCCCCTTCGAGAATTGTGTTCTTTACTTTGCGGTCCTGGTACTTCACCGAGAACGAACCGATGCCAAGTTCGGGACGGAAGAAACGAATTCCTGCGGATGCGAACTTCACGTGCGGCAACTGACTGATGGCTTCGGCATCGTCGAAGGTGAGTTTCTTGCGCATGCGCATTTCTTCGGTCGGGCGTCCGAAGGTGAAGGGCTCGAGATGATAGCAAAAAATCACATCGGAACCGATACTGGCAACCACGCCGCGCACGTTTTCGTCGAGTCCGCGACCAATGGAAGAAACGCCAATCACCACGGCGACCCCGATCACAATGCCCAGCACCGTCAACGATGAGCGCAGCTTGTTGCTGCGGATCGTGTCGGTCGCCATCTGCACGATTTCCCGGACTTCACCTTTTTGCATCATTTGAATTCAGCAATTAGCACTCAGCATTTAGCATTCAGCCCTGCCGAGCCCCTGGTGGCTGAATGCTGACTGCTAAATGCTGAGTGCCGAACCTATGTTTCAAATCGCAGCGCCACGATCGGATCCAGCATCGCCGCTTTGCGCGCCGGATACACGCCAAAGAACACTCCCACGCTGGCAGCCACCAATAATCCTGCCGCTACCGCCCATAACTTGATGGAAGACGGCATCCCAATCGCCAGGCTAACAAGGGTAGCCAGGCCCGCGCCCGACAGAACTCCCAGAGCGCCACCGATCACGGCCAACGTAACCGCCTCAATAAGAAATTGCAGCAGCACGTCGTCCCGCCGCGCGCCAAGCGCCTTCCGGATTCCGATCTCGCGCGTGCGTTCGGTCACTGCGACCAGCATGATATTCATGATCACAATGCCGCCCACCACCAGCGACACTGCGGCGATTCCGATCGTGGCCATGAAGAACGTATTGCTCAACCCCGCCCAGATACTGAGCAGGCTGGCATTCGTTTCAATTTCGAAACTGTCGTCCGCACCCGGCCGGTCGTGCCGGCGCGAACGCAATGCCACGCGCGCCTCATCCATCGCCTCATCCAGCGGCACTCCCGTCGCCAGAGCCTTTCCCCAAATACTGATACTGCCGTTGTGCGAGCCGTATTGTTTCAGGAAGTCGGTGATGGGAATCAGTGCATAATTGTCGGCGCTCTGCCCCAGAGTCTTGCCCTTCTTTTTTCCCACTCCGATCACCTGGTAGGTCCAGCCATCAATGCGAATTTCCTTGCCCAGAGGATCGGCGCCACCCATGAGGTGCTCCACAATATCGGTACCGACGACCGCCACCGGGGAGCGGTTATCCAAATCCGTTTGGTTCAGCATGCGCCCCACGGTCAGGTCGGTGTCGAGAATCGTTGCCATCGACGGCGTAATTCCCTGTACCGTCGTATCCTCAATCGATTGTTCCGCACGCTTTACCTTGCCCGTCCCTTGTTGCTCTGCTCCTACTACTTCGCAATGGCGGCAGGAATCAAGAACCGCTTGATAGTCCTCCAAAACCAGATTCTTGCGCTTCTCCGCTGCCAGAAAGTGCTCGACGTTGGTTTCGACCGCAGACATCTTGGAGACAATGAAAACGTCGGCACCGAGATTGAAAATCTTCTGGGCCACGTAATCGTTGATGCCAGAAACGAACGTCACCACGGCGATCACGGCAGCCACGCCAATGACCACCCCAAGCAGCGTCAACACGGAGCGCAGCTTGTTCACCCACAACGATTGCAACGCGATGCGAATGGCTTCCGCGATGTTCAAGAACCGGGACCTCGGACGTCGGACCTCAGGCGGCCAACCCTCGAGCGGCACCCTTGACGCGACAGATCAGTCTATCAGCGAATTCCGCGGCAAAGCGAGAAGTGCCAAAGCCTGAAGTCTGAGGTCCGAGGTCTGAAATCAGACGCCGCCCTTCGCATATAATGAAGCAGTTGGCAGCCGGACCGGACGGTCGCTCGCCGCATCTCCGATGCGGCGGGAGGAAAGTCCGAACTCCGCAGAGCAGTGTGCCGGATAACGTCCGGGAGGGCCCCCATGCTTTAACAGATGGGATCGCTCGACGGCCAGTGCCACAGAAAATATACCGCCCGCATCTTTCGGGATGAGGGTAAGGGTGAAAAGGTGCGGTAAGAGCGCACCGCCGCGTCAGTAATGCCGCGGGCATGGCAAACCCCACACGGAGCAAGACCAAATAGGGAGGAAGTTCCGCTATCGCTGGGAGCTGTGAGCAATAAGGCGTGAGCAATGGGCTGTGAGCCGCGAACAAGACTGAAGCGGTCGCTCATCGCTCACAGCTCCCAGCGACAGCGGAACACGTGCCGGCTCGGTGCGTCAAACCTTCGGGTAGGTCGCTAGAGCCGCGCAGCAATGCGCGGCCCAGAGGAATGGCCGTCCCGCCGGAGCAATCCGGCGGACAGAATTCGGCTTACAGGTCCGGCTGCCACAAACTTTCCCGCCGTAACATCTGCTCACCGACTGCTCTCGCTCATCTAGAATATCCACGGACAGTGAGACTTAGTTGATGCGCACGCAAATTGGAATTGTCGGAGCCGGCCCGGCTGGTCTGTTGCTCTCCCACCTGCTGCACCTCGAAGGAATCGAATCCGTAGTCGTGGAGCGCCACAACCGCGAATATGTGCAGGAGCGCGTTCGCGCCGGCGTGCTCGAACAAAATACCGTCGACTTGCTCACCGAGACCGGCATGGGCGAACGCATGAAGCGCGAAGGCCTCGTCCACTATGGAATCGAGTTGCGCTTTGGCGGACGCGGCCACCGCATCGATTTCAAGGAACTCACCGGAGGGCGCGGCATCACCATTTACGCGCAGGCGGAAGTCGTCAAAGACTTGATTGATGCGCGGCTGGGGGCTGGCGGCCAGGTTCTCTTCGAAGCCGAGGATGTCACCGTTCATGACTTCGACACCACGAAGCCTTTGATCCGATTTCGCAGAGATGGCGAAGCTCGCGAAGTCGCTTGTGACTTCATTGCCGGATGCGACGGCTTTCACGGGGTCTGCCGGCCGACTATCCTTCCGGCACTAACTTCATTCGAGCGGATTTATCCCTTCGGATGGCTCGGCATTTTAGCGGAAGCTCCGCCCTCGTCACACGAACTGATCTACGCCTATCACGAACGTGGCTTTGCCTTACTAAGCATGCGGTCGCCGCATCTCAGCCGTCTTTATCTGCAGTGTGCCCACGACGAAGATATTCAGAACTGGCCGGACCAGAGAATTTGGCAGGAGCTGCACACGCGCCTGGCCAGTGAGGGCTGGAGCCTGACGGAAGGACCGATCATTCAAAAAGGAATTACCGGAATGCGCAGCTTCGTAGTCGAGCCAATGCAATATGGGCGCCTGTTTCTGGCCGGCGACGCCGCCCACATCGTTCCTCCGACAGGCGCAAAAGGACTGAATCTCGCCGTGGCCGATGTTCGCTTGCTGGCGCGCTCCATCGCGGAGTTTTACCGTTCGGGCAAAACCCATTTACTCGATCGATACTCGGAAACATGTCTGCGTCGCGTGTGGAAGGTGCAGCGCTTCTCCTGGTGGATGACCTCCATGCTCCACCTATTCGATACCGACAACGCTTTCGACAGGCGGCGCCAACTCGGCGAACTGGATTACGTGACCAGCTCTCGCGCGGCATCGCAAAGCCTCGCCGAAAACTATGTTGGTTTGCCCTTCGACTGAGTTGAGACTTCTGATCCCGGCGGCCAGGTGACTCACTCAAGCCCGGTTCTGTGTTGAGTCTCATGACGCTGAACACTGTTGATTCTTCCCGACGTAAGTCCCAAGTGAGCTACCCGTTTTCGACGCGATCCTTTATATCCGCATACGCCGCGTGGATGAGCCTGCTCAACTCTGCGGCATTTGTGGCCGTTCCCGGTCTCAGCTTCACATGACGCATGAACTTGCCGGCGCCTTCGAGCAAGCGTGCCGGATCCCGCAGTGCTGTGCCGTGAAAGAAGCCGACGTTTACGTGCGAAGTGAATACACTGACGTATCCGAAGGGCGCGTCTCCCAAACATGCAACCGGACAGCCGTCATGCAAAAGCTCCCGGACCTCGTCCCCGCATTTTCGCATCACCTCAAACCACCGACGCGCGATGGCTCCCAACTCTCCTGCATGCTCTTTCATCCACGCATCGATGCGGGGATCGCTCTCGACAGCGCCGTTGAATCGCAGAAATTCCGTTCTCATTGCCGATCGACTCTCTGCTTTCGAGATCAAGCGATTGTGTGGCAAGGCTTACTTTCCTTCCGCCAAAAAAAGCAGAGCAGTCGATCGAAGCTACGCTGGCCAGATATCGAGCGCCGTCCTGCTCAGAATCTGCTGCTTAATTTCTTCCTTTAACGGCAGCGCGCGAAAATCCTCTAGATTCTTTTTGATGTCCGGAACACCAGGCCCCGGCCAGTCCGTACCGAAAAGCGTCTTGTGCGCGATTTCGTCCAACCGGGGAAAATATTGCAGCAGAGTCTTAGGCGGGATACCGCTGATGTCAAGGTAAACGTTGGGATGGCGGCGCAGCAGAAAGAAAGCAGTATCCATCCATAACGGACGGCCGCCGTGAGCCAGTAGTATCTTCATCTTGGGAAAATCGACGGCGACATCGTCAACAAAAATGGGGTCGCCGTAGCGGTTGCGCGCCCCGTGAAAGATCGACGTGCCGGTGTGGAACATGACCGGAATGCCGTTCGCCTCGGCCGCGCGGTAAATGACTTCCAGTTCGCTCACGCCATTCAGATAATCGTTGGGGAAAAGCAACTGGTGCGGAGGATGAATCTTAATCATGCGGATCTTCAGCCGCAAGAGATGCTCAACGTCGGCCAAAATGTTCTGGCTGTGACGCGGATGCAGTCCCCCACATGAGATCAATCGCTCAGGATTTTCTTTCACATAATCGGCGATCCACTGATTAACCTCCGTGGTAAAACCGATGACTTCCGGCGCCACGTAATTGATGAGCACTCCGCGGTCGATGCCTGCTGCATCCATGTACTTGAGAAAAGCCTTGGGCGAACGGCAAAGCTCGGAGATCTGCTCGAAGTTGGGCCGTTTGCGCCGGACCAGCTCCAGCGCCTGTGGGCGAAACATTTCCATTGGCGCAATGTGAATATGGCAGTCGGTGATCATGTTCTTTTCAGCGGTTCCGCTCACTTAGCTTGTCAATTTCCTCGCCCGCAATGTGAAACCCGGTATTCGCCGCGGGTACGCCTGCGTAAATCGCGGTTTGCAACAGCACTTCTTTCAAGTCGCATGGCTCCAGTTCGTGAGCCAGGCCGGCACGCACGTGCAGCCGAAATTCTTCCCATCGCCCCAGAGACGCCATCATCGCTAAAACCAGCAGACGTCTCGTTCGCCGGTCCAGGCCTGGCCGGGCCCAGATCGTTCCCCACGCGTAGCGCGTGATCAATTCTTGAAACTCGCGGTTGAACTCGTTGGTCGAGGCGATCGCCCGGTCTACATGAGCCTCGCCCAGCACAGCTCGCCGCACGGCAAATCCAGCATCCTTCGGATCGAAAGTAGATTCTGCGTCGGGCAGCAGGAAATCCAATAGCGCCGCTGTAAATGACCTTGGACGCTCCAGGTTCGAAAGATGAGCAGCAGGTAAGCGAACTGAGCGCGCGCCGGGAATTTCGCGAGCCAGAATTTCACTGTGGCCTCCCCACGGCGTGGATACGTCTTGATCGCCGGCAATTACCAACGTCGGAACGCGAATCTGGCGCAGCAATTCACGGTTGTCCATATCGCGCAACGCCGCGCAACAGCCGGTGTATCCGGCAGGGTCAGTAGCCAACAAAACTGATCTCACAGCGCTGGCATAAACATCATTCCGAGCCAGGGTCTCGGGCGAGAAAAACCGCCCCATCACCATATCGACGATGGATTTCATCCCGCCTTCCGAAACCTTCTTGATGCGGGATTCCCAGTTGGTCCGCGGTCCAAACTGAGGAGAAGTATTGGCAAGAATCAAGTGCGTCAAACGGTCGCTGCTGTTAATTCCCAGCCACTGCCCGATCGCCCCGCCCAGTGAAAGACCGCAGAGGGCGAATTGCTTGATCTCGAGCGCATCAACCAGACCCAATACATCGCGGCCCAGCAACTCAATCGAATACTCGCCCGTCGGCGCGTCAGAGGCGCCATGTCCGCGCGTATCGTAGCGCAAAATTTTAAAATGCGGCAGAAGATCCGCAGCTTGCGGCGCCCACATGCCAAGATCGGTTCCGATGGAATGCGACAAAACCAGCACTGGTCGGTCTATCCGCCCTTCGAGGCGATAAAACAGCCGCGCATCGTTAACGCTGACAAAAGGCAAGATCTAACGCTCCTTCTTGGAGTTCCTGGCCGAAGAGACCAATGCTTTCCGAAAAATCTCCGCCGATCCCAAATACTGTTCCGGCACCTGAAGCTGGCGCAGGGCCGACACATCTACGTGTGCGGTAACCTCGTGCATTTCCGCCAATATTTCGGAAAGATTTCTTCCGTCCGCGGCACTCTTCCGCGTCGCCTCTTCGACGATTGTGTGTGCGGCATCGCGTCCCAGCTTCCGAGCCAGCAGCATCATGGCGCGCTCGGCGAAAACTAAACCATGCGTTGTATCAATATTCGCGCGCATGCGTGCGGCATCCACCGAAAGGCCGTCAATCACTTCCGCCATCGAAGCCGCTGCCAGTCCGGTAGATTGAATTACAGATGCGACAATCGGCCATTCTGTCTGCCACCCGCCGACTCCCCGCTCGTGTTCCTGCACCATGGCGGAAAGAAATGCCGCAACTTCCCCAGGCACTCTTTGTGCCGCAGCGAGAGTCAACGCGCTTCCAATCGGATTCCGTTTATGCGGCATGGTCGACGAACCGCCGCGCCCCTGGCCACCCGGCTCCGCAACTTCCGCGACTTCGTTTTGCATTAGCAAACCGATGTCGCGTGCAATTTTGCCTAGCGATCCAGTCAGCACTCCGCAATCGCAGATTACGTTCGCAAGGCGATCGCGATGCGTGTGCCAAGGCGCTTCCGGACAACCCAATCCGAGTTCCTTCGCTAACTCAACAGCGACCGCTGTCCCCTGCTCTCCCAGCGCCGCCAGCGTCCCCGAAGCTCCTCCGAATTGCACGATCGATACTGCGGCGAAAGAGGAATCGAGCCGCTCTCTGCAGCGATGAACCGCTCCCAACCATCCTGCCGCTTTCAGCCCGAACGTAATTGGCGGCGCGCCCTGCATCAAGGTTCGCCCAAGCATCACAGTTTTGCTGTGCTCATCGGATAATCTCGCGAGCGACTGTTCAAGTTTTGAAATATCACCCAGCAAAATATTCTGTGCGCGCTTCAGCAAAAGAACCAAAGCCGTGTCCGCAACATCCTGACTGGTCGCTCCCCAATGGACGTAACGCGCGGCATCCTCATCCTTCGCCCGCACATGGTTGGTCAGGGCTTTTGCCAGCGGCACACCCGCCGTACCAGCTCGCAACATGTCGTGGGAGAGCGCGGCGATATCAAATGCTTCGGCCTTGGCCGCCGCTGCAATGCTTTCGGCAGCCGCAAGAGGAATAATCCCAACGCGCGCCTGGGCCCGCGCCAGCGCTATTTCGAAATCCAACAACGCCTGAAGCAGGGACTGATCTGAAAATAATTCTGCGAGTTGGTCTGTCGTAGCGAGGCTTTCGATCAGACGCGCCATGAACGCTGTTTCCTCAGCCCCGCATTATAGACGTTGAGTCCGTTCAGAAATTCCCCAATGTGATAAACGCAGCTGTTCTTAGATTGTCAGTTCTTACACGTCAGATCTTAGACGTCAGATGTTAGACGTCAAAGAATACGGTTTCCCGCCCGCCTTGCAGATGAATCTCGAAACTCCAATGTCCGGCGCGTGCCGGATCGAGTTGCGCAATCAGCGTCTCGCGCCGTTGCAGCTCGACCAATGCCAGCACCGCATCCTCGGAATTAGCGGGTTCGCCGCAAAAATAAATTCGCGTGTGCAGCTGTTTCAGCAAACCGCGGGCGAAGATAGCCACATTCAGATGCGGGGCTTGTAATCCGCTTCCTGCCCCCGGCACGCGGCCAGGCTTAATAGTTTCGAATCGACAGCTCCCGTCTTCCGCAGTCGGCATTCGGCCGAAACCAGTCCAGGAAAAATCCTCTGCAGTCTTCTCGGCATGATCCAGAGAGTTTTCGGAACCGTGATACTTCCCTTCCGCATCCGCCTGCCAGATTTCGATCATGGCATCGGGCACCGGTACGCCGTCACCATCAAGCACACGGCAGGTCAACCAAAGTCGTTCCCCTTTTACCTCCGGGCCCGCAATGCGTGACACCGATCGCGTATCCGTCATGCCCAGGTGAAAATACGGGCCGGCAGTCTGTGAAGGAGTTGGCACCAGGCTCATATCAAGTCTCGAATGGAGTCGCGTAGCGCCCCCGCAGAATAATGTCAAAGCGGTAGCCCAGCGCCCATTGCGGTTGCGTCGTCTCCAGATCGAATTTGGAAATCAGACGCTGCCGTGCGTTTTCATCCGGTATCGATTGAAACACCGGATCGAACGCGAACAGCGGGTCGCCGGGAAAATACATCTGGGTGACCAGTCGCATGATGAACGCGGCGCCGAAAACAGAAAAGTGAATGTGCGCGGGGCGCCACGCATTGTAATGGTTGAACCAGGGATACGCGCCTGGTTTGATGGTCACGAAACGGTAACAGCCATTCTCGTCCGTAAGCGTGCGGCCCGCCCCACTGAAGTTCGCATCGAGAGGAGCAGGATGCTGGTCGCACTTGTGTCTGTAACGCCCGGTCGCATTCGCCTGCCAAATCTCGATCAACGCCTGTGGAACCGGGCGTCCGTTGTCATCGAGAACGCGGCCAGTGACGATGATCCGCTCGCCCAAAGGTTCGCCCGCGTGTTGTTTGGTCAGATCGTTGTCGGTCTCGCTAATCTTCTCGTGTCCATATACAGGACCGGTAATCTCCGACAGCGTCTGGGGCAGAACAATCAGGGGTTTCGTCGGTGCGCGGCGCACCGTCGATGCATAAGGCGGATACAGAGAAGGAGGCTGGCTGCCTGGAGGCATCCGGTGATATTGCGCAATCGAGCTTTCATTCTTCACATCGGCCATTTGGCGCTTCTCGCACCGTTCACTGATAAAGAAATCTCTCCAGACGGTTGCATCATATCCCAGCCGACTTTGTTTGTCAGTGCCGGCATTTCCCATCGTTAGAGGAATGATAGGCTGTTTGGGCGTCTGAAGAAACCGGATAGCCGAGGCTCTTCTATGAATCAACTTGCAAAGCTGAACAGGCAGTATATCGGCGGAGTGTGGCGCGATGGATCGAGCGAGAAGATCCTGACCGAAAAGAATCGGTACGACGGCAAGACGATTGCCGACTTCAATTGACGAAGGCGCGCGAACTGCTCTGCGCGGGAAAGTGGAAGGCAATGTTGCCTCTCCAACCATCTTCACGACGTGAACCCAATATGTGGATCGCAAAACGAAATGTTTGGTCCCGCGGCCCGTCGCTGACACTCCGGGCTGCGGTCGAAATGACAGTTACTTCTTATTCATTTGCCATGCGGTTGTACTTCTTTAATGCCTCCACAAGTCGGTCATGCGGCAGCGCGATCACCTCGTGGTCATCGATGCCTTTCATGGTTTCCGCGGCAACCATAGCATTCACGACGGCCTCCTCCGTAGCTTGCACGGTGGCGAGAAAGATCGGATCCAGCGAATCGTTCGGCAGCATCGTTAGCTGGTGCAGTCCTTTGGTGCCGACCGCGCCCGGGTTTGCGGTTGAAAAAGCGAGAAAGATGTCGCCCGAACCGTCGCCGGAATAGCTCCCATCACGGCCCAGCCCGAGCGAGACTTTCTTAGCTACTCGCTTAAGTTGCGTGGGAATAAGCGGCGCATCCGTAGCGACAATCACGATGATCGAGCCAGTATCGTCGCCATTGCCGTAAGCCGGTTTCTCGGGAATCTCTTTTCCCACTGGAACGCCGGCGACGCGGAGCTGATCGCGGCGCCCGTAATTGCACTGCACGAGAACACCGACGGTATAACCTCCGGCCTTAGCATCGAGCACGCGAGATGACGTCCCGATGCCGCCTTTGAATTCGTTGCAGATCATGCCCGTCCCGCCGCCGACATTGCCTTCGTCGACGGGCCCGGAGTGCGCGGTATCAAGCGCATGGAAAGCATCTTCAGCGTGGACATGAAAGCCGTTGATGTCGTTAAGCCAGCCATCCCAGGTCTCGGCAACCACGGGAAGCGACCACCAGTAACCTTCCATGTCGGGTGTACCGTGATGAACTTTCCAGGCGATGACGGCATCGCGCACAACACCGACGCTGTGGGTGTTGGTGATCATCACCGGGCCGTTGAGGAAGCCGGAATCGTCGACCCAGGTCGTGCCCGTCATTTCGCCGTTGCCGTTGAGAGTGAACCAGGCGGCGAAGACGGCATCGTTAGAGGTCTTGCCGCGAGGATGAATCGCCGTGACGCCAGTGCGTATGGGGCCTTTGCCGACGACGAGCTTGCCACTGCCCGAGATCAAAGTAGTGTGTCCCACCTCGACTCCAGCGACATCGGTAATAGCGTTGTTGCGGCCGGGCGTGCCGTCAAAGGGAACGCCAAGATCGCGTGCGCGCGGCTTTTGGGCGTGTGCGATCAGGCTCAGAAAAAAGAAAAGTACGACTGGCGTGAACCGGCGCATGAGAGTCTCCTTAGCCGAACGGGAAGTATACAAGCATGCTGCCACCGGGGTTGTGTGCCCTTTTCAAAAATGGCCGAAGAGAGCCAAAAATCCATTTTCGCGAGCGCGGCGATAAGCATCGAACAGAGGCAAGAAATGTTGTGGGGTACAATCGCAGCGGGAACAATCGTTGTCGGAGGAGTCATGGAGAACTGGAAAAAGGCGGTAATCATGGGGTCGATCAGCGCCGGTGCGCTTTTGTTTATGAAGCGAAAACATGCGGCGGGAGTACTCGCTACCGGTGTGGGGCTGGCGGTGCTGGCGGCTGAGTACCCGGAGAAGTTCGAGAATGTCCGCAAGTCGCTGCCGGATTATTTCGACCGCAGCATGAAGGTCATGGAGATGGCCGCGCGAGCGGGACAACGCATTACAGAGGCCGCCGGCAAGACAGCATACGAGGCGTGGGATGAGATTGGGGGATAGCTGCCGGGGCTTCCGGCGCACGGCTTCGGGCTTCCGGATACTGACAGCCGAAAATCTGGAGCCGATTCCATGAGTCCTGAAGGCAAGCAAAGGCTGCAACTGGCCCTGGGCCTGGCGATTGCGGTCGCTGGGCTGCGCGCCGGCTATATTCTCTATACCCGTCATGAAGAGAATCTGGCGGCGCAGAAGCAAAACCAACCCAAGAAGGTTGGGTATTCGAATGCCGATTACTACGTCACGCCGAAAAAACTTTATCCGTTCGATTTGAAGTCGGCGAAGCAGTTAACTGCGCAGCCGGTATGGGCAAAAGAAGGATACCGATACACCTATTACCCCTACGATACGACCGCAAAGCGCGCTGATTTTTCGCATGAAGGTGGATTGCTCGGCCCGATAGAAAAGCTGGAGATAAAGGATGTTGCCGTAGTTGCGGCGCCGGGCGGGAAACGGCAGATGGTGGCAGCATTTGAGAAAGACGGCAAGCATTACGCCGTGCCGATTGGAGTGGAGGGCGACGGGCAGTGGAAGATTTATTCGGACGAGATCTTTTACATCGAAGATCCGCACGAGTTGTACAAGCATTGGCCCACTGAGGTGTGGCAATCGGTGGAGCAACACGAAGTGAAGCCCGGGATGAATGAACTGCAAGCGGATTTCGCCGTGGGCATGGGCGTACCGGATGCGGGCTCGTCGTCCGATGAGAAGACCGTGCGTTATGCAAATGGCGGGAAGCCGCTGGTGGTTGTGTACCACGGAGACAAGGCGGCGGAGGTTAAGGCGGGGAGCTAGAGGCCAGGATGCCGGCTCTTGTCTTGCTGAAATTGGCAAGAAAGAAGCCGGCATATTTTTTATTCAGACTCATTTCACCGCAGCTAGAGCTTTAGATACTTCATCGATATCGGGAACGACCGGAATATCGTAGTTCTTGTGCCAGGCGAGGTTACCGTTGCGGTCGATGATGGAGATGGCACGGCCCGTAATGCCCTTATCCGCGAGATAGACGCCATATTGTGCGGCGACTGCGCCGCGCGGCTGGAAGTCGGCGAGTAGCGGATATTTTATATTCATTTTTTCAGCGTAGGCCTTGTGCGACCAGACGCTGTCGACGCTTAGACCGAGAACCTGGGCGTCAAGATCTTCGAATTGCTTCATGCCGTTGACAATGCAGGCGTGCTCGTTGGTGCAGACCGGGCTCCAATCAAGCGGATAGAAGATGATGACGACGTTTTTCTTGCCCTTAAAATCGCTTAGCTTAACTTCCTTCTGGTTCTGATCCTTCAAAGAAAATTCTGGCGCGGGCGCGCCGACAGTTGCGGACATTGAGCCTCCATGAGTTGAGTTGCGAATTCAATGATAAATGAAAAGTACGGCTGACTACTTCACCACGGGCGAATCGGCATCGGCGGCCTTGGTTTCTTCGGCATGGATTTTGCCATCGTCTTCGGCGTAGAACGAACGATGTTGCGCGTCGAGTTGGCGCGGCGTCATGGTGAGGACGAAACTGTCCTTCTTGCCTTTGAAGCTGGCAGTGTAGTCGCCGCGGTTGGGATCGACCATTCGCTTGGTGAAAGAGCCGGAGTGGACCAGTTCGGCGAGAGAGGTGGCGAAGTGATCGTATTGTTTTTGGAAGCGATGCTGGGCGCGGATGACGACTCGCATATAGGCAAGCGCGGCAGCCTCAGAATCGGAGCGGGCAGGGTCGCCGGCAAATTTGGGCTGGTAACCGGGAGACGCCTGCGCCGTATCAGACGTTTGCGCGAACAGAGGTCGCCCGCCAGGAATCAGACTCAATGCGATGAGGACAACGGGGATAAATGATTTCTTCATGCGGAAAAATCTCCGGATCGGCGGTAAGTGGCGGATCAGTGGCCAGACTCTGGCTTACGTTCCGGCCAACAAGAGGATCGCTCCTATAGCCGCGAGCCCCGATATGAATTCTACAGGCGGGAGTGCGGCTTGCCTAATCCTAGCCTGCCTGAGCGGCGATGAGCGGCGAATCGGCCTGCAACGCAACCACATGCGCGGCGGGAGACAGAGTTCGTTCCAGAGCATTGGCGAGGGCGGAGGCGAATGCGGTGGTCAGCAGATTGATATCCAGTTGAATGTCACGCTGCGAGTAAAGACGGTGCATCAGCAGCAGGCCCCAACTGCGGTCCGTCGCACTCAATAAATTAAGAGCCAACGTCCAAACGCCGAGCCCGGAAAAGGATCTCGGGCTTCCGGCCTTACTCCAGCGGAAGGAAACCTCACTGCGCCGAGGCTGCGAAGGATCGGGTGATCCAAAAGGGACAGGCTCGCCGGGAAGCAGCGCGATCTGCATGTCGAACCCATCGAAGTCGTTGCTGCCGAAAGCGGCGATTAGAATCTTGCGAACCTGATCGTAGTCTCGCGCTACTTTTAGTTCTTCCGTTGCGCGGCGGATCGACATGTTGTTGATGAAAATCTGGCGCTGGTCGAGCGTGCGTTGCGCCACGCGCGCGAGTTCGCCGAATTCCAGATAGCCGAGATGTTGCACGCCGACCCATATACCGACTCCCAGGACAGCCAGGACCAACCCCAGGGAACTTCCCGTAGGCCACAGCAGAAATAGGCTGAGCATCGCGAAGACGGCCGAAACTCCGTACAACAAGATCACGACTTGGCGGTGGCTCAATCCATGCTGCAATAGCTTGTGGTGAATATGCTCCCGGTCAGCGGTAAAGACAGGTCGTCCACTAATGAGGCGGCGAACCACGGAGAGCGACGTTTCGAGAATCGGAAGGCCGAACGAGACAATGGGAATCGCTACCGCGACGATGGTCGGAGCTTTTTGCGCGCCTTCCAGGGCCAGCGCGCTGAGTAAGAACCCGATGAAGAGACTGCCGGAATCTCCCAGGAAAATAGTCGCGGGATTAAAATTGTAGCGAAGAAACCCAAGAATAGCGCCGGCGAGAGCGATGGTCATCATGGTGACCAGTCCCTGTCCGTTTAATAGCGCAACCACGAACGCTACCAGTGTCGAAAAAAGCGCCGATCCGGCCGCCAGGCCGTCGAGACCGTCGATCAAATTAAACGCGTTCGTGATCGCGAGAACCCACAAGACAGTCAGCGGCAAACCGAGAAACCAAGGCAAAGTGTGCGAGCCAAACGCAACCGGGATGTTGACAATGCGCAGGCCGCCGAAGAAGAGCACGGTTGCTCCGATGGCCTGCACGGAGAATTTCAGGTAGGGGCCTGCTCCGTAAACATCGTCGTAGACACCCAGCAAAAAAATCAGGGCCGCGGGAGCGAGGATGACAACCAGCGTCTTAACGGAAAAAGTGGAATTGAAATCAGGATGATGCGCGGCAAGCATGAGGGAAACTGCGATGCTCACGGCGAAGGAAAAGAAAATTGCGATGCCGCCCAGCCGGGGTAAAGGACTGCTGTGAAGGTGACGGCCCCCAGAAGGACTAGCCACCCATCCGTGGGCGGTTGCATAGTCACGAACGTAGCGCGTCAGCACAAACGAAGACGCTAACGAAAGAAAGAAAACACCTAGAAACGTGATCGCCAACTAGGCCCCCTCTGCCCCGCCGGCTAGAATTTGATTGGACAGCAAACGCGCCCCCTAAGCGAGTATCGCAAAGTGACGCGCCGGTTAGTAGTGAATGAAACGATTCCCCTGACCCACGAATATTGAGGGCACTCTAACATCTGAATTGCGTGATTTTCAATTCTGTTCAGTGCAAAAATTGTGGAAAACCCTCCCGCCGACACATACCGAGAAAAATCAAAGTCAGTCCATGCTAAACTTCGTGACAACGTTCAGACACTGCATCATTTGACAGCGACTTCCGACGTCAGGGGCCATGGGATGGTTGTGAGATTTGTGCGCTGCAGTGAATTCAGCTTTAGCATTGCGTTCTCAACGATTGCTTTGATCGTGGTTCTGAGCTTGCCCGCCGCAGCGCAACAGACGCCGGGGCAGGCGGGACAAGGCACGATGCCAGCGGGACAGTCGGGGGCCACGGCTTCAGTCTCGTCCGTTCCTACAAGCACGGGAGCGGCGCAACAGAATCTTCCCCGGCCAGGAAATGTTGCCACGAAAGATTACAACCCCGGTTCAACGGGGACTGGTTCTACCGCGGTTGGTCCAACTGTGACCGGTTCAACCGCGACCGACGGTTTCGATTCTTCTTTGCTAAAACTGGGCGCGGGAGACTTGCTCGAAGTTAATGTTTATAACGTACCGGAGCTCAACACCAAGGCCAGGGTAGGAAATTCCGGCGATATCTATCTCCCTCTCATTGACTACGTTCACGTCGGCGACCTGACGGTGGAAGAGGCGCAGAGCTTGATCGAAAAGCGTTTGGGGGACGGGGGTTTCGTCCGCAACCCGCACGTCACTCTGTTTGTCGACGAATCGGCATCGCAGGGAGTGACGATTTTGGGAGAGGTAAGCCGGCCAGGGATTTATCCGGACGTGGGCGACCACAAGCTGTATGAAATCATTTCGCTCGCGGGCGGATTTACCCCGAGTGCGGCCCGCAAAGTCAGCATCGCGCGGCGCAACCAGCCGCAGACTACGAATGTGGAGCTTCCCCGCAATCTCGCCGACGATCTGTCAAAGGACGTCGACATTCAGCCAGGGGACACGATCCTGATACCACGCGCTCCGATCATTTACGTCGTCGGGGATGTGGGGCGTCCGAGTGGCCTTCTGGTAGATAACGGCACACTCACCGTGCTGCAAGCTATTGCTCTCGCGGGTGGCACGAACAAAACGGCGAAGATGGGCGGGGTGAGAATTATCCACAAGAATCCCACCGGGTTAACCGAGCAGACAGTTCCTCTAAAAAAGATGCTGGAGGCCAAGGCTCCAGACATCACCTTACAGGCCGATGACATTCTCTTTGTTCCAGTGAGCGGCGCGAAAGCTATAGCCGGACAAACATTCGGCGCTGCCTTGTCTTTGGCGACGGCGGTCAGCATCTACGCCGTGCATCCGTAGGATGAATCGTCTTCGAGAATATTTTTCAGGCGGCGGCTGCTCTGATTTTTTCTGGCGACAGGGACAGTAAGGACTGCAAAACCTGGATGTATCGTTCCGCAGTACTGCGACGGGAAAAGCGGTTAGTCACGAATTCCCGGCCATTGCGGCCCAGAGAGCGGCCGAGTTCCGGGTTCGCAGCCAGTTGGCGGATAACCTTAGCCAATTCCACCGAATTTTCGGGTTCAAATGCAATTCCCGCTCCAGCCTCCTCCACAATCGTGCGTGCCTGACCTTCAACTCCTAATATGACCGGCCGGGCACATGACATGAACTCCAGCATTTTGGTGGGAATGACGGTCTTGAATATTTCTGTTTTCTTGAGCAGAACCAGGCAGGCATCGCTAGCGGAAATAAGGGCTGGAATTTTTTCTCGCGGTTGCTGATCGAGGAAAAAAACATTAGCCAAGCCTCGCGACGTGGCCAGCCCTCTGATCCGCTCTTTCTCCGAGCCTTCTCCAATCAGCAGAAAAACAATTTGCGGATGTTCGTCTTTCAATTTCGCGGCGGCGGCGAGCAAGGTTTCCAAGCCGTGAGCCATGCCCATGGTTCCAACGTAGGAAATTACAAATTTCCCTTGTAGTCCCAACTCATTTTTCAGCGTCGCAACTGCTTCCGTGGGGCACGGAGAAAAGAGCGCAGTTTCGACTCCATTTTCAATCACGGAGATTTTGCTGGCCGGCAGATGCCGTTGCTTCACCAAAACATCTTTGAAAGCTGGAGTGACGACAACGATGTGGTCGGAGCGCGAGTAAAGAAAGTTTGCGATCGCTGACAGGGACCGGTACAAGACCGAGCTTCCCCCACCGAGGCCCACGGCAGTCAACGACTCCGGCCACAGGTCGCGGACTTCAAATACGAACGGAACCCGCTTGAGACGGGCCAGCCACCAGCCGGAAAGCCCGACAAGAAGTTGAGGAGAAGTGGCAATGATCACATCCGGCTGCGGCAAGCTCATACCACGGATCGCAGCCGATAGGCAAAATGAAGCGTAGTTCCTCATGCGCTCATGCGTTTTGCGATTGGGCAACGGCCACAACCAGGTGCGGAAGACATTCGTCTGGCCGACTTTTTCATGGTACGTCAGGCGCCGGAGACGCCCTCGCCATTCTGCGGGAACGATGCCAGTGGGGTGATTGGGGAAGCCGGTCAAAACGGAGACTTCGTGGCCCGCTTGTGTCCAGTGACGGGCGAGCTCGGCGGCGCGCGCGGCGGGAGCGCCCATCTCCGGCGGAAAATATTGCGAAACGTAGAGAATTTTCACGTGAGCTCAGTAGTAACAGAGCTTGAATGCGCTCTTGTAACACAGGGCACGAGTGCGTTTGCTCGCACTTCGGCCGTATGTTTCCCAGCGATCGGCGACCTCCGCGAACTTCCGTTCGCCGGTCAGACGATGCATCACACGCAGTTGCACAATGTGTAGTTGATGATAAAACGGACTCGCCACCATCGGAAGGCGCGTACCGGATTGTTCATAGAGAGACCAGAACCCGAGGTCGTAGCGATCCAGATTGCGCAGCAGAGTTCGGACGGCACGTGCAAACAAATCCTGCGCAGATGTTTCTTGCGTGGCGAGAAAATAGTCTTGGATGCCCCAAGCCGCCCAGATAAATCCATTCAGAATGTGCGTGGGCGGAGAAACAATGTACTCTTCGAACCAGAGATCGCCTCGCTCGTCCGTGAACGCGACTCCCCCGTCACTAACGGGCTTGAAGAAACAGACAAATGCGCGTTGCGCAGCTTCAAGATAACGTGATTCCGCTGATTCTTTGTGCGCCCTCAGCAGAAGCGAAATCCCTTGCCCTTGCGCCAATGCCGAGTACCAGGGCGCTCGCAGACGATCACGATATTCCCAATCGAAGTGATGATTCCAGACAGCAAGTCCTTGCGGATTTTGTTCAAGATGAGCGGCCAGCCAGTCGGCGACAAGAAAAAAGTTCCCCCGGCGGTCGCGATCTCCAGTGCGCCGAAACAGGTTGTAATTCCCTAAGCCATATTGCGCGACGGCGATGGGATTATATTGCCGGCCGATCTTTCCCCGGTAGTCCAGCATCGGAACCTGCGCGGCGTCGTAGGGACCGGCATAATCCGCTTTTTCACGAAACGCCATGTAGTACTGCCCGAGTTCATTGAGGGTTGCGCTGGGATTTTCTTCTGGCGTTTCGTGCCAGAAATTAAGATGGCTATGGCCGCCGAATAAGTAGGCGCTGGCAATTCGGCGGTAATAGTTGAGGCTTGGCACAACGAAAATAATTTCCGGGAATTGCTCGAACTATATCACGATGGACAAATCCTAATTTTCACAAGAGAGGACATAAAGGGACGTGACCATATCTTCAATTTGAACTGCAATGGTGGTCACGGCAAGAATCTCGGTCGCATTGTTTCCGTCTGGCAGAACGGCGTTGCCATACTGGAACGGACGCATGGGCCAACGATCCTTCCGCCAGGAAAGCAGAGGATTCCACTTGGCTCCATCGCGGCTGCCGTAGATGCGGACTTCACGATCGGTATTGACGGTGCTGGGTTCGACCATCGTGGAGAAGAACAGACTGTTGGCAACACTACATCCGAATATGGAGGACGCACTGATTGGCGCTAGCTTGGACAATGTGCCACGGCGATTGAGATGAAAAATAAAATTAGCCTCCAAAGGAGTGTCGGATGAGAAATATAGTCCGTTTTCCGTCGGAATAAGGGCGACGGCCCGGGCTTGTTGATTGCCTTTCAACACCATATCGATCTGCGATAAATCGTATGACGCGCGGAGGATGCGGCATTCCTCCCCGTAATCTCCTGTGAGAATCCAGAGACAATTTCCCCAAGGATCATGGACGATGTTGTGAACGTGACGGATTGCGCCTTGCGGGAAGGTATAGGCAACATCCCAATGAGCGCCTTCGTCGGCAGAAGCGTAGATGTGAACCTCTTCGCGCGACGGATTATCAAAATATTCTCCCCACAAAACCGGGCCGCCAGGAACGGCCGTGATGTGGAGCGGCCGGGTGCCACGAGTAATGCGATGAGTTACTCGGAATTGCTTCTCGTTCGGAGCCAGCGTAACGATCGCACCGGGAACAGCGGCAACTAGAGTAGAAGAATCCAGAACCGCAAGAGCATGAAAACCGTCGCGGAAAAGGCGAGAAGTGAGCCGACCGGACACGCTAATGCGTCGCCACCAGGCCGGATCGAACGTTGCCACAGCCTGCCACGCCAACGCGCGAGACTCAACATGCTCTGGCGTGATCGTTGCGAAGATCAGTTCGTAGCCGCGAGATACATAGAGTAGATTGCCCGACCAGGCCAGCGCTCGCAATCCGGGAAACCGCGCAACGCGACGCAACGCCAACGCCGATTCGCGCGGCATCGCATCCGGAGCGCTTCCGGTCATACGAGCAATTCCGCAACAGGCTTCCTAACCAGAAACGGACCGATTGCCAGTGCGTCCATTCGCGTGCGCTGAAAGCAGTCTATAGCCTCTTCGGGCGTGCAAACGATGGGCTCGTTTTCGTTGAAGCTGGTGTTCAGAAGTACCGGTATTCCGGTGGCTCGATGAAAAGCCGAGATGAGATCGTAATACAGGGGGTTTTCATCGTGAGCGACGGTCTGTAGGCGCCCCGTGTCGTCGACGTGATTGACCGCGCATAACACGCTGCGCTTCTCTGGGCGAATTTTGTAAACGTGCAGCATGAAGGGCGATGGATGATCATTTTCAAAATATTCATGCTGGTACTCTTCCAGGATGGAC
This sequence comes from Candidatus Sulfotelmatobacter sp., assembly GCA_049584475.1. GTDB lineage: Bacteria > Acidobacteriota > Terriglobia > Terriglobales > Acidobacteriaceae > Sulfotelmatobacter. The sequence goes on along the minus strand of JBAUXX010000007.1, from coordinate 42,378 downwards.
GGCGCAAAGGGCCGGAACCATTCGCGATGCTTGATGCGCGCGTTAAGAATTTCTTTCATGTTGGGCAGGCCGGGATGCGCCAAAATCGATCGATTGCCCAACGCGCGCGGTCCCCATTCCATGCGTCCCTGAAACCATCCGACAACATTACCGGAAGCGATCTGCGCGGCAACGGCGTCGAGCAGCGGCTGGCGTTCGAGCCTTTGATATTTCAGGCCAACTCTCTTTAACGATTTCTCGATGCAACCCTCGGAAAATTCCGGACCAAGATAGGACCGCTTCAATTCATGACGGCGAGGCTGCTTGAGTACTGAGTGATAAGTGTGGAGGGCAGCGCCAATGGCTAAGCCTTCGTCGCCGGCTGCAGGCTGAATGTAGGTGCGGCGGAATGGAGTTTGGTCGAAGATCTTTCCATTCGCCACACTGTTAAGCGCACATCCACCAGCCATCACCAGATCGTCGACAGCAACGCGCCTGTGCAAACCGTTCAGCAAGTGGAAGAAAATATCTTCGAAGCGATGTTGAAGAGCGAATGCCAGATCCATGTCGCGCTGCATGATCTCCGCATGTTGACGGCGCGGTTCTCCGAATAGCTCTTCCATATGATTGGAAAAGTGGCGGGCGAGTCGAACTGTTCCGTCGGGCAAAACCTGCATCCCTTGATTGCTGCCCAGTGGCTTGAAGTAGCTCAAATCCAATTCGAAGCCATTATCCGTTGGCGCAACGATCTTCGCGATCTGATTCCTGTAAGAGTCTTTCCCATAAGGAGCGAGCCCCATCACTTTGCCTTCATCGCCATACTTGTTGTAGCCGATGAACTCACAAATCATGGTGTAAGCACTACCCAAAGAATGAGGAAGAAAGACTCGATCGAGCACTTCGATGTTTTCGCCTTCACAGCGCGCCATCATGGTCGAGACGAAATCTCCCGAACCGTCATAACTGAACCCGGCAGCCTTTTCCCAGGGTGAGCAGTAGTAGGCGCTGGCGATGTGTGCAATGTGATGTTCGAGATGGTGCTCCTGAAAATGAAGCTGCGGCGCGTCGGTTTCGAGTGCATTAGCGAGCAGAGAGCGTACATCGCGCATCGCTTCCTTGCGCCGGCGCAGGCGAATCAAATTCAGCACCCTGGCGGGGTTGGCAAGGGCGTATCGGACTTTTTTCGTCAGATTGGCATCGCTGTCCTGGCCAACCGCGACATGATCGACATCAGAAATCTTTGCGCCGACCGCATCGAGGCAGGCCTTGACGGCGAGAGCTGGAAAACCGCCGAAGTGCTTGTGGCGATTGATCCGCTCTTCCGCAATGGCAAAGACTACCTCTCCATCCACGACGACCGCAGCGGAAGCGTCGGCGTGAAACATATTGAGTCCCAGGATGAGCATGGTCGAAGTAAGAAAAGGCTTGCTATTTTCTCCGAGGCGCCGCGCTTGGGTTCATTCGCTCCGATGAGCACCTTGCAGGGCAGATTCGATGAAGGCTGGAGTGTCCACGGCAATTCTCTTTCCGGTCGCCACGGATTCTTTGATGCGGAGAGTGGCAAGACTGGAACAGACTAACTCATCAAAGGCAATCGGCGCTTTTCCTCCGCGAACCGCTTCGACAAACGCAATCCACTCGGCGCGATGGCCTTTATCCTGGCGCCAGCGCGAACGAATGGCATCGGTGCGGCCATTGCGGGAAAGATCCAGACGGCGAAAATCTTCGAGCGCCGCCACCGCTCCGCCGCCGAAGACTTCCAGCCGCTCCTTGGAAAAAGCCCGGTCGCCGTTTGAAAGATAACTGATCGCACCCTGGGAGCCGTTGGCAAATTGCAGAGAAGCCAGCACGCTCTCGCCGTATCGACCTGAATCGCTCAGGGGCTGCGCCTCGACTGCAACGATTGGCGCTCCGGCAATGTGCATCAGCAAATCGACAAAGTGACAGACTTCACCTAAAATGCGGCCTCCGCTTTGTTCGGGATCGTTTACCCAGTGGTCGAAAGGAAGACTACCAGCGTTAACCCGGTAGTGCAGAAACAAAGGCTCGGACGTCTTTGCAAAAAATGATTTCAATCGGGCAGTCATGGGGGCGAAGCGGCGATTGAAGCCAACCATGAGCGCGGGCTGTTTCGAAAATGATCCGAAGTACTTGCCAACGATGTTGCCAAGTTCGTCTTCCGAAAGGCACAGAGGCTTCTCGCAGAAGACGTGCTTGCCGGCCTCAAGCGCTGCCAGCACCTGATTGGCATGCAGGTGATGCCGCGTAGCGACGACGACCGTATTGACGTTCGGATCCTGGAGAAGTTTTGTTTGATCGGTCGTGCAATAGCCGAAGCCAAACTTCTTGGCTGCATGATGAGCATGAGCGCCAGTTGCCGCGCAAATACCAGACAGCTCCGTATAGTCCGATGTCTTGAGTGCAGGAATGAGAACTGCCGATGCAAACGCGCCGGCCCCAAGCAGCCCGACAGAGACGGTCGCTGTTTGGGCCCTAGCTCCTCCCACCTGAGGATTGCGCACCAGGGTGAGCCCATCATCCACACTGCCCTGATACTCGATCACCACACCGAGATAAGACTCGCGGGATTTGCCGCTGATCAGTTCGTAGGCAGCACCAATTCGCGCAATCGGAAAGCGGTGCGTAATCAGCGAACCGACATCAATCTTCCTCTGTGCCAACAACTGTAGAACGGCTTGCATATTGCGGGTCTCGGTCCACCGCACATAGCCGATGGGATAGTCGCGTCCCTTTTGCTCGTAAAAAGAATCGTAGCGCCCGGGTCCGTACGATCGGGAGATGCGAAAATCGATTTCTTTTGCGTAGTATGTCTTGCGTTCGATCTCGAGACCGACTGTCCCGACAGCCACGACAATGGCGCGATCGCGGGCGATATCTCCGGCCAGATTGACGGGGTCGCTGGTCGGCGTTTCAGCGGTGATGAGAACACAATCGGCACCCGCGCCACGGGAATGCTCGAGACAGAGATCGCGCAATCCACCGGCCGTCGCAGCGACGGCATCCGCGCCGAGCTGACTGGCCATTTCCGACCGCGACGGATTGAAATCCATTCCCAGAACCCGGCATCCGGCGGCTTTCAAAAGTTGCACCGCCAGTTGACCAAGCAATCCCAGGCCGATGACCGCAACCATGTCTCCCAGTTTTGCTTCCGCAATGCGAATGCCATGCAGCGCCACGGCGCCCAGAGTGGTGAATGCTGCCTCATCGAAAGAGATTTCTTTCGAGGCCAAGTTCGCCGCCATCGGAATCCGCGCAACCAGCAGACGCGGAACACACGCGACCTCGGCGTGCACGGCAAAGCCTGCACCAGCGCATGCAACGCGATCGCCAACCTGAATGTCTGTGATCCCCTCTGCCACAGCAATCACCGTACCCGCGCTGCTGTAGCCCGGAGCCTGTGGTTGGTCCAGACGGCTGCGGACCGCCTGCCATGTGGAAACGATTCCATCGCGCCGGGCTTTGCCGATGACCTCGCGAACTAGATCGGGACGAGCCTGTGCTTTACGCCACAAGCTCTTGCTGGCGAATTCGGTCGATGCGCGCTCGGTTCCAGCCGACACAACCGAGGCCGCAATCCGAACCAGCACGCAGCCGGGCAACAACTGAGGAACGGGAACTTCTACTACCGCGACGTCCCCGGTTTGCGCCTGTTGCAGAGCTTGTTTCATAGGTCCGTTCGTTACGGATTCCACTATGCGATCGCGGATTGCGGCACTGCGAAATCACCTTCGAAGGCTCGCGCGCCGCCATCGATAAACGTTTGCATCCACAACTCCAAAGTGATGAGCTGCCAAAGCTGCATCGACCAATCCTGGCGGCCGCTGCGGTGTTCGTCGACATAACGCCTAACTGCATCCGGCCGAAATAAACCACGCTTCCGAATTTGCGAGACGGACAACAGGTCGTCCACCATCTCCTTGAGATCGTGGGCCAGCCAATAGTCTACCGGAGCGGCAAATCCCGCTTTCGGTTGACGCAGGACTTCGGGCGGCAAAACATCTCGCATCGCCTGACGCAATATGTATTTCGTGGTGGGCCTTAGAGAGCTTTTAAGCTTGAGGCGAGGCGGCACGTTCCAGGCAACGAACTCGGCCAGTTCACGATCAAGAAATGGAACTCTCACTTCCACCGACGACGCCATACTCATTTTGTCGTTGTAGGTGAGGTTGAGGCTCGTCATAAAAATCTTGGTGTCGAGATAGAGCATCTGGTGCAGAAAGTCGGCGTCTTGCACGCGCGCGAAAGCTGCACGATGTTCGCAAGCGCCGTCCGAACCGGAATTCGCAGCCGCAAACTCTTCCGAGTAGAGAGACGATTTCTGTGGATCATCCAGGTACGTGCAGTTTGCAATGAATCGGTCAACCGGAGCCAAAGACGCGCTTCGAACCATTTTTTTCGCGAGGCGCAAGGTTCCCTTCATCGAACTGCCTCGCAGATTAGGAAGCGCCGAGAGCCCAGACTCCGCCAAGCGCCGCGGCCCGGAAGGCACTCGACCATAAATTTGCGCCCAGTAGTGCGCCACGTGCTTGCGATAGCCGGCAAACAGTTCGTCGCCGCCCACACCTGAAAGCAAAACAGTCGACTCTTTGCGCGCTTCTCGACAAACCAGATATGCAGTGATCAGGGCCGGGTCGGCCGTAGGCTCGTCCATGTGCCAGATCAGACGTGGCAGCAAGTCGGTAACGTCGGGCTCAACGACGATGCGTTGATTTTCGCATCCTAAGTGCGAGGCCAGTCGCGTAGCAACATCGGGGTCGTCAAGAGTAGTTTCTCCAATGCGGTATTTCTTGGGGAACGTGACCGTATATGTGCGAACCGGCTGGCGAGTAGCGCGCGCCATCATTGCGACGATGCTGGAAGAGTCCAGCCCTGCGCTGAGAAAAGCGCCGATCGGAACATCGCTGACCATCTGCAATTCCACAGAGCGGCGAAAACGTTCGCGGACTTCTTCCGTCAATTCCTGTTCGGAACGGGCGTAGGTCTGGTGGGTAGACGGAAAAGTCAGGTCCCAATATTGAGTTATCTTGAATTCGCCGCCGCGTATCGTCGCGTAATGGCCCGCGGGGAGCTTGAGGATGCGCCGGAACATCGTCTTGGGATCGGGCACCCAGAGGAAAGTTAAATACTGATGAAGCGATTCGGAATCGAGTTCGGCTGCGACCTCCGGAACCTGCAACAATGCCTTGATCTCCGATGCAAACGCAAATCGCTGGCCACTATGAAAATAGTAAAAGGGCTTGACGCCGAAATGATCGCGGGCCACAAACAACGTCGGCGATGACGAACGAAGGTCGCAAATGGCGAAAGCGAACATGCCGTTCAGCCGCTTGACGCAGTCGACACCTTCCTGTTCGTAGAGATGAATAATCACTTCGGTGTCGGTGTTCGAAACGAAATTGTGGCCTTCGCTTTCGAGTTCGCGCCGAAGGTCGGCGAAGTTGTAGATTTCTCCGTTGTAGGTGATCCAGACCGTTCGGTCTTCGTTGCACATCGGCATGTGGCCGCCAGCTGAGAGATCAAGAATCGCCAGGCGTCGGCTGCCCAGGCCGACGTACCCACCGTCGGGAAACCTGCGCTCCCAGAGGCCGGAGTCATCGGGCCCGCGATGTGCCTGGACGTGCGTCATCCGCGCCAGCGTTTCTCGGTCTCCGCAATTCATTAATCCGGCAATGCCGCACATAGATAAATTCAGTCCTTGCTCTTTGTTGTGCAGGTCTTCAATTCGTAGATCTTCGCCTTGACATGGAAAAACTGAATTCCTTGAAAAACGCAGAAAATCAGGCCGGGCATCCCATCGAGAAAGCCGAGCAGCCAAATATATTTGTACAAGAAGAAAAGCAAAGACGATCCCGGCAGGGCAAGAAAATGTCTCTTCAACCAGCGACGGCGCTGGGCCTGGGACGCAAAAAGCGAAGGTGGAAGTTGATCCGCGTTCGCACCGCTGTGATCCTGAATCCACACTCGCGCTTCCCAATTGGAATACTCATCATGCTTGCGGATGTAGCGCGAGAGCGATTCGATATTGTGGTGCAGGAGCGGATATTTGAGCTTTGCAGTTCTACCCTCGACCATGACGTGCTCGTGAATCTCCATGTCTGCCATGGAAGGATCTTGCTCGCGCAGACGGCACTCGTACCGGCCTTTGCCGCGGCGAAACAGCGATAGCTTATAAAAGCTTGCTCCGCAATGACGCAGCTCGCGGCCCAGAAAATGGACGCGCAAGGCGATGTAATAACCGTCGAAATCTGGATTCTCGATCGCGCGCTTGATCTCCTGTTCGAGTTGAGGAGTGAGCGATTCATCGGCATCGACGAGAAGAATCCAGTCATACGCCAGAGGCAACGATTCCATGGCCCACTGCCGTTTCTTGGGCCATCCGCCTTGATAGTGGAACTGTACGACCTGTACGCCATAGGAACGCGCGACTTCGGCCGTTGCATCCGTGCTCTGGGAATCGATGACATACACTTCCCCCGCGCCGCGCAAAGATTCCAGGCAACGAGGCAAATTGCGGCCTTCGTTTCGCGCAGGAATAATCACACTCACGGGAAGCCGAGCGGAAGGCTGAGCCGCCGGCATCTGCGAAGCTCGCCACTCCTTCGATTCTCGTTGTGATTCCTGCAGGGGCATGGATGGCGACCGGTTCTCAACATCTTACCTTGCCCGCTACGCTTTCAGGCTCGCAAAGAATGCTGTTCGCACCAGCTTTGCAGGACGTAAAGCGACCACGGACGGGACCAGGACACATTCCCACGCAGAAAACTCTGCCAGACTTTTTCTACGCTCTGACCATTTAGGAGCGTCCCCAGAGGTCCGTCGGCGACGTGAAGCGCTGCAAGAACAGGTTCAATTGCCGGATGAAAATCCTCACGCAACCACCGTTCAAAGGGCAACGTAAAGCCGCGCTTGGGACGATGAACGATCTCGCTTGGCAACGGCTTAGCCAGAGCCCCCAACAACAGCGGTTTGGGATTTCGCCCAAGTTTCCTGCTCCCCGGAAGCGCCAGCACTCTTTTCGCCAGCATGTGATCGATCAGCGGGACACGCAGCTCCAGGCCCTGAGACATGCTCATGACATCGGCGTCGCGCAGTAGCGTGTTGAGCATGTAACAGCGCGATTCTAAATAAGAAACGCGGTTCACCGGATCGAGATGTTGCGCGCGATGGAGATTTTCAAGTTGCGATTCGCAAGCGCGACCCCTGGCAAGCGGATCGTGGTCGCGCAACAGGAGATCGCATTGGCTGGGGGTAAAGAGCATTCGCGACAGGAAATACGGGTGTAGGACTCTGCCATTTTCACGGAACAGCGAGGTCAACTTGCGGTTCTGGTCATTCACTGGAGCGAACGCGGCGAAGACATCTGCGAAAGGGCTGCGAACTGCATTGGGAATGTTCTTCCACGTCTTGCTGAATCGCTCCATGCGTGGAACGGCGCGGAAGTTGGAGTAGCCGGCAAAGACTTCGTCGCCGCCCAAACCGGAGAGCGCAACCTTCACTCCCGCCACGCGGGCTTCGCGCGAAACGAAGAAGGTATTCACGGCATCCATGCTGGGCAGGTCCATTGCCCGCAGAGCGTCAGGAATGCCCCTCAAAACGTCCTGCTGCGACACCAGAATTTCATGATGGTCGGTATGAAACTCACGGGCGACCCGGCGGGAATATTCTCCCTCGGAAAAACCACCCTCGCGGAAGACAATTGAAAATGTTGCTGGAACAACGCCGCCACGGCTCACGATGCTCACCAGAGCGCTGGAATCGATGCCGCCGGAAAGAAATATTCCCAGGGGAACGTCGCTGACCAACTGCCGGCGAACCGCCTCTTCGAGCATGGATTGCAATTCATCCAGACCCAGCGCCGGGGACTTCGCATCAGCAGCAAAAATCTCGTCGACCGTGTCGCACACCGGCAAATCGTCACCTACCAAATCCCAGTAGCGGGATGTGCCAACGGTTCCGTTTTCCCAGGTGAGAGTGTGACCCGGCAATAAAGAGCTGACGCCTTCGACGAGTGTTACGGGATCGTAAGCCGAGCCGAAGGTGAGGTAATTCAGAAGTCCAGCCTGGTCGATGCGGCGAGGCACCAGGCCCGAGTCGAGAATCGTGCGAACTTCCGAAGCGAAGATAAAAAAGGCACCGGCTTCCGCGTAATACAGTGGCTTAATGCCCATGGGGTCGCGAGCCAGAAACAACCGATGTTTCTTCGCGTCCCATATCGCGAGAGCAAACATGCCTCGCAATTTCTTTAGACACGCTTCGCCCCATTTCGCATAGGCCCGCAGAAGAACTTCCGTATCCGAATTGCCGACGAATCTGTCGCCGAATCGCTCCAGTTCCGCACGCACATCGCGGAAGTTGTAAATCTCTCCGTTGTAGGCAATCCAATTTCCCGTCGAGGAATCGTGCATCGGCTGGTGACCGAGCGGAGAAAGATCGAGAATCGCCAGGCGGCGGCTGCCCAAGCCAATTTCCACGGCCCCCGGGATTGAATCACGCACGATCGCGGTCCCGGAATCGTCGGGACCGCGATGGGCGAGCGATTCTGTTCCTCGGGTCAACACGTCCACCGGGACGCGCGCATTACTGGCGGCGATGCCGAAAATTCCACACATGGAAAGAAGATCGTACTGCGATCGCTTGTGAAACAACGATTATCGGAAGGCCTCGACGTAAAGGGAATGCGGTAATCCCTTTGTGTCCGCGGCGTCGAAAGAGGGTACATTTTCGCCGTAAAGCTTGCTCTGGCCTTCTTTCGCTTCTTCTGCTATCTCAAATCCAGCTTTGCGCAACTCTTCGGCGAGGTAGCCAAAGTCAAACGCCGTCCGATGCTGGCCATCGCAAAATACAAAGTTGGAAAAACGCCCTCCGACCGAATCAAAATGGTGCGGGAAGATGTCCTCAAACCAGTCGCTGCGTTGTTCTTGATAAGCGGCAATGGCACTGCGCAGGTTGGGAACGACGATCCGCATCCCTCCACCGGGCCTTAGCACCCTCGCACATTCCGCCAAGAGCCTGGTTAGCTCATCCGGGTAAAAATGCTCCATCATGTGGGTGGAATACACTGAATCGATCGAACCCGTCGCGAACGGCAGCCCGCATCGGACGTCGAGCCAGAGATCAAGCTTTTGCCGTGGGTTTGCGTCAATGTTTATGAAGCCCGCCAAATATTTAGTTCCGCAACCCAGATGCAAATGCATGGGTTGTTTGTTCGTTGGCCTTAGGGCGTAAAATCCCCGGCGCACCCAGTAATTGGGCAAAGTGGCCTTAGAGATCGCCAGGAATGCAATATCCTTATAACGCTGATGAAGCAAACTCCGCTCCCTGATGGTGTTCGCAGATTATAAAACACAAACCGAACAGCGCTTGCGCCGGTACGATTTTCTCGCCAGATCAAAGCTCGCCATTGGGCCGGCCAGTAAGAAACCTGAAGTTAAATCCAATTCATCGCGCGCTATTGCGGGATATCGACTCCGCGAGTGAAAGCAACTGTGCCACGTGTTTGCGCCAGGAAAAATCCAGGCATCGTCTTTGTCCTTCCTCTGCCATTTCACGCCTCAGGGTCGCGACATTCGCGACCTGCAAGATCTGATGAGCCAGTGCCTCAGGAGAAAACGTAGAAAAATACACAGCTGATTTTTCGCAAACCTCCCGATGTACCGGCAGGTCGGAAGCGACAATCGGTACACCGCTGGACATGGCTTCGACCAATGGATGTGCGAAGGTCTCTGCATACGCTGGAGTCACGTAAATATCGGAGGCACTGTAAACGTGGTGCAGTAAATGGTAAGGCACGGCCCCGAGTTCGACGATCTCATCGGCAACCCCGAGTTCGCGTACGAGGGCGGACGCACGTTCCGCGCGATAGGAGCCGGGGTTCTCGTTCGAATTCAGGGTACATGTTAGCAACAGTGTGACTTTGCGTCCGGAGAGTCCTCTGCGCACGATAGGGAGAGCTTTGAAGAGCGTCTCGAAATTTCTGTAGTAGTTGTAATGGCTGACAAAGAGCAGGCGAAGACAGCCTTCCGTTTCGGCAATCCTCCGCTGAACGTCTTCACTCAAGGCGCCATGAGTGCAACAGAACGCCTTGCGATCAAAACCGTGATAAATAACCGCGATTTTTTTTCCGGTCCAGCGGTGCAACTCGTCGGCGAATGCCTGGCTCGGAGCAACCGTGACGTCTGCCCACTGAATCGAGCGCCTGGCTAACAACGCCCTCAGACGGGTCTCTACCCAAAGGCGGTACTCACCCCGCGTTATGAGATCCGAATAGTAATCGCCACTGCAATAAATGGAATTCCGCGACAGCAATATCTGAGGCACGGGGGATCTTCGGAGAGCAAAGTTGCCCGTGGAAAGCGAAACATGGGAACCGCTCATGCGGATAAGGTTCGGGAGACGAGATTGCTCCTGCCAAAAACGCCTGGCTGTGGAACCTGCGCTTTCCACAAATTCGACGGTAGGAAGACCCTGAAACTCTTGGCGCAGGCTCGGGCTGATAGCCACCGTGAGCTTCAAGCCTGGTTCTTGCGCCAACAGCGGAAGCACATTGCGAATGTAGGTTAGGCCACCGCCAGCGCTGGCAGCCAGCGAGTTAATAAACAGTCGCATCACCGGCCTGCGACAAAAGCTTGCCGATTCTGCACGGGCCGCGGGCGAGCCGGGAAAGAAAACACGGAAGCTCGAGGGGAAGCGGGAGCAATGTCCACAAGGACAAATGCCATGCTCCAAAAGAATACGCAGAGGTAGTATCCCACGGCGAACAACCAATCTTCCAGCCCAGCGTGGACAAGGCCGGCCACGACCACTAGAGCCAGCGGCACGGCGGGATGAAGGGCGCTTCCGGTTGTCCGCATCCAACGAAAGGTTCGGATAATCGGCGCTACCAGAAGAAGGAGCAGCAGTAAGAATGGCAACGCACCAACAATTCCTACCCATGCGACGATCGCGAGGTAGCTACTTCCATACTCGGCGGTTAGGGCGAAGTTCGAGGCAAAGTTGCCGACAGAGATCGTACTATCGTGAGGGTTGTCAGTGGTGCCGAAACCCGTTCCAAACCAGGGGTGGCTGCGAATCGTATCCATCGCTTCATTCCAAGGGGAAACGCGTGAGATCAGCACGCCTTGCTCGTGACCCTTGTAAACTACATCCGATGTAAACATTGAAAGAGATCTAGACACAGCCTGCGGTTGCAGAATGACGGCAGCCGTGATCATGATCAACACAACTCCGCAGCCCTTCGCTAACATCTTGTACTCACGAAGTCCGATACAGAGCAATGCACTGGAGGTTGCGGCCGCCAGCATTCCGGCGCGCGCATGGCTGTAGTAGACGAGATAGAGGCACAGGAAAAATAAGACCACGCGCCGATTGCGAGTAAAAGTATCTTTCGCCGCTTCTTTCGAAGTAAGTATCCCCCAGAGAAGGACTGGAATCCCGACCACGCCCATCAAAGCGCCGAGAGAATTTGGATTGCCCATCACTTCAATACCTGCCGCATAGAAAGCAGCCGTCCCAACCACCAGAACTTCGCACCCGACGAGTAAACCGTTCAAGAATCGGCCCTCTCGCCCCTCGACCGCGATCCGGGCCCCCGAAGCCGCATAAAGAAATAGCAAGAAAAGGCTGAGTGCTTTTAACATTGCGAGACCGGGATAGCGCGAAGCGGCGGCCGAGACCAATCCTGCCATAACGCAGGACAATGCGAGCAAATGAAAGAAACCCAGACGAAGCTTGCGCTCTTTAAGCATGATCAAGACGCCCGCGAGGGCGCCCATGCCCAATAACATCCAGCGCCCTTTGGTACTGAATGAGACTCCGGGCAGGTCCGAACCGGCGGAAAGAAATACATACATCAACAACGCAAAAAAGACCTGGCGAAAACGCCATAGAGCAAGAGCAAGCAATTCCAAACCAATAAGGCCGGTTATATAGCTCTCGCTGGTGAAATACCCGGGGCGTGAATAAGCGAGCCATGCAATAAAGAACAGCAGGGGGATCGCGGTAGCGGCTAGCGCGCCTTTCGAAACGTCCTTTTCGAATGTCAATGTAGGACTCCCAGTTGCTCGACTGCTTCCGCGATGCCATCACACCAGGAATGCGGCGAGTGCTTGCGTATACGTTCGGCGCTGCGCGAGCCCATGGTTTGACAAAGAGCGGGATGGCTGGCCAGGCAATGCATGGTGTCCCCGAGTTGCGTCACGTCATCGGGGAGGAAGGTCTTACCGTTCCAGCCATCGCGCACCAGGTCGGCGGCGCATCCGGCCGCGCGACTCACGAGCACTGCGCGACCACACGCCATAGCTTCGTTGACGACTAGACCCCACGGCTCGGTATGGCTCGGCAATATCAGTGCGTCCGCAAGACCATAGTAGGTAGCCAACCGATCGCGATGCACGAACCCGGCGAACAGCACTTGTCCCCGAGAAATCGAGCGTGCTTGTTCCTGCAACCTTTCGCGTTCCGCTCCGTCGCCAACAAAGACCAGGCCAACGGTGTCGCGGAGCTCGCTATCGAGATTCGCATATGCCGACAGCAGATCGAACACTCCCTTTTCCCGCACCAGGCGGCCGACAAAAAGAAAATATCTCTGCGGCAGACCTAGCTCATGGCGGAACTGGACGTCATTTCTCCGCGCCGTTTCCGCACCGTTTTTGAAAAGGTCATTGTCCACGGCGTTTGGAGCGGTGAAAATGCGGTGTTCTTTGTGTCCCCGGGAGATCAGATACTCCCGAGATGAGATTCCCGGCACGACAAATCCTGTGCAGCGTTGAAGAAATTCGTCTTTCAGGAATTCTATCCACACTCGGCCGCCGCGCAAGTCATACGAAGTACTCTCCGACCAAAGCAAGAAAGGGATGCTGCGCATCCGCGCCCAGAGCAAACTTTGCCACGAAGCCAGATAATTATATCCGCCGCACAGAATTACGTCGGGACGAGCCGACTCGAGCCCTCGTGCAACTCCCCGGTTCAGCAGTACATTATGGCTTCCAATACGGCGGCGCCACGAAGGAAGCACCTCAAACGAAAACTTTATTTCGTCTTTGTAGACGTGCCATTGCCGCAGAGCCGGATCGGTCTCAGCCAGAAAGATCACATGCAGGCTAAGATCGTCACGTTGCGCGAGGGCATTAAACAATGGGATGCGATAGGGCGAGATGATCTCTGTAAGAATTACCAGCCGCTTCGTTTTCATTGCAAGCACTCCCGGTAGATTCGCGCCAGGCTCTCGGCTTGATGCGCCAGCGTAAAGCGATCAAGAACCGTGTCTCGGGCCGCAAGGCCAAGATTCTCGCGGAGGGGTTTATCCCTGAGAAGCATCGCAATGGCAAGAGTTAATTCCTTTTCGTTGCCGGGCCCGACAAGAAAGCCGTTCGAGCCGTGCTGAATGATCTCGGCAATGCCCTGTTCCCTGCAACCGATTACCGGTTTGCCGGTTGACATGCCTTCGAGATAAACGCAACCCAGGGCTTCATAGCGGCTCGGCAGGGCGAAAATGGTGCACCGGCGCATGGCAGCGGCGACTTGCTTCCGTGGCTGGCGGCCTTGAAACAAAACACGCTCAGATATCTGGAGCTTTGCGGCCAAAGCCTCAAGCCGCGATCGCTCAGGTCCATCGCCAATCACTTCCAGACGCAAATCGGGGAAATCTTGAGCGCGTGCCGCGACGGCTCGCAACAAAATGTCATGGCCTTTAATCGGAATAAAGTTGCCCACGCTTAAAATGACAGTCGAATTTTCCGAAGCTGCTTCTGCCGGAGAGAACATTTCCGTATCGACGCCGTTGTAAACGACCGACGTGCGACAAGTCCGGCCCATCCCTTCGATCACTTGTTCGCGCACGTGCTCGCTGACGCAAATCACGCGCCGGGAAGAACCGAAGACATGTTGCGAAATGCGGCGGCACCACTTCCCGGCTCTCCCCGAAACCTGGGTCGTCGAGAAAGCATCGAGGCCGTGAACCGAGATGACGTAGGGAATGCCCATTTCCTTGCTCAGGAGCATGGCGGCGTGACCGCACGGCAACGCTGAGTGGGCGTGGATCAGGTCGATACGGTTACGGCGATGCATCTCTCGTACGCTTCCTACAATTCTGGCGAACAAAAAGGCCCCTGCGGTGGGCAGACCAAAACCTCCGGGCAATGCCGGGTAACGAAGCCAGCGAACAGAATCGGACGAAGCAATAGGACGATTTTTCTCCCGGTAAAGCGGTTGCACAGCGAGGACCGTGTTGCGAACGCCTAATTCCGAAAGCAACTTGATTGGCTCGGCCACGAAACATCCGCCTGCGTCGTCGCCTTCCGAGGGATAGAAAGCGGTGAGGGTCAGAACGTGCGGACCGATCTTCTTTGCCGCGACAACGCTGCCGTCGCCGCTCATAACATCCGCCGTTTGGCGGCAGCCTCTTCGAATGCTTCTTCCCACTGGAGCGTGATTCGGTCCCAGTCGAAATTCTGAGAGTGCAATGCCGCGGCTGCGCCCATTGCAACGCGAATGTCTGGCTTTTCGAGTAACAAGTCGAGCTTCCGGCCGAGGTCTTCATCGGACTGCACAAGGTATCCTGTTTTGCCGTCGATCACGTATTCGGGACGATAGATATTCATCGCGATAGCCGGCAGTCCGCAAGCGGCAGCCTGTCCCAGCACTTGCGGATGGCCTTCCAGAATACTTGGGAAGAAGAAAATATCGGCTTGCCGCATTTCTTCGCCCACGCTATGTGAAGTAAGATGGCCGACAAAAGTGACATTCAAACAACCAAGTTCAGCGGCGAGGTTGCGGCATTTCTGCTCCTCTTCGCCTTTTCCGGCAATTCGGAACTTCACGCTTGGCCAGCGCGCAGCCTGACGCACCAGAAGATCAACGCGCTTGTAAGGGCGAAGCGAACCGGCAAACAATACAGTCAGCGAACCGGCTGGAGTAGCGCGGCGATTGGCCGAAAAGAAAAACCGGCGGTCGACTCCATCGTAACGAACGCCAGCCGTAACCCCGATCCTGTCTTGCACCAATTGGCTCAGATAGCGACAGTTGGCAAAAACGAGATTGGCTTCTCGAGCATTTCGTACCATGGTCGAAGGCGGTGGTTCGGGGTTATACAGGCCGCCGGAGACGATGTAGGTGACAATTGCGGTCTTCAGGCGCAAACTTCGCCGCAGAGCCATAAATGCCGCATCCAACGGCCCGGCACGCGGAAAAAAATAAATGTCCGGAACGTCTCGCAATAAATTCCAGAGAATTCGCGCCGTAGTCCCGTGTCGCCGACAGCGAATGAGCCGGGTATTAGGGCGGCTGGCAATACGGGTGTCAGGACTGCCCTCATGCAGCATGATTACCTGAAATTTCTGTGGCGACATGCGTGCGACGATTTCCTTGACCGAAAGATTCTGCGCGTTAGTGTCGGACTCGTCGGCAAACGATGGCGTGAAAATCTTGATCATTCCGGCTGCAAGGGCAAAGCAGTTCTGACTTCCCGCTCACGAAGCTTTCGCATTCGGGAATTGCAATTGTAGCGGATGGTCGAAGTGGGCGGCGTTGGAGCGACAAGAGCCGGAGTCGGCAGACTTTTCCAGACAGAGACCGTCTAAACGAAGATCTCGCAGTTGCGAGTATAGCCGCATCGTCTCATCGCGTTCCGCGGCCGACTGCCGGAGATGTTCACGTGCCCGTTCAAGCAAGCGGCGGCGCACGGCTTTCTCCGCATTCAAGGGCAGCGGCGTCCGTTCACCGGGGTCAGCTTCGAGATCGTATAGGCATTCCGAGGCGTCTGCGAAATTCAAGGCCAGTTTGAACCGGCTCTCGCGGATGGACAATGCGCGGGAACCGAGGCGATTCCGTCGGTAAAATGGATTCGTGCAGTCCGCCACTGACTCGGAAATCGCCGCTTCGTCGCGGCCCAGTCCGTTGCGCAAACTCTCCCAGCCTCTATGGCCGCGAAACGAAGATGGACTCGGCACGCCGGCTGCGTCGAGCAAAGTGGGCGCAAGATCCACCATGCTGAAAGGAGCTTGACTCACCTCACGTTTTGGAGCGCCGGCAACGCGCAGCAACAGCGGCACGCGAATCAGTTCTTCCCTCAGCCGAGTGGGCGGATGATAACGGCCACCATGATCGAGAAACTCTTCGCCGTGGTCAGCGGTCAAAGCGAAGATACATCGATCCCACATCCCGAGATGGCTCAATATTTCGACCAATCGCGCCATCTGCGTGTCCACCCAGCGAATGCCTGCGTCGTATAAGGCAACGATCTCGTCGCGATGGCGGGCAAAGCGCTTCGCGGAGAGATCTGATCGGTTCCAGGAAGAATTCAGATAGCGGGCGCGGAAAGGTGTAATCGGCGGTTGCCCCATTTGCTCGACCGCCTTCTCTACCGGGTAATAGGGGGAGTGAGGATCCATCAAATGCAACCACAAAAAGAATGGCCGCTCTCCAACGGACGCCAGCCAGGAGCGCGCGTGATCGACAATCACATCCGCGGCGGGAAAACGGCGCAACTCATTTAATGATCCGGGTATTGCAGTCCGGATCTGACAATACTGAAAATACAATTCGTCGTATGCCGAACCCAACGCGCCTAAATGGGGTCGAATTTTCTGAAGCCTTCGATTTAACTGACTCAACCAGCCGTCAGCGACAGGCGCCGAGCGATCAGAGCCGGGATGAGCAGCCGATTCACGATCGAGAAAGTCACGAAAAGTATCAAACCCGAAATCGTAACCAAAGCGCGAAGAAATATATGGATTCCCTGCCCCGAAAAATGCGGTGGCGTATCCGGCTTGGCGAAAACCGCTGGCAAGATTGGGCTCCTCCGGGGCAAGGCCGATGACGTCGCGTCCTAAGGCGAGCGGATAGCGAGATGCCAGAAGGGCGGGCAAAGAATAATACGTGGGCGCTCCTGCCACGATTGCCGCCGGGAATACAAAGCTTTCGGCGGCCAAGCCATCCAGAAAAGGAGTCGTTGGGCGCGGGTATCCCATAAAGCCGGTATGATCGGCGCGCAGACAATCGACGGTTACCAGGAGTACAGATTTTTGCGCCATCATTCCGCTTTCTGGCGCCCCATCTCGTGGCGAGTAAATTTTTTTCTGGTAACGTTCATCCGCTCCGTTCCTTGCGCAGTTTCGTAAAAGCCCTTTTCCACTAATTGCAACATATCCTCATCGTGAAGATACAGCACATCCGGATGGGCCGCTTGAACCTCTGCTAGAAATCGATCGAGAAGTGCAATGGTTCGATTACGGAAACCGTTTACGGAGGATTGGAAATTAATGGAATGAATCGATATGATCGCAGGAAGGCCTCGTTTGAAGCAGGCCCTTGCGCGCTGGACGCAATTTTCCACCGATATGGATGGATCCGTACTCGGCTCGAACTCTACATTGCGATAAAGATGTAACATGCAGTGCCTGTCGAAATGGGGCGGCGTGAGAGTGCCCGGGCCGTTTTGCGTGACGCGAATTCCATACTGTGCCCAAGCGCGAAGCGTATCATCGTTCGCGCGATAGCCCGGTGCGCAAGCCGAGTGTGGCAGCGTCGAAAACAACTTGCCGAATAGACCTACAGCTTTTCCGATTAATTCCTGTTGAACGGCTGCGGATGGGAAGCGGTCTTCGGCAGATTTTCCCGGATCCCAGTATTCGTAGCCAATCCACGGCATTCGCCAATGAATATATGGCGTGCCGGCATTCCACATAGTGCGGAGAAGCGATGCACGTTCTCCACCAGCCAGTAATTCGCGCTCAACCGCGGCACGGCAGAAATGTGTCACCCCATGCAATGCTGGATTGAAAACACCGCGCTCAACCCCTGCTTGGTAGGCCTCCATGAGGCCCGGCCGGTTCCAGCCTTGAGGAAGGCCTTCGGCCAGTGGCAGAATATGGATTTCCCGATATCCATCGGCCTCCATTCTTGGAAGATCCAGGTTCGCAACGATGAAGTTCATCCCCACGCAGGCGGCGCGACCGGTCGCGTCGCGATGGCCATCCAGCAGAGCCCGCAACGCTGCGAGGTCTTCAGCAGTTTCCAGAGTGTAGTGGTCGTATGGACGTTCGCCCAGGACAATACCCGAAGAATGTAGATGGTCCAGACCTTCTTGATCATGCAGGCCCGCACGTCCCCAGTCGTCGCTTTGGAGCATGACAATTGGCCGATCAAAGTAGAAGCCCTCGATCGGAAAGAGTTCCCGGCCACGCTGCCAAAGTTTCCGGATATAGCTCACGCCGCTATCTCCGAGCCCAGACGCTGTAGTTCACAGCAAATTGATCGTTGCGGCTTCCTGACAAGACTGCCAACATCGCGCCTGCAAGATTCATCGCGGGACACAACGTGATCCGAAAGATGCGCCTGACCAGAGGATATCGCGCGAACATATCCAGGCATACATTTGCCGTGCGAAAAAATCCGGTCACGCTGTTGCCTTCGGGGACGACCTCGACCTCGCGGAATGCAGCCAGGAGTTGCCGCATGCCGGCAGGCAGAAAACGCCAACATTCTTCCTCTGCAGTTCGCGGAAGGGCCGCGGGACTGCTTAGGAGTAGAACAGCATCCGGCTTGAGCACACGGTGAATCTCCGCAATCACCAACCGCGGATCGCGAGAGTACTCGAGTACCTGCGTACAGATAACCAAATCAAATTCCCCGCTGCGCAGAGGTAACAGCTCGCCGCGCCCAACAATATCGATCAGAGGCGTAGATTGCAGATCGATCGCAATGTACCGGCGCAAGCGTCCCTCTAGCAACGGACGATAGGGTTGCAATCGCCCTCCAACATCCAAAACATCGAGCTTGCCCTGCTTGAGACGAACCAGCCATTTGCTGAATACTTCCCGGCGCCGGCGTAGCACGAGCCAACTCGGATCGGTCAATGAAGGATAGAGCCGTTCTCTTCCGTCGCGTAGAGCCTGTTCCCGTGTCTTCGCATTTTTCATGAATTAGGAAGGCAGCCGATGCGAAGGCTCAGATGTAGCCGAGTTCGCGAAGTCTTTCCTCGACCATCTTCTGCTCGGCTTCATCCGCGCGAGATGAATCCTCACGCAATAGTTCCTGGAGAACAACAGCTAGCATTTCGTCCAGACTGCCGAATTTTCCTCTAAACTTTTCTTCCGCCGCAGCGCACAACTCCGCCGGAAGCCGTATTTCTCTCATCTCGCTCATGGCGCAGCCTCGTCCAGCGTCAGGCCGGCCGCAGTGCGAATTCGCGACCACACAGCGCGTGCAATCAGCCGATCATCCACATCGAGGCCAAACATCATATAGATCGCGCCGAAGAACACGTAAGCAAGAATGAGAGCCACTCCGACCGCAATCCAGTCATGGACAAACAATGACGAATTCTTCTTGAGCAATAGCGTTACGCCTACGACCGCGGCTGCGGGTGGAAGCAAATGAACATAGCTCCTGTTATAGGGAGTAAGACCGAGTGCTTGTCGAGCTTGAATCAGATTCAAGGCGTTCATGCCTACGTTGGTAATTGCCGCCGCAACCGCTGCACCAACGATTCCCCACAAAGGGACCAGAGCGGCACTCAGCACGACCATAACTATTGTCATTAAGGTTTGCACTTTGATCAGGCGCTTTTCGTTCCCCGACATGAGCAGGAGAAATCCCACTGAACCGACTCCGCAGTTTACCAGTTGGCCCAAAGTGCCGATAATCAGGATCGGCCATCCCGCTTCGAAGTCCGGCCCGAAGATACGCATCAGCGGCCGCGCGAAAACGATGATCACACAAGCCAGGGGCAGAGTAAGTCCGATTACCCACTTGGTGAGCGACTGAAACAGCCGGCCCAGCAACGCATGCTCGCCGCGGGTGTGCAAGTCGGAAATTGTGGGCGAGAAAATCTGGTTTACAGAACTCAGTGCCAGAGGCACATAGACCACGACGGCCGCCGCTACCGAATAGATTCCTACCTCACGTGCTCCGCGGTAATAACCCAGCGCAACCTTGTCCACTTGCATCATCAGGAATTCCATAAGGCCAATCCCCAACATGGCTGCCGAGAACGACCAGACTTCCCTTCCCAATCTGGCTCCGTGGTTTGCGGAAAATCGCGCCGACAGCGGGGTGAGCTGCCGCACAACGTAGACCAGCAACAGGCAGACCACCGCGGCGCTAAGAACCTGCGCCATTAAATATCCTTGCAGCCCCAGCCCGCGAGAGATCAGAAACACGCTCAGCAGCATCATCAGCGGACTGCCCACAAAATTCGTGATAACCGTTCTGCGCGTCAGATCGCGATAACCAGCCAGAACCTTACTGTAGAAAAACGTCACGGCACCGGTCAGCATGGTCAATGCAAACCAGGGCAAATAATGCACGAGCAGCGGCGCATGATAAAAACGAATCGCAATCCAGCGGCCCACTCCCAGAAAGATTACGGCGAACACCGCGTTCACAGCTAAAAGCAGCCCTGCGCCACGCCAAAGCAAAGCGTGCAACTGCGGGAATTTGTTCGCCGCAGCGTAGGAAGCAACGAAACGAACAGCGGATTGCGGCAGTCCCATGCCATTGAATATGCTGAGGAACCCCACCAGCGTCATGCCCAGCGCATAGACTCCCAAATCGCGGGCCCCCAGGACGCGGGCCAGATAGACCTTGAAAACGTAGCCGATGCCTACGGAGAAAACGGTTCCGGCGAAAAATATTCCCGATTGGCGCGAGATGTGTCCGACTTGCGAACGAAATTGCTGAGTCTGGGCCGCTGCATCCAGCGACAAGACTACGCCCGGCGTCATATCGACAGTGGTCAGATCGCCATTCACGATCTCGCCGTTCATGAAATGCACCTTACACTCGCCTGGACCGGAAGACCAACCGTCAGGAGTTGCCGCAACTCTTCAGGCTTCGCAATCTTTCCAAAGCCCTGTTGTTTTTTGGGCAGGCTCTGAATAGAGGCTATCCGGCGCGGTATTTCAGCGATGTCTTCCGCATTGCGCAGCTTCTCGCCAATTCCGAAGCGGGCATACTGTTCCCGGTAGCCATAAGACGAGAGCGACAGCCATCCACACAGGAAGCAGGGCAATCCCGACGACAAGCACTCCAACACCGTCGTTGATTCGATGGTGATTCCGAACCAGGATTGAGCCAGCAACCGCGCCGAGGAAGGCCCCGCGATAATAGTGACGAGTTTATATTCCTGCGAGGACAAAAGAGAGCGAACGAGCCGCTTCCTCTCGGCCACGCTTTCGAATGGATGCAGCTTGAGAATCACACCGCGTCCGGCGCCACTAGCCAAGCGGCAGAGAGGTGGAAGAATCTCGCGATAAACTTCTTCGGCCCGAAGCCCGCCATTCTCATATGCTTCCGAAAAGAAAATAGCGGAAGTGTTTACGGATTCCTGCTGCGGCTCGCCCAACCGAGTGGAGAGCGGCAAGGGCGCGCCATCCACAAGTTTTTCCGGAGCTAAACCGCATACGCGAGTCAGGTAATCACGCTCCATCGCAGTCTTCACCAGATAAGAGTCACAGGGCAGATCTTTCAGCAGATAGCGGCCGTCCAGAGCGCCATGATGAAAATCCACAGTCGGAATTTTGCGCTTAGCCGCCAGCAACAGCGGAAGTCGCGTGTAGATATTGCTGTCATCGCCACACAAGACTCCGCTCACTGGTTCGCGATCGATCACTTCACGCCAAGCGTCGCGAGCGCAGAGACAGTCGCGAAACCACTGCGGCAGCGGATCAAATACACCCGCTTGCAACAGCACTTCAAACTCAGGAGCGAGAGAGCGCAGGTCTGTTTTTAACGCCTCCCATCTCAAAAGGATTGAAGCAGTCTCGCCGGCCGGCAAACTATCTTTCGCATAAACCGCCAAATCGCGCACCTGCACGTTCTGCGGCCTTACGAATTTCTTGGCGCTCTCGCGAGTTGCTACTAACAGGAACGTTTGATCGGGAAGCAACCGGGCATAAGCAGCGGCCATTCGCGACACATTTTCATAGGCGCTGGGCAGCAGAACCACGGACTGAGCCAGCGGCTTGTTTGCCGGGGCAAACCGTGAACGCCAACGATAACCGGAGTCATACTTATCCAGAAATATCTGCTTGAGCTGCTGAGGAGGAAAGCGCCGAAACAACCGCGCATAGCGCGTGATGGAAGCGGCCGATCGCGCGAGCGAACTGCCGGAAAAAGTCTGCACTGGACGCTTAAGCAGAACTTCCCAGGCGTTGCAGGGCCAATTGGAACGAGTAGCCCACAGTTCGGCGATAATAGGTATTTCTGCCGCCAGACGCCGGAGAATCAAAACGTCTTCCGCCTGAGGAACGACGACCAGCGACGTAAGATCCCACCAATCGATTCCCTCATCATCGAGCAATCGGCTCCGGCCCGCCGAGAACAGCTGACGGATCGCTCTGAGGTCATCGACGCCTCGCCGGAACGAGTCAGCCCGAAGCACCGGACAATGTGTCTGATGTTGCCATGCGGCTGCTGAAAATAGCGAAGATCTCCCGAGATCAACGATCAGGTCCCACTGCTGTTCGGCCCACGGACCGCGGCGCGGTGAATCTTCGGGATGAAGCAGGAGAACTCGCATTGCATTCTTCAGTTAAGGAGCGGCTTTGATCTTAAATCCTCGCCCGGAGATATTTCGGCTCAAGCTATGTTCGGTCTCTCTTGCTTTATTTTTTGCCACCACAGCACTCGATGTCTGATCACGGAAAAGCGGCGCTTGAAGCCCGCTTTCTCCAACCCCCGCACTGATGACTTATTTGTAGAAGCGCTGAATCCCCAAGAAGGTTTTCCTTCATTTCGAATTCCAGCGGCGACCATAGCAATTGTAGGTGCATAATAGCCGCGCCCGCGCTGAGAAACCGGCGTCCAGGAATCGAACAGGACGACAGAGTCCGGCAGGGGAGACTCCAACGTTGTATCCAACTCAGACCAGTGAAAAGTCTCGAATGGTCCCGCCCAGGTGAAATGCAGGAATACACCAGCGTGATCGACCAAGGCAAAGCCACACCAGCGGTCATTGCGCAGGTGCCGTGCGCAGCGCAACAGATACGCAAGGGTGCCTTCATCGCCCTCATTCTGCATCGCCGCCGCCGCCAGCGTATTCAGAGTTAACGGCCTGAGAGAGACTCCGTTCAGTGACAACAAAACAGGGTCGGGATCAGTGAGTTCGTAAAAAAAGACCTCATCTCGACCAGCAAGCGAGGAGCGTACGCGCTTCGCGGCCCAGCTACATGTTCCCACGATTCCGGACTGCCGCAGTCTTTGACTCAGAGCGCGGAATCGTGCGAAGGTCGTGCGAGCCGCGCGTTCCACCACTGGTTGCAGTTTCAAGCTGGCGGCTGCATAGTAACGCGCGACCTCGCCGAGATGCCTGCGATATGAGGAAGTCAACGTCACGTGCAGGGTTTCGCGGCTCTGGTTCGCGAACCTCTCTTTATATTCTTCCGCTCCCAACCCCAGGTCGACCGTCTGCAGTTCCGGTTTTTCTGCCGCTTCCTCGATCAGTTTTGCGAGAAGGCAAAAGCCCGGCGAGTATTTCTCGAAGTCACTGTCGAACGTGGGTTGATACCAGAACCACGTGCTCAGAAATTGAAATCCATAGTTCCAGGCAAACACTTTGTCTCCCGCCGCAAATGTGGTGAGGGCCAGCCAACCGCGCTCCGACAACAGCTTCGCCAGTTCGGTAAGAAACAGCCGCCGCTCTGTCCGTACCAGGTTGCTGATCCGGCCGGTCGCGAGAAATCTTGTTATGTGGGCCTCAATAAATGCCGGTAAGGCGGCTTGTGCCTGTTCCCAACAACGCGCATGTTCGAGACGGACCGGAGCGTCGCGGCCCATGGCATTCAAGAATCGCCGCAGCATTTTTTTGCGCGGCAATACAGGCTTATTTTCGCTGCGCCGCTGCAACGATCCAAGCGAGACCTGGGCGCAAATGTAAGCTGTTCGCGACAGGCGGTGATAATTCTGCGAACTCGCAGCCCGACGAAGAAGTGGTACCGTTGCCGAGTCCGCCGGTAAATTTGCGAGTCTGACCTCCTCGAAGTTTTGCCGTCTCAGTTCGCCAAATACGGCTGCCACAAATTCTTCCCGCTGCTTGCCCGCACTTAGAAAATCACAGTAGTCGCCGGTCGTGGCACAGAGAAACGAAACCGCACCGCTTGCAGGATCTGTAGCCAGAGCTGCCACACCGCAGAGGCCCTCCGGCTCGTCGTATCCCAGGCAAAGCATAGGGTGCAGCACAGTCGCATAAGCACGCTGCACCGCGAGCGCCCACTCGTACGTATAAAACACCTGAGGCTGTTCCGTCCGCTCCAGCAGCGCATTCCACTCGAGGCGCAGCTTCTCGTCTTCCGGAATTTCTCTGAGCACGACTAGGCGCAATTTCCCACTCACCCCTTTGATCAACGCTTCGTGAATACGTAATAGTACCAATCTGTCGAATAGGGGTGAGAGACGAGCGGGTAATCGTCGCCCAGCACGCGCTCTACCCGGAAGCCGGCGCGGCTGAATTCCGCAACCACTCGATCGGGCACCGAGTAGTGAGTGAACAAACCGCCATGGGAAGAGTCGACAAGGTCGCCTTCTCCAGCCCAAAATGCTCGGGATGGAACTCGCCTAAGTATGCGAAGAAGGCTGAGCCAGGCAGACTGCACCAAGGCGATCCCGAAGCGGGCGCTGGTAAAAGCCGCAAGCACCAGCTTGTGCAAGAAAGCCGATTGCGGCGAACATTTGCGCGCGATCTTCTGCAGACGATCCAGATTCCAGCGTGGTCGAACCAGAACCGCCCGCGGATTATGTGAAGAGAAAATGAAGCAGCCGTTCCGTCTAAGCACCCGATGAATATGCTGCAAGCAGGCTCTTCTGCCCTCGGACGGAAACACATAGTCGATTCCATTGAAGGCGAAGATGACGGCATCGAAAGATTCTTCCCGAAACTCCGAGAGATTCGCGGCGTCCGCAATCCTGAAATCCAACTGCGGAAACTTTTGCCGGCACGCCTTTACCATCGCTGCGGAATAATCGACTCCGACATAAAACGACGCGCGTTCCGCCAGATACCGCGTCGTGCGGCCGCCTCCCACCCCAAGATCGAGAATCGCGCTTCCCGGCCTGATGAAAGAATCGAACAGCAGTCTTTCGCAGGGAGTCAGATAATCGAGAGACGCGTAGTGCGAAGCGGCGGCATCGTAAGCGGGAAGGTTGGATTGTTCCGAAGGGCGGGTCACTTGAAATTATCCCGCCATCTGCAGGCCCGGCTCTCCGTTGCGTCCCGCCCGACGTTGCAGCGCCGCATAGAATCCGGCAACGTTCGCTTCAAACTCCGCCAGGTTCATTTGCGCGGTAACGTGAATTCGCGGAATCGCATGCCTGGGCAACGCAGCGCCGAGCCCCCCGCCGCAATTCATAAAGGCAACCTTGTAGCCGGCCTCTCTTGCCCTGCTCAATATTCCGGGCGTCACCGATTGGCGATCGCCAAAGGGATAAGCCATCGCCCAGACTGGCGCTTGCAAAGCAGCTTCCAGACGAGTGCGGCTCTCCGCAATCTCAGTCCAGGCAATCTCCACGGGACACTCAGAAAGAATCGGATGATTCAAAGTATGGGCGCCAATGGTCATGCCGGCGGCGGCCAGCTCCCGCAGTTCATCGCGGACGAGTAAACCAAAGCGCCTGTCTTCGACGGAACTAGAAACGTCGATTGACCGCACCCCGAGCGTACGCCGAGCCTCTTGAAGAAAGGCTTTGCGAGTTTCCCCATCCACTTGCGAGAGGCGCTTCACTGCGCTCCACCAGACAGCTTGCCGGCGCTCACGTTTAGTGAGGTCGCCGAGGATAGTGACATTTCTACAAGCGACTTCAAACTGCGCTGCGGGAGCGCGAAGGAAGATGAGAAAAAGGTCTTCATACCAGAGCGTTGAGCGGTTGTCGCCTGCGGACGCGCCGGTAACAAAAAAAAGGCACTTCAAGTTTTCCTGCCGCAACACCGGCAGCATATCGGTGAGATTATTCAGCAGTCCGTCGTCGCAGGTGAGCAAGACGGCTCTCGGGGAAAGTTTGCCACGCTCTTCACACCATGCCAGAACATCGTCGGGTGAAACGATCGTGTAGTTCTTTTTCAAAAGAACCAACTGCTTCCGGAACGTCTCGGCGTCGATAAGGTTACCGTCGAATGCCGCATCAATCGGCTGATACTCCCGCGGCCGAATCCCGTGATAAGTAAGCACCGCCAGGCCCGTACCGCACATGCGCCGGAGAACTCCAGCTCGCGCTAGCGACGGATACACAACGCGCTTTAACAGCGGAGTCACTCCTCTCATTGTGGATCCACCAAATCCCAATGCAAAGGCGTCCCGCGCTCAATATTCCGCGCGGCACGACGGTTCAGGATCTCGTGTAAATGGCGCGTATGCATTCCGTGCCCCGGGCGAATCGACCGCACGTTTTGCGCGGTGAAGATTTCTCCTTTCTTCACATCCTCCACCACAAAAAGCGATCGTCGAAAAACAAGGCTCGCAGTCTCTTTTCCGATTGGTCCGAAGTGAACTTCGCCAAGAGCCTTTTCGGCAACCCGCGCCGCTTCGACCATGGCCTTGAACTCCTGCGGTTCGAGAGAAAAGGCGCTGTCGGGGCCGGGTATGGCGCGGGAGAGCGTTATGTGCTTTTCGATAATGCACGCCCCAAGCGCGACGGCCGCGACAGCCGCTGCAACTCCCATGGTGTGATCGGATAATCCCACCGGCAAATTGAACCGTCGCGACAACTCAGCGATGGTGCGCAAATTCATTTCTTCCGGCGGCGCCGGATATGCGCTGCTGCACTTCAGCAACGCTATCTGCGCCGCGCCCACATCGCGCGCCGCGTCAATCGCCTCGGCAATTTCGTCGTAAGTAGCCATGCCCGTTGAAATAATCAATGGTTTGCCCGTACTCGCAATTTTCTTAATCAGCGGAATATCCACCAGCTCAAATGAGGCGACTTTGTAGGCAGGCACATCCATCCGCTCGAGAAAGTCAACTGCCGTGTCGTCGAATGGCGATGAGAATAAATCGAGTCCAGCGTCGTTCGCCGCCTGCTTCAGTTTGGGCTGCCATTCCCATGGCGTGTAGGCTTCGAGGTAAAGATCGTGCAGCGTGCGGCCATCCCAAAGCGTGCCTCCGCCTACGCGAAACTCAGTACGATCGCTGGCGATGGTAATGGTATCGGCTGTGTAAGTTTGCAGTTTGACCGCGTCGGCGCCGGCATCCTTAGCCGCCTGAATGATTCTTATTGCTTCCCCGAAGTCCTGATGGTGATTGGCGGAAACTTCGGCGATCACATAAACCGGGAATCCTGCGCCGATGCTGCGTTTGCCGATGGTGATGTGCGCGGGCATGCTCAACCTTTACGCGGTCGGAGGGAACGAATCAGTTCAAAAGCTTCGGCAGCCTTGAATCCGGCAACGCTACCCCATCGCGTCGCTATGGCACGTAGCGCTTCGGGTGAGCGTGGATGAGGAAATTGGCGTGTTTCGCTCCGGTAGCAAGCCATGGCAGAAATCTTCTTTTCAAGTGTATGTGCGACATCAACGAAAATATTAGGGCGGAAAGCGGGCTCCAGACGTTGAAAGGCCCACTCCGTCGAAGACGGCACTTCGAAGGCGTAAATCTCCCGCACGGGCTGACCGGCGATGGGCCGCGTCGCCGTAAGCACAGCGCGATGAACAACCCCATGATCCACGTTCAGATCGCCGCCGTGATGGGTGTAAATCACTTCCGGCTTAAGCCGAGCAACGAGTTCTTCGACCACCTTCGCGACCTCCAACAAGGGAACCGTATCGAGCCGATTGTCGGGCAGCTTGTGCAAGAAGACTTCTTTCACGCCGATCTTGCCGCCCGCGGCGCGAGCGTGTTCATGCAACAACGACAAATCCGTAGCGTCAGCCGCATCCCGCGCGACGTGCCGCGATGTAATTCCCTCCCCTAAAATGGCGAAATATACCTCGCATCCTTCTTCAACCAGGCGCGCGGCAGTCGCGCCGCAGCCGAGAATCTCATCATCGGGATGAGCGGCGATCACCAACACTGGGCTAGCGGCCACGGCTCATCTCCGTTAACATTACCCACTTTTCGTTGACGAAAACCCCGTGCCTGGCAAAGTGCGCGCGCAACAGTTGTTCGAAGGCCGGTCGCTTTTCCGCATCGTAGAACGTTGTGTTCTGCCAATAATTGATCGCCCGTTCAGGTGTCGCCCAGCGCACCGGATTGACCATTGTGTGAACAGCGGTCGACGCAAAATTCCGCGCCCCCCAGGGCAGAACCGTTTGCAGCATGAAGCGCTCGCTGGAGAAAGTAACCGGCTCCGCGAGTTCGGCACCGCTGGCTCGCACTAGATCGAATAAGGGTTGATTATTGGGGCCGAAGGGACCGACCACCACGATTCGCCCATCGGGCTTCAGCCACGATCGGGCTTCGGCGAGTGTTCTCTGCGCGTCGGTGCTGTAGTAAAGACCATACGCACAGAATAGGAGATCAAAGCAACCTGGTTGCAATCCCAATTTCTGGAGCGAAGAAGATAAATCATCGAGGCTGGATTCGACGAGAGTGAGTCGCTGCTTTGCATGTGTTGCTTTAGCAGCGAGAGTGTCCAGCGCTTTTCTCGAGATATCGAGCGCGACGACTCGACCAGACCTTCCTACGCGCTCCAGCAACGGTAGCGTTTGTCCGCCGGTGCCGCAGCACAATTCCAGAACCTGATCGCCCGGCTGGATTCGCACTCGTTCAAAAATCCAACTCGCCAGGTCAATTTCCTGCGACGCCGAATTTTCGACAATTCTCTGCTCCAGCAGTTCCGCTTCCGTTGCCCGAGACACTTGTATGCGCTCCTGTTGTGTGGTCTTTTTATGATTGCTCTTTATTACACACGTAATGAACGGAGCGATGGCCGTTCACATTCTTCTCGCCCAAACTTCTGAATCCGGCAGACTCAAAAGCGCGTCGGGATGCATCGTTCTCAGGTTTGACGAAAGCATGAAGCAGCTTCGCATCCGCCGATCTCTCTGCAAAGGCAGCTTCCACTCCGAGACGTATAATTTTGCCGCCATATCCTCCTCCGCGGCAGCCGCGAGAAACACTCACGTCAATCTCGCCGCCCTCCGGCCCGCGCCAGTCGACGCGGAATTGTCCAATGGGTTTTCCGCATTTGTCTTCAGCGATCAGAATACGGCAATCAGGATCTTTCATTTTAGCGGCGAACCAGCTCGCGTGCCGTTCCCAGGAAATGCACACGCTCGAAAAAGCCGAGGCCCGCGAGTCGGGGTCGTTGGCCCACTCGAACAGAAGCCGGCTGTCGTCTTCTCGCGCTGGCCGCAAGTGTATTCCTTCCTTGCCACGCAACAAGGAAACTACTCGCCGCGCCCCTTCGCCATCGACAAGCTCACGCGATCGAGCGGACAATGTCTGCCGTAGTTCCTGCGACTCAAGCAACCGTTCCAGTTCATGGCTTAGTCGCTCGACGGAAACATCCTGCGCTCTGCCTTGGTGAACCGCACAATGGAGCCGGTTAAGTTCGCGGGCCACCTCGGTCTGGTTCTTTGCCACGTCAATTAGTAGTGCCGGCAATCCCAACAGGCAAAACTCCCAACAGGTTGAACCCGCCGCGGAAATTGCGGCATCGGCCCAGGCCATCAATTCCGCAATGTTTGTTACATCCCTTCGCACATCAATCTTCATGCTTCGCTGATCTGCCAGCTTCGAGCCAGCTTCCCGCAGCGATTCGAAATGAGGATTGCTGCCACCCACCACGACCACGGCTTCCAGGTTCTCAAGGTTTACCGAGGCGATGGCTTCCAGCGCCACCCTTGTGAGGTTTTCAGGATCGCTGCCCCCCAACGTGATGAGCACTTTTCTCGCGGTGGATGGAATCTCGCGCACATGATTTCGCCAAGCGCTAAATTCCCGCCGCAGCAAAGCGTAGCGCGCACCAAGCAGAAGCCGCGTATACGGTTCGCGGCTGGGATAAAGCGCCTCGCTGGCGGAAACATTTTGATTCAGGACGATGTCCGCGGTGTAATGATCAGCGTGGCCGTAATCGTCGATACACAAAATCTTCAATCCCGCGAACTTCAGTCTGCGCTGATAATCGGCGTCGAACTGGTAGCCATCGACGACGACCTTGCCGATTTTTCGTTCTCGCGCGATTCCGGCAATTTGATCGGAGTCGGCAGCACTACCAGCTGTGGCCTGCAATGCAATAATTTCGCAGTGCTCCGTTTCGATTCTCTGGCGCACCGCCGGGGTTACGTCCGCCATCGCGAATATGCAGGAGCCCCCGACATCCTGCCAAGCCTGCGCCAGCGACAGGCACCGCATGGCATGGCCCGTCCCCATCGTGGCCGTGGCATCGGCACGAATCAGCAGTTCCGCCTCCCCAGTCGTGTTGTTGGATTCCTGTTGCATGCCATCAGGGGACAAGGTCAACCCTCGTGCATCGCCTTCTGCTGAACCTGACGATTCAACTCTACTAATTGCGGTTCGCGTTCAAGAATGCCGAGAACTTCGCGCCATCCAAAATTTTCGCGGTCTTGTAGGCGAGCATAGACAGCCCGGATGAACGCGAGATCCTCCGGCGTATCGAGCGTCCAGCGATGGCGGCTATAGTCCGCGTCTCCTGTCACGGGCAGAATTTTGAAGGTGGCTTCGTTCTGGTAAATATAAGGCGTCACGTGAGCGCGCTGATAAGGCTCGCCGGCAGCGCGCCAGGCGCGCTCGAGCGCTTCCAGCGTCATCACTTCCGTATCCAAACCGCGCGGGTAAGTGCGAACCAGCGCGTTGGAAGCATAATCAGGACGCGAATCAAGAAACGCGCCGATGGTCTTGTCCGTGATTTCCGCATCGATTAACGGACAGTCCGACGTAATGCGAACGACGATTGCGGCCCGGCAGAATTGGGCGGCGCGAAAATAGCGGTCGAGCACATCTTTTTCGTCGCCGCGAAACACCGCGACAGAACAACGCTTGCATTCTTTGACAATCACATCATCGGCCGGCTGATCGGTCGTGGCAATCAACAACTCATCAATCAATTTCGCGAGCCGCAACCGGCCTACAACCCGGGCCAGCACGCTTTCGCCCTCCAGGTCCATAAGCACTTTGCCCGGAAGCCGCGTGCTCCCCATGCGCGCCTGGATAATGGCAACCACTTTTGAGTTCTTGCTCACCTATTTATTCATCGCCTCGGTGGGAGACAGAGCCCGCGCCAGTGTTTTGCGAATGCCTCGCTCTTTGATGATTTCCCTGAGGCGGCGGGCACGCATCAGCATGATCGACCCGGGCAGTTCGGGAAAGCTGCCTACCTTGTGTGCGGTGCGCCGGCTGACCAGCCTGCCTACGAGTTTCTGTTCGTACACTTCGCCTGCGATATACACGCGCGGCTTCTTGCTGGCGTTCAACACGCTTATCGCCTGATTCGCCTGCTGCGCCGTCAGTTGAAACTTCACGTGCCCGTGAATAATTTTGACTGGGCCGTTCAAGTATCCCTGCCCGCGAAATTTGCAGTTGTACTCTCGAGTCAGCGTCGCGATTCGTAGATCGCTGGCGTAAGCGGCAGCGCGAAAGAAAGGCTGGTCGTTGATTTGCTGCCCAGGCTTTTCGGCCAAAAATGACTGATAAAGCTGTCCCCAATTGTCCAGGAACCGGTCCATCTTGTCAGAGCGCTTCAGCGCCATGATGCCGGTATTGAACTCGGGATAGCACATCGGAATATCCGGTCGCGGATAGTTATTGGACCAGTCCGTGTTGCAATATTCTTCGTGGGTGGCCGCGCAATCGAATTGATCGAGTACAGAAAACAATTCCGGCACCGGCTCAACTACATAGGTATCAGCATCAATGAATAGCGTGCGCTCGTACGGCATTTGACGAATCAGCTTCGTCTTGTCGTAAAAGCCGTCGCGCGTGGGTTCAACGGAAACTACGCGCTCAAAATATTCGCGAGTGATGGGAAACTGGGAAAAAACGGTGATGGGCAACTCCGGCATTGCGCGCTTCAGGCTCGCCGCCGAAGTCAGCAGCAAATCCACATATCGCTGGTCCTGAGTAATGATGTAGACGGCGCCGCTCGACATTCATGCTCCCATTTTTACTACCGGCCGTCATTGCCCGAATTCACCACAGAGTAAAAGTTGGCCACCTTGCGCACCGCTTCAATCACGTCGTCGGCGTCGCGATCGGTCATCCCGTGGAACATAGGAAGGCTTATCAGGCGCGAATAGGCGTCCTCAGCCACCGGAAACTCTCCGCCGCGATATCCGAACCGTTCGCGATAGTAAGGATGCAAATGCACCGGAATATAGTGAACGTTGACTCCGATATTTTCTGCCCGCAGGGCGCGAAAGAATTGCGCCCGATCTGACTTCAGCGCAGCCAAGTCCAGCCGAATCGGATAAAGATGCCACGCCGGATTCACCTCTGCCCGAACTGCGGGAGGAATTATGCCGGGAATCTGGCTGAACGCCGCCGTGTAGCGCGCGGCAATTTCGCGGCGGCGAGCGAGACCGGCGTCGAGTTTCTTCAGTTGCTCAATTCCCAGCGCGCAGGCAATATCCGGCAGCCGGTAGTTGAAACCAAGCAGCACCATCTCGTAATGCCATTGTCCCGCGCTCTGGCGCTGGCGCGCATCGGTGGAGATCCCATGATTCCGAAAACGGCGCAGAGTTTCGGCAAGCTTGGAATCGTTGGTTGTAACCATTCCACCTTCGCCGGTCGTAATATGTTTAACCGGATGAAAACTGAAAACTGTCATCTCGGCGATGCTTCCGACGCGCCGGCCACGATACTCCGCTCCTAATGCGTGGCAGGCATCTTCAATCACCATCAATCCCTTGCGTTTCGCTAATTCGATGATCGCGTCGAGATCGGCAGGGTGCCCCGCGTAGTCGACTACAAAAATCGCGCGCACTTGAGGATTGATTTTTCGCTCGACCTGTTCCGGATCGAGGTTCAGTGTGTCCGGGCTAACGTCCGCAAATACAGGAGTGGCATTCTGGTAGAGGATGCAGTTCGCGGTAGCGGCAAAGGTCATCGGGGTCGTGATGGCTTCATCCCCGGATTTCAAGTCTGCCGCGAACGCTGCCGCGTGCAGTGCTGCGGTCCCGGAAGTGAAACTCACTGCGTGCTCCGCGCCCACGCGGGCCGCGAACGCCTCTTCGAACTCGGCAACCTTCGGCCCGGTGGTCAACCAATCGGAACGCAAGACCTCGACCACGGCATCAATGTCGGCTTCGTCGACCTTCTGCCGGCCGTAAGGCAGCAGAGTTTCGCGGACGGGAGAGCCTCCGTTGATTGCCAGAGTCTGCACGCTTACGAGAGAGGTGGTCACGGGAGATGTGCTCTCAATCTTAAACTGCGCACCGAGTGCCGGCGTTACGCAGGTATTTTTTCGGCGACTGCGGGCTGTTCGCAAGCGAGTGGTCCGATCAACTCCCGCAACTGTTGATCATTGAGCCAGCGATCATTGCTGTCGCTGGTATATCGGAAGCCCTCGGGTAGAGCCCGCGCATTCATCCAGTTTTCGCGACTCCACCAGGGATGCGCAGGCTGAATGATGTAACGGTCTTCCACTTCCAAAGTATTCCGAGCTTCATCCTCGGAAACCAGAACCTCATGCAATTTTTCTCCGGGACGAATGCCGACCGTTTCCACTACGCATCCCGGGGCGATCGACGCTGCCAGGTCAATCAGACGCATGCTGGGAATCTTGGGAACAAAAATCTCTCCCCCGTGCATCTGTTCGAGACTGCTCACAACAAAACGAACTCCCTGTTCCAGCGTAAGCCAGAAACGGGTCATGCGCGGATCGGTGACGGTAACGCGACCGCGACGGCGTTGCTCGAGGAACACTGGAATCACACTGCCCCGGCTTCCAACGACGTTGCCGTATCGCGCGCAACTGAAGCGAGTTTCCTGCGCGCCCGCGTAGGCATTGGCCTGCACAAACATTTTTTCCGCGCAGAGTTTGGTCGCGCCATACAGATTGATCGGGTTAACTGCCTTATCGGTGCTGAGCGCCAGCGTGCGCCGCACGCCTTGATTGATGGCAGAGTCGATGACGTTGCGGCCGCCCATGATGTTGGTCTGAATAGCCTCGAATGGGTTGTACTCGCAGGCGGGAACCTGTTTCAGAGCGGCAGCGTGGACAACAACTGTCGCTCCGGAAAAAGCGCGCTCCAACCTTTGCGGATCGCGAACATCCCCGATGAAATAGCGCAAACTGGAATCGTCAAATCCCGAAGTCCGCATGTCGTGTTGCTTCAATTCGTCACGGCTGAAGATGACCAACTTCTTAGGCCGATACTCCTTCAGCATGATTTCGACAAATTTTTGGCCGAACGATCCAGTGCCTCCCGTGATCAAGACGACCTGTTCGGACCAATTCATTGCGTGGACCCCATGAATGTTCTCAACCGATGGAACGAAACAGCACTAGCGGCTCGCTTTTTCGGGCTGGAAGAAACTTGCCCGCTAGTATAACGGAGTTTTCACCGCAGCGCGCGAGACGAGTCACTGCGGCCCAACCCTCATAAGCGCTAATTTTTCCTTGGCCGAAACGCGAGTTGAACGAGAGCCAAATTGATTCGAGGTCGCTGGTTTGCTAAGGTCGAAGCCATGCCAGAGCGCGTGATGTCCCAGACTTCCCCCGAGCAGATAAGTGTTCAGATACGCGAATTGCTCGACTCGCTTTACCGCGGGGATTCGGGAAGAATCCTGGCAACTCTGATCCGCTTGCTCGGCGATTTTGACCTTGCCGAGGAGGCGATGCACGAAGCTTTTGCCGCTGCGCTGAGCCTGTGGCCCGGCAGTGGAGTACCCGGCAACCCGCGACCATGGCTGATTTCGACCGCCCGATTCAAAGCCATCGATACTCTGCGTCGACGCGCACGATTTGATGCGTCGCAAGACGAGCTCGTCCGATATCTCGAAGCGCAATCGAGTTCGGCGGAGAACTCCAATAAAGATGAGGATGCCTTTCTTGAAGACGACCGGCTGCGCTTGATTTTTACCTGCTGTCATCCATCTCTACCACCGGAAGCGCGCGTTGCGCTCACCCTGCGTGAGGTGTGCGGACTCACCACCGAGGAGATCGCGAAAGCTTTCCTCACCACTCCGCGTACGCTGGCGCAGCGCATTGTGCGCGCCAAGACAAAGATTCGAGAGACCCCGATTCCATACGAGGTGCCGACGCCGCAGGAATTGCCGGAGCGGCTGGGCGCGGTGCTTCACGTCATCTATCTCGTCTTTAACGAAGGTTACTCTGCGGCGGCGGGAGCCGAGGTAACGCGGGCCGAGCTCACCGGCGAGGCGATTCGACTGGGCCGCTTGCTGCTCGAATTGAAGCCAGAGGCAGAAGTTATGGGCCTGCTTGCCCTGATGTTGCTGCAGGAATCCCGTCGCGCCGCAAGAAACTCTCCGGCCGGAGAGTTGATTTTGCTGGAGAATCAAGACCGCTCCCTCTGGAACAAAGAGCAGATCGCGGAGGGAGCGGAGTTGCTGCAAAAATCCTTGAACTCCCGCCGCTTCGGTTCCTACACATTACAGGCTGCGATTGCGGCCGTTCATGCGGAGGCGGAATCGGTCGCTGCGACCGACTGGCGGCAGATTGTTGCGCTTTACGACCAATTGCTACGAATTCAGCCTTCGGCAGTTGTGCAGCTCAATCGTGCTGTGGCCGTTGCAATGTGCGATGGCCCAGAGGCCGGTCTGGCGCATATCGACGCGGCGTTGGAACATTCCGAATTAGCCAATTACTACCTCGCGCATTCAGCCCGTGCCGATATGTACCGCAGGCTCGGCAGGACAGCCGAGGCTCGAGCGTCCTATGAGAAGGCTCTGGCCCTGACCCAACAGGAACCAGAGCGCCAATTCCTGCAAGAGCGGATTCGGCAGTTGGGATAAAAGGAAAACCGCAACAGGCGGAAAGGTTCCCCATTTTTCGGCGAATGGAAATTGGTGGACGTCCGGTTTTTCGGGTCTGTAGTAGAGCTTCCTTCCCCCCAGCCGACTGCTTGTGCTAAAAGATCCGAGAATGCCAAAATCCTGTGACTCCAAATAACGGTGCGGGAGTAGCTGCGCAACAGAGGAAACATGACCTTCGAGGAAGGCTTCGGGGCACTTAGCAATCTCGAACATTGGTACGACGAGAACAAGGGCAATCGCAATGAGGCCACAACTCGTTTTCGTGCCTAGGGTGGAGCAAGGACGACGTAATCCTTGAAGAATCGCATGGTCGGGAATACACGGACTACGTGCTCTTAGCCCCCCGACGTACGCTTATCGTCGAAGCCAAACGCGAAGGATACGCCTTCGACCTGCGCGCGCCGGGCAACCGCAAGCGAGATTGATCGCATCTGCGTCTTAAGTGGTAGTTTGACTCTATTACATACCAACTAGTTCGTATGCTAGAAAGTTAGAATCAGCGATTGGGCGAGCATTTCAAACTACATCGAAAAGGAGAACGAGCAATGACAAGGATCACAATGACGCGCAGGAATGTGCTCGCAACTGGGGCCTGCGCGCTGGTTGGTGCCGTGAGCCTGGCGGGAGCGGCAAGCGCGAGCGCATTGGGAGGGCAGAACTCGACGAACGAAGAGATCGTCCGTAAGTGGTACGCGGCGTGGAAAAACAAGGACCTGGGCACGTTCGATGCCCTGCTCGCCGACAACTTCACCTTTACGAGCGCGGCCGGCGACGACCACATCAGCAAGAGTACTTTCAAAACGCGATGCTGGGACACGCAGGTTGATCTCATAGGAGACTTTGACCTCGAGCGCATCAGCACTGGCCCAGAGGATGCTTTCGTGAAGTATCTTTGCCACACCACGAACGGTAAATCGTTCCGGAACGTGGAGTATCTTCGAATCAAGAACGGGAAGTTGGAATCTATCGAGTGTTATTTCGGTGCACAATCGAGCTTTCCGTCAGCAGTGAGTGCTGGGCAGAAGTAACTTTACGGGACGGAAAGGCAGCGAGGAAGTGCCGGGTGACCAGGAACTGTCTATGCCAGATCTTTCTACGGAAGAGGAACAAGGTCAGTGATCCCGGGCGCTGAGTAGCGCTGCCCGTGCGATGGCGAAGAGTACATATGGCAACGCCGGTTCTATGATTTCGTCCTGTGGAGTGCGCAAAAGCGCCAGGAGAAGCTGCACTACATCCATCAAAATCCGGTGAAGCGAGGCCTCGTCGAAAAGCGGGAACAATCGCAATGGAGTAGCGCCCAACATTATCTGCTGGGCGAGTGCGGCCGATATTGGTGAACGAGCGCGATGGGTACGTTCGTCCAATAGACTTATCGTCGCGCTTCTGGCTTAATTGAGGCGCTGCTGATAAGAGCGATTGTGAGCATTGCAATCACCGCGCCTCACATCCAGCAGACAGCCTATGCAACCGCTCGGCGCGCGACCGATCCAGGATCGCGATGAGCTAGCTTATACTCCAGGAGAACTGATTCGACACGAAAGAGGAGAACAAATGACAAGCAAGGGAAAAGTCCTGGTACTAGTCTCTAGCGGTCACGGTTTGCCCTTGAAAGACGGCAAGGTTTATGCCGGCGCTGGCTACTATCTCAACGAGTTGACGGTTCCGGTTCGCGCCCTGATGAAGGAGGGCTACGAAATCACTTTCGCCAACCCCAAAGGCAACACGCCGCAACTGGATGTCAATTCAGCGATAGCCCAGTTCTTCGGTGGGGACGAGGCTAAGCTTCAGGACTATCTGAAATTCCGTGACAGCCTGACTGGGCTCAAAAATCCAACTCGTATCTCGGATGTCATCGCATCGGGCCTGGATCAATATGACGCTGTTTTCGTCCCCGGCGGCCACGGCCCCATGATGGATCTTCTCGATGATGCCGATGCGGGCACCGTGTTCAGACACTTTCATAAAACATCCAAGCCTACGGCAGTGCTCTGCCATGGCCCGATTTCACTACTCTCGGCTCTTCCGAATTCGACGGAGGTGGTCGCCGCGCTGGCGGCGGGCGATGCCGCCGGAGCACACGCGAAGGCTCAAGGCTGGATCTATTCCGGATATAAGATGACTATCTTTTCGACAGCGGAAGAGCAGCAGCGGGAACCGCTTGAGATTGGCGGTAAGGTTCTCTTCTACCCGGACTTCGCCCTGCGTACGGCGGGCGGTGACGTAAGTGTGCTCGCGCCGTGGTCGAGCTATGTCCTCCAAGATCGCGAGCTGATCTCAGGCCAGAACCCATTCTCCGATCAAGCGCTTCTGAAACTTCTTCTACCGGCACTCGATGGGAAGAAGAAGTCGGTTTCAGCGGCATAAGAAATCGGGGCGCCCAGAAAGTCTCGTCGGGCTTAATCGGCAGCAGGTATGATACGAAAGAACCAGAACTAGAATTAGCGGGTGAGCACTGTTCATCCAGGATAGGAGTCGTCAATGAACAGCGTACAAATCGAACAGAACAGCTTTGAGATGCCCCCGCGAGAGGGGATCAGTATCGCGCATTTTCTCACCGTCGCCGACGTCGAGCGATCGGCTCGCTACTACGAAAAGGTCTTCGGCGCTCGCATTCTGACCATGGGTGACGGCAACGCGCCTCCGTACCTCCAGCTTGCGAATATCTGGATGATTCTGAACGTTGGAGGCGGCCCGACCCCGGATAAGCCGACGGTGACTCTCAGCGTCCCCGACCCGAATCACATCAACAGCTTTATGAATTTTCGCGTTGCGGATATTCAAGCCTGCTACAAGTTATGGAAAAGTCGAGGAGCCGAGTTCATCACGGAACCGATCCCCAAGTACGGCGAGATTCGCTGCTACATCCGCGATCCTGACGGCTATATCATCGAAGTCGGCCAGAGCACCGACCTCACCTACGGTTAACGCGCGGCCGGATGGGATGCCGGGTGCCATTACTCGTGCTGGTTGCGAGAAAGCCTGCCCTGAGCGAAGTCGAAGGGGCTTTGACATATAGCTCACGATAGTCCCGATGTTCGGACTAAGGTTTATCCTCGCGAAATCGACAAAGCGCCGGGAGTTGTTTACTACTGGCGCATCTCAGCGGCCACGGCGTCGCCGAACTTCTCTTGGATATACTTCTGCGTATCTGGATCGAAGTCGGTCATATCAAACATCCGGCGAACTTCGACCATTTCGTTATCCTTTCCCGGGATGCGCGAGGCCCATTCCAGCGCCTCTTCGCGCGACTTCACCTGGATGATCCAGTAGCCGCCGACCACTTCCTTTGTTTCTGCAAACGGACCGTCGGTCACTTTCGATTTTCCGCCTTTGAAGGTGACGCGCGCGCTCATCGTCGAAGGCGGTGTCAGCCCGTCGAGCGCGAGCAGCACGCCGGCTTTCCCTAGTTCCTCATTGTACTTGCCCATCGCCTCCATGCTTTTGAGGTCGGGTGCCCAGCCGGGTTTTGCGTTTTCGTAGTCTTTCGGAAACATGATCATCATGAAGCGCATGGTGTTCTCCTTGAGGCGGGGTAATTTGCCCTGCCTTCACCCTATAGTCGAACGCCTGGCCGGAATTCGACAACCTCCTCCAAGGATTTTTTTCTTCCGCTTTAGAATTACGCCTAGCGGGGTCGCCCACCCTTGCGGGGAATGAGATGTCCCAGGGTGTCCTGCCCTTCCCGCGTCTTGTGCGGAGGGCGGGGATTTTGATCTCCCGTCCATCGAGACCGCGCTGAGTGGCGATGCACCCCCGCTGAGACAACCAAGGAGAACATGCCAAGCGGAAGGAATGAAAAATCCGATTTCCGTTAGCGAAAGGATGGGCCAACCCCTGCGAATTGATGCTGCCGCGGCCGAGGTTAGGTCAACACCCGCCTTTCGCGCCGACCTTCGCCAGGCCAGAGGACGGCACTCCGCCGGTGTCTCCGAAAATGCCCGTGCCGATTTTTCCGTTGCTGACGGGCGCGAATAGCACCAGGCCCACGGCCTCACCATTGTCCGAGCCTACCGTGAAGTTCACAAAGATCATGTTGCCGAGAACATAGAACTCCCCACCGGTAAGGCTACCGCCTTCATAATTCCCCAGCGTCGCCGTGCCGCTGTGCGGCCTGCCGTAGTCGCCATTGTCGGTAAGCTCCAGGCAGAAGTTTACGTTGCCGAAGGAAATGGTGCCTGCAATGCCACCTTTCGCCTCGGTCACTGCTACTGGATAGTTGCCGGTGTAGCTCTGCGCGCTGACTGCGCTCGGCGCCAGGGCGAAGGCCAAAACTGTCACTGCCATCGCAATCAGTGTACGAATCTTGTTGGTCATTCTTTTGCCCCCTTATGAGAATCCCAAGTTGGTTTTACTCGCAGACATTTAACAACGCAGACTCCCTTAGTTGTCATGAAAAGGTAAAACCGTTGCAAGAGATTTGGATACGCGGCGAGGGACCACCTGCAAGGCAGGTTATGCCCCCGGGAATCCGAACATCAACCACGACTGATTAGCCACCCAATGCGGGTACAGCTTCGTCATCTGATCGAACAGCTCCTGGTCGGACGTCGCGGTTTTCTGCAACCGATCGAAGTCCTCGAGGTAACGCTTGGTGTCCTGGATCGTCGACGGAGAGTCGGGCGCGCCAGTCTTCTTGTGACCGGCGACAACCATCGCCGGGTTCAGCGCCGCTAACCGGTCGAGCGCCGCGATCCAATTCTTTCGGCTCTCCGGGGTGGTGTCGCCGACGTACATGCGGCATTGGTTGTACACAACGTCGCCAGCGACGATCAGGCCGATCGAGGGAACGTATAGAGACGTCGAATCGGGACTATCGGTGCGGCCCTGCTCGATGATGCGCAATTCCTGGCCCTCGAGAGTGAACGTGTCGCGCTCATAGGGCTCAGGTGGAACCAACTTGGTGGGCACTTGCCCAGGAAACATCCGTCGGGCCAGCCGCTCAATTGTAGGAGTAAAAGACATCTGCATTGCGTTCAGCGCCTTGGGCGTCGCTATCGCCCGAGCGCCCGGGAAACGGTCGAGCAGAATACTCAGACCGTAGAAGTGGTCGAAATGGGCGTGCGTTATATAGATGGTCTCCAGGTTGCGGTTGTGTAGAGCAACCCAGGCCGCGAGAGCCTCGGCCTCAGCCACTGTCCCCATAGCGTCCACCAGCACCGCGTCGTACTCGCCGAAGATTAAAGTCGAGGTGATCGGGTCAAAGCCGAGCGCTTCGCCGAAGGGCTTCGGCCGCTCGCCGACCATAGCCTTTCCCGGGGCGGTAAAAACATTCACGCTTAGTGCGCTCGACTCAGGCACGTTCGGCCCAGGCCTGTTCAACCCAGGCCTGTTCGACGCGACAGGCGCGGTGACGCGCGTTGTCTCCTTCGGTCCATTAGTGCCGTTCATTTGGTGCCCTTTCGATATTAGAGCGAGTGATTGGTCAAGGCGAGATTAGCAGAAGGGCGACGATGAATCTATTGAACGAATGTAGCAATCAATGCCAACGAAAAAACCGGGGACAAAAAAACTTCAGCCCTTCCACGGGATTTTGTACATGACAGAGTTGTATTTCGGACCTGTGCGATTTTCGATGATCTCGCCGTGGAGCTCTTCCGCGATGCGCCTGCTGGCGGTGTTTTCCACCGCGACAGGATAAATGAAACTTTTCTTCCCTAAGGTTTGATGCGCCCATTCAGCGACCGCCGCAACGACCTCCCGGCCGAAACCCTGGCCGTGCGCGCTTTCCTTCATCCAGAGGCCCAGTTCAGGCGATTCCGTGTCGCATTCTTCCACCGCAGTCATGCCAAGGCATTCGTTGCTGTTGCTCCGTCTGATGACAAAGGAAAATGCATTTGGTTCCGGAGCCTGCAATCGTGCTTCGCATCGTGCGATGTATTCGCTCCAGGAGGGCGGATCCCACCGCATGAATCTGGTGATGGAGGGCGTGATGCACGCGAAAACCTCTTCTGCGTCCGTTATTTGAAACTGGCTGAGTTGTAATCTCGGAGAGTGGATAACGATCATCTCGTTCGCCTGGAATGACGCATAACGCGTCAAGAATCAGCCATTATAAAGTGAAGCCAAATTCACTCCCCTAGTTCTAAAACGCGGAAGAAAAAAATCTTGGAAGGTTTGTCGAATTCGGACCGGCCGTTCGACTATATCGTGAAGGCAGGGCAACCGGCCGCCGAAAGACGAAAGAATAAATAAAGACCAAAGAATAAAGATCGTTACAGGAGAAAAGAGAATCATGCCGCAATATCTGGTTTGTAATTACCTCCCCGACAACTTCGACCCTTCTACC
Organism: Candidatus Sulfotelmatobacter sp.; assembly: GCA_049584475.1. Classification (GTDB taxonomy): domain Bacteria; phylum Acidobacteriota; class Terriglobia; order Terriglobales; family Acidobacteriaceae; genus Sulfotelmatobacter. The sequence goes on along the minus strand of JBAUXX010000007.1, from coordinate 213 downwards.
GTAACCGAAGCGATGATGGAAGAGATCCACGCGCTCAACCGCGAAATGATTGCTGCTGGTGTGAGGAAGTTCGCCTGCGGCATTGCCCCGCCCGCCAGCGCGAAGACGCTGCGGTCACAGCCCGATGGCAAGGTGCTCGTCACCGACGGGCCGTACACCGAGACCAAGGAGCACATGGGCGGATTCTGGATACTGGAATGCGCCAATATAGAC
>JBAUXX010000006.1:0-57670 GCA_049584475.1 Candidatus Sulfotelmatobacter sp. | reverse complement strand
CTCCAGTTGGACGTGACGGATCGCGCTTCAATCGCCGCCGCAGCGGAGCACATCCGCAAGGAGTTTGGCCGCCTCGACCTGCTCGTCAACAACGCCGCAATCTCGAATACGAGAAAGGGTAGCTTGTCTCTCCAGGAATACGCCAAGATAAGCCGCGCGAGCAACGCTTCCCTCGACGAAGTGCGCGCGGTGTGGGAGACCAACGTGTTCGGCGTTCTCGCCGTTTACCAGGCGATGCTGCCTCTCCTCCGCGAGTCGTCGGACGCCCGCATCGTCAATGTGTCGAGTGGGGTGGGCTCACTGACGGCCAACGCAGACCCGGCCAGCCCCTATCACGCGAGGTTCGGCCCCGTTTACTCGGCGTCCAAAGCGGCTCTCAACGCTATGACGCTGGCCATGATGGTGGAACTGGAATCGACTGCCATCAAAATAAACTTAGTCTCGCCAGCCTTCACTAAGACGAACCTCAACGGATACGAGGGTACGGAGTCGCTCGAGGAGGGTTCCCGCGAGGTAGTGCGCGTTGCGCTGCTCGGCCCGGAGGGCCCAACAGGTGCCTTCACGCGCTGGGAAAACGTAGCCATCCCGTGGTGATGGTAAGCACAGGCCAGCCTTCAACGAACGTTACAGGAGGAACAGAATGATTGAACCAAAAAATCTCGCGGGCAGATTCACTCTCCCTGGCACCTCGATGACAGTGAGCCGCATGGGCTACGGTGCGATGCAACTCGCGGGCCGAGATGGCGATAAGTTAGTATGGGGGCCTCCCCGAGATGTGGATGCGGCGATCTCCGTTCTGAAAGAGGTTGTCGCAAGTGGTGTGAACCACATCGACACATCCGATTTTTATGGTCCCCACGTCACGAACCAGATCATACGAAAAGCGCTGCATCCATATCTCGACGATCTAGTGATCGTCACCAAAGTCAGCGTCCGGCGCGGTGACGATGGATCGTGGATTCCAGCTTTCTCGCGCGAAGAGCTGACTGCAGCGGTTCACGACAATCTTCGCAACCTGGGACTGGACGTGCTCGACGTGGTCAACCTGCGCAGTATGTTCAGCATCCACGAACCCGCCGAGGGATCACTCGAGGCGCCCCTCACAGTTCTAGCCGAACTCCAGCAAAAAGGTTTGATTCGCCATATCGGGCTGAGCAACGTCACGCCCGCGCAGATTGCGGAAGCCCGGCGCATCGTTCCGGTCGTCTGCATACAGAACCAATACAATCTCGCGTACCGAACCGACGACGCGCTCATCGCCGACCTTGCTCGTGACAGGATCGCCTACGTGCCATTCTTTCCACTCGGCGGCTTCACTCCACTCCAGTCGTCTACCTTGTCTGAGGTCGCCAGGCTCCTCGGTGCCACACCCATGCAAGTTGCGCTAGCCTGGCTTCTCCAGCGGTCGCCCAATATCCTGGTGATCCCGGGAACGTCTTCCGTCGAGCATCTTCGCGAGAATCTTCAAGCTTCGACGCTTCAGATCCCCCCTGAAGTTGTGGCCGATCTCGACGCAGTCGGCGGAAACACCCGGAATGGGAGGCACGTAGCATAAGGGTTGCAATTTTGCATTTGTTCGTGAGATCGGTAGGCAGCAAGCGAGTTATTATTTTGATATGTGACTGAAAAGCCACGCAGACAGCCTAAGGCATCGCTTCGCAAAGGTCTTCTCCGCTCCTTTGTTCGATCGCTTGCCATCGGGGTAGTCCTTCTTTGGTCGCTTGCCGCATTGATGCTTCTGGCTGCGCGGTGGATTGACCCACCGTCGACCGCTGTGCACATCCAACGCCACTTGCAGGCGTGGATTCACCACATTCCGTATCACGAACGCTACAAATTCATTCCGCTCGGCCAAATCTCGCCCGATCTCCAGCACGCCGTGGTCGCCGCGGAGGACGCGCGCTTCTACCAACACCGTGGGTTCGACTGGCACGAGATTCAAATTGCTGCCGAAGACGATATGGAAGGCGATCGCGTTCGCGGAGCTTCCACCATTACGCAGCAATTGGTAAAGAACCTATTTTTCGGAACGGGCCGTTCAATCCTCCGCAAGGGAGCGGAGTTCACGCTTGTGCCAGTGGCCGAATTCGTCCTCGGCAAGAGGCGCATTTTGGAGATCTACCTTAATGTGGTCGAGTGGGGTCCTGCGATTTATGGCGCAGAGTCGGCGTGTCATTACTACGACGGAACCGCTGCCCGGAATATCGGGCGGGAACAAGCGGCACGGCTAGCTGCGATTCTGCCTGCCCCGCTGAAGAGACGGCCTGAGCGGATGAACAGCTACAGCGTACTCATCCTTGAGCGAATGCGCCAGATGGGCTGGTAATCGTCAAGCTTCAGCGGTCCACTGAACGACCGGCTTCGGCGAAGTTGAAGCTATCCCTGCGGAGGATCGAATAATGAATCGAAATTACCGGCCAGATCAATACAGCACGGCCATCAGCTCTCCTGATGAAGGTTACCCGCAGCGTCCGTAGCGCGCACTTCGCTCGCTCCATTGTTCGTCCGCGCCAGCGAGTCCGCCACCACCCAGGCGGCGCCAACCACGGCGAGATTCACGGCGCTCTCAGTCCAGTTCCAGTGACTAGAGTGATCGGCCAGGAGCATCCGCTCGTTCACCAGGAGACCGAAGGACACGAGCATCGCCGTCATCAGGATCGCCGCGAGGCGGGCCTGCACACCGGTCAAGAGCGCAACACCCGCCGCAACAAAACCAACACCGGTCGCATAACCCCAGAACTGTTGCGAAGGCAGCAACCATTTGGGGACCAGCGGGGCGGTGAAATTCATATAGACAAAATGTGCTCCGCCGAAGACGAGGGCGCACACACCAAACGCAAGCCGGCCCATGCGCATAAGGCGCGCCGCCAGCGCTGCATCGATCCTGGCATTGGTGGCATAGATGATCAACCCTCCTGCTGCGATCGCGAACTGCATCGCGATGTCTTCGTAGGTGACGAATACCGCGTAATGGGTGAGCAGCTCGCGACCGTTCATCAGGATGACCACAAAGAGCGCGTAGTAAACGGTGAGCGCCGCGGCGCCCCAGGCCGCAGTTCGGCGCCACTCGACGGCGGCGGCGGCTAGGAACATAAACGCACCCAAGGCATACGGCAGGGCGGTGCGAGCGGGAAAGTCCTCTGGCATCGGCTGCCCTGGGTCGAAGCGCCCAAATGCCAGGCAGGTCATTCCCACCGCCATGACGCCCAGGCCGTAGACGCGCCAGCCGAAAGCCATCGTTGGTTTTTCCCTCGTCATGACGGTTTCCAGTTAGCTAAGAGCACGCTGGTCGGTCCAAAGTTTTGCCACATACAACTAACGATCAATCAGAAAACACTCACTGGCAATAGCCACTTAAGCAATTCCGCAGCGACCGGCGTTGGCCGATCTTTGTGGACTTGTCTAGTGGACGAGCCCTTATTCTTGCGAAGAAACATATGGCAACAAAACACTTGCATTTAAGCAAGGCAAGACGGTCGTAGTCGGGCTTAATGACATTGTGTTACTACTTGCTGTTTGGAGATCCTCGCAGTCTCTCTTAGTGGGAAACCACCACTGCGGCCGTGTCCGGCAAGGTTGACCGCTTTAGGATGAGCGCAACGTTGTGTGCCAGGTGGCGAGTAGCTCGCGAGTTGTCGCCGGTGAACCCAACATCGCCTGCGACAACATTGTCGAAAACGACGCGGCCTTCCCGCGTGTAAAGCTGGATGCGGAGTTTCAGCTCATTTACCGCACTCCATCGGCAGAGCCTTAGGAAACTTTCCGCGGCTGCTCCCAGCACGCCTGCGTCGCTGAGGTTGCCTCGATGAGCCTCGCTACTCGCCGCTTGCTCTTGCACTGTCATTTTTAAAATCAACAGGTCAGGAACGTCACTCGCGCTGTGGTCATCGCTAAAGAGCACCTGCTTGAAACGTTTTGTTTTAACTAGCTCTCTCAATAGTTTTTTGTGGAGGGCGGATTCGAAGGATGGATCCGGACTTAGAGCGCCGGTGTCGATTTGATCGATTCGGAGACTCCATTGCTGGGCAATGGCATTCTGTTTCTCTGTGGAGGATTCCGCGCGCGCGATTGCAACGCACAACTGCACCGCAGAGAGGACGATAATCAGAACTGCGCGGCGGCACCAGCAATTGTTGTCGCCAACGAAGGCGGATAAGCCGAATCCAATCCCAGGGACGGTAAGAGAACGTTCTCGATCTTTCATTCCTGACCTTTAACCGGAACTCTTGACGCCTGCGAAGTCAGATGTCCACTTTCTCTAAATGTCACTGCATCACCCTGAATTCTCAGTTCATAACGTTCGACTCAGGCGGAAGCCTTGTTCGCTCTCATGGCCTCCCTGAAATCACGCCGCACTTGTTCTTCGCGTTTCAGAGCCTGGTTGAGTTCCTGCACAATCTTTAGCAACTCATCGGGATCTTTCGCTCCAAGAGCGGCGTAGCACAACTCTCTCCAGTTCCTGTGCTTTCTTTCAGCCATTGTGCATTTCCTGAAACCTTGGCTTCGATAGGGGTGACGCGGTCGTCCTCGCATTCAGCTACAGATCAACTAATCAAACTCTCAAGAGCAATTAGAGTAATCCGGGCAGGCAGGAAAACCCTACCTGCCACGAGCCTCATGATCAAAATCGAAACGCGATTCCAGCAGATGGTTGTGCGGTGTGCGTCCAGCTATTTGTATTGAGTGCCCTGATGCCAAAATCGGCATCTTTGTAAACGTAACCTCTGTACTCAGCGAGTAACGACAAGTGTCTGGTTAGAGCGTAGTTGACCCCGGCGCCGTAGAGAAAAGCACCTTTCGCCTGAGTATCGGCACCGGACACAAAGCCGCCCGCGTTGCCGGTTGGATGAAACACCAGGCTGCCGCCTCCCGCAAGAACGTAGGGATTGAGCCTGCTAATCCGGAAAGGAAGGCTTATAACCGCATCGGCAGTGGCTGTATGCACGTCGGATTGAATTCGCGAAAGTCCGCCCGTCGAGAAATACCTCTGGGTGTCGCGGTCGTAGCCGTAGTTTGCTTCGCCGGAGAGCCAGCGATTGAAGTGATAACGGTACCCGACCAGAAACCCGCCGGTATTTGTGGTTGTCCGCGAAACCCCTTGGCCGTTCGTGTCCTGCGTAAAAAAGCCCGTGCCTTGTACAGTGACCTCCGACCGGCTCTCTTGAGCTGTGGCGCCAAGAGCTAACAGCGTGACCAAACTTCCCAGCATAATTGCAGTTCGTCGCATGATGTGACTCCTCCATATTTCAATCTGTGCCTACGATTCGGCTCCGCGTTGGCCGAGTCCTTAAATCGTGTCTCGCATTCGATACCTGGCATCTGAGGTGCCAAAGTTGCGCCTGTGGCCAAGTTGTTCGAAAATGCTTGAGTGAGGGGAGGTTGCGCACCTCGGAGCTGAAAGTTGCTTATGGCGTCTGTCAAACGCCTCGACACATTGTTTGACATGTGGCGAAGGCAACGACATTTTGTCGAAGCTTTCTGCTGCTTGCGTACATCAGATGAGACATATCCATAAGCGCGCAGCCCTCTTGTGGGCTAACCGTGACTGGGGTGTTTTAAATCGATGTGACAAACGAATAAGTCTATGAGCACTTTGGCAGCACCAATCTCAGAGACCGACGCACAACGCTACGAGGCGCTGCTGCGCGCTACCAATGCCATTGGGACGTGCAGCGATTGCGATGCTGCTGCCGATACGCTTTTGAAGACACTGCTCGAGGTTGTTCCGTTTGACTATCTGCAGCTGGTCGCGTTTGAAAGTGGCACCAGGACAGTCGAATGGCATCTGCTTTACGCAAATGGCAGAAGGCACCGTGTGCCTGAGGCCGATGTTGTTCTTGAAGACACACCGCTTGCATGGGTACATGAATCTCAACAGGCTCTCGTAACGGCCGACTGGAGGGCGGAAGCGCGGTTTGCGAAGCATCGAAAGTTTCTGAATGAAGCGGGTATCGCCTCTACTTGTGTGTTTCCCCTCGCGAGAGGCGCGCGCCGACTCGGTGCGTTGAGCATCGGCAGCTCGCACCTGCATGCCTACCCCGGGGAGGAAGTCCGCTTTCTCTCTCTCGTCGCCAACCAGATTGCGCTGGCCATTGATGCTGCGGTGAACTTCTACTTGTCACGGCAGGCGCAGGATCGGTTGAAGCTCATCCTTGACCTAACCAACCAGGTCGTCTCGAACCTGAATTTTCAGGAACTGCTGCGAACCATCTCGGCGAGTGTTCGGCGGGTCATGCACTGTGACGCCGCAGCGATCATGCTTCCCGAGCCAGACGGCGCGCACTTGCGGGTGCATGCTCTCGACTTCCCGGATAGCAGGGGAATTTTCACAAAACAGGGATTGATCCCCATCGCGGATACGATGCCGGGCGAAACCTTTCGAAGCGGCAAGCCGTGGATCCTAAATCGGCTCGATCCGGCTGACATGTCCCCTGAGATGTACGCAAAGGCCTCAGGCGAGGGTATCAATTCGTTCTGCGATATGCCTCTTATCAGCAGGGATCGCTCGCTTGGGGTGCTCGCCCTGGCGAGCCGGGAAGAAAATGCTTTTGACCGGGAGGCGACGGCCTTTCTGTCCCAAGTCGCGCAGCAGGTCGCGATCGGCGTGGAGAACGCGCTGGCCTACGGTGAAATTGCTGATCTCAAGGACAAGCTCGCGCAGGAAAAGCTGTACCTGGAGGAAGAAATTCGTGGCGAGATGGACTTCGAAGGAATTGTGGGGCAGAGTTCGGCTCTCCGCCATGTCTTGAACCTGGTGGAAACCGTGGCTCCTAGCGACTCGACGGTTTTGCTTCTCGGGGAAACCGGTACCGGCAAGGAATTAATCGCGCGGGCGATCCATGAACGCAGCCGGCGTAAGGATCGGACGTTCGTAAAGCTCAACTGCGCTGCGATTCCGACAGGGCTGCTCGAGAGCGAACTGTTTGGACATGAACGAGGCGCCTTCACCGGCGCGATTGCACAGAAGATTGGCCGCCTCGAACTGGCCGACCAAGGCTCGCTATTCCTGGATGAGGTCGGGGACATCCCCGTCGAGATCCAGCCCAAATTGCTGCGAGCGTTGCAGGAACGCGAGTTTGAACGACTGGGCAGCAACCGAACCAAAAAGGTCGATGTTCGACTGGTAGCGGCCACCAATCGCGACCTGGAAAAAATGATGGAGAATCGCGAGTTCCGCAGCGATTTGTACTATCGCCTGAATGTCTTTCCGATCCGCATCCCACCTTTGCGCGAGCGTCCGGAGGATATTCCGCTGCTGGTCCGCTACTTTACGCAGAAGTACGGCCGCCTCATGAACAAGGAGATCGAATCGATTCCCGCCGCAGCCATGAGAAAGCTCTCGAGTTGGCATTGGCCGGGAAATATTCGTGAGTTGGAGAACTTCATTGAGCGTTCGGTGATTCTCACTCATGGCACGGCATTGCAGGCTCCTATCGCCGAACTTAGCAACAATGGCAGGACTGCTCCAGTGGCCGGGACGCGCGAGGCGAATGAACGCGATGAAATGGTCCGCATTTTGAAAATCACCAACGGGCGAGTAGCTGGCCCCGACGGGGCCGCGTCGCGTCTGGGCCTCAAACGTACAACCCTCATCGCTCGCTTGAAGAAGCTGGGCGTTGACCCGCGAAGAGTGTCATTCAGCTAGACAACGCCGACCCCACGATAGCACTCTCGAGCTAAGCAAGGCTTGCAGATTAGGCGCTTGCCGCTTCCCTCGCGTCTTCTCAACTTTTATTACTCTCGGGCTCACATCTCTCGCCTCCAATGTCTACAAGTGTCAATTTTGATTTTGACATTCGTTGACACAATGCTCCGACGATTTTGCTCTCGCCAATACTTTCAACATCTTGCAGTGGTGCGACTTTGGCATTCGCGTTGCGCTTACTTGATCCGTCCTGAGATTGAATATGTTCAAGATTTCCATCGTCGACACCCCGGCTCAACGCAAGCTAGTCGTGGAAGGAAGACTAAGCGAACCCTGGGTCGATGAGCTTCGCACCACCTGGAGAAGTGCGAGCCGTGACTTAGATGGCCGCAAAGTGGTTATAGATTTGAGCAGCCTTACTGTCATCAGCCGCGAGGGGGAAGATGCGATTTTCGACCTTATGAAGCAAGGGGCAAAGTTTTCCTGCGCCGGCATTCTTACTCGCCACGTGCTGAAGGGGTTGGCCCGAAGATGTCAATGCATGCCGTCGCAGGTGCTCGAAAAGAAAGAGTGAGACGCAGAAAACATCAGAAAAATAGTTTTGGTTGTCGATTTTCACCGGGCTCAAACGACTTATGCATGAAAGACGGAGGTAAACATGCCGGAGACAAAACAAATCACGAAACCCACGCCCTATGCAAGCAGGGACGATTTCCGTCAGGTTTTCGACGAGGACATGAACAGCCTCTACCTGCTCTCGTTCCTGCTAACCGCGGATCGTGAGAAAGCGGAGCAGTGCTTTGTCTCCGGCGTGGAGGACGCGGTAGAGGGCAACCCGGTTTTCAAGGATTGGGCGCGTTCCTGGGCCCGGCGGGTGATCATCCTAAACGCCGTGAGGGCAATCAACCCATGGCCAAGGGAAGAAGAAGAAAATGGCCGTGCGAGCGCTGCCACGGTCAGCAGCAATGGCAAAACATCGACGGCGGAGCAGGTCGGGATTGCCGCAATTCTTGCACTCGAGCCGTTTGAGCGCTTTGTCTATGTAATGACGGTTCTTGAACGCTACTCCGATCAGGACTGTTCTCTTCTACTGGGCTGCGCACGGCGGGACGTGGTCGCCGCGCGCACTCGCGTTTTCGAGCAGATTGCAAAGGCAGCATCGCACTTCACGCAACTGTCGCCTGCGGGCTTAGAAAAACCGGCAGCGGATGAGCGCCGCGGTTCCCTGCTTGAGCTGGTGGCTGGTCAATGTTTCGCGACTTCGGTTTAGCGGCTTCGGCGTAAATCAAGAACCCTTTCAGATTCAGATAAGGATGGCCATGAACATGACGGTGAAGACTACTCAAAATGTTCGGTACGGACGGCTTGGACTTGCAGCGGTGCTGCTGTTGGCGGCGGCGGGTTGCAGCCGAAGCAATGTGCAAGCAGCGGGGCCTGCCATGCCCGCGCCCCTGGTGACGGTAGTCAACGCCACTGCGCAGGACGTTCCAAAGTATTTGGACGAGATTGGCAGAAACGCGGCCTTCGAGTCGGTCACGGTGACGCCACAGGTCGGCGGACGCATCGTCGAACGGCATTTTCAGGACGGCGAAAACCTGAAGAAAGGACAATTGCTGTTTGTCGTCGATCCTCGTCCCTACAAAGCGCAGCTAGACGCGGCGCAAGCGAGCCTTGCCCAGGCAAAAGCGGCACTCGACCTCGCTAGGATTCAATTCGCCCGCGATGAGGAAGTCATAGGAGAAAGAGCAATCTCAAAGCAGGACTATGACACCAAGAAGAACGCCGTCGATGTCGATCAGGCGCTGGTGGAAGCAGCGCAGGCAGCGCTGGAAACCGCAAACCTAAATCTCGAATACTGCTACATCCACTCTCCCATCGACGGCCGCGCAGGCGCGCGTCTGGTGGATGTCGGAAACGTAGTACAAGCCAATGCGACGTCGCTGCTTTCGATCCAGCGGCTCGATCCGATCTATGCAAATTTCACAGTCACCGAGAGCGATCTTCCCGAAGTTCAGCGACAGATGTCTCGAGGCACGCTAAAAGCCGCAGTCCGGCTTCCGTCGGACTTGGAGGGTGCGGCCAAATCTGGCCGCGTCGAGTTCCTCGATAACTCAGTGCAGAACGGCAGCGGCACGGTCAATTTGCGGGCAACGATGAGTAATCCCGACCATCGCTTCTGGCCCGGCCAATTCGTAGATGTGAAACTCGTTCTCAACACGGAGAAGGCTGCGGTGCTGATTCCAAATCAAGCCGCACAGATCAGTCAGAAAGGGCCGTTCGTCTACGTGCTGAAATCCGACGATACGGCTGAACTCCGGCCGGTGAAGTTGGGGCAGCGCCAAGGCGACGACGTGGTTGTGACGGAGGGAGTCGCGGCAAACGAACGCATCGTGCTGGCCGGCCAAATGCTGGTTCGCCCCGGCGCTAAGGTCCGCGTCGATTCCTCAGCTCCTGCCGCAGCGTCATCGAACGTGGGCAACCAGGCGACTGCAACCAACGGAGGTCACTCATGAATCTCTCTGAAGTCTTCATTCGCCGCCCGGTAATGACAGTCGCGCTGACTGTCTCCGTCATCCTGTTTGGAGTCCTGGCATATTTTCGGTTGCCGGTCAGTGATCTGCCGGCCGTCGATTATCCGGTGATCCAGGTACAGGTCAACTATCCGGGAGCCACGCCGGACACAATGGCCAACAACGTGGCCACGCCGCTGGAGCGCCAGTTCATGCAGATCCCGGGCTTGGAACTGGTGACCTCGAACAATATTCAGGGCCACTCCAGTTTTGTCTTGCAGTTTGATCTCTCCAAAAGCCTCGACGGGGCGGCGACCGACGTGCAGGCGGCCATTACGCGTGCTCAGGCTCAACTCCCCGTCGACCTGCCCAGCCCTCCCACATTTACCAAGACAAATCCTAACGACCAGCCGATCCAATACATCGCGCTGGTCAGCGACACGGTCACCGAAGGCCAACTCTACGACTATGCCAACACGCAAGTGGGCGAGCGCCTCAGCATTCTGCCCGGCGTGAGCCAGGTTGCTGTCTACGGCACGCAGTCGGCAGTGCGTATCAAAGCCGATCCATCCGCAATGGCAATTCGCAACATCACGCTGGAAGATCTGACGGGCGCGATCAAGAACGGAACCGCCTATACCGGTGCGGGCCAGTTTGATGGGCCGCACCGCAGCTTCCTACTCCAGCCGCAAGGGCAACTCACTACCGCGGACGAATACAACGGGCTGATCGTTGGCCAAAGCAATGGCTCACCCGTGTACCTGAAAGATGTGGCCAGCGCCAGGCAAAGCGTTCAGGACGAGCGCATCGACATGCGCTTTTGGGTGCGAGGATACCCGCAGCCCGGTGCGACCGTGGTGGTCGCGGTGTTTCGCCGGGCAGGAGTCAACGCAGTTCAAGTAGCAAAGTCAGTGCGAGATCTGCTTCCGACGATTCAATCGCAGCTTCCTACTTCTGTTTTGCTGGTGCCGGCCTACGACCGCTCGCTGACCATCGTGGGCGGCATAAAAGATGTGCAGACGACGCTTTACCTCGCCTTCGTGCTAGTGGTCATGGTGATTTTCGTTTTTCTCGGCCGGGCAACTGACACTCTGATTCCCGCCGTGGCTCTGCCTCTGTCTTTGCTGCTGACCTTCATAGCCATGGACGTTCTCGGCTATAGCCTGGACAACCTTTCACTGATGGCTTTGACTCTGGCCATTGGCTTCCTGGTAGACGATGCCATTGTGTTTTTGGAAAACACCGTCCGCCTGATGGAGACGGGGCTGAACGCATTCGAAGCATCGCTGGAGTCGGCGAAGGAAATCAGCTTCACCATTCTGGCCATGACGCTTTCGCTGGCCGCGGTCTTCATCCCGCTGGTATTTATGAGCGGGCTCATGGGCCGCATCTTCCGTGAGTTCTCGCTCACAATTGTGATCTCGATTCTGGCCAGCGGAATCGTGTCACTCACGCTGACTCCTTTAATGACCTCCCGGCTGCTCGGTCAGCGCGGAGCGGGTGCGAAGAAGACGTGGATGGAGCGCGCCTTCGGCGCCTTCGAACATCGCGTGCTCAATGTGTACGGGCGTTCTCTGTGGTTCTTTCTTCGCCATCGTTGGATTTCTGCCGTGACCTGGATGGTCTGCCTCGCCGGGACTGGCTATCTTTTTTATGTCGTTCCGAAGTCATTTCTGCCGGTGGGCGACAGTTCATTTATCCGCGGGATATTGGTGGCGCAGGAAGGATCTTCGCCCGATCAGATGCACGCCTATCAAACGCAAGCGGAAAAGATCATGAAGGCGAATCCCGCCGTACGCAGCACTTTCACCATGAGCGGCAACGCGGCATTCATGGGATCGAATCAGGCATTCCTGATCGCGTTTCTAAAGCCCCCATCCGAGCGTCCTCCGATCGCACAAGTAGCCGGACAGCTCATGGGAGCGATCGCCAATTCAGTTCCCGGCACCGTGGCCTTTCTCCAGCCCAATCCCGCGCTCGAAATCAGCACCGGCGCCACGGCCAATGCGCAGGGACAGTTTGCCTATGCGCTCTCGGGAATCGACCCTAACCAGGTTTACGACTCCGCGGGCAAGTTGATAGCGAAGATGCACGAGTATCCGGGGTTCCTGTTTGTGAATTCCGATCTTTACAATCACACCCCGAATCTGCAAGTCGACATTCTGCGCGACCAGGCAAAGCTCTACGGCGTATCGGAGACCCGAATTCTCACGCTTCTGCACGACGCCTATTCGCAGAATTACAGCTATCTGATCAAGAAGCCGACCGATCAGTATCAGGTGATTCTCGAAGTTGCGGATGACAAACGCTCGGCACCCGAAGACCTGGGCAAGCTCTACATCAAGAGCGACGATGGGCAACGTATGGTCCCTCTTAACGCTGTGACGAGTTGGCATCCGGTCATCGGTCCGCAAGCCGTCAACCACATCAATCAATTCACCAGCGTGACCATGTTCTTCAACCTGAAGCCCGGTTACGCCATTGGGCCGGCAACCCAGTTCGTGGAACAGAGTGCGAAGGAGATTCTGCCTACGGGCATCGTGGGAACGCTGCAAGGAGAGGCACTCACTTTCCGCAACACAGTTTCCGACCTCGCTGTGTTGATGCTGGTCGCGGTGTTCGTCATGTATGTGATCCTTGCGATTCTCTATGAGAGTTACCTGCACCCGATCACAGTGCTTTCGTCTCTGCCCGTAGCGTTGCTGGGCGGACTGCTCACCCTGTGGCTGTTCGGCGCGGAAGCTTCCCTGTATGCCTACATTGGAATGTTCATGCTGATGGGTATCGTGAAGAAAAACGGAATCATGATCGTCGATTTCGCGGAGCAACGTGTGCGCCAGGGAGTCGAAGATACTCAGGCGATTCATGACGCCAGCATGGAGCGCTTCCGACCCATCATGATGACGACTATGGCCGCATTACTGGGCGCGATGCCGATTGCGCTGGGTTACGGCGCCGATGGAGATTCACGTCGCCCGCTAGGCTTGGTCGTGGTCGGCGGCCTCATCGTTTCTCAGTTCATAACCTTGTTCGTTACGCCGGCCATCTATCTCTACCTCGAAGAATTCCAGGAGAAGGTGCTGGACCGGTTCTCTTTCTTCCGCTCAACGCGCAAAACAGCGCCAGAGACAATCCCGGCTTACGCGCTGCAAGAAGGAGCTGGAGACTAATCCATGACTCAGACTCGGATGATTCAAACTCGGATAACTCAAACTCGGAAGCGCATTTCTTTCTCGCTCGCTTCTGTTATAGCAATAGCCGTACTCACCGGTTGCGCGGTTGGTCCAAACTATAAGCGGCCAACCGTGGATGTGCCGGGTATGTATCGAGGATCAACCGCCGACACGCCGATAGCCGCGGACACGAAGCTGCAACCAGGCCAGCCCGAGCATACGAAGGCAGAGCAGGCCACGCAGTCCTTGGGAGACGCGAAGTGGTGGGAAGTTTTCCAGGATCCTCAACTTCAGAGCCTGATTCGCACTGCACTCAAGAATAACTATGACGTTCGCATCGCAGCGACGCGAGTGCTCCAATCCCAGGCACAACTCGGAATCACTCGCGCCGATCAGCTTCCTTCGTTGAGCGCCGGAGGCAATGTCACCAGCCAGCAGAGCCCGAAAATCGGCCCGATCCCCGCTTATGAGATCACACAAGGGCAACTGACTGCGTCCGCCGCTTATAACCTCGATTTCTGGGGAAAGTATCGCCGGGCCACGGAAGCCGCCCGGGCAAATCTTCTCGCCAATGAGTGGGCTCAGAAAGAAGTGACGGCGACTATTGTAGCGAACCTGGCGACGGCTTATTTCCAGCTTCGCGAGCTGGACCTCGAACTAGAAATCTCAAAACGGACCTTCCGCTCGCGCAACGACTCTCTGCAATTGACGCAGACCCGGGAGCAACACGGAATCGACTCGCTCTTGGACGTACGTCAGTCCGAGCAATTGGTCTACACCGCTGCCACGGAGATTCCGGATCTCGAAAGGCAGATCGCACAACAGGAAAATGCCATCAGCATTCTTCTAGGGAACAATCCCGGAGATGTCCCTCGCGGACTCAAGCTCACCGAGGAGCCGCACGCTCCCGAAGTCCCCGCCGGACTTCCTTCGTCCCTGCTGGAGCGGCGGCCGGACATTCGGGAGGCAGAAGAGAATCTGATTGCCGCCAATGCACAGATCGGTGTGGCACGGGCGGCCTACTTTCCCCAGATCTCGCTTACGGGAACCGCTGGTTACGAGAGCCCGGCGCTGACGAATCTCTTCACCGGCCCGGCTGGCATATGGAATTTGGCGGCCTCCGTAACTCAGCCGATCTTCCAGGGAGGAAGGCTTAAGTCGAATGTTCGTCTGACCGAGGCACAGCGCGAGCAGATGCGTTTGACCTACGAACAAACGATCCAAGGCGCATTTCGAGACGTCTCGAATGGATTAGTTGCTTATCGCAAGAATCGCGAGTTCAGGAATCAGCAGGAACATCTGCTCGAATCAGCCCAGGATGCGGCCCGGCTCTCGGAGGTGCGTTTCAAGGCCGGGACCACCGACTACCTGGAAGTGCTGACCAACGAAACGAATTCCTTTTCCGCTGAATTAGGACTGGCGCAAGCGCAGGCGAACGAGCTTATTTCTCTGGTCCAAATTTACCAATCCCTGGGTGGGGGCTGGCAGCAATAGGACGCGGTTGTATTGGATCGGACGCGGTTGCTTAGCCGGTAGCCTACTTGTTTGCCCCTATTTCGCTCAATGTTCAGAGTCTTGACGGGCCCATTAAGTCGACAGCATTGACACTGTCAACGGCACGAGAACGAGCGTGTAGCGCGAATCCTGTGGTTGCCAAAATGGATGTTGGTGAGCGCGGTAGGAATCGAACCTACAACCTACTGATTAAGAGTCAGTTGCTCTGCCAATTGAGCTACGCGCCCGCGGTGGGAAGTGCGACGAGGCAATGAGGCCAGCGAAATTATAGCACTCAATCGCAGTTGCTTGCGCACTAGAGCAACGCGTCGCAACGGTGCGGGAGAATATCCGCCGCGGATTTTTCAAACAGGAATGCAAATGTGACGAAGCGATTTCCGCACGCGCACGGCTTCAGAGCAGAACATCCGAGAAGTCGATTTGCGAAGAAGTTCGACCGGGTCGGCGAACTTCCGCCCGCGAGGATTCGAATCGCTTAGGGTTGTTGGCGCGCCTCGGCCGCCAGTCCGCCTTCGCGGGCAGAAGGACGGCGCGGAGGCAGTTCGGTCGGTACCGGCGGGCGGCGTTCGATCGTGCCGATCACCGGAGCTTCATCCATGCCGTCGGCGTACGCCATCGAAGCAAAACGCTGTTCGGCGCACATGCGATCGATCATACGTTGCTGCCGAGCGCTGAGCACCGCGTGAGGCAGAATCGGAAAATTGCGGAACATCCACAGCAGGTATAAACGCTGACGGAACGAAGGCATCACATAGCGCGGACCAATCGGAGTTTGCACCCGCACAACCCCGTCCGCCAATTTATCAATCCACATTTTTGAACCCACCCGAAATCAATCGCCTACAGAACTCTTGAATACTGTCTAGCAATTCCAGGGCCGCTATTATTGCACCAAAGGCAAGGCAACGGAAAGCCTTTTTTCACAGGCCAGGAGCCATCCCTATGTAAAGAATGAACGTTGAATGGCTGCTAAACGTGCCAGTTGACGGGCAAACCTATGCGCAAAGGGGACGCTATGAGTTTTCCCCAAATTAGGGAAATCTGAGGATGCGAAGTGAAGAGAGTTTCTTCTTTCCGCTTTTGTTCGCCCGCCGTTCCTCTGGAGTCGATCGTCTCTGGCGGCCGGGCTAAGCGTTCATTTCCGGTAGCAGATCCATCCTGCGAATCTGCGCCGCCAAGCCGAATTTCGACCCCGATTCTTGCACTCGCACAACGGTTGCCTGGCAGCACACCCAGCAGCGCTCGCCGGATGTAAGTTCCGGCGGGAGAATCAGCACAAGTTCGACTTCGCTTCCGGGTTCAATGCGGGATGGGGTGTAGAGGAAAATGCCGTTGGCGCTGACGTCGCGGGTTTCCGCCGAGTGTTCGACGCCTTGCGCGGTGCGCACCCTGGCGGGCACGCGATTGACTATTCTGCTGGCAGCGCGGCGTTCTCCATTGGTTTTCATCGTTAGGCCTCACTCACTTTACACTAAAGTCCGACTTTGGACGAAGCGAGACCTAAGCAGTGAAGCCTAACGAGATCGGCGTTGTTACATGATCGGCAGCTTTGCCCGAGCAGCCGGAACCACCAGCGCCTGCTCCATAGTCGGCAGGTTGGTGCCACGAAGCTTCTCTTCGATTTCGTACAGTTTGTCAGTCTTTCCGGTTTCGTAATAAGCCTGGACCAACAGCTCCATGGTAAAAGGATTGTCGCGATCTTCTTCGAGTTGCGCAATCGCGTCTTCGAATTTCTTCTGATCCATCAGCAGTGTGCCGGCCGCTCCATTGTAGGAGCTTTGAATCACGCGGTTGCGGCTTGGCCCGGCCATCGCTTCGAGCTGTTGCAATGACTTGTCGGCCAAAGATTGATTTCCCGCACGCGCGGCGCGTATAGTCCGGTTTCGCAGAATACGCGACAATTCTTCATTCCGGTCGGAAGTTGAAATGGTGTCGCGGTGATGCAGGGATTCTTCAGCCAACTGCAAATCCTGCAGAGCGGCGTTGTCGTCTCCCTGATACTCAGCCCGATGGCGGAAGGCCTGCGCTTCCTGTAAGTCTTGTTCTTTGATGTGGGCGTTCGCGGCAATCTCGGCGAAATCCTTGTCGGCCTGCGCGTAGTTGCCATCGCGCACCCAGGTCATGGCCCGCTGCATGCGATAGGTCAAACGGTCCGCCTCGGTGTGCGCGGAATTGATCGCTTTGTCATATTCGATTCGCGCTTGCTCCTGGCTTCCCATCAGGGCGTAGGTGTCGCCCAATCCCAACTGGGAGGTCACAAAATCAGGGTCGATTTTCAGCGCCGCGCGGTAGTGCTGCAGGGAACCTTCGAAGTCGCCCGCCATCCGTTTCAGTTCGCCGTACGAATCCTGCGGATTCGGCTCCTGAGGCAGCATGGCAACATAGCGATCCATGGCGGCGAACGCCTGCGTGAATTCGCGATTACGCGCATCCACATACGCCAGGTCGTTCAGCGCCGCGGGAAAATTCTTGTCGATCGCCAACGCCTTCTCTAACAGCTTCTTCGCATGCTCGGTGCTGTCTTCTCCCATGAGCCAGTTGGCGGAGAGATACAACAGATGCTTGTCCCGCGGATACATTTCCAGCATGTCGTTCATCATGGAAATGCCGCCGATGTAATCGCCTTCCTGCACCTTGGCAATCCATCCCACCATCAATTGCTCTCCGGCAGTCGTTTTGGGAGCGAGAGAGTTTGCTCGGGCGCGAGCCGCGCTTACTTCGGCAGGATTCTCGCTGTTAAAAGCGATCCAAGCCCAGGCAACGGCGAGGCTGGGATCTTCTTTTACCGCTGCGCGCCAATCGTCGTTGCAGCGCTCAAGATAGAGATTCTCGTAATCGGCCATGCCCTTTTCGTAGAGAGCCCGCGCTTTGGGGGAAGAAGTTGTAACCGGAAGATAAGTCGTGGCAGCTTTCTTCAGGTGGTGCGCGTAAAGGGGCGCTGAAAGGCCGGCTGCTAAAAGACAAGTCGTCAAAAAGGCGCGGACGGGGCGTCGCATTAAAATCTCCGAACAAAAGTTTTGTGGGGAGTTACTGGAGAGAGGTTAGCATCTTCGTAATCGTTGGACGTAGTGACCAAAGACGTAAGACGCGTGGGAGGTTTGTCTGCGACAGTCGCATGCCAAGAGATTGTTCGCGCCTTTGGCGCCGTTCTGTGCCGTCTTCGCAAGATCCCTGAGATTTTTCCTCGACGAAAACTCAAAGCCCTCGCTGCGTTGCAGCGAGGGCAAGAGCAATCCGCGACGGCAGAACTTTTAGAACTTGAAGATCGCTGCGAACTGCAATCCACGCGGACCGCCGCCGCCGAGGAATGGATTTCCCACGCCTACGTCTCCGGTCGCGGTGATCGGAAAGTAGCTGTTGGGTGTGTAACCGCCAGTTAACACGTTTGCACTATTGGTGGCGTTTGGCGCTCCGATGTCGGAAATAAAATTGGGCAGGAACGGATTGGAGAAATTGGGGTGATTCAGCAGGTTAAAGAACTCCGCCCGGAGCGTCATCTTAAGCCGCTCCGTGATTGATGTGTCCTTGAAAATGGAGAAGTTGAATTCTTTGAAGGTCGGGCCGTGCAATGAGTTGCGTCCTTCGCTGCCGAAGTGGCGCGTACCCGGAATACAATTGGTTTCGTCTCCGCTGCCGTCGTTGGGGTTTCCGAACGTGCACGGCGCAGCGAACGCCGACAGGTTTATGTACTGAGCCGGATTGCTGGGATTATATTGCGGAGTAGCAATCTGGTCAGGGCGATCAAAGCCCTCGCCCGAACCGGAGTAGTCCCCTTCAAACTCGTAGTTGAGATGCCAGGGTTGACCATCTTGCAGGTTGAGGATGCCATCGAGGCCCCAGCCGTTCTTCAACTTCTGCATCGACCCGCCCGCTTTGGGGAATTGGTACACGAAGTTCCACGTGAAACGGCGACGCACGTCATAGCTGGAATTTCCCCTGTCTCCCGCCGGGTTCGTGCTGTTGGTGGGCTGCGATTCGTTAGGTTCAAAATCCTCGGAGTCGCTGGCATCATCGATAGCATGCGACCAAACGAAATTGGCTTGAGAAGTCAAACCGTGCCATCCGCTGGTGCGAAGGCTTGCCTGCAGCGAATGATAACTTGAGTTGGCCGACGATTTCTCCTCGTTGAGGTAGAAGAAATTCGGCGCCACTGCGCGCGGAACGCCATAGCTGTTGATGCAATTGCAACCGAGGTCGGCAGCCGTTATCCCTGCCTGGCCGGGTTGGTTAATATCGAGGAACTGGAACAACTTGATGCCAACCGACCCAACATAGCCGACCTGCAGCACGGTCTTGCTGCCCAACTGCTGTTGAAAGTTCAGATTGAAATTCTGGACGTATGGCGTGCGCAGGTGCGGATCGGAATAGAAGAAATCTCCCTCGGGAGCGAACCCTCCGTAGATTGGAACTCCTGCTGTGATCACGTTGCCGGTGGCGCTACCCTCGCCCAGCGCATTCGGGCCAAGCCCGGGATAAGCCGGTCCGGGACAGAATATGCAATTCCAGGGCAGGTGCCCCAGGAACATGTCCTGGGCAAACGCATCGTAGAATAGACCCCACCCTGCGCGGACTACTGTCTTTCCCTTGCCAGTCACGTCATAAGCTGCAGCCACGCGCGGAGCGAAGTTGTTCAAGTCCTTGCCATACAACTGTCCGGTCGGCACATTATTCCCGCCATTTGCGAAATCCACCGTATAGAACGGCGCACCCTTTGCACCCGCTACCCCAAAATAGTCCCATCGCATTCCATAGTTCAACGTCAACCGGGAAGTCGCGCGGAAGCTGTCTTGAACGAACAGGCCATGGCTGTTCTGAAAAGTGTGCCTCTCGGTATCCCCCTGTACCTGGCTTCCGCCACCGTCGGGAATCCCCTCCAGGAAAGTCGTCAAGCTGGAAAACCCCAGCGTCCCCCGAAAATCGTGATCGAACACCTGCGCGATAGTAGTGCGCCGGAATTCGTAGCCGAACTTCACGTCGTGCTTTCCCGACTTCCACGAGTAGTTGTCGACGAAATGCCAGTTGGCGTCTACACGATTTTTCGCCAGTGAGTCGGTGGCGCCGATCTGCGAGAAGCTGCCGACATTAGTCGACGGAAGTCCTCCGTTATAGTTGGTGGTAATACCCGTATCCATACCAATGGAATTTGGAATGAAGTTCTGGTCCTGTGCGAAAAATCCTTCCGCGAACCGGTTCCATCCCAGGCGAGTTTCGTTCACCTGGTTGGCATTGACCACCCTGACATAGGAAAGCGAAATCATCTGCACCCGGGTCGGGGTGACAGTGTCGAATCCCGGCAACAGGCCGCCGGCCAACTGCGCGAACGGAAAGGCTTGCGAGCTGTCGCCGATGTAGTAACGGCCAGCAATCATGTTATTCGGATTAAAACTGTGATCGATCTTGGCGATTGCGCTGTCGACGCGGTTGAAAAAACCAGTCGACGTGGAAAGATTGTCGGTGAGGGTCCCGGTGGCGGGGTCGGTACACCCATTTATGTCGCTGTATGCGCCGGCAATGTTTGGCGTCGGATACGGATGGCGGGCCAGCAGCGCGGTAATCACCGGATTTACAGTTCCGCCGCTCCCTGTAATGCTTGCCTCGGTCGAAGCGATGACCGCGGGATCGGGCACGCACGTGGTTCCGGCCTGCGCACCGTTTTCGCGCTGGCCTTCATAATCGAGGTAAAAGAAAGTCTTGTCCTTTACGATCGGCCCACCCAGAGAGCCTCCAAATTGATTGTTATTGAAGGGACTCTTGGGATTGGGATCGAAGTTGAAATAGTTGCGAGCTCCCAGCTTGCCAGTCCGGAAATACTCCAGCAAACCACCATGAAAAGCGTTGGTACCGCTTTTGGTCACAATGTTGATGACTGCGCCGCTGTTTCGTCCATATTCCGCTTCGTAGTTCGACAGCACTCTCAACTCGGCTACTGCGTCAAGGGGCAGAATGGTGGCCGGGTCGCCGAATACGCCAGCCTCATTGATAGCGGGATCGTTTCGGAAGCCATCGTTCATGTCGGTGCCATCGAGCAGGAAATTGTTGGACCGCCCGCGCGATCCATTCATCGAAAACACGCCATAGGAACCGGGAGAATCTGTAATCTGGTCGGGTGAGCCGGCAATGCCCGGATTCAGATAGATGAGTTTCTGGTAGTCGCGTCCATTGACCGGGAGCGATTCAATGGTCTCCGCAGTCAACGTGCCACCGAGTTCAGCCGAAGTGGTTTCGACCTGGGGCAACAGATCGCCCTGAACTTCCACCTTGGCCGACACCTCGCCCGTCTTCATCGCGGCATCCACCCGGCGTTCGGTTGCCACGTCCACCGTGACGCCCGTTGTCACAGAGGTCCGGAAACCGGCTTGTGTTACGGTCACGGTGTAGGTGCCGATGGGCAACTCCGGCAGCGCATAGCTGCCGTCGGCGCTGGTGTCAGTAGTGCGCTCCAATCCTGTGCCAAGGTTCTTCACCGTCACTTTGGCCCCGGCCACGACCGCTCCGGAAGCGTCCGTGACTGTGCCCAGGATGGTTCCGCGGAACGTTTGTGCCGAAAGACTGACCGCCGCCAAAAGCACAAATGCCACAATGATGCGCACTCTCATGACTTTCTCCTTCAAAATGTCTATTGAGTTCGGAATGAAAATTCTGCCCTGGACGATTGGCCAGCATTCACAACCAAAACTGGGCGCAATGTCTTACGCAGGAATAAGTTGCAGCCAAAATACTTCCCGCACAGGCAATCCGACCTTATCGAATCCGCATCCCCACAGTCAACCAAGGAGTTCTTGATGGGAAGGATAGATTTTGCAAATAGCGCGTCCAGCGCGGATTCTGGCACAGGCACTTTCGTAACTTTCAATTTGATTTTTGCGATGGAGAAGAGAAAGGTCCTAGACGCGTGAGCGAGCTCGCACCTTAGAACGTGAACGCCACTCCGCCGCGCACGGAGCGCGCTGCTTGAACCAGATAGACGGTTTGACCGTCCAAACCCAGGACCGGCACGTAACCCTGAGCCAGCAGATTGCGCACGTCGATGATCGCTTCCATATGGCCGGGCAGAAATCCCATACAGGGAACGGGTTGGCGGATGAATAGATTAAGGAACGCGTCACTCTGGCCGGGGGAAGAGTTGAACATGTCTACGGGCGTCAGAGCGGGTCCATTGAGCCAACGGTAAGAAGCAATCCAGCGAGTATGAGTACGTGGTGCGGTGCCGCTCAACTTCGCGGCCAGGGCGTGATGCTGTTCCGTACTAATCCATTGCGCCGCATTTTGCAGAGCAACGCCGGGTTGAGAAAGCTCCAAAGCACCACCGTAGGCGTAATCCAACGTAGCGGCCAGGTCGGAAGAGAACTTATGCTCCAGCACAACTCTCAGACCCTTGGTGTCTAAATTATTGCCTGTATAGCTGAACGTCCCGGAGTAGACGTCCGGCAACAAAAATCCGCCCGCTGCACTGACTTCGCCGGTTCCGGTCAACACCGTGTCGCCAACCCGATCGGTAAAAGCCGCTAGTTGAATGTTGTTCTTGCCAATGCGGCGCGACAAGCTCACTTCCTGATGATGAGCGCGCTCGACCTTGGGCGAGAATCCCAGCAGGCTTACTCGGGGGTCGGCTTCACTCAGGTCCGCCGGCGCGGAGTCGAAGCCCTTCGCAGTTCGATCATCGGGACGTGACGTGGCGTAGCTGTATTCAAGAACGGTGTTGGGCGAAAGGTGCAAATCCGCAGAGCCGTACGGACGAAATGCGGTGACGTGGCCGAGGAATTGGACGGTTTGCAGTTCGCTGCCGAACTTAAGCTCAAGTACGTCGCCGACCGAAAGATCATCGCCCGCGGAAAGCGATGCCGCCTGCAAGGCCGCGTTATGCAGGTTGGGATCGGAAGGCGCGAAGCGCCGCACCGTCAAAGCTACGGAGGGATTCGAACCGTTCGGGAGGCTATGCGAATATGTGCCGCGCAAAACCGCGGCTGGCATACCTTCCCCGTATCCCATGTTGCCGCTGAGCCCTACATGGCTTGCGGCAAAGATCGAGCGCTCGATGGTGAAGCCGGTACTCATGTCCGAACCGCTGCCATAACCCTCGGCTGCCGACCCGGCCAGAAACGACAAAGTACCGCTGGTCTGATGATCCTGCTTCTCCGCTGCGACAATGGGATCGTCGAAGACCCGCAGGGCCGGGCGATTCGCTACCGAGCGCAGCGTCCATTTCCAGTCGTCACCATCCGGCACGGAACGCAAAGGCCCCAACTGAATCGCACCCAGCAGCGTGTTCAGCGTGAGGTTCACGCTCAGATGGCTTCCGGGGCGAAGTCCAATCCGCTCGCGCAATGCGGGCAGGAAAGAGGGAGCTGAAACTTTAATGGAATAAAGGCCGGGCAAAAGCCCGGTTGCAGAGTAGATGCCGGCTTCGTCGGTAAATACAGTCAGGGTGCGATTTGCGGCGCCGAGAACTTCCACGACCGCGCCCATTTGCGGCTCACCCGAGGCGCTGCTCACGCGTCCGGAGATAACTCCGGTGCCATCCGCCGCCCACAGCGGAAGCGACAATCCGAAAATGACTGCCCAAGTACCGAGCTTGCGCAGCATCAATTCACCCACCCCCGGGGGAAACAAGCAGGCCGCTACTCTACTGCAAACATCGCGGACGGATCAATCGTCTGCTTGGAGATGTTGTCGTTAATCTTGATTTCGATCTTATAGACGCCAGGCTGCAGATTCGCCGAAACTATCGATTTTTGCAGCGTCACCTGATCGCCCGCGTTAGTCATCTGGTCCGTGGACTCCGTTTTTTGGATCACGGATTTATTCGTAGCAACGTTGGTGATGTTGTATTCGAATGTGGCGGAAGGCTTGTGCGTCTTCTCGTCCACGCCGAGATTGTATACCTGCATCCAGAAATTCAGTTTGGGATCGTGATCTTTCTTGAAAACGGCCGGTTTGCCATTCGCCGCTCCCACCCGCGGCCGGATCTTCATGGCGCCTATCACAAAGCTTCCCGTGCCGATGGCCTTTGTCGGAACCGGTTCCATTTGATCGGCAACGATCAGAGTGGAATTGGCGAGCTTGTCGTCTGAGAAATCCGGAACCACGATTCCCCGGGTCCACAACCCCTTGCGATCGCCATTCACATCTTTCACGGCAATTTCAAACTTGTAGCGGCCGGGTCGCAGCGGGAAAGCCTTCCAGTAGACCGAGGCATTCTCCGCGGTCTTCGGCAGCAACTCCGCTGGAACGTCGACCTGTACCGTATCCTCATGCGTCTGCACGATCTTGCCCGTCAAGGTGCTGATGCGGATGAAGATGTTCGCTGTTCCACGCTGAATACCGTCTTTATTCACGAACGTGATGTCGCGGTTCCTCATCTGAATTGTCACGGGGACGAGAACGGTGTCGCTGGTCACCTTCACGAAATCGGAGCGCACATCGAACGGCATTGGGTTCAGAATGATCTTGGAATTAACGATCTCTTCCAGATCTTTGAACTTCACCGGAGGGGGAGCCTGCAACTTGGAAAACTGCTCCAGCCGGTCAAATTCCTTGCTGGCCTGGCTCGCACTGTCCGGACCAAGTCCCAATCGCTCCAATCCGCCGCCCGTGAACCTCTGGGCCTTGTTGGACATTCCCATCTGCTCGTACATCGTCAGGCCCGCATTCGGCGTATAGAGCAATGCGTCTTTTTCCGAGCGGTCCAGCGTCATGTGGAAGTCGCCGCACATGCACGTGTCTACGAACTCGATGATAATTTCCTGTCCGATGCCTTCGAGGTAGCGATAACGCCAGTCTTCAAATGGGTAGGTCGAGGTCTCGCCTCCGCCTTCTTCAATGGGCCTCTCATACGTACCGCCGGAAGGATGCGAGTCGATCTCATCCGGCTTGCCGTACATGATGTAAATGCGGCCGCGGTCGCTCTTCCAGCCCGGGATGCCGGCGGCGAAGTGCTCGTTCGCATACGCGATGCGCTGGTAGTGCTCTTCCTTGTATTCGTTCTCTTCGGTATCAGGAGTGGGGTCGCGACGCTGCCAGAAAGCTTCGATGAACTGGTCGCGCTCTTCGTCGTTGGAGAGCTGCTTGAACGCCTGCCGCTCTTCATCGGTAATGATCCAGACAACGTCCTCATCCAGCCATTTCTTGTAAGGGCCGCGCAATTCCTGCTTTAGAGCTTTCTCATTCTTCTTTTTCTGCTTGTCGGAAAGGGGCTTCTTCAGAGGATCGATTGCTTGGTCTTGCGGTGGGTTATCGGCAGCGGGAGCGGCCCCTGCGGCGGTGTCTGCGGGCTTAGGATCCTGCGCGGAAGCCGACGAGCCAGCCAGCGCGGCGGCAATCAGCAGAACAAGAAAGAATTTTGGACTCGAACCTGCCCGGGACATGAGGGGGACTCCTGCTACGCGATACCTTAGTGCTAGTATTTTAGGCTCTTGTGTATACGAAAGCAAGGTTTAAGCGCGACCCGTTCTGTTAGAACCTGTGGTTGGATACGGAGTTGCCCGCGGTCGATTTCTTTGCCTTTGCCTCGTTGTGTGGTTAAAAGCGCTTGCGAATATCTTGCGCAGTTGAAACTGGCCACAAAGCCTCTCATCACCGATTCGCGACGCACGCTATAATGTTAGATTCAGATGGGTTTCTGCCTGTCACGGGCGTGCGGCCAAATCCTGTTTCGGTGATCGGGAACTTTCTCGCAAGGATGCGCGTAACAGTGAGTGTGTGTCCGTCACTGGCAGGGTAAGGCAGGAAATCGTCAGGTTTGCGCCGGCAAGAGACTTTCGCCACCGTAGATTAGGAACTGGCGAATAGAGACAACGCTGATTTTCTGGGAGTGACGGAAACGATGAAGCTTTGGAAAAAAGTGGCGATTGCTGTGGGCGCGGTTGTCCTGGTGGCGATGATCGTTGGCTTCACCGTGCACCAAAGTGGCAAGAACGTGGTTACGGTGCAGACGGGAAAAGTGCAGCGGCAAGATCTGGCCACGGTGGTAAGCGCCTCGGGCGAAATTAAGCCGAAGACCTACGTGAATATCGGCGCGAACGCTTTCGGTAAGATCACGCACTTGTTCGTGAAGGAAGGCGATCACGTAAAGAAGGGACAGATGCTGGCGCAACTGGAAAACGTCCAACCTTCGGCGGATGTGCATTCGAACGAGGCCTCGCTGCAAGCCGCTCAGACCGATGCATTGGCCGCCAGCGCCGCGGTCAAGACTTCGGAAGCCGATCTGCGCCGTGCGCAAGCCGATTATGACCGCAACAAGCTGGATTGGGATCGCGCTCAGAGCCTTTACAAGGACGGCTTGATCGCCAAGTCAGACTTCGACAGCCGCCAGAATGCCTGGGCGACCGCGGACGCCGGACTGGTGCAGGCTCAGACTCGTCTAGCGCAGGCGAAAGCGCAAAAAGACTCAGCCGATGGGCACATCGCCCAGGCTCGAGCCACACTCACCCACTACACCGACTTGTTGCAGAAGACTACATACCCCGCGCCCTTTGACGGCGTCATCACGAATTTGCCGGTGCGCGAAGGCGAAACCGTTGTGATCGGAATCCAAAACGCTCAGGGAAGCACCCTGATGACTCTGGCTGACATGTCGGTGATTACCGCTGAAGTCAAAGTCGATGAAACCGATATCGTAAATGTGCGTTTGGGCCAGTCCGCTGAAATTGCCATTGATGCCATTCCCAAGAAGACGTTTCACGGGACCGTCTCCGAGATTGGCGACAACGCCATTGTGCGCTCCAGCGGTGTATCCACTTCACAATCGGCAACAGCCAGCGAAGAGGCCAAAGACTTTAAGGTGGTAGTCACTCTTCAGGACGCTCCGCCGGACTTGCGTCCCGGGCTTTCGACGACGGCCAAGATCACGACCGCAACTCGAAGCAGTGCTCTTTCGATACCGATTCAAGCGCTCACCATTCGCACCAAGGAGCAAGTGGAGCGGCAGGATTCGACTCCGGGATCGGTTCACGCAGCAGCGCCGGCGCCGAAAGAAGCCGCGCTGAAGTCATCGAAGAAAGATAAAGAGGAGGATCTCCAGGGCGTTTTTGTGATCCGCAATCACAAGGCTGAATTCGTTCCTGTCACTACCGGCATCACCGGCACGACAGATATCGAGATTGTGAACGGCTTGAAAGAAGGCGACGAAGTCATCACAGGGAGTTACAAGGTCTTGCGTACGCTTCGCCCCGGCAGCGGCGTAAAGATCGATAATTCAGCGCCTAAGAAGGAAGACACAGAATCGAGCTAAACGTTCACCGGGCTGGCGCGTCCAAGGAAAGTGGTCCAGTGCCGCAGCGGTGTATAGCTTGCGCCGGTTGAAGCAGCATCGGAGAAGAAGAGCATCTCACAACTAGGAGAGGTCAGTGGCCCTGGACCAGCAGAGAGATCAGGAGAAAAACATGGCAACCGCCGAAATCATCAGCATGCCCAATTCGACATTACCTAATCCGGCGACACTGGCGCCCCCGCAATCATGCATGATCGCGGCCGAGGATTTGTGGAAGACCTACGACATGGGCTCCGAGCAGCAGGTGCATGCGTTGCGCGGCGTCAACTTGCGCATTCAACGCAACGAGTACGTCGCCATTATGGGTCCCTCAGGTTCGGGAAAATCAACTTTGATGAATCTGATCGGCTGCCTCGATTCTCCCAGCAAAGGAAACTATTGGCTGAACAGCCAGTTGGTCAGCGAACTGGACGACGACGAACTGGCTCGCATACGCAACAAAGAAATTGGATTCGTCTTTCAGACTTTCAACCTTCTGGCTCGCGCCACCGCTCTGCACAATGTTGAGCTTCCTCTGATTTACGCCGGCATGCCCACCAACGAACGCATGGAACGCGCCAAGAGTGCGCTCGCCGCCGTGGGCATGGAATCGCGCATGACGCACAAGCCCAATGAACTTTCCGGCGGCCAGCGCCAGCGTGTAGCCATCGCCCGGGCCCTGGTTAACAACCCGTCAATTATTCTGGCGGACGAACCCACAGGCAATCTCGACTCGCAGACCGGCACCGAGATCATGGCCCTGTTTGACCGCCTCCAGAGCGAGGGCAATACCATAGTTCTGGTCACGCACGAGGGCGACATCGCCGAATACGCGCACCGCGTGATTCACATCAAAGATGGCGTCATCGCCAGCGACGAAAGCAAAGGTCCCGGCCAGCGGAGATAAGAATGTAACATCTGACAGTTCGGATTCTGGATAGCAACGCCCAGCCTAGCGGATGGGCGTTTTGCTTTATCGCGACAATGCTGGTCAACAATCGCAATCCCGCGCGCCTAAAGTCAGCCTTCCGCTTGCCGATGAAGCAATGAGGCCCTATGAATACTCACTCGCAGGCGGCTGCGGCGCAGAAATCCGCTCCTTGCATCTCCCGGTTACCCATCTTGACGAAAGAAGAAACCGTGCTTGGCTATGAGTTGTTTTTCGGCATGAGCACGGACGAACCTCGCTCCAGCGCCGATGGCAACGACACAACTGCAGCCATGATCGATGCGCTGACTGTGATGGGGTTCGAAATGCTGTGCGATGGGCACAACGCATTTATCAACTGCACCAGCCAGATGCTGTTGAGCGAATGCTTGACGCTGTTACCTTCCGCCAAGGTAGTGGTGGAGATTCAGGAGACGGTTGCGGCGGAAGAAAATATCGTGGACGCCTGCCAAAAGCTGAAGAAACACGGCTACAGGATCGCCCTGGATAATTTCGAACCCGGCGATCCGAGGGAAGCCCTGGTCCCGTACGCAGACTTCATTAAAATCGACATCAAAAAAATCCCTTCCGAGCAGGCGGCGGGACTCGTCGCGCAATATGCCAGCGAAAAATGCCTCATGCTGGCGCAGAGAGTCGAGACCCGCCTGCAGCACATTACCGCTTTGAAGAACCGCTTTACTCTTTTCCAGGGCTATTTCTTTCGCGAACCGGAAATGTTGCGCGCCCGGCAGATTCCCGCTAATCAACTGTCGCGCCTGCGGCTTCTGCAAGCCGTGTCCGGGGACGAAATTGATTTTGCGGAAATCGAAGATCTCATCAAACGCGACCCGCCGTTGTGCTACCGGCTGCTGCGTTATCTGAATTCCCCGCTGATGGGGTTATCGTCGCCCGTCAAGTCTGTTCGGCATGCGCTGAGCGTGCTCGGAGAGCGTGAACTTGCACGCTGGATACGTATGGCCACGACCCTGGCCCTGGGACAGGAAAAATCCTCCGACCTGATTCTGGCATCCTTGGTGCGTGCCCGCTTTTGCGAACTCCTTGCTCCCAAAGTGAAACATGTCGAATCGGACCTCTTTCTCATGGGCATCGTTTCGCTTATGGATGCGATTCTCGAATTGCCCATAGGAGTCGTCATCGAGGAAATTCCGTTGAGTCCCGAAACCAAAGAGCAGCTTCTGTGCGGCAAGACCGGGGGCAAGACGGCGCTATCTCCCATTTACGATCTTATGATCAAACGTGAGGCAGGTGAATGGGAAGCGGTGACCAAACTCGGCAAGCAACTCGATCTTTCCCTGTTCTTCATCAACAAAACGTACAACGAAGCCATGCGGTGGGCTCATCAAGTCACTAGCGCAACTCCAGTTGCACCCGCGCAGAACGCCAAATCCTAGGGAGCTAAAGAGCGCATCAAGCGATTGCGCCTTCGGCCGCTTCTAGGCTCTGCCGGTTCTCGGCGCCAAGCGCTCCTGCATCCGCTTCAACGGTTATAGGGGGATCACAGGCTTTCTCCACTCGATCCCGCCCACGTTTCTTCGCTTCATAGAGAGCCGCGTCGGCGGCCGCCAGGAGCTCTTTGGGAGAAGACCCGTGTCTTGGGAATGCTGCCGCGCCTACGGACACAGTAATCATCCCCAACGATTGTCCCTGATGATGGACGGTCATCTCCCGCAGTTTCGAGCGAATGCATTCTGCGCGCGCACTCGCGGCTTCCACACTGGCGGTGGGAAGGATGATGACAAATTCCTCGCCACCGAAGCGGCAGACGGTATCTTCCACGCGGATGCTCCTGGCGAAGAATCCGCCCGCCTCGCGTAATACGGCGTCGCCGGCCTCGTGGCCGTAGGTGTCGTTAAACTTCTTGAAATAGTCCAGATCGAGGATCAGGACTCCCAGCGACTGCTTAGCCCGCATCGCCCGCCGGATCTCACGCTGCAACGTCTCTTCCAGATACCGGCGATTGTAAAGACCGGTCAGCGGATCTTTCACCGATTGCGTGCGCAACGCCTCCCGGAGTCTTATGTTTGCGATGGACAAGCCGAGTTGGCCGGCGAATGTGTTCTTGAAGGAGAGTTCAGACTCGCCGATGGAGGGCGCCGCGTCTGTCGTCTGAAAATGGAGAATGCCCAGTGCTTCCCCCTGAGCCAGAATCGGAATGCAAAGGTAGGTATTGCCGACACCGCCGGCATGCTGGCAGCGCGCTGTTGGATCTCCTGCGATCACCAGATGCGGGCGCCCGGTTCTTAACGCCCAGCAATCGGCGGGCTCGAAATCCGTGGTCGGAAGTCGGCAGCCGGTCCACGAGCCAATGACTTCGACCAGGCTCCGAGAGGCATTGAACAGCGCCACAGCCCCGGGGGAAGGAAATATCTTAGGCGCAAAGCCAAGAGCGGCAGCGAACACTTCGTCGCGGCTGACGCAACTTTGCAGCAGTTCCCCCATCTTGGCCAGCATGGTCGCCCGCTCCGAGCGTTCCTTGAGCTCCGCCATCATCCGTTCGTGTTGCAGGTCATGCTCTTTGCGGGCACAGTCTTTCTCGATCATTTCCTCCTGCAACCGCGTGTTCATGTCCGCCAATTGAATCGTTCGTTCCAGAATCTGCTGTTCCAGAATCTGCTGATTTTGCTTTTGACTTTCTATGTCGGTACAAGATCCGAACCACTTGACGATCTCCTGCTTCGCATTCCGGATGGGATTGGCGCGGCACAAGAACCAGCGGTAGTTTCCGTCTTTTCCCCGCAGGCGATACTCAACGTCGTACGCCTCGCCGGTGCGTAGGGCGTTTTGCCACTTTGAAAAAACTTCGTCCAGATCGTCGGGATGGACGATTTCTCTCCACCCTGAGCCCCGCATCTGATCGAGCGTCATGCCCGTGTAGTCGAAACATTTCTGGTTGAAGTAGTCGTCCGCACCGTCGGGTTCAGCGGTCCAGATGATCTCCGGAACCGCTTCCGCCATTGTCTGGAAATACAACTCGCGCTCCCGCGCCATATTGAGGCCTTTGTGCAAGGCTGTCCAGAACATCCTTGCCCATTGCCCGACCGCGGCCGCCCTGCCAGTCAAGTCGAGCCCAATATACGCGGAGACCAAAATGACAACGATGGCGAGTGCAACCAGCCGGGAATCGTAAGTACCGCTCATATTTTTTAAATAGCTTTTCTTGTCCCGCGTTTCTTTATCAGCTTGTGAGGCACGTGGCTACATCTGTGACTATCGGCAGTAAGCAAAGAATCACTTTGTAAGAAATCTCTTACTTTCCTCGGCGACGCAGCGGCGCCTGCTTAATCCGACCGAGCCTCAAGAGAATCACGCTCTTGCCGATGGGGAATGAATGGCTGAGAGCCTCACGCCGACCGCTGTTGATTTGCGCGAATGCCAAGATAGCTCCCCAAGACCGTCCCTTGCCGACCGAAGAAGCCGCCCGAGATATCGCTTCAGCACGCCGATCACGGTTCACGGGGCAGGCACAGAACCCGTGCCGGCGATAACCATGGAGATCAGCGAAAACGGGCTGTCCGCCCTGGTGGGAGCCGAATTCCGTGTGGGACAGCAACTGGAACTGGCTCCGGTCGGAGGCGGTAAAGCCGCGGCAATCGTGCGGCGAAGCGTGGGCCGGCTTTGTGGCTTTGAGTTTCTCGGCCTCAGTCAGGAGCAGGTTCAGAACATACGGGAACGCTGCAAGACACTGCCTTTATATCGAGGCGGAACGATAGGTGTGTAGAAACGGCCCGATGAACGGGTGTTCGATAAAGACAAAGACCAGCGTTGGCGGGCTGCGAAGGCAATCTGCGCTTGCGCGATCTGACTGACGAGCGGGTTCTACTGTTCTTTCACTGCCGCGGAGTCCGATGGAACCATGGGTCCGGCAATAAAGAAGTTGTGGTCGTACATGTTGCGATACATGCGCCCGGCAATTTCGGCCGCCTTAGGACCAAACGTCGGCCGACCGCCTTGCAGGAATACCACTACTACGATGCGCCCGACGCTGGTGTTGGCGTAAGAAGCAAACCATCCAAATCGCGTACCAGCGCGAGAGCAGGTTCCAGTCTTGCCCAGAATTTCTTCTTCGTTGAAATTCAGGCGCAAGCTTCGCGCAGTTCCGTACTGCACCGCGCCCGCCATGCCGTCGGAAATTTCTGGGATCAGCGGAGCAATATCCAGCATGCGCTTGACGCGGGGCTGGAAATCGGCGACCTCCTGGGGATTCGTCGGATGTTGCAGGTAATACAGAGTCCCGCCATTGGCGATTGCAGTGACCATCGCGCCCAATTCCAGCGGCGTCATGGAAACACCTTCGCCGAACGAGCACATCTTGCCTACGCCGCCCAGCTTGGCCGGAATTACTTCTTCGGGGTAGATACCAGCGTGTTCGCCGGCAATGTCGTAGCCCGCCATTTCGCCTAGCCCATACTCATGGGCGTAGTAGGCAACCTTCTCAAAACCCAACTGCCGGCCCAACGCTTCGAAATACGCATTGTTGGAATGGGCCAGGGCCTGCGTCAGATTCATTCGATAGCTGCCGCCAAGCCGAACCGGAGTGTCCTTGGAAATCAATCCCTCGCTTAGTGCCGCCAACGCGACCGAAAGCTTGATGGTCGAGCAGGGTTGCGCCCCGCTCGATAACGCCAGCTTCTGGTTTACCATAGCCAGGACCCGGCCGCTGGTCGGCTGAATCGCGACGACCGTCCCGTTCATATTGCCGAGAGCATCGATCGCCGCCTGGCGCACGACCGGATCTTCTCCCGCAGTGACATCGCCTTCCGTGAGCGAATCGGCAAATGAACTCATGGAGAAGCGCTCGTAGTAATGATGCCGGCGTCCGTGAATCGTGGAACCGTGGAACGAAGAAGAGGGAATCGAGGAAGAATGCACCGGGGAAGCGTGCACCGAAGCCCGCGTGACAGCGCTGCCGCGGCTGCGCGCCAGATGATGCAGACGGCGCCGCGTACGCTGGCTCTCGCTGATCTTTTGGGACTTCGACTTACTCGAATTGAGCGCGTGAGTATTTACGTGCGCAGCAAAGCTCAACTGGACCAGAGCCAGACTGGCAAGAAAGGTAAGAATCAGACGGAAAGCGCGCACTCCCTGCTTGGACATCCTGCTTGTTTCCCCCAAAATCCCGACTACTTGGGCCAGATCGGCTCGAAAAAGCAGCCGCTTGCAGCAGCTCGCTGAAACCCGGAATCAACGCCAGAACTGGCGCGATTCGCGTGGACTACTCGACTGTCAAATAATACGGGGCTTGAATACTTGCCGCAATAACAAAGTTTAGATTTTTTGAAACATTATTTTTTGCTTAAGCCATTTTGAATCAAGGACATAGCATTAGTTACCATGAGTACCCACACCTTCGGTAACGGCCGCTGGTTACCCAAATAGATACCCTCCCTCGGCCAAACCGCCCTCAGGCAAAGGCTTCGGATTCGTCCTCAACAATCCCAACTGCTTACATCACTTCGCCGCGCCGCCTCAGGAATGCCGGAAGATCAAGGTCATCCTGCTCAAAATTGGAAGCCATATTGGAAACCATGGCGTTGCGCATGGAATCCAGCGAGATGGATTCCCGTCCGTTTGCGGAAACACTCATCGATGCATCGGCGACGAAGGGGCGTTCCTCCGGAGCCGTACTCGAAGTCGTCTCCGTTGAATCGGGGATGAATGGTTCCGACATCAGCATGTCGGGCATCCGACGCGACTCGGAACGCCGATCGTCCTCTGTCTCGGGAAATTCCATCGCGCGATCGTGCGCCGACGCGAACGTGTTGCGAATCTCCTGCCGGTGTTGGCGTGACACGCCTCCGTCTTTGAATCCTGTAGCAATGACCGTGATCTTCACCGCATCCTTCATCTTCTCGTCGAGGACTGCGCCAAAGATGATGTTGGCGTCTTCATGCGATGCGGTCTGGATAATCGAGCAGGCCTGCTGCACTTCCGCCAGCTTGAGCGAAGCCGATCCGGTGATGTTGATCAGGATGCCGCGCGCTCCATCGATCGCCCCGGCTTCCAGCAGCGGCGATGCAATCGCTTTCTGCGCAGCCTCAATCGTCCGCTTCGGCCCGCTGGCTGTGGCCGTGCCCATGACCGCATAACCCATACGCGCCATGATGGTCTTCACGTCGGCGAAATCACGGTTGATGATGCCGGGAATCGTAATGATGTCGGAAATTCCCTGCACGCCTTGCCGCAGAATGTCGTCCGCAATACGAAACGACTCGAAGAAGCCGGCATCTTCAGCGACCGCCAAAAGCTTCTCGTTAGGAATCACAATGGTCGTATCGACCGACTCCATCAGCTCGGCGATGCCGCGCTCGGCCTGCGCCATGCGCCGTTTGCCTTCAAACGAAAACGGCTTGGTCACGACGGCCACGGTGAGCGCGCCCATCTCGCTGGCCAGCGAAGCGATGATCGGCGCCGCGCCGGTTCCAGTTCCACCGCCTAGGCCCGTGGTCACAAAAACCATGTCCGCGCCTTCGAGCGCTTCGATGATCTTGTCGGAGTCTTCAAGCGCCGCCTTGCGCCCGACTTCCGGATTCGCGCCCGCACCCAGGCCGTTGGTCAGCTTCACGCCCAGTTGCAACTTCACCGGCGCGTGCGACATGCGCAGTGCCTGCAAGTCGGTGTTGGCGACGACGAACTCAATGCCGTCGACCCCGGCGTCGATCATGCGGTTGACCGCGTTGCCGCCGCCTCCGCCCACACCGATGACCTTGATCTTGGCATCGTTGCGCGGCTCTTCATTAAAGCTGATGCGAATCTTCGAATCGTTTTTCATATGTCCACCTGATTTGAATTCAGTGGTCGTGCCCAGTGATCAGTAGCCAGTAAAATCCGGTTTTACTGACCACTGGCCACTGAACACTGGCCACTGCCTTTACGCTCCTTTTCCCACCAGTAGCGCCTTCAATCTCGATCCCCATCGGTCTTCCTGTAATCCTCTTGCAACTCTCGCTCTCTGCCCGTAATTCACCATTCCCAGCACCGTCGCGTATTCCGGCTCGGCTAATGTCGCGGGCATCTTCGCTAACGGCGCAGGCCACGACAGCCGCACCGCACGCCGCAACACGGATTCCGCAACATCGAAAATTCCCGGCAGCCGCGACGCTCCTCCGCTCAACACGATTCCCGCGACGCACACGTCGAACATTCCACTGTGGCGCAGATTTTCGCGCATCATCTCGAACAGTTCACGCGCGCGCGGTTCCAAGATTTCGGCAACTAGTCTCTGTGGCAGCAGGCGCGACGGCCGGTCGCCCACCGACGGCACCTCGACTTCATTCCCCTCTGGAATCAGCGTCACGATCGCGCTGCCGTACGCGCGCTTGATTTTTTCCGCCTCCGCCAGGGGCGTGCACATCCCCACCGACAGATCGCTGGTAAAGTGATCGCCGCCAATCGGAATGACTCCCGTATAGGCTACTGCGCCCTGCGCAAACACGATCAATTCCGTCGAGCCGGCGCCAATATCGGCCAGGCAGACGCCAAGCTCCCGCTCGTCGGCCCGCAAGACTGCATCGGCCGCCGCCAGCGGCTCAAACACCGTGTCGTCCACATGTACGCCCGCTTTGTTGACCGCCGTAATCACGTTCTGTATGGCGCTCGTCGCCGCCGTGACCATGTGGACGTGAACCTCGAGCCGCGCTGCCATCATGCCCAAGGGATCGTGAACTCCTGCCTGATCGTCCAAAATAAATTCCTGCGGCAGCAAATGCAGAATCTCGCGATCCGCGGGCAGCGGAATACCGCGCGCCTTCTCCACCGCCTGCTTGATTTCGTCCCGCCCAATCTCCCGCGGACGGTTGCCCAGGCTGATGCCGCCGTGGCTGTTGACTCCGCGCACATGCGCTCCTCCAATGCCGACAATCGCATGTTCCACCGCAGCACCCGCAATGTCTTCCGCGGCTTCGACCGCTTTTTGGATTGTGGCTACGGCCTTATCGAGTTCCACGATCACGCCCTTTCGCGAACCGCGCGACTCGGCCATGCCGTGTCCCCGATAGCGCAGGCCATGCTCGGTGACCTCCGCTATCAGCGCGCACGTCTTGGCGCTGCCCACATCGATTGCCGTAAGAAAGCTCCCTTGCTGGTTCGCCATCGTTATGAATTTCCCGTTGTAAATTTCTCAACTCTCATAAACTCGTTTCCGCTAGTTCGGGCTTCCCTGTTGCTTCGCAATCGCCGGGCTTGGCTTCGGTCCGGTGGCGCTTGCCGAAGATTGGCCTCCATTCACCCTGGACCGCGGTGGCGTTCTTGCTTTTGCGCCTTCCGGCGAACGCGAAGATGCACTGCAGCTTCGGGCTTCTTTGCCGCTGGCCGCGGCTTCCACTTCGAAGCGTTCGCGTGCGCACTCTTCCGCTTTTCTGTTTTCAATGTCCCCTTTTTTGCCGCCGGTTTCTTGGGATCGGGTCCTGTATCCTGCGGGTGGAGTCTGCTGGGCGCAATCTCAAAGACCGGCTTAGGCAAAGCACGATTCGCGGCCCCCACGGGAGTAACTAGCGCCGCCGCTTGTACGCCCGCCGCCCGCGCCGCCTTAACCGCCGCAGGAGTCAGCGCCCCCCGCCGTGCCGGAGTTTGGGTCTGCATGTCAGGATTCACGACGATCTGGTTGTCATAGCGCAGGTCCACCGATTCGAGTTGCGGAAATTGCTGCCGCCACTCCTTCACGTGTCCTACATAAATCTTGTAGCGATTCAAATAGTCCGCCGACCCCAGATGCACCAGCACATCGCCCGCCGGATCGTTTACCCGCACCTTCACGTCTTCCAGATCCATGAGATCGACCTCGCTCAAATCCTGGGAGTAATGCGCGCCTTCCGAATCCAGACCGCGAACCAGTTCGTCATAAACATGCATGCGCGGGGCGCGAGTCGAAAGCGGTTCTCCCGGATTCATTCCCAGAATCACGGGGAACGAATACTTATGCTTCGGCGGCAACTCCATCAAAGTGCCGCCAGCGTCAATCAGGGAAATGCGTGGGCCCACGCGCGCGAATGCCACAGGCGTGCGTTCCTGAATTTCGACTTTCAGTTGGTTCGGCACAAAGCGCATCACGCTGGCCGCTTCCACCCACGGAATCTGTTCCAGTTGTGTTTTCTGCTGCGCCAGCGGGATAAAGAAAATATTTCTCCCGATGTCGGCGCCCATCACTTCCATGATCTGCGCCTTGGTCACATTTTCCGTGCCCGTGATTTCAATGTCGTCGCTCGAATCCACGCGGAAGCGCCACGACTTTTCGCCATAACGGTAAAGCCCCGCCATCAGCAGTCCTGCGCAGCACAAAATCATCACTGCTATGGCAACCCACAACAGATGATTCACCGTTTTTTTCGGAATCGAACTGCGGCGGGCGGAGACGCGCTTTTGCCCGCGCAGAAAAGGAGATTCCTCCTCCACATCCAGATCCATCAGGCGCGCGTCGTCTAGCTCCTCGCGCGCATGTTGAGCGCTGGGTGGGTACAACTCTTCCTGCACGATGGTGGAACCACTTTTTCGCCCCATCCGTTCAGGTCAGTTGTCGAGAGGAATCGCTTGAGCCTTTTCACTATAGCCGCATTTTTCAAATGGAGGTAGATGAAAAATTAATCTTTTGCACAGGCAGGAATCGAATTGGAAATCATTGATCGCAGGAAGCCTTTGGTCCTAACCAAAGTCGCCGCAAAAAACAAAACGGGCACAGCGCCTTCGCAGTGCCCGCAACCTTAAGGAGAGACAGAAATCTGGATTGGCCAAAATTTAGATTGGCCCTGTGCCGCCCGTGCTCATTCGAATCGACGGCACCGAAACATTAATATTGGGCTGTGGAACGAGGACGCGCATCCGGGGACAAACGACCGAAACTTTAGGAACCCTGACCATCGCCGGATTGAACGCCGCAAAGCGGAAGCGCGCCGCCTGCGCCTCGATCCGCGCACGGTTCTCTTCCAGTCGAGCCATTTGCTCTTCTTGCCGGGCAGACATTGCGTCGATGCGCGCGACCCCTTCGGCAGTCCGGGCATTGCTTATCCTCACAAGCCTCGCCTGCGTCCGGTCAACCTGAGCCTGCAAGTGTGCCGCAGCGCTCGCCAGACGGCACGACTGCGTTTCCCCGCGCGCCGAAACCATCTCCACTTTCGCCAGCAAATCATCGGCCCGATCCGATGCCAGGACCATAACCGCCTGTGACCGGTTAGAAATCCGGTCCGCCACGCGGTGCGCCAGTTCCAGGCCGCCATCGTGATAAAAGCCGTTCAATCCCAGCGCCACAACTCCCGCCGCCAGCCAAGCCCAACCCTGTGTGGTTTTCATAGCTTATCTCCGTCTGTAAATTTGGACGGACCTCACCTAAATCCGTTAGCAATCAAAGATACGAAGAGAAGAACCGATAAGTTCCAGACCTAATTTAAATGGATGGGGCCGGCCTAATTTCATTCCAGCCGCTTTCGCGACAGGAGCGCGGCGGTGTCCCACTGCGCCTCGAGACGGGTGATCCGCCGGTCGTGGTCGCGCATTTCCTGAGTCAATTCCTTAAGCACCTCGCTGGCACGCCGCACATCGTCGGCCAGTTTCATCGCGTCCTTGATCGCCTCCAGGGTTTGGCCGAGAAGGCTCACGTGCGCCCCGCAGCCCGGCGACGCTCCCGGTTCGACCTTAGCTCGGCAATCAGAGCCTCTGCATCCGCCAGACTGCCGCGCAATGATGACTGCGCCTTCCGTACTTCTTTACGAAGTTGCGTCGCCAGTTCGGCTACGGCTTCTTCCTCTTCGCGGGACGCGCCTTCGCACCGTCTGCGCACTAGTTCTCCCACGCTTACGCCGGCATTCCGCGCCTCTTTTTGGAGCCACGTCCGAAAGGCAGGCGTCGTCAAAACCTGTACGCGGGCGGTTTTCACTTAAGACCTCCGCTAATATGAGCATACACATGCACATACTCATTCTACCCGATATTCCTTGCGCGCGCTTAATTTCCGGCCGCAACCGTTTGCCCCTTCAGACTTGCCAAAATCAGCGGGCCCAACTGCGAAACACTGCCCGCGCCCAGCGTCAGAATCATGTCGCCTTCGCGCGCCCCAGCGGCAGCCGCAGCCACTGCACCCGCGAAGGAGTTTGCATATTCGGCGCTGTGTCCGCCTTTTTCGCGAATATTCCGCGCCAACGCTTCCCCGCTGACTCCTTCGATCGGCTGCTCGCTCGCCGCATAAATATCGAGCACGAACAATGAATCGGCATCGCCAAATGCCGTTGTAAATTCCTCCATCAGATCACGCGTGCGAGTGAACCGATGCGGCTGGAATATGACATGAACTTTAATGAACCCGCACTGCTTCGCTGCCGCCAGCGTCGCGCGAATCTCCGTAGGATGATGTCCATAATCATCGATCACAGTTACACCCGCCGCCCGTCCCCGCACGTGAAAGCGCCGGTCAACTCCCCGAAACTGATCCAGCGCCGAGCGAATCGCATCCACACCGATATCCAGGCCGACGCCCACGGCAATCGCGGCCGTCGCGTTTAAAACGTTGTGCAGGCCCGGCACATGCAACGTGAACTCGCCGAGATCCTGCTTCCGGTAACTCACCTGAAAGCGGCTCAAAGGCCGCGCATCGCCGCCGGTATTTTCTTGCATAGCGTCGGTTGTGCCGGGCTTGATCCAAAAATCGGATCCGCGCTTAGTCCCATATGTCACCGTGCGCCGCTGCACCTCTGGCAACAGCCGCCGCAGTAGCGGATCGTCATTGCAGGCCACGATCATGCCGTAAAACGGCACGCGGTCCATGAATTCGAGAAACGTTTTCTTCACATCGCGCATGTTGCGATAGCAATCCATGTGCTCGCGGTCGATGTTCGTGACCACTGACAGAATGGGCGATAGCTTCAAGAACGACCGGTCGCTCTCATCCGCTTCGGCGACCAGATATTGCGACTTGCCCAGCCGCGCGTTCGACCCCATCGCATCCACGCGCCCGCCGACAACGACGGTAGGATCAAGTCCGCCCGCCGCCAGCACCGCCGCCACCATCGAAGTCGTGGTCGTCTTGCCGTGCATGCCGGCAATAGCAATACCATATTTCAGGCGCATCAACTCGGCCAGCATCTCCGCCCGCTGAATCACGGGGATGTGCAAGTTGTGCGCCTCTGCAACCTCGGGATTCTCCGCCGCAATCGCCGAACTGGTGACCACAACTTCCACGCCCGAAATATTTTCCGCGCGATGTCCTTCAAATATCGCGGCACCCAATTCCGCCAGCCGCTGCGTCACCGCGGACGACCGCAAGTCCGATCCCGAAACTTTGTAGCCGAGATTCAGCAACACCTCGGCAATCCCGCTCATGCCAATCCCGCCGATCCCCACGAAATGTATGCGCTGAATCTTCGCAAACATAAGTCAAAGTCTCGCCACGGATTTCACGGATTCACACGGATCCTAAGTTCTTGTCATTCCGCGCCCGTTTGCAGCCGCGAAGCGGCGAAAACGGGCGAGGAATCTGCTTTTCGCCTGATCTTATCCGTGAAAATCCACGCTAATCCGTGGCCAGG
Source organism: Candidatus Sulfotelmatobacter sp. (assembly GCA_049584475.1). Taxonomy (GTDB): domain Bacteria; phylum Acidobacteriota; class Terriglobia; order Terriglobales; family Acidobacteriaceae; genus Sulfotelmatobacter. The sequence goes on along the minus strand of JBAUXX010000006.1, from coordinate 17,125 downwards.
GTTTCGAGTCCCGCCACGCGCGCCGCCATGGCCGCAATATCCCGCGCAGCATTGGGATGCGCCATCTCGCGGGCCGCATCACTCATACGCCGCAACTGCGCTCCATCCAACAGGAGCGCAGATATTGTCTCCGCCAGCCAAACACCTTCCAGCTTCGATTCTTCTACGACCACCGCAGCCCCCGCCCGCGCCAGCGCCTCGGCATTTACGCGCTGATGATCGTCCGCCGCCCGCGGAAACGGCACGAACACTGCCGGCTTTCCTGCCGCCGCAATCTCGGCCACTGTGCTCGCACCCGAACGGCATACGACCAGATCCGCACGCGCAAACGCCGCCGGCATGTCTTCAATGAATTTAAACACTTCTGCCGATTCACCGAGCCCGCGGTACGCCGCCAGCGCGTCATTATAGTCACGCTCGCCCGTCTGATGAATGATGTGAATCCCCGGCGCCTCGCGTTGCAACACCGGCAGGCAGCGAATCATCGCGTCATTAATCGCATGCGCCCCCTGACTCCCGCCAAAAACAAGAACAGTCGGCCGGGTGCCCCATTTCTCGCGCGTCCTTGGCGCGAGAAGCGGGGATCTATCCGCAATCTCAAAAAATGCCTGCCGGACGGGCACACCTGTCACTTCGGCGTGACGAAAATATTTCGCGGTCTCCTCAAAATGCACCGCCGCGGCCGAAACAAACCGAGCCACCATGCGATTGGCAAATCCCGGCACCACATTCGGCTCAAACGCCAGCGTCGGAATATGCTTGACTGCAGCCGCCAGCATCGCTGGCCCCGACGCGTATCCGCCAACTCCAATCACTACATCGGGCGCAAACTCATTCAGCATGCGGCCCGCATCCCAAACGGCGCGCGGCAAATCGAAGGCAGTCTTCGCGCGCGTCATCAAGCTTACATTCTTCAATGCTCCGACGCGCACCAGCTTCAATGAAAATCCAGCGGCCGGTACAAGACGATTCTCGATCCCACGCGCTGTCCCGATAAACAGCACTTCGGCCCCATAACTTTTCTTGAGTTGGTTGGCAATGGCCAGCGCCGGAATCACGTGCCCGCCCGTCCCGCCGCCCGCCAGAATTGCGCGCATAACTTGAATATAGATTAGCCCTTGACTACCCGTTTCGATTAGTACTAACATTTGTTAGTACGCAGATAGGTCTTATGCTCTCGCTCAAACTGATGCAGATCGGCAATTCGGTGGGCTTCGTCCTCCCCAAAGAAGCCGCGGCGCGCCTCAAGGTCGAAAAGGGGGACGTCGTTTTTCTGACCGAATCTCCCGAGGGCTACCGCATCAGCCCCTACGACCCCGCCTTCGAGAAACAGATGCAGGCTGCCGAGCGCATCATGAAGAAGCGCCGCAACGTGCTGCGCGCATTGGCAAAGTAAGCCGTGCGATGGACTTTCGTTGCCGACAGCGTGGTGCTCGCCATCCACGACGCGCAATTGGCCGAGCACGGCGGTATCGCGGGCATCCGCGACGAGGGCTTACTCTCCTCCGCCTTGGCTCGTCCCCGTAATCTGCTGGCCTATGGCGAATCTGCCGATGCCGTCTCGCTCGCCGCTTCTTACGCATTTGGCATTTCGCGAAACCATCCCTTTTTCGATGGCAACAAGCGCACAGCTTTCGTGGTCATGGAATTGTTTCTCGATCTGAATGGCTGGGCCCTCAAAGCCGACGACGCAGATTGCATTTCCACGATGGAAGCGCTGGCCTCGGGCAATCTCACCGAAAAAGCGCTTGGCTCGTGGCTACGCGAACACGTTGAGCGGAAAGGGAAAATGTCAAAGTAACGCGATTCGGCCCCTTCCCTGGGGTGAGGACAGCGCTGGCAAACAAACAAGAGAGCAAGTGGACAGGCATTCCCGCGACTGTCCTCAAATGTCGGGATCTCCAATTGGCGCTGTCGCTCATGCAGGCCTGCCTTATCGCAAGCTACTCGGCTTGCTTCGTAATATTCAGCAGCACGCCCACACACGCCAGTGTCACAAATAACGACGATCCTCCATAGGAGACCAGCGGCAGCGGAATCCCCTTCGTAGGCATCATGCCCAGCACCACGCTGATGTTGATGAACGCCTGCAGCACCACCATGCTGGTAATGCCGACCGCCAGATATCGTCCGAAAGTATCTTGCGTGCGCCAGGAAGCCCGCATCCCCCGCCACAAAAAAATCGCAAATAGGGCGACCACGAACAGCGCGCCAACCAGTCCTAGTTCCTCCGCGGTCACGGCAAAAATAAAATCCGTGTGCGGCTCCGGCAGATAAAACAGCTTCTGCTTTCCTTCCATCAATCCCGTGCCCGTAATTCCGCCGGTACTCACTGCGATGAGAGATTGAATCAGGTGAAATCCGGCCTTTTGCCGCTCGGCATAGGGATTGATAAAAGCCAAAATCCGGTCTCTCCGAAAAGCCACGTGAAAAATCAAGAAATACAACGGCACCAGTGACGCGCCAGCCGCATACGCAAAATATTTCAGTTGCATGCCCGCGACGTACAAAATGCAGGCCGCAATGCCAGCGCACGCAATCGCCGTACCCAGATCCGGTTGCAACACAATCAGCCCCAGAAAAACCAGAACGGGCGCGGCCGCAGGCAAAAGCGTGTTGCGGACGTCGTACATGCTCTTGCTGCGACCTTCCAGAAAGAACGCCAGAAATAAAATCAGCACCGGCTTGGCCAACTCCGAAGGCTGAAAGGAAAACCCACCGGCGTGAATCCATCGATGCGTATTGTGCGAGCGGTCAAGAAAGAAAACGGAAATCAGCAGCAACGTGGTCAGACCCATGAGCGAAAAGACCAGAGCTGGATGTTTGTAACGGCGGTAATCCATTCGCATCGTGACTGCCATCGCCGCCAAACCGGCGACGGCCCAGATCAACTGCTTCGATAAAAACGCGTATTCCGACCCGAACCGCTCCTTCGCCATCACCGCCGAGGCCGAAAACACCATCACCAGCCCCACAAATACCAGGAGCATCGTCACAGTAAACAGCCAACGATCGACACTGACCCGCTTCGCCATGGGAAGTTCATTTCACCACGGAGCGTAGAAAGAATTGCTGATTGTTGATTGCCGATTGTTGATTGTTTTGGTTCGGGCAAGCCTGTTCGGCTGGCCTGTCTCAACGCGGCCAGTGTCCAGCCTACTTGCGGTCGCGCCGGCCAAACAAAACTCCGCCCAAACTGCCGCCGATGCCGCCCAGCACAATAAACGAGATCAGTGCGAAGAAAATAACGAAGATCATCATCACCGCCATGCCGGGCGGTGACTTGAAGTAATCAAACACCTGCTGCGTTTGTGGATCGCTGGTGCGTGACGACGCCTGCTGAATCGCTTCCAGCATCTTGTTGCGGATTTGCCCGCCCGAATGAAACAAAGCCACCGCGATCGCTTCGATGATGGCCGCCATTCCAAAACAAAACAGCCCGCTCGCCGCCCCGATTTGCGCTCCGGTCCACGCCCGAAGAACCGATCCAGCCGCACGCCGCCGATAGAGGACGACCGCGAGAAATCCCGTACCCAGCATGGCCAGAATCGGCACCATCAGGCCGAGGCACATGAGCAGAGCTGCGACCAGCGCTGCGATTGCACAGGCGGGCAATGCTTGCGGCCACAGAACCGCCAACGTGCCGGGAACCGGCGCGTGGTCCGCAGGTACCGTCGAAGATCCCGCCCCTGAAGCGGATTCGATGGCCAAAGCCACAACCGGTGGCTCTTGCGCAATGGCCACACGAATTTGCGGAGCTCCGCAATGCGAGCAGAAAGCCACGCCATCTTCGACTCCCTGTCCGCATTTGTGGCACAAATGTTCCATCAAGCTGCAAAGGCTGGCTTTGAAAGTATCGCACGGCACATAGTCAAGCAGGATTACAGATCAGTCGTAGTCGCTCACTTCTTCACTCGCACTTGCACTCGCGTTCCTTCCGGCAAAGCGCCGTTCGCCAGGTGCACCAAGCCGTTGCGGACGATGCCTTCGAATTCCTGGGGAGCATGTAGGACCGCAGGCACGTTTGCGGGCAAGGGTGCCCGCGCCACGCGGCCTGTACCTTTATCCATCGCCTCGTTTGCCAGGCGGTCGGCATCCTGATTATGTTCGCGAAACGCGTGGCCGATCGAAAACCATTCCAGTTTCGAGATCAACTCCTTGGCGCGTCCATGAAGATCCTGAAGCGTGAGATTCTTCACCTTGTAGATCCCTTTGATCTGCCGCACCAGTAGCTCGGAGTCGCTAATCACCTTCAACGCCTTCGGCCCATGCTCTATCGCATATTCCAAGGCCGCGATCAGGCCTTGATACTCCGCGAAGTTATTGGTCTGGTGCCCCAGATATTCGCTGAGCTCTACGACTTTGCGCCCGCCCTCGTCCTGAATGACCACGCCAAATCCAGCGGGACCGGGATTGCCTCTAGCTCCGCCGTCGCTGTGAGCGATGAGGTAATGTGCGGGAGGGTGGTCGGGTGAGGAAACGCGGGGTAGGTATGAGGGCATGTGGTGAGTTTGACTTGTTTGCGGCGCTGCACGCAAGAGTCCATCAGGTTTTGATTTCTCCATCCTCAGGCGGCAAGAGCACAAGGTCAGATGAGCGCGGCGCATTGATGACTTCGGACTGATCGTACTTGTAGATCTCGAGCATGCACATGAATCTGTCCTTGCTAATGTGGAGCATGATGGAAATGGTCATACCGTCGGCGTCTTTGCACCAAGCCTCGGCGACAAGCCGATACTTGCTTGGAGATGGAAGTCCTGAACCGCACCGCAAGGTCAGCGTTCCGTCTTCGTGTATTTGTTTTGCGGTCACTGAAGCCAGTTGACTGATCAACTCATCGCGGCCCAGGAAATCGGTCTCGAGGAGTTTGTCAATGAGCCCTCGTTCTCGATCATCGAGCTGCCGAAAATCCGGATCCATTTGAGGTCTTAACCGTTGGATGTGACAAGCATACCGGAGAGGGTAAAGCTATTACTCTTAGATTTCTGGTGGCACGGTTCTCAACGCCCCGCCGCCAGCCGCGTCGCCAGCCGTGGAGGCAGATTCGCGGCAAAGATTCGATCCTGCGCAGCTTTCAAGTTGTAAGGAGTGCGGTGAAAGTGAACGACATTGGCTTCGTCATCAAACAGCGCGAATGCCGCGCGCCAATCCCCGTCCCGCGGCTGGCCCACAGAACCGGGATTAATCAGGTAACGCGCCGTGCCCTTTAGCTGCAAGGGAACCCTTTCTGGCTGGCCCACCGTCCGGTATTCGGGCCGGAAGGCGTCCGCGCCGGTACCGTTGGCAAAAAATCCGCCCTGCAAATGCGTGTGTCCAAAAAACGTAATGGGCACGTCCAGCACAATCAGCCTGGCAATCGCATCCGGTAGTGAGACCAGATATTCATCTTCATCTTCTGGCGACCCGTGCACCAACTGAACATTTGCCGTACTCTCCAGCGGCAGCGGCCCCTGGGGCAGTGCGCGCAGCCATTCCAGATTTTCCGGCGTCAACTGGTCGCGCGTCCAGGTCGCTGCGGCTGCGGCCATCGGATTGAAATCGTTCAGATCCATCAGTCCAGTTGCCGCCTTGTCGTGGTTGCCGCGCACGAAAATCTTTCCCAACGCGCGCGAGCGATCGGCGACTTCATTGGGGCTGGCTCCGTAGCCCACCAGGTCGCCCAGGTTCGCTACCACGTCGAACGAGGGAGCAGCTGCCAGGCAAGCTTCCAAAGCCTCGAGGTTGGCGTGAATATCGCTAATCAGCAGAATACGCAAGGGTCACCGGACAAACTCGCGATTATAGCCCAAGCCTGCCACGAACACGCGCGAACCGGAGTTTTGTTCGGAAGACCGTACGAACCCGCCAGAATGCCGGGGATGATCAAATTCGTTCCAGGCGTTATCGCAGTGGGGCGTTTACGACCGGACAGCGAGCCCAATGTCCCGCCGAAACTTCCGACAATGAGGGCAAGAGACGCGCGCATTCGGCGACTCGGTACTCACACCTGCGCTCGAATGGGCAGCCGGGTGGCATGGCGTGCAGAGGAGGAACCGTCCCCTCGATCGTTTGTAAGGGCTGTGTGCGATCTGTTTTGATATCAGGCACCGCTTTGAGCAGGCCGCGCGTGTACGGATGCGCTGGTGCTTGAAAGATATCGCGCTTCGTTCCCAGTTCCACCAGGCTCCCCGCGTACATCACGGCTACGCGGTCGGCGATCTGCGACACCACGGCGAGGTCATGCGAAATAAATAACATCGTCAATCCGAATCGAGCGCGCAGGTCAGCCAGCAGATCGAGAATCTGCGCCTGAATCGTGACATCGAGCGCCGTCGTCGGCTCGTCTGCGATCAGCAGCCGCGGCCGGTTCACAATGGCCATGGCGATCATGATGCGCTGGCGCATGCCACCCGAAAGCTGATGCGGATAGTCGCGGGCGCGGCGGCCGGGGTTAGGAATGGCAACGTCGTTCATCGCGTCAACCGCCCGCTGCCACGCTTCATTCTTCGAGATGGAGTTATGCGCGAGCACCGCTTCGGCAATCTGATCGCCGACACGCATCACTGGATTAAGCGCGGTCATCGGTTCCTGGAAAATCATTGCCAGTTTAGAGCCGCGCTGGCGGCGCATGGACTCGTCGGGGAGAGAAGTGAGATTGCGCTCCGGGCCGCCATCCGCATCCGCGAAGAGAATCTCACCCGTCACGCGGGCCTGCGGCGGCAGTAGCCGCATAATTGCCAAAGAAGTAATCGACTTGCCCGAGCCGGATTCGCCGACCAATCCCAAAACTTCTCCTGCGGCAATCGAGAAACTGAGATCGCGGACCGCGAGCAGAACACTCGCAGACGTCCGCACCTCGGCTCCGTCGTCCGGCGCTGCCGCTCGGCTTGCCTTGGCGAGAAATTCTATGTTGAGCCGGTTGACGGTTAGTAGTGGACGCACGCAGCTATGGTAGCAGCGGCTTAATCAAGGCAGTGGGAAAGCAGTTCGTACGCAAGCGGAATGCTAGCTCATTTCCCGCCTTGGGTAGGCCATGCGAAGCAACGTTCGTTCGGAGAACGGCACATAAAGCAGCGCCGCACAAACTGCAAAAGCGGCGCCGAAGCCAATCTTTTGCGTCAGCAAGAATGGCGCAATCGCCCACAGTTGATCCAAAACAAGCACGAGCGGAAATATCGCGCGAAATTTTTCGCCCAACTGCCGATGGTCGAAGCTCACAGCCGAAATCAGATAACATCGCAACGGAATGCCCATCCCCGCCGTGACCATTACTACGGCAACTAAACTGGCGGCAGCCCATTGCGGCAAGGCCGAATCGCCAATTTCCTGGATAGCCGACAGGCGAAAAAGCGCCGCAATATAAAAACTCGAATACATCACCTGGATTAGCCCAAACAATCCCCGTGTCACCGCACGATGCGGAAGTGGAACATCGAGGTCAGGATGCAATCCGGAAAGAGCAGGAGCATCCTCCATCCCTTGCGAAACGGATTTGCTGCTTGCCGGTGCCAATGAAGATTCAGCAACAGTCGCCGCATCAACCGGCGCGATAAACCGGTATCCGCGCCGGGCCAGAGTTTCCACAAAACGAGGATTCGCAGCGGAATCGCCGAGCGCTTCGCGCAGCTTGTTCACGGCGGTGTTGAGACTGTGATCGAAATCGACGAATGTGTCGGAGGGCCACAATCGGTTACGCAATTCTTCGCGCGGCACAACCTCGCCCGCGCGTTCCAACAGCATCGCCAGCACCTGCAGCGGCTGCTCCTGCAAGCGCAGTTTTCTCCCGCTCTTGCGCAATTCGCCCGCGCCAAGGTCGAGCTCAAAAACTCCAAAGCGCGCGATTTTACGGTTGTTATCGGACACCATGACGACGCCGTAGTTTAGCATCGGGAGGGGCGCTACAATATGCGCGTGTCCGCGCCCCCGCGACAAAACGATTCCCCACATAAGCGGCGGCACTCGATTTATGCCACGGAAACTGCAGGTCTTCTCGTGATCGCATTCGTGCTTCTTGTTCTCACCCTGGTGCGTTACTGGCACCATATTCACTGGAGCTGGCGCTGACCGTGACGCCGGTGCAACTCGATCCGCTGCTCGTGGTCATCCTCGGCCCAACCGCCAGCGGCAAGACCGCACTCTCCTTGGCGCTCGCAGAACATTTCCATGCTGAAATCGTCAATTGCGATTCCGTCGCCATGTACCGCGAGTTCGAGATTGGCACCGCGAAACCGAATGCCGAAGAACGCCGTCACGCACCCCATCATCTTCTTGACTGCGTCGACCCCGCCGGCTTCGTGACCGCAGGTGAGTACGCCCGCCGCGCCCGAGAAGCGCTGGCAGATATTAGCTCCCGCAAGCATGTGCCGATTGTTGTCGGCGGGACGGGCCTGTATCTTCGGGCGCTGCTCGAAGGCCTGTTTCCCGGCCCGCAGCGCTCGGAGGAGTTGCGCGAACGTCTGCGCAAACGCGCTGCCAACCACGGGCCGGCTCACCTGCACAAAATTCTCGGACGTCTCGATCGCACCGCGGCGGAAAAAATCCACGCCAACGATTTGCCCAAGCTGATTCGCGCGATTGAAGTCTGTTTCACGTCGCGGCAAAAGATGTCTGCCCTGTGGCAGCAGCAAGGCCGCGATCCTCTGCAAGGCTTTCGCATTCTGCGGCTCGGTCTCGAACCCGATCGGGAGCTTCTCTACAGCCGCATCAACCGGCGTGCACAGGCCATGTTCGCCACGGGCTTGGTGGAGGAAACGGAAACTCTCGTTCGAAAATACGGAGCGGAGGCGCGTTCTCTCGGATCGCTTGGCTACAAGCAGGCGCTTCAATTTCTTGAGGGGCAACTCACCCGGGAGCAAGCCATTCAAGCCGCTCAACAAGCTCACAGAAACTACGCTAAGCGCCAGATGACCTGGTTTCGCCGCGAGCCGGAGGTGAATTGGTTCAACGGCTTCGGCGACGATCCGATAATCCAGCGCCAGGCAATTGCCGTCGTTGATGCTACTCGCCCCGTGAACTGAATTTCTCAACTCCATCTTGGTCGAGACGCCCGTCCGATTCTGCTATCGTTCTCCCATGTCCCGCACTTGCGTGTTGTTGATTGCTTTGTCCCTTGCTATGTCCTTTTCCGCCTTCGCCAAGGAAAAATATCAGCGGCCCGGCCCCATCCGTCTCACTCATAACGGCGACAAATGGGCGGAGAAAACGCTGCATAAGCTCACTCTCGAAGAAAAAGTCGGCCAGGTGTTCATGATCTGGTGCCGTGCCAGCTTTCTGAACGTCGAGAATCCCGAGTACCTGCAACTGCTCGACGACATGAAGAAATATCACGTCGGCTCCTTCGCCATGACCGTGCATGTGGATGGACCATTGCTACTCCGTAGCGAACCGTACGAGGCCGCGGAGCTGCTCAACCGCCTCCAGCGCGAATCCAAATTGCCATTACTGTTCGCAGCCGACTTTGAACGTGGCGTTTCGATGCGGCTGATGGGCGCCACAGTTTTTCCGCACGCCATGGCATTCGGAGGTGACGGAAAGAGCGAAGATGCGGAAACTTTCGGCAGGATCACCGGCGAAGAAGCTCGCGCCATCGGCATTCACTGGAACTTCTTTCCCGACGCCGACGTGAATTCCAACCCCGCCAATCCCATCATCAATACGCGCTCGTTCGGCGAAGATCCGGCGCAGGTCGGCGATCTCGCCGCAGCCTACATCAAAGGCGCGCATGAAGCCGGCATGCTCGCGACTGCGAAGCACTTCCCCGGCCACGGCGATACCGCCACCGACTCGCACCTGGGAGTGGCCAGCGTGACGGTCGACCGCGTTCGCCTCAACTCGGTTGAACTGCCGCCGTTTGAGCGCGCCATCCAGGCCGGCGTAGACGCCGTGATGGTCGCCCATGTCACCGTTCCCGCGCTCGATTCCGATCCCAACCACGTCGCCACAATTTCGCCGACGGTAGTTTCCGATCTTCTCCAAAAGCAACTTGGCTTCAACGGAATCGTCGTCACCGACGCGCTCGATATGGCGGGGCTGACGCATCTTTTTATCAATGACATCGGCCGTGCGGCGGTAGAAGCATTCAAGGCGGGCAGCGATCTGTTGCTTATCCCGGCCGACCTTCCAGCCTCTTACAATGCCATGGTTCAAGCCGTGCGCTCGGGAGAGATTTCGCAAGATCGGCTGGACCGCTCTGTCCTTAAACTTCTGAAAGCAAAGGCATCTCTTGGCCTGAACGAAGCCCGTCTCGTTAATATTGAAGCAATATCAAACGTGGTAGGCAAGCCCACGAATTTAACATTCGGCCAGCAAGTTGCCGATCAGGGCGTCACTTTGGTCCGCGACAACGGCAAGATTCTGCCTTTCAAACATCAGGGAACTACCGCCTCGAAACTTCCGTATATGACTCAAGAGGAGACGCACAACCACGTCGTCGCCGTGCTCTTCTCTGACGATGTGCGAACCGACTCCGGCCGCGCTTTTAGCCGTGAGCTTCGTGCTCGATTGCCCGACGCTCGTATCATGTCCGTAGATTCTCGAATTGCGGCGGGGATGAGCGACGACGTGCTGAAGGCAGTAGATCAGGCGCAGGCGGTGATTGCCGCAGTTTATTCGGTGCCGGTTCCTGGAAAGGTCGGAAATACGATTACGACATCCGATCAATCCGCAACATTGCTGCAGCAGTTGCTTGACCGTGCGGCGGCAAAAACCACGCTGGTGGCTATGGGAGATCCTTATCTGGCGACTGACTTTCCCACGGTCGAGACTTATCTATGTACTTTTTCCAACGCGACCGTCTCGGAAACCGCCGCTGTGAAGGCTTTGTTCGGCGAGATCGCTATTCGCGGCCATTTGCCGGTAAGCATCCCTAACATTGCGCAACGAGGAGCCGGCATCGAGCGGCCGCTTCAGGTTGCCGCTCGGGAGCCAACTCACTAGAAACGAATCGGAGACGAATCATGAGCAGAATCAAACTACCAAATTCCCTCTGGCTGCCTCCCGCGCTCATTGGAGCAATGCTCATTTCTTCCTGTAGCGTGAACGTTAAGAAAGAGGCTAACGGTCAGGATAAGCAAGTGGACATCAAGACCTTGGTGGGCGGAATCCATGTCAGCAAGGACGCCGACGTCTCCGATACCGGCCTGACTGTCTATCCCGGTGCTCATATCAAGCATAAAGATTCCGCCGGAGACGACAAGAGCGCCAACGTCAACATCTCCGGTTTCGGTTTCGGCATAAAAGTAGTGGCGCTCGAATATGAATCCAGCGACTCGCCCGACAAACTTATCGCTTTTTATAGAGATCAGCTTAGGAAATACGGCAACGTGCTCGAGTGTCACACGTCCGGCCATTTCAACGTGAATACCAACTATTCTGACAAATCCGGCAATTCCCACGAGCTTACTTGCGACAGCGGCAATGGCAACAATGTGGAACTGAAAGTCGGCACCAAAGAGGACCAGCACATCGTAGCCGTGGAATCCGAGGGCAAAGGTTCAAGCTTCTCTCTGGTTTACGTTCGAACTCACGGCAAAGACGCGGACATCTAGTTTTAAAAATGGGTTCGTTCTCGGCGCTCAATGGTTTTTACACAGAATCGACTTGATATCGATACTGAACGGAGAAGATTTATGACTCGTTATTTAGTCAATGCAGTGGTCGTCGCGCTCCTGCTCTCGGCAGCTTTATTTGCCCAGGACTCGAGCAACGAGGATAAGAATTTCGACGTGCGGAGTACCGTCGGGGATCTGCACATCGGCGCCGACGCGGATGCCCGCAAAGCCGGGTTGCCGCTGTATCCTGGCGCGCGCCTAAGCGTCAAGGATAAGAAGGAGGACAAGGACAAGGACAATGACGCGGACAGCGACAGGGTCAACCTGGGCGTTCTGACCGAAGCCTTTGGCATAAAGCTCATCGTCGCCAAGTACGACTCCGACGACGCTCCCGGCAAGGTTGTCGATTTCTATCGCGACAAGCTTAAGAAGTACGGCAAGGTTCTCGAATGCCACTCCCAGAAGCATGGCGTTCACGTGAACAGTGATGACGACTCCAGGGATTCCAAGGACTCCGATTCCAAGGCTTCCAAAGAACTGAAATGCGACGGCGACAATACTGGTCCGGTCACCGAACTGAAAGTTGGCACCGAAGACGACCAGCACGACGTGGCCATCGAACCACATGACAGCGGCAAGGGAACAACTTTCTCGCTGGTCTACGTACACACGCGCGGAAAGCGCGGCGAGATTTAAGCCGGCGCCACAGTCTGGCGATGTCGCGATTTGAGTTTTACTCCGCCACCGAAGTGTGGTCGTGCACAATCTTCCAGCCGTCCGGAAACCTGCGGAAGACGAGCGTAAATAAACCGTGCGGCGTCTTTCCCTCGGGCATCGTCAAATGCCACGCTCCACGCACAAACGCCGCGTCGGAACCTAGCGTGACAATTCGTAAGCCCGAGAACTCGAGCTTTCCCATCTCATGTCCTGGACTTGCATAGGCGGCGCGGTAGCGGTCGAGCGTGGCCTGCCAGCCGTCACGCTCCGTTGCGCCGGAAAAAAACGTAAGCTCCGGAGAGTTCCAATATCCAGTCATAAAGCCTTCGAGGTCGTGACGGTTCCAGGCATCCTGTTGCGCATGCAGAACCTGGTCGATCTCGTCGAAGGACTGGGCGTCACTCGTGGTCTTGGTTTGGGCGCCGGAAGCCGGCGCCAGTGAGAAACAAATCAGAACAAAAACCAGCAGGAATTTTAAGACAGGAACAACGTACGTTCGCATGGGGTCTCCGCAATAACTGAGCGCCCCAGTTTCGCACAACTCGCGTGCTATTGATTCAACTTCAAATCAGGCCGCCAAATTCTTACGCTCGGCCCTTTTTGGCGGCAACCGCTTTGCCTGCCGTCGCTTTGCCCGCAGTTTCCCATGGACGCTTGGGACGGTCGACCACCGGCTTGTCGCGATCCGCAATCCGGTCGTATTGATACGATTCGCTGACGGTACCGAGAGACTCGTTGTACAAGCTAGGCAATCCCATCGCCACTTTCAATTCCTCGGCAAAAGAGTGCAAGGCTTTGAGATGATCGGCGGTGGCCGGCAATTCGTTCTTCGAGGTCTTCAGGAACTGCTGGTATCCACGATTCACCAGCTTCGAAATCTCGCTGCCTACCAAATATCCCGGATAGGCGAAAATCTTGACGCCATCGTCATCGGTTTTCTGAATCGCAGCCGATACGTTGTACTTGCGCAGAAACACACGGCCGTTGGTGCCCGGAGCCTCGGTGACATCGAATCCATGTTCGCGCACATACGTCAAAACATCTTCGTAGGTCTTGGCTTCTACAGTTTTCGCCATTGAGTGTCTGGTTCCAACCTTTCGTTATCTTCTTTGATGCGCGAGCCGCTGCTAATGTAGCGATTAATGCTGTACTGCATCCGCTCGATCTCTTTATCATCTAAAGCGGAGTCGCCGAAGGGAAGATCATCTAAGGCAAGATACTACATACCGCGTTTTGCGTTCCTGAGCACATTACGTTGGTCACGGCTGCTTGATGAAGATGAAGGTTATGAAACAAAATTCCAGCACGCAATTGGAAGTGTTGCCGCAACCCAAGCTCAGCGAGGGCCAGCGCAGCGGGTTCAGCCTCGGTCAGAGCCTGCAGGACCGCGTCGGCAACACGCCTCTGCTGCGGCTTGACTGCCTTACAAAGAATTTGCCCGGGGTTGCACTTCTGGGCAAGGCCGAATGGCACAATCCCGGCGGCTCAGTAAAAGACCGCGCCGCCGCCAACATTGTGGCCGATGGCCGCCGCGGCGCTTTCGGCGCCAACAAGATTTTGCTCGACGCCACCAGTGGAAACACCGGCATCGCTTACGCCATGCTGGGAGCCGCCGAGGGTTTTTCAGTTACCCTGTGCATGCCGGAAAATGTTTCGCTTGAGCGCAAGCAGATCCTGCGCAGCTACGGCGCAAATATCGTCTACACCGATCCAGCCGACGGCTCCGATGGCGCAATTCGAAAGGCGCGCGAACTCAGCGCGCAATCTCCCGGCAAATATTTCTACGCCGACCAGTACTCGAATCCGGCCAACTGGCAGGCACACTATTTGGGAACCGCCAATGAAATCTGGCAGCAAACTCTGGGACGCATCACTCACTTCGTTTCTATGATGGGCACCAGCGGAACTTTCGTCGGCACAACGCGCCGGCTGAAGGAACTGAACCCCAAAGTGCGCTGCATCTCACTGCAACCAGATTCGGCTTTCCACGGCATCGAAGGCGCCAAGCACATGCCCAGCGCCATCGTGCCTCCCATTTACGACCCCGAACTCGCGGATGAGAATCTGGAAATTGCCACCGAAGAGGCCTACGTGATGGCGCGCCGCCTGGCGCGAGAAGGCGGAATGCTGGTAGGAATTTCTGCAGCGGCCGCCGTCGCCGGCAGCCTGAAAATCGCCGGGAAGTTGTCGTTGAAAAAAGGCCAGCACGCGGTGATCGTGACGATCTTGTGCGACTCCGGTGATAAGTATCTGAGCGAGAGATTCTGGACCGAATGAGAGCACGAGTGGCACGAGCGACTTCACCAGAGACACAGAGAAAATCACGAACTGGAAAAACCTATGTCGGTCTCGGAGAAACTCTGAATTCGTCAATCTCGATATTTGATTCCCCAGCGTTTTCTTTGTGTCTCTGTGACTCTGTGGCGAAATGATTTCCGCATGTTGAAAGTTACCCGCAAAGACTACGAAGCCCTCCGCCGCCACGGCGAAGAAACCTACCCGCACGAGTGCTGCGGAGTTTTGCTCGGCCGCGTGGAAGATCACGGCGCGAGAATCGTGACTTCGACCGCTCCCTGCGGCAACACTCGCACCGACTCCGCGCACAACCGCTACAACATCGATCCCCGCGAACTGATTCGCATCCAGCGCGAAGGCCGCGAGCGCGGCGAAGACATCATCGGCTTCTACCACTCCCACCCGGATCACCCTGCGCAATGGTCGCCTACTGATTTCGCTGAAGCGCACTGGTTCGGATGCTCTTACGTCATCACTAGCGTGGAAAAAGGCAACGCCGTGATCACCAATGCATTCGAACTCGGCGGGAGCGACGAAAGCGATAAGCAACTGGTCGACGAAAAGATTCACATCGCCGATGAGCCAATAGGAATCTAGTTTTTCGGCAGGCGCGCGGCGATGAAATCCGCGGCATGGCTGGCGGCCTGCGGATCCATGTTTGCTAGCACTGCAATGATATATCCGGATTGCGGACAGATTTTCAGTTCGCCGTTCATGCCCGGCGCGCCACCACCGTGGCCAAAGCAGCGGACGCCATCTATGGAAATTTCGTCGCCGAAGCCATAGGCATACTTTGGGCCGCGCGATGTTTCCACTTTGCCAGTGGTCAGCAAATCCACGTGCTTGGCGTCAAGCAGCTTACGACTCTCCAATCCATTCGCGAAGGCGAGCAAGTCTTCGACTATCGAATAACCGCCGCCCGCGGAGGTGCCGCGATAAGGAAGCGTGTCGACATTAGGGCGCAACTCTCCCGCGTCGTTCATTTTCGTGTAACCGACGGAGCGATCGGGAACCGTTTGATCTTCAGGGAGCGAATCTGTGGAGTTCATCCCAGCGGGCTTGAAGATGTGCTCGCGAACATAATCGTAATAGTCCTGGCCGGTGGCTTTTTCGACGATCACACCCAGCAAGAGAAACCCGTAGTTGCTGTATTCCCAGCGGCTGCCGGGTTCGAAGGCGAGACCGCGTTCGCCGTAGAGTTTGACGTAGTCTTGCAAGGTGCGAAGTTCAAGGCGGTGCTTGTCGAACTCTGGGCCAAAGAAGTCGCCCGTGCCTCCCGTATGAGTGAGCAGGTGATGAATGGTGACTTTGGAAGCCACATCTTTGTTGGGATAGTCGGGAAGATATTTGCCCAGCGAATCGTTGAGATTGATTTTGCCCGCCTGCACCAGTTGCAGCACGGCCGCGGCGGTGAACATTTTGTTCATCGACCCGATGCGAAACTTGGTGTCGAGTTTATTGGGAATCTTTTTGTCACGCTCGGCCATGCCGTAGACGCCAGTGAAAATCGGTTTTCCGTTTTTCGCGATGAGTGCTGCTCCGGAAAAATGGTCCGCGGAGGCGGCTTGGTCCAGGTAGGCGCGAAACGCTTTGAGAGCCTCCGCTTCCGTCATGCGAGGAATGGGAAATTCAGCGGGACGCGGAATGGGACGCAGTTCAACCGCCTTGATGACATGCGGTTCCGCCGGATCGACCTCTACTTCGATTCGGGCAAACTGCTCGGAATTGCGCTCTTCCAGAATCGCTGCACATTTCGTGGCCGCACATTCCTCGGCCTTCTTCAGGTCGAAGCCTCCCGTCTGTTCGTGGAAGCGCATCTCTCCGTCAACTTCCTTGACGCGAGCCGGATAGTTCTTCTGCAGGAACGCCAGAACCGTTGCTTTGTCGCCACTGTTGAAAGCGGCAAGCCATCCCGAAAGCTGATGCGCCGCGGGTGTATCGGCAAGCTGTACCTGCGCCGAAAGACAACTTGAAACCAGAAGAATGACAGCGGACAGTGAATGGTCGGTCCGGAATTTCATGGGTCTACTATAGTCCTCGCGTACTTTTCATTAGAGCTAAACTCCCCGTTTGACGCGCATTTCCCCAATTTGTCACAGTATTCGAGTGACTCGCGATCTCTTCAAGTTCGTAGACGCCGGCCTACGAATCTCGCAATAAGCAACAGTTTCAAAACAACTGCAAAATTTGCTGCGACCCGTTGCACCAAATCCTGTCACGTCCCTGTGAACGGTCTGCACTCGATTGAAAACACATCACTTACAAACCAGAATTTTTCATTGACTCCGAAATTAGAAAGCGTAGAACTAGATCGTTCTTTGACAGCTTCTGAAGTTTTTCCGGTTGGTGCGGCGTCCGGGGCTCAAGCGAGGTCACCTTCGAACATCGCAAGATGAATCTGAAGGAAGGCAAGCAAGGGTCTATAGCAAAGCGCTGGTCGAGGAGAACAAGAAGAAACGTTGAAGGCAGGATAGAGTTCCGAGGCGTAGGGTAGGTTTATCCGGTTGGCGGTAAGCCCGGAGCCCGAGCGAAGATCGCGCGCGACAACCCGCAAGGGAAGAAGCGAAAGCAGGTCGAGCAAGGGT
>JBAUXX010000005.1:0-48360 GCA_049584475.1 Candidatus Sulfotelmatobacter sp. | reverse complement strand
GCCCGGCGGCGATCCGTTGGCCGCAGCACTGGCTGCCGGGGAAACGCCGTCTCCGCAAATGGTCGCCGCTGCCGGAGAAAGCGCGGGATTGCGTCCGCGGGTTGCGGTGATTTGCCTGACCGCCGTCCTGCTGGGACTGGCGTTCGTAACGTACCTGAGCATTCACTACGGCGAACTGGAAAAAATGCAATTGGATCAACCGCCCGAAGTTCTTACGCAGAAGGCACATGAAATCATCGCCCGCCTTGGATATCCGGGCCGTCCCAGCGATAGTGTTTTTGGCCTCGATGTTGACGGTGACTTTCAGGATTCCGTGGAGAAGAACGACAAGCCGCGGCCAAACTGGGATGCGGTGTTCGCCGCACGGCCTTCCATGGTGCAGTACTGGTACCGGCAAAGTCCCGACAATCTAGTGGCGAGTGATTTCCGAGACAATCTTCTAACACCCGGGATCGTGACCCAGAGCGATCCGCCGATGGTGCTCTCGGGCATGATCAATCTGCAACTCGATTCGCAGGGACGATTGACGTATTTTCAGGCGATTCCCGCGCAAAAACAGGATGAAAAAAGTCCCGCCGCACCTGCGGTAACGCCTCCTTCTAGTTTCGACTGGAATATTTTCTTCACGACGGCCGGTCTGGATCCGTCGAAGTTGCAAGCTGCGCAGCCGGAGTGGACATCGCTGGCTAGCTCCGACACGCGCATGGCGTGGACCGGAGTCTGGCCCGGCACGACGCGTCCGTTACGCGTGGAAGCGGCGGCATTTCAGGGCAAGCCAGTTTTCTTTTCTCTCATCGGCGATTGGACAAAACCGTCGCGGATGAAAAGCACGGAAAAAGAATCCATCGGACAACGGTCGGGCAGAATTATAGGAATCGTCGTCCTGTGTACGCTGCTGGTCGGCTCGGTTCTTCTTGCGCGTCGAAACTATCGTCAGGGACGCGGCGACCGTGAAGGCGCACTGCGCCTGGCGTTCGTAATGTTTCTCCTGGAGATGGCTTTATTTCTATGCCGCAGCCACTTCGCCAGCCTCGGAGACACGCTGGGACTGTTTGTCATCGCAGTCAGCACCGCGCTGTTTATTTCCGGCGTTACCTGGACTCTTTATCTTGCGGTGGAACCGTGGGTCAGGCGTCACTGGCCGCAGACCATCATCTCGTGGAGCCGTTTGCTTTCGGGAAAAGTGCGCGACCCGCTGGTGGGCCGCGACATTCTCTTCGGCGTAATTCTCGGGGTGGTGTGGATTCTCATCTTCCAGATTCGGTTTATCCCCATGATACGAATGGGCGCCTCGCCTGCGCGAGTTTCAACCGAGTTTCTGATGGGAGGACGCGAAGCTCTGGGGGCCTGGTTGCGGCAATGGCCTCAGTCGATCCAAACCACTTTGGCATTCTTCTTTCTGCTGTTCGCTTTGAAAGTTCTGCTGCGCAAGGAATGGATCGCGGGTATTGCGCTGGTGGCGATCTTCGCTCTGCCCCGGGGTTTGAGCAGCCATTATATGGCGGTAGAGATTCCGGCGCAGATCCTGGTCTATGCCATTGCCGTGATCATCGTTCTGCGCTTTGGATTTGTGCCGCTGGTCTGCGCGGTCTTCACGATCAATCTGGTAGCCAATGTTCCGCTCTCAGCCGATTTTGCGGCGTGGTTCATGCCCGCCTCGATCCTCGCCTTGTTAAGCGTGGTGGCGCTCGCGGGGTGGGGCTTTTATCACTCGCTGGGCGGAGAGCGATTGTGGAGACCGGAACTGGATTAGCGGCGGATTAAGCGTTGTTGTTTCCGGTCGGATCGAATATGGCAAGCGATCTGGAATCAACAATTTGCGTCGCTATAAATGATCTTGTGACCTTTGGGGAGCGTCATGGCACGGAGTGGCTATTTACCGATTTACGGGTTGGATTTAGTCTCCTGATTGAGCAGCACTTGGGGGAGGGCTGATCAACGAACGTCCCGTGACTCGAATGAGTCTGGGGCGTTTTGTTTTGCCGTCAGCGAAAGAAAACGTGCCGATTTCGCGGGAGGCTTCCAATCAGAATAGCTCGATGCTTACTATGCGGACGCAAGCAGACGCAAGACGGGCATCACGTGTAATGAGCGTCGCGCCGAGCCTTTCGGCGAGCATAACGTAAGCCGCGTCGTATGCCGACAAATTGCGCCGGAGCCGCCAGATGTGGGTCAGGAAAATGAAGTGGGGGTAGCGCGTTAGTCGAAGGTCCAGCAAATCCTGTAGGGCTTGATCGGCGCGAGGTCCTGAAACCGTAGCTTCCCGTACGAGCCGCCGCAGAACCTGCGCAACTTCAAGGTCCAGAAGATGCGGGGCGTGAATGGATTCCCGGTGCGAGAAAATTCGGTTCTCGATTTCGTGTCCCACGTCCGTTTGAAGAAGCCAATCGATGGCCGCGGACGCATCCAGGACGATCACCGCGACTCGCGCTCTTCACGCACCAGGCGGGCGCTGTCCAGTGCAGGTGCGATTGCCTTCCGTGTGTGAAGACGTTCGCGCAATTCCGCCAGCGTAGGCCGCTCCGCGATCTCCCTGATCTCCGAGAGCAAATAGTCAGAGAGCGACATTCCGGCCATGGCTGCGCGGGCTTTCAGACTGCGATGCAGGGTTTCCGGCACATTACGAAGTTGAATCATTCTTGCCTTGCGCATGTGAGCAGCATACTTGCATGTGTAGCACATGTAAATGTTAAATACCGCGATCATTGGCTTGAGTCACTTCATTGCCTCCTCTTTATCTGAGGGCTCGGTACCTTTTCAATATCTCAACCGTTTTTTCCAGAGGCAGTGCTTCAACGGTGTGTCCGTGCCCGGTGATGGTGGTCGCTCGAAGCATGGAGTTATACACGGCCTCTTCGGTGGCTTCGATTACGGCCTCGAATAGCGGCGACATCGCGTCGTTCGTTAACAGTTCGACATGCCGCGTGAGCGCTTTGTCCAAGAAGTGTATGCGCACCTGCCCGGCCGTCGAGAACGCGATCGCATAGTCGCCGCTGCCGTTTGAAACCGAGCTTCCTGTTCTGGCTATCCCTGCCATTGCTCTGGCTCCCATGCGCTTCAGGTTTCGTGCATCCAGCGGCGCGTCAGTGGCGATAACGATCATGACCGACCCTTTTGCCCCGTCGGTGCCGTCGCCCTGCGCCTGAAGTTCTTCGCGGAGATAGTAGCGGCCTAGTTCCTGACCGACGGGGGCACCGGCAACCGTGAGCACGCCGCCAAAGTTCGTCTGGACAAGAACACCGACCATGTAACCACCGAGCTTCGCGGGCAGGCGCCTCGACGATGTTCCGATGCCTCCCTTGAATCCGAATGCGATAGTTCCTGTGCCGGCGCCGACCGACCCTTCTTCCACCGGACCGTTCTTTGCATTCTTGATCGCCGAGAATACATCCTCGGGCGCGATGTGGCGGCCGCGAATGTCATTTAAAAATCCATCATTGGTTTCGCCGACTACCGGGTTGATCGAGAGAACATCCTCGTTGCCCGGGAGAGCCACCATGTAGCTGATCACCGCGTCCGACACCTGCGGCACGCTGGTCGTGTTCGTCAGGAGGATCGGCGTTTCGATGTCGCCCATTTCCTCGACCTGCGTCGAACCCGCCAACTTTCCAAAACCATTTCCTACAAAAATCGCGCCCGGAACTTTTTCGCGATAGAGATTGCCGGGATGCGGCAGAACTGCAGTCACTCCGGTACGGATATCGTCGCCACGCATAATGGTGGTGTGTCCGACTGCGACGCCCGCCACATCGGTGATCGCATCGAGCGGCCCAGCGGGTAGTACGCCGATCTTCAGCCCTAAATCACGGGCACGCGGCCGGGCATTCGTTGCGGAGGTTTGAGCGATGGAGGCCGTGACGAGGAAGACCACCATCGCCCTGAACATCTGAGTCATCGTTTTCGTGACGCTTGTCATGGCAGCAAATTCTAGCGCGACCGGCGACATCGTGGTCAGATTCGCGCAAAGAAACACGCTAGCTCTTGCCTACACTGATGGTAGAATCCGCCCGCAGTTGAAACTCAAAGAGCTGCGACAAAAAGTGCGGAGGAGAAACTTGAAAAAATCACTGTTGGTCGGTGGAGTCGTGGTCGCGTTAATGATCGCGTGGTCCATTGGGCGGGCACAGGGGCAGCAAGATCAGAAAGTAATTTTCCTTTCTGCCAATCAGGCAAAATACAGCGCCATGGACAGGAGTGCCGGCGGTGTTTCCACGGCCGCCATCTGGGGAGACGCAAACATGGGAGCGCATGGCACGTTCACTAAGTTCGCGCCGGGTAACGACTCTGGAATGCACACCCACACGAACGATGTTTGGATCGTTGTCCTGAAAGGCGCTTATTTGTACAAAGATGACGCCGGTGAAAAGCGCGTAGCGGCAGGCGATTTCCTGCGCGTTCCCGGAGGCCACAAGCACTGGAGCGGCGGTGACAAGAAAGAAGGTGCGGTGTTTTATGAGGAATCGTCCGGCAAATTTGATTTGATCCCCGCGAAATAATGTCATCCTGAGCGCAGTCGAAGGATCCGTACCAGCGCAAATGTCTGCGCTGGCGCCTTCGGGAGTTCGCACCACACATCGAGGGATGCTTCGGCTCCGCTCTGGGTGGATTGGCCGCTTGAGCGCTTCAAAGCCCACTTGCTTAGCAGGTTGTTACGATTTTGCCTTGAAAGGGCGCGGCTTCCAGTCGCGCCGCAAGTTCAGCTAAAACTCACCCAGGCCCAGCCGCTGAGGGGAACTCATGATCGACAAATTGGCTTTTCCCCTCAGCCTCTTAGTGGCGGGCACGGTTATCCGATCAGCCTGTTTCTGCAAATCGAGGGATACAAACCATAAGTTAAAAAAAGGAAAACACCGATGAAAAACAAATCTCCCCGCATCTTCGCGATGAACTTGATGGGCCTCGCGATGACCTTTGCCACCGCCGCGTACGCGGTCGACTCTCAGACCACCATCTACAACTTCCAGAACAAGGCCACGGGCGCCAATCCAGAATCGGGAGTGATCGCAGACGCCGCTGGGAACCTTTACGGCACAACCACTCTCGGCGGTTCCTGCACGCTTACCAAACAGGGTTGCGGAATTGTCTTTGAGCTTTCGCCATCCTCCACCGGCGGGTGGACGGAAACCGTTCTTCACACCTTCACCGCCGGAACCACCGATGGCTATCAGCCGAAAGCCGGGCTGGTCTTCGATTCCAGCGGAAATCTTTACGGCGCCACTGCCGGGGGTGGCACCGGCACCGCTTGCTCGGAAGGTTGCGGCACCATCTACGAACTGCAGCCGCAATCGGGCGGCGGATGGCTGGAAACTATTCTGTACAACTTCACCAACGGATCCGACGGCGCCAGCCCGACCGGCAACCTCGTGCTGGACGCGGACGGCAACCTTTACGGCACCAATCTGGGCGGCTCTAATAGCGATGGCACCGTCTTTGAGCTGACCAGCACCGGAACCTTCAACACGATCTTCACCTTCGCCACCGGCCAGGGCCGCTGGCCACAGAGCGGCGTGATCTTCGATTCCGCAGGCAACCTGTACGGAACCGCAATGATAGGCGGCGATGTGAGCGGCACCTGGGGCTGCGCTAACTTTAGTGGCTGCGGTGTCGTCTTCCGGCTCACTCCTTCCTCCACCGGCTGGCGCTACAGCCAGATCTATGTTTTTCACGGACCGGGCGGCGCACGCCCATTTGGCGGGCTGGTCTTCGATGCCGCCGGCAATGTCTATGGCACAACTCTCAACGGAGGCACGCCGACTTATCCTGGGTTCGGCACGGTTTTCGAGCTGTCACCCACGACGACAGGCGGCCCTTGGAAGGAAACCTTGCTCCATGCCTTCACCGGCGGAAGCGATGGTGGATATCCCCAGGCAACGCTCGCCATCGATTCGGCCGGCACGCTTTTCGGTATAACGCCGGGCGCCAAGACTCCTTCCGTGCCCAGCACCGCATTCAGACTGAGTCCGGTTTCTGGTGGTGGATGGCAGTTCCAGGTTCTAACAACTTTGTCCGCAGGATCGGGCTTCTTTGTGACCGCACCACCATACCGCAACGCAGCCGGCGACATGTTCAGCACCAGCTACGGTAGCGGCAGCACATTGTGCAACGGCGGCTGTGGCTTCGTGTATGAGCTTTCGCCGGTAACCGCGAGTCGCCGTTAAGAGAATCATCCAGAGCGGAGTTGCTGTCGCGAAACGAGCGGCAACGGAGTCGAAGGATCCTCCCATTTTTGGTGCGGCGGGTAACAGTAAGCACGCACCGCGCCCTCGCCGCATCGGACTCTTTGTTGATTCCGCTCGTCCAGCGGTGCAATAATCCTCGGTGCAATTCACTTTTAGTTCGGAGTGGAAGACTATGTCTCGACTAGCTCGTACCATCCATTCTCGGCTCGACCAGAAACTGGCGGCCTACGCCGCTGCCGCCGCCGCGATAGGAGTGGTCGGCCTTTCCACAGCGAGGTCTGCGGAGGCCGAAGTGGTTTACACGAAAACCCATACTGAGGTGAATACCGGTACGCCGATTGATCTCAACGCCGACGGCACGACGGATTTCGTGTTCGCCAGGGTTGCGGTTGGATCTTACGGTTCGCAATTGACCGTGAACGCGCCCACGGGTAATGCCTTTGTGGGAAAGGGGATTGATGCGACGCCTCTGTCGTTTGGCGTCGCCATCACGGGGAAAGATACGTTTGGCGGCAGCTCGGCTGAGATGGCGGTGTTCAGTTTCCGTTCCGGCAGCTTCAGCGGAGGCACCTGGGCGGGAAAAATCAATCAATACATGGGAGTGAAGTTCCTGATCAACGGACAGCGGCACTTCGGGTGGATTCGTATTACCGTCGAACATCTACAGGCGCACATAAGCGGCTATGCCTACGAAACCGTCGCCAATAAACCGATCAAAGCGGGATATACGGGTGGACAGGCAACGAAAACGGCCGAAATATCTGCTGCCACTCCGACAGGTCCGACGCTAGGCATGCTGGCGGTAGGGTCGCAGGCCCTGGATTTATGGCGCGAGCGAGTCACGGCCTGAGTCTCGACAGAAGTGGGAGAGACGGGTTTTTCTACGCGGCGCCTATCGTAGATGCAATTTGCGCAATTTAACCAGCTCACCCTTCGCGTGCTCATTGTCAGGATTCAGCTCGACAGACCGTGCATATGCCACACGCGCATCTTGGATATCGTTCGTCGCCTCGTAACCATCTCCAAGGCTGACCCATGCATTCGCGGAATCGGGATTAGCCTTCGTATTCAATTTGAACAGCACGACGGCTGACGAAGGGTCTTTTTCCTGAAGCAGGGCATAGCCAAGCCTGTTTATCGTCCTCTCTTCTCCAGTCATGTAACGGTGCATGGGATTGGCAGCGAAACTCTGGAACGCTTTCCACGCGCTCTCTTCTCCCGTTCGAGCTGCCGATCGCATTATCTCGGCAAACGATCCCGGCCTGAATTTGATTCCCATGATGTGCCTGGGGACGCCGTTTTCAGCCGAAGTTCTCCCCAGAAACGCCATCGCCGGAGCGTCATGTTCGACGTAGGCATTCAGAAACTGAAGCATGTAAAGTGCAACCCACGAATAACTTGTATTTGCGTCCTCCCGTCCATAATCTGCGATCTGATCTTCCGCGAATGTTTCGGCGTTCTTCATGCGCTGAAACATGGAACAGAATTCAGGATGGGACATGCCCACCATGTTTACAGTTGTGACATCTCCGTGTGTCCATGCGTTAAGAACGCTGCGCCCTTCATTCAGCGGGCCGTGGTCCGCATCAAAATCTTCAATGTAATTCATACGGTTTGCGGTAAAAAACAGGAGTGGCATCTTTAACTGCTCCGGATGAACATCTCCAGCGCTTGCCACAAGTCCCGGATAATACCGCATGCTGCCGTCCATCTCAGCCAAGACCTGAATGCGGGGGTCGCGTGAAGCAGCGAACAAACTCGATATTCCTCCCCAACTAAAGCTCACCACGGCGACCTTCGATGAATCCGTATCAGGCAGAGTAGCTGCATAAGAAATAAGAAATGAGATGTCGAGAGCTTGCGCATCAATCCCCGCCAGGTCGTCACTCACGCCGCGCGTTGACGGTCCCAATGAAGGAGTGGCAAGAACGACATAGCCATGGCTGGCAAGGTACTCGCACAGATCGGCGTTCTCCCAGGCGATGGATGACTGGCTGGGAGCGTAAATGACAACCGGGTAGCGTTGTTCAACCGGTTTCGCGTCGAGCACTGCCCACAGAGAAATATCGAAGGAACTCTTCAATCGCCTGCGCCATTTGTTGTGCTCCTGGTCAGGCGTGTCAAAGTGAATCTCTCTATCCGCCAACTCCACGTAATCTTCAACTGTCATTGGCTTGCTACCGCTTGGCAGCGCTGGATACCAGATGAGCGTCTGTAGAGGGCGGCTTTCTTGTAGTCCATGTGCTTCGGGACGATCGGGTGTAGCCGGAAACTTTCGTGAGGGATCGTATTGATTCACCACCTTCAGGCCCACGGGATAATGCCCTGGCTTTTGCAGAAATTGGAACGGAGAAAACTGGGAGAGCGCCGTTTCCGAGCCGATGAGTAAAAAGAGAATGAGAGCGGTCAGCGCGTTCGCTTTCCAAGTCATAGATTTTCCGGCTTGCCGCATTGGAGGTCATGAGGATTGTAGAACTCGGCCGGGTGCGCACGCGAGCGTCGTGGCGGCCCGCCCACGTCTCGCAAAGAACGCGAGACAGGGGCACCCGACAGGGGCAGCAGGATCAGAAAGTAATCTTCGTTTCCGCCGAGAAGGCGAAATACGGTCTGATGAGCGAGGGTGTTTCCGCGGCTCCTATCTGGGGAGACGCCAAAGCGGGAGCGCACGGCACATTCACCAAATTCGCGCCGGGTGAGGATTCTGGAGTGCACACCCACACGAACGATGTTTGGATCGTCGTGTTGAAGGGCGCTTATTTGTACAAAGATGACGCTGGTGAGAAGTGCGTCGCCGCAGGCGATTTCTTGCGCGTTCCCGGAGGACACAAGCACTGGAGCGGTGGAGATAAAAAAGAGGGCGCTCCGTTCTATGAAGAGTCGTCGGGAAAGTTTGATTTGATTCCGGCGAAGTAGGTGTCATCCAGAGCGGAATTGCCGGTCGCGAAGCGAGCGGCAACGGAGTCGAAAGATCCCAACACTTAGCGCTGCGGATAGCGCCTCAGGGAGTTCGCACCATGCAGCCTTTCAAAGATTGTGCCGCTGTTGGGTGGGTAGGGATCTTTCGACTCCGCACCTGCTTCGCTATCGCGGAGCAAGTGCTGCGCTCAACACGACAGGTGGTAAATAGGCGGAGGAGCGGCTTAACGCCTTCAGGGACGGGGCCGTGTAATCCCGCTTCTCGCAAAAGAAGCGAGAACTGCACCCGGCCGTCGTCTTCTACGGAGGCGTCAACTCGAATATGAATCCGTTGTAGTCCTCCTGAGCCCCGCCCGAGTTGGCTCCGTACAAGTTGCCATGGGAGTCGCGTGTCAGGCCGGCCTTGGGTCCTCCGCCGAGGATGCCTTCGGTAAAACTGTAGAGCAACGTTTCTCTGCCGCTCGTATTCACCTTGAAGGCTGTTCCCCAGTTGGAATCGCCGCCATACTCGGTCGTACCGTAGAGGTTGCCTTGCGGATCGATGATCAGGTCGGCGCAGGGATTCGCGCCATCACTCGGATAGCCAGCGAACGTGTAGAACACGCTCTCTGTCCCGGCATTGTCCACCTTGAAAACAGTGCCGCATCCGAAACCACCACCGAGGCAGCCGGTGCCACCAAAGTAGGTTGTGGTCCCATACAGGTTGCCTTTGGAATCCATGACCAGCCCGCCCTGCGGCTCTGCGCCATCCGACCCCTCGGCAAAACTGTGCAGGATGGTCTGCTTGCCGGTCGTGTCAAGCTTAAAGACAGTCCCTCCGTTGAACTCGCCGCCCCCTCTCGTCGTTCCGTAGAAGTTGCCGTGTGCGTCCAGCAGCAAGCGTGCGATCGGCATCTCGCCGTCTCCAGCCTGTCCGGTAAAGGCGTACAGGACCGTTTCAACGCTCTTAGTTCCCGTAATGGTCACCTTAAATACAGTTCCACAGCCTAGCTTCGAGCAATCATTCAGATTGCCGCCCTGCGAGGTCGTTCCATAAAGCACGCCCTTCGTATCTCGTATTAAGCCCGCTAAAGGACGCCCGCCATCTACCTTCCCGGTAAAGCGGTACAGCACTGTTTGTTTGCCGGTCGTGAGATTAAACCTGAAAATGGTTCCTTCGCCTGCGGCGCCGCCCCCGGCAACCGTCGTGCCGTAGAGGTTGCCCTGTCCATCCAGAACTAATCCAGCCGTGGGCGCTGCTCCGTCTCCATTGCTTCCCGTAAAACTGTAAGCAATTGTTTCTGTTCCGCTGGCGTCCAGCTTGAAAATCGCACCAGTATTGAATGTTCCGCCTCCTGCGGTAGTACCGTAAAGATTGCCCTGAGCGTCCCGGACGAGATCCCCCACTGGACCGCTTCCGTCCGGTGATCCCGTAAACGAATACAGCACGGACTCGTTGAAGGTCTGCGCTTGCAGCAGGCCGGTCACAATCGTTGAGACTAGAACCGCGAGTGCCAAAGTGCGTTTGCCAGCAAGTCGTTTTGCCAGCGCAAGAAGAAACAAGACGCGGAACGGGCGTGGGCTTTGCATGGTTACTCCCTTGCCGACGGATAGTAAGTCCAGATCCCAGAAGAACGAGCTTTAGCGGACGAGACTGTACTATCGCCCGGTCGCCGCGTCAATCGGAAATCGCTACCCGCTGAAATCTGCATCCCCTTTAGAAAGATATGCATCTAAACCTTGACAGCATTCCACTCAACTCTTATCATGCGAATAGCTGCAATGTCGGCGTACTCATTATAAAGGACTTATCACTTTGAAGGGAGCCTCTTATGGCTAAGATTATTGGAATTGACTTGGGAACCACCAACTCCTGCGTAGCGGTGATGGAGGGTGGCGAGCCTAAGGTGATTGCGAACGAGGAGGGCGGCCGGACTACGCCTTCGATTGTGGGATTTACCAAGACCGGCGAACGGCTGGTGGGACAGGTGGCCAAGCGGCAGGCCATTACCAATCCCGAAAACACCGTTTATTCGATCAAGCGGTTTATGGGACGGCGCTACAGCGAGGTTGGTGAAGAGATCAAGATGGTGCCGTATAAGGTCGTGCAGTCGGGCGACCACGTGGCGGTGCTGGCGCAGGGGAAGGAATATACGCCTCCGCAAGTGTCGGCGCTGATCTTGCAGAAGCTGAAGAAGGCGGCGGAAGACTATTTGGGCGAGAAGGTGACCGAGGCGGTCATTACTGTGCCCGCGTATTTTAACGACGCGCAGCGGCAGGCGACCAAAGACGCCGGGCAGATTGCCGGCCTCGAGGTTAAGCGCATCATCAATGAACCGACGGCGGCGGCGTTGGCTTACGGGTTGGACAAGGCCAAGGACGAGACCATTGCCGTTTATGACTTTGGCGGCGGGACTTTTGACATCTCGGTGCTCGAAGTGGGCGGGGGCGTGATTGAGGTCAAATCCACCAATGGCGACACGCACCTGGGCGGCGACAACCTCGATCAGCGGATTGTGGACTGGTTGATTGATGAATTCAAGAAGGATGAAGGGCTGGACCTGCGCGGCAAGGGCAACGAGATGGCCTTGCAGCGTCTGCGCGACGCGGCGGAGCGCGCCAAGATTGAGCTTTCTACCACGATGGAGACGGAGATCAATCTGCCGTTTATCACGGCGGATGCGGGCGGGCCGAAGCATCTGGTGAAGAAGCTGACTCGGGCCAAGCTCGAGGGGATGGTGGAAGACATCATTCAGCGTTCGGTGGGTCCGTGCAAGCAGTGCATGAAGGATGCGGGCGTGGACGCCGGCAAGATCAACGAAGTGGTACTGGTCGGCGGGCAGACGCGTATGCCGCGCATTCAGGCGCTGGTGAAAGAGCTGTTCGGCAAGGAAGGCCACAAGGGAGTGAATCCCGATGAAGTGGTGGCGATTGGCGCGGCGATTCAGGGTGGCGTGCTCGGCGGTGAAGTGAAAGACCTGCTGCTGCTGGACGTGACTCCGCTGTCTTTGTCGATTGAGACGCTGGGCGGAGTTTCGACGCCGATGATTCCACGCAACACGACCATTCCGACGAAGAAGACCGAAACGTTTTCGACGGCGGCCGACAGCCAGACCTCGGTGGAAGTGCACGTGTTGCAAGGGGAACGTCCGATGGCGGCGCAGAACCGTACGCTGGGCAAATTCCATTTGACGGGAATTCCGCCGGCGCCACGGGGAGTGCCGCAGATTGAGGTCACGTTCGACATCGACGCCAACGGCATTCTGAATGTGACCGCGAAGGATACGGCCACGCAGAAGGATCAGAAGATTACGATCACGTCGTCTTCGGGCTTGTCGAAGGAAGAGGTCGAGCGCATGGCCAAGGAAGCGGATGCGCACTCGGCGGAGGACAAAGCACAGCGCGAGGCGATCGAATCCAAGAACCAGCTCGACAGCATGGTGTATCAGGTGGAAAAAATGCTGCGCGAGTCAGGAGAGAAGATCTCGGGCTCGGATCGCGGGGATGTGGAGAACGCTGTAGCCGATGCGAAGAAGGCGCTGGAGTCGAACGACAAGGCGCAGATGGATCGTGCGCGCGAGACTCTGACCCAGGCTTCGCACAAGCTGGCCGAGCAGATGTACAAGAACGCGCAGGCACAGCCGGGCGCGGGTCCAGTGCCAGGCGCGGATGGCGCTGGGCCGGGGCCTTCGGGCAACGGCAGCGGTCAGGCCAAGAAGGATGAAGGCGTGATCGATGCCGAGTATGTGGATGTGGAGGATAAAAAGTAAGAGAGCAGCTTCTAGCTCCTAGCTATTAGCTTCTAGCTTGAATCGTGTGGCGCGGGCAGTTGCTCGCGCCTTTATTTTCGCGTCATGATCCGGGGGGGTGATCAGCGATGGATTTTCAAGTGAACGACCAAACTTATTTTGTGGATCTCGACGATGAACGCCGGGAATGGCACGTTTTCGTAACAACTCCGAACGGCGCGAAGCTGGTACCGGTCTACGTTGACGAAGAGAAGAGCTTCGACGACGGAGTCATTTTAGTTGAAGACAAGAGAAAACAGCAGATTGTGAATTGAGATCGACGGTGCAGGGCGGCTGGCATTTTACCCGCGTTTTTATTTCTTGTGTTTCCCTGCGCTTCGCGCAGGGAAACTTCGCTCAAGATGGCATTGTGATTAAGATTAGCGCTTTTTGCTGGCCTGGATTGTAGGGGCGATCATTGACTTCCTTACCGGCACCATTGCGCCCTTCGACGGATCCGCCGCCGCATTCGCCCGCACCAGCACTTCCTGCTGGATGTACTGCACGAATTCCTGGATCTGGCGCTGCATTTCTTCCATGCGCTCGCGCATTTGCAGGATGATGGCCATGCCGCTGATGTTCACGCCCAGGTCGCGAGCCAGCGACAGGATAAATTCCAGGCGCTGCAAGTCCTCGTCGGTGTAGAGGCGCGTGTTACCTTCGGTGCGGGAGGGTTTGAGCAGGCCCTCGCGTTCGTAGAGGCGCAGGGTTTGAGGATGGATGCCATACATCTCGGCGACGCTCGAAATCATATACGCGCCCTTGGATTTACGCTTGGTCACCGTTCTCCCCCACGAATATCTCTCCCAATTTTGATGGCTTCAAAAAGTGAGTCGTGCCAATCCTGCCTTAAACTCGCACAAGATGGCAAGTCACCGGGGGTTTCGACAACTCAATTTAATCTCGAGAAAGCAAGCGCCAGGCGAAGATGCTGCTCCCAACAGCCAAGCCTGCGCAAGACAATAGAACCAGCCGAAAGCCGGCGAGGAACGAATCAGCAATTGCCTTTCTCAAAGGCACAACTGCGTTTGCTTCCAGATTCTTCGGCAGTTCGATACCCGCAAGCTGTGTCTCTTTCGATTGAATCTCCTGCACCGCTTCGAGCGGCAGTGAGATACTGGCCAGTTTTCGATCAAGGCGGGAAGAAAAAGTGTTCAGCATCAAGATTCCGAACACAGCGATCGCGAGGACTCCCGCCAATCGTGAAACCGCATTGTTGATCCCCGACGCCGAACCGGCGTGGTCCTGATCGGCTGATTCCATCACGACCGTGGTAAGGGGTGCCACAGTAATGGCCATGCCCAGACCGAGAATCAGAGACGCAGGGAAAAATGTTTTCCAGTAGCTTCCGCCTCCGGTGAGCATGGCAAACAAAACGAAGCCGGCGGCAGTCACCAAAGGTCCCGCAATCAGAGGAATTTCTCCGCCGTACCGGCTGACCAGGCCGCCGGACCATCGTGAAAGAAAAAACAACAACAGGATCATGGGCAACGTGGCTGCGCCGGCGGCCGTCGCCGAGTACTGGTATACCTGCATCAGCGTCAGGGGAAACAGAAAGAAAAATATGCCGATGGCCGCATAGAGAAACAATGTCAGGAGATTTGCGCCCAGAAATGCGCGCGATTTGAAGATGGAGAGCGGCACCATCGGCGAAGCCGCCCGCCTTTCCACCCACCAGAACAGGATGAAAAAGAGAACGCCGCCAAGGATCGCTGCGTCAACCAACATGTTTCTCCAGCCGAACCTTGATCCTTCCAAAAGTCCAGTGACCACACCAGCAAGACTCATCGTTGCCAGCAATGCACCCAACCAATCCAAAGGCCCTTTTTGCTCGCTGGAGCTTTCCGGCACGTGGCGGAGCGAAATCACGATGACCGCCGCTGCCAGCGGAAGGTTAAGAAAGAAAGCCCAGCGCCACGAAGCGTAGTCGATTAGAGTCCCACCGAGGACTGGACCAAGGGCCGTGGTGATTGCGGTCGCTCCAGACCATGTTCCAATCGCCCGTCCGCGCGATTTCTCGTCGAAAGATGCGCTGATAATCGCCAGGCTGCCTGGCACCAGCAATGCCGCGCCGATTCCTTGAATCGAACGCGCAATGATGAGCACATGAACCGTTGGAGCCAGCCCGCAGGCTGCGGAAGCGCAAGCGAAAAGTCCGACCCCGCTGAGAAAAGTTAAACGCCGTCCGAACCTGTCTCCGAGAGCGCCACCCACCAGAATCAGAGAAGACAGCAGGATTCCATACGATTCGATGACCCACTGCACGTCGATGACGGTCGCATGAAACGCGTTTTGAAACTTAGGAGCAGCAACATTCACGACCGTGCCGTCGATGAACGCCATGCTCGAGCCGATGATGGCGGCGGCAAGAATCCATGGACCTGAGTTCGGAGCTGACTTGGTTGCGTCGGACATCTGACCTTTCGAACGCGTTGCGACCTGCCGCACAATTGATTGCCAAACCCGCAGAGCTTACCGGCATCTTACTTGCGGAGGACATTATGGATCAAAATGATGCTGTCAGTGTGGTGGAAGACCTCATAGAAACCTGCAAAGACGGACAGAAAGGCTATCAGGATGCTGCTTCTCATGTGAAGCGGACCGACCTGAAGACGTTCTTCAACGAGCAGAGTCTGGAGCGGTCGCGGTTTGCCGGGGAACTGGAAGCGGAATTGATTCGTCTGGGCAAGCCGGACAAGAAAGTTTCCGGATCGGTTTCGGCGACGCTGCATCGCGCCTGGATTGATACGAAGGTCAGCATGGGCGCTGGCGATAAGGCGATTCTGGAATCGGTTGAGTCTGGCGAGGACAGCGCCAAGGAAAGCTATCGGAAGGCGCTAGGCGGTTCGTTGCCTGGGAACGTGCTGGAGATTGTTCGGCGGCAGGCGGCCAGCGTGCAGGCTGCTCATGACAGGGTGAAGAGCTTGCGGGATGCGGCGAAGGCGGCTGCGTAGTTAACTGATTTGCGACATGGGTAAAGCGGACCGGAGGTTGTCCCGGTTCGCTTTTTTTGTGCGGCCCGAACATTTGTGGAAGGTGCCTTCGCCGCCAGGCATTACTGCGCTGTCATCCAGAGCGGAGTTGAAGGATCGCTCACTCGTCGGCGCTGGCGTGAGCGATGCCAGGAGTTCCCACGACAACACCATGCATCGTGAGAACTTCTCGAGAAGCGGTTGCTGGGATACCAGGCAAGGAATCTTTCGACTCCGTTTCCCTGCGCTCGTGCAGCGAAACTCCGCTCAAGATGACAAGCCAGGTTTATGCCACGGGCTGCGGTCGTTCCTCGCGAATCCTCCATCCACCGGGCTTGAGCAGATGATTGACCGCATAAGCCACAAAGCCTGCCGCGATCAGAATCATGCCGAAGGCGAAGGAACTCATCCCCAGCACCGATTCATGCTCACTGCGGATTACGGAGAATCCGAGCAGCAGCACCGGCGGAATGCCGATGGCGATGGCTCCGAAGAATCCTCCGGGGACGCGGAAGGGGCGAGGCAAGTCTGGCTCGCGGAAGCGAAGGACGGCCAGCGCTACGAATTCCAGGAACAGGCTTGCGCCGTAAAGAAGAATGTCGAGCGTGACCAGGCGCGCGAAGCCCAGGCCGAGGCACATGGCCCAGCCGATGGCCAGCGCGATAATCGCCACCCACGGCGCGCGCGATTTCTTTTGCAGCTTGCCGAAGATGGCGGGCAACATGCCGTCTTGCGCCATGGCCAGAGGCAAGCGCGAGTAGCTCATCACAAGGGCATTGAACATGCCGAAGGCGCTGATCATTCCTCCGAGCACCACGCCGACGCGGAGCAGCGGGCCGCCGAGCAAGCCGGCGATATCTGCCCATGAGCCGGTCTCCCAGGCTGTAGCTTTGAGTCCGGTCACCCACATGGCGACGAAGGGCAGAATGTAGCTCGCAGCCACGATTACGACCGCGACCAACATGGCGCGCGGATAAGTCCGCTGCGGTTTTTCTACTTCAGTGGCGATGGTCGAGGCGTTGTCCCATCCCATGTAATTCCACATGCAGATGAGCAGACCGCCGAGAATATCGACGGTTGAAGTCGTCGGCTGGGTGACGGCGTGGGCCAGTGCGCCGATCTTGAACGGAGCCAGAAGCACGATGGCGATGAATGGCGCCGACAGCGCGAGGAACAGCCAGAGCGAGGTGAGCGAGACTACTTTCACTCCGGCGATGTTCAGCAGAGCGCAGGCGATCACCACGGCGAGCGCGACCCACCATCCGCGGTTGTTCACCTGAAACCAGGGGAACATGCGCGTGAGGTAGGCGACGAAAAGCGTGGGATAAATCGCCATATCGAAAATGGACGCGACCAGCGAGAGCCAGGCTTCCTGAAATCCCCAGAAGTTGCCCATGGCGCGGCGCACCCAGGCGTAATAGCCGCCCTCGAACGGCAGAGCGCTCGAAAGCTCGCCGATCATGAAAGCAGTGGGCAGGCTCCAGAGCAGCGGGGTGAGCATAAGGATAAGGATCGCGCGTCCGTAGCCGGCTCCATGGACGATGTCTTCGGTGCCATAGGTTCCGCCCGACACCATGAAGAAGGTGGCGGCGACCAGAGGCCACAAGGTCAAGCGAACGAATTTTTTCCGGTTGGGTACGGCGGCGAGGGGTTGGGGGGTCTCTCGTTGCAGGGCGCTAGCTGTTGCCAATTTCTATGTCTTCCTCCTCAGGCGACTCACTCTCAGCTACTCCGCAGCGGCTGGTGCCTGCTCGAGCTTTCTGGTTCGTTAGATTCCAGAAATTCCGTTGGAGTTAGTTCGCACTTGTGAGATTACGGGAAATTTTCTGCGATGCAAGAAAATTGTGAATATTTTTTGCAAAAGTTTTGTCAGGGAGGTCAGGGGCGGAGGTAACCGGGTTTCGCGCGCTGAAGTCAAAATCAAAATCTTGAACACAGAGGCATACAGAGGTTTCACAGAGGGGCACAGGGAAACCTTACTTCTCCCAGTCTTTGCCATCGACCATGCGCTTGATTCCGTCGCGCATGTGAAGGACGAAGAAGTTGATCATAAGACCTACGCCTACGCCGCTCAGGCGCATGTAGGACAAGAGTTGGGCGTGGTGGACCGGGTGGATCGCTTCGACGGATTTTACTTCCACGATGACGAGATTTTCGACCATCAAGTCGATGCGATAACCAAGTTCGATTTTCTCGCCGTCGTAGACTACCGGCAGCCCGACCTAGCTGGCGACGGCGAGGCCGCGCTTCTTAAGTTCATGCGCAAGGCACGATTGGTAGGCGCTTTCCAACAGCCCCGGCCCTAGAACGGAATGAACGTGCATCGCGGAAGAAACGATAGCTCCCGTCACCTGGTTGATGCGAAGATCCTTGCGGTAGAGAGTTGCGGTGGCCATTGCAACTGAATAGCACAAGAACAGCGATTTACCCTGTGATCCCCTGTGCCCTCAGTGGTAAAAGTTCTTGGCTAGTGCCGA
This sequence comes from Candidatus Sulfotelmatobacter sp., assembly GCA_049584475.1. Taxonomy (GTDB): domain Bacteria; phylum Acidobacteriota; class Terriglobia; order Terriglobales; family Acidobacteriaceae; genus Sulfotelmatobacter. The sequence continues at coordinate 30,049 of JBAUXX010000005.1, read as the reverse complement.
TTCGGGTATTTGTAGCCGAGCGCAATTCAAAATCAAAGCCTTTACCACAGAGGCTCACTGGGGTTTTCACGGGGGAACACTGGGGAACTACTACCTTCTCTCGCAGACGGCGCACCTTTTGCTCGCGCCATATCCTCGATCTAGACCTTACTCCACAACTCTGCCCGGGGATCTTCCGGGTTGAGCTTCGCCAACTCCCGCAGCAGTTCTTTGGTGCGCTCGTCGCGGGGCATGGGGACGGTCACGGTGATTTCGACGATCTCATCTCCGCGCGCGCCTTCTCGGGTAGCTGACGGCACGCCTTTCTCCCGGAGGCGAAGTTTCTGTCCCGATGGTGTTCCCGGAGGGATCTTCAGCAGCGCGCGGCCGTCGATGGTGGGGACTTCAATCTTGGCTCCCAAGGCGGCTTCGGTGGCGCTCACCGGAACGGCGAGATAAATGTCGTCGCCATCGCGGCGAAAGATGGGATGCTCTTCTGTACGGATGATGGAGTACAAATCTCCCGCCGGGCCGCCATGCGCACCGGCATTTCCCTTGCCTTGCAGGCGAATGCGCTGTCCGTCACGAGTGCCCGCTTTGATCCGGACTTCCATCGGCTCGGTTTTACTTAAACGGCCTTCGCCATGACAGGTAGGGCAGACCGTAATGTTCTTCCCGGTCCCGTGGCAGCGGGGGCACTGCACATTGAACTTCATGCGGCCGCCGGTCTGGGTGATTTGGCCTGAGCCTCCGCACTCCGGGCATTTCCCCGGCGCTTCCTGAAAACCCTGCCCGTGACAGGTAGAACAAACGTCGAGCCGCGAAATGCTCAGGCGCATGACGCCGCCGCGAATTGCTGTCCAGAAGGGAACCTGCACCTGGTATTCAAGATCGCTCCCTAGCTCCGGGCCGCCGTCGCTTTGAGCCGCCCCGCGCCCGCCGCCGAAGATTCCAGAGAAGATGTCTTTAAAGCTGCCGCTTCCGGCTCCTCGGTCGCCTCGTCCCGCACGTCCGGAGTTCTCGAACATATCTGAGAAATCGAATCCGCCAAAATCGAAGGGGACGCCCTGGCCGCCGCCTTGAGTAGGCGCGCCGCCGGGAAATCCTCCACCCGCTCCCGGCTGGCCTCCGCCGCGCGCATAGGCCTCTGCTGTTGCCGCGTCGATGTTGTCGGAATAGAACCCAACCTGATCGTAGATCTTGCGCTTCTTGGGATCGCTGAGAACATCATTGGCTTCGGAGAGAGCTTTGAATTTTTCCTCCGCCGACTTGTCGCCGGGGTTGACGTCGGGATGGTATTTGCGCGCCAGCTTGCGGAATGCCTTGCGGATCTCCTCCGCCGAAGCGCTCTTCTTGACGCCGAGAATCTCGTAATAGTCTTTTTTGGTAGTGGTGGCCATCTCTAATTGTGCTTACTTCGCGAAGCGTACGTCATGCTGATTATAGCGACTTGGCGTGCGGTTGAGTGCAAGCGGTACCTCGCCGTAACGCAGTATCATGAACGCTGGCCGCCATGCTCCCGTTCAAGCTCGTATACAGCGACGATTACTTTTTGCCGATCGGCCAGCACGTTTTCCCGGCCGAGAAATATCGGCGCATCCATGATCGGCTCTTGAAAGCTGGGCTCGCAGAGCCAATCGACTTCCTTACTCCTGCGCCGGCATCCGACCAGGATATTTTGCTGGTCCACACGCCGGAGTATGTGCGTAAGCTCAAGACCGGAACGCTCAGCCTGCGCGAAGAAATGGAACTTGAAGTTCCTTTTTCGCCGGAACTGGTACGAGCTTTCTGGCTGGCCGCAGGCGGATCGATCCTGGCGGCTCGTCACGCTCTGACCGATCGCATTGCCTTCAACATTGGTGGGGGTTTTCATCATGCTTTTCCCAATCACGGCGAGGGATTTTGCATGATCCACGACGTGGCTGTTGCCATTCGCTGCATGCAGAGAGATAGGAAGATACGCACCGCGATGACCGTGGACTGTGATGTCCACCACGGCAATGGGACGGCGGCGATCTTTGCCGGTGCGCGAACGACCAGCGCGCCGCTGCCATCGGCTTCCGCGTCAATGCTGAGTTCGCCCCACTCGGCCAAAACTAAAATGCGCGGCGCCCATGCCACTGATGTCTTCACCATTTCTCTGCATCAGCACAACAACTATCCCGCAGTAAAGCCGCCTTCTTCGATTGACGTTGACCTGCCCGACGGCGTTGGCGACGACGATTACCTGGCCTGGCTCGACCAGGCGCTCAGCTCCGGCTTGCGGCAGTTCGAGCCGGATTTGATTTGCTACATCGCGGGGGCCGATCCTTACCGCGAAGATCAGCTTGGTGGGCTGGCGCTGACTATCGAAGGCTTAAAGAAGCGGGACGAATTGGTTTTTCGCGTGGCTAAGGCGCGCGACATTCCTGTGATGGTGACTTACGCGGGAGGGTATGCGCAGAACGTGGAGGACACCGTGACAATCCACAGCAACACCGTCATCGCTGCCAAGGAAATATTTGCCGCCGCAAGTTGAGGGTAGCGAAATATATACTCGATCAAATGATCGTCACGCCTTCCGAACTTCCTCACAGCGAACTTTACGGTCTCATCCTCAATTCAGTTGCGCCGCGGCCTATCGCATGGGTTTCGACCATCAGCGTGTCGGGACAACCCAATCTTGCGCCGTTTTCCTTTTTCAACGCCGTATGCGTCGATCCTCCGCTGCTGGCGTTTGCGCCTGGACAGCGGAAAACGAAAGCGGAAAGCGGCCGCGGCGAAGCCAAGGACACACTGAGAAATATCCGCGAGACCAAAGAATTTGTCGTCAATATCGTGACCTACGAACTGGCCGAGAAGATGAATCTAACCAGCGGGGAATACGACGCGTCGGTGAACGAGTTCGAGTTGGCCAAGGTGACGCCCGCGCCCTCGAAGATTGTGCGGGCGCCGCGAGTAGCGGAGTCTCCGGTGAGTTTTGAATGCCGGCATTATCAGATTCTCGATTTTTCGACTGCTCCCACCAGTTCTAGCCTCGTGATTGGACAGATCGTTGCGATTCACGTGAACGACAACCATGTTAAGGACGGGAAATTGGACCGCAATTCTCTCGACCTGATCGGGCGCATGGGAGGCATCCAGTACGCGAAGACGACGCAACGCTTTGGGATGGTGCGACCGAAAGTGGGCTAGGCTCGCGTTCTGGCGGATGCCTAGCTTGGTTCGCAAAGTCCTGCGCGGTTATCGTGATCAAGCTACGGAATAATTTCAAACACCGTGCCGTATAGGTCGCCGCCGAAGTCTGTGGTGCCGTAGCTAGTTCCCTTTGGATCGAGTATCACGGTGGCGGCGGGGTTTGCACCGTCGCTACCGCCGCTGAAGACGTGCAGAACCTGTTCGGTCCACGAGGTGGCGGTTGGTGTCAGGCGGAAGGCGACGCCGCATCCGCCGGTGGCGCAGTTCAGATTCCCTCCCGCATAGGTCGCGCCGATGACGTGACCTGCGCTGTCCAGAGCAACGCCGGCATAGGGAGTCGCTCCGTCCTTACTGTTAAAGTTGAATGCTCGGATCTGCTTCCAGACGCCAGATGTGAGTGAAAGCTCAAAGACCAAGCCGCAGCCGTTTTTCTTGCAGTCCGCGAGGTTGCCGCCGTAGGAGGCCGTGCCGTAAAGCTTGCCGGCGGAGTCGAATATCAGGTTGCCCATTGGCCCGCCGCCGTTGGAGCCATTGAAGGTGTGAATAATTTTTTGTGTCCACGAACCGGAGGAGGTGCGGGTCATTTTGAAAATTACTCCGCAGCCGATTGAACAGGAACTGGAAACCGCGCCGCCCTCGACCGTGCTTCCGTAAAGATTGCCGGCCGCATCGAAGACGAGAGCGGCCTGGGGTTGTTCGCCGTCGGAACCTTCGAAGGTGTGAAGTACAGTCTCATTCCATGTGCCCCCGGAGGTCGGTGAAAGTTCAAAGACCACGCCGCATCCGGAAAATCCGCAGGATGAATCTCCGCCGAACTGAGTTGTGCCGTAGAGATTTCCTACTTTGTCAAAGGTTAGGCCGACGATGGGATTGCCGCCGTCGGTTCCGCCGGTGAAGGTGTAGAGAATACTCGGAGTCCAGGAACCATCGGAATTGTGGATGAGTTCGTAGACCAGACCGGGGCCGGGATCGCCGGAATCAGTCACGCCGTAGAGGTTTCCGGCGGCATCGGCGACCAGGTTGCCTTCCGGCTGTGCACCGCCACCCCCACCGGGGAATGCATACAGTATTTTTTCCGTCCATTGACCGGCGTGAAGGCTCAACTCAAAAATGGCGCCGCAGCCGGCGAAGCTGCAAGCGTTGCCACCTTCGCTCGTGGTGCCATAAATGTTGCCGGCAGAGTCCCGGAGCAGGCCGCCCGTTGGGTACTGACCACCGGGGTAGCCGGGAAAGATTTGCACGACCTTTTCAGTCTGGGCCTGGGCGATTACTGCGAGAGTGATGAGACTGAGGATGATGGCCGCTGATGCGGAGAGAGAATGGAATTTGCTCGTGCTTTTCATATTGATGAAGCCCTTCTTCGTGACTCGAGGGCCCGTCAGAGAGCACATGGGATCAAATCACGATCTGCGGTTCGCTGCGAAGAATCTAAGGCGGGGGAGAAACCACGGCATCATAGCACGGTGGCTGCATCTCGGGCATTGAAGTGAGGAGACTACCTGGTGGCGCCCACCGCGGATGGCAGAAGAATGGGAAGTCTATAGAGAAAAGTAAGAGTTGCTTATCCGCGCCCTACGCCCACATACTCAAATCCCAAGGCCCGCAGCCGCGTGGAGTCGAGCAGATTCTTGGTGTCGACGATGACTGGTTTTTTCAGCAGATGCTTGATGCGGTCGAAATCCAGTGCGCGGAACTCCGGCCAGCCCGTGCCTACCACCAAGGCATCCATGCCTTCTGCCGCGGAATACGCGGAATCGCAATACCGCACTGTGCTATTCAGCCGTGTCTTCGCTTCCGGGATCGCTACGGGATCGTAAGCTCTGACCCGTGCGCCCTTGGAGACCAGGTTCTGCGCGAGCAACACGGAAGACGAACCGGCTACGGAATTCGTATTCGGTTTGAATGCCAGTCCCAAAATGCCCACGTCTTTGTTCTCCACCGAATTCAGCACACAGGCAATCTTTTCCACCAACCGGTCCGCTTGCGAAAGATTTACCTCGCGAGCTGCGCTTAGGACTTTCAAGGAAACGCCATTCGCTTCTGCCAGCACAGCCAGGGAATCCATATCGGATTCGGCGAAGACGCCACCCATGCCGGCTCCGGGCTGCAAGCAGCGCGGAGCGATTTTCTTATCGAGCCCCAGGGCAAGCGCCAGATTGACTGCGTCCGCGTTTACCCGCTCGCACAAAGCTGCAACTTCGTTGATAAATGAAATCTTAGTCGCGACGAAAGCGGTTGCCGCTTCCCGCACCAGTTCCGCGGTTGCCTGGTTGGTTACAATCACCGGCACTCCACGCATCACCAGAGGATGAAATATCTGTTTGAGAACCTGGATAGCTTCCATCGAACTCGAACCCAGGATCAGACGGTCAGGCCAGTTGAAATCTTCCACGGCGCAGCCGTCAGTGAAAAACATGGGCTGCGACACAATCGTGGCCTGTAGATTCGCCTCGCCAAGAGTCTTTTCCAGAGCTGCCGCCGTGCCCACTGACACCGGCGTGACGATGGTTAGAATGGGCGGCTTGGAAGCGAGCTTCGCGATTCTCACCACGATGTCGCTGAGGTGTTCGGAATTGTCTTCCGCCAGAAAGATAACTTGCGTCTTGCGCGCAAACGACTCGATATCGGTCGAGTAGGTCAACCGGCCCGCGCGGACGTTGCGGCGGATGATCTCCTTCAGGTTCTTCTCGAAAAAAGGAATGTTGCCTTGCGCCATTTCCACCATGCGCGAGCGATCGGGATGACAGCACGAAACTGGAGTGCCAAAATCCGCCAAACAGGCTGAAATTACCGTCCCTAAATATCCCGATCCGTACACCCCAATTTGCATTGATGCTTTCCTCGCTGGGCGAAATCGCGCCAAAAGCGGCGTCTGGCGCGGCAACCGGCGCTATGCCCTATCTCTTGTCTACAGTTCCTGTAAGGAGTTCGCAACGCACGGGAGGGAAATGTACTTAGGGCCATGTTACTGCTGTGGGCCGGTACGGGCTGCATTGGCTGGAAGTAACTGGACGAGCTATTCGAAATACACCGCGCTGAACGTTACGACGATCATGAAAAAAGCCCGCTGGACGCTTGCTTGGGGCGTGCTCGGGTCAGCGTCCGGCGGGCTACCGTTTCTCCTTACTCACCCTGTTGTTTTCAGGAGTATTTCCATGATTAAACCTCAGAACGCAGTGAAGTTCCGTCTATTTTTGTAAAAGCTTGTAATAGTTTCCCGCGAAAGCTGCCCTGGGGGATGGTTCGCTAGCAGACATTGCATCTGCTACTTACGGACCGCCCAGGCCATGCCATCTGGACCGCGGCCCGTCTCAATACGGCCGATCACGGTTAGCGTTTTCAGATCAATCGCTGCCACGTAATTATCGCGAGCTACGGCAACAAACGCGCGGGAACCGTCGGGTGTAATCAGAATGCCGGCCGCGCCGTGTCCCAGGCTGACATGGTTGATTTCCTTGCGCGTACCTGCGTCGAAGATGGCGAAATCCCCGGTGGCCAGATCGGAGATTAGAACCATCCGGCCGTCCGGGGTGAACTTGAGCCGGTTGGCTTGCTTCGTGTTTGAAGCAAAAGTCTGCACCACTTTCCGATCGCTGATATCGATAACAGAAACTGTGCCGTCATGTGAGTTAGCCGCCCACAATTCTTTGCCATCCGGAGCCACGTCGAAACCTTCGGGGCCTTTGCCGACCGGAATGCGAGTTTGCTTCCACCCAGACACATCGGCGCTCTTATCGCGGTCCAGGATACTGATGGTGTCTGCATTCACATCAGAGGCAAAGATCCGATTCTGATCCGGCGAGACCACCAGCATGTGGGTGCGATTTTCTCCAAGCCCCAAAATCCAATCGACCTGGCCTTGAGCGGGATCGTAACGGCCGATCGCCTTGCTGCCTTCCACGGTGAAATAGATTTTGCCGTCGACGGTCTGCATCCCGTGCGGCGCGCGGAGGGCGCCGAGGTCGACCGCCGGGAGCGGTTTCTGCGCCATTAGATCAACGACTGAAAGCGTGTGCAGCGGCGTCGCGAATGCGCCGTAGTTAGAAATGTAGGCGGTCTTGCCATCAGTAGAAACACAGATCTCGTGAGGATCGGCGCCGACCGGCACTCTTCCCACAACCTTGAAGGTAGCCGGATCGACGATCGCGACCATGCGGTCATCTTTTTCAAGCACCAGCAACACGGGAGAAGGAGTTTGCGCGAGCGCAGATTGGGTCAGCAGAAACAAAACGGATAAAACACTCGCACGGTGATGCCACCTGCTTGCGAAGGTCATTCTCCAAGTCTAATCCGGAATCACCGGAGTTTTCGCGCTCACCAACTCCGTAAAGCGCGGGTCTTTGCGCAGAGAGGAGAATTCCTCGTCCTTGTAAACATTCTTGAAATCCTTGTATCCCTCTTCCATCGCTTTTCTCAAATACTCCAATGAGCGCTCCGACAAGCCCATCTTGGCGTAGAGCCTGGCGACGGTGTAGTCGTAGTGGGCGCGGTCCTCGGGACTGGGCAGTTTCGCCTGTACGCCCGCGCGAGATGTGCGCTCAAACACTTCGGGGTCGAGAGCCAGAGCTTTTTCGTAAGCCTGGACTGCGGGATCGAATTCTTTTTTGGAGAACAAGGCCGCACCCAAGTTGCTGAAGAACGATGCGGACGTGGCGTCGATTCCGATCGCCTTGTGATACTGCTTGACGGCCGCGCCATACCTCTTCTCTTCGTAGTAAACGACGCCGAGGTTGTTATAAGCATCGGCGTAAGCGTGCTCGGCTTTGATCGACTGTTCGAAAGATCTCTTCGCTTCCTTGAAGCGCTGCATCATCAATTCGGTGATGCCGATCTTGTTGAGCACGTGCGATGAGCCTGGAGTCTTGGACAGGGCCGCATGATAGTAATCCAGAGCGTCGAGGAAAAGCTTGGAGCCGCGCAATTGGTCGGCGCGCATTTCCAGGTCGTAGGCGCTGGCATCGGGCGAGGGCGGGTCGATCACCCTCATCAGCGGCGGCGTGATTTGCACCTGCTCACCCCGCGAAATTTGTGCGGAGGAAAAGGTGCAGAGCGCCAGGAGAGAGATGGTTAAGGCGAGAGAAACCGGGAACGTTCTTGGGCAGGACATATGCTACCCCCAAACGAACAGGCTCGAACGAAGTTATTTTGCCACAGTTTTGGCGAGACGGCACAAAATTCGCGCAAGAATCAATGCGGGGCCGGGGCTGGCTGGGAAGGCGGCGGGGTCTGTTTGTCGTCCTTGAAAATCCCTGCAATCTTGCCGAAGAAGCCTTTTTTCTTCTGGTTAGGGTCGGCGACTGGCTGGCCGTCCGGGCCTAGGGCTGCCTGGGTCGGTGGCGCTACTTCCTGTCTCCCGCCGAAAAGGCGGGAGAAAAAGCCCGTTGCCCCGCCTTGCTGATCGCAGGTATCACGGGGTTCGGTACCGGCCACGAAGGCGGAAACGTAGTCGTCCGGGCAAGTAGGTGTGGCCAAGCGGTTGGTTGCTTTGTCAAGCTGCACATCGACTACGCCAGTGGGCTGGGAGAACGGCTTCATGTCCGAATATTGAGGAAGGGCCGAAGCCTTCTTCATGAATTCGGTCCAGATAGGTGCGGCAGTCTGAGCGCCACTCAGCCGAAGATCGCTATAGTCGTCGTATCCCACCCAAACGATGCATAGCAGGTTAGATGTATATCCGGCGAACCAGCCGTCGTGCGAACTGCCTGTCTTGCCTGCCGCGGGCAACATGAACCCCCGCAGGCGCACCGCGGTATACCCCAACCCGTTATTGATCACGCCTTCCATCATGTTCGTCATGACATAGGCGATGCGCGGGTCGAGGACTTGACGCTGATCGGTATTGAAATTTGCGATCACGTCGCCTTTGGCATTGCGCACGGAATTCACCAGAAGCGGCGAAAGGCGAATGCCATTATTGGAGAATGATGTGTAGGCTCCAGCCATGTCGAGCGGAGTTGCGTCGTAGGATCCGAGTGCCATGGCCGGCGTCGCCTTCACCGAATTAATGCCGGCAGATTTGGCCAGGTCTGCGACCTTGTCATATCCCACTTCTTCGGCGACTTTGACGGTCGCATTGTTGAGCGACATAGCCAGCGCGTAACGCAGAGTGACGTCTCCGTGATATTCCTCTTTGTAGTTGCGCGGTTCGTAAATCTGGTCGCCATAGGCGAAGGTCGAAGGCGCATCGGTGACGACCGAGGCTGGCGTGATCACAGTTTGTGAACCGTCAAGAGCCGTGTTCATCGCTGTCGCATAGACAAATGGTTTGAAGATCGATCCTGTTGGACGCTTGGACAAAGCGTGATTCAACTGACTGATGCCATAATCCCGTCCGCCCACGAGGGCAAGCACCGCCCCGGTATGTGGGTCAATGGCCACCAAAGCCACCTGAGCCTGCGGTCCGGGTAGGATTTTCGTCTCGAACTTCTTGCCGACTTTGGTCCGTTTAGTGCGTAACTTCGTTACCTGATCATCCACCAGCTTGATCCCCGACTCCACTGCTAGTGCCGCAGCTTTCTGCAGGTCAGGATCGAGTGTCGTATAGATGCGATAGGATTCCTCGTTCAAATCGCTCTCTTTGAATCTATTGATCAGCGTGTCGCGTACCATGTCGATGAAGTAGGGCGCGTCGCTGGCTTCTACATTCGGCGGAGCCAGCTTTAATGGCGCGGCTTTTGCTTTGTCCGCCTGCTCGCGCGTGATCGCGTGCGTGTCGAACATGGAATCGAGCACCAGATTGCGCCGCTCCAGCGCGCGTTCGGGATGCCGGTACGGAGAAAGATAGCTGGGCCGCTGGATCAGGCCGGCCAGCAGCGCGGCTTCCGGAAGCGTGATGTCTTTCAGGTCCTTGTTGAAATAGGTGCGCGATGCCTCTGCGAATCCACTGACGGCAAAGGAACCACGCTGCCCGAGATTCACCCAGTTCGCGTAAAACTCAAAGATCTGCTGCTTGCTGAACTTCTGCTCGAGTTCTTCGGCAATCAGCATTTCGGTCACCTTGCGCTTGACCGTTTTCTCCGGAGTCAGGAAGAAACCACGAGCCAGTTGCTGCGTTAAGGTGGAACCGCCCTGCTCACGCCGCTGGTGGACTACATCGCCCCACACGGCCTCCGCCGTGCGCAGAAAATTTACGCCGCTGTGCTCAAAGAAGCGCCGGTCTTCGATCGCCAGAACCGCCTGGGTCAGCACCGGAGGAATCTGATCGTACTTGACTAATTCACGCTTCGAACGCTGCTCGGCGTCGAACAATGCCGTGATGATCTGTGGCTCGAGTTCGTAGGCCGAAAGTTCGTTCCCCTTGCTGGTGATGCTGGCCACCTTGCCTTCGTCGATCTTGATGACCGCTGCTTCGGGACTGTGATAAGACTGCGGTCCCGGAGTGATTTCGATTTCATTCCTGCCGATATGGAAGGTGCCGAGCTGCGACTGCCCATCTTTTGTGACAGTGGACGAACTGTCGGAGTATCCGGCGCGGCGGAGATCGACGGCAATTTCTTTGGCATCGATCTTCTCGCCGTCCCGCAAGGTTTGGGGATTGGCATAAATCTTCGCCGAGTTGCTGAAGACCGGCGTACGAAAGCGGTGTTCGATAATTCGATCGTACTTGAGGTAGAAGTATGAAAAGACGGCAGTTGAGGAAACCGCCAGGAGCAAGAAGACAATCAGACCCGCGCGCAACACGGGGTCGCGAAGCAGTGCCACGCCTCGCTTGCCGTTCTTTCCCCCGTTCCCCTTCGGGATCTTTAGTTTAATGGCCACTCGGCGCCAGGCGGATTGCCCCTCTTAACTCAGACGGTGGGACGCGGAAAAAGGTTTGCATAGCTTCTTCTTGGAGCTTGCACCTCTCCGTCGGGGTGCGCTCTTATGCAGTCCGCAACGAGGAGTGCTCCATTGTACTGCCTTAACGAGGAAAATGAAGAAGCGACAGTCGAGGCTGGGTCTCCGGAAGGTCAATACGACAATCCTGAAGCCGCTGCTGCCGGCCAGTTGGAGTCTGCCGTTCCCCGAAAAGGAGCCGATCTGGTCGGATGTAGTCGAGTAGCGGATCTGCGAGACAAACAAGCAAGGACGGAGAATTTGCATCCGCCCCGCTGAAGTCCCTCCTGATATTGAGTGTTTAGTTCGGATCCGTGACGGCCCAATCCAAACCTGCCCCGGCATTTGGTATGGCGTTAGTGACGCTGCTGGTCAAGGCACCCGTTGTCGTATCGACATTCAAAACAGAAAGAGTGCCCAAGCTGTCAAGGAAAAGGTAGGCGCCATTCTGATCAAACCTTCCGTCGGTGGCGGTCAAGGTCAAGAAAGGGGAGCCGGTCAGCGGAGTCAGCTGGCCGGAACCGCTGTTGAATTGAAAGCCTTCCATGGGGGAGGTCCCGCTGACGGTCTCGTTGAAGGTGTAGACGAAGTTTCCGTTGGGAGCAACAACCAGATAGTCCGGAATATATGTTGTCGCAAAGGGTGAGCCTGTTACGGGTGAAATAGCTCCCGCCTGGGCGCCAGACTGGGCAATGGAATAGACATAAACATGATTGTCGCTGCCGAAGCCGTTGACCGCCCCGTTCCCAGTTATACCCAACAGGAATTTGCCTGTGGGTTCGCTTGTGAGTTGTGCGATGCTGATGGAGAACGGACTATTGGGGATTGGCGTAAGAGAGCCGGTCGTGGAATTGATCGAAAACACTGCTACCGTGGTGCCGAGGTTGCCTGCCGTCACATAAAGGTACTTCCCCAGCCCATCCGTTGTAGCTTGCTCCGCGAAACCGACCCCAGCAGAAAATGCCCCCACTTTAGTCAAAGAACCGTCGGTTTGGTTGATCGCGAAAACAGTCACTTCGTCGTCATCCGCACCTAAGAGAAACAAGAAATTCCCTGCGGGGTCTGAGGCGATAAAATCCGAGTCGATCGAGGGGAAAGGGCTTCCGGAAATTGTAGTCAGTGCGCCATCCGTGCCATTGATCGCATAAGCATTGACCTGTAAACCTCCGGCGAGCGCGAGATACATCCATTTTTTTTGCACGATCACCATGCCGCCACTACCGCCCGCGGGGCCCGGCGGGACCACGAAATTGGGAATCAGACTGAAGTTGCCCGATGTATCCAGAACGGTTCCGCCGATTTGGCCCTGATCCAGAAAGTAGGTAAACGCGACGGGCGTGCCGGTACTGCCGGTAGTGACTCCCGTTGTGCCCGTACTCGAGCAAGTGGAACTGCCAAAGGTGAGTCCGCAGGTATAGTGATTGCAACCAGTTGTCCACATTGTGGCCAGCGCCACCATCAGGATGAGAAAAACGCGAAACTTGATCGTCATGAACTGCCTCCACCGAGCTTCAGTGCGGGTTGAACGACGCCGCCGATGACAAAAAATGTTAGTCACTTGCGATCTTAGGAGCCAAGTAACGTATTGACAACGTTACGAATGTCATGTGCCACCGTGTCGAGCTGGGACAGTTGCGAATAGGGGAACGGACTTGGTCCTGACGGCCGTCCAGAGTGCCCGGGCTTATTCCCTGGCTGAAAATTTCCAAGGCTCGCCATTGGTTTTCTCGTGCCCAAGACTGAGAACTAACGGCTGCGGTAGTACCATGAAGAGACGGGAATGCAGGAGAAACCAACCATGCTATCGCGCTACTTTGTTTTCACTGCGAAAGTTGCGCTCTTATTCCTGCTCTTCACCATGCTGGGGAGCGCACAGGACGCAAGACCTGTGCCGAAGACCGCGCAACCGCGTGCATCGGATTCTTCGGCGGATTCCTCTTCACAAAAGCCCTCACAGGAATGGTCCGGCATGTACGCATTTCTCAAGGAGGGCGAGTTCGTGCAACTGACCGTGGAAGACGACGGTCATGTTACGGGGTTCGTTTCGCGTTATGGCGATGGGGAGAGCGACAAAGGGGCTTTCCTTGACCAATTCTTCAAGAGCGCCAGGATTGATGGCGGAAAACTGATCTTCGTCACGGAAGTGGTGCATGGCGTGTGCTTCGATTTCAAAGGAGTCGTTGAGCGGGGAGCGGGCAAGAACCCCGGCGATGAGGCCTATTATGTCTTGAAGGGCAGGCTCACCGAAACCAGGACTGACGCCGGCAAGCAAGTGACTGCGAACGGGCACGAAGTCCTGCTAAAGATGTTCCCACAGGAATCCGTTGCGGGCCCAACCCAGCCAAACCCGTCGCCAAGAAACTAGATCGCCAGTCAAGTGGATCTAGAGAAAACTTCACGCGATCAGGCGGCTCTTGGATCCTTCCGATGCGTCGGCAACGGCTTTTCCGGGTGATCGGCCGCGTCCTCCACGCCTGCGAGAGCATCGCTTTCGAGCGCTTGGCCTGACCCCGCCAGCTCTTCGACACTTTCACCGGTAGCTTCCTGAATATCCGACAGCCCTTCTGAACCGCCGGATTGTCCGGCGCTATCGGGGCCGACCTCAGCGGGATCGTCGCCCAATTCGTCGAGCCGGGCTTGTTTGTTGCCTTTGAGTTCGGGATCCCGTTCCGGAAGTCCCTTCTGCGGAAGTTCTCGTTCCGGAAGCTGCGGTTTTCGCTCTGCGCTGTTGTCCATGCCAGTTAGAGAAGTTCTTGCGGCAGGATGTTGCCCTCTAATCGGATGTTTTGTAATCGCAGGCGGTGCGGCACGGTTCGCAGTACATGAGGCCGTCGGCGCAGATGCGGATGTCGCCGCCCGATTGGCAGAGGCAGCAGAACTTTTCGCAATCGCATTGGTTTTCAGGCCTCTCGCATTGGAGGCAGCGGAATTTGGCGGTGCCGGTTGCGGTGGACATAGACCTAAAATACGGCCAGCCGCTTTCATCCGGAACGTGCCCGAGGTAACCATAGCAGGCGGTTGTCGTGAGTTTATTGTGCTGGAATTTACGGGACCTGCGCCACCGCTCCGGCATCCAAGGGAAGCAGGAATTAGTTATTTGAAACAATTTTCGATCTTCGATTCAGGAGGCGCAAGATGGCGAACACGGTTCGTGTAGCGCTATGGGTTCGGCTCGAGGCCAAACCGGGCAAAGAAGGAGAAGTGGAGAATTTTCTGCGTGGAGGCCTTTCTTTGGTGCAGCAAGAGCCTGCAACGACGACGTGGTTTGGCGTTCGCATTGGTCCAACGACGTTTGGGATCTTCGATGCCTTCGCGGACGAGGGCGGACGCCAGGCCCATTTGACGGGCCGTGTCGCGGCGGCATTGATGGCCTCGGCTGCCGACTTGCTCGTGCAGGCTCCCACCATAGAAAAAGTGGAAGTCCTGGCGGCCAAGATGCCGGGAGATGAAATTGAAAAGGCCGCATAAGACGAATTAGGTGCAAGCAGCGATGCGCATCGCAGTCGTCTCCGACATTCACGGCAACCGGACCGCGTTTGAGGCGGTCCTGGCCGATTTGCGGCAGGTTTCTCCGGACTTGATCTTGCACGGCGGCGATCTGGCCGACGGTGGGGCGAGTCCTGCGGAGATCGTCGACTGCGTGCGCGATCTTGGCTGGCCCGGCGTGTTGGGCAATACGGATGAAATGCTGTTCCGTCCCGAATCGTTGAAGCAGTTTGCCCAACAATCACCCGCGTTTCAACCCTTGTTGCCTCTTATTGCGGAGATGGCGGCAGCCACTCGGGAATCGTTGGGAGAAGAACGGCTGGCCTGGTTGCAAAGTTTGCCGCTGGTTCAGATTCACGATCCAATCGCTCTGGTGCATGCCAGCCCGGAAACCTGCTGGCGTGCGCCCGCGCCGGAAGCCAGCGATGCAGAGTTGGAGGCGACTTACAGCGTGCTCGGACAGCCGATCGCCGTCTATAGCCATATCCATCGTTCTTTCATTCGCAATTGTCCGGAGGTGACGGTCGCTAATACCGGGAGCGTAAGCCTTTCTTACGACGGTGATCGCCGCGCATCGTATCTCTTGGTCGAGGACTCGAAGCTATCGATCCGCCGAGTGGAGTACGACGTAGATCGGGAACTGGAGGCTCTTTCTGTTTCCGGCCTGCCCCGCGCGGATTGGATTGCGAAGACATTGGAAACCGCCCGACCCCAGGTGCCGTAACCCTGTGCCATATAATTCTTGGCAATGACCTTCCAACAACTTCTGGATGGAGCGGAAGTTCTCTCGCAAAGCGGAGACCCGGGGATTACTAGTGTGGAATACGACTCCCGCCGCGTGAAGCCGGGCTCGCTGTTCGTGGCCATGCGTGGCGAGAGCTCTGACGGCAACCGCTTTATCGACCAGGCGATACAGTCGGGAGCCGTGGCTGTAGTCACTGACTCGTCCGGGGAGAAAGCCAGAAATGGCGTGGCATGGGCCCTCGTACCGCACGGCCGGCGAGCCTTGGCGCGGATCAGCGCAAATTTCTACAAACACCCGGCGGAGCGAATCGCAGTCATCGGAATCACGGGAACGAACGGCAAGAGCACGACTGCGTTTATCGTGGAATCGATTCTGTCGGCAGCGCGGCGCAAGAGCGCCCTGATCGGAACGATTGAATATCGCGTAGCCGGAAAAATAATTCCCGCCCCGCACACAACGCCGGAGTCGCTGGAACTAAATCGTATTTTTAATGAAGCTCTGGGCCAGGGTGCGACCGATGCCGTTATGGAAGTTTCTTCTCATGCGCTGGCGCAGCAACGGGTCTTCGGCATCCCGTTTGATGTGGCCGTGTTTACCAACCTGACGCGCGACCATCTCGACTATCACCAGACGATAGAAGAATATTTCGCGGCCAAACGCGTACTCTTCGAGGGATGCGGCACGGACGCTCCCCGCGCCGTCGTAACAAACGCCGATGACGAATACGGCGCTAGGCTGGCTGCGTTCAGCAAGAAGCGAAGTTCCAGCATGCTTCAATACGGATGGAGCCGTGGAGACTTCCACGCCGAGAAGGCCGACATCACTCCCCGTGGCACCCGCTTCGACATGATCACCCCGGAAGGAAAAATTCCGATTTTCTCTCCACTGATCGGCCGTGTGAATGTCTATAACATTCTGGCTGCGGCTGCGGCTTGCTACGAACGCAAATGCGATAGCGCGGCAATCGCCGGCGGAATTGAGAAGTTGACTCACGTGCCCGGACGCTTCGAGAGGGTGGATTGCGGCCAACCCTTCACGGTCGTCGTGGATTACGCGCACACAGATGACGCCCTGCGAAATCTTACGGCTCTCGCGCGCGAGTTTGTTTCGCGCGCAGGCGCGAAGGGAAGAGTGATCACTGTATTCGGATGTGGCGGCGACCGCGATCGCGCGAAGCGTCCGCTGATGGGCGAAGCGGCGGGGCAGGGAAGCGATTTCGCTGTGCTCACCTCCGACAATCCGCGCAGCGAAGATCCCCTGGCCATCATGAATGACGCTGTAGTGGGACTGCAGAAAACGGGGGTGAGATACACCACAGAGCCCGACCGTCGAAAAGCTATTGCGCTCGCGATCAATGAGGCGCGGCCCGCCGATATTGTTTTGCTGGCGGGAAAGGGCCACGAGAAGACGCACGTGAGCCGTGAAGGGTCGCAGCCCTTCGATGATGTTGCGGTCGCGCGAGAGGCGTTGAAGTCCGCGAGCTTCGATTGCCAAACAGTTGAAGCCGGCGAGAGCGGTCGGGCATGAAACTTACGCTGCAAAAAATCTCGGAGTTCATTGCCGCCGCCGGAGGGTTTCCCCGCGATGGGGTTGCGCACGCGTATTCGATCGACTCGCGATCAATAAGCTCTTGCGAACTGTTCTTCGCGGTGAAAGGCGAGCGGCTTGACGGCCACGACTTTGTCGCGACGGCGATTGAGAAGGGTGCGGTTGCTGCGGTTGTGCGAAAAGACCAACTCGGACGTTTTTCCGATCAATCCAAATTGCTCGCTGTGGATGACACACTAGTTGCTTTGCAGACGTTGGCCGCAGCTGTGCGCAAATTATGGGGCAAGCCAATGGCGGGAGTGACCGGTTCGGCCGGCAAAACGACAACCAAAGAGGCTATTGCGCATGTGCTGGCTTCGCGCTTCCGCGTGCTGAAGTCCGAAGGCAACTTTAATAATCATTTCGGCTTGCCATTGATGCTGCTGAAGCTTGAGCCCGAACACGATCTGGCGGTAATTGAAATGGGCATGTCCCACGCCGGAGAGATTCGCGCCCTGGCCAAAATTGCCCAGCCGGAGATCGGAGTGGTCACGAACGTTGCCCCCGTGCATCTTGAATTCTTCGATTCGATTGCGGCGATTGCGCGTGCCAAGTATGAACTGATCGAATCACTGCCGGCCAAGGGCACGGCCGTGCTCAATGCGGACGATGAATATGTTTCTCAATTCGGCCGCGACTTCAAAGGGCGCGTGATCATGTACGGAACAAAATCCATCGCCGATGTGCGGGCAGAAAATATTCGGCCGCAGGGTTCAGCCGGTTCGGAATTCGATGTAGTGATAGGTGGCATCCGCGAGCTCGCGAAGCTGGCGTTAGTGGGCGAGCACAATATCCTGAATGCGCTGGCAGCGGTTGCGGTGGGCGTGGATCGTGGCTTGAAACCTGCCGAGGCGGTCGCGGCGCTCTCCACCCTCGCGCCTTCCGATAAGCGCGGTGAGGTTCTCCAACTGGATAACATCACCGTGATTAACGATTGCTACAATTCTAATCCGAAGGCGCTGCATGCGATGGTCGACGCATTGACTGGCATGCCGGCGAAACGCCGCATCGTGGTCGCGGGAGAAATGCTGGAGCTCGGGCCTGCGGCCGAAGAGATGCATCGTTCGGCGGGTGCGCATGCGGCGGCTAAAAAGATTGATGTGCTGATCGGTGTTCGGGGATTGGCGCAGGCCATGGTTGAAGGTGCGCGCGATGCGGGTTCTCGTGCCGAATTTGTGGAAACTCCCGAGGAAGCTGGCGAGTGGCTGGCACGCGAGGCTCATGATGGCGATGTCGTGCTTCTTAAAGCTTCGCGCGGCGTAAAGCTGGAGAAAGCGCTCGAAATATGGAAAGCAAAAAGAGGAAATTCGAAGCCCTAAGCTTCCCGTTTTCTCGGTGACCCTGTGTCTCTGCGGTGAATGAGTCTGACCCTCAACTCGTAGCGATGGCGGCGTACGGAGGCTGATTGCTCTACTGGCTGTTGTTCGTGAAGCTGCAGCATTATTTTCCGCCATTCCGCATCTTCCGTTATTTGACCTTCCGCACTGCCTTCGCCAGCCTCACAGCTCTATTCACCGGCCTCATTGTTGGCCCGCTGGTAATTGGGCGGCTGCGAGAATTTCAGATTGGCCAATACATTCGCGAAGAAGGACCACAGGCTCACCAGAAAAAAGCGGGTACGCCGACGATGGGCGGCCTGCTGATTGTGATCGCGGTGGTTGTGCCCACGCTGCTCTGGGCTGACTTGAGCAATCGCTTCGTGTGGATCGCGGTGTTCGCTACCTGCGCCTTCGCCGCCATCGGATTTACCGACGATTACACAAAGGTAACGCGCCGCCGAAACCTTGGCCTCACCGGCAAGGCAAAGCTGGGTTTGCAAATCGCGACCAGCATCATCATCGCGGTCATGCTGATTGCGATGCAAACCTACGGCATGTATTCCACCCGGTTGATCGTGCCGTTTTTCAAGCAGTTTCATCCCGACCTGGTGGTCGAGAGCCTTGAACATTATCCTCATCTGTGGCCATTCGCTTTTCTTCCTTTCATTGCTTTTGTGGCTTTCGTGATCGTGGCGTCGAGTAATGCCGTGAATCTGACCGACGGCCTTGATGGTCTTGCGATCGGCTGCACCGTCATTGCCGCTGGCGCGCTCACGGTTCTGACCTACGTAAGTGGACACGCCACCTTCGCCACATATCTTGAAATTCCGCGCATGCCGCAGGTGGGAGAGCTGACCATATATTGCGGCGCCATGGTCGGCGCGGCAATTGGATTTCTGTGGTATAACGCACATCCGGCGGAAGTTTTTATGGGCGACATCGGGTCGCTGGCGCTGGGGGGTGCTATCGGCACCATCGCGGTCATGATCAAGCAGGAATTGCTGCTTCCATTTATTGGCGGTGTATTTGTCATCGAAGCGCTTTCGGTGATTTTGCAGGTAGGATCTTACAAGCTGCGCAAGAAGCGCATTTTCAAAATGGCGCCGATCCATCACCACTTCGAGTTGATGGGATGGTCGGAATCGAAAATTATCGTGCGGTTCTGGATCGCATCTCTGGTGTTTGCGTTATTCGCGCTGACGACTTTGAAACTCAGGTAAGAGAAAATCCACCACGGAGACACGGAGTCACGGAGAAATTAAAATTCTTAAGAATTCTTCGGGTTGAGGGCTGTTTCATTTATTTAGGTTTTCTCTGTGTCCTGTGACTCTGTGGTGAAATGTTTTTGATGGAGCTCAACAACAAACGCGTGCTGGTGGTCGGCCTGGGTAAGTCGGGCGTGGCGTCGGCGTTGTTCTTGAAGACTCATGGCGCTCACGTAACCGTTTCCGACACAAAAAGCGGCGACGAATTGCACAACGAGATCCCTGTCCTGCTCGATCATGGCATAGCAGTCGAAACCGGCGGCCACGGCGAACGCACATTTCGCGGGCAGGATTTGATCGTGGTCAGTCCTGGCGTTCCTGTAGATGCACCGGCCCTCGTGCAGGCGCGTAATCAGGGCGAGGCCGTCATCGGCGAGATTGAACTGGCCGCGCAATTTTTGCCGGGACCGATCGTTGCCATCACGGGATCGAACGGCAAAACGACCACGACCACGTTGGTCGGCGAAATCATGACAGCCGCGGGCTTTCCCACGCTGGTGGGCGGCAACATAGGCACTCCGGCTATTTCACTGGCGGAGCAGGCCACGCGCGATACAGCTATCGTGCTCGAAGTTTCCAGCTTTCAACTGGAAACGATTCAGACGTTTCGTCCGAAAGTCGCGGTCGTGCTGAATGTCACTCCCGATCATCTTGATCGCCATGGCACGCTGGAAGCCTATGTCGATGCCAAGGCCCGAATTTTCGAAAATCAGAACGGCGATGATTTCGCGGTCCTGAATGCGGACGATCCGACCTGCGTGGCGATGGCCGTGCGCACGAAGTCTCAGGTGTTTTGGTTTAGCCGGCAGAAAGAGGTAAAGCAGGGCGCGTGGGTGCGTGATGGCAGCGTTGTGTTTCGCGATCCGTCAAAGCAGAGCGAAGTCATGCTGGTGTCTGAAATTCCCTTGAAGGGTGCGCACAATCTGGAGAATGCGCTGGCGGCGGTGTGCGCGGGCGCGCTCATGGGCTGCGGACCCGAGAAAATTCAGCAAGCGGTGCGCGAGTTTAAAGCCGTCGAACACCGGCTGGAATTTGTGGCCACCATCGATGGCGTGGATTATTACAACGACTCTAAGGCCACCAACGTAGATGCCACAGTGAAGGCGCTGCAGTCTTTTCCTTCCGGCATTCACCTCATTCTTGGCGGCAAGGACAAGGGCAGCGACTACGCAGCGCTCAACGCCTTGCTGCGTCAGCGGGCGAAACGGGTGTACACCATCGGTGCCGCGGCTGCGAAAATCGAGTTGCAGATTGGTTCTGTTTCCAACAGCCGAGGAAAGGGCCCTGAAGTCGTTTCCGCGGAGACCCTGGACAATGCGGTTCGCAAGGCAAAGGCGGCTGCGGTTCCGGGCGACGTCGTGCTTCTGGCTCCTGCCTGCGCCAGCTTCGACCAGTTCAGGAATTATGAGCATCGCGGGCAGGTATTCAAGCAGATCGTTTTAGGATTGGCGTGACCTTATTTGTTGAGTGACTCGATACAAGACGCCGTTGACTGCACGAAAGTTTCCTGGGAACCCTGCCCCTTCAACGCCTTAATATTGACGAAGATTTCAGTTTTCTGAAAAACTAGGACTCAGCGCCATTTGCATCTTCTCGATGCCACAATCGCGCATCCAACGAACTAGCGTCCAAACATGGAATTGTTGCTCAACCTGGTCTGGTTGCTTTTGGCGATACCCGCCTATCTCCTGTGGCGCAACGCCAGCCGTGCGCAACATTCCAGCGTGAATTCATTGCACTGCTTGTTCGCTTTGGGATGCGCGCTGATCTTGCTTTTCCCCGTGATTTCAGCCACTGACGACCTGCACGCCATGCGGGTGGAGGTGGACGAATACAGCAAACGCAACGTCCGCCACGTGTTTAACGACAAATCCTGCGGCGGCCAATGCCGGTGGCACAATTTACCGGTGGTGATCGCTACGTCTACGGGGATAATTTCCTCGACCTGCGTGTGGCTCGAATTGCCACCTCCTCCGTCGATTCCAGTGGTTGCTTCGGTCAGACCTCGCGGCAGCCGCGGCCCACCGCCTTGCCTCTTCAATAGCTTCGCGCGATTGTCTTAATGCCGCCGGTCTTTCCCTGAGATTCTTCGATCGGAATAATTCGGATCGAAAAATCGACGGTGAGATCAAGCCATGTTTACGAAACCCTCGCGTTTGAGAGCGCTACTCCTATGGCATTTGGAGTGATTAAACCCCCTGGTTGTGCGATCTCCGTGGCTGCCATGAGGGATCGAAGGAGTCTTCGAATGCGGGCGATAAAGCAGACTCTGTCGCTTCTGCTTCTGCTGGGTCTGGCAGGCGTTGTGGCAGCGCAACAGCCGTCCGGCCCGTCGGCTCCTCGTGCCTGGACATGGGACACCGTGAAAGATCGTTTCGAGCAAAATAATCCGACACTGCTAGCGGGCAAGTTGAACATTGACGAACTGAAGGCGGACGAGATTACCGCACATTTCCGCCCCAACCCGGACCTCGGCCTGCTGTCCGACCAAATCGATCCCTTCAACGCCGGACCCAACCACGGAGCTCTTGCCTACCTCCTGCCGTCCGCGACCATCAGCTATCTGCATGAACGTGCGCACAAACGCGAACTGCGCACTGAAAGCGCAAAAAAGGCGACAGCGATTGGAGTATCGGAGCAATCGGACCTGGAGCGAACTTTGCTGTTCAGCCTGCGCAATGCGTTTGTGCAGATTCTGCAAGCCAAGGCCGTGCTGCAGGTGGCAAAAGACAATCTCGAATATTACGACCACGTGCTCAAGGTCAGCCGCGACCGTTTTCAGGCCGGTGACATCGCGCAGATCGATCTTGACCGCCTGGAATTGCAACGAGTGCAGTATGAGTCCGACGCGCAGGCAGCCGAAGTCGATCTGCGGACTTCGAAGATCGAATTGCTGATGCTGCTCAACGATCGTACTCCGGTCGAACAAATGGATGCGGTGGGAGTTTTCGATTTCAACGATCAGATCCAGCCGATCGACGATTACCGCCGTATGGCCATAGACACGCGTCCGGATATGCAGGCAGCAGTTCAATCGGTCGACAAAGCCGTGACCGATCACAAACTCGCGGTGGCCAACGGATCGACGGATCCGACTTTGAACTTTGATATAGGGCGAAATCCACCAATCGACGTTTATTTTGGAGTGGGCGTCAATTTCCCGTTGCGTATTTTTGACCGGAACCAGGGAGAGAAACTGAAAACGCAAATAGACATAACACGGAACGAAAAGCTGCGCGATGCGGCGCAAGCGCAAGTCTTCAACGACGTGGATTCCGCTTATGCAACTCTAACCAGCAACTTGACTCTGCTACGGCCTTACAAAGAAAAGTATCTGCAGCAAGCGGTGCGGGTGCGGGACACGATCCTGTTTTCCTACCAGCATGGCGGAGCCGCACTGCTGGACTTTCTCAATGCGCAAAGCGAATACCGCAGCGTCGAGCTGAATTATGTGAATCTTGTGGGCTCTTATTTGACGGCGGCGGCGCAATTGAATCTGGCAGTCGGGCGAGAGGTGATCCAATGACATTTCGATTTCGGCCGTACCTCTACGGCCGCTCGCAAACGTTTGCGCTGAAGGCAAGGCGTTCAGTTTTCTGTCTGCCGCTTGCGATAGCGGCGCTGGCATGCGCACTGTCTTGCTCCAAAGACACGCCCGCTGCGAGTACCAAGCAGATGGTCACGCTTGATCCCGACGTGTTTGAAACGGATCACCCGGAACTATTCAAGACGGCGAAAGTCGAAAACCGATCTCTGCCCACCCTGATTACAGCCAATGGCACGGTGAGCCCTGACATCAACCGCACCATTCACGTGACGTCGCTCGGTTCGGGGCGTGTTGTCGATCTGAAGGTCAGGCTGGGCGATCAGGTTCAAAAAGGACAAACGCTGCTGGTGATATCGAGCCCGGATTTGGCTTCCGCCATGTCTGACTATCAGAAGGCGCAGGCCGATGAAGTTTTGTCTCGCAAGGCTTTGGATCGCGCGAAGCTGCTGTACGACCGCGGAGCGATTGCAGCCAAAGACCTGGAAACCGCTCAGGACGTGGAGGACAAGACCAAGGTGGACGTGTCTACCGCCGAGCAGCACGTGCGCGTGCTCGGAGCCGACCCGGCACATCCCGGTTCGCTGATCGATTTGCGGGCTCCGGTTGCGGGCACGATCGTGGAGCAGAATGTGGCGGGATTCGAGGGCGTCAAGAGTCTCGACAATACGGTCAATCTCTTCACCATCGCCGATCTCTCGCAGGTGTGGGTGGTGTGCGATGTTTTTGAGAATGATCTGGGAGAAGTTCACGTTGGCGACTCCGCCGAGATTCGACTGAACGCGTTTTCCGACCGCGTGTTCCACGGCAAGGTGGCCGATATTTCCCGCGTGCTGGATCCGAATACGCGATCGGCGAAAGTCCGCATTGTGCTGGGCAATTCCGACGGCGCTTTGCGCCCGGGGATGTTTGCCGTTGCCGGATTTCGATCGAGAAAGTCGCAATCCCGAACGGTTGTGCCGGCGACGGCCATCATGCGCCTGCACGATAGAGACTGGGTCTTTCGCAAAGAGGGAGATAAGAGTTTCCGCAAGCTCGCAGTCCAGGCCGATGGCCTCGCACCCGACGGGATGCAGGAAATTCACGAAGGCGTGAAACCGGGCGATGAAGTTGTCGCCAACGCGCTGGAGTTCTCGACCGATGTGGCTGAGAAAAAAGCGGAATCGCAAGCGCCGGGGTCGAAACCATAATGATCCGCGCCATGATCGATATTGCGCTGCGTAACCGCCTGATGGTTTTAGGCGGCGCGCTGGTGCTGTTCGCGTGGGGCATCATTTCGTTTCACAATCTCCCGATTGAAGCTTATCCCGATGTCGCCGACACGTATGCGCAGATCATCACGCAATGGCCAGGACACGCGGCCGAAGAGGTAGAGCAGCAAATCACCGTCCCGCTCGAAGTCCAGTTGAATGGCGTCGCGCATCTGACGCACCTGCGTTCGGTTTCGCTCTCCGGACTGTCGATGATTACGATCATCTACGACGACGACATCACGACGTTCAACGCGCGGCAGGAAGTGCTCGACCGGTTGCAGATGGTGACGCTGCCTCCGGGAGTAAATCCGGGAATTGGCCCCGATTACAGCCCGACTGGCCAGATCATGTTCTACACGCTGACCAGCACGAATCCTAAATATGACGTGATGGAGTTGAAGACTTTGAATGACTGGTTCGTCGTCAACCAGTTGAAGTCAGTGCCGAATATTGTCGACGTCAATCCCTTCGGCGGTCCGACGCGCGAATATCAGGTGCGGGTCGATCCGGGGAAACTGGTTTCATACGGGTTGTCGCTAGCGCAGGTGGAAACGGCGCTGATGGCCAACAATATCAATGCCGGCGGAGGATTTATCGAGCGCGGCGAGCAGGCACTCAATGTGCGCGCCGTTGGATTGATGCAGAGCACGGATGATGTGGCAGCAACCGTGGTGAAAGTGCAGAACGGAACGCCAGTGCGGGTCAGGGATATTGGCAACGTCGTTCAAGCGCCGAAGGTGCGGTTGGGGCAACTGGGCAAGACGATTCGCAAGGAAGACGGAACGATTATCGATGCCGATGATGTTGTGGAAGGGATCGTGTTGCTGCGCAAAGGTGCTGTGGCGGAAACCAGTCTCGCGGCGCTGCACCAAAAAATTGACGAATTGAACGGAATGAACGGACATCACGGGTTGTTGCCTGCCGGGGTGAAACTGGTTCCACATCTCGACCGCAGCGAACTGATGCACCTCACCACGCATACTGTCCTGCGCAATCTTACCGATGGCGTTTTGCTGGTGACGCTTATCCTGTTTCTGTTCCTGGGAAATGTTCGCAGCGCTCTCATCGTCGCTGTCACGATTCCTTTCTCGTTGCTGTTCGCGGCGATTTTGCTCGATCTGAGGCAAATTCCAGCGAATTTGTTGTCTTTGGGTGCGCTCGATTTCGGCATGGTCGTAGATGGCTCGGTTGTGATGGTCGAGAACATTCTTCGCCACACTTCCTTCGGCGACAAGAAGAAGACGTTCATGGAAATCATCGCCGTCGCCGCACACGAAGTGCAGAAGCCGGTATTTTTCGCGCGCGTGATTATCATCGTTTCTTATCTGCCGATTTTTACTTTGCAGCGCGTAGAAGGCCGATTGTTCAGCCCCATGGCGTGGACGGTGGCATTCGCTCTGTTGGGTGCGCTGGTATTCGCATTGTTCATCGCTCCTGTGTTGTGCAGCATGCTCTTTAGCAGCGAAATGAAAGAATGGCGAAATCCTGTGCTGGAGTGGCTGAATCGCACTTACGGAAGTTTGCTCGATTGGTGCTTCGAGCACATCAGGTTGACTCTTGCTTTGGGATTGGTCGCGCTGGCTGCAATGTTGCTTCTCGTTTTCAGCGGGATCATCGGCTCGGAGTTCCTGCCGCATTTGGACGAAGGAGCGATCTGGGTTCGTGGGACGCTTGCCCCAAGCACCGGGCCGACGGCGGGAATTGGCCTGGCCAATCAAGCGCGGCTGGTGCTCGCAGGGTTTCCTGAGGTGAAGCAAGTTGTCAGCCAGGTCGGACGACCCGATGATGGCAGCGATGCTAGCGGTTTTTACAATACGGAATTCTTTGTCGATCTGCTGCCGCGCGAACGCTGGCGCTCGCAATATCACACGAAGGACGAGTTGATCGCGGCGATGGACACCTCGCTGAGCAAGTTTCCCGGAGTCGACTGGAATTTCTCGCAGCCAATTTCTGACAACGTGGAAGAGGCCGTCAGCGGAGTGAAAGGCGAGCTGGCCGTGAAGCTCTTTGGCGGCGATCTGAAAACATTGGAGCAAAAAGCGGAAGAGATGCAGAGCGTCATGAGCCAGGTTCCGGGGGTCGCAGATCTGGGAACGTTTCAGGTGCGGGGGCAGCCGAACGTGAACCTGGTTGTGGATCGTGCGGCCGCCGATCGATTCGGAATCAACGTCAGCGATATTCAGGATGCGGTCGAAGGAGCAGTCGGGGGCAAGGCCGTGAGCCAGATTCTGATTGGCGAACAGAGATATGACTTGACGGTGCGTTATCAACCGCAGTTTCGCAAGAGTGTCGACGACATCGGCAACATTCGCATTCTTGCGCCATCGGGGGAGCGTGTGGCTTTGAGCCAGCTTTGCCACATCACGCTCGACGATGGCGCGTCGACGATTTACCGCGAGGGTAATTCGCGCTACATCGCGATCAAGTACAGCGTGCGCGGTCGCGATCTCGGCAGCACTGTGCGCCAGGCGATTGAAGAAGTCGGACAAAAAGTTCAGTTTCCGGAAGGCTATCACCTCGACTGGACGGGAGAATATGAAAGCCAGCAGCGGGCCAACCGGCGGTTGGCGTTCATCGTTCCCATCACGTTGTTGCTGATGTCGTTCATTCTCTATTCGGCGTTCGGATCGTGGAAGTGGGTCGGGCTGATTCTGGCTGTCGTTGCCCTTTCGCCGCTCGGCGGATTTTTGAGTTTACTGATTACCGGGACGCACTTCAGCGTCTCGTCCGGCTTGGGATTTCTGGCGCTGATCGGCGTCTCAGTTGAAATCGGCGTGATCATGGTGGAGTACATCAATCAACTTCGCACGCGTGGATTGCCGGTGCGTGAGGCGGCTAAGGAAGGTGCGGCGTTAAGGCTCCGTCCCATCATGATGACGATGCTCGTTGCGACGCTCGGCCTGCTGCCGGCGGCGATGTCGCACGACATTGGATCTGACTCCCAGCGGCCGTTTGCGATTGTGATTGTCGGAGGATTGATCGTCGAGTTGCTAGTGAGCGTGATCCTCTGGCCGACGCTCTATGTTTTCTGGGCGCGGCCGGGCGACCGGCTGCCTCCCGCCGAACAAAGCTTTATGGCCGAAGGCGAGCACGTGGACTGAAAGCAGCTCTTAGCTCAAAGCCACTAGCAAAACCAAGAAGCAGCAGCCGCGAAATGTAAAAAGGAACAAAGCGAGCGGTGATCTCTGTCCACGCTCTCAAGTGCAAGTTCAAACTTTACCTGATCCACCACTCCATCGGCACCGATTTCCTCTTCGTTGACTTGCCGCAAATACCGCCCTACCATTCATCCACGCACGCCGGGGGCGCTGCTGATAATTCCATGATCGGCCAGACTATTTCGCACTATCGCGTCGTCGAGAAGCTCGGCGGCGGCGGCATGGGGGTTGTCTACAAAGCCGAAGACACGGAACTCGGCCGCTTTGTGGCTCTCAAGTTCCTGCCCGATGACGTGGCTCAAGACCCGCAGGCCTCCGAGCGTTTTCGCCGCGAAGCCCGAGCCGCCTCCGCGCTGAACCATCCCAACATCTGCACAATTTACGAAATTGCCAGCGACAATGGGCGCTCCTTTATCGCGATGGAGTATCTGGAAGGAAGCACGTTGCGCCACACGATCAGTGGGAAGCCAATGGACTCAGAGTCAATCCTTGATCTCGGTACCCAGATCTCCGAGGCGCTCGATGCTGCACATGCGAAGGGAATCGTGCACCGCGACATCAAGCCCGCCAACATCTTCGTTACGACGCGAGGCCAGGCCAAGATTCTTGACTTCGGCCTGGCGAAGATCAATTTCGCTCCAGGCAATGCAGGACACAGCGCGGCCACGATCGAATCCGAGGAGCGCTTGACCAGTCCTGGCAGCACGATGGGCACTGTCGCCTATATGTCGCCGGAGCAGGTACGAGGCAAGGATCTGGACTCGCGCACGGATCTTTTTTCGTTCGGTGCCGTCCTCTATGAGATGTGTACCGGCGTGCTGCCCTTCCGCGGTGACACCAGCGGCACGATCTTCGACTCGATTCTGAACCGCACGCCCGTTTCCGCACTGCGCCTCAACCCTGACATTCCGCCGAGAGTGGAAGAGATTATCGGCAAGTGCCTGGAAAAAGATCGCAGCATGCGTTATCAACACGCATCGGATATTCGGGCGGACCTGCAGCGTCTCAAGCGCGATACTCAATCCGGAAAATCGGTTTCGACCGAGTCGGCTGCGAGTTCGAACAAATTCTCGGCGCTTACGAAAATTTTGATCGCGGCCGCCACGTTTGTCGTAGTAGCTGCGATGCTTCTATTTTTCTTTTCCTCCCATTCCGGCGAGAAGATCGCAGTCGATTCGATCGCCGTTCTTCCCATCACCACCGCCAATGCGAACTCCGACTCGCAATTCCTCGGCGACGGCATCACCAGCAGTTTGATCGACGGCCTTTCTCAGCTTCCTCACTTGAAAGTCATGTCGCGCAGCTCGGTCACGCAGTACAAGAACAAAGACGTCGATCCGAAAATCATCGGCCAGCAGCTCAGCGTAAAAGCCGTCCTGACCGGACAGCTCGTCCAGCAAGGTGACGATCTCAATCTCACCGTCGAACTGGTCAACGCCGGCGACGACAGCCACATCTGGGGTAGGCAATACGCTCGCAAAGCGTCCGAGATTCTTCCCTTGCAGCAGGAACTGGCGCGAAATCTCTCGGAACAACTCAGCCCAACACTCTCCAAAGACGCGAAAGACAAGCTTGCGAAACAAGGCACAGCCGATCCCGAAGCTTACCAACTCTACGTCAAAGGCCAGACTTACCAGGACACGCTAAACGCCGACGGCTGGAAAAAATCAGCCGAGTTTTTTGAAAAGGCAATCGCAAAAGACCCGAACTATGCCTCTGCGTATGCTGGCCTGGCACATTCCTACGCTTGGCTCGGGTTCTTCGGCGTGGTTCCAGCAAAAGAAGCAGTGCAAAAAGCCAACGAGGCCGCCAATAAGGCTGTCCAATTGGACAATTCCAATGCCGCTGCTCATTCCGCTCTAGGCTACGCTGCCATGTTCGCCTGGGATTGGCCGACTGCGGAGCGAGAGCTGCGTCGCGCTCTCGAACTGAACCCAAACTTTCCACGAGCGCATTTTTATTACGGCCAATATCTTTCCAGCCAAGGCAAACTGGAGGAGTCAGTAGTTGAGCACAAACGCGCGTTGGAACTCGATCCTGTGTCTCAAGTTTATAACCAGGGCCTATGTGCAATTTACGAGTCGGCACATCACTATGATTTGTCGATCCAGCAATGCTTGAAGCTCGCTGACGCTTATCCCGATGTCTCGATGCCTCACTACGAGTTGAGCTTCGACTACAAAGAGCAAAAAAACTACTCGAAAGCGATCGATGAACTTCAAAAAGAGATGCAGTTGGAGGGAACTCGCGAGTTGGCTGACGTGTTCGGAAAGGCCTATGCTACGAGTGGATGGACTGGAGTTCTCAGGAAGGAGGCCGAGGTTTATCAGACAGCGAAATACTATGATTCCGTGGCAGTGGCAAAAGCCTACGCGAACATCGGCGAAAAAGATAAAGCCTTCATCTGGCTGAACAAGGCCGTTGATGAGCACGCACCGCTGTTTATCAGGTCCGACACCGATTTCGATAGCCTACACGATGATCCCCGCTACGCCGCGATCCTGCAACGAATGGGCCTGACGCAGTAATGGCGCTGAGGACGAAGCTGGGAGGTTGAAGCCTGACGCAATCGGCCGGAGGGTCGCCGCAAAAAATAAGAGTTCCGAGGTGGTGTGGGGTCCGTTCGTCTCGGCCAGTAGCTCGCGTTAGACCCTTGCTCGACCTGCTTTCGCTTCTTCCCTTGCGGGTTGTCGCGCGCGATCTTCGCTCGGGCTCCGGGCT
>JBAUXX010000004.1:0-73273 GCA_049584475.1 Candidatus Sulfotelmatobacter sp. | reverse complement strand
TCTCTGAGCTGGCCGTGCCCGCTTCGGCGGCGACGTTGGCCGCGCGGGTGGGCCTGACCCGGCAGAAAGTCAATTACTACCTGCACGGACTGGAGGCGCACGGGCTGGTGCAGCTGTCTCAGGAACGTAAGTGGGGCGGGCTGACGGAACGGCTGCTGGTGGCGACGGCCGCTTCCTATGTGGTTTCGCCGAGTGCCCTGGGTCCGGCCGCCGCGGATCCGAATCGCGAAATCGATCGGCTGTCCGCGAGCTATCTCATTGCCCTCGGCGCACGAGTCGTCCGCGAAGTGGCCGATCTTATTCGCCGCGCGAAAGAGACGGGCAAACGCCTTGCGACCCTGGCGGTCGATACCGAGGTTCGCTTCCGGTCGGCGGCGGACCGGGCAGCTTTCAGCAACGAACTCACCGAGGTCATCACGAGACTGGTTGCGAAGTACCACGATGAATCCGCCCCCGGCGGTCGCGCGCATCGGCTGGTGGTGGTGGCGCACCCTTTGCCGCAGAAATCAGATCCCAAGTCCAGTGCAGTGAAGTCCCATCCCAAGGAGATAGCATGAGCGTAAAGAAAGAAACATCGGGACGCCGTTCCGTCCAGGTCGAAGTCGAGGTCCCCGGCACGCCGGAGGAAGTTTGGCAAGCCATTGCTACCGGGCCGGGTATTTCGTCGTGGTTCGTGCCGACTGAGTTTGAAGTTGTCGACGGAAAGCCGGTAGCGGTGACATTGAACTTCGGCCCGGGCATGGAGTCTCGTTCCCCGGTTACGGCGTGGGATCCGCCGCGGCGGTTTGCTGCCGAGTCTCCGGGCTGGGCTCCCGGCTCGCCGGTCATCGCGGACGAGTGGACCGTTGAAGCGCGCGCGGGAGGCACGTGCATCGTTCGCATCGTGCACAGCCTCTTCGCCGACACGGACGACTGGGACAATCAGTTGGAAGGCACTGAATCCGGCTGGCCTGGTTTCTTCCGCATTCTGCGAATTTATCTCACACACTTCCGCGGCCAACGCTCCGCGATGATGCAGTTCATGGCCCCTGCCGCGGGAACCGAAGCGGAGGCGTGGAAAACGCTGACTGCGGCATCGGGGCTGGAAGGCGTGAGCGCCGGGCAGAGTTGGACCGCCCCGGCGGGGGTCCCGGCACTGAGCGGCATGGTGGAGCACGTCGCCCAGAGTCCGTATAACGCGCTGCTGCGTCTTGACAAGCCTGGGCCGGGAGCCGCCGCACTTAACGCCGTCAACTTCGGCGGCCAGAGCATGGTCTCGCTAAACTTCTACCTCTACGGCGATCGGGCGGCCGCGACCATCGCCCGCGAGAAGCCGCTCTGGGAAGCGTGGATTCAAGAACGCTTCCCCGCCCCGGCTGAGACGAGCAAGAGTGAATGATTACATCATCATGATTGCATGGTCACAATCGCGCAGTCACGGGAGTGCACAGGCTCAGCATTCATGCTCGCGTTGCGGGCCTCGCGGCGAAGATGCTACTGAAACTTTCGCGGTACTGAAGGAAGACCAATACCCACAGGACAGAGGCCACCAGAGCCGGAGCAATGGTCGCCGGCGAAAGCGTCAGATGAAACGCAAGGATGTTGTAGATCTCCGCCGCCAACACTGTTAGTGCAAGTGGCACGAAGTAGCCGGAGAGCAATAAGAGTCCGCCAAGAACCTGCAAGGCGAAAAAGAACGCTGCAAAGTGAGATGCGCTGACGGCAACCAAGAACTGAATCGCGAGCGGATTCGCCGGGGGCGGCTGGTGGATAAAGTTGAGAAATCCGTTCAGCCCAAAGACCGTGAACATAAGGCCTAGCAGGTAGCGGGCAACATTCGAAGTAATTTTCATAAGTTTCCTCTCTTAATGTGTTCTCTTAGAAAGTCTGCGCGTGCGTCTGCACGGATTGTAAGTGTGGTGCAAGAAACGCGTTTCGGTCTTTACCCTGGTTCAGCGCAGCGGTTCCGCCTGCGGTGAGGAAGGTCGCGTCCGTCACGCCAAGAAAACCAAATACAGACCGAAGATAGGGCTCCACAAAATTGAACGAGGCCATCTGCGTCTGGGCGTCGTAGATCCCGCCGGTGGCGATGATGAACGTCGCCTTCTTGCCGGTAATCAGGCCCTTGGGCCTACCGTCCGCGTAGGAAAAGGTCCTACCGACACGCGCAATTTGGTCGATCCATAGCTTGAGCACCGAAGGCACGCCAAAGTTATGCATTGGCACTCCGATGACGTACTCATCGGCCTGCTCCAATTCGGCGAGCAGGGAATCGGAAAGCGAAAGCAATTCTTTCTGCCCTGGAGTGCGGGCCTGCTCGGGCGTGTAAACGGCACCGATCCATTCCGCACTGACTGGCGGTATTGTTGTGGCGTTGAGGTCGCGGTCAATGACCTTCCCATCCGTGTGCGAGGCTTTCCATTGGGTGACGAAAGCAGCCGTCAGCTCGCGGGAGACTGACCGGCCGTAGAGCGGGCTGGAATCGATGTGTAGCAGCGTTGGCATTGAGAATCCCTCCTGCACGACATATGATTAGTAATCGACATTTGTCGATTCAGAAAATAAACAAGTGTCGTTTAATCAGCGGGAGTATCTTAATTAGTAGGAATGGCACAGCTTCTTCAATCCGAGACCGGAACGACGGATCCGCGTGTCCTGCGCAGCCGGCGCATGCTCATGGATTCGCTACTGAGGTTATTGAAAAAGAAGGAGTTCGAAGACATTTCTGTCCAGGAGATCGCCGACGAAGCCGCGTTGAACCGGGCCACATTTTATCTCCACTATCCTGACAAGAACTCGCTACTGCAGGCCATGACAGGCGCCCGCTTTCGCGACCTGATCGCGCGTCGCGCCATTACCTTCAGCGACTGCAATGGAGCGTTGCGCGCCATTGCCCTCGGCGTGTGCGACTATCTCGCTGAAACCACTGGCTGTCCCACTCAGTTGACTCGGATGCCGCTCGAAGGTTCCATCATTCCGGTCGTCGAGCACATGTTCAAGGAGGGCCTTGCCCTTCATGGAACTACATCCGGTGTCGACGCGGCACTGCTGGCGACTACCGCGGCGTGGGCAGTTTTTGGAGCCGCGCGCCGCTGGTTTCAAACTCCGGACCGTATTCCTGCCGAGGAGATGGCCGCCAGAATTGAAATCATGGTGAGTCCAGTCCTTTTCGGCGCCTCTCAATAGCTCGCCTATCAATCGCGGACAAATTTCGCGCTGGGCATCGAAAGGGCTTTGTTCTCGGCCACGACCTAGCGCTTTGTGTTTGCTTTCTTCGTTGTCTTCCTTGCCGCCGGAAGTCCGGTCAGCGATCCCTGTTGTTGGAGCGATCCCAGGAATAAACTGATGCCGTCTTCGTTCAGCCAGAACAACTGCCCGCCGCTGGCCTGATAGAGGGCGACATCCAAGGGGGTTGTTGTTCCGTCGATCGTTACGTTGAAAGGATTCGGCACCGGATCGGTCGAGAACATGGTGTAGCGGCCAACATTGCTCGGGTCGGGAACCGGAGTTCCCGCGAAGGTAGCGCCTGAGTCCGTAGTGTTTAACCCCAGCGTCAGGAATGGATCGCTCACCAGTCCGGTTCCGCTCAAAACTCCTCCCGTCACCGAACCCTGGGCGACAAAATCAAACTCACAGCAGAAGTCGTTGAAGCCCTGCGCGCCAAAGGCGTAGTTGCCGGCAAAGCTGGCTGTTGCGGTGTCGGTCTGTGGAATCAGCAAGCCGGTTCCACCGGGAAGGATGGCGTCCATGTTGGCAACCAATCCGCCGCCCAATCCGCTCGCCGTGTTATTTGGATCGCTGAGGTTGAGATTCGGGTCCGTCATGTATATGCCGAAGGCGCTGATGTCTCCGAGATCTCCCGGGTCGATTGTTAGGCTGCCGTATCCATTGCTGGCAATGGAATAAGTGCCTGAGATGGGCGAGGCTGCCAATAAAATCCCGTAGCTCAATTCGTCATCGTCCGCTACGCCGGAAAAGTTCGCGACCGAAGACGACGTATCGCTCGTAGCCAACATTCCCGCCGCAGCATAGTTGACCAGGAACGGGCTGCCCTGAACCGCGAGCACCGAGTTCCCCAGCGATGCGTTGCCGGAAGCAGTCGCGTTTGCACCCTGACCGAAAGCCGAACCGATGGCCGAATCGGAAGGATCCACGTCGATGATCCTGATAGCTTCCAAACCAACAATGTAGTAGTTGAGGTTGACGATCGAACCGGAGTAACTGATGTTGTTGGTGATCGTTCCGCGTCCGAAGGAATCCGGCGCAGAAAGCGTTCCGGTGAGAGGCCCTCCGATTGTCACTACTCCATCGTCATTCGTGTCGAGTAAACCGTTCTGCAATGTGACGCCGTCACTGGTGGAGAACACACCACCATACGCCACAGGGCTATAGAACATGTCGACCCCGGTAAGGGTAAAGGCGTAGCCTCCGCTTAACGTGCCGGGCAAGGTCTGCAAGTCCATACTTCCGCTGGAGCTTGCCGTCCCATCAAACTGAACGATCAGCGCGTGATTGCTGTTTACAAATTGCACTCCCAGAGTTTCCACTCCGGCCGCGCCGACACTCGAGTTGTTCGTGATCAATGTGAGCGTTCCCTGGCCGGTTGTTGGATCAACCGTGAGCGTTCCTCCGCTGATTATGTCGCCGCCAGGCTCGGGTGAAGTGAGCCCCAGCGCGTCGTTATAGTCCTGTTCCCCGGCAAGAACATTGCCGTTCGGATCGATTTCAACCGATCCGGCGAGGGCATAGAAATTTGGTCCCGTAATTTCTTGCCCGTTCAGATAAAACACATAGGTGTTTGCGGAAACCCGGTTGGTCAGAGTGAAATTGGCCGGCGTCGCTACTCCCGCCACCATGGCCGTCACGGTGTAAGGCCCACCAGCCACTCCGTTCGCGGAGAATGTGGTTGAAGTGGCCATGCCATTCGCGTCGGTCGTATCCGTTTCCGTAGCCATTCCATTGGTGAACGTGCCAGTCGCGGCTGATGAACCCGCTGGAGCGGTGAACGTCACTGCCACCCCGCTCACCGGGTTCGAGGCAGCGTCGAATACCGTTGCCACGAGCGGCGCTCCAAACGCTGTGTTGATAGCGGCGGTTTGCGGCGTTCCTCCCGTCGCGGTGATGCTTGCCGGCGCTCCCGCCATGTTGGTCAGCAAGAAGTTGGCTGGCGTCGACACTCCCGCCACTGTTGCAGTCACCGTATCCGCGCCGGAAATTCCGTTCGCGGTGAACATCGCAGAGGTGGCCACGCCGCTTGCATTAGTCATAGCCGTAGTAGTGCTGCTGCCGGAGTCGGCGAATATTCCGCTCGCCGCCGTTGCCGGCGCCGAAAACGTGACCAGCGCGCCGCCCACTGGATTCTGTCCACTGTCCACGACCGTGGCTACCAGCGGGGCTGCAAACGCTGTGTTGGTTGGCGCGCCTTGCGGCGTTCCGCCTGTAGCCGTAATCCTGGCCGGCGCTCCGATTGTGTTGGTGAGATTGAAAGTCGCTGGTGTTGTCACTCCCGCAACTGAGGCCGTCACCGCATAGCTTCCCGCAGTGCCATTCGCGGCCACCGCGGGGGATGTGGCCACGCCGGTGGAATCGGTCGTTCCGGTTGCCGTCTGGGAGTTGGTGTCAGAGAAAGTTGCACTGGGCCCGCTTGCCGGTGCCGCAAACGTCACCACGATACCGCTGGCTGGCGCTCCGTTCATGGTCACAGTCGCCACCAGCGCCGCGCCAAATGCCGCATTGATCGCGTGGCTTTGCGGAGTTCCACTCGTCGCCGTGACACGCTCGACCGGCGGAGTGTTATTCACATTGGGCGGAGTATGTTTACTCGAACCGCAGTTCGTGAGCCCCGTCACGAACATGATGGCAAGCACCGAGGACCAAATCTTGCGGTTCATATGGTCTCTCCATTCGGCGTGCTCTTCCGGCTTGCGCGGTCACGCGCTTGCGGTGACACGGGAACTCCGTGCTCGTTCCTGATCGCATAAACCTGCTTGCCAACTCTTACGGTTCGGGCCAGGAAAACTGGTCCGTTCTTAAGAGTCTTCATCACGCCGGTCACTTCAACCTGCTGGCCTGCCTCAACGGAAAGCGCGCCCTTCCCGCGCAATCCGAAGGTGCCTAAGCTTGCATCCACCGGCCCGGAAGGAGTCGCGAGGAGCAGGTGCGAACCTGGGAGCATTCCGCGAGTGGACGTGGCCAGAACGCTCGACACTGTGCCCTTCAATGTGACTTCTTTGCTGACGTCGTAGCTGAACGGACTCGAAGCTGCGATCGCGGCCGCCGTCGCCTGCGCTTGCACATATCGCAGCGGCAACGCTAAGCACAGCAATGCCAGCGCGATCATCTTTGTACGTGACAAATTCATCATTGGTCTCCCACACAAATTTTCGAATTCTTATCCCGCAGATCGGAGCAGACATTGCTTCCGCCTTGCGCCAGCGCTCTGCGAACATGGGCTTCGGATGCTACTTATCCGGCAACAGCTGGAGCTCGCGCTCGATCCATTTCAGATCGTTGTGGTCTCTTACGACTGCGTTGAAATCTGCCGGAGTCTTGTAGATCACGACATTCGCACGAGCAGGAACAGCCGAGCGCAACTTTTCTTTGGCGGCCTTTGGCGTGATCGGCTCAAAGATCGCATCCTGAAGGCGAACCCTCTTTGCCTGAACTTTCGGGAACCACTCGACGGGTTCCAGGATCGCTACTCGCTCTAAGAACTCAGGCTTGATGTACTGCGAGCGTTCATCCTCAGGCACGAAGGAAGAATCGGCCATCCACGCCGGCCAATCGCCCCAGGGATCCAGCGTATCCAGAACCTTGATTCTTGGATCGACTGCCGAGGCGAGAATCGCGATATCAGATCCCGATCCTTGTGTGAACATCCCCACGCGGTGCATGTCGAGATCGTCGCGGGTGGCGAGATAATCCAAAACCATTTGCGCATCATGTGCGGATGTAGCGAGGCATTCCTGCAATTCGCTGAGAAACCATTCGCGCATCGGACGGTCGTGATAGCGGTGTCCGGTGAGAGCGGAGACGAACCCCACGGCGGCAAAGCCATCCCTGGTTACTGCTTTCTGGAACGTGGGATCCTTGAAGCGATCTGTACCGGCGGGATAGCCGTAAAGATAGAGGATGACCGGAGGCTTGCTGACTCCTTTCGGCTTCATCACGTAAAGATCCAGCGGATCGCCGAAGCGCCACTGTACTTGAATGAGTTCCACGGTATAGGTGGGTTCGTCGTCCACGTTGGCAATGAGCGCGTGAACTGGTCTCAGGTTGCTGGTTCCCAGCGCGGGCGTGGTCCAATCCTCCGTAACGCCTCGGAAACGGGTATCGGATGGGTCGGCGATGGGAGGAGACGCGGGCAGAAATTGAGCGGCGCCAAGCTGTGGGCAAAGAAGTTGCGATAAGAATAGGAGTGCAATTGTAAGAGTCGGCATTTTCATGAATGTGCTGCGCAAGGTTCCGCGAAGTCTGCTGCCGGCAACAAGCCTGGCGTTAATTATTTGTTAAGGGGCGAGCGGTTTTGACGCGCTCGCCCCCGTGTTGATTGGGTTTTAATTACGGCACAGAAACGCACGAACTGCCGGCTTCAGACTGAGCCAGCTTGGTGGTGGTGTCCGAAGTTGCAGAAGCGCCGCTGCTGGTCAGGATGCAACCACCTGCGTCACCACCTCGGTCGCCGGTGGTCGCGATGTTCACCGGGGCCACGCCTTCTTGCGTGTAGTGCGAACGCAAGAGCGGAAGACCCGGATCAGTCGTGGCGACCTTCAGCGCGGGAACAAAGTCCGGAACGACGTTAACCACGTAGGTCTGCGCGCCCGTCACCAACAAATTGGCGGCAGCCAGCGGAGTCCCGTTGCTCACGATGCGCAGGGTAGACCATGCGCGATATGAGCCATTGCGCAGGTTCGGGAACGACAGGTTGCCGCTCCAGATTTTATTTTCCGCGCAGGGGAAGTTGCCCGCGCAGCTGGTGGGAAGCGTGGTGTTCGACGGCAAAGCGCCGGCGATGGAGGGCTGTCCGGGATCGATCGTGCTTCCATACCGATGGAAGATTCCGTCGATTCCGTCCAGGGTGAGATAGCCGTAACTGGCGCTGTCTGCGATGCTGGAGACATTGCCATAGCTGAAGAAGGTGTAGCCGATGCCGTCGTTACCATTGTTTGTTCCCGAGTTCTGAACGGACTTAACTTCTTCCCCGGTTCCGATGGCGCGGAAGCGTTTCCCGCCTGCCACGCAGTTGCTGGCGAGCGGATTCACGGCATTCACATTCTTTTCCTGGCTGATGCCGGAAAATGCCGGGTAACGGAACACGCTGTATTCCGTTGTGTTCATCGTGCCGGAAAGAGGTTCGCGAAGGTAAACGTCGATGTTTGCGGCGGAAACTCCGAAAGCGCTGGCGTTACAGTTTGTACCGCTAAACACTTCTTGAAGTTCAGCGTCGGTGGCGTTGGTTACGGTCTTGAGCGCGCCCGTACGCTGAGCAATAAAGATGACCGGCGAGGCGCCAACAGAGACGGTAGTCGCCGCGGGAATTGCAGTACCGGTAAAGGGATCTTTACCGCTGATGGCGAAAGCCAAAACGTGGGCAGTGGAGGTGCTCGCTGGGTAGCCGCTAAGAATATCGCTGCCTTCCAGGTGCGCAAGCGTAGCTCCGAAAACGGGGCAAGCGCCCGCAGTGTTGGCGCCATAACCGAGACCGGCGAGTCCATCAATGCCACCACCCAGCGTCGAATTGGCACGGCATGTGGCGAACAGGGCATCTTCCGGACGGATATCAGTAGCTGCCGTATTGATCAGCAACGATCCGCTGGTGAACAAAGCGATTACCGATGCCGGCGGAGTGGAATCCGCAGAGTTGTCGCCCCAAAGCGTGTTCGGGGTGATCAGGTTCGCGGGAGCCGGGAAAGAGCTGATGTTGATGTTGCAGCGGGGTTGAGCAAAATAGCAGCGATCGCCCACACCGGAATCCACTTTGATGTATGCCCAGACATTTGGCGTGGCGGCACTATCCCATACGATCCAGACATTGCCGAGGTCGACTGCCGTCGAACCGCCCTTGGTTGTCGGACGTCCGTCGGTGAGGTTAAAGTTGCTTCCGGTGTAATGGAAACACGGAGCGGTTCCACCAGAGACACAAGCGCCACTCTTGTACGCGGCAAGCGCCATTGTCTGCCACATAGCGGAAGAGCCCGCCAGTATCACCTTGGCGGTTTGTGCGTGTGCCTGAGGCACAACGCTCACGATCGCAGCCAGCAATAGCGCCGCGAAGATTGATTTCATACGCGTCATGGGTATTCCTTTCTGAAGTTGGCAAAACCGCTTCATCGGACATGCGACGCGTTCGTCGCACGCAGGAGTTCAAGTTTTTGTAGTCAAACTCTTCAAAAGTCTTTCAACAGGGGCGGACGGCAAACGAGAAACCTCCCTGGGCTTGCTACTAGAACGCATCACGACTTGCGTTTGGAGGTCAGGCGGAGCATACCTTCCCGCCTGTTACAGCAGGATGAAGAGTTTGTGAACTGTTCGTGACTTGATGTCGCTAACTAAGTGCGCGGCGATAGTTGCTGTCTGTTCATCAACGTTTCATGTGGCGTTAACATTTACGCGCTTTTACTCCTGTAATATCCGCCTTCGTTTTCCCAGCAAACCAAACCAACTAACTAACTGCCGCCGAGGTGTTCGTGAGATTCATTTCGCGTAGCGACTTTTCTCGCCATAGTTGTGTCGTTGCGCTATTGCTTCTGCTGCCCTGGGTTGCGGTCGGTCAGGAGCAACAGAACAAATCGGAGGACAAAGGCGCCATTCGCGGCACAATTACGGATAACACTCAGGCAGTCTTGCCACACGCAGTGGTGGTCTTGACTAACGCCGCGGGAGTTACACAGAAGACTCAGACCAACGAGAAGGGCGCATACTCTTTCACCGGTGTCGACGCCGGCACTTACAGCGTGTCCGTCACGGTTCCTAACTTCGCCGTTAAGACTCTCGACTACATCACACTAACCCCGGGCCTTGAATTAACGTTGGACGCTTCGATGGAACTGGCAGCCGAAAAAACTGAAGTGAACGTGGAATCGAACGGCGTCGGTAAAGTGGAAACCGAAAGCGCCAGCGTTTCCGGGACGATCACGCAAAAGGAAGTCGTTAATATCGGACTCAACGGCCGCAATTTCACGCAACTCATCGCGCTTGCGCCTGGCGTTAGCAACCAGACTGGGCAGGATGAAGCCAAAGTCGGAGTGGTCGGCAGTGTGAAGTACAGCGTGAACGGCGGACGCGTCGAATACAACACGTTTGAAGTAGACGGCAGTGACGTGCTTAACACCGGACTGAACGGTGCATCCAGCACGCTGATGGTCTATCCCAGCCTGGATGCTATTCAGGAAGTGAAAGTGCTGACTTCCAACTACGGCGCGCAATTCGGCCGCACGGCCTCGGGCACAGTGCAGGTAACTACGAAGTCCGGAACCGAAAAGCTGCACGGGAATATTTACGATTTCGTTCGCAACGAAGCATTCAACTCGCGCAATTATTTCGATCCCGTGGGGGGTGCGCCGCTCTACCGGCGGCAGGATTTCGGTGGAACCATCGGCGGCCCTCTTTTTATTCCCCATGCTTACAACACAAAAAGGAATAAGACATTTTTCTTTTTCTCGGAAGAAGTTCGTCTGGAAAAAACGCCAACGGATTACAACCAGGCGGTACCTTCGCTGAAAGAGCGAGGGTTGGTGATGACGCCTCAGGGAATTCGCGAGAATTTGAGTTCTCCGAATGCGAACGGGCTGGTCTCACAGGTTTTCGATTTTAGCGACGTCTGCCCGTTGCGTGGGACTGCCGAGTCTTTTGGTTTCAATCGACAGACATTTCCCGATTGTCCATCGGTGAGCGGAAGTCCTACGCTGCTCCAGCCTATTTACAACTTGCTGGGACAACAACAGTCTACTGGGCCGGCGAACGTTGGCGTGGATAAGAATGCGTTGGCAATCCTTGAGGCCAACCTTATTCCGCTCCCAAACTCCGCTACAGGATGCAACTATACCGTACCCAATCCAGATCCCACCGATCCGAATCATTGTTACAATGCCGCCGTCTCTCCTTCCACTTACTGGCGCGAAGAGTTGTTTCACATCGACCAGGCGGTCACCGAAAAGATCAGGGCATCATTCCGCTACATTCACGACTCCTGGGACACAACCGTTCTGACGCCGCAATGGGGCGTTGTCCGCGACACATTTCCAACCGTGCAGAACCGGTTTACGGGGCCGGGCACGAGCCTGGTAGCACGCCTCACTTATACAATTTCGCCGACCTTAATCAACGAGTTGGCGGTGAGTTACGTAGACTCGAATATTTCCCTCGTGGATCAGAACGGTCCAGGGAATGCCCGGTTTCAACGCAATCCCGCGCTGAATCAGCCGCTGGTCAACGACCCTTCGGCTCCTGGACAGTGTAATCCTCAGCTCAGTCTCGATCCGGCAAGCGGCATCCCGCAATGCGCAATGGGATATTTATTCAACAACGGCTTCGGCGGCAAGATGCCGGGCATCAACTTCCTGGGGACAAATGCGGCTTATGGCGGCAGAGGTTTTGCGGCTGATCCGTCTTACATGCCCTGGAGCCACACAAATCCAACCTATGCACTGCGCGATGACGTCGGCAAATCGATCGGCAAACACACGCTACAGTTCGGCGGTCAGTACGTGTTATCCCAGCGCAATCAACGGAACAACGCGATCGGCGCTGCATCTGGTGATGTTCAAGGACTGTTGACTTTCAGCAATCTGGCCCACAGTACAGGAAATGCTTTCGCTGATTTCCTGACTCAGTATGAGTTTAACGGGGTTACATCCGGCT
Source organism: Candidatus Sulfotelmatobacter sp. (assembly GCA_049584475.1). Lineage (GTDB taxonomy): Bacteria > Acidobacteriota > Terriglobia > Terriglobales > Acidobacteriaceae > Sulfotelmatobacter. Next base: position 61,435 of record JBAUXX010000004.1, on the reverse strand, counting down.
ACATACAAAGCTTTACCCAGGATTCTGCACAGCGCCGTTACTATCAGACTTACCAGATCGCCGAACCGTACTTTCAGGACGACTGGAAGGTCACTCCCAGACTTACGGTAAATCTGGGTTTGCGAGTCAGCTTGTTCGGCACATATCGCGAAAAGTATGAAAACGCCTGGAACTGGGAGGCCGCAAAATTCGACGCGTCGCGTTTTGCTGTTGACCCATTCAGCGGCGTGCTTCTTGATAAGAACGATTCCTCCGCTCCTGTACCGTTTAATCCCACCACGTTTCAGATCGACCCTTCCGTCGTGAGCGACCTCGGATTGGTTCAGTGCGGCGTTAGCGGCACACCGGCCGGTTGCATGAAAGGGCACTTGTTCAATCCCGCGCCTCGCGTCGGTTTTGCCTGGGATCCCACCGGAGACGGCAAGACTTCGGTTCGCGGGGGCTATGGAATCTTCTTCGAACATGGCACGGGCAACGAAGCCAACACAGGGTCTCTGGAAGCCAGTTCGCCTCTCGTACTCAGCATGACGCAGCCGCTGCCTCTCAATTATCCGTGCATCGGCAACGTGGGTTACGGAGCCGCATTTGATCCATCCAACAGCGCGTGCACGTTGAACGCATCGCATCCTGCCCCGCCCGCTGGATCGGTCTATCCCCTCGATGTCACCGGGATTCCGACGAAAGCGATCTGGCCTTATGCGCAACAGTGGAGCTTCGGCGTTCAGCGGGAACTCTCTCACGACATTCTCGCCAATATCGCTTACGTGGGCAGCAAGGGAACGCACCTGACTATCGAGCGCCAGCTCAATCAGTTGCCGCCGCTGCCGGCCAGTGAAAATCCGTTCGGCCCCAACGAGCCGCTCGCTCTGTCCGATTGCGACGTTTCTCCTATCGCAGGGGCCGCTCACCCCGGCGACGGAACAACTCCGTTTCTCTTGCAGAGTGGAACAATCGTGACGCCGCAGAACCCCGCGTACACCTATTTGCAGGCGGCGTGCACTTCGCCCTTTATCCCTAACGTCAACTCGCTGCCGCGGCCGTATCCGGGTCTAGGAAAGATTTTATCTCTGCAGAATGTCGCCGATTCCGACTATCACGCATTGCAGGTTACGCTCCGCCGGTCGCGAGGTCCACTCACTGCCGGACTTTCCTATACTTACAGTCATTCGCTGGATGACGCTTCCGATCGTAGTGATCCGGTACTGGTGGACTCCTACAACCTGCGCGAAAATCGTGCGAGCTCGAATTTCGATGAGAGGCACCTGCTCAATGTCAGCTACCTGTATCAGATCCCGAATTTCGCACACGGATTTTGGAATGCGGCGATAGCCCCGGAACCCCAAGATCCATCGGCTACTTCAGGCTGTTGTTCGCGGTTCGTTAACGAACTCTTCGGCGGTTGGGAGATCTCCGGCGTCACGCTCTATCAATCGGGCACGCCTTTCACCGTCATTAACAGCGCCGGCAACACTGGAATTTCTCTGACCGACAATGCCGGAGTATCCAGCGGCCTCGGCATCGCCGAATCCTACCCGGACGTAGTGCGCGGAGTGCGGCCACCTACGAATACATTTCAAAGCTTTGGTCCGCTCCTGGGTAATCCCTCGGAATTTGTGGCGCCTCGCGGACTTACCTTTGGCGACGCCGGACGAAACTTTCTGAATAATCCCAGCCGTCTGAACTTCGACATGTCGCTGCTCAAACACTTCAAGGTTACGGAATCCAGCGATCTTGAGTTTCGTGCGGAGTTTTTCAATATTTTCAACCACACCCAGTTCCGAATTTACGATCCCGATAATCCGGGCAGCAGCGGAAACAACATTGTCAGTTGCTATGCCGGCCCACAGTATTCCGCCGGCTTCCAGGCGAGTGGCGGAGCGGATTGTGTTACCGGCGCATCTTTTCTGCATCCTCTCGACGCACATCGGCCCCGAACCATCCAGTTTGGTCTGAAGTGGGGCTTCTGAGGCCTCCGACATCATGAAGACAACCAATCGCGCATCGACTTGTTTCGGAGGGAAAGTAAACGGTCTGTTGTTTTTTTTGCTGGCGAGCCTTATGGCCCTGTCGGCATGCGGAGATAGCGGCACGCCCACTCAGGCCCCGGGCAGCGGGTCCATCGCCGGCAATTGGCAGTTCACCATGACAAGTCCCTCCGATAATTCATTTCAGGGGGGCATTCGCGGCGGCTTCTTGTTGCAAAATCAAGGCGCCGTAACCGGCGGCGTGGTTTACTCCGTCTTCTTGCCGGCTCAATCAGGTGGCGCGCCGACGCTTTGCAACAGCGGATCTGCCCCTGTCACCGGAACCATCAGTGGCCAGACGGTAACCCTGACCGTATCAGCCGGAGCGCAGACCTTTACCTTAGATGGAAGTCTCAGCTCCGACGGTTCCACCATGATCGGCACCTATAGTTCGACCGATGGCAAAGGTTGCGGAAAGGCGCAGACCGGGTTGCAATGGAGCGCAACCCTGGTGCCGCCGCTCACGGGGACAGTTCAGGGAAACCTCCACAGCGTTTTGAATCCGGCGCTCAAGAATCAAGACTTCCTGGTTACCGGTAGTCTCTCCCAGGGAGCAAACATCGGAGCAAGCAACGCAACCGTCAGCGGCACCCTGACCTTCCAGGGCTACCCCTGTTTGAACACCGCTTCCGTCAACGGCCAAATCAGCGGCAGCTCCGTTATTCTGCAAATCATCGCGAGCAACGGGTTGACCGTGGGCCAGATTGGCGCGCCCGTGGGGTCTTCCAATCCCTTTCCGGTTAATTTCGTGAGCTCCGCTGCCGGAGCGGTCTTAGAAGGCGCGAATGGATACGGTGTGAGCACAAGTGCTTGCCCGGGCGGAACTCTTGCGGGAGACATTGGCGACGTCTGCCTGGGCCTGGGAAACACTAACAGTTGCTCGCAGCCAGTCATGTTGTCTCCCGCTTCCCTAAGTTTTCCGCCCCAACAAGTGGGTTCAGCTCCCACGACGCAAACCATCACGCTGACCAACGCTGATCTTTCAGGCTCTCCGCTTACGGGATTGTCACTTTCGTTCAATCCGCAGTCGGGAACAAGCAGTCTTTTCGGAGACAGCGACTTTAACGGGATTGCGAACTTCACCGAGCAGGACACTTGTGCGAGCCCCATCGGATCGACGTTCGATCTGGGTCCGCAGCAAAGCTGCACTATTACCATCGCGTTCTCGCCGCAGCAAAGTTGCCCTTGGCTCCCGTCTGCCGCACTGGGAGGAAAAGCGCCGTCACTCTGCCCCTCCCCGTTGAGCGCCAGCCTTACCGTGAACAGTCCCGCCAGCGCCGACAGCAATACGGCGTTTGCCATGCCCATCACGGGTGCGGGTTTCAGCGCGATTGTGCCTTCCACCCCCGAACTCGATTTCGGCGCTGAGGCCTTGGGAGAAAAGAGTGCGCCGCAGCTTTTGTCATTTATTAACCAGGGCGTGGCTCCGGTTCAGATTCTGCCTGCCCTGAACAACCCGTGCGTGAACCCAGGCAACGGAGGAAGTCTCACCCTTGCCCGGCCGCTCGGGCCGGGCTCAATATCGGGACTGCAAGTGGACACTGGAATCATCACCCACAATGGTTCGACTATCAATTACAACTGCGACAGCGATCTGACCAGTAACGAGCCTAATTTCCAGATTTCCGCGGACGATTGTTCGGGAACGTTGCTTCAGCCGCTGGCCTCATGCACCATCGAAATTGCGTTCGCACCGCAGCCCAGCACTTCTTTGACTCCGGCTCTCGATTATTTCCTTGAGCTGAATACGCTGCAATGCACCAGCAGCACAACCGCGAACTGCGAAATCGACAGCGGACGTTTTCCCGTGGAACTAAAAGCGAATCTGCCCAGCACTCTGAGAATGACTCCCAGCGCGGGTTTGACTTTTCCAAACCAGATTGTCGGGCAAGCTGGCGCTCCGCTGACGATAACGGTCTTCAACGACCCCAAAGATCCGAAGGCGGCTCCAGTGAACCTCACCGGGAATCTTATCCAGGGGAACTTCGCCGAAACCGACAATTGCATGGGCAGCCTCGCTCCAGGAAGCAGTTGCACGTTTACCGTCAACTTTCAGCCGAAGAGCGTGGGTTTGCAGTCGGGAACCATAACCATCTCTTACACCGTCGGACAAACCCAGACCATATACCTGCGAGGCACAGGGCAATGATGGTTCGCGGCGTTGGACTCACATGCGTGTGGCGAAGAAGCTTGGCCGTGGCGAAGCGTAGATGGATTCTCTCGTTCAGTTTTGCGGGAATAACCGCAGTTCTTGCTTCCTGCGGAGGCAGCACATTGAACGTGCAAAATCCTCCACCGCCTCCCGGTTCACCTGTGTCTATAGCGTTCCAACCGGCGCCTGCGGCATCGCTGAGCCTGGCTTCCAATTCGCCCATCACGGCCGTCGTCAGCAACGATCCTAGTAAGGCCGGCGTGGATTGGTCTCTCTCATGCCAGAACGCGGGCAATTGCGGCAACCTCAGCCCGCTGCACACCGCAAGCGGCAGCGCGGCAACTTATACGCCGCCTTCCACAATCTCCGGGAACAGTCAGACCGTCACGATTGTGGCCTTCGCAACCGCAGACCACAGCAAGAATGTCACGACTCCGATCACTGTCACCGGCTTCGCCGCCATGCTGAAAGGCAACTACGTTTTCCTGACAAAAGGAACCGACGCGAATGGTCCTTTCGAACTGGCGGGAGTAATCTCTCTGGATGGCAACGGGGGAATCACGGCGGGAGAGCAAACACAAAGCGATCCGTTACTCTCTGTGTCAGATCCAATCGCTGGAGGAACGTACTACATCGGCCCCGACGGTCGCGGATCGATTACGCTCAACACCGCTGACGTAAACATTGGCCAGCAAGGGATAGAAAACCTCAGCCTTGTGTTTCTTTCCAGCACGCAGGCGCTCATTGCGATTCTCGACAATCCCAACCTTCAATCCAGCATCGAAACATCGTCGGGCACACTGGATCTGCAAACAAGTAAAGGAACGCCCACTGGCGGTTACGCTTTTGCGGCCAACGGGACAGATCTCGCTTCTGGCCCCATGGCCATCGGTGGCGTGTTAAACATTGATTCGCCAAACACCATTTCAGGAAATGGGAGCATCGCCGATCAGGATGACGCCGGAGCGGTGTCGCTCAGCACGACGCTCTCCGGAACTGTCACTAGTCCGGACGCGTTCGGCTCGGTGAAATTTAATCTCACGGCAGGATTTTCTTCCGCTCCCATACAATTCACCGGCTACATCGTCGACGGGCAGCACATTAAGTTAGTCGAGAGCGACAACACTGGCTCAGGCGTGGGATTCGGCTCCACTGCGGGAGTCGCCATCAGTCAGGGAACCGCCACGGGCACATTTACCAGCAACCAGTCATTCTCGGGGAATTATGTATTCAACATTGCGGGAGAAGACTTGACCGGTCTCCCAGCCTCTCTGGCCGCCGTAGGGCAATTTTTGGCCGACGCGAGCGGCAACCTGAACACCGGATACGACGACGAATTTCTGAGTGGATTTCTGGTGGGCATCAGCGACTCGTTCACTGGAACTTATCTCCTGGATCCCTCCGGAACCGGTCGCGTCGATTCTTCCATCACTTTCACCAGCAATGGCGCGGGACCGGAATTGATTTTCTATCTCACCGGCAACGGAAATCCCCCGCTTGTCCTCGACGCCGATGCCAACCTCGGCTCGGTTGGAGTGGGACAGGCCAGCCAGCAAGCGCCGCCGCCATTTTCATTCAATGGACGCTACGGGCTAAAGTTCACCCAGGGAAACGGAGTCAGCGAAAACGACGCCACAGCGCAGATTACGGTGAACGGATCGGCGAACACGTTGTCTGGTGTTGTAGACACCGATTTGAACCTATCTCCACAACCAGACACTATGCTGACCGGAACCTTTGTTAGCATTCCCGCCGGCGGTCGCACCACGGGTACGTTGAACAATACCTTTCTCCCTACACCGGGGGGCGACCCGAATACGATCTCAGTGGCTTACTATTTCATCGACTCAGGCCACGGGTTTTTCATCGAAACGGATTCATCGATAACAGGGGAATCAACCTTCGGCTACTTCGCCACGCGAACTCCGGCGTGTTCAAGCTGTCAATAGGTCGTCTAGCCTTATGCCAAATCGTCAACCCGTTAGATGATGCGACCAATGGCATCGACGGGTCCGTGTGAAACCCCACGTGCTTCAATCGAAGGCAATCGCGCGACTAAAGGACTCGTCTACTTTTGGAGCGCATGGCATGACAGCTTCTGGGCAAACACCAGCCGATGAGACGACGGCTTTGATTGCAAGGAAAAACCTGGAGAAGAATGGGTGCGCCGAGGGACTCGATCAGGCAGGTCCGGACGACGCGTGTTCCTTGCTTGCCGCGCCGTCACTCCAAATTCAGCTGGGGCCCTGTTACAATGCTCTGTTACAATTCAGCACAGAGCATGGACAGATGCTCGGCGCGTCGCGCTAGCCTGCGGACAGTTTCCGGCGGTTTTTCATACCGTCCATTTACTGTCCATTTCGTACCGAAAACTGGTTAGATTTGGTGGAACGGATTGAAACAGGCGAAACGGTTGACAGCAAGAGTAGACAGTAAACATGCGGGTTTGGCCTTAACCGTATGAACAGCAAGCTGGGGACGTAGTTCAGTTGGTTAGAACGCTGCCCTGTCACGGCAGAGGCCGCGGGTTCGAGTCCCGTCGTCCCCGCCATTCTTTTCAAGCACTTGCAACCCTAGCGTCCGGCAAATCAGGGGATGTCAGGGGACGATAAGCGCCGAACGAGAATGGTCCCATTCGAGAACACTCCCAAACAGCACTCATTGGATTAGGTTTGTCTTCGGCAAAATACCCGTCGGCAAAATAGCGTCGACCAATTTGTCCTGTGCCAAACGTTTGGTCTTCGATGTCGCCTGCAGGTACTTGTTCGTGACGTGAAGGTTGCTGTGCCGCAAGTAGTCGCGGATTGTGAGTTGATGTTCGCCCATCTCCGCCAGCATGGTTCCAACCGAATGTCGAAACGTGTGCCAGCCCACACCCGTGATTCCGATCCGTCTGAATGCAGGCTGAATTTTCTTCTTCAGGACCGAAGCTAGATCCAACGGCTTGCTGCCTTGCAGTCTTTCGGAAGGGAATACGAAGTCTTCCGGTCTGTTGTAGAGACTTTGCGATCTCCACTCCTGCAAGGAGTGCTTCAGGCTTGGATGCATCGGCAGCAGTTTTGCAGACGCTTCCGTTTTTGTGCTCTTCAGGTTTCCACCTCGACGCCAGTAGTACGAGCGTTGGACGCTGATGCTCATGTTGTCGAAATCGCACGACAGCCATCGTAGCGCTCCGAGTTCGCCTTGACGTATGCCCAAGGCTCCCTCTAGAAACACGAGCAACTGATCCCGAAACTCCAGTTCTGCCAAACCGAGCTTGACTTGTTCTGATGACAAAACCAAAGGGGATCTCTGACGTTTGGCGCTGATCCGGACGCCGGTGCTCGGGCCTCTTTTGCCCCCGGTTCCCACCGGTATCCCTGAAGAAATGGGATTGTAGCCACAGAACTCCCACCGAACGGCATGCGAAAACAAAGCCGACATGACGCACTTGATTTTGGCTTTGGTCCCATCCGCCACTCCGGTCGCCCGTAGCCAGCGCTCTACCTCGACAGTTTTGACTTGTTCTAGTGGCAGATTGCCCCAACGTGGGACAATCCAGTTCTTTGCGTAAATTATGTACGCATCCTGTGTGGATAGTGCCTTGAGAGGCAGTTCCTCTTGAGAGTAGTGCTCCCAGAGCGTGTTGATTGTGGTTCGCCGCAGGTTCCTGTGTTCGCAGCGATTGTTGACGGTTAGCCGAAGAGCGTCTGCAGCTGAGTGTGCCGCAGATTCGGTCGGGTATTTCCTGACATCCCCAACCTGTGCTTTGCGATGCACCAGTTTCCCGTTGATGTCTTCTTCCCACCATCGGTAGACCCAGACTGCTGGTCCCTTCTTCCGCTCTTCTCGTTCGACGCTTCCGTGTTGGTAACGTGTCCGTCTAAACAAAGTTTCTCCTTTGCTTAAACGGTGTCGGCGGACACCGTCAGAATAGATCGGCGATTCGTTTCGGTCGAGATGTTTTTTGTTCCTCGACCCTAACGACGGTCAGCTGGCGAGTTTGCCAAGCCAACGATCTAGCGTGGAGGCTCGAAAGCGCCAACGTTTTCCAACCTGGACAGCGGGAATTGAACCGCACCGTGCTTTCGTGCGAAGAGTTCGAGGGTGCATTCTGAGAAGCCTCGCGGCTTCTACGGTGTCCAGCAGGGGCTCAAAATTTCTCTGACTCTGAACCTGTTTTCGCTCTTTAATGTCCTCGGTTGCGAGGTCGATAGTTTCAATCACGTTCTCAAGCATTGGAGCACCACCTCATAGCGCTGCGCTGGGTTTAGAGTCCAGTTGATCTCCCAGCCAATCATCGGGTTCTAAACTGGAAGCAGATATTGGTCAAACGGGTTGACGCGGCGGCATTCGCGTATTTAACAAGTCGCGTGACGCGTGCCAAGTAACCGTTTGCTGCGCAATGATTTAGCGCGTTGCACCGAAGACCACCGGATGGCACGGTGATTGTGTGACGCCGAGGAATAAGCGGAGGCTTATGCGGCCGCTGTGTATTGCTCGTAACCGCTTTGAAGTGTTCTGGTTGCGCTGGATACCGGCCGCACGGCAACAAAAGATTCGAGTGTGCCTGATTGGGTCACCACCTGTAGCGATCTCAGTTGAAAAGTCCATCGACCAGAACGCGATGACTGCTCGACGCAGGGTCTACCATTTCGCCCTAGAAACGGGATGGGCAGCTCCTGCCCGTTTGACGAATTCCGAACACTACGGTAAACAGCGGCATGAGGTGCGACATGAAGATCGAAAAAGCAACTGCCGGTTCAGGGACGACGAATGAGGCCAAGCGAAAGATAGTTGCGAGCATCGAGTTCGCAGTCCAGGCCTCGTTGCACGAAGAATACGTTGATGCAGATTTCGTCCACTCCATTCTAGGAAAGATTTCCGCTATGTCTGATGATCAGGGAGACAAAGAGGACGTCGGTTACATAAAAGCGTCGTTGGTGCAATTCGGTGAGGCCATGGATCATGGCATTGGCACTGAGAGGCTGGGAGATGGCATCGACGGGAGTATTGCTGAATATTGGGAACTCCTGTTCGACTTGGATACCGGCGGCTGGAAAGAAGAGGTAGAAGATGAATATGAGGCCGCCGGATGCGACCTGTTAATCATCGACTGCATGGAAATCAGTCCGAAATTTCGAGGAAGGGGAATCGGCCCAATCGCCGTCGACCGGACTATCGACATCTTCGGTCCAGCCTGTGGATTGGTAGCGTGCAAGCCCTGGCCGCTGCAATTTAGTCCTGCCTTCGCCCGCGATCGGAAAGCGCTGAACAGATTGAAAGCACCAGGCGTGGGACAAGGAGAGGCGGTGCGGAGGCTGAGGGCGTACTGGTCTCGGCTCGGTTTCTGGCCACGCGGAGAAACCGGGATTTATCTGCTCGGTATGGCCCAAAGAGAATCAGCTAGATCTGAGAAGACCGGAACGCTGGTTGGAAGCGCCACTGGCTTGGCCGGCAGACGTATCTGTTAGAACGCTGCCCTGTCACCGTCTTCCGACACACAATCGCGATTCGGTTATCCGCTGTTTCCCCTTAGAGAGCACACCGAAGCTCGCGAATCCTCTCTTATATTCGCACGGGCTGCTTCACTCAAATTAGGACGCCTGCCTGTCACGCAGGAGGCCGCGCGTTCGAGTCCCGTCGCTCCCGCCAATTCTTTGAATCGGACCCGGATTTGTTTGTCAAAACGTCAGAGACCAAATTACTTTATCCACTGCACTCCTAGAAAAGCTACCGACAAGCCGACTTGTCATTACTAATCTGGTATCCGTGAGCGCAGCGGCGATTTGGCACTCTTCCAGACGCATAGCCCCCGAGACGTGCGTTAGATTTGCTTGCCAAGAATCAGGGGCACATAGCTTCGAGCATCTTCCAGCAATTCTTCGCGAGTGATACCAACCTTGGCGCGAAGCTGCAAACCCTGCAGCAAGTCAACGAGCAAACGGCCTCGCACCTTGGCAGAGGGTGTGCGAGTCAGGCGCCCCGCCTTTATCTCCCGCTCGAAACGCTTCGCGAAAATATCAGCGGATCCGGTCAGGCCCCTCTTGAGCCGGGAACGGATCTCCGTTACCCGCTCCGACTGTCCCAGCGCAGCAGCGGCCATCATGCAGCCGCTGCGAGCCCCGCCAGTACAGGAGTCGACGGTAGCCTCGCAAAAGGCGGTCACGGCCTTGTGGATGTCCGGCTCCGCTTGAAATGCTGCCATTTTGGGAGTTCCATACGTCAGCGCATAGCGCTCGACCGCCTTGAGCAGCAAGGTGGACTTGTCTCCGAAGGCTCGGTATAGCGCGGGTTTGGTGACGTTCACGGCGCGTGCGATCCGATCCACGTCGACTCCTTCATACCCATGCTCCCAAAACATCTCAACGGCACGGTCGAGTGCTTCGTCGGGGATAAAGCCTTTTGGACGTCCTGGGGGGCGCTTCGCAATAATAGTTACCATCGAGTACGAAACTCCTTGCACTGCATCTGTTGGTATCGTACTCTCGCGTATGTAACGCTGCAAGACAGTATATACAGGAGACGCCCATGGAACATTCGATCGCACTCATCACTGGCACCACTTCCGGGCTCGGTTATGCGGCAGCCCCATGCTTGCCGTACAGGGCTGGCACGAGATCATCGTCACCGGGCGCAGCCTGGCCGGGGCCCAGCAAGCGGCCGCTCAACTCGCGGCTGAGAACAAGACAGTGATATTCACGCCGCTGGAGCTGGAGCTGGACTCGCCAACCAGTGTTCAATCCGCGCTCGCCGAGCTGGGTAAGCGAGGTCGGTCGATCGGTTTCTTACTGCTCAATGCAGGGATGGTCCCAGGTAAGAAGCGCGTGCTCACTTCGGAGGGCATCGAGGCGGCTCAGGCCCCGCTCATCGGCCATCATCAACTGACTGTCGGATTGCTCCATTCCCCAAGTAACTAACAACCTAAGAAGGAGAGAAACATGACCGAAAGTATCTTGATAACCGGAGCAAATGCTGGGCTTGGGAAAGAGACTGCCCGACAGTTCGCCTTGAAAAAAGAAACAAGAAAGGTAATTCTTTTTTGCAGAAATCGTGCGAGAGCAGAGGCAGCAAGAAAAGACCTTGAGGAGAAAACGGGGAAAAAGGTTTTTGCAATTGTTATTGGGGATGTTGCGGATGCAAATTCTGTAAGAAAAGCAGTAGAAGAAATAAAGGAACCCATTGATGCCATCGTTTTAAATGCAGGTGGAGTAATTGGGGAAACGGCTGCAAAATCTACACCTTCCGGCATGAATCAATTAGCTGCTACGAATATTTTAGGCAATGTCATTCTCGTGGAGGAATTGATTAAACGGGACAAGTTGAGGAAAACAGTCCTATCAGTCAGTGCGGAAGCTGTTCCAGGCGTAAAGATGCTCGGAGTAAAACCAGTTTCAATGAGGACTTCTTCTGTAGATGAGTTTGCTGCTGTTCTTGATGGATCATATTTTGGTAAGAAGTTCAACGCATTGCAAGCATACGCATATGTCAAGTATGCGGAAACCATGTGGACGTTATCAATGGCAAGAAAATATCCTAAGCTCAAGTTTGTTGTTGTGAGCCCAGGAAATACAAAAGGAACTCAGGCGCCAGATAGTCTTCCCCCGCCGATGCGGTTTATGTTGAAGTTTGTGATGATGCCTATCGTATTCCCACTGATGGGCGAAATGGTGCATGCGCTGGATGTAGGTGCAAAACGCTTTGTAGATGCCATTTCGGATGAGCGGTATCAAAGCGGCGTTTTTTATGCCAGTAAAGAGGGTAAGTTATCAGGGGCCATGGTGGACCAGAGCACGTTTTTTACTGATTTGAAAAATACTTCATTTCAAGATAATGCCAACGAGGCAATTCACCATTTCATAACTTAGGCGCTCGGAACCGACGTCTCAGGGCAATTCTTCGCCTCGGCGCAAGGGAAGTTCTCAGGCCCAATTATCGACCGGAGTTCAGCGCCGGTCGTGAAGAGGTGTGGGTAGCGCTGCGCCTCTGGTGGCTGGTCTCAAATCTAAGGCGTGCACCGTCCGGAGAGGGCAAGCTGGCATCGAGAACGGTCTTCAATGACTCGCATACCGTTGCGCACTTTATGCAATAGCGAACGCAGTGGCGGCGGCTCGGTCGTCGCCACTGCGCGCTCAGCCCAAGAGGAAACATCGTGTTCGGCGCGAGCTTTACGATTGGCGCGGAACTCCCACGGTAAAAGGAAGGAGCAACAGGATGCATAACTTGGCAGTGAGCTGTTTGGTCGTTGCTTATCTCTCAGCGAACGTATACGCCATCGTGAAGGTGCGGGTTTTTGAGTTAGCCCGTTCGCGCAAGCATCTCCTACTCTATGGCGTCCCCTTCATATTGTGGGGCTCTCTCATCCTGTTGGGATGCAAGCTCATGGAGATCATGCGCCGATTCGATGAATGGGCCGCCTGACCAGGCGTTCCCAATTGAAGAAAACAGGCTAATGCTCTCATTGTCGGCGAAAGACCATCGTCGTGATGACTCCTGATAAACGCGCAAGCATCCAAGGATTTTGTCTCCAGCTTTGCCGACTCTTGGTTGCCTATCGGATCTCGGGGAGTGCGTTGGCGGTCATGAACTCACCGCGATCCGCTGACTTCAGATCGCCGAGAAGCCGCCGTCGACATTCAACTCCACCCCGTTCACGAAGCTCGAATCGTCGGAAGCAAGAAACAGCGCGACCGTCGCGATTTCCTCAGGTTGACCCATCTTTCCCCGGGGGATCAGGGATTCGAACATCTCCTTCGCCTCCTTGGTGAGAACTTCTTCCTGCATCGGTGTGGCGATCGGCCCCGGACCCAGCACGTTCACCCGGATATTCCTGCCCTTCAGTTCGTTGAGCCACGTGCGTGCAAAGGAGCGCAATGCCGCCTTACTCGCCGCATACACGCCGAAACCGGGAAAACCCTTCACCGAAGCAACGGATCCGGTCATGATGATCGATCCGCCATCGTTGAACAGCGGCAATGCCTTCTGAACCGTGAACAGCGTTCCGCGCGTATTCAGGCCGAAGGTCGCATCGAAGTGCTGCTCGGTAATCTCGCCCAGTGGTAAGGCATCGCCCCTGCCAGCGCTCGCGAACAGGACGTCGATCCTGCCCTTTTCGCGCTTGACCGTATCGAACAGACGATCGAGGTCGTCGAGGTTGGCCGCGTCACCGCGCACGCCGGTCACGTTTCGGCCAATCAGCTTGACGGCCTCATCGAGCTGCTCCTGCCTCCTACCCGTGATGAAAACGTAGGCGCCTTCCTCAACAAAGCGCTTGGCGCTCGCCAGCGCCATGCCGCTCGATCCACCCGTGATGACCGCAACTTTTCCTTCAAGCTTTCCCATAAATTACTCCCTTCGGCAGATGTATTGCATTCGGTACACTAGAGTAGAGTTCTTCAGCGGTAGACGAGAACTGCCCGGGAGTCCTAATAGTTTGTCTATTCGTCCAAAAGGGGAGGCTAAGTTGGATTCGATAACAGACATCTTTAGAACGATGCACGTAACCGCTTTCGGTCTGCACAGGCTCGAAGCCACAGCCCCGTGGGGTGTAAAACAGGAAAACCAGACCGAAGAAAAAGTCACGCCTTCCGACAAAAAGATGTCACCCACAGATTTGGCGCACTTCGCTATGCTTTCGCGCGGCAACTGCTGGCTGAGTGTGGAAGGGATTGCGGAGCCGATTCCCCTCACCGGTGGTGATTGCTTTTTACTGGCTAAGGGGACTTCGATTGTTTTGCGCGACAGCCCGCGAACACGTCCGAGGTGGAGCTTTCGCGAGATCGGGGCCAAGGCCAACGGCAATGTCGTTCTTTGTGGCGGCGGTGGCGCACCGACGACAATCGTCTGTGGATCCTTGAGTTTCGATCGCGCCAGCCTGAGGCCGATCACTCAGTTATTGCCGAACTTCATTTTGATGAAGGCCGATCAGGCACGAACGCTTGCTCTTCACACCACAGTGCACGCGCTCGCGTCAGAGATGGCAGAACAGGCGCCGGGATCTGAAGTCGTCGCGAGTCGACTGGCCGAGGTTCTATTTATCCAGGTACTGCGGGCGCATATCGCGTCGGGACCGGAACGCAACAAAGGATGGCTTCGTGCAATTTTCGATCCTCAAATAGGCGCGGCTCTGAGTGCCATTCACGACAGAGTGAATACGCCCTGGACTGTCGAATCCCTGGCCGAAGCGGCGGGCATGTCTCGCTCCGCATTCGCAGCACGTTTCAAAGAGCTACTCGGACAAACGCCGCTGGAATACGTAACCGAGTGGCGGATGCAGAAGGCGATACAGCTACTTGAACGGCGTGACAAAAAGCTCCCAGAAGTCGCTCGATTGGTCGGTTACGAGTCCGACGCCGCATTCAGTAAGGCGTTCAAGCGAGTTGTCAGGGCTAATCCAGGCGAATACCTCAGACGTGGTTTGAAGGACCCAAAATCGACCGAAGCAGACCACGATCAGCCTTGAGCCTACCTTCTCTCAAAGTCTCCAGCTTTGCCGGCCCGCCGTGACACCAGAAAAGTAGACAGAAGCTAGTGACGCTTTGAGGCATTCGATCGGTCGGATCGCTTAGTGATTGCTCTCTTCGGCAATCGCGGAACAGCCTTAACGCCCGCCCAAAGCGTTGCCATCGTTTGCTCGACCACGAGAGTCTGGTCAGGCAAGTCAGGCACAACCCCTTGGATGACCATGAGTGTGGCGAGACCAAAGATCGTAAACCACCAGGTATGGGCTATCACGATGTCATCCCTGTTTGGCAATCCTTCTTCCTTAGCAACATCGAAAAAAAGCTGCACGAAACGTTCGAACAACGGCGCGCCAATGGCATTGATATATTGTCCAGCACGGACGCCGTTGCGGTTCTCAGGCCCGAAGAAGACGTTGCGGAACTGCTGTCGCCTCGATTGACCGAGTGGATTTATGCGGGTTTCGCGATCACTCTTTTACTCGCGTTCTACTCACAACTGAATGGCGGTGGCAGTACTTGGGATAAATTTGATCCGATTCTCGTCATGGCGTTCGTCTTTGCTTCGTATGTATTGAGACGCTGCATGCGCGCAAACCGGTGGTCGATATGAAGAACACGCTCGGCGGGCAGTTTTTACAGGCAGGTCGCGGACGCCCAACGAGGGTCCGGCCCCTCACTCATCCGAAGCCCTAAACGTACAAGTCGTCGCTTAACTTCTGGGGAGCGAAAGCTCAAATGGCGAGAACGGGCCGAATCGCTCATTGAGGTGGGTTGGACGATGAAGCCAGGATACGCACTGGGAAACGCGCATGGCACCTTTCATCCGACGAGACGCCGTTGCTGCGAGAAAACGTGATGGCATGCCGACTTGTCATTACCGATAGATTGGAGTGGATAGCTTGGGCTAGCTTCGAGATATTTACGATGTCTGGCACGTAGAAAGGGTCTAATGATCAGAAAATTGCGTACGAGAGCGTGTGTTCCTGTTTTGTTGCTGCTCGGTGCTGCCGCCGTGTGTGTAGCGCAGGACCTCGCGATTACGCGAGCTTCTGTTTATTCCTCACCTGAAGCGCAAGTACGGAGCGACGTGACAATTGTGATCCGTCATGGCGTCATCGCGGAGGTCGGAGAGCATCTGCGAGTACCCAAAGGTATCCAGACGATCTCCTGCCAGGGCTGTGTTGTTGTTGCGGGCTTCTGGAATGCGCATGTGCATTTTATGGAGCCGAAGTGGAGCGATGCCGCGCATCAGCCCGCGGAGAAATTGACGTCGCAGATGAGCGAGATGCTCACGCATTCGGGCTTTACAACGGTGGTCGATACCGGCTCGGACATAGAGAACACTGTTGCCTTGCGAAGGCGTGTAGAGAGCGGCGAGGTGTCAGGTCCGCGCATCTTTACTGCGGGGCTTCCTCTGTTTCCTGCGCGGGCACTGCCGTATTACCTGGCGGAGCTGCCGGCGGACCTCAAGGCGAAGCTGGGCCAGCCCGAGACAACTACAGACGCGGCCGCACTGGTCGAAAAGGATCGGGCCGCCGGAGCCGACATCGTAAAGCTCTTTACTGGTTCCATTATTGCCCCGAATCACATTACTCCAATGCGAGTGGAGATCGCGCGTGCGGCGGTGGACGAGGGACATAAGCATGCGCAGTTGGTATTTGCGCATTCCTCGAATCTGGAGGGAACGAAAGTGGCGATCGACGCCGGGGTCGATGTTCTGGCGCATACGCCTGAGGCTACAGAGGGTATCGATGAGCCGATGCTGCGGCGCATCGTCGCGCAACACATGACCATCATTCCGACGCTGAAACTGTTCTCGCAGGACAGCGCCATCTCGGAAATTCGTGAGCTCGATTCCCGTTTCCACCGGCTCGGCGGGCGGCTTGTTTATGGCACCGACACCGGGTTCCTCACGGACTACGACCAAGGCGAGGAATTTCGTCAACTCATGGCGGCCGGGTTTGGCTTCCGCGATGTGCTTACGATGCTGACTACGGCTCCTGCAGAATTGTTTCGGTTATCGGCGCACGAGGGAAAGGTGATCCCAGGAATGCGCGGCGATCTCACGGTTCTGTCAGAAGATCCACAATCGGGACGACCTGAGGCGTTCACCAACATCCGATATACGATCCGTGCAGGCAAGGTGATCTGGGAAGCCAATCAGGCGACGAAATAACCTCACGGGGATGATCTGTCCTCACAAACGCGCATGTAGTGACTGGTCCGAACTCAAGAGGCGTGCTGCTCGATAATTGCCAAAACCTCTTCAGCGGCCTCCAGCGGACGCTCTGGCTTTGGTATGGCCGCTCCGGCGATGAGCAGTGCCCGAGTGACGCCCGGATAATCGCCCCTTTCGCGTTCCCAACTATGGAGGGAACCGTGGAGCGTCCACGCAAGTGGACTGCCGCCATGCTCGGTTTCAAAGACGTTGATGGGAGCGTTGTGGGTGATGAGATCCCGAACCATTTCTAGATTGCCGTGCCAGGCAGCAAAGTGGAGGGCGGTTTGGCCGTTGTCCATTGCAGCGCCGGCAGGCCAGCCCGCCGAGAGAAGCTGCTGGGCAGCGCGGGTGTTGTTGCGCAATGCCACACCGATGATGCGACGGGCGGCGTTGGTTGAAAGCTTCTGAAATAGCTGCGGATGGTCGATAAGGATGTGCTGGAAGTAAGACTCATCGCCGACTTCGGCGGCGTTGATCAGGCGGAGCCAGTTGGGGCTGCGCTGCATGAGGAGCGCGAAGACTTCAGGGTGTTCAAACTGGTGCGCGACCATGTGCGGGGACTTGGTCCATCCGAAACCAAAGATGTAAATGCTCCCACCGGACTTCGGATCACGCTTGGGGAAGTAGCGTTCACTGACAGTGGTGCGAACCGTCTCAGGATCGTGGTTGAGGATGCGCTCGACGAGCGCGAGATCACCGATGGCAGATGCCATCAAGATGTCGGTCTGGGCGCCGCGGGAGATGAGGAAGCGCGCAACGTCGTGCCGATAGGGCTCTCGCCATTCCAGGTACTGCCGAGAGCAAGCCATGTACTGCGCGGCGGTAGATTCATGGTCGATGTCGCGAGCGTTGATGTCGGCCCCGTGGTCGAGCAGCAGGGCGGCGATCTCAACCGTGGCAGCGAAATGGAGTGGTAGTTGGCCGTCACCGCCGCGTACATGCACAAGCTGCGGATCAGCCGCCAGGAGTTCGCGGACACGGTCGATTTTCCCAAGCCGCGCGGCCGCATGGATATCGATGACTGCGCCGCGAGAGATGAGATAGTCCGCAAGCCCAGAACTGGCGCAATCGAGGACGCCGAAGCTGCCAGCCCACCAGCGGGTACGCTGGTTCACATTGGCGCCGGCATTGAGCAGCACGTCGATGATCTCGCGGTTCTCCTTCTGAACAGCAGCAATGAGGGGCGGCGTATCGAAGCTGTAGTTCGGCAGCGGCTCATTGATGCGGAATTTGAGAGAGGGATGATGAGCCAGAACATCTCGGACGAGTGAAGGGTTGTTGGCTTTGATAGCGGCAGTAAGCGCTTCGACAGGTTCTTCTGAGGCAACATCAACGTGCAGTTTGAGCGCCGGCCAGGTGTCGAAACCGTACTCGCGGGCGATGATGTGGAGGGCGTCGGCGAGCTTTGGAGTCGTCGTAGTTATGCCAAATGCAGCAAACCGTGCGATCGCAGATGGGTCAGATGCAAGGCCCTGCCGCAGCAGAGTGCGGGCTTGGTTCTTCAGATGTTCAAGGTTGGGGTGCGCAGGAAGTTCTCGAATAGCCATGACTCACTCCTTCTTTAAAGTCCGCGATCCGCTTCGTCGGACGAGAAGAGAGTGGGTTGTGGTGTTCCAGAAGTGCAAAGGTGGGATGATCCCTTTCCGCGGACGGGGTGCACCCTTGGTGTGCGTTATTGAGATTAGCAGCCTGAGCAGGCGAACGTCTAGCTAGGCGGACTTCAGAATCGAAGTGAGAAGTTGGTCTTACGTCAGTAACGATAAACGCGCTTATGGAACGCTTTACCGGTCACATAAGCGCGAACTTAAGGCTGTGCTGAAGCGGCCGTTTATTGTACGAAAATCTTTTCGCATTTCGACTCGGGAAAAGCCTGCCACAAGCGAGTATCCCGTAGGTTTCGGTTCTTGAGAAGATAGCCACCAACGCTCCTCGAGGCCGCCGGGCGCCTTTAGCACTTGGTCACTTCGATTCCGTAATGATCGCGTTCGCAGCGTTGCCGGCCACGACCCAGCTTGCCGATCCGGCCACAACGGCTTCATCCTCAAACCAGAGGAATCCGAAGTCGTCGATGCACTCCGGAAAATCCGGCTTGATGATGATATACCCCGGAATCACGGCACCCGGGATGTAAGCATTGTCGGAGCGATTGTTGCTGTACGTCTTCGTCTTCGAGATTGTGCCGACTCCAGCTACATACGAAGTGCTAGATACCGGGTGCGTACCGAGAATGTAGTTGACCGCGCGAAGTGTGTATTCCGGGCCCACGAGATCCGGAAACGTCTTGTGGAGAAAATACATTCGGACCGCCATGTCCACCACGGCGCCCGAGCCGCCCCAGGTGCCGAGGCTCGGGGGTACGCCAAACGGAGTCTCGTCCAGCCGCTTGTCCAAACCAGCCATGTATGTTTTTACCGCTTCGCGCATTTGATCTTTCGCGCTCGCGTCCAGATAAGACAACGCCCGGACTGCTTTCCAACCGTTGAAGTCCATCTGTTCCGGACTAATCATCTGAGGAAACAATTCCTTGAGCCTGGACTTGTAGGGTTCGGCACCATTGGTGGCGATCGTCAACTCCAGAGCCGCGGCCCAGTCCATGCCGACAAAAGATCGGCCGCGGCCGAAGCCGGTCGGTGGAGCTGCCGGTGCTGCCGAGTTTGTCGCAGCACCCGAGATGCTCTTTGGTTTACCAGCGCCCTGTTCGCCAGAGACAACACCTTGAGAGGCCGCCAGCACACCGTTTGCGGGAGTTTCTCGGCCTGGCCCGCTGGATGTCGGATACAGTGTTGGATTCGCCGACGTGTCCTTCCATGCTTTGATTGCGGCCTCAAGGCAGTCTTTCGCTAATGCGTCGTCCCAGCCTTTCAGCGTATCCGCTGCTGCAGCCAGCGCCGCAATGGCATTCCACTGGAAGTACGAGTTGTTCGTGGTGAAGATCCAGCGATCGTCCGGCTTGCCGGAGGAATCGCCCTTCGTTTCGTTCGGGCCGAGCTTCGGATCGTAAATGCGTCCGTCAGTTTTCGACGCTCCGTCGCCCACTTGTGTGTACTGACGCAGATCTGGCTCGTGAGTTCCGCGGATGGCGTGGCCGATGTTGTGGAACTGCGCCAGGATGAGCAGTGCGCCGTGCTTGACTTGCTGCACTGTATCGGGCACGCCATCGGGACGGTGCATCTCAACCTCACGGGCCGCTTCATCCACCGTAAGCTCGTCGTACCTGAGATCGAATTCGCGATATGCCAGAGCCAGGCTCTGAATCACGCTCAGTTGCGCAGGCTCCTCGAGGTCGAAGTCACCGGCATCGTACCAACCGCCCACGTTCATCCCACGGATGTGATCGCCGCCTTTATATTTCCCGTCCGTTGCTGTCGCTTGGTTCCAGCCGTCGAATTGCTCACCAACGACGGGCGCCATGCGGCCATCATCGAGGTGAGAGGCGCCGTGCCACATACGGTAGCCTTCGCGAACGGAAACGTGATCCATCTGCGCCGCAATGTGATGGTCGAGGCTGTCCTGCCAGATGTTCGTGTAAACATCATTTGAGATGGGGAAGGGCGCCGTGCGCTGGTCTGCATACTCGATAACATAGAGCCCGGGGTCTTTCACGGGAGTGAAATCGAATTTCGAGTAGACGTAGCGCAGCCACGGTGTTGAAGGCGTGATCGGTCCCTCGAACACCTGCTTGTACGACCCGTCTTCCATCAGGCGCAACACTCTGGCCATCTTCGGAGCGTTGTACTTCGGGTCGAGTTCGAGCAGCGCCACCTTGGAGAAATCTGGCGCATAGCCGACCTGGCTGTGCGCGATCATCGGCGGCCGTGTCCAGTTTGGAATCACGTCCGGCCTAATGTGCCAGACGATGGCGCCGGTGGTTTTGCCTGAAGGAATCAGCGAACGCAGCACGAACCAGCCGTTCTGCGCGCGGTCGCGTCCATCGAACAACATGAGGTTCGCCGTGTCCGACACTACGTTCACGCGGGCCAGTGCGTCGTCAACCCCGAGAGTAATGCTCTTGCCCTCGGCGAACGGCAGCGGCTGGGTGTATCCCTTGGCCTTATCCCAGTCCTCCAGGTAGTACGCTTTTTTCGGTTCATCCGGCAGAGGCAAAACCTTCGTCATCGGATCGTTCGGCGTACGCGGGAATATTCCGGCTTTGGTTCCGTCCACCAGGTAGGCCTTGCCCAGGTAGATGGAGGGTAGGAACTCGAGGTTGAAGCCGGCCCGCCCTGCCAGTTTCTGCGGTAGAGGCTTGTCGAGATTGATGCTGACCTTCACGCCGCCCGGTTCCGCTTCCACTGCGAGTGTGTAACTGAAGTCGAAGTTCGGGAACGCGAGGTCGGCGCTGAGTCGGTTGTTCTCTTTGTCGGCATGGCGACCTTTGAGAGTTGCAACCAAATCCCACTGCTCCGGCGTTGGCATCAGGCGCACGTCGCCGTTGGTGGCGATGCGCTGGCCGTGGAGAATCATTTCCATGGCTGTGTTCTTTTGGTCCACAAAAACCGGATGGTACGTGCTGTCGTAAAGAAAAACGCTGAAACCTTGAGTATCGAGATAATTCTTGTCGGTCACCTTCATGGCAAAATCGGCGCCAGACGAGCCTGGGGCCGAGATCGCGGTCAAGAGGAGACAAGCTGTGATTCGCATGAACATAGATCGGGATTATTCCTGCTCCTGTGCTCCAACATGATATGACATCCACACTTCTGGTGAGTTCGCCCAGGCGCCGTCAGTTTGAGTGGGGTAGCAAAAAGATCGGCATCTGAGCAATCGCAGCTGGTAAGAGGGGAGCTTGCGACGGCATTGGTCCATCGTTCCCGTCGGGCGCGGCTCAATGCAAAATGCGGGATTATGTGGACTCAAGTTGCGGAACCGAGAACATATCCCTTCGATGCGGTTCCAGACTACGAGTTCGATCCTTCCTCGATTGCATCTTCTCGGCAAGCTTCAGGACCATATCTGCTTCGGAGTGTGCGGTTGCCGCTCGGTTCACAAGGCAACCAGGCGCGAGGGCCGTCGATCGTCGAAGTATGAGGTTAGTCTTCATCGAATACATCTGCCGCCCATTTCCATGGCGGGTCGGTTCCAGAAAATCGAGTAACGCTGAAAATGACAACTGGGCGATTTCGGTCTGCGACATCTGCACTGTGGTGAGTGGTGGCGCCATGAATTGGGCCAACCTGATGTCATCGAATCCTACGACCGACAAGTCTCGCGGAACCTTGAGACGGAGGTCGAATGCCGCTCGCATCACGCCGATGGCGGTCATATCGTTTGAACAGAGCACAGCGGAAGGGCGATCCGGCAGGGCAGCGAGAGCAGACAACGCTTTCATGCCGGCTTCAATCGAATGATCACCATCGACGAACAGTTCCGGACGAAGCTCTAAGCCGATCTCCTCCATGCATTTTTCAACCGCGGATCTGCGTATAGTGGCGGTTTTCAAATCTCGTGGGCCGCCGACAAAGGCGATACGCTCATGTCCCAAGGCCGCCAAATGCTGCACAGCCTGCCGGATTCCATGCTCATAGTCAACCTGGACGGTTTTTAGCAACGGCCCGGATGAATCCGCGTCGACGACGAACACGGGCACGTTTCGTGTGGTTAGGGCGTCGATGAGCGGCAGCTCGTCGCCAAAGGTTAGAATCGCGACTCCTCCCACCCTACGCTCAATCATTTGTCGAGCCGCCATCTCCAACATTCGTGGATCGTGGTCGATAGAACTCAACAAGATTTCGTAATTATGCTGAGCGCCCAGCTTCGCGAAGGTTTGCACTATCTCCGGGAAAAAGGGGTTGGTGATCTCGGAGACGATGAGGCCGAGGCTACGACTGCGTCCGTGCACCAGCGCGCGAGCGTTTGTGTTCGGAAAGTAGCCTTCCTTTTCAATCACCTTTCGAATACGTCTGGCCAGAACCGGGTCGACTGTGGGTATGCGATTAATGGCGCGCGACACTGTGGCGGTGGACACTTTGGCCAGTCGCGCGATTTCCCGGAGGGTCAGTCCCTTATTCATAGTTATCGGTACAGTTAGCGAATAATTTCTAGGGAATAATACACCTCTTCTGATTCTCTTGCTGGCTTAATTGAAGCTAAGATCCAGGTTAATGGGATGAGGGGGCGAACATTATTCGGAGGGCGTACGCGTACTTGGCTGGAGCCTGGACTGGTATCCGCACGTGGAGACCGTCGGCTCGCTGGTCGAATTGCAGTTTCGCATCGCTGCCTAACAAGGTTACGGACTGTACATGTTCGGTGCCGACGGTCGAGGTGAGCGAGCGAATTACAGCCTCGCCATTGGTCGGCCAGTCGAGCCCGATCGCGTACAGCACATTGCCTTTGGTCGTGAAACGAAAATCCTCGGCTGTATAGCGCGTAGTGTCGGTATCGTGAAACGATCCCGCCGCTACTTTGGTTGGGCCTTCGCCATAAATCCTCCACGGCCGAGTGCCGTAGATCGCCTCCCCATTCACATTCAGCCAGGCGCCGACATCGAGAAGCACTTGCTGCGCTTCTTCCGGGATGGTGCCATCAGATCGTGGACCGATGTTCAACAGCAAATTGCCATTTTTGCTGACGATATCAATGAGCTGATGGACCACGAACTCCGGCGACTTGAACGTGTCATCCTTGATATAGCCCCATGATTTGTTACTAACAGAAGTGTCGGTCTGCCAATAGAGGGGACGGATATCGCCAAGCTGGCCGCGCTCGAGATCGAGCACGCCGGAGTGTTCTTGCATGGCATAGTCTTTGTAATTGATCACTCCAACGTGATCACCGTACTTCAGAGAACTGTTGTAGTAAAAGGCAGCGAACTTGGCGAGATTCGGCCGGATCGAAGCCTGTCCGATCCACCAGTCGAAGTAGACAATGTCGGGATGATATTTCTCCACAAGTTCCCCGCCGCGTGCAAGCCAGTCGTCGGCCCATTCAGAAGAAACGTAAGTGAAGTCATCGTTAAGAGGCACGCCCCAGGGGGCAGATAACCAGTTGTGAGCCGGCCCGTAGAATGCTGCGTATTGGGGATCATTTACATCCGAGGGAACGCTGCGGCCCACGCCGAGAAAGAAATTGTGTTCGACTCGATGCGACGACACTCCAAAGTGCAGTCCTACAGCCCGGACCGCTTTGCCCAGTTCTCCGGTGGTGTCGCGATGCGGGCCCATTTTGACTGCGGTCCAGTCGCTCAATCCGCTGTCATACATGGCAAAGCCATCGTGGTGCTCTGCCACAGGAACGACGTACTTTGCTCCAGATTTCTTGAAAAGCTCCGCCCACGCAGCTGGATCAAAGTGTTCGGCTTTAAACATAGGGAGAAAATCTTTGTAGCCGAACTTGTCCTGGGGACCGTAGGTCGCCACGTGATGTTTATATTCCGGCGATCCCGGCACGTACATATTTCGCGGATACCATTCGTTGCCGAAAGCAGGCACTGAGTAGGCTCCCCAATGGATGAAAATGCCGAACTTCGCGTCCTTGTACCATTCGGGCACTTCATACTTCTGAAGTGATTCCCAGTCCGCCCTGAACGGACCCTGCTGATCCACGATGTCGACTTTTCTCAGCAAGGTGGCGCGCTCTGAATCGTATTTACTGCTCGCTTTCTGCCAGATTTGATCGATGCTAGCCGGCTCCTGAGTAGCAGTCGGAGCCGTGGCACTCTGGGCGTGCGCCATAGAAACCGCGGACGACAGTAACAAAATTGCGCCAACTTTAAGAATTGAGACTAAACGACGTGAAAACATTATTGCCCTTTCGTCAGACGCATCGTGGACTTCTGCCGGCTCAATTCGGCAGCAATTTCCTGGTCGAGCAGCAGCGCAGCTCTACAAAAAGAACATCAGTCCATCCTCACAATAATCTTTCTGAAGCGTGACGGATTATCGCTCCAGGAACGCAGTGCATCCGCTGCTTCCTCAAGGGGCACAACCAGACTCACAGCTTGATCAACGGGGAACGTCTGCGCTTCCAGAAGTTTGATCACGGCCTCGAAATCCGCCGGTTGAGCATTTCTGGAGCCGACGATATCCAGTTCTTTTTGAACGAACAGCCTGGTTTCGTAACTGACCGGTTCCTTCGCATACCCGATGTACACTACGCGCCCAGTGAATGCGACCTCTTCGACCGCGGCTCGGAACGTAGCCGCGGTGCCAATCGCTTCGATGGCAACATCCGGTCCTCGACCTTCGGTCATTTCCAGCAACCGGTTGTGTAGCGACTCTCGCCTGCTATTAATGGTGAGCTGAGCGCCGGCCATGCGCGCCAAGGCGAGCTTTTCGTCATCCACATCAATGCCGATCGTGCGCGCACGCCGGGAACTTGCGGCTGCAACGACACCAAGGCCCACTCCGCCAGAACCCCAAATCGCAACCGTATCTTCTGCAGTGACACGTCCACGTGCGACGGCATGAAACCCGACGGTAAGCGGTTCCACTAGGCACAACTCTTTCAGGGTCAGCATAGCGGGATACAGCTTTTCTCGCGGCATCACAATGAATTCGGTGAGGGCGCCATCCCTTTGCACGCCGAGAGTCTGGTTGAACTGGCAAGCGTTCCGACGGCCACGCCGGCAAGAAGAGCACTCGCCGCAACTGGTATATGGGGAGACCGCTACGTTCGTGCCAGCAGGCAATACGGCCTCGGATCCGAGGTCCTCAACGACGGTCGCCGATACTTCATGTCCTAGAATGCGCGGATATGTGACTAGTGGATTAAGTCCACGAAACGAATTCAGATCGCTGCCACAGAATCCCACCATGCGGACCTTGAGCAGGACGTTCATGTCCGTGAGCATCGGATCGGCGATGGTCTCCAGATCGGCCTGGCCCGGTTTGCGAAGCACAAGTGCTCTCATCTCTGTACTCCGTGGAAAATAATCGGTAAAGTTATCGATGTCAACCGTAGAAACTCGGGACACAGAAACTGGCTTCCGTGGCAAGGGTCTATGTAGGTTCGACGGTTTTGCTGCACAAGAGGGCGATCTGAGTTTCTAAACTGACGAATTGCCTATGAACATACGAATGAAGGACATCGCCAAAGACCTTGGGGTATCCCTGATCACCATTTCCAAGGTCCTGAGAAATCATCCGGACATCGGATCGGAGACTCGCGAGCGGGTCCTCGCGCGCGTGAAAGAGCTGGACTATCGTCCCAACTTTGCTGCTCGCAGCCTGGTGACCGGACGCTCTTATCTTGTGGGCCTGGTGGTTCCCGATCTGCTTCACCCATTCTTTGCGGAAGTTGCCAAGTCTCTCTCCGAAGTCTTGCGACAAAGCGGCTACTATCTGATCGTTTCCTCCTCCGACGAAGATCCCGATCTCGAGGAGGTGGAGATCAATCACTTGCTGGCACGCCGCCTCGACACATTAATCATTGCATCGTGTCGGACGACGGTAGACGTTTTCTTTCACATCGAAAGGCAGAACATACCGTATGTATTGATCGATCGGTGCTTGCCGGGTCTTTCGGCGAATTTCGTCGGGGTAGACGATGAATCGGTGGGGAGGCTGGCCACCAGGCACTTGATTGATATTGGCTGCAAAAGAATCGCTCACATTTGTGGACCGGAGATCAGTCCTGGGATTCGCCGGATGGAAGGATATAAACGAGCTCTCGCGCAAGCAGGGATGAAAGTAATGGATGATTACATCGTCGCGCAACAGAAGGGAGACGTAGGAACAAAACAGGGTGGTGCCGAAGCCATGGGCCAACTCCTGAGTCTCGATCCCAGACCAGACGGGTTGTTCTGCTTCAATGATCCTTTGGCAATGGGTGCCATGAATTACGCGCTGGATCACGGAGTACGAATTCCACAGGATTTGGCGGTCGTTGGCTGCGGAAATCTCCACTACGACGATTCACTTCGCGTTCCACTCTCCAGCATCGACCAGCACAGCCGGAAAATCGGAGAAGAAGCTGCGCGGATCGCGCTTCGCATTCTGAACTCAAAAGCACCCCCAAAGCCGGAAACTGTGGTGATGCAGCCCGAGTTGATTGTCCGCGAATCGACACACCGACGCACGGGTAAGGACATTTCAAAAAAAGTGCACGCAAGCGTCAAGCGAAGCCAAAGGTCTTAAAAAGCCCTTCGCGCGCACGGCTCTATCATTGCCTGGCATTTCCATTTCGAGTTCGTTACAGTTAGCGGTACCGTCGTACGCACTCTTAATCGAATGAGATTAAACTTGCTTCCATCCAGGAGCTTCTGGACTTGTCTTTTTCTCGGCCTATGCGGGCTCACCGGGACTGCGACACAGGCAACCTCCCAGCTGTGGGACGTGCCCCCACTACCCCCAGTCAAGTACGCGCAAGCTCGGGACGGTATGACGGCCACAATTGGAAACGAGAGCGTGCACATTTCCGTTTGCCGCTCCTCCATCATTCATTTCGTCGCTTCCCCCGAGCCGCCCGATACGATTCGCCCAAGCCAGCCATGGATGCTCGATTCAAAGCAGTCGTGCCCAGGCGCGAAGTTCCGGATTTCACAAACATCCGAAGCGGCGATCCTCACTACCGATGCTTTGAAGATCGAACTCTCGCTCAAATGGGGCAACGTCCAATTCAGCACGGCTACAGGCCAGGGTCTCTTACGCGAACGCAACTCGATTCCCCGGACCTACGAACCGGCTGAACTGAATGGAGAGAAGACATTTCACGTCGAAGACGGATTTGCTCCGGATTTCTCCGAAGGCTTCTACGGTTTGGGGCAACACCAGAACGGAATGTTCAACTACCGGGGCGCCACCGTCGAACTTGGGCAGAACAACACGGATGTAGCGATCCCTTTGCTGTTGTCAAGCAAAGGGTATGGTTTGATGTGGAACACCGCCTCGCTGACGCACGTCGACAATCGTTTCCCGCTGGAACTGAATCTGGACTCACTTGCCGGCCATGCCGTCGACTACTACTTCATTTATGGTCCGGAGATGGATCAACTCATCCATGAATATCGGAACCTTACTGGACACACCCCGCTGCTACCGAAATGGTCCTACGGTTTCTTCCAGTCGAAGGACCTTTACATTTCGCAAGAAGAAGTGCTCGGAATCGCACATCGGTATCGTGAAGAGCACATACCGCTCGACGCAATTGTTCAGGATTGGTTTTGGTGGAAGGCAGAAGGCGATCCGATCTTCAATTCGAACTTCCCTGATGTCCCCGGTGAACTCAAGCAACTCCACGATGAACACGTCCATGCCATGCTTTCGGTTTGGGGGCTGTTTGATTCCAAATCCCGGAACTTCGCGGAGATGACGAAGCAACACTTGGACGTTCCCGGCGCCCATGTTTACGACGCTACGAATCCGAAAGCGCGTGATTTCTATTGGAACAATCTTGCCGGCAAGCTCTTCTCGTTAGGTTGGGACGCATTCTGGCTCGACAGCGCCGAGCCCGAAGAATATTGGCCTCACATGGGTGACGCGATTCTTCAAAACAAGCAGATCGCCATCGGCAACGGCGCCGAATACACGAACATTTTTCCGTTCATGCACACGCTAGGGGTTCAGGAACACTGGAAAACAACCACAGCTCGCAAGCGAGTTTTCCTTCTCACGCGTTCCGCTTTTCTCGGGCAGCAACGAGTTGGAGCGGCAGTCTGGTCGGGTGACGTTTATGGCTCTTACTGGGGTCTACGCCATCAAGTGGCCGCCGGATTGAATTTTGCGCTTTCCGGATATCCGTATTGGACAACCGATATCGGCGGCTATTGGCCGCCGCACGACAATCCGGTTGAGGACCCAAAGTTTCAGGAACTTTATGCACGCTGGTTCGAGTATGGAACCTTCTGCCCGATTTTCCGCACGCATGGGCACCGGCCGCAGAATGAGATTTGGGCCTTCAATAAAGTCGAACCGATTCTCATCAATTACGATAAGCTGCGCTACCGCCTGATGCCCTACATTTATTCGCTGGCGTGGCGTGTGACGAATGAGGACTACACGATCCAGCGTCCGCTAGTAATGGATTGGCGCACTGATCTCAGAGTTCGGGACATCGGTGATCAGTTCATGTTCGGACCTGCGCTCCTCGTCAACCCTGTGCTACAGCCAGACGCTACTCACAGAGCCTTGTATCTGCCGGACGCCCCGGCTTGGTATGACTTCTGGACGGGAGCTTCGACAAATGGAGGCCGCGAGATCGATGCTGACGCGCCTCTCGATCGCATTCCCCTCTACGTACGTGCCGGTTCGATTCTTCCGCTGGGTCCTGAAATCGAGTACGCGGATGAGAAACCCGCAGGGCCTATCGAATTAAGGATCTATACAGGTGCCGACGGAGAATTCGTTCTCTATCAAGACGCCGGCGACGGTTACGACTATGAGCTCGGTGTGCACTCTGTCATCCCAATGCACTGGTCGGAGTCAAACCGAACTTTGACGATTGGTCAGCGAGAAGGGAAATATCCCGGAATGCCCGCCAGCATGGAGATGAAGGTGGTGTTGGTATCTGCCGGACACGGAACGGGACTTGAATCGACCGCGAACCCGGACAAGCTCGTTGTTTACAACGGGGAATCAATTTCGGTTCGAGAGCGGTAAGAACTGCGCGAAGCAGCTAAGGACGTATCGGAAGTCCAGGAGCAGAAATGAACCATTACAAAAGTTTCTCACTGGCCGCATTCATCATTGCCATTCTCGCTTCCACCTCAATGGCGCAGGATGCTTCCAGCCTGCCTTACATGAATCCCCAGCTCTCTCCCGAAGAACGCGCGGCCGATCTGGTCCACCGGATGACGCTGGAAGAGAAAGCTTCGCAACTTGTGAATCAGGCACGAGCCGTCCCTCGCCTGAACATTCCTTCGTACGATTGGTGGAGCGAAGCCCTGCATGGCGTCATTTCCGATGGCGTGACGGAATTTCCCGAGCCCATCGGGCTTGCCGCCAGCTTCGATGTACCCCGCATTCACGAGATGGCAACCGCCATCGGCGTTGAGGGCCGAATCAAGCACGCGCAGCATGAGCGCGCAGGTCACTCCAATATTTTCGAAGGCTTGGATTTCTGGGCTCCCAACGTCAACATCTTTCGCGATCCGCGCTGGGGACGCGGCCAGGAAACCTATGGTGAAGATCCCTTTCTGAGCGCTCGTCTAGCCGTCGCGTTTGTCACAGGCGTGCAAGGCGATGATCCACATTATTACCAGGCCATCTCGACGCCTAAACACTATGCCGTTCACAGCGGCCCCGAGCCGACTCGCCACTTCACCGACGTGGACGTTAGCAAGCACGACGAGGAAGACACGTACCTGCCCGCGTTTCGCGCTGCGGTCGTCGAGGGCAAGGCAGGTTCGGTTATGTGTGCCTACAACTCAATCAACGGCGAGCCCGCGTGCGCGAGCCAATTCCTGCTGCAACACACCCTTCGCGGAGCATGGGGCTTCCAAGGTTATGTAGTTTCCGACTGCGACGCTGTGCGCAACGTCTTCAACGGGCACCACTACCGGCCGACACAGCCGCAGGCTTCGGCAATTTCCGTCATCCGAGGCATGGATAACGAATGTATCGATTTCGCCAAAGTAAACGACGATCACGATTACAAGCCCTACATCGAGGCTGTGCAACAGGGCTATCTTCCGGAAACCTCGGTCGACACTGCACTCATTCGTCTCTTTACCGCTCGCATCCGTCTCGGCATGTTCGATCCGCCCGCGACCGTCCCCTACATGAACATCGACGAGAAACAACTCGACAGCCCCGCTCACCGCGAGCTTGCCCGCCGCATCGCCAATGAATCGATGGTTCTGCTCAAGAACGATGGCGTCCTCCCGTTGAAGTCTGCGAAGCGCATCGCCGTCGTCGGTCCGCTCGCCGATCAGACCGCCGTGCTGCTCGGCAACTACAACGGCAGCACTTCGCACACGGTCACCGTGCTGGAAGGAATGAAGGCCGAGTTCCCACAGGCAAAGATCACCTACGTGCCCGGAACTCAATTTCTTTCAAACAAGGCAGACCCCGTGCCCGCATCCGTCTTGACCACCCCGGATGGCAAGCCCGGCCTCAAAGCGGAATACAGTTCGCGCCCCAGCTTCGACGCCAAGCCGACTCCTCTCACCTCGCGGGTCGAGTCCTCCGTAAATCTGAACGAGAGCAATGTCCCTGAACAGGCGAAGGGAATTTCGGGCCTGTCGGTGCAATGGACTGGCTGGCTCAACCCAACTGCAACCGGCGACTATTTACTGGGACTCAGCGTCGACGGCTTCGGCCGCCTCTCAGTGGATGGAAGAGAGGTTACGACGCTCTGGGGCAAGAACATAAATCTAAGCCCGGTTCACCTCGAAAAAGGTCACCCTGTAAAAATCGAGGTCCTCTACGGACGCAACGGGGAGGGTAAGCCGGAAGCGCAGCTCCTGTGGACTCCCGTGAATAACGCGCCCGATCCAGCGGCCGTGGCGGCTGCGAAGAATGCCGATGTCATCGTCGCCGTAGTTGGCATCACCAGCCGTCTCGAGGGGGAAGAGATGCCTGTGAGCCAGCCCGGCTTTTCCGGCGGCGACCGCACCAGCCTCGATTTACCCAAACCCGAAGAAGATCTGATCGAGGCTCTTGCAGGAAATGGCAAGCCTCTCGTCATCGTGCTGATGAACGGGAGTGCGCTCGGCGTGAGCTGGGCGAAGGAGCGCGCCAACGCCATCCTCGAATCCTGGTACTCCGGCGAAGAAGGAGGAGCCGCGGTCGCGGAAACACTCAGCGGAAAAAACAACCCATCTGGACGTCTTCCTGTCACTTTCTACAAGGATGTTCACCAGCTTCCGAATTTCGAAGATTATTCAATGAAGGGGCGAACCTACCGCTACTTCGAGGGGGAACCGCTCTGGCCGTTTGGATACGGCCTCAGCTACACAGCGTTCACTTACAGCAATCTCAAGCTACCCGATACACCAGTCAACGCCGGTGATCCACTCCACGCCTCCGTCACGGTCGCGAACACTGGGAAAGTGGCCGGTGATGAAGTGGTCGAGCTGTACCTGCAGTTTCCGGAAGTGTCCGGTGCGCCGCGGCGCGCCCTCCGCGGATTTCAGCGTGTCCATCTGGAGCCCGGAGCAAGCCAGAAGGTAGAGTTCCAGTTGAAGTCTCGCGATCTCAGTATGGTCACCGATCAAGGAGACATCAAGGTGGCGCAAGGCAAGTACACGGTCTCGATCGGGAGCGGTCAACCCGGAACAGGAGTTTCCTCAGTGAGCGGTAATTTCGAGGTCAAGGGACAACTCGTTCTGCCGGAATAACTCTTGAGAGCTTTGAGGCGATATGCACACTAAGTTTTTTAGATCCATGCTTCTGGTCTTGGTTTCCATTGGTTATGCCTTGGCGCAGGAATCTAACTCCTGCGCCGAGCTCGCAAGCTTCAGAGCCGAGAATGTTGAAATCACCAAAGCAGCGGCCATCACTGCCGGGACCACCGAGGCCATTCCCTGGAACCAGACTCGCACCGCACCTTTGCCTGCGTATTGCCGAGTCGAAGGGACAATGAACCGGCGCACCGGAATGGATGGCGAACAGTTTGGGATCACCTTCGTACTGGCCATGCCCGACCACTGGAATGGTGACTTTCTGATGCAAGGCGGAGCTGGTAGCAACGGCGTCGTAGGCGCGCCTCTTGGATTGAACGCGGCTGGAGACACCCCTGGACTGATACGCGGCTTCGCTGTCGTAAGTACGGACACAGGCCATAAGAGCCGCAATCCGGGATTTGATTTCGGCTTCATGCGCGATCAGCAGGCCTATCTGGACTTCGCTTACCTCGCGAATGTTGAGGTCGCTGCACTGGCAAAACAACTCATCGCGCAACACTACGGCAAGCCGGCAGCCTTTTCGTATTTTTCCGGGTGCTCCACCGGCGGCCGCGAAGGCATGATCCTTTCGCAGCGCTCTCCCGCGGTTTTCAACGGCATCATCTCGGGCGACCCAGCGATGCGCACTGGGCTTTCCAATCTCGCAATTGGGCGATGGATTCCCATTGCCTTCAATCAAATTGCTCCGAAAGATGCTAATGGAAAACCAACCCTCGAGCAGTCGATTACCGAGAATGATCGCAAGCTGATCAGAGATGCTCTCATCAAACAGTGCGACGCTAAAGATGGCGTCGCCGACGGCTTAATCTCCGATCCTCTCGGGTGCGACTTCGATCCTGAGATGTTGGCGTGCAAGGGTGAAACGAATAACTCCTGCCTGGCTCCGGAAAAAGCCGCGGCTATCAAGAAGGCCATGGGAGGGCCGAAGACGTCGAGCGGAACCCAAGTCTATGCGGGTTTCCTTTACGACACGGGCATCACGAACGGCCCGCCATTTCGAGGAGTACTCTCGCCGGGACCCGGCATTTTCGGGCCTGCGACGACGGACATGACAATGGACGTTGCCAAGGAAGCTCTGGCAGCTGCCCAGCCGCTTGTCGATTCAATGTCCACGAATTTGACCACCTTCTCCGCGCACGGGGGGAAACTGATCTTCTACCACGGTGATAGCGACCCGTGGTTTTCGCCGCTCGATACGTTCGACTACTACAAGAACATGGCGGCTGCAAATGGCGGTCTCGACGCCGCGTCGAAGTGGAGCCAGTTTTATTTTGTGCCAGGGATGAGCCACTGCGGCGGAGGGCAGTCGCTGGACCAGTTTGATTTACTGGGCGCGATGGTCAACTGGGTCGAGAAAGGCACGACGCCTACGTCGGTGATCGCGACCGGCAAAGCCTTTCCTGGGCGCAGCCGGCCGCTGTGTCCCGATCCGAAGCACGCCCAATACAAAGGGAAAGGAGACACGGAAGATGCAGCCAACTTTGAATGCCGTTAAATTATTGCTTCCGCAGACAAAGACATCGCTTCCTATGCGTTCACTTCTTGTCGTCTTCACGCAGATCGTTCTGGCGATCGCTGCGCCGATGGTGGAAGCCCAGAAAGTGGAGTTGTCGATCGACACGTCGAAAACTGGCGCGAAGATCGACCGTAACATTTTCGGGCAGTTCGCAGAGCATCTCGGACACGGCATTTACGAAGGTATTTGGGTCGGCCCCGATTCCAAGATTCCGAATACTCGGGGGATACGCAACGATGTTGTGGGCGCTCTGAAAGCGATCAAAGTTCCAAACGTTCGCTGGCCCGGCGGCTGCTTCGCCGACGAGTATCACTGGCGTAAGGGCATCGGCCCTCAACGCTCAGTAACTCTCAACCCCAACTGGGGCGGAGTGACAGAGGCAAACACGTTTGGAACGCATGAGTTCATGGACTTCATCGATCAGATCGGGGCGGACGCGTATGTCTCCGTCAATGTCGGTTCCGGGACTCCACGGGAAGCGGCCGAGTGGCTGGAATACATGACCGCAGCAGCACCGACGACACTGGCAAAAGAACGTGCCGCGAACGGGCATCCGGCTCCGTACAAAGTCGCATTGGTCGGCATCGGTAATGAAAGCTGGGATTGTGGAGGCAACATGACTGCTGACTACTACGTCAGCCAGATGAAGATCTACAGCCGCTTCGTAAGGAATTTCAATCCCGCGCAGCAAGAGAAGCAGCAGATGCTCAAGATCGCCGTCGGTCCGGGCGGCGATGGCCCGCGATGGACCGACTGGACGGAAACCGTCATGAAGGCTTATCAGCAACACACGTGGAGCTGGGACATCAACGGACTTTCAATGCACAACTACACGGTCGGGCACTGGCCGCCTTCCTATGCGTCGGTGGGATTTGGTGAAACTGAGTACAGCGAAATTCTCAAATCCACTTTGGAGATGGAAGGTCTCATCAGCAAGCACTCGGCGATCATGGACAAGTATGACCCCGACAAGAAGGTTGCGCTCGTGGTTGACGAATGGGGAGGCTGGTACTCGCCGTTGCAGGGCAGCAATCCGGGGTTCCTAGTCCAGCAGAACAGCCTGCGCGACGCCATTCTCGCGGCTCTCAACCTCAATATCTTCGCTCGTCATGCCGACCGAGTACGTGGCGCTAATATCGCACAGATGATCAATGTGCTGCAGGCAATGATCATCACGGACAAAGAGAAGATGGTCCTGACTCCGACCTATTACGTCTTCAAAATGTACGTACCGTTCCAGAACGCCACACTTGTGCCGGTGACTTTTGATGCTGGTTGGTACACACATGGGGCCGTGGCGGTGCCCCGAGTGGACGCGATCGCCGCGAAAGACGCGATCGGCAAGTTATGGCTGGAGATTACCAATCTCGATCCCAATGAACCGGTCGAAATCGAGGCAGGCCTGGCGGGCATTACGGCAAAAGCAGCGAGCGGCGAAACTCTGACCGCGCCGAAGGTGGACAGTGTCAACACCTTCGACGCACCCAATACAGTCATGCCAAGGCCGATCTCAGCGAAGGTTCAGGGAGGCAAGCTGACTTTGAAATTGGAACCCAAGTCTATAACCGTCGTTTCAGTTGAGCTGTGACGTTAACTGGATTCAGCGGAATTCAAGTCTGAAGCTCACAGCAGGACTATCGGGCAGCCGGCGCTATGGTTCGCATTCGATAGCAACGAAGGAGAAAAACATGCGGCGATTCGCAATACTGGTCCTCTTATCTTTGAGTTTTGGTTGGGCACAGGAATCCGGCAGTTTTCAGCCCTCTACGACGAATGTCTGGGCGGCAGAGTATCCGCGGGTTGACAGCGCCGGCCGAGTACAGATTCGCGTGAAAGCTCCAGATGCTGCGAAAGTCCGACTGAACTTCTGGAGCGGTCCGAAACTGGACATGGAGAAACAGCAGGATGGATTCTGGACCATTACCACTCCGCCCCTTGTTCCCGGTTTCCACTATTACACCTTGATGATCGATGGAGCAGAGGTCAGTGACCCCAACACTCACGCCTTCTTCGGAGGAGGCAAGCCGGCGAGTGGCGTGGAAGTTCCTGAGCCAGGCTCTACCTATTATTCGGTGCAAGATGTGCCGCACGGCGCGGTTCGCGAAGTCTGGTACCACTCGAAGGTGACGGGGACGTGGCGGCACGCATTGGTCTATCTGCCTCCGAACTACGACGCGCAGACCAAGACACGCTATCCAGTCCTCTATCTGCAACATGGCGCCGGTGAAGACGAGACCGGCTGGGTGCGTCAGGGCAACGCGAATTTCATCCTCGACAATTTGATCGCGGCCCAGAGTTGCAAGCCGATGATCGTGGTGATGGCCTACGGCTATGCGCACCGCGCCGGCGAGGCGCCTGTCGATCTGTTCGCAAAGGGGTTTGGGTCACCCGAAATGTTGAAGGCGATGCAGGACATGGCAGCGGCGTTCGAAGACGATGTAACCCAGGCTCTGATCCCATTCATTGATTCCAACCTCCGCACCTTACCTGACCGCGACCACCGCGCGATGGCAGGCCTCTCGATGGGTGGCATGCAGACCTTCCAGATTACGCTGGATCATCTTAATCTCTTTTCTTACATTGGCGGTTTCAGTGGAGCGGGCGGGATGCTCGTGCTCGGAAATCGGAAACTAGATCCCAAGACCGACTACAACGGAGTGTTCGCTGATCCCGCAGCATTCGCCAAGAAAGTGCACCTGCTCTGGCTTGGCGTAGGAACGAATGAGCCACAGAGAATGCGCGCAGGACTCCAGAGACTGCACACGTCATTTCAGGAAGCGCAGATACAACATGTTTTCTACGAATCACCCGGCACCGACCACGAGTGGCAAACTTGGCGCCGTGATCTGAAGGATTTCGCGCCGAGACTCTTCTGAACCCGGCTCCCACCCATACTGATCACGAGGGCGACCAGTCGAGGCTGTTCGGATTATGGGTCCGATAAGCTCTTTAGAGCCCCTGATTGTACGAAACAACCTTTCCCCTTACTGACTGATTACGAGCGGCTTGCTCTGAGAGTGCAAAAATAGGTCCTCGTAAACGCGCATATCGCTACCAGTTCTCGGTTGGTCGGCAAACAGAAATGTATCTCAACTGTCGATGCCAAGAACTCTGGACAGTTGAATCGTTTCCTCTAGGTCGGGCTCTCGCGCACTTGATCCGGTTGGTAAACCGGCCTTGCTAATGGCTCTTGTAAGCTACGGTGAAACTGGTTTTGGGGTACGAGGAACACGCTCCCGCTATCAAATCTGGGGACGTTAAGGGGACGATAAGAAGTGACATACGATACTTTATGGTATCAAGAGATGTCCGCCGACACCGTTTGATATCAATCAGTTACATGAGCCCGAGGCCCTGTCACGGCAGAGGCCGCGGGTTCGAGTCCCGTCGTCCCCGCCATTCTTTTCGACGCTTTAGGGAATGGTGCGTTTTTCAGGAATTCGTTCTCCCCACAGATCGACGCCTGCTTCAATAAACTCTATCAGGGAGCACCAGTGATCGAGCAACCGTGGACACTGGCGCGGCCAGGATGGCGTCCTGTCTAATACTCGGCTGCCTTTCGCGCAGTTCCGCTAGCAATGTGGGTATGGTGCCGCAGCATCCGAGAGATGATGTGACCGTCGATCGCTTGCACGAAACCGAGACGAACTCCCAATTCGACCACTGGATACAATTTGTAGGCGCAGCCTTGAGGCCGGCAAGTCGGTTGCAGAATTTCAATAGATCTCTCGTCGATCAACTGTTCAACTCCAGTGAGGAACTCCTGGCTCGCTTCCTCAGTGTTATCCTGTGCGACCGAGTGGTTTCGCAGTGCTTGCCTGTCTTATCTACAGCCGCTAGACGTGGGGTCAACATCGGACGATGACCAGAACCAGCTACACACCGGTCACTGATGAGTTCCGATGAGCCAAGCTTTGTTGAAACAGGGTGCTAGTGGTGGCGATTGGAAGCTCCCGGCATACACCACGAGTCGCATATCGGGAGGAACATCTTTGACGCAGTTGCCAATCTGAAATTGACATCCCTCTCGCCGCTTGTTGATCGTATGGCTGGGGAGAAGAGATCGCCGATGAAGAACTTTGCTTTTCACCATCTTGGAATCGCGGTCCGAGACTTATCAACAACAATTCCAATTTACAAGAAGCTATTTGAGTACGAAGTGACATCGGGACCTTTCGACGATCTCATTCAAAACGTATCCATCTGTTTCCTGAGCCGCGGAAAGGGAGATACGGTCCTTGAGCTGGTGGCTCCTCTTGGGCCAAATTCTCCAATTGATCGAGCCCTTAAGAAGGGTGGGGGGCCTTACCACATTTGCTATGAGGTACCGGACATAAATATCGCAATCGCTCACCTGAGCGCGCAAGGGTCTCTCCTGCTAAGCGGTCCTGTCCCGGCGGTTGCGTTTGAGATGCGGAAGATCGCCTGGCTTATGACAGAGGTAGATTTACTCGTCGAACTGCTGCAGGCATAAACGTGAGTGCGCAGGCGGTCCCAGGGGGGCGTACCATTGCGCACCGCCGGGGGGGTGCCGGCAGTGATGTCTGTCGATTCACGTAACTTTCCTCCCGTTCGTGGATACCTATTCCCAGAGCCTGTGTTTCCAGGAGGAATCGGGCATTTCTGATCCCGGTCCGGATCCGTGCGGGCTGTTTGAGGAGTCATTATGGCAACGATTGCTGCTCCAAGAATCGAATGTTCAAACGCGAAGCTTATCGCGCCGTGGTGGCATACAACATTGCTGGTCGCATTATTCCTGGGGCTTTCGGTAGGCGGTGCTTTTTTTCAGCGACACGCTCGCTCGGAGCCAGAGATGTTGCGGCAGCACCCAGAGGTCGTGCCGCTCTACGTCTCGCTCATAGCAATGGAGTGGGGGCTCTTCGTCTGGGTATGGAGAGGCGGCCTTCGCACATCCGGAACAAAGCTTCGCGACCTGGTTGGAGGCAAGTGGGCCAGCGCGAAGGACATCCTCGTGGACTGTGGCCTGGCGCTGGGTTTATGGGCAGCTTGGACTCTGGCCGAGCAGGCGTGGAATCGCGCGTTCGGGATCGGCCATGCTGCTTCAATCCAGACTTTCTTACCACAGCGAGGATTGGAAATTGGACTATGGGTTGGCGTTTCCATCAGCGCCGGATTCTGCGAAGAGCTGGTCTTTCGCGGTTACTTTCAGAAACAATTCGAAGCCTTTACCCAGAGTCGTTGGATTGCGTTGTTCCTGCAGGCGGTGCTGTTCGGCATCGCGCACGGTTACCAGGGAATCGAAGCGTGCATGAAGATCGCGTGCTTTGGCATTCTGTATGGCTTAGTCGCAATTTGGCGCGGGAGCCTGCGTCCCGGCATCATGGCACATGCCGGGGGGGACATTCTCAGCGGAATCTTTGGAATTTAACGACGCTTTAGTATGCGGCCCCACTGATATAACAGTCTGGGCGATATGGGTAGTTCCGGTGAGACGGCCGAATGACCGACTTCAGCTCGCTCTACAGAAAGTATGCGCCGGATGTGTACCGATTCGCGCTGTACTTGTCCAACAACCGCGGAGAAGCCGAAGACATAACCTCCGAGACCTTCGTGCGCGCATGGACTTCGCCCGAGCCGATCGAGATGGCGACGGTTAAGGGCTACCTCTTTACCATTGCGCGAAACCTGTTTCTGCAAGGACTGCGGAAAAAGTCGCGCCAGGTTCCGCTCGACGATGACCTGTGCGATCGGCAGGCCAGCCCCTACGTGCGAGCCGCGCAGAATGAAAAATTAGATTCCGTGCTTGACGAACTCCAAAGAATGCCGGAAGCCAGCCGAGTTGCGCTGCTCATGCACGCGGTGGACGGAATGCCGTACGAGGAGATTGCCCGGGTACTGGACATTTCTCTCGCGGCGGTGAAAGTGAAAATCCACCGGGCTCGTCTCGCGCTGGCTGGGATACGAAATGCTTAGCCGGAGAGATTTATGAATGTGATTGAAGGAGGTGGGAAATGAACGTTACGCGGGAAGTGATCCTCGATGTCCTGCCGCTCTATCTTGCGGGCGAGGCCAGCCCGGCCACGCGTGCGCTTGTCGAAGAATACATGGAGCAGGATCCTGAGTTGGCGCAGCGCATACGCGTGCAGTGGGCGGACAACCTTGGAAAAATCACGCCCTCCGCGCTTCCCCCCGATCTTGAATTACGATCGCTTCGTCGCACGCGCGCGCTGATCGGCTGGCAGAAGTGGCTCTTCGGCTTGGGGATCACCTTCACCGCCATCGCACTCACTAGCGAAATTTCCTTCCAAGGCGGTCGCATCAAGAGTTTCCATTTCCTGATGCGTGATTTTCCAGCTCAGTTCGGATCCTTTGCCGTGCTGGCGATTGTGTGCTGGACCGGTTACTACTTGCTGCGCCGTCGCCTTGGCACACTCAAGCCGACTAGCGAAATGAAAACGGGTTTGCGCTGAATGATGCTGACTCCAAGTATCGATACGTCGCAGCCTCGGACGAACCCCCGACAAAGGATGCAGAAGCGGATTCCGCGAAGTTGGCAAAGGGGAGGGGTTGCGGTCGAGTCACGGTTGCTGAGTGAAGTAGCGCTGTCCATCGCCCTGTCGTCGCAATGCGAGAAACGCTCACTACTCAGTCATATCTTCGCCTGTAAAACTTCCGAGGTCTGCTCCCGTTGAGAGTGGCGTTGCTGCCATCCCCGCGCGGCGGCGAGGGCCTCTTCGACGAGCACGCCGCGCGGCTCCGTCAGCGTGTACCACTCATCGGTAGCACGGTCGAGTTCGCATCGGTTGAAAAAGAACAACGCGGGGCGAAGATCGTAATCCGGATACAGCGAGAGAAAATACATCAGGTTGCGAATCACCGGCGAGACATTCTGCCTCGCGTTTATAAAGAGCGGATTGGCCGAGGGTATCGCGCCGCCGATGAACAGATGGAGGGATTCAGTCATGGGCGCATAGATGACTTCATACCCATGAATGCAGATTAGGCGAAAGGCTAGCTCGGTGTCTTCGTAGCCCCAGCCAACGAAGCACTCGTCAAACCATATCTCCGAGGTTTTGGGCACGCTAAAGTTGCAGCTCACCATTGCCATCCACTTGGATGACGTCTTGAGCCAGCCCCTGCGAACCTCGGTGTCGGTGGGC
Source organism: Candidatus Sulfotelmatobacter sp. (assembly GCA_049584475.1). GTDB lineage: Bacteria > Acidobacteriota > Terriglobia > Terriglobales > Acidobacteriaceae > Sulfotelmatobacter. The sequence continues at coordinate 20,676 of JBAUXX010000004.1, read as the reverse complement.
AGATCCAAGACATGGCATTCTTCCCAAAGTCGGTGGAGAACAACTTGTGGCTTCTCCTGTGAGTTCAGGATTTCGCTCAGGCGATCCGGAGATCGGAATTCACCGGAACGCCGCGAGCCGCACACCACCCTGTGCTGTCCAAGCGTATGTTGGTCAATATGACTGGCAAGCAAGTCGGGCCTCACAAGAAGGTCCCCATCGAGAAACACCAATAGGTCTCCCCGGGCCATACGAATTCCATTATTCCTTGAGCGACTGACACGGCAGCCAATATCCGGTTGCCAGACCAGCCTGACATCGAGCCGCCCCTTTGCCGCCCAGTGCCGTACAACTTCCGCTGTGTCGGATTTGGAGCCGTCGTCACAGACGATTACCTCGAACGGTTCCGAGGTAGTCTGGCAGGACAGGCCTGCCATCAGGGCGGCCAGAGCATCCGGCTGGTCGAATGTGCTAACGATGACGCTTATCATCAGGAATTCCTTGAACACCGCGGAACTCTACCGTTCATCCTCATCTGAGTCAGGATACCTACCGTTACACGCGCGAGTCTTCCAACAGCCTGGTTGAGTAGGCTTGCGCCAGGTCGACGATGTCGGGCCAAACGGAGAGCAGTTCTCCATACGTTGCAATCACCTTGCGGGTCCAGTAAAGTGCATCGTCTATCTCACGACCATACAGGATCTCCATGGGGATTCCAGCTTCCTCACGCTTATCACCCTCCCGAAGTCGCCCGATATAAGTCGTGAGATCGGCGACATACGATGGCGCCAGTCCCCCTGCCGATCCCAATCGAGCTTCCAAAAACGCCAGGCGAGATTGACTTAGTCTTGTCCGGCATGCTCGGATGCACTCCTGGAATGCTTTAATTGACATGCCACCGAAAGCACTTAGCGACCTTCCTAATTCCCGGAGAGAAGCAGCCACATCGCGTCCCCGTGCTGGGAACTGTTCCACCATGGCGCACATCAAAGATGACAGGTCGGTTGTAGCCGCGCTGCGAATGATCTCTCCGCGCGCAAAGCGACGTCGGCCAACCGGCCCGTGGAAAATCGCATGTGGCAGATGCCCGAACCAGACGTCTTGCTGCGTATTTTGCACTACACGTCCGAACACACTATCTTCTCCCCTTCCCACAGGAATGAATGGCGGCAGCATGGTTCGGTTATCTGCTGCGAAGGCGGTGGCCATCAGGTAATCCGTCCGTTGAGAGAGAGTTACGGTGGTGGCGAGTTGCACTAAGTCCCGCGAAGTTATACTTTCCAGGTACACTTCATTTGAGCTGGTTAGTTCTTCTAATGATTCTTTGCTCAGAAATAGATATTGCGAGGGGGTGCCCCAACCGCAGTCGCCCGCGAGGCCGCTAAGGGTGAGTACGACTCGGCCGGACTCAGCCGGCGAGTCCGCAGTACCGGCCACGATAGCGCGTTCGCCAAAGGGAGGACAGAATTCGGAAACTCTGGCGCCCAGGATAGACTCGTAAGCTCCTATGAAATCCAGTTGACCGAATTTCACAGACTCTTGAAGAAACTCACGGTCGCGATAAGCCCGTACCTGCATGAATGGACCCAAGTCCACATGTTTCACACTGTCTTCGGCCGCCGAACTACGCTGGAACTCACTGGCTGATGCGAACGACGGCTCCGTGTCGTCATCCACACTCACAAATTCCTCCCCGGAGGTCATGAGGAGAAGAAAGTTGCGATTCGCCCCGAAGCAGCCAATGCTCAGATCCGGTACCCCACCCAGGGCAAACTGCACCACGCCCTCTTCCAGACCGGCCGATACTAACTCACTAATAAGATGCCCTCTCTCCTCGTGGCCGATCAACGCAACACTGGCTGAGTATTTCCCCTTGAAACTCGCAGCCACATCCTGATTGTCAACTGGAGAATCGCGGGTGACAGACCCATCGGCAATCAGTATTCTCGGGCTACGGCCATAGCGTGCCAGATTGGAAAGCAGCGTGGACACACAGCGGCGGAGAGCCGCCGGCCGGTCGCAGGTTGGGATGACGATCGAAGTCACCGATGACTGAGCGGCGTCTTTACTTCGAAGTCTCTGCACTGAGAGTCACCAGGCACTGCATATAATGCTCAGGCACGCCGCAGAACTTGTTTCCGATGCAACGCTGGCCCAGTCAGGATTCGATCTGGCTGGAATTTCGCACAACACCAGCTATCGACGCCATGGTCAGATTTTCGAAGAAGGTATCGATTGAAATCCGGACGTGGAAACGCGTCCAAATTCGGGCTGCGATTTGAGCCATATGGAGAGAATCCCCACCGAAGTCGAAAATGTTATCTTCGCGTCCAATGGGATCGATTCTCAAGACCTCGGACCAGATCTCGGACACGGCGTATTCCAATTCATCCGCGGGAGCTGTGTACTCTCCGATCTCAGGTCGGGGTTTTCGTTCAGAGCGAATTCTAGATAGAACCTGAGCAGGACTGTCGGAGAACGTGTCCATTCGATACTCTCCTATCTGTTCGTCATTTCAGAGTCTGTCGCAGGTGCAATGGCGTCTAATCTCACGCCAGCGCCTGCTCCTGAGGCCAGTTGCTGTGGTTCCCTGGCAAGGCCAGTGTGTCAGCGGTGACTACGTACTGACCTTGCCCATTATCCTCACACCCCAATTGGGTGAGGAACGTGCGTAGGGGTCCATTTTTCGTCGTAGTTCGCATCTCGAACGAAAGGCCTGTGCTTTTCAAGGAACGGGCGGTCTCCGCGAAGTGAGCCTTCAAATGGCCTTCCACTCCACGACCGAGGGATCGACAGCTAAGAGCCAATGTTTCTACATGCAAAGCGTGGTCCCATCTGCGATAGACGACAACTCCCACCAGGCCATAGTCGCCGAAACGATCCGCGGCGCGTATGGTGTAGCAGGGCGTTTCCCCGATCAGGCCGATAAGTTCGCTTACGGACCGTTGAATTCCGTTCAGGTTGAATTGGTTCACTCGGCGCAAAAGTTGCGAGACGCGCGCTGCATCCGCGACAGTGAGTGGAAGAATCTCAACCTTCAGGTCCAAGCTTGCGAGGAAATCGACGAGCGTCGGCGACATCCCCAACGCGCGATCGCGCTCAGCATTTTGACGATAGTACAGGGCTCGCTTTGTGTCTTCTTCGGTGACTGGGGCTTTATCGAAATCCCAAATCTGCAAAAGGAGCCGGGAGAATTCATCCTGATCGTGAGGTACTTGAATGGTACGAACGGTTGGACATAAGGCTCGAACCGATTCACATTCAAAGCGGTCGTCGTCAATGAAAATGAAGTCATCCAATCCCAGCCGCAGTTCTTCCGACAAAGACCGGAGATTGTCCGTCTTAGGCTGCCAATTGATTCTGTGCGAGGTAAGGTTCTCGCGTTTGAGCACCATGCCCGGTTGCCGGTCAAACGCGGCAAAGACATCGGATTCGTCGTTCTTGCTGCACAGGCACACCAGTTGCCCGCGCTTCGATTGGCGAACCAGGATTTCCTGCAACATAAGGTTACCTCCGCCAATGTTCAGCGTTTCACTGTCTGCCTCTCCACAAATTCCCGACCATAGAGTGTTATCGCAATCCACGACGATAACTTTGCGAGACTCTTTGAATCGTTTGTGAATACAACGAGCAACCATCGTCCCTAAAGTCGCGAAACATAGCTGGCTGTAGGGCAAAGTCTCCGAAAGGGGATCGTCATCCGCGAAAGCACCCTCCAGGAAATACGCGCTGTTATCCGCCGCGGGATAATATGAGTCACGGTCACTAGTCCCCATAAAATCGAGGTTAGCGATATCCCGGAAGCTATCCCGCAATTGATCCTCTAACAGAAGTGCATTCGGGTTCGCATGGTTCTTAGTCGAGATGGGGCAACATATAACCAGTAGCATGCGAGCTGGGTAATTCAGGGCCGCGTGTCTGGCGGCACTTACAAAGCTTTCAATGTTTTTGAGAGCAAGTTCGTGAGGCGCACTTTTTGACCGCGTGCACCAACGTTCGATCTGAAGCAAAATGACGGCAAGATCGCAATGAGTGCAATCGTCATTAGGATCGAGAAGCTGCTGAATTACTAAGTCGCAGGGGCTGAAGGTAACAACGGGATCTATTTCCAAAGTCTTGAACCACACATCGAAAGCATCTCTGATCTCGAGTGCTACGAAATTGGAAAGGACCGCGATTCTTAGAGGAGTGTGGCCCAAGATAGATCCTGGCCCGAGCTTCCAGTTCTATCTCTCGGCTGAGGCGGAGTGTATACTCAACCCCGACGGCGTGCAATGAGTTTCTGTGATCATGATGAATCGCATCCTGCCCGAGGTGTCAGTCGATTCCCAACGGGGCGTTGCGAATGTGGTTCCCACTGAACTTCCGCCACCTGCGCGCGGGGAACGAAATGGGCGGCTTGTTCTGTCCTTTGCCCAGCAGCGCCTGTGGTTTCTGGCGCAGATAGAAGGCGGCAGCAGGGCTCATCACATCCCGCTCTACCTCCGCCTGCGGGGCGATCTCAACCGCATAACTCTTCGCCGAGCACTGGATCGGGTGATAGAACGGCATGAAGCGCTGCGGACGACGTTCACGCAGATCGACGGGGAAGCTGTTCCGCAGATTGCTTCTGTCGGAGACAGATGTTTTCATTTGGCTGAGTATGATTTACGCCAACATGGGAATGCGCAGGTCGAACTCGATCGTCTCGTTGCGGAGGAGGCCAGCACATCTTTCGATCTCAAATTTGGTCCGCTCATCCGTGGCCGGCTCATCCGGTGGTCGGAAGATGAACACCTACTCCTGATCACGATGCACCACATCGTTTCCGACGGATGGTCAGCGGGGATATTACAGAAAGAACTCACCGTGTTCTACGGGGCGTGCTTGCGAAACGAACCCGACCCCCCGCCGAAGCTGGGCCTGCAATACGCCGACTATGCCGAGTGGCAGAGAAAGTGGATACAGGGCGATATTCTACGGCGACAGGCCGATTATTGGATAAACACCCTGACCGGAGCCCCGGGGTTGCTCGAGCTTCCCAAGGATCATGCTCGTCAGGCTCAGCAGAACTTTGACGGCGCATTTCACGAACTGATCTTTGATGCGGAGCTGACGGCCGGGCTGAAAGAGCTGAGTAGACGCCATCGCACCACCCTCTTTATGACCTTGCTGGCGGGCTGGGTCGCTCTGCTGGGGCGATTGTCGGGCGGGCAGGATGTGATCACAGGTACGCCAGTGGCCAATCGCGGATACACCGAGATCGAGGGACTGATTGGATGTTTCGTCAACACCCTTGTGCTGCGTCTGGATCTTTCGGGCTCGCCCACGGTCGGCGACTTGCTCGGGCGAGTGAAGGCGCAAGTGTTGGCCGCGCAGCGGAATCAGGACATCCCCTTCGAGCAGGTCGTGGAAAGAATGCAGCCGGTGCGCAGTCTGGCTTCCAGTCCACTCTTCCAGGTGATGTTCTCATGGTTGAACTATCCGAGGAGCACCGCGTCGACACTTGCACCCGGGTTGACACAAGACCACTTTCGGGGATTGCCCCACACCACTGCGATGTTTGACCTGACGCTTTACTTACAGGAGGAAGCTGGAGAGATTGTTGGCGGGTTGGAGTACGCCACGTCGCTGTTTGAGCGATCGACGGTCGAACGCTATCTGGGATACTTTCGCACGCTGCTGGAAGCGATGGTAGCCAACGACGCCGAGGTAGTCGACCGTCTGCCTATACTCAGTGCTGCCGAGCGCCATCGAGTGGTTTACGAGTGGAACGACACCAAGTCGGAATATCCAAGTGGGAAATGCGTGCATGAGTTGTTTGAAGAGCAGGCGGCCAGAAGTCCCGATGCGGTCGCCGTGGTTTTCGATGACGATTCGCTGAGCTACGCGGAGCTGAACTCCAGAGCCAACCGGCTGGCACACTACTTCAGACTACGGGGGGTGAAGCCGGACGCGCGGGTGGCCATTTGCGTGGAGCGCGGGCTTGAGATGATCGTGGGTCTGCTGGGAGTGCTCAAGGCCGGCGGAGCCTACGTGCCGCTGGATCCGGGCTATCCGGTGGAACGACTGCGCTACATGCTGGAAGACTGTGGGCCGGTGGCGTTACTCACACAAGGGCATTTACTGGAACTCTTCGCGGGAATCAGCGAGACCCTGCCCGTGATTGATCTGAGCGATAGTGCAATTGAGTGGAGCCGTCTGCCCGAGAGCAACCCCAATCGGGACAGCATCGGACTCACCACCAGCCATCTGGCCTATGTCATCTACACTTCCGGTTCCACCGGCAACCCCAAGGGCGTTGCGATTGAACATGGCAGCCTGACGAATTTGATTTGCTCCATGCACCAAAGCCCCGGTATTAGCGCTAACGACACTTTACTCGCGGTTACGACATTTGCTTTCGATATCGCGGCGCTGGAGATTTATCTTCCGCTGACAAAGGGAGCGCGGATCATCGTGGCGAGCCGGGATGCCGGCGCCGATGGCGCTCTTCTGATGAGACAACTACAGCGTGGCGTGACGCTAATGCAGGCTACGCCCACAAGCTGGCGAATGCTTCTGGAAGCGGGATGGAAAGGAACCAACGACCTCAAAGTCCTTTGCGGTGGAGAAGCCCTGAGCGTTAGCTTAGCTCGAAGCTTGACCGAACGCAGTTCATCTACCTGGAATATGTACGGTCCCACCGAGACAACAATTTGGTCTGTCATAAAGGACATTACCCAGATTCAGGATGTTAGCTCCATTGGCCGACCGATCGCGAACACACGGGTGTACGTACTGGATGCTCATGGGGAACCAGTACCTGTAGGAGTAGCCGGGGAGTTGTATATCGGAGGGGTTGGGGTAGCGCGGGGGTATCTGAACCGTCCGGAGTTGACGGCCGAGCGCTTCCTCAAAGATCTTTTCGCTGCCGACGCGAGGGCACGCATGTATCGTACAGGCGATCTGGCCCGTTGGCTGGCGGACGGCAACCTTGAGTTTTTGGGGCGGAACGACTTTCAGGTAAAGATCCGCGGATTCCGAATTGAGTTGGGCGAGATCGAGGCCCGGCTGGCCGAACATCCGGCGGTGCACGAAGCGGTGGTGATCGCCCGCGAAGATACTCCTGGGGACCAGCGTCTGGTCGCTTACTACAGCGCTTCGAGCGCCGGCGATTCCGAACAACACAAACTTACTGTGGAATCGCTGCGAGCTCACTTATCGGAGAAGCTGCCTGAGTATATGGTGCCGGCGGCCTACGTGCGGTTGGAGTTTTTACCTCTAACGCCCAACGGCAAGCTGGACCGCAAGGCGTTGCCAGCTCCGGACGGGGATGCCTACGCCGTGCGTGCCTACGAGGCGCCGCAGGGCGAGATCGAAACCCGGCTGGCGCAGATCTGGGCCGACTTGCTGAAGCTGGACAAGATCGGCAGATACGATAACTTTTTCGAACTCGGTGGACACTCCCTGTTGGCAGTGCGGGTGGTCACCCGCCTACAGCAGGCACTGCGCGTGGAAGTGGCGATGCGCGACCTCTTCGCGCATCCGGTGCTCGCCGATCTGGCCCGCAGTCTCGAGACCGCCGCACACTCCGTACTGCCTCTCATCACGTACTGCGAACGAGGTAAGAAGTTACCGCTGTCATTTGCGCAGCAGCGGTTGTGGTTCCTGGCTCAAATGGAGGGAGTCAGCTACGCCTACCACATCTCGACCGGCTTGCATTTGCGCGGAGAACTCAATCACTGGGCACTGTGCCACGCCCTGGATCGCATCGTGGTCCGGCATGAAGCGTTGCGCACTTCGTTTCCCTTCATCGATGGAGAGCCCGTGCAACAGATCGCTGACGGCGGGAAGAGCCGTTTCCCATTAATCGAGCACGATCTGCGCCAGCACAGGGAGCGCCAGGCGGAACTGGACCGCATCACCGGGATCGAGGGCGTAACCTGCTTTGATCTCGAAACAGGGCCGCTGATCCGCGGCCAGCTCATTCGTCTTGCCGAGGACGAGCACGCTCTATTGATCACCGTGCATCACATCGTCTCCGATGCCTGGTCGATGGGCCTGCTGGTCAACGAATTAAGCGCGTTGTATGGCGCTTATCTACAGGGGAAAGACGATCCGCTGCCGGAGTTGGAAATTCAGTATGCCGACTACGCCGTCTGGCAGAGAAAGTGGATCGAAGGCGAAATTCTGCAAAGACAAGCAGCCTACTGGAAGACCAATCTGGCTGAAGCTTCGGCGCTGCTGGAGGTGCCCGGAGACCATCCTCATCCGCCCCGGCAGGACTATGCCGGCAGTTTTGCGGAACTGCTGCTCGGTGAACAACTAACCGCCGGCCTGAGGCAGCTCGGTCTGCGCCACGGCACCACGTTGTACATGACCTTGCTGGCTGGCTGGGCGGTGTTGCTTGCCAGACTGTCCGGTCAACTCGATCTGGTCATCGGATCCCCAACCGCCAACCGCGGACGTGCCGAGATCGAGAACCTCATTGGTTTCTTCGTCAACACGCTGGCGATACGTCTGGACCTGTCCGGATCGCCCACCGTAGGCGAACTGCTGGAGCGAACCAAAACGCAGGCTCTGGCTGCGCAGCAGCACCAGGACATTCCCTTTGAACAGGTGGTTGAGCTGACTCATCCGGTGCGCAGTCTGGCTCACAGTCCGGTTTTTCAGGTGATGTTTGCATGGCAGAACGAGAGCGAAGGCTCACTGCAACTTCCGGGACTGACACTGCGCCCACTCCTGTCGGCACCCCACAGAGTGGCAAAGTTCGATCTCACTCTCTTCTTACAGGAAACCGGCCAGAGCATCACGGGCGGGATCGAGTACGCCACCGCCTTATTTGAGCGAGCTACGGTCGAACGCTACCTGGGATACTTCCGCACCTTGCTGGAAGGCATGGTCGCCGACGATGCTCAGCCCTTCGACCGCCTGCCCATGCTTGGCTCCTCTGAGCGTCATCGTGTTCTGTACCAGTGGAGCGAGACCAACCCCGGGCTGGCTAGCGACTAAGGCAGTACTCATGGAGGCTCAACACATTCGTTCGAAACGGCAATGGGAACTGTCGCCACGAGGCCGGGAATGCGCGCTGTTGTGTTTTAGGCCTTCGTCTATTTTGCCTTCACTGTCCAGGCCCAGCGATAGTATGGACAGGCTCTGGCGTGCCTGGCGGCATAGTCACTTTCGGATTCCGTGGCCGGGAGACGATCCGATCGTCCGCCAGCGCGAAACGGTCCCAGCGCGACTTGCCTGGAACAACGAAGGCCAGCAATCCTTTTTTTTGCAACTCGATAAAGTAGTCAAGGAGTGCATTCGTGAGTTCTCGACTTGACCCTTGGAACAACTGCGCGAGGGTGAGTTCCTGTCCCAGACCGAGTGACAGGATCTGATAAACGGATCTGCTTAACTTGACTGCCTCTCGCGGTGTGACCAGCCAGTGAGTCTTATCCTCGCCGCTCGAGGCTAGATTGGCTACGTCGCCTGTCCATTCGCAGAACCTGTCGTAGGTTGGTTCAGCGGGCATTGCCAGGCGCTTCGTGAGGTAAGCGGCAAATTGATCGCTATTCTTGAATATCCGCGACAGATCGAAGGCAGATTCACCGAGAAAACCGCGCGTCACGACCTTACATTGCAACAGTGATTCTCGTGTATTCTCAAACGGGGCAAACTCATCCGGAGTATGTTCTCTGAAGAAAAACCTTCCGTAGGTCGCATAGTAAATTAGCGAATGCAGGCTGTCGGTCCCTCCGGCCCAAGGGCGGTCCAGCGAAACGGGGAAAATGCTCCCTGAATCGCGGAAGGAACCGTCGATATCCTCGGTGAGATTGAGTTTGCGGTCCTTTCCCTCGTTCCCCTCGTCCGCCTCGTCGACATTGTAGGCAATGGCGCGGGCAACGTCCGCATCGATAGTGTCTACAAGTGTGATCCCGAATTTGGCCGGGTTTTTCGCCACCATCGATGTACCGGTCAGCAGGAATTGACCCATGCCGCCAGCGGCGCAATAAGCGGCGTTATCTTCGACGAACTTATAAGTGGCCGCCTTCTCCTCCGCGGTCTCGGTGGGAAAATCGGTAAACGCCATGATCTGAACCGCGATACCCGCCGCGGAAAAGTTTTTCATGGTTTCGGCCATGAAGGCGACCTTAGTGCCCTTGTCAATAAGATCGAGAATCCGCTGGTTCCCGGACTCCATGCCAAAAGACATGGCAACGCATCCGCTGCGGGCCAATTTTACGCAGCGCTCCGGTGTGAAGATCTTTTCCATGCGAATTTCAGCGCCCCAGCGGATGTCCAACCCCGTATCGATCAGGGCATCCGAGAAACGCTCCAGATAGCCGGGTGCCATGACATCAACCGCGAGATAGACGTATTTGACGCCGTGCTCAATCTGCGCACTCTTCAGATCGGCAATGACCTGATCGATCCTTCGCTCCCTCCACGGCGACGTCGGTCGATCGCTGTTCAGCCCGTAGTCGCAGAACGTGCACCGGTTCCAGTAGCAGCCTCGGGTGGGAGAGTAGTTGATGCCACGTTCCGGGGAGAGATACAGGTCCCATGGGTGCCGGTAAGTGGGAGCGCCAAGCTTCGAGACATCCTCATAGGTAGCGAGCGGGAGTGTAAGCTGCTCGGTGCTGCGGTTGTAGGTGATGCTGTTCATGAATTTCGGTCCGCTCGAGAGCGTTTCCGGGCACGCCGCAATCTGGGAAATCGCGGTTTCTCCTTCTCCGATCACGACTGCGTCACAGATTTGAAAGAATCTCTTCATCTGCGACTTGTCTTTCAGATATTTATACATCTGGCTGATGGCTGTACCGCCGAATACCAGCGGGGTTTCCGGCCACCGCTGCTTGAGCAGCCTCGCCAGGTGCAGTGCATAAAAAACCTGATGATCATAGACAACGCTGATACCGAACAACCCTGTGGTCGCCAGGTCCAGGTCGTGAGACAAGCGCTCGTCAAAGTAGCGAACCAGCGGAGCACAGACGCGTGCGCCCAGATCCGCGTTGAACAAATCCGAGAGGTTGTAAAAGGACAGTCGGCCGCGCGTTTTGAACGTGAAGGAATCGATATCCGCAGGGTAAGATAAAGCTCCCAGAAACCCAAAGTAAGTGGTAAGTCGATTTACATTTGCTACATAAGTCGAATAATCCAGAAAAGTATCTTGCTTTCTTAACGCTCCGGCTGCCAAGTGGAGCTCGCTGTCGTCAACCCGAGGCGCGACGCCTAGCGCATAATACTGCTCCTGATCCTGAAAGCCCAGGTTGGCGGCCCGACTGTACGCGCGCAACCTGCGATCTCCCTCTTCGTAAAAAGCGTTGACGGTGTTCGGCTCCAGGCAATAGTTGACGAACTCAATGTTGAGGTCGCGCATTGAGACATCGGTGAATCCGTTGTGCTTGAGGTGCCCGGCTAAATATGCGGTGGAATGGTAGGGAATGGTGGGATCGTCCAGCGGCGGATGAATCAGAGTGATTTTCATGATGAACGTAGCGTCGGCGGATCTGGATCGCGGGAAAGGAAGGACCGCCGTCAGGTGAAATTACCAACCTGCCCAACGCCGATTGTAATCTCTGCCGCCGGCAGGGCAACCGGCCCGGTGTTGGGCCACGACTCCCCGACTTGGCGAGGTCGATCTGTTCTCCGCGGCGAGCCCGGCGCAATCTGTTTGGAAACGACTCGTGTCTCCATCTACCCGAGATCACGATTTCTCGCTCTGCCCAAATGAGTAGCCCGAGTTTTCCAAGCTGCACGAAATTTAGACTCGCCTCAGGGTCGGGGATTGTTCTCGCCGCTTCAGCGGTTGCGAGAACCAGGTAACTGGACTAAGACTGTGCGTAAGAAGGAATGCGAGTGATCCAACCTGCCACCCAGCCGCGAAAGGAAGTAGATCAGGAACCTGGCCAAGTGCACCTTGACCGGGAGACAACCCGGCTAAGACTGAGTGCTCTGCAGATCGATAAGGCTGCTCCTCGCCGCAAAGCAGCGAGGTGGATGGCTCCACTAATAATCTTGCCTGCCTTAGTTCTTTTGCTCGGCGCCTATTTGGCCTCTGGCCACTCGATTCGAGCGGCCGTGGGCATGTGGGGGCTAAGCAATGCCGTGGATGTAAACTGCGCGCGGCCTTCGTTCACGGGGGCCGGAATCGAGGGCCAGGGGACGCCAATATTAACCGCCTCCGGATACGTTGTAGCGCGCCGAGAAGCCGTGATTTCCGCGAAGATTCAAGGACTCTTGACCGAGATGGATGTCGATGTCGGAAGCAGCGTAGTCCAGGGCCAAATCATTGCCCGCTTACAAAGCGCCGAGTTCGATTCCCGGATAGCGGGTTCAAAAGCCGCAATTCAGGTGGCGCAAGCCGCTCTAAACGAGAATCGGCGGCAGATGGAGATTGCTGACGAGCTGGCAAATGCAAAGGTTTCCTCGCGAGACCAGAGGGACGCCGCCGTCAGCCGGGTAAATGCTTCCGAAGCGGCCCTGGCTTTGGCTCAGGCGGATCTGGCCACACAAGAAGTCTTGAAGGAAGACACAGTCATACGAGCGCCATTCAGCGGGATGGTAGTAAAGAAAATGGCCGAGGTAGGAGAAAGTGTTGCTCCCATCCCACCCGGAGTCAACATTTCCACTTCATCCGGTGCGATTGTCGCCATTGCTGACATCGGCCATCTGGAAGTCGAGGTGGACGTAGGCGAGTCGAGTATCGAAAAGCTCAGGGCAGGAATTCCCGCCGAGATCATGGTACAGGCCTTTCCGGACCACAAGTATCACGGATTGTTGCGCCAGCTTGTTCCTACCGCTGATCGCACCAAAGGTACCGTGCAGGCCAAGGTTGCGATCCTTGATGCAGACTTACTGCTGAAGCCCGAGATGACCGCACAGGTAACTTTTCTGCAGGGAATACCTGTTGGGCGCGCGGCACAATCATCGCGACCGGTAATTACCGTGCCGCTGCAGGCCCTGGCGCCACGCGGTCGCAACACGGTGCTGTTCGAAGTTTTGCAAGGAATTGCCCATGAGCGCGTAATCACCGCCGGCGAAAAGCGTGGTGATCAAGTGGTGATACTTCAAGGCCTGGCCGGTCAAGAACTCCTGGTGCTGTCGCCGCCGCTGTCGCTACGGGACGGTGACGCCGCCCACGTACTCTCAGTTCGAGGTGCTCAATGAAAGCCGTCGGAACTATTGCAGAGGAACACGCCATCATGGCTGTTGCAGCTCAACCATTGATTGGGAGTGAAGTCCAGGTACAGCAGGTTTCCATGTCCTATCGGCGCGGCAGGCAGACCGTTCCGGTACTGGACCGAATTGATCTCGAGATCCAGGAGGGTGCATTTCTGGCGCTGGTTGGACCCTCTGGTTCCGGCAAGACTACTTTGCTCAACCTCATCGCGGGTCTCGATCAGCCAATCTCCGGGACGATCATTACCGCCGGCACGGATCTGGCGAGCTTGTCACCAGAGGAATTGGCAAAATGGCGGAGCCATACCATCGGATTTGTCTTTCAGATGTACCACCTCATTCCGGTGCTGACCGCTTTCGAAAACATCGAACTACCCCTCCTCCTGAGACCCTTGTCCCGCAAGCAGCGTCGCGAGCGCACGCTGGCCGCATTGGAGTTAGTGGGATTGGCCGATCGGGCCGGTCACTATCCCAGCCAGCTCTCCGGCGGACAAGAACAGCGAGTCGCCATCGCGCGGGCCATTATTACCGATCCCGAAATCATTGTAGCGGACGAACCAACCGGAGACCTTGACGGCAAGAGTGCGGATGAGATCCTCAATTTGATCTGCACGCTTAACCAGGATTTTCACAAAACCGTGATTATGGTCACGCACGATCTGCGCGCCGCCGATCGGGCGCGCAGCCAGCGGCACCTGGAGAAAGGTGTCTTTACGGACTGATCCATGAAATTCTTACTCCTTATCGCCAAACATCTACGCCGGAATCGGATTCGCACGGTTAGTACGGTTCTGGCTCTGGCATCATGCGTTTTCTTGTTCTGCACCATGCGCACCGTACTGCAAAGCGTCGACCAAGGTCTGCACAACGCAACCGATTCCCGGCTGGTCACACGCAACGCGATGGGTTGGATCTTCAACTTGCCGATGGCATGCAAGGCGAAGATTCAGGCCGTCCCAGGAGTAGTTCGAGTCTCCAGCGTTACCTGGTTCGGCGGCGTTTACAAAGACTTGAAGGGATTCTTTCCGAACCTGGCCGTCGATGCCGAACCCTACCTGGCGATGCATCCGAGATACCGCCTTTCGGAGGAGTCGAAAAAGGCGTTCCTCGATGACCGCCGCAGTTGCATCGTTAGCCGCAGCTTGGCGCAGACGTTCGGATGGCAGGTGGGCGACACCTTCCAGCTTCAGAGTTTCATCGCCCCGTTCCGTACAAAAACGCCTTTTGCATTCGTGGTGCGAGGCATTTTTGACACGGAGACCGGAAGTGACCAGCTAATGCTCTTTCACTTCTCCTATTTTTATGAGAATACCGGGGAGAAGCTGGGACCTACCACTTATGCGATCGAGATCGCCGATGCGTCGCAAGCCGGCGCCATCAGCAAGGACATTGACAGCCGATTCGAAAATAGTGGAACCCAAACCCACACGGAAACAGAAGCAGCTTTCCGGGCAAGCTTCATTTCCCTGGCTGGCAATCTGAGTTTTCTCCTGCAGGCCATCACACTGGCCGGCACTTTTGCCGTGCTCCTGATCATAGCTAATACTATGAGTATGGCCGTGCGCGAGCGACGAGGTGAGATTGCCATCCTGAAAACGCTGGGTTTTTCTAACGGGTCGGTGATGGTGCTCATTCTTGGCGAAGCTTTGCTGATCGGAGTCAGCGCCGGCCTCATTGGAGTGTTTCTCAGTCACGAACTGGTGGGGGCCTTGCCTCAGTTCCCGCTCATCGGTGACTTGATCATGTCCTCACGATCTCCGGGTCTCAGTTTGGAGGTGGCGGGCACGGGATTTGCTGTCGCCCTTCTAGTCACACTTTTCGCCGGCCTGGCGCCCGCTTTGTTAGCTTATCGAAGTCCAATCATCAGATCGCTGAGGGAGGTATAGATGGCCCTCCCAGTGCGCTACGTAATTCGCAACCTGGTGAAAAGATGGCAACGCAGCCTGCTCGCGACGCTCGGAATCGCGCTCACCGTGACCGTGATGGTGTCACTGCTGTCAATGGCGGCGGGGTTTCGATCTGCCTTGAAGCTGAACGGCCGGGCGGAGAATTTCATCGTCACCCAAAGCGGTGCTATCTCGGAACTGGTTTCGTGGATCCCTCGCGAACAGGCAAACACGATCGTGGTCGATGAGCGTATCGCCCGCGACAACTCCGGTAACCCTTTGGCGTCGGGCGAAGTAGTCGCCGTGAGCAGCATGACACGGCTGAGCGATGGCGGGCCGGCAAATGTTGGGATTCGCGGCGTAACTGAGCGGGCTTTTGCCGTGCGCGACAGCATCGTGATTACGCAAGGTCGGCGTTTCAAGCCGGGCGCTTTCGAAGTTATTGTTGGAGACCGCATTCGCGAGCGGATCAGCAATCTCAATCTCGGGAATCAGGCGAGGATATTAGGGCAGAACTGGAAAGTTGTCGGGGTGTTTTCGTCCGGGGGAGCAGCCTTTGGGAGCGAAGTCTGGGGGGATTACGATCTTCTTGAACCTATTGGTCATCCCGTCGCGGGGAATAATTCAATCACCGTGCGACTTACGAGCCCGGAGGCTTTGGACGGGTTCAATCGCAATCTGCAATCCAATCCGCAAATGCGGGTGGAGGTCGTGTCGGAAAAGCAATTCTATCAACGCCAGGCCGGACCGCTCGTCATTGCCATTGCGCTATTGGCTATTTTTGTTGGCGCCATCATGGGCATCGGAGCGATCATTGGTGCGATGAATACGATGTACGGAATGGTTGCGGCGCGCACTGGCGAAATCGGTGTGCTTCGAGCGTTGGGATTTTCCCGCATAAGTATGGCGGTGGCTTTTGTTTCCGAATCGGTTTTTCTGGCCTTTATCGGTGGTGTTCTGGGGTGTGTCCTGGCCTTACCTTTAAATGGGATCATGACTGGCACAGGCAACACCATGAGCTTTAGCGAGGTCGCTTTCGCATTTCAGACTACTCCCGTTGTGCTCGTGACCAGCGTGACCTTCGCCTTGGCCATAGGCCTGTTCGGCGGACTTTTGCCGGCAGTTCGGGCGGCGCGTTTGCCGCTCACCGTGGCATTGCGAGAACTTTAGTAGTAGCTTTTAATCAGTTATATATATAGATAGGTGTAGACATAGTAAAATCATCATTGAGTCACTCACGCGAATAGTTGACTGTTATCTGCATTTGAGCAATACCGAACTCCGGTGCTGAACCGGATGAGCTTTCCGCGCGCCTGGCTTTACCGCCTCCCATTTTGACAAATGTGTTCACTTTTGACCAGACACTCTAACCCGTCTGCGATAGGTTTCGGTTCAGGAGTTAGACCATGAAAGAGGTCGCTGACCTTCCTATTGCAATGGACCCTGCTGTAGATAGCAACCCCAACGTTTCCCTCTATTTTATTGGGGGCAATCTTCTTGCCGCCGAGTATGTTATGCGCCTGCTCGGAGAAGAAACGACGGACATCTCTCCCGTGCCGTTCGACAGCGTCGTGAAATCTCTTTCCAGCGCCACGGATACGGTTTTCATTCTCGATAATTGCTGTTTGGTGCCTCCACTCGGGGAGTGCCTGCGCAAGCTTCGTTGCGATTTCCCGGACGGCAAGTTTCTGGTGATCGACAGCCAACAAACAGATACAGACATGATTCGAATGCTGGCTCTGGGCGTGCGGGGCGTCATCAGGCACGATCAAGTAGTCGCAATGCTGCGGCAAGCCGTGAGTGCCTTGTGCGAAGGCCGGATTTGGGTGGAGAACGAGGCACTCCAACGATACGTCGCCTACACAGCCTTGAGTGGCAGACTTAGCGGCAACGACTTGGACATCCCGACTTTTCGTGAGAGTCAGGTTCTGGAACTTGCGAAAGAGCGGCTCACCAACAAGGAGATGGGGCAAATGCTGGGTGTGCAGGAAAGCACGATCAAGTTCCACCTGTCGAACATTTATTCAAAGTTACAAATCGGCAATCGACTCCAACTCTTTCCCGCCGACAGACGCTCCCGCTGCTGGAGTTTTCGCGCGACTAACCTGGCTGCGTAGACGGTTACTGGACTACTACTTAATGATCGATTTGCCCACTCTGGATCTATCTTGGGGGCTATCTCGCTTGAGTAGATGCGCTCTGGTACCCACCGTTGTATCTTATAAAAGAAGAAAAGCCGTATATTTCATCGTTGTCCTGTCCTTTGTTCAATCGTCGCGCACACGTCTAACCCAGGCGGAAGTCATCGTTTGGGTCACACAAGTGTTCTCTTGGCAGGTTACGAAACCTGGCGTGCGCTCATATAACTCAAGGTGATGGTGACCTGACAGGCAATACCCGACACAAAGTCGAGGCCCTCCCTGTCTTCAAAGATGGCTATTACCCGACAGTAGGCCCGTTGCCCGTTGCTCAAACGAGGGGTAGAAAGAGGTATCGACCGAGCATAACTGCGCACGAGAAGGGCAAACGCGAGTCGTATGTCGGCCTTTCCTGATTCACCCTTCGAAGCGCACCGGCAAATATGTTAGCTGGACGGGTTTTGGCGGTTGATGGAGGCGGCGTGAGTTTCGATCGGAGCTTTCCGGTGATGGCAGAGGAGCAGCAGGAGCGCTGGAACCAAACGGCGACCGAATATCCGCGAGACAAAACGCTGGCGCAATTGTTCGAGGAGCCGGCGGCCAGTCACCCCGAGGCAATCGCTGTGCTGTGCGGCGAGCAGGAGATGAGCTATGGGGAACTGAATCGCCGGGCCAACCAGTTGGGGCACTATCTGAAAACGATGGGAGTGGGGGCGGAAACGCGGGTGGGCATCGGCGTGGAGCGCTCGCTGGAAATGGTGGTGGGACTGCTGGGAATCGTGAAGGCCGGGGCGGCCTATGTGCCGCTGGACCCCAGTTATCCGCAGGAGCGGCTGAGTTACATGCTGCAGGATGCGGGAGTGCGGGTCCTGCTGACCCAAGCCAAGCTGGCGGAGCGTTGGCCGCAGACCGCGGTACCGGTGCTGTGTCTGGACAGCGAATGGAGCCAGATTGAATTGCAACCCAGCCACAATCCCCCGTCCAGCACCGATCCCGAAAATCTGGCCTATGTGATTTACACCTCGGGCTCGACCGGCCAGCCCAAAGGCGTGATGATTTGCCACAAGGGCCTCACAAACTACCTGACGTGGTGCAGCGCTGCCTATCGCGTTGCCGAGGGTACTGGCGCGCCGGTTCATTCGTCGATTGGATTCGATCTCACCATCACTAGTCTGTGGCCGCCTTTGATTTCAGGACGCAGCGTCACCCTGCTATCCGAAGGGTACGGCGTCGACGCGCTGGGCTCGGTTCTTCAGCGGGCAAGTGGACACAGTCTGGTCAAGATCACCCCCTTACATCTCCACATGCTCACCTCATTCATCGCCAATGATCGCCTGGATACCAGCACAAAGTGCTTCGTGGTTGGTGGAGAGGCGCTCACTTACGAGCAGATTGCGTTCTGGCGCAAGATGGCGCCAGCCACAAGGATCATTAACGAATACGGTCCTACCGAGACCGTAGTGGGATGCTGCGTATACGAAGTTGCTGAACGAGATCCCGATACCGGGCGGGTGCCGATCGGTCGGCCCATTGCGAACACTAGCATTCATGTGCTTGACAAGTACTTCGAGCCGGTACCCATTGGCGTTGAAGGAGAGCTTTGCGTCGGGGGCTTCGGTGTGGCGAGGGGATATCTGAGTCGGCCAGAACTGACTGCCGAGAAATTTGTTCCCAATCCCTTCAGCCAGGTTCCCGGGACCCGCATGTACCGCACCGGCGACCGCGCTCGTTGGCGATCGGACGGCAATCTGGAATTTTTGGGGCGCATGGATGAACTGGTGAAAATTCGCGGCTACCGCGTCGAACCCGGAGAAGTTGAGGCCCTGCTGAAGCAGCATCCTTCGATCCAGGAAGCGGCAGTGATTGCTCGCGAGGACGAACCCGGCGCGTTGCGTTTGGTGGGCTATTTCGTGGCGAAGGGCGAGCCCGGGCCCACGGCCAGCGAGTTACGAAGTTACATGAAGGATCGCTTGCCTGAATACATGGTGCCTTGGGGCTTTGTGTCACTGGCGGAGCTGCCCCTAACGCCGAATGGCAAGGTAGACCGGCGCCAACTGCCGAAACCGGAGGGCGCGCGGCCGGAATTGGAAGACGCCTACGCCGCACCGCGGAACAAGATCGAGGAACAACTGACTGCCATCTGGAGGCGAGTGTTGTCGCTGGAGCGCGTGGGTATTCATGACAATTTCTTCGAGCTTGGCGGCCATTCCTTACTCGCTACGCAAGTTACATCACGTATCCGGGAAACCCTGTTCGTCCGTTTGTCGCTCCGTCAACTCTTCGAATCTCCAACCATCGCGAAGCTGGCTTCCATAATCGCTACTGACTCCTTGCGCAACCCGCAGGAAGGCCACAGCGACCGCCTCAAACAAAAGTTGAAAAACATGAGCCCGGAAGAAAAGGTAAATCTCCTCCGCCAGATGAAGCTGGCCAAGGCTGGCGTATCCGGGATGCCGAATCGTGCAACCCAGGACGCGAGCCCGTCGGCATAGGACTGCTCGGCTAGTGAGTCTTTGGCGAAGCGCCGTATTCAGGAAGAGGAACATCGATGGACCCGATCACCCTGATGGATAGCAGTCTGGAAACCTCGGCCGAGGATAGAGAAATCCTCGAATACCTGAGCCAGACCATGGAAAATGAGGTTGCCGAGCCGGTCATCACACGCCGAGAGTCCGCGGATCCCAGTGTTCTTTCTTTCTCCCAGGAGCGGGTGTGGTTCTTGCAGCAAATGGATCCTGGAACCGGTATCTACAATACCGCCGTCGCCTTTCGTATAAACGGAGAGCTTGATCTTCCCGCGCTTCAAAAAAGCCTGGACGAGGTTGTGCGACGGCACGAAATGCTGCGTACTGTTTTCGAACTCAGGAACGACAGCCCTGTCCAGCGCATTCTTGAGCACGAAGAGTTGCCCGTTGTGCTCCATGATTTCTCCGCTATCGATGAAGCGGTGCGAGAAGAGCAGGTTTGGACCTTCATTCACCGGGAAGGAGCCCAGGCTTTCGATTTGACGCGAGGTCCGCTGCTGCGCGTGGAACTGATGCGAATGGGTGTATGCGATCACATCCTGCAACTTACCATGCACCACATTGTCTTCGACGGCTGGTCGCTCGGCGTTTTCATGAACGAGGTGCGGGTCCTATACGAGGCGTTCCATTCGGGCGAAGCATCTCCGCTAGTGGACTTGCCTATTCAGTATGCCGACTTCGCAATATGGCAGCGGGCGTGGATTCAGGGCGACCTGCTTGAGGAGCAGTCCGCCTACTGGAAGGCCCAACTGACGGGCCTGCGCCTGCTCCAGTTGGCTACAGATAATCCACGGCCCGCCGTGCAAACGTTCCGTGGAGCGCGATGTTGCACGGTTCTGTCCCATACGTTACTCGCCCGACTCAATAAGCTCGGCAATCGCGAGGGCGCGACGCTGTTCATGACGGTGCTGGCGGCATTTCAAGTTTTGCTGCATCGCTACAGCGGGCTGGAGGACATCGCGGTGGGCACTCCCATCGCCAACCGCAACCGGGTGGAGATCGAGAAGCTGATTG
>JBAUXX010000003.1:0-34348 GCA_049584475.1 Candidatus Sulfotelmatobacter sp. | reverse complement strand
GCGGCGGAGGGCGCGGTGGCGGCGGAGGGCGCGGCGGTCCTCTTTTCGGCGGTGGCCCACAAGGATTGCCCAGCAGTTCCGACCGGCGCTACAACCTCAGCATTGGCGCCTCGGCCCGGAATCTTTTTAACAAAGTGAACTTCGGCAATCCCAGCGGAATTCTGGGATCGCGATTTTTCGACACGCCCAATGGATTGCAGGGTGGGTCGTTCTCGAATTCTTCCGCCAACCGCCGCATAGATCTGATCGCTACTTTCAATTTTTGATTGTCGAAAGAGCAGCGCCAGACGACGCTCCCATTGCATCGGTGTCCACACCACGACACCGCGTCGTTGGAGTGTTAGTGTGCGTCCTCGACGGAGTAAGACGCGCCTCCATTGGCTGACATCAATAAATCCAAATGTTTTTCCAGCGGGGTTGAAAGTTTAGGACCGTATTCGCCACGCATCCGCTCTGCACTTTTCATGCAAGAAAATGCGATAACTGTGCAAGCGCATACCACGTACCGAATCTTTACACAGGATTAGTCCATTTTAAACCTTGACATTAGAGCCCCATAGGATAACTTCGGATGATTCTCGAAGTTGTGCTTCAAGAAGGAAGTCCCAATCTTCTTCACCGAGAACCACACCACAACCAGGAAAAACTACAAGGAGAGAGACACAATGAACAAGACAGTTAAAATTGTCACGTTAGTTGCCGCCATGCTGTTGCTGGGAGCGGCATTCTTCGCCGTTTCCGCCGCGCCCACCCAATCGGCAGGTCCTTCGCACAACGCTCCGATCAAGGCGATGACTAAGGCCGGGATTGCCTTCGAAGGCTTGAGGTCCAACTTCGTTACCACCTTGACTTGCCCCGATGGATGTGTCGTGTCCGCGGCCACCTTTACCGAAGAAGATGCCGTGAACTTCCAATGTGGCAGCACCGGCGCCACCACCTGTACTTTGGTTGCGAATCAATTCACCACCAGTTCCGGTGGCGGCCTGACTGACGACAACCGCGCGTTGTGCCTCCTTCTGGACGGCGCTATTGTCGGCGCTTGCGCCTATGATGGGGAAGATGCGGCTGACGGCTCCTATTCCGGTATCAGTGCGATCCAGGTCATTTCCGGACTCGGGGTGGGCAACCACTCGATGTCGTCGCTGATCTACTCGCAGGAAGGAACCACCGTCTACACCACCAGCAACGTGTACAGCGTCTACAAGCCGTAATTGCGGTTTCGAGCGGCAAAGGCGAGGCCTTCACGGTCTCGCCTTTTTTTGTCGATAAATCCAATGCTGGCGTTATTGTGCAACAGATTGCATTCACGTCCACGCGGACATTCGGAGTTGTTCCCAACATATTGTAAACACGAAGCTTCGCGAGGAGAGATGCGGCCCATAGCATGCCGTACAAGGTGGTTGGAGCGGTCTTCCGCTCGTGAGAGGTTCAGAGTGAAAAGCGCGCCTCGTCGCCTCTGGCTTTGGCTTCCGATTGTTGTATTTCAGTCCGTTGCGTTGTTTGGCTCGATGCCTTCTATACCCTATCGCCCAAGTTTGGGCGAGCGGCGAGTGTGGACCCATCCGGTTCACGCCTCCCAATTCAACAGCGTGCCTCACACCGGTGCATCGGCGCGCTGTGAAGATGTGCAGCCGCCAGAAGCGCTCACCACGCCCAATCCTCTTGTTATGCCGGATGCCGATCATAGCCGGGTGAAGGTTAGCTTCATCATCGGGACCGACGGACGTGTGCACAGCCCGTTGATCCTGGAGAGCGCGGGCCCTACAGGCGATCGCAGTGTTCTGCACGCGGTTCGATTATGGAGATTCCGACCCGCGACCTGCAACGGCGTCCCCACGGAGATTGAAGACAAGATTGAGTTTTCCAGTCGCTAATCCTCCTCCCTGTTCTAAAATGAGTTTGGAAGTTTTTGTCCGCTGTGGATAAAGACAAACAATCCGTGAAGCCGCCAGCTTCCCCATCGCTGCAATCTGCTGCGATAGATCGTGCGCAACCGGTACGTGGACGCTCCGACGCGGTTGCGGCGAGGAACTCTTCCAGTGGTCCGGTCAAGCGCGACGAAGATGAGCTTTACAACCTGTTGCCGGAATTACGCCCACCCAAATTAAGTCCCGAAGCCATCGCAGCCGCGATGCAGGCGATGCAGATTGATCCAGAAGTAATGGATGCGGATGCGGGAAGGAATTTTGGCTCGGAGCCGGGCGGCGGACAACAGGCGTGCAGCGCCTGTGGACATCAGAACCGCAGGGGAAATAAATTTTGCGCCATGTGCGGAACGCCGGTCGACTCCAGGCATGCGGACGCCGGGTCTCATCCCGCAGCCTCGCAAGCGGGTGTGCCGCTTTCGGCGGACGTTCTGGCGTCTAGCTCTGCGGTCGAGCCGCACGAGACTCCAAACGGAGCGCACCACTACCACCACCATTATCACCATCATTTCTTTCAAGGATCTCCGGAGGGCGTCGCTGCCCGGCCGGTGTCCGCGATCTCTCGCGATCCAGAAAAGTTGCGCGGTTCGCCCGTGCTGAAGGGCGATGTGATGAGCCGCGGCGAGGCCGCGGTGCGCCGCGTGACGCAGGAGTGGGTGCTGGCCTGTAACACGAAGCATCTTGACGATCTGCTTGATATGTACGCGGCCGATGCAATTGTGCTGCGATCAAATTTTCCGACTGTGCGTGGCGCCGCTGCCATTCGCGAATTTTTCTTCAATGCGTTGGATTCGGGTCTGGGGGAAGTGGAAGTGGAACCGCTGCGCGTTGAGGTAGTCGGAGGAATTGCCTACGAGGCCGGGCGCTGCAAAGCGCTGGTTTCCGGCGGGCTTGCCGGGAAACGCCGCGAGGAGCGAGGAAAGTATCTTTGGGTTCTGACCAAGCAGGAGGACGGAGATTGGAAACTGACCGCCGACTGTTGGTCCAGCGATCTGACTCTGCCGGTGGCCGAATCCGATGTTTCAGTTGTGGGGAGTGGCAAGTCCAACGCTCCCAGAAAAAATCTCTAAGCCTCTCCGTTTAAGGATGCACCTCAATTTTCTCCAGATCTTTCCCCAGTTGTTCTACATTTTGCATTTGGATCGTATGCATGCCCATCTTTGCCGGAGACTCCAGATTTTCCTTCCTGTCGTCGATGAAAATGCATTCCTCCGGGTTGAATTGGGTTGTCTCCAAAGCCAAACGGTAAATGTCGCCGTCGGGCTTTCGCAGACCGACGAAGCAGGAGCTCACAAAAACACGAAACATTGGGCGAAACTCGAACTTGTCGATCCGGTACTGATTCAACTCTCTGGACTCGTTATTAATGGTTCCCATGAAATATTTGCCGGTGCTTGCGAGCGTCCGGGCATACTTCAAAACCTCTGGGATAGGATGCGACAACGAGAACATGAATTCTTTGAATGCCTCACGTGCGAAGAGCCGCGGGCGATAGAAAACTGTCTGGTCCAGATATTCATCCAGCGTTGTTTTTCCTTTCTCGAATGATTCCACGACGGCCTCGTGCCGATCATGGAACTCCTTCTCATTGAGACCAAACTGTTCCAGAGCCGCCGCACGTTCCGTATGATCCCACGCGTTAGTAAGCAAAACGCCTCCCACATCCCAAAAAAGAGCGCGAACGTCCATAGATCTCCTGCCTTCGACGGCTACGAACTATGCGATTGACTGTAACAAGATCGTACATTGGGGATGGCGATCTCGCTGCGGTTTTACAAACGCGGGTCTTTACCACAGAACGATTCGGCAGATCAGCCGCGGAAAGAAATGCGCTGCAAGAAAAACCGCCCCGATCCGCGGAGCGGGACCGGGGCGGTTCTTGCCGCAATTACACTTTATTGCGGTGTAAAGGTTTGGTGATAGCTCAGGCTGACCACGTCCTGGAACATGGGGGTGCCTGGAGGCAGGTTGTTGGGGTTCAGGAATTGTGTGTCAAAGAAATAGTTACGAGTCGGAGCGCCGTAAACGGCGGTACAGCACTTGAATACGCCGGTATCGTATTGCGAGTAGTACATGCTGATCAGTGAGCCGGCATAGTTGACGACCGCGCTGTTCGCGCCCCGATTCTCCAGATAGCGCAGGAAGTTATGCATGCCTCCGTCGGTGCCGAAATCCTTCAAGCCGGCTGCTGAAGCCCAACCCGGTTCCAGGAAGGGAATGCTCTTACCCGCGGCGATCGCCATGCGATAGTAGCTGGTGTTTCCCGGCCGGCTGCTCATATCCGCCGGATATAGAAAACTCTCGCGGTCAGTCCATCCGGTCTTTATGACCGGGTTTGCCAGCATTGTAGGAGGGTTGGATAGCAATGTGACGGAATCCGCGATGATCGCGGCGGCGGAATGGGGCGTAGCGGGATTGGCGCCGCTAGGCCAGAACGGATCAGCCGAGCCGCTGTTGTAATCTCCCAGCACGTAAACGGGTTCTTCCGACCCTACGGTGAAGCCGTTTCCGTAAGTTGCCGGAGAGATCGGATGGGGCAGGTAGCTGGTTCCCGAAGAATTCATGCCCCCATCAACCAGACGCAACACGTGCCGCGGTCCGGTGACCATGTTCCACTCGGCCGTCGTCGAGCAAGTGGTAATCCCGTTTGTCGTTCCGCTGATGTAGTAGGGCTGGCTCAGGGCCGCTCCCGTCAGGCCGAAACCGGCGCCCAGATTTGGCTGGCCCCATCTGTCGAGAACGCCATCTTCCTTTCCGGCGACATCTTCCGGCGAATAAAGATAATACGTTAATGCCTCCAGTGCGTTGTCCGGAATTCCCGTCGACGAGGAACCGTTGACTGTGTCGTTCAAACCGGACATGCCGGAAATTCCATTATAGAAAGTTACTCCGGGCATTGGGTTTGTATCGCGCAGCATACCGCGATGGTCAGCGAAGTAAAGGATGTAGCCATTGTTCACAGACGAGTTCACTTGAAGCCCGCTCCCGCTCGTGTAAGGTGAGGCGCCCTGAAGCCAAAGCCACAAGTTGCCGGCATCGAGTTCCACCGCGTTCATGACTCCGATAGGACTGCATGCTGTTGTGGAAGCGCCAGTGGCCCTGGTGTCCCGGGGTTCGCCTTCGCGCGCGTCGTAAAAGTTGATGGGGATCCAGTCATTCTGGGTTCCGGTACCGGTAGCCACTGCATTAGAAGCCTGGTCGCCGCGAACCTGCTGGAGGATGAGGATGGCGGGGCTGATCGGGTTATAGCATTGGCCCGGTGGGTAGGCTGGGGTTGAGATAGTGCTCACGGGGCAAGCAGCCGTTCCGCTTGTCCCCCAAGGGGCGGTCGGCGGCATGTCATAGCCACGGCCGAAACCGTATCCGAGCCACTGTTGCGTGACGCCAATCCAATTCCCGGAGTTGTTCAAATACTCCACGCGCAGCCAGGTCGCCTGGCACAGGTTGCCGGTGTAAGTGACCTGCCCGTGCAAGGGCCAGTTCGTCGGGCTGCCACAACCCGTGGGAGTAACAAAGCTTCCGGTAGCCGGCTTGCCTGTCGCGAAATACATTGCTCCGGCCGCAACTCCGGTCCCAGTAGTTGATACGTTATAGGAGGCGTAGGTAGTGGCGGAAGGAAGATTGCCGATTTGTACATCATTGGCATCAAGCACTCCAGCTCCACGCTCCGGATGCAGATCGGCAATGCTGTCAGCAAGCAGAATACGTATCTGCGCTTTGTTATAAAGCCGGGCATTGGTGAGCTGTGTGCTGTCACTCAGCGCGGGTCTGCGAATAATGTCAATCGCGCCCACCTTCGACGATTCCACAAAGGGCAACTGAAGCTTGGTTGCGCCCGTTAGGCCGTTAACGATGAAGCTGTTGAAGGTATTCGTGGAGATGGTCCTCCAGCCTCCATTTGCCGCTCCTGTTTGCGGGAAACCGCCAGTCCAACTGCCCGCAGGTAGTTGCTGGCAATTTCCGCTGCTTCCGGGCCCGGTTGCGGGCGCTGCCGGACAGCCACCTCCGGCGGTCGGTACCCATACCTGCCCGCCATATTGATTTGAAGTCGGCCATCCATTTTCCAGTTGATCCATGACGACCTGGCCAACGGCTGCGATCTTATCGGTGAAGGTCAAATTGCTGCCGCCGGAAGTCAGGAACAGATTGCCGTTAGTGTGAACGCGGCCGCCGAAGTTAAAGTTGGGACCGGCGAAATAGTCGCAGTCACCATCGCAGAACACGCCAAATTCAAAAGCCGGAAGCAACGCGACTTCTACAGTCCGTGTAAGATTTGCTGCTGCGCCGGAGGCAGCTAGAGTGGAATAGGCCGCAGTTTGTCCTGAACCGGCCTGTCTCGTCGCGGTCACACTCAGGTTGAAAGGTATGAGGGTAGCTACCATGCCCTGATCCGGCCCGGCTCCGACGATGTCCCAGGTCCCCGTGGGATTTCCGGCTCCGTCGGAATTTGGCCAGGAGATCTGCTCGGCGTAATTCATCGACGTGATATTGGAGCCCGATATTGTCGTCGGCCAATTCGCGGGCGCAGCCAAAGCAGTTATGCTTGCCGCAGTGGGAGTCTGGGAAGTTTGGTACAGGGTGGAGAGCTGCGCCGTCAGATTTTCCATCCCGGCTTCTGCGCCATAAAAGGCCAGGTTTCCTTCGAGTTCATTGCCACCCATGCGCGATTCATTGCTGACCGTGTACAAAAGTCCCACGGCGATCCCAGACAGCAGGATGGTCAGCAGGAGCGCCGCGATCAGAGTAAAGCCTCGCTCTTGTTTATTCATTCCCATGGTTTCACCCCCAAGACCTCTCAAAAACCCTCCTAGAAAATCAATTGCAAGCCGTCGTGTTCGGGCTGTACGCATTACAGAAGCTCATATTGCGAGCGCTTACCGAAGTTGCCAGATACATGTTTTGCGATCTCTTGCCGTCCAGGGTAAGGCTCTCCCCCATAATCCACATGTTGACCTTCTGAATGAGACTCGGGGACAGTCCGGCGCCGATTGGATTGGCGACATTGGAGCTGATAAAGCTGCTGCCATTGATTACGTCGTAGCTGAATTGCAAATTGATAATGTTGTCGGCCACGGGCACAGCGTTATAGCCGTTGACCTGGCGCATCAAGCGCGGCGTCTGAACAGTGCCGCCGGCCGCGGGAACTTCTAGGAAATACGTGACCACGTATAACCGGCAAACTGAGGTTTTCGCATTTCCAGAGCCTGCCGTGATCGCTGCCGCAACCGCCGCAAGATTGTTGGTCCCCGAGCTCTGATTAAAGTTCAGAGGGTCGCTGGTGTTGAACAGAATCTGTGTGTTGCTCGGAACGCTGGTTACTTCGGCGACAACCGCAGCATTCTGCACCAGACTGTTCCCCGTAGGTCCCGTACCGTTGCCGGGAGTGCTTACGGTAAACATAATCAGGTCTCCCTGAACAAGACCGCCCGCTTGCAGAATGTTGGTCGGCGATCCCGCAACAATAGGCGTTGCCGGGGCGACAGCCACCGATGTGCCGCCGGGATTGACAGTGAAGGCGAAGTTTGTCAGCGGGAAGTTGTAGTCGCAGTATATGGATGTGATGCTGTCGTTAATTTGACCGAGAGCGCTGGGGATGGCGGCGCCGTTTTCCACGCCATTGCTGAAACCCGGAAGGATTCCATACATGTAGTTCGCGGTTCCGCTTCCAGTATTGCTCGGATAAGTGAAATTAGGAACGTAACAGGTGCCCGCCTGGTTGCAGGCGAACTTCGAGAGCCCGGCAGTGCCCAGTTGCAGGCCGCCGGTTGGCAGACCCGAGCCCGCCAGACTGATGTCCTTAGTCAACATGTCGATCGCGGCGCGCATGTTCTGTTGTGTTTCGGCGCGCTGGGTGACGGTAAACGTAGCGTCCATGCCAATCTTGAAGAGACTGGTCATAGCCATGATCACGATCAGACCAATGGCGGAGGCTACCATCAACTCCAGCAGCGTGAACCCGCGTTCTGTTTTTGCCATTCGCATTCTCTTGGTCCTTATCCGCTAGTGATAACTCGAGATCAATCCATTCGCCGTGTAAGTGCGAGGCGGTAACCCCGCTTGCGTGTAACTGACCGCGACCGTCACTGCGACCATGTTTTCATTGACTGCGCCACTGGGCAGCAACACCTGGTTGATGGTGATTGTGCGCTTGAAGTTCGACAGGCTCATGATGGTGTCATCGGCGGTGCCTAAAACACCGTCGGGCCCGGGCAGGACCATGCACTCGACGCCGCCACTGGGGCAGGTCACTCCCGCCGTTGTTGTGCAGGCCACGTCATCCGCGGTGCCCACCAATCCATCTGGCCCAGCGCACAGGAGAGATTGCGCTCCAGTGCTAAAGGAGCCGCCATTGCTCGTGTTGGCAATGGCGCTAAACGGGATTTGCTGACTGTTGCGGGCGGTGTAAATGCTCTCCATCGCCTCCAAAGTTTTTTGGCGGGCGATCAGATCTTCCTGGGCTGACTGGGTGTTGGCGATAGCCGTGCCGAATACTGCAATCACCGCGAGTATGCCGACGGTCATGACGACCATGGCGATCATGGTTTCAATCAGCGTGAAACCTCGCTCAGCAATTCTTCCTGTTCTTGCTTTTGCTTGCATCATTGCTGCACCCACGTATTTCCTGAAGCGTTGTAGAGCCGCCAGCCTCGAATTCGTCCGGTTGCGCCCCACACGGTTATCGCTCGCGACGAATAGACGTCACCGGCTGCCCGCGTGAGGTATAAGACTCCGCTGTTGTAATTGCCCAAACTGCTGCTGCCGTTCGTGTCGCGTGCCGAGCCGTCGGGAAAGAAAGTCACATAGTTCAAACTTGCGCCTCCCAATCCCTGGCCGAAATCGATGTTCACAAGCCCACTGCCGAAGTTATCCGGCGCGTTCGTGGGAAATCCTGTGCGCACCCCAAACGTTATGTCGGGCGGAATCGTGACAGTGTTCACTTCCTGCAGCGCCGGGAGAATACCCCCGGGGGTGGGAGCCGGAGGTTGGTACTGAATGAGAATGGTCCCCGCCGCATAGCCCGCCGGATTGAAAGTCACAATGTATTCGTGACTCTGGCTGATCGAGAGCTCTCTCGTATTGCGCAGCACCATCAGCGTTGTGTCGTAGGCCGAGTCCAGGTGGTTTTTCATCAAAGCAGACTGGATGGAGACAAACGTGATCCCCGCGAGGGTGAATCCGATGGCGACGACGATCATCATCTCGATCAGCGAGAAACCGCGCTGTGAACTTGATTTCATAGCTTGTTCCTGGGGAGAAGCTTGATGCCGCGGACTCCAGTTCCGCCGGCCTTCAAGTGAATACGAACCCGTTTGCCACGCCCCAACTAACAAGCCTGACGCAGAATCGGGTACTTCACTGTTGATCCTAGGGAGTGGGGGAAAGAGCGTCAAAGCACGACAGTCCAACGCCGGAGGATTGGCCTTTTGTAATTCTTGTGGTTACCGCTGTCACTTCGTTGAGCGGGAATAGGTTAGAGGCGGATGAGGCGATTTCAGGGCTGTTGGCGCTGACTTCGGTAACTTGTCGGAAGCACGGACGTGACTCTACGATGACGCACAGCTATGAGCTTAACGTCAATTCTGGTGTGCCTGGATGAGGAAGCGGCTCGGGTCTTGGGCCGCGTTCTCGAGGAACTTAGCATCGGGGTCGAGACTTGCCTTGATGTCAATCGCGCGGCCATGCGCATGGCGCAACAGCGCTTCGACGTAGCGATACTCGATTGCGAAGCGCATACCGACGTTGCCACGTTGTTGCGCGATACCCGCGTCTCCCGCATTAACGATTCCACGCTTGCCGTCGCCATTGTGCATGGCCAGGAAAGCATCCGCGAATTGTTTTCGCTGGGCGTGAATTTCGTTTTGTACAAACCGGTTTCTTATGACCGCGCATTGAGTACGCTGCGCGCCGCGCGATCCGTCATGCGCAAAGATAAACGCCGCGCATCGCGGGCTCCGGTTCACACTCACGCCACCATCGACTATGCGAACGTAGAGAGGGAAAAGGCCACGCTCATCGACATTGCTCACGATGGCATGTCGGTGCAATTTGGCAAAAAGCTTCCGCCGACCAATAAAGTTTATTTTCAGTTCGTGTTGCCGGAGCAGACGAGTGCGGTTCGACTCTCCGGCCAGGTTGTCTGGCAGGATTGGAATGGACGCGCGGGTGTGCAATTCGTCGATGTTCCCAAAGCTTCGCGCCGATTGCTGGATGACTTTCTCACCGTCAGTTTGGCCAATGTGGAAGGCGACGGCGTTTCGACTGTAACGGTGGAACTTGAGTTGCCGACACCGCGGTCCGAATCCAGATCGGAGCGCAGGGAAGAGAAACAGGAAGCGGTGCCGGTTCCGGTCAGGGTTGAACCTAAGGCGCGGCAGGAACAAAACAGCGGCGAAACCTTGCTGCAAATGCAATCGCAGCCCGAAGAAGGGAACCGGCGTGAAGAAACTCGCTATGCCTGCCGTGTGGGAGCCGAGGTGTATCGCACCGGCAATAAGGTTCCGACTTACAGTTGCCTGACTGATCTCAGTGCGGGTGGTTGTTATCTCGAAGTTCCGCTGCCATTCCCGCAGGGGACGTCGGTAGAAATTACGGTGCGCACCCACGATATGAAGCTGCATCTTAGAGGGGCGGTGCAGTCTTCGCATCCCGGCTACGGGATGGGGGTTGCATTTGAATTGAAGACCAGGGAAGAAATGGAAAACGTGCAGAAGCTGACGGAGTTCGTCGCATCTACGACAAGTTCCGAGAGCGAGAAGTAACGCAGCGAGAGTGAGCCGCGCTGGCCGCTAACGAGACGCGGCAATTTCCGCGGCAACAGCCTTCCGAAAGTAATCCAATGACATTTTCAGTCCCGTTTCCAGATCGACCTTAGGTTCCCATCCTAAGAGAGTTCGAGCCTTGGTGATGTCGGGTCGACGCTGCTTGGGATCATCCTGCGGTAAATCTTCGTAGCGAATCCTGCTCTTCGATCCGGTGAGCTTGAGCACCAGCTTCGCGCATTCGAGAATTGTGAACTCATTCGGATTGCCGATGTTTACCGGCAAGGGCTCATTCGATTTCGACAAGCGGATGAAGCCGTCGATCTCGTCGCTCACGTAGCAGAAGCTGCGGGTCTGATTGCCATCGCCGTAGACGGTGAGGTCTTCGCCGCGCAGAGCCTGCTTCATGAAGTTCGGCACCACACGGCCATCGTTCAACTGCATTTTCGGACCGTAAGTATTGAAGATGCGCACGATGCGGGTATCCACGTTGTGATAGCGGCGGTAGGCCATGGTGACTGCTTCGGTGAAGCGTTTGGCTTCGTCGTAGACCGAGCGCGGGCCGATAGGGTTCACGTGTCCCCAATACGTTTCTTTCTGCGGATGTTCCAGAGGATCGCCGTAGCACTCAGAAGTGGACGAAACCAGATACTTTGCGCCGTACTTGTGCGCAACGTCGAGCGCATGAAACGTTCCCAGCGATCCTACCTTTAATGTTGGGATGCCGTGAATCGCGTAATCGATTGGACTGGCGGGGCTGGCGAAATGAAAGACAAAATCTACTTTGCCGACATCGAAGGGTTGGCAAATATCCAGTTCGACGAACTCAAAGCGCGGCTCGTTTTGCAGGTGTTCCAGATTCGCGCGGCGTCCGGTCAGCAAGTTGTCGACGACGACCACACTCCAGCCTTCGCCGAGCAGCGCATCGCATAAATGAGAGCCGAGAAAGCCGGCTCCTCCGGTGACTACAGCGCGCTGTTGGTTCATGCTTTTCGCGCGCCGTTCTTCAGAATGGCCGCGGGAACGCCATCAGGATGGGACGCGGCTCGCCCCACGCTGTAATAAGTGAAACCGTGTGCGGCCATCACTTCGGGGTCATATAAGTTGCGGCCGTCGATCACGATGGGATACTTGAGTTCCCGGCTCAAACGATCAAGATCGAGACTTGCGAATTCCTCCCATTCGGTAAGGATCAGCAAAGCGTCTGCCCCGTGTGCCGCTTCATATGCGGAGCCGGCGAACTTTATTTCGGAGCTCATTGATTCCTGCGTGCGGTCCATCGCGGCGGGATCGTAAGCCGTAATCTTGCAGCCTTCCTGCAACAGCGATTGCACCAGGAACAGCGCTGGCGATTCGCGAATATCGTCCGTCCCGCCCTTGAAGGCCAGGCCGAGAACGCCCAAGGTCTTGCCGCGCAAAGTCCACAACGCGCTGCGCACCTTGCGCAGGAAACGCTCGCGCTGGTCTTCATTGATGCGCATGACTTCGTCGAGCAGGCGGAAGTCGTATCCGCATTCACGGGCGACGGCGCGAAATGCCATCACGTCTTTGGGGAAACAGGAACCGCCATAACCGATTCCGGGATTTAGAAATCGCGGCCCAATGCGCGCGTCCGTGCCTACGCCGTGGCATACCTGATTCACATTTGCGCCCACCGATTCGCAGATTGAGGCCACCGCGTTGATAAACGAAATCTTCATCGCCAGAAAAGCGTTCGACGCATGCTTGATCAATTCCGCGCTCTTGGTGCTGGTCACTATGATGGGAGCGGGAATCGAGGTGCGATCCGGTTGCGGAATGGCATCGGTGCGTTCGTAATAAGATCCATTGGTGAGGGGCGCATAGACTTCGCGGAGAACTTCAGCAGCGCGCTCCGTATCGCAGCCGATCACGATGCGATCGGGAAACAGAAAGTCAGTGACCGCCGTGCCTTCGCGCAAAAATTCGGGATTGGAAGCCACGTCGAAAGCGTCGGGATCGGTGCCGTTGCGCAGAATGATTTTGCGCACCCATTCGCTGGTGTAAACCGGCACAGTGCTTTTTTCGACCACTACTTTGTAATCGTTGACGCCGCCGGAAATCTCCCGCGCCACTGACTCCACATAGGACAGGTCGGCTTCGCCTCGCTCCGTCGGAGGTGTGCCGACGGCGACGAAGATCGCGGTGCTGGCACGGACAGCGCCCTGCAAATCGTCGGAGAACCGCAAGCGATGGCCGCGATGGCGGCTCAACAGCTCGGGCAGAAAATTTTCGTGGATAGGTACCTGGCCATTCTTTAAGGCTGCCAGTTTTTTTTCGTCATTATCGACGAGGATGACATCGTGTCCGAGATCGGCAAAACAGGCGCCTGCTACGAGGCCAACATATCCGGAACCGACTACCGCAATCCGCATGAGCAAACTCCCTGGATTGATCTTTCTGGAAGAGTTTTGTTTCTAGACGCTTCCATGAATCATTGCTTTATGAAGAAACAAGGGGAGGAACCGAAATGCTCGGGAAAATCTTCAATGCCACCGCCCCAGCTTGTTTTCGGTCGAGTTTATCAGCTAAAGCGTATCACGAGCAGGAGATAAAAGACTCTGCACCGAGGTTCAATTACTTTGTCGTTCCGCTTTGGGATGCCGGCTTCCGTGCCGTCGGCACGTTCGCTTTTCCACAGGCTGATTTCCTCTGTTAATCACAGGATCAATCAACTGATATCGATCAATTGAGCCGGGCACGAGCCTCTGAATGTCCCGCAGCAAATCGATTCTGCGCACATTCGATCCATCCGACAAATGGGATGTTGACAAGGTTAAGCTTTGGAGTAACACTGCCGCATCAAGCTCCAGTTCCTGGTCGGAGTTTCGTCCCTCAATGGCTCATCGCCCGAATATGAGTCCCGGTCTGCGGACCTCCGCCGCGTCAGGTCCAAACGGTTTCCCTGTGGAAAACCAGCCCGAGAGGCCAAATGCCGGGAAAGCTGGATACGACATCGCGGACCTGTTCGCCAAATTCGAACAAAACAGCGGGGGCACTCTCTCGCCACAGTTTGCCGCCGATCTCGCGTTAGATATCGTTCTCAATGAAATCGTGGAGCAGGCTTGCCTCGCAACTCGCGCCAGTGGAGCCGCGGTAGTCTTGCGCCGCGGCGATGAGTTCGTGTGCCGCGCCAGCACGGGCGCCAGTGCTCCGACTCTCGGTGCGCGCATGGACGATCACTCCGGGCTTTCCGGCTTGTGCATCCAGACCGGCCAGACACAACGTTGCGACGATACGCAGCGCGATCCCCGCGCGGACCGTGAAGCATCGCAACGGCTGGGCGTTCGTTCGGTAATGGTATTGCCCCTGGCGCGCAATGCCGAGATCGTTGGCGTTCTGGAAGTGATGTCAGAACGGTCTACCGCTTTTGATCAGCAAGACGAGCGCACGCTCGGCGTACTGGCTGGGCGTGCCTTGCGTAACCTGGAGCGAGCGGCGGATCCGTTCTTGCTTCGAGCAGATGTCTCTGCCGCCGCAGTTCTGACCATTCCATCACGTTTCAGTCAAGAGCCGCCTGCACCCCGGCCTGTATTTGAAGCCCCAGTTTCTGGTCCCATATTTGGCGCAGTGGCCCCGAGGACTTCGCGTCACTGGGCCGAGGTGCTGACGTGGGGGATAGGGTTGATTCTCCTCGGGGCAACTGTGTTCATTGGGATTCTTACTAGCCGCCACCTGGGTTGGAGAGGGTCAAGGGTGAATGCACAGGCTGGCCACGTTTCTTCGCCGGTCCCGCCGCAACCGGCAAATCCGAAGAGCCCTTCGGGGGCCATGGCGGATCCGATTGTGTCGAGCGCGCTAGCGGTGCCCGTCTCGGCAGGAGTTCCGGTGTCAAATTCGCCCAGGCCTCAGGGTAACGCTGCCGCCACGTCTTCGGCCGCTGTTCCAGACGGAGGCCTGCGGATATATGAAAACGGAAAGCAAATATTTCGGCTCGCCGGTTCTCGCGGACAGGCGGGAACCAATGTTGCCCAGTTGTCTCCCGCCGTTCAAGCCAGCCTCATTCACCGAGTCGATCCGGAATATCCCGAGTCCGCACGCGCTCGGAAGTTGCAAGGAAAAGTTGTGCTCGAGATTCGCGTCCGTCCGGACGGCGAAGTGGAAGACATTCAGTTAGTCAGTGGCCAGCCCGAGTTGGCGCAGGCGGCAATCGACGCTGTCCAACAGTGGAAGTTCAAACCACAAGCCGGAAACGCCAACGCGGCGATGCAGACACAGGTTACCCTTAACTTCCGCCTGCCGTGAGTGGAAAATTATTAACCGGGAAAGTTAAGTGGCGGTCTTGCGCAACGGCACCGGCAGCGGACCATTGCCGCGGGGAATTACTGTCTCCGTCTGACTGTGGCGCCGGTTGGACGCGCCGAGTGAGTTCCGCGGAGCACTTGCGCCGCCCAAGGCGTAGAGGACGACTTCCACGCGGCTGGATACGCCCAGCTTATCGAAAATGCGGAAAAGGTAATTCTTTACCGTGTGCTCGGTCAACTTAAGACGCTGGGCGATCTCGCGGTTGGTTAGGCCTTCGGAAACACAGCGGACCACGTCAATTTCTCTCGCAGAGAGCAGCGTGTTGCCTTTACCGTTGAAAGCGGTCATCGCCGGCTGGGTCAGCGCTTCCAATACGTATTGCAACTCGGTGCTGCTGGCCCAGACTTGCCCCGCGCTAACGCACTGAATGGATTTCGCCAGCAGCCGGAAGGGCTCGGTGCGGCAGAATACGCCTTGGGCTCCGGCGCGAAATGCCTGAGTTACAGAAGCGCGCTCGGAAGAATCGAGCAGCATGATGGCGCGGGTCTCGGAGAATTCCGTGCGCACCTCGCGCACCAGTTCAAAGCCCCCCATTTGACCGTCGCGAAAACTGGCGCTCACCACTATGACGTGGGGCCGGTCGCGCTTGACCAGTTGAAGAATTGCAGCGCCGCCGCAGCCGGATTCGATCATGTGAAACTGGCCATCGCGGGCCAGAGCTTCCACGAGCAGTTGCGTGCTCATGGCCGTGCTGTCAGCTGCCAGAACGCGCAGACGATTTTGATTCGGTAATCCAGTCAGGTGGGCCATAAGTCGTTGCGCTACACACGATGTTGTTCTCAACACTCAAGGGGGCCCGCCCTATCCTCGGCGGAATTTCCGGTAAGTGCACCTAAAAGATGAAGCCACATTCGGCTTCCGTTTTCAAACTGTCCGGTGCTCTGGACTTGTACCTAGCCTAGGGGAATTTCGACTTCCCGTAAATGGCACTGCCGGGTAGGACTGAAACACATAAATTCGAACAAGCGTGACCTTTGGAGCGGTGCGGCATGGTGACGAAATTTGCAACTTTAGTGGTGTTGACAATCGCTAATTGCAAACTATACTCGGCATCAACACCCAAGTTTAAAGGATTCGTTGATCCTCCCCGCTCGACTTCGTCATTCATTGTAGGAGCTTCCTGTTGCAGCAATTCAAGGCGCAGATATTCACAGCATTGGCCTCTGTCTTCCTGCTGGCGATTGGCCTGGCGTTCGGCGAAGCCGCGAGCGCGCAGGCGATGCACAGCCAGCGGCGGAACGAGCTTAAGCACGACGTGTCTGCGCCGCTGCGCTCAATGAAACCCGCGCCATCGCACCGGACTCCCATCGCCGGAGGCCATACCGAAAATGCCGAAAACGAAGCGGCTGAAAATCGTTCCGTGCATGTCTCAAGATCAGGAAAAACTCCAGCTGGCGCCGATGCGGTCGCCCAGAGCTCCGCTCTAGTGAAGCATCCGCCCGTGGCAGGGCTGAATTTTGAAGGCGTCGCTGCGCCCGCCGGCCGTGCTGTTCCCGATACGAATGGAGCAGCCGGAACGACACAATACTTCCAGTGGGTGAACGTTGACTTTCAGATTTTCGATAAGGCCTCTGGCGCATCAATCTACGGACCGGCCGACGCCAGCACGATCTGGGCCGGCTTTCCGCCGTGTAACAGCACCGACGATGACGATGTCGTTGTTGAATATGACAGGATGGCGAACGTGTGGGTGCTGGAGCAGCACGTCGCTCCAACCTCGGGAGCGAACTACCAGTGCGTTGCGGTGTCAACCACTTCCGATGCGACCGGCTCCTACAATCGGTATGTGTTCTCGCTGCCCGCTAATTTTCCCGACTACCCGAAAATCTCAGTTTGGCCCGACGCCTATTACCTGACCATGAACGAGGAGAGCAATACGACCGGTGCCGCGTTAGGCTCCTACGTTTGCGCTCTCAATCGGGCCAGCATGTTGGCCGGTACCGCTGCGACATCGCAATGCTTTCAATTGAGTCCGAGCTACAACAGTTTGCTACCCGCAGATCTCGACGGGTCGATCTTGCCTCCGGCGGGTGCTCCCGATTACTTGATGAATCTGGGGACGAATTCGCTGAACCTGTGGAAATTCCATGTTGATTGGACGAATCCGGCGAACAGCACGCTCACCGGACCAGTGAATTTGCCGGTCGCGCCGTTTCTGAATGGCTGCAAGGCGTCGTCGTTATGTGTTCCGCAGTTAAGTACGTCGCAATTGTTGGATGGCATCGGCGATCGCCTGATGTTCCGCCTGGCCTACCGGCACTTTGCCGACGGACACGAATCCCTGGTAGCCACACATTCGATCAATACTCCAGCGGTCGTACGCTGGTATGAAGTGCAGAATCCCGGCGCCACGCCGGTGGTTTTTCAGCAGTCAACTTTCACTCCCGATTCGAACTATCGCTGGATGGGATCGATCGCGATGGATCAGAGCGGCGACATCGCGCTCGGTTACAGCGTTTCCAGTTCTTCCATGTATCCGGCGATCCGCTACACCACGCGACTGCAGAGCGATCCGCTGAATTCGATGGATGCGGAGAACAGCATCATCGAAGGCCCGGCCGCGCAGGTGGGCAGCAATCGCTGGGGCGACTATAGCGCCATGCAGATCGATCCGTCGGACGATTGCACGTTCTGGTTTACCAGCGAATACGTCCCTGCGAACGGCGACTACAACTGGCACACGCGCATCGCATCGTTCTCACTGCCTTCGTGTACCAGTACTCCTCCCGTGACGCTCGCGCCGAACAACTTAAATTTCGGAGCCGAGTCCGTAGGCTCGGCCAGCGCGCCGCAAAATGTCACGCTGACCAATTTACAAAATGTATCCCTGAACATCTCGAGCGTTGTGGCCAGCGCCAACTACCTGGAAAACGATAATTGCGTCAGCAGCAGTCCGATTCCGCCGAATGGCGCCTGCAACATTAGCGTGACTTTCAAACCCGGCGTCTCCGGCGCGCTCAACGGACAAGTCACTGTTACCGACGACGCCCCTAACGGATCGCAGGTCGTGAACATGACAGGGACCGGTTCCGCTCCTGCTGTGACATTAGCTCCAACGTCCCTTACCTTTGCCACGCTGGTGAACTCCACCACCGCCTCGAAAGGCGTCAAGCTCACGAATAGCGGTGCTGGACCGTTAACGATCAGTTCGATTGTTCCCAGCGGCGACTATGTGGAGACTGATACCTGTGTCAGTAAAAGCCCGTTGGCGACGGGGGCATCTTGCAACATCAATGTCAGCTTTTCGCCGACCGTTACCGGCACGGTGAAGGGAATCGTCACAATCAACGACAATGGCGTCAATGGTCCGCCGCACCGCATCGCGCTGTTGGGAACGAGCGAGGTAACGATCGCTGTTTCGCCGGCGTCATTGACCTTTCCTGCAACCACGGTCGGAAATACCAGCGCTGCGCAAACCGTTACGGTGACCAATAACGCCACTACGGCGCAGAGCATTGCCTGGAGCATTGGCGGCGACTTCAAGGCAGTCGGATCGGGTTCCGCGCCCTGTGGCAGCACATTGAATGCAGGCACAAGTTGCACTTTGAGCGTTACCTTTTCTCCGACAACAAATGGCACCGCTGGTGTCGTGAAAGACGGGTTGGCTGTGAGTGACACGGCCTCGGGAATCGCTTACAACCCGCAGTCCGTGAGCCTCTCCGGAAGCGCCACCGGAGGCCCATCATCGAATCCTTTAAGTTTCACGCCGACGTCATTGAACTTCGGCAGTGTCGCAATCGGCGGCGCGAAGACTGGGTCGGCTCAGATTCTTAATGCCAGCGGTACATCGCTGACTCTGCTGAGTATGTCCGCTTCTGGAGAATATTCAGTAGCGGGATCGAGCGCGAAGCCCTGCAAGCCGGGACTTGTACTGCCGGCGAACGGCAAGTGCGCTTTCTCGGTCACTGTGAATCCGACGAGCGGCGGATCAATTTCCGGATCGGTAACGATTACAGACAACGCGACGTCGGGACCGACTGTGCAAACCTACAACCTGGCAACAGTTGGTTTCTGGCCGCTGACGGTTGCTCCGGCAAGTTTGAGCTTCCCCGCTACCGCGGTTGGAAGCGCGGGTTCTCCGTTGCAACTCACAGCGACAAACTATTCCGCGGTCAACGTGACCATGAACGGCGCGTCAGCCAGCGGAGATTATGCGATCGTGAGCCTGGGCGCAAATCCATGTACTACGGGAACGGTTCTGGCGCCGGGAGGTACCTGCACTTTCGGAGTTACTTTTAGCCCCACTGTCACCGGTACAATTCAAGGGGTTGCAACTTTCAGCAACAGTTCTCCAAACAGTCCTCAAGAAGTGGCATTGACAGGATCGGGACATTAAGAAGGCTCGCCGCAGGTACACGAATATGAGCTTTGCTAACAGTAACTTAAGTACCGTGACCTCAGGGATGCGTTGGGGTTACCAGAGACTTTAGTCTCCCCACTTTTCGCCTCTTGCAGCATTTTGCATAGGTCGGTAGAATCAAGACAATATTAAAGGGTTTATCCCTACAGTTTTCTTCGATCAGTTTAGCAGTCTCCTCCCCGGAATTACGCCACTGCATTGCAAAACCTGGCGCTTGAAGCCAGGCGGTTTCACTTTTCTTTTTTATCAGGGTCCGATGAATGGGACTCAGAGGGCGGAGCTATGAGTAGTGGTCAAGCGGTTGGTCACAGTTTTGAAGCTGTAATTAACGCCGCTCCGTTGTATGAGCCACAGTGGTATGCGATTCGTACGAGATCGCGTCACGAGAAGATGGTCTCCGATCAGTTGGAAAAGCAGGGTATCGAGAACTTCCTGCCTCTCATCAAACGAAATCGCAAATGGAGTGACCGCGTTAAAGAAGTCGAGCTGCCGCTGTTCGCCGGTTACAATTTCGTCCGCGTTTCCTTCGGTTCCCCGGAACGCTTGCAGGTATTGAAGACGCATGGAGTCGCCGGGTTTGTCGGCATCAACGGATGCGGCAGCGCGATTCCAGAAAACCAAATTCACGATATTCGAACGCTGCTGGCGAGCAAATTTCCCTTTGAAGAACAACCATTCCTGAAGATTGGCCAGCGCGTGCGGGTGCGTGGCGGCGCTTTAGATGGAATGGAAGGAATTCTTTCGGCGCACAATGACGATCGCAGCCTGGTGATATCTCTGGAGCCCATCGAGCGTTCGTTATCGGTCCGTATTCAGGGTTACGTAGTCGAGCCTGTCTGATTTTTCCCCTGCCTTCCCTTCAGCGTAACTCCAGCGACGGCGGCGCTCTGCCCTGATTCACCAAGCATCGAGGGCAAAGCCGCATCGCAGGAAAGCCCGGTCGGAGTCGATTCAGCAACTCGCCCGCAGAAGAACACGAGAGGGATTCAATTATGAGCGAAGTCGATACCAAACTAGACACCATCAACGGCAACGGAGCCGACGATCAAGCCGGTTCCTGGAATGGCAGACGCGTGGCGGAAACCGCCAGCGCCTACCTGCCTTCGGAATCGTCGTTGCGCAGCTTCCGCGACGAAGCCGAGATTCATGCCATCAGCAACGCCCTGAAGCGTACCGGATGGAACCGCAAGCGGGCGGCGCAGTTGCTGAGCATCAGCTATCGCGGCTTGCTCTACAAGATTCGCCGCCACAATATAACTCCGAACGGAACCGGCGCGCTGAAGGCAGTGACCGACAGCGGGGAAGTACAATCATAGCCATGGCCACGTTACTTCGTCGCACATTCCACTGGCGTACTATGCTCGCGCTGCTTTTGTCGGCCGCGGGCTGCGCTTTCGCGCAGCAGACTGTGACCGATGCGGCGAAGCCTGCCTCTTCCACGAGTCCTTCCACTTCGACGAGCGCGCCGGACACGCACTTTCAAAACCGCGTCAATCGCTACAAGATTGCGCCGGGCGACTCGTTCGACTTGAATTTCGAGCTCAGCCCGGAGTTCAACCAGACGGCGGTTTCCGTGCAGCCGGATGGATTTGTCACTCTGCGTGGCGTAGGCGACATCAAGGTGCAAGGGCAGACCGTGCCCCAGCTCACTGAAACGCTGCGCGGCGCCTATAGCAAGATCCTGAATGCGCCGATTATTTCCGTCGTGCTCAAGGATTTTGAAAAGCCCTACTTCGTCGCCGACGGACAAGTGGGCAAGCCGGGCAAGTACGATCTGCGCGGCGATCTTACGCTGACCCAGGCGATCGCCGTTGCCGGCGGATTTACGGACGCCTCCAAGCACTCACAAGTGCTGTTGTTCCGCCGCG
This sequence comes from Candidatus Sulfotelmatobacter sp., assembly GCA_049584475.1. GTDB lineage: Bacteria > Acidobacteriota > Terriglobia > Terriglobales > Acidobacteriaceae > Sulfotelmatobacter. The sequence goes on along the minus strand of JBAUXX010000003.1, from coordinate 13,113 downwards.
TGTCCGACGAGTGGATGGAAGCCAAGATTATCGATGTCAAGAAAATGGAGAAAGCCGGGAACCTGAAGGAAGATCCGATGCTGCATCCCGGCGATATGCTGTTTGTGCCCAAGAACACCATGTCGAAGATCGACCATTTCTTCCCCACGGCCAGCATGGGAACGTTCTTCCAGCAGCCCTAGCAACACGGGCGTTTCGCAGGAGTCGAGGTTATGTTTTCCCAACTTAAAAACCGAATCGCGGCCATATTGCTGGTCTCACTGGCCTCCGCCTTGTGCTCGGCGCAGCAGGTCGTTTCAGAGAACGTTCCAGCGAAAACGGCTACCGACACTGCCCCGCAATTGCAGACGCGCGATACGCGCTACAAGATCGCCCCCGGCGATTCGTTCGATTTGAACTTTGAACTGAGCCCGGAATTCAATCAGACCGCGGTGGCGGTGCAACCGGACGGATTCGTGACCCTGCGGGGAGTCGGCGACCTAAATGTGCAGGGACAAACCGTCCCCGAGCTGACGCAAACATTGCGCGGCGCTTATAACAAGATTCTGAACGATCCCATTATCTCGGTCGTTCTTAAAGATTTCGAGAAGCCTTACTTCGTGGCCGATGGACAGATCGGCAAGCCGGGAAAGTACGACTTGCGCGGAGACACCACGCTCACCCAGGCCATCGCCATTGCGGGCGGCTTCAAAGACAGTTCCCGGCACTCGCAGGTATTGTTGTTTCGCCGGGTCTCGGATCAGTGGATGGAAGCCAAAGTCATTAACGTAAAGCAGATGGAGAAGTCAGGCAATTTGAAGGAAGACCCGATGCTCCATCCCGGGGACATGCTGTTTGTTCCCAAGAACACGATGTCCAAGATCGACAAATTTTTCCCATCGGCCAGCATGGGCACATTTTTCCGGCCCTACTAGTTTGCGGTGTTGCCGCTTCAGCCCCCCACAGGCCGGCAGCCGCGGAGGAGTTTTATGAACGAGCAGTCTTCCAACAATCCCGGATACGGCGGTCTTCCGATCAACGTGAAAGATATCGTTGCCATCGGGTTCCGCCACAAACGAGCCATGGCGCTGTGTTTCTTCGCCGTGTTCTTCGGCGCTCTTCTTGTCGGCATCTTCATGCCCACCAGCTACCAGGCGCACACCAAGATTCTGGTCAAGCGTGAACGCGTCGATCCGGTCATCAGTCCGGGGCAGAGCGCGCCCGTGATGGTGAAAGATGAAGTCACCGAGGAGGAGTTGAACTCCGAAGTCGAACTTCTGGAGAGTGACGACGTGCTCGGGCAAGTGGCAATGGCCTCCGGGCTGGACAAGCGCACGTCGCTGCTGGCGAGCTTGATCGGCAGGGAAGACGAGGCGGGGAAACTGGCCAAGGCCACGCAGCGTCTGCGCGGCAGCCTTTCGATTGAGCCGATGAAGAAAACCAACCTCATCAGCATCACCTACTCCTCGAACGATCCCAAGCAGGCGGCGGCAGTGCTGAAGAATCTGAATGACGCCTACATCCGCAAACATGCCGAAGTGAACCGGCCGGCGGGCGAGTTCAAGTTTTTCGATCAGGAAGCCGAGCGCTACAAAAAAGACCTGGCCGATGCGGAATCGCAGTTGAACACGTTCGCCGGCGAAACCGGCGGCGCGGCGCCGCTGGTCGAACGCGACCAGACTTTGCAGAAGCTCACCGAGTTCTCCGCGACGCTGCAGGCGACGCGCGCGGAAATGTCGGCCACTGAGCAGAAGATACGAACGCTTGAAACCCAGTCGGGCGCGGTACCATCGCGCATCACTACGAGTTCCAGTCAGGTAGACGATGCGCAGGTGCTGCAGCAGATGAAATCGATGCTGATGACGCTGGAACTGAAGCGCACGGAACTGCTCACCAAGTACCAGCCAACCTATCCGCTGGTGACCGAAGTGGACAAGCAGATCGCCGATACGAAAGCTTCCATCGAAGGCGAAGAAGCGAAGCCGCTCAAGAACGTGACCACCGACCAGAACCCGACTTACGCTTATGTGAGCACGGAACTGGCCAAGGCCAAAGCCGATTACAGCGCACTGACCGCGCGGGCTACGGCTATGGCAGGCATCATCGGTATGTACAAGACTCAGGCCGCGCAACTGGAGCAAAAGGGAATTCAGGAGCAGGATCTGCAGCGGGTCATCAAGACCGACGAAGAAAACTATCTGCTCTACCAGCGCAAGCGCGAAGAAGCCCGCATGTCGGACATGCTCGATCAGACGCACATCTTGAACGTGGCCGTTGCGGAAGCGCCGGCTGTACCGGTTCTGCCAGTCGGATCGAGGCTGGTGTTTGTGGTTCTGGGCCTGGTGATGGGAGCCGTGATGAGCGTTGGCTTGGCGCTGGCTCTCGATTATCTCGATCCTTCGTTCCGCACCCCGGCCGAGGTGCTGACCGAACTGAATATCCCCGTGCTGGCTGCCGTGCCGCATCACTTCCCCAGCGGTGGCTATGGCGAAGCTTCAATCAGCGGCGGCAATGGCAACGGACGCCGCGCCGCAGTTGAGCCGTTGGAAACTTACGCAGTCCCCGTTGAAGTCAGCAAGAAGTAAGGACGCCACCCTATGTTTTTGGAATATTATGGATTTCGGGAACAGCCGTTCGGGGTCACTCCCGACCCGCGCTTTCTTTACCTTAGTCCCGCGCACCGCGAAGCCCTGGCTTCGCTCTACTACGGGATTGAATCGGGCCGCGGCTTTTTAGCGCTCATCGCCAAACCGGGCATGGGCAAAACGACCCTGTTGTTTCACCTGCTGGAAAAATTCCGCCACAACGCGCGCACCGCGTTCCTGTTTCAGACGCAGTGCAGTTCGCGCGAGTTCATGCGGTTCCTTCTGGCCGAACTGGGCGTCGAGAGCTACGACCAGGACTTCGTGCGCATGCACGAAGAGTTCAACAAGATGCTGTTGCAGGAGGCGCGCGCCGGGCGCCGTTTCATCATAGTGGTCGATGAAGCCCAGAACCTGGACGCGAGCGTACTCGAAACTGTCCGCCTGCTCTCCGATTTTGAAACGCCGCGGGCCAAGCTGTTGCAGATCATTCTGGCGGGACAGCCGGAACTGGCAGACAAACTGGCCAGCCGCCACTTGGCGCAGTTACGGCAGCGCGTCTCGCTGTTGAACCGGCTTACGCCGCTGTCGGTGGATGAAGTTCGCCGCTACGTCGAGCACCGCATTCGCGTCGCCGGATATTCGGGACCGAATATTTTTGCCCAGGATGCGCTGACCGCGATTGCCCGCTTTACCGAAGGCATTCCCCGCAACATCAACAACTTTTGCTTCAACGTTTTGTCTCTCAGTTGCGCGACGCGGCAAAAAGTCGTCAATCTGGCGCTGGTCGAAGAAGTCATCAGCGATCTCGACATCAGCCAGCACGTGACGGAGGTTGCGCCGTCGAGGCCTTATGACTTTGAAGAACTGGCGACCATGATGGCCGGCAACCCTTCGCAGGCCCGCATGGCAACCGCCGGAGCTTCCTCGTCCCCCGCCAATAGTCACATGGACTCGCTCAGCCCCGCAGAGGCGCGAGCTTATATGCAGCAATTGTCGGGACAGTTAAAAGACTGGCAGCAGAATCTCGACCGGGGTGGCGCGCGCCGCACCAGTGTCCGCGGCAAGCACGAATAGCTAGTCCGCAACTCGAATCACAGGTCTGTCGTAGGGTAGAAATCGCTCGGTAGAAATCGCCGGAGCCCAAACTTATGAGTAGAAACTTCGAACTTCTGCAGAACATTGGCCGGGAACAGGAATTCTTTAAGCCCGACGGAGTGGTCCGCGAAAAAGGCCGCACGGACTCTTCATCCAAGCCGGCTGCTGAACTGCCATTTCAGGATGCCCAGCCATTGCTCGATCCAAAGATTGCCGCGGCGATCTCCGGCGCTGCCGCCGCTCCTGCTCCCGCTCTCAAGGCCGAGCCGTTGCAGTTTGCCATGGAAAGCTCGCAACTGGCGGAGCTGGCGAAAGTCGTCCAACGGGTCTTCCTGCTGCCCAATGGCAATCCGCCGCGGACCGTGGTCTTTACCAGCAGCGAACCGGGAGATGGTTGCAGCTGGATTTGCGCGCGTGTCGGTGAGATCTTAGCCAGCCAGGTTGCCGGATCGGTTTGCCTGGTGGACGCTAATCTGCAAAGTCCTACGCTGCACGAGCAGTTTTCCGTTCCCAATCATCACGGGCTATCGGACGCTTTGCGCCACTCGGGTTCTATTCGCGGATATGTGAGCCAGCTTTCGCGGCGCAACCTGGCTTTGCTGAGTTGCGGCTCCGAAGCCAAAGAATCGCATGGACTGGTCGCTTCCGACCGCATGCGCATGCGGCTCAACGAACTGCGCGAAGAATTTGAATACATCCTGATCGATTGTTCTTCGTTGAGCGTTTCCAACGAAGCCATTGCCGTGGGATCCTCGGCCGATGGCATGGTGCTGGTGCTCAAAGCCAACTCCACCCGCAAAGACCGCGCCCGGAGCGCGGTGCAGGATTTGAACAACGCGAAGGTGCGGGTGCTGGGAGCGGTACTCAACCAAAGAACTTTTCCAATTCCCGATTCCATTTACAATAAGCTCTAGACGTAAGACTTTAAAACTCAGGCTTTAGAAAGCAGCGCTTACAACCCCGGGCCATCCTGCGCGGTTTGCCTTCCGTAAGGCTCTCCAGATTCCGTCCGGCCAGATCCAATCATGTTCGAAAACCTGACCGCCGATCTCCGCGCTTCCCAGGAGGACCGTGTCCTCGAAAAAAACATGGGCTTGTGGCGCGTGTTTTTTCGCATGGAAACGCCGGCCATCGTCTGTTATCGCTTTGGCCATTGGGTGGAAAAAGTTGAGTTCCCGGTAGTCGGAACCTTGCTGCGCATCGCGGCCGGGATATTTCAGAGGTTCGTACAGATTCTGATCGGCGTCTACATTTCGCCCGATGCCGAAATCGGGCCCGGACTGGTGATTCACACGCCGTTCGGAATTGTCGTTGGCCCGAACAAGATTGGCGAGCATTGCACCATTCAAAACGGAGTGGTGATCGCCGCGGGCACCCGCGGGATCGGCGACAACGTGTATTTCGGCGCCGGAGCGAAAGTTATGGGCGGGGCCAAGATTGGCAACAACGTCGTCGTTGCGGCCAACAGCCTGGTGCTCACCGACGTGCCCGACAACATGACGGTCATTGGAGTTCCGGCGCGCATCCGGCTGCCCGGCGGCCGCGCCAAGCGATTCAAGTGGCAGACCGTGAAGGGACAAAAAGAGCAGGGCGCGAACGGCAAGGAGTCGGCGGCGACGGCTCCAGCGAACGGCAATCACAATTCGCAACTAGAGGCCAAGGCCGCACCGCAAGCTGCACAACCGGAACCTACAAGCAGAAATTAGCGAACAGTTCTCAGTTGTCAGTTCCCAGTTCTCGGCGAAAAAACTGAGAACCAGGTACTGAGAACCAGGTACTGAGAACCAGGCACTGAGAACTGAGAACTCTTTCAGAAAGAGGACCTAGACCTTGGATTTTGCATGGACTGACGAACAGCTGGACTTCCGTAAGGAAGTGATCCGCTTCGCCAAAAGCGAGTTTCCCGACGACATGATCGAGCGCGATCATAACGAGGAGTTTTCCCGCGACGGCTGGGACAAGTGCGCCAAGTTTGGGATTCATGGGCTGCCGATTCCCGCCGAATACGGCGGCGGTGGCGCCGACACGCTGACTACCGTCTGCGGACTGGAGGCTCTCGGCTACGGCTGCCGCGATAATGGCCTGATTTTCTCCATCAACGCGCACATGTGGAGCTCGGAAATTCCCATCTGGTCGTTTGGCACCGACGCGCAAAGGAAAAAATATCTGCCGAAGCTGACCAGCGGCGAGTGGGTGGGCGTACACGCCATGACCGAACCGATGACGGGCTCCGACGCTTTCGCGCTGAAGACGCGCGCCGAACGCAAGGGTGATCGCGTTATTCTCAACGGCTCCAAGACTTTCATTACCAATGCCACGTACGCGGACATGGTGATTGTATTCGCCACTCTCGATCCTGCGAAGGGGCCAAATGGGATTACGGCATTCATCGTCGAGAAGGGAACTCCCGGGTTCACCATCAGCCGCAAGCTACACAAGATGGGATTGCGCACCTCGCCGATGGCGGAATTATCGTTTGTCGATTGCGAAGTTCCTGCGGAAAACCAATTAGGAAAAGATGGAGCCGGGCCGGCGATCTTTACCGCATCGATGGAGTGGGAGCGTATCTGCATTCTGGCCAGCCATCTCGGCGTCATGCAGCGGCTGCTCGAAACGTCCGTCTGTTATGCCAAAGAGCGCAGGCAGTTTGGCGAGAACATCGGCAAGTTTCCCGCCATCTCTTCCAAAATTGCCGATATGGAAGTGCGGCTCGAAACCGGACGGCTGGTGCTCTACAAAGCCGCGTGGCTGAAGAGCCAGGGCAAGCATCCGCTGCGCGAAGCTTCGATCGCGAAACTCTACGTGGCCGATGCGTGCCTGCAAAGCTGTCTCGACGCCATTCAAATTCACGGCGGCTACGGTTATATGACCGAATACCAGATCGAACGCGAACTGCGGGACGCCATCTCCGCCAAAATCTACTCCGGCACCTCGGAAATTCAGAAAATGATTATTTCCGGGCTGCACGGGTTGTAATGTCCTTGTGAGTCATCATCTGCAAAACTCTTAATTGTTTCGCAACATTCATCATTCAAACTACGACTTATCGAGGAACAAAGACCCTTGGCCTATATTCTGCAACAGCTTTTGACCCGCAGTGCCGCGAAGTATCCGGAGAAGACCGCGGTCTGGGCGCGCAATCGCAGTTTGAGCTACCGGCAACTGGACGAGCGCTCGACGCAGCTTGCGCATCTTTTGCGCCAGCGCGGACTTAAGAAAGGCGACCGCGTGGGAATCTTTTTTCCCAAGTGCGTGGAGTCGCTGGTGTGCATGTTCGGAGTCCTGAAAGCGGGCGGCGTCTACGTTCCACTCGATCCGCAGCAGCCGGCCGACCGCATCGGCTACATCATCGAGAATTGCGGGATTCGTGTTCTCTTGACCAATAAAGACCGCCGCGCCGCGCTGGGCGCCGAGTTCACCGGCACGCTCGACTACTGTGTGATGACCGACGACTCCGGATCCAACGGCAGTGGCAACAAAGTCGTTCCCTGGGCGATGCTGGGAGAATTTCCGGTGTCTCCAGCCCCCGAAATCACGCTGACGGAAACCGATCTCGCCTACATCCTTTACACCTCGGGCTCGACCGGGCGGCCCAAGGGCGTGATGCTCTCGCACCAGAACGCACTGACCTTTGTCGAGTGGTGTGCGGAAAAATTCAAAATGACGGCCGACGACCGCGTGTCGAACCACGCGCCGCTGCACTTTGATCTTTCGGTGTTCGACGTCTACAACGCGATGGAAGCGGGAGCTACCGTCTATCTGGTCACCGAAGACCTGGCGTTATTTCCCGCCAGCCTGGCAAAGTTTATTGAAGAAAAAGACATCACCGTCTGGTACTCCGTTCCGTCGGCGCTGATGCTGCTGTTGCTGCATGCCAACATGAAGGCGGAAAAAATCCCCCACTTGCGCACCATTCTGTTTGCCGGGGAAGTGTTCCCCATGAAGTATCTGCGGCAACTGGCGGAGCTGCTTCCCGGCGTGGATCTCTTCAATCTTTACGGGCCGACCGAAACCAATGTCTGCACCTACTACAAAGTCGAGCGTGAACGTCTGAACTCGCTGGAGAAGCTGCCCATCGGCATCGCTTGCGAGAATACGGAAGTGTTTGCGGTGAACGATCAGGACGAAATCGTCACCACGGCGGGCGGCAGCGGCGAGCTTTACGTTCGCGGCCCTGCCGTGACTTACGGATACTGGGCGGACAATGAAAAGACCGCGAAGATGGTCGTGCCCAACCGCTTTCAGAAGAATTTCAACGAGAATATGTACCGCACCGGCGATCTGGTGACGCTGGCCGAAGACGGCAACTACTACTTTCAGGGACGCCGCGACAGCCAGATCAAGAGCCGTGGCTACCGCATTGAACTCGGCGAAATCGAGAGCGCCTTGCTGAGCCATCCCAACGTGCGGGAAGCGGCGGCCGTGGCGATTCCCGACGATCTGGTCGGCAACCGCATTAAAGCTGTCGTCGCGGCGCACCAGGACAGGGAACTGAAAACCGCCGAATTGCAGCAATTCTGCGCCACGCGCATACCCAAGTACATGATTCCCGAGCAAATTGAATTTTGCGAAAGCCTGCCCAAAACTTCGACAGGCAAAATCGACCGCGTGCGTCTGACGCAGGAGCCACAACTGGCCAAAGCCTGAGCAGTTATCGACAGCGATCGCAACAGTGAAACGCACGCAAGCGTAAAAGTACCATCCCAAGTTCTAATTCCTAGGAGACCCGCAACTCATGGCAATCGAGCAATCGGCAACAGCAAAAGATCAGATTCGCGAATTCATTCAAAAAGACCTGGCCAGCGCCAAAGGCGTGAGCTCGTTTTCCGATAACGAATCGCTGATGGAAAACGGCATCATCGATTCTCTGGGCATCTTTCGTCTGGTGGCATTTCTTGAAGAAACTTTTCGCGTGCGCATCGGCGACGAAGAAATCACCGCCGAAAATCTCAAAAGCGTGGATGCAATCGAACAACTGGTTCTAGCCAAGAAGAAGTAGTGAAGTAGCAGACGGAGCGGAAACGCTTCGGCCTTCGGCGGACGCTGAGTCCGCCGCGCCCCCCTCACGTTCCACCCGAGATAAGAAACTGGAGGACTGCCAGTGGGTACGATACGGCGGCAACTTCTACTGAACACGATGAAGCTGTTTGATGTGTTGCTGATGGTGGCGGCCTTCAGTGTGGCCACCGTCGTGGGTTCGCATTTTTCGGCGGTGTCGTTACAGGAATTCCTGGAAATACGCGTCAAGATTCAGAACTTCGTCATCTTTAGCGGGATGTTGTTTTGCTGGCACCTGGTGTTTTCGATGTGCGGAGCTTATGCCTCGCACCGCCTGTCCACCCGGCAGGACGAATTGTTCGACCTGATGAAGGCCACGACGATCGGGGCTCTTCTTATTTTTCTGGGCAAGCTGGCGTTTCAGATCACGCTGGTGACCCCGAAATTCCTGATCGTGTTCTGGGCAACGGCTACGCTGCTGGCAATCCTGAGCCGCGTGATCCTGCGGTTGATTTTGGCCCAGATCCGGTTGCACGGAAGGAATCTGCGGGACATGCTGATCGTGGGCACCAACCCGCGCGGCGTACAATTTGCCCGCAAGATCGCGGAAAATCCCACGCTCGGTTACCGCATCGTTGGTTTTGTCGACACCGATTGGAAAGGGACTACGGCTTTTGAAAGCTCGGGCTTCCGGCGGGTCGCCGATTTTGAAGCCCTGCCGACGTTTCTGCGCAAAAACGTGGTCGATGAAGTTGTCATCGCGGTGCCCATGCGCACCATGCACTCGGAGGCTTCCGAAGTTGCCGCATTGTGCGAGCAGCAGGGAATCCTGATCCGCTTTGCCTCGAGCCTGTTCGATACCAAAGTGGCGCGCCGCCGGGTGGAAGAAATCACCGAAGGCGATTCGCTGATTACGCACTATACCGGCGGCCTCGACGGCTGGCCAGTCATCGTCAAGCGCGCGATCGATATTTTTTGCTCCGCAATTCTGTTGATCTTCCTTTCTCCGGTTCTGCTGCTGACGGCCCTGGTGATCAAGCTGACATCTCCTGGCCCGGTGATGTTCGTGCAAAAACGGCTGGGCCTGAACAAACGGCATTTCGGCATTTACAAGTTCCGCACGATGGTCGTCGATGCGGAAAAACGGATGAAAGAGATCGAGCACTTGAACGAGGTCTCGGGACCGGTGTTCAAGATCAAGAACGATCCCCGGATTACCCGCGTGGGGAGATTCCTGCGCAAGACCAGCATCGACGAGCTGCCGCAGCTACTGAACGTATTCAAAGGCGACATGAGCCTGGTCGGGCCGAGGCCGCTGCCCATCCGCGACTACGAAGGTTTCAGCGAAGACTGGCAGCGCCGCCGTTTCAGTGTGCGTCCGGGCATCACCTGCCTGTGGCAGATCGGCGGACGCAGTTCGATTTCGTTCGAGCGCTGGATGGAACTGGATCTGCAATACATCGACAAGTGGTCGTTGTGGCTCGATCTGGAGATTTTGGTCAAAACGATCCCGGCGGTGCTGCGTGGATCGGGAGCGGCGTAGAGGCAGTCAGGTCACAACCCGCAAGCTTAGTTATCAATTATCAATTCTTAATCGGTCAATTCTTAATCGGTCATTCTGGCCACTGGTCACCGACCACTGGCCACAGATTTTCAAGGAGAGAGATATGAAGTGGGTTCGCACTACAGTAAGAAACGTTCAGACAGCCGGGGAACTCTTCGGATTCTTCGGCAAGCAAAAGCGCTGGTGGCTGCTGCCGATCATCGTCAGCCTGTTTCTTTTAGGAGCCCTCATTGTGGTTGCCCAGAGCTCTTCGCTCGCGCCGTTTATCTACACCATGTTCTAGGAGCGGCGCCGCGGCGGGTAGTAAGTATCTCCGCCGATGGTACTGCACGCATGACCGGCCAGGAAGATGACCAGACAGGAAACGGAGATCGGGATTTTTCATGGGAACGTTGGAATTGCAAGCAGAGAAAGCGCGAGCAAAGAAAGAAGGCGGCTTCTGGCGCAAGCTGGGATGGTTTGTAGCGTTCTGCATCGCATTCGAAGTGGTGCTGCGGCTGTTCGGCTTCGGCAACTACACCATCTACCGTCCCGATGAACGCTTGCTGTGGGTGCCCGTGCCGGGACGCACGGTCACCGTCGACAATCATCTTCCGATTACGATTAACGATCAGGGTCTGCGTTACGCCAGCGATCTTGCGCCAAAGCAAAAAGGCGAATTCCGTGTGATCGCCTTCGGCGACTCCGCAACTCAGGGTTGGGGAGTGGACGACAATTCAACGTATTCCGCATTCCTTGAGCGGAAGCTGAACGCAGGCGGTTGTGCGGGAGAACACTTTCAGGCCGTCTCTGCCGGAGTGAACGCCTATCCCAACGCGCTGGTTGGAGAGAAGCTGAAGGAAGTAGAAGAAGATCCGACCTTTCAGCCCGATATTGTCGTCCGGGCGTACAGCTTCAACAGCAACTTCGAGCGGCTGCCCAAATTGCAGGGAGCGGCCAAGCAAAAATTTCTTCGCCAGGTGGAATTCAAGTCCATCATCCGCCGCAGCGCCATCTACAACTTCGTGATTGAAGACCTGCTTCGCCGCGTGGCTTATTACAAGATGCGCCATGTTTTGATGGCGGGCACGCTAGACGCGCTGGGTGGCATGGACAATCTCGACGTCGACGCGGTGAATTCCAGCTTCCAGAGTAGCCTCGACGAGGCCCGGGCGCACAACTCGCAGCTGGTATTCCTGGTACTTGCCAGCAAAGACGAAACCAGCAAAGAGATGCATCCATTTCAAAAGGCCATGCTGGATTTTGCGGCGGCCAACCATGTCCCTGTCGTCAACATGATCGAAGTGCTGGAGCAAAAACCGGTGGCCAATTTCTACATGGATCCCGTGCATCCCACGGCCGCGGGACACCAGGCGATCGCCGACCAGTTGTACAACGTGATTCGCGGCCTTCCCGTTTATACCGCCGCTTGCCAGCCGCAGGCGGTGAATGTGGCCAATACCGCCACTTCTTCCAGCAGCACAGTGAACCATTAATCGTTCGCGCAGTCGAAGATTTCCAGGAGCAATCAATCGATGGTGCATTTATTGAATTTTTTTAAGCATGTGCTGGAGTTGCTGGCCATTGTGGCGTCAGCCGGGCTGGTCATCTTCGTCGTGCTTTCCATATTCACCGGCCCGGCGGGCGCGTGGAGTCTTTACAAGCGCGCGTGGCAAGGTTGGAAAGACCTGGCCCACAAGATCGGCAACTTCCAGGCGCGCGTCATCTTATCGATCTTTTATGCCGTTCTGGTTTTGCCCTTCGGGCTGATGGCGCGGCTGTTCAGCGATCCGTTGCGCATCAAGAAAAAGCCCGAACAGTGGCTGGACCATCCGGATGAGGCCTACGACTTAGAGTGGGCGAGGAAACAATAGGAGATTATGTACATACTAGGGATCAGTTGTTACTACCATGACGCAGCCGCCGTGCTGCTGAACGATGGCGCGCTTGTGGCCGCGGCCGAAGAAGAGCGTTTTACGCGCAAGAAGCACGACTTCGATTTTCCCAAGCAGGCTATCCAGTTCTGCCTCGACACCGCCGGCATTACGGGCAACGACCTCGACTACGTGGTCTTCTTCGAGAAGCCGTTTCGCAAGCTCGACCGCATTTTGATGATGACGCTGCAGACCTATCCGCAATCCTACAAAGTCTTTCGCGAGTCGATGATTACCTGGATGGTGGATAAGCTCTGGGTCTCCTCCAAGATCGAGACCGAGATCGGCGTTGACCGGGACAAGATTCTGTTCAGCGAGCATCACTTGTCGCACGCGGCCAGCGCGTATTTTTGCTCGCCCTTTGAAGAGTCGGCGATCCTGACTGTGGACGGCGTCGGCGAATGGGTCACTTCGACCTATGGAGTGGGCAAAGGCAACGACATCAAGATACAAAAAGAAATCCACTTCCCGCATTCGCTGGGCCTGCTGTACTCCGCATTTACCGCGTTCCTCGGTTTCGAAGTCAACGAAGGCGAATACAAGGTTATGGGCATGGCTCCCTACGGCGAGCCGAAGTACGTGGACAAGGTCTGGAAGACGATCAACCAGAACAGCGACGGATCGTTCTCGCTGAATATGGAATATTTCAGCTTCCATCACTCGACAGAAAGGACCTACAACGACAAATTTGCCGCCCTGTTCGGCACGCCGCGTCCGGAGAAAATGCTGTTCTTCACCGAAGAGACCGGCTTCCCGAAATATTTCGGAACGCCTCCGGGCAACATGGCCGAGCTGTCGAAGATGAACAAGCACTATGCCGACATTGCGGCCAGCATTCAGAAAGTCACTGAAGATGTTCTCGTCAACATGGCGAAGCATCTGCACAAAACCACCGGCATGAAAAACCTTTGCATGGCCGGCGGCGTGGCGCTGAACTGCGTAGCCAACACGCGCATCCTGCACGAATCCGGCTTTGAAC
>JBAUXX010000002.1:0-77228 GCA_049584475.1 Candidatus Sulfotelmatobacter sp. | reverse complement strand
CCCGCCACCACTGCCTCCGCCATGTTGAGGAACAAGTGCAGCGGGTTCAGCAAAGGCGACAAACCGCAGGGCCGGCGGATAAGGAGTGTTAGCCGAGTAGTGAAATGCGACCGGGGCCAGTGAGCCTGATCCGGAATGGAAGGACGGCGGCATCGAACGGCTGTGAGCCCCCGGTAAGTCTGGAACTACCAGGCCTCGAACGTCAATGGGATAGATGGCGACGTTCGCCTTGTTGCAGGTATTGATCGTCGCGCTCACTTCCGATTGGTATTCGATGCTGAGTGGAAATCCTGCGGTCAACATGACCAGGGTCTTGCGGCCGGGCACAGAAGACAATCCCTTGGCTAGACCTCGCATCGCACCGAGGACGCTGCTCACGCCGAAGTCTGCTTCTGCCCGTAGCAGCGAAGGCGCCGCGGTTGGCGGAGATCCCAGAGACGCCACCGTCGCCGACGGATCTCCATTGGGAGAAACTGCCGATCCTTTCACTCCCTTTACGACCTGCTTCAGGCGCGCCGCATCAGCGGTGAAGTTCTGCGAGATGCGCACCGTGCCGCCGAATTCCGCGATCGCAATCAAACGGTCGGGGCCGGCATTGGCGTCGATAAACTTCGCCGCCGCATCGCGAGCTTTGATCTGATCGCCCATCTCCATAGTGGAATTATCGAAGAACAAGACCATATAGTGCGGCTGCGGATGTGCGTCGGTGCTTTCCTCAAAAGAAAAACTGCTAAGAGATTGTTCCTTGCCATCCTCCCAGACCCTGAAATCGTTCTGCACGAGATCGCGAAGGTAGTTCCCTCTCTTGTCGGTCACGACGGCGTCGACCAGAACCAGTCGTGTTTCGGCGCGCAATACCGCAGGATCGGAGGTAACTGCGGTTCCCTGCTGCGCGTGCACCACGTCCAAATCAGACGCTTGTTCGACGAAAAGCCAGCCGCCGGCCAGACAGATCAGCCCGACGAAAAAAACCAACCGGTAATCGCGCATTACTCACCTCCAACTAGCTTTGTTCTTCGGTTCTCAGCGGATCTCGACAGCTCCATTTTCAGCGGACATCATTTGACCTTCCGCGTCTCGTACCACAAGCCGAACGAGGTAGCTCCCAGGTTTTACGTCGAAGTTCGTCTTCAACGTGATACCCGAGGCCAGCTTGTGTTCCAGGGTGTCATCTTTCAAATGCATGGTCACGATCTTTTGCTTGCCCTCGAGAAAATTGCCGTTGCGATTGAACAGAGCGGAAACGCAGGTCAAGACATTCTGATTTCGGCCCTCGGCCTTGCGAAAATGCATCTGCTTGACATCCACGTGGGCCAGAACACTCAGCTTTACGTCCTGATCGCTTGCCTTGAAAAACTGCGTATGCAGAGTGACGGGAAGATTGTGCAGCTCTTCCCGGGAAAACATTTCGTCTTCGATTTCCTGCTTGGCCTGCTCGTTCGCGTCGGCAAACTTCTTGGGAGCATAGTAGCCGCGTCGGGCTTGCAGGCTGAGCTTTTGCGAGCTGTTCAGCTTGACTTTCAAGGCGTGGAAGCTGCCGTCGGGCTTGAGATTTTGCGGCACGAATCCCAGAACGTAGGAGTACTCAGGAGTATCGGCGAGGCGTCGGAAACCTTCGTTGAAATCGTTATTGTTGTGAAAGAACATTCCGCCCGTGCCGTCGGCCAGGACGGCGAGGAGATCGGCATCGGCCTCGGCGGCTGCCGTTTGCATCAAGGTAATGCTGGTGGGTGGAGGAGATTGGCCGAGTACGCTATCTCCGGGGACGACTGGAGGTTGGTGGCTGGCGTCTCCGAACGGAAGAATGACATACAGTCCGCGAGCGTCAAGCGAATTAATGACAACCTGCGAGCGTACCGCGTGATCGATGATGTCGTTATATTGGTACTCCATGTCTGGAGTGAGAAAACCAGGAGAAGCGAGCACTACCGTGCGCCGCCCCGGCATTTTGGAAACCCTGCGAACCACCGCGTTCAGTGAATCCAGAGAGACGTGACTCTCGTGCTCCCCTGCACTTAGTACGCTGGCGGCCTGATTTTGTGCCATGAGAGCGGGATTGCCAATTGGCACTGATCCGAAACCGGTCGACCCCTGTGGGCCGCACTCGCCCGCTTCAATTACTGCAACCCTCAATGCGTCGGGATCGTGCTTGTTAACGATCAAATCGGCCTGATAATAGCTTATTTCCGGACAGGTGCCCTTCGTGGTGTAGGAAGAGATGGGATGAGGCTGCAACCGAATCAGCGTTTCTCGCAGTTTGCTTTTGTCGTCGGTGAAATCCAGAGTCGTCAGGCCTGACGTGGTGAAAATGGCGGCGCGGTCCGCGGGTTGCAATGTGACCAGGTGACGCTCGGCAGCCTCTCTCACGCGCGCTAAATCGCCGAACTCCAGATGCACATCGTCGAAGAGATAGGCGACAAAGTGCTGGGGAATAACCGGCGCGGCAGCGGCAGGGGAAGAGGCATCGCCGGAAGCTGCGGCCGAATTGTCTTCCGGCGCAGGGATGGTTTTCGCAAGCGCGGATCCGGGCTGCTCGACTTCGAACTGGGTAATGGTTTGCGGCTTGCCTTTGTCGAAAACCTCGAAATCTTCTTTACGGAGATTTCCTATGGCGCGACCCTGCGAATCGCGGGCCACCACGCGCACCACCACAAGCCTTGCGCTTGCCTGGAACTTTGCCGGCTCGTCATGGGAAGCGAGTTCCGCCGAATCCTGATTCATTTCCGGCTTGGCTGCGGCAGCGGGAGGAGTTGTAGAAACATTCTGCGCGCCCGCTTGGTGCGATTGAAGAAGCGAGAGTAGCGCCAAAACCGCAAACCATCGGAAACCGGAGGAGAAACCATTCGCCAGACTGCCGGGCGCAATCAACTGCCTCACAGGACTTCTCCTCTAAGTTCGGCGGACGGCCAGAAAAGCCGGGCGTCCGCGAACGGAACCTACCGACATAGAGCGGCATCTCCTATGGAAACAGAGGCCGCCAGCTAGTTTACTCCTGTTCTTTAGAATGGGAAGCGGACCGACAAAATGCCGTTGTGATTGGTGGTATGGAAGTGGGTGGTGGCGATTTGATATCCGCCGCCGACCGTGAATCCGAGTCTTTTCCACATGTGCAGCCGTCCGATGACCAGGCCCGGAGTCACGAAGTTCTGTTTCATTCCGTCGTGCTCGCCTTGCTGGAAGAAAGTTGAATTGAGCTCGACCTCGGGCCAGAATTTCTTGAACAAGCGGTACTGAAAGGCATTGTTCCAGGCATAGGTCCGCCCTACAAGATAAGTGTCGGTAACGGGCAGCCCGATGCCGAACGTCCCCTGTGCGTCGAAGTCGCCGAAGCCTTTTCCATAGGCGATCGTGGGCGTGATAACCGCATGCAAAGATCCGTTAGTGTAGGAGCCGGTGGGCAAGCTCCAGCCCATAAACGCTGTAAGGATGTAGTTGCCATGTTCCTGGTTTGCGGCCAGCAATCTGTACTTGACCAGGAATGCGACATCTCCAAAGCCATTCTGGTCAGCGGGATTGTTGTGGTTAATGTACGGAGGCACGTTAAAGATCACTTCTACCTTCTCGAAAGGAATCAACTCAAGCCCTTTGCCGCCATCGTAATTGTTGGTGGTCACTCCTTTGGCATTTTCTTGCCAGAGTTGATCGTAGCGATATTCTTCTTCCAGCCTGGGTGTAGTCGTGGCTAACGGCGTAATCCAGTGCGGCTGCTCGGCTTGAGTTTTATCCACGCGGGCAAACCAATCTTCAGAATATCCGCCCTGGGCCGATGCCAGGATTGAAAACAGAAAGAGTAGTGGAAGAAGAGCGAACAATAGACTTACTTTCAACGCAACCTCCAGAATGAGTGACGGGATGTTGAGTTGATGATTGTATATGCGAGATAGTTGCAATAGAGAATATTGGATGGTTTTATACGTTTACGACGAGCGGTGGCGGATATCGCGCAGATCGGGATATGATTTCGGCGGGAATGCTTATGAAACGCAAGTCTTCGATGAAAAAGCAGCCGCCCGTGGAAGTCTTAACGCCTCGCGAAGCGGCCCTTCAACTGAGAATCAGCTTCCCGACGATCAAGCAGTGGATTTATGGGCGAAAGATCCGCAGCGTGAAAACACCGGGAGGCCACCATCGAATTCCGCAGAGCGAGGTGGACCGGCTTCTATTTCGCACGAGGGCGAAGACTGCGCCTGAACGCCAGGATCTTATCCGCCGCGTCAGCGGTCGCAATCAACTCGTCGGGCGAATAGAAGATGTCCGGATCAGCGGGTTGATGGCGGAAGTGACGCTCTCCATCGGAAATCAACGGATCACGTCGATCATAACTTCGCGGTCGGCCCGGGAAATGCAACTAAAGCCTGGACAGGGCGCAGCCGCGCTCATCAAGGCCACAGAAGTTATGATTCTGCGAGTGTGAAGTTTGCGAAGAAGTTAGAAAAAAATCGCGCGCGGAAGGATCCCCGCGCGCGGTCACTCTAGTCAGTTGAGGCGAGGCATCTCGAAGCTCGCCTATTTTTCCTACGGCAGGTAGTACCGGAACGAGCTGAACACCATATTATCCAGTCCCTCGGGATCCAGGCCGGTCTTGCCGCTCCAGGTGCTGCGGTCTACGTAGGAATACTGAATGCCCCACTGCACGCGGCCACGATTGACCTTGTCTTTCGATCCGTCGTAGAAGCGATACCAGAAACCGGCGGTTCCCTCGATAAGGGCTCGCGTGTCGCCAGTGCAACTGGAAAGACCACCGGGAGCGAAGCCGTTGGCGACGGGAGGCACAGTCTCGGAGTAGCAGCCGGAATTGCTGAACGCGGGCGATCCATAGCCGACGACTTTCCCGGTGATCGGATCGAAATCCGCGGCGCGTCCCGCGTATTCGGTGCCAGCATTGAAATAGACATCCAGCTTGGGACCATGCCATTCCAGCGTAGCCAGGCCCTGTAAGCTGCGGACAAGGTCCAGGGTTCCGTTGGCATGAATGGAGGCATCGGGCAGACCGCCCGAGCCGTAGCGGCCCACTCCGCTGCCGCCAAAACCATGCAGTCCGAAGTCGATGCGCTTGTTGTCAAACGACCAACGCGCATTGGCTCCGATGCCACCGCCGTTTTTCGAGGCATTGTAAGCGCCGAGGGCATTCGGCCCCGCCACTGCACTGCCGTCGCAGAACGCGGTAGCAGAAACATCTTCGCAGGGAAATACGCGATCGCGGAAACGGCTGTAGACGCCATAAACCTCGTAGTGTCCAAAGCCGGGATCGAATGCCAGCTTGGCAACAATGTCGGGCGATGGGTTGAAGGCATAGCTGGCTGCGGGGCTACACGTTGTGGAGGCACTGACCGCACCTGTAGCGCTCGTAGTGGTAGTTGTGGCGCAGGTAGTAACGGCGGAATTGTAAAGGCCTCCACCGGCGCCGGCAGAACCGAGGAGGAAATTAGCAGCATTGCTGTGAGTCGAAAGAGTGGCCTGGGGATTTTCGACCGACAACGCGAACGACACTTTATTGTTGAAGCTCTTTGCCACGCGCAATCCGTACTGCCGCGCCCAACTGAAGCCGACGGTATACTGCGGATCGATCGTCATGGGCAGAGCTTCGCTACGGTTCTCGACGCCGTGCCTGGTCTCCGTGACGAGGCTCCACATCTGGCCGCCGGTAACGCTCCAGCCATCATTGAATGCGGCTTGGCCAAAAACCTGGCGCTGTCGCAGCGTGTAACTGTTGCTTTCATTGTTGTTCGAAGTGACACCGGCAGAGAGGAAGTCAGCTTCGTAATAGCCGCTCAACTTGACGTTGGACAACTGCCCCTGCGCCAGCATGGATATGCGTGACTGGCGTCCCGATCCAAAAAACTCCGACATGCCGCTCTGCGAAGCTCCGGGCATGGTCAGCGAGTTAAATGGCGTGTTGATATCCGCTCCCAAGGCGCGCGTCCGGTATACAGTTTCAGCCGCCAGGAATCCGCCGGGCGTAATTGTGATCCCCTTGAAGTGCAAGGCGGTGGGAGGTTCGGAAATGCTCTTCTGCGTTTCCTGCAAGGTGGTCGCAGTGTTTAGCAGATTGGCTTTCACATCGGCGACGTCGGTCTTCAGTTCGCCGACGGCAGCCTGCTGCTGCGTCGCGCTTGCTTGTGCGGCGTCGGCCTTTCCGGCAGCATCGGTCGCAGTCGTCTGCACCTGCTGCAAAGCCTGATCCTTGCGTTGCACGAGGTCGCGCAATTCCTGAATCTGCTGCTGTTGCTGTGCCAAGGCATTTTGTTGCGCGGCAATGGCATCCTTTAGAGCCTGCACATCGGCCGCGGTAATGGTCGCGGGCTTGGGCTTCCTGGGTTTAGGCGATGTGCTGGTTTGCGCCACCAGCCCCGTCGCCAGAGACACAACTACGCATAACTTCCACACAGATTTCATTCCACTCTCCTTAGAATTTGCTTGCAAAATTGCACACGCCTTCAGGACCCAGCCGCATGGCTTCTGCCCCTCGCGTTTTTCATTGCCGATTCTATCCGTGAAGCACTGCGCTCCCGGCGAGCGAGCATCATCCATTTAGCGCAGACACACTTTCCACTGGATCAAAGATGTTCCCGTTCTATCGGCGCTCTGTTACAAGACGGTTACAAACGGGTGAATTTCTGATGAATGGCGGACTGAACCTCGGCGGCTTGCCAGGCGGAAATAGAAAAGCAGTCAGTGGAAGCGACATTCAGAAAAAGTGAGAGCCGCATGACTTCCAGTCTCAGCGACATGGCTCGCAGGATTGTTTACAGGTGAAATGCCAAAACCTAATATGAATCCGCTATTGACCCTTTCTGCGAATTCACACGACAATGCGTGACCAATTCGTGAGGCGCGTTTTCAAACAATAGAAAGCGGATAACAGCCAGCAAGGTCTGCGTTCTAAGACTGTGAGTTTCATGTGAGTCGCATGCTTAAGTACAGTTTCCAAAGAGTGGGTAATTCTCGTCAGATGAAAATGAAATGCGGAATCCCGGGTTTTTTCATCCCGGCACTGCTTCTTCTTGCCGCCAGCGTCGCTTTGGGGCAGCAGCCGGCGGCCTCCGGACCGCAACAACTCTCTTCCACCGGGGATTCGGCCGTTGCGCCCGCCCAGCAGCAGGCTGCCCAGGCGAATCCGCAAGCAGCACCGGCGCCGCCCGCTAAGCATATGCTTGGCCCACTTGAGGTTTCGATCAATTGGCGGACTCGCGCGGAAGGGTGGAATTGGTTTGAGGGAAAAACTGGGAATAGCGATTACGGCCTTTGGGATTCTTTGTTGCGCGTGGGAATCGGACAGACACAGGAACACTTTGATTGGTTCATTGAGGGCGAACAGCCGTCCATTCTCGGCTTGCCGGACAACGCGGTGGTTGCGGCCCCGCAGGGCCAGCTGGGCCTGGGTGCAAGCTATTACGCGGCCAACAACAATCACACGAATGTGGCCAACGGATTCGTAAAACAAGCGTTTGTGAACTTCAAACATCTTGGGCCGGCAGGTTTAAAAGTCGGCCGCTTTGAATATTTCGATGGACTTGAAGTCAAGCCCAACGATCCTCTGTTAGCCACAGTAATCCAGACTCGCATCTCAAGCCGCCTCATCTCGAACTTTGCCTTTGCCGCAGTCCAGCGAAGCTTCGATGGCGTTCAATTGTCTGCGAGCTCCGGACAGAATAATTTCACTTTCTTCGGTGCGCGGCCTACGCAGGGAGTATTTCAGGTGAAGGGCATGGACGAACTGGATGTGGACACTTACTACGGGGCCTATACCCGTTCGATTGCTTCCGCGCGGAGCGCCGGAGAATTGCGCGTGTTCGCACTCGGCTACATTGACCACCGAACTCTCGTGCTGAAAACCGACAACCGTCCGGCGCCGATCCGCGCCGCTGACCTTGGCAAGATTGAGATTGCGACCTGGGGCGCGGACTACGCTCACGTCTTCAATACTACGAATGCCGGCAAGTTCGATTTTCTCGCGTGGGGCGCCGTCCAAACCGGCTCCTGGGGCGACCTGACCCAACGTGCGGGTGCGTTTGTCGGTGAGGCGGGATGGCAACCATCCGTCAAAGTTCTGAAGCCCTGGGTGAGTGCAGGCTATTCGTACGGAAGCGGCGACGGGAATCCCAAGGACTCAAACCATGGCACTTTCTTTCAAGTCCTGACGACTCCGCGACAGTACGCACGTTTCCCCTTCTACAATATGATGGATAATGAAGATCTGTACGGCAGCCTAAACCTGCGCCCCATGTCGAAGCTCTCTCTGCGCAGCGAAGTGCATACCTTACGGCTGGCCAGCGCATCCGATCTTTGGTATTCAGGTGGGGGCGCGTTTCAGCCGAACACTTTCGGCTATACGGGGCGACCCAGCAATGGCAATCGTGGGCTGGCTAATGTCTGGGACCTCAGCGGCGACTATCAAGTCACGCGCTCTTTCAGCGCAACTTTGTACTACGGCCATGCCTGGGGTAAGGGCGTGATTTCGGCGATTTATCCGAAAGATGCCAACGGGCAACTGATATTCCTGGAGACAAATTTTCACTTTTAAGGCTTAACGCTTCCCGACGGTCTCGATCTTCCTCGTCTGAGTCACATTTGTTTTTGCAATCCACATTGCCCCATTTGGGTTCGAGCCGCACTACAGTGGACACCCTTCATTAAATCCGGCGCAGACTACCACGTGCGGGCGTCATCGTCGCTTCCGGGCTACAATCGGACCGCGACGATCGCTGCCATCTTTCGGAGATGCCGGTTTCAGACGTGAAAGAAGCACCATCAAATGAACCGCTCCAGCAGTTGCTTGCAACGACTGAGTGGATACTTGTTCTCGCTTTATTCGGGTTCTTTTTCACCCGCGCAGTCGTTCCGGGTTGGCGCGTATTGAACACCGACTTTCCCAATTACTACCTGACAGCTCTGCTTCGTTCCCAGCACGAACCGTTGGATAGCGTGTATGCGTGGACTTGGTTTCAGCGGCAAAAAGACCACGACGCGATTTCTCAACCGCTTGTCGGTTTTGTTCCGAACCCTCCTCTAAGCGCCGCTCCGATGTTGGCTTTGTCATCGTTGACTGCACTGCCGGCGAAGCGTGTGTGGATCGTGGTGAACCTCGCATTTCTAGTGGCTACTTTGCTCATCCTTCATAACCTGACCGAGCTCGGCTGGCGACGCATACTGCTCATCGCCGGTTTGTGCCTTCTCCCACTGCAAACGAACTTTCTATTGGGTCAGTACTACATGGTGATTCTGCTGTTAATCAGTCTCGCCTACATCGCGATGAGCCGCGGACATCACGTAACGGCAGGAATATTGTTGGCGCTGGGTGCCTGGTTCAAAGTGTTTCCCGGCTTATTTCTTATTCTCTTTTTGCGGAAGCGCGATTGGCGCGGGGTCGCTGGATTGATCGTCGGCTGTCTGGCATTCGGGGCGGCTTCAGTACTGATCTTTGGCCTGGATGCGCATCGGGTTTTGTTTTTCGAGGTCTTACCCAGGGCGTTCCGCGGCGAAATGGCAGGCCCCTACGATTTGCAATGGAGTTCGTTCGGCTCACTCTGGCATCGGCTATTTCTGTTCGAACCGGAATTAAATCCTCATCCCGTTCTAAATTCACCCGCGATCTACGCCTTGGTACAGGCCTCAACGGCCACAATATTGCTTTTCACGTTTCTTTTCTTTACTTCGGAAAACAGGGATGACACGGCCATGGCATGGGAGTGGGCGGCCTTTATTCCGTTTCTGTTGCTGCTGTCCTCCATGCCCAGTTCTTATCATTATGTTGTCTTGATCTTCGCGGTCATCGTGGGAACAGATCTGATGATTCGAGCAGGCCGCTGGCGGACGGCTCTGCTGTTGCTGTTTCTCTATGCAGTAGCTTGTTCACCGCGTCCGACGGGTGGGCCTTTTTTCCTTCGGCGCCTTCTGGCAACTCTTGCCCTGTACCTCGTGTTATTGTGGAACGCTCCCGCCGTTGCGGACAGTCGCACAAGAAAACGTCTTTGGGGAATGGCAGCGGCTGTCTTCGTGTTGATTGTTGCATTGAACGTGCGCACCTTGAACAAACGGGATGACGACTTCTCCCGGCGCA
This sequence comes from Candidatus Sulfotelmatobacter sp., assembly GCA_049584475.1. Classification (GTDB taxonomy): domain Bacteria; phylum Acidobacteriota; class Terriglobia; order Terriglobales; family Acidobacteriaceae; genus Sulfotelmatobacter. The sequence continues at coordinate 67,168 of JBAUXX010000002.1, read as the reverse complement.
TTCCGCAGAACAAGCGAGAGTACGCGAGTTTCAATCCAGTAGCGACGAGCGGCGGCGTGGCCGCAATTGAAATGCTGGATGAGGGCTATCGCGGAATCATGGTCAGTGAGGGCCAAGCAATTTCGACGCGCGCAGCCGGCGACATGCTATCTATCGCGGCCAGCCCGGGATCTCCATTCGTCTATTTCGAACTGGCGGACCAAAGCTCGCGTATTTTCCGGATTCCGTCCGACGAAGCCGGGACCGGCGCAGTTCCTGAATTTGTAGCCGAAGGACAGCAGCCGGCGATTTCTTATGATGGGCATTGGTTGGCATTTCTTCGCGAACATCGCGGGAGATCCACAATCTGGTTGTCGCACGACGGCGGCAATCCCGTGGACATGACAGCCGGACAGAGTTGGGGAGGCGTGTTAGAGGTGAGTGTCACGGGCGGCGGCGACATCGTAGCAGCGGTGGGCGGCGCGGCATCTCCGCACCTGGTGGAGTTTCGCCAGACCTCCGGCACATTGACGGGGCTGCGAGATATTGAAGGCGCTGTGCGATTTCCTGCCATGTCGCCGGATTCCACTCGCCTCGCGTTTAGCCGCCGTGAATTCGGGTCCTGGCATCTATTCGTTCGCAGTCTGGGTACGGGCGTTGAAACGCGCCTAACCGACGGAGCCTGCAACGCAACGAAGCCCGCGTGGGAGGATTTCCGTACTGTTCTCTATGCGACCGACTGCGGGCGCGGCTACGACCTGAATGCCATTGCCCGAACCGTCCTGAATGACTAGCTTCCCGCTTCTCCCTCATTGCCAGAGTGAATCGAACTTTCCTTCACGCTGGCGTCGGAGATCGCAAGAAATGCAAATTGTTAACAATTTCGCGACAAGTTCCATGATCGGTCCTTTTAATATTTTTTGCTGCGACAATTGGGTTTTCTGATCCGGCTGGTCTGTTGTGCGGAGATTCGAAAACAATGGCTAGTCAGCCACGCTACGTCACGGCGTTGATTTCCGCACTTAGCTTTCGTCGGCCCCAGCCCCAACTCTTACAAAGGCTCTCCGACTCTGAATGGGAGCAACTTCTCGTCTTCGGCGATCAAATGCACCTAACGATTCCCTTGGCTCAGGTTTACCGGGGGTGTCCCGCTTGGGTGCAGGCGAGAATAGAGCGGAACATTATCGACAACTCCCGGCGCTTCCAAACGGTTAAGGCTACATACGTCGAAATCGCCGAAGTTCTTCGCCAGGCGCGCATAGAGCACGTTGTTCTGAAAGGCTTCAGCAAGTCTCCGGATTTCGTGCCCGACCTGCGCCACCGGATTCAATCCGATATTGATCTCTTCTGTCCTTTGGAAACCATTTTTCGTGCTCGCGATGCACTGGCCGCGATCGGCTATAAGGCGCAACATGGTTTCGATGAGATGCCGTGGGATCATTTGCCGACTCTCCGCAGAAAATCAGACTGGAAATGGCGGGGAAACGCGTACGACCCGGCAATGCCGTTATCCGTGGAACTGCATCACAGTCTTTGGGATCACGCAGCCGTTCGATTCGGCCCGCAATCGCTGAGTAGCTTTTGGCAAAGGCGTGTCGTCAGGCGACTGGAGGAGATCACATTCTCGGCGCTGAATCCGATTGACAGTTTGGGCTACGCAGCGCTGAACTTGCTCCGCGATCTTTTGCGAGTGGGTATTGTAACGTCTCAGGTGTATGAACTGGCCTGGTTCCTGCATCACAATTCGAGCAACGAAGAATTTTGGAATCGTTGGATGCAGATGCACGATGACGAACTCCGCCGTCTTGAGTCAGTTTCCTTCCTCCTGGCCTCGACCTGGTTTGATTGCGACCTTTCCGAACAGGCGCAGACAGAAATAGGCTGCCTGCCACGGGACACGCGCCATTGGTTCGGAACTCCCGCGACTTCTCCATCTCCCATGGGATGGTTGCGACCTAACAAGGACGGTGTGTGGCTGCATAGCAGTCTGATGGACTCCCCGGCAGAAAAAAGAAGAGTAGTCCTTGGGAGACTATTTCCGCGAACGACCCTCCCGGTCGACGCCGCAATTGCTCTTTCCGCGCCGAATAGCTTTCCAAACGAACAATCGGTTACACGCAACTACAGCCAGTATCTGCTCTACTTATTTGCCCGCATCGCTTATCACTTGAAGTTTCTTCCACGCACTCTCTGGCACGGTCTTTGCTGGAAGTGGTCCGCCAGAACTGCAAATCAGACTCCGCTCTAGGGTTCTTGCAATATTCGTGTGTAGCAATGAACTAACCAAAAAATGACAATCGGATGACAAAGCCCGTAGATCGTCTGCACTAATCTCGTCGGAAATGGTTTAACAATTTGTCGGCCTAATTCTTGTTTTGGATTTGGAATTCGGCAACATTCCGGAGAGAGACGGATGGGTTTTGCGCGAAAATCGCAACGGATCGTATTGCTGCTGATAATTAGTGTATTAGGGCCTTCAGTCCGAGTTTTTGCTATTCCTGCTTTTGCCCGCAAATACAACCTGCGCTGTTCCGATTGTCACGAGGCGTGGCCCAAGCTCAACAACTTCGGCCAGACGTTCAAGGATAACGGCTACCAGTTGATGACGGGACGCGATGCTCCCATCTATCAACAGGCTTCATACTTTCCCATCATGTTTCGTTCCATGCCGCTATGGCACCGCGAATCGAACAATCGCGTTGCCGTTGACGTCGTGCCGGGAAACCCCGCTGCTGGTCAGACTGAATCCCGGATCACCACCTCGGGGTTCGACATCTCCGGGTTGGACATTTGGACGGCGGGCACTCTGTACAAGAACATTTCATTCGCGGTTGAACCGGCTATCTCTAATAGCGGGACAGTTTTCCTTCTCAACTACTTTGTGCGTTTCGACAATCTCCTCAATTCTCGTTGGCTCAACCTGAAGGTTGGCAAATTTGAACTGGACAACCTGATTTCGGAACAACGCGAGCTGACCCTGAGCGCTTCCGGCGGCTTTTATCAGAACTATCACTTCACACCGATTGGCGATCGCACCTCTTTCGGTCTCGGCGATAACCAACTCGGAGCTGAGCTGATGGGCCACTCGATTAACAGTTACACGCGCTACTCAATTTCAGTGCTGAATAGCAATGATGGTCAGCTGAGTTCGGCGACAAACTCCTACGATCTTTATGCCGATTTCAGCCAAGGATTTGAGATCCCAAGGTTGGGATTGCAAAGAGTTGGCGCTTACGGCTACGTCGGAGAACGCCCAACGTTTTCCGCCACCAGCAATGGCGCGCCGATCACTGGAACTGGAATGGGAAATCGCAGTTTCAGCCGCACCGGCGTGTATGGGCTGTGGTACATGGGAAAATTCGATCTCAGCACCTTCTACATGCACGGCGAGGACAATGTATTTCTGGGAAATGGCGTGCGCGCCGATCAACCGATGAACCTGCCGCCGGGCGCAGCGGGTCCCTCTTGGAACGGCGGTTTCGTGGAAGCCCACTACACTTACAATCCACAACTCATTTTCTTTGGCCGGGGCGAGACCGTACTGATGTCGAGGCAGGCCAATCCCGCAGTCCGCAAAGATCTTGGCGATGTAAGAGTGTGGACCGTGGGCTATCGCTGGTATCCGATCATGAGCAGCCGAGCAGGCCTGGCTTGGCACCAGGAGTATGCAATCGGCCGCACCGTGGGAACTGCGCCGTTAACGGGCCGCGACGACGTGACCAACAGCTTCCTGATGGGATTTGATTTTGATTTTTGACGAGAAGCGAGTCGATGATGATTAAAGGTAAGAGCGTCGCGCTGGCACTGCTCGTGACTTGGCTCGTATCTGGCAGCCTGTTCAGCTTCGCACAGGAAAGCAAGATCGCAGATCTCACCGGAAACGCCAAAGCTGGCAAGGCCTTATACCGGCGCTACTGCATTACTTGCCATGGCGTGCATGGCGACGGTGCCGGAGAGAACGCTCCCCACGTTGATCCTAAACCGCGCGATTTTACGAAAGCCACGTTTAAATGCCGGTCAACTCCCAGTGGAGATTTACCCACGGATAGTGACTTATTCGACACGATCAGCCGGGGAATCTACAACAGCGCCATGCCTTCCTGGAGACCTCTGACCCGGCAACAACGGGCTGACCTGGTCGCATACATCAAGACTTTCTCGCCGCGGTTTCACGAGGAACCGCCCGTCGCTTCCATCGTGATCCCGCCAGAACCGCCAACTTCCGCGGACAGCGTTCAGCGGGGAGCGGCCTTGTTTCAAAGCCTGAATTGCTGGAGTTGCCACGGAAAGGAAGGACGCGCGAACGGGCCGTCCGCGCTCACCCTGACCGACAGCAAAGGTTATCCGATTCTGCCCTTCGACTTTACTAAGTCGCCGCATTTCAAGTGCGGCGAAACTCCTCGCGACGTATTCAAGGATCTGTCGACAGGACTGGACGGCACTCCGATGCCCTCATTCGCCAACTCTATGAAGCCCGACCAGATTTGGGACGTGGTGCATTACATCCAAACATTTGCGGAAAGCGACCGAAGCTTCTTCCACCGTACCAAGTCCGGGGGAAAGCTTCAATGATTTCCCTCACACCCCGTATACCGCAAACCTTACTTGCTGGAGGATATGTGAACAGATATTCCTTTCATATAGCAGCCTTCGTTTTACTCGTTGTGTCCGTGATCACGTTGTGCGCTGCGGGGCGAAGCGCATTTATTCCGGCCGCCGGCGGCACGTCGGTAACCGGCGTTGTGAAATTCAAGGGAACGGCTCCAAGGCCGACTCGGATCGACATGTCAGCAGATCCGTATTGTGCCAAGGAACATCCCTCGGGCGCGACCTCAGAGGACGTGCTGACTGACGCCACCGGCAATCTCGAAAATGTTGTCGTTTTTATCTCCGATGGGCTGGGGACGACTACATTCCCGATTCCCGATCAACCCGCGGCCATGGAGCAGAAGGGCTGCCAATACAAGCCTCATGTGCTCGCCATGAGAGCCGGACAGAAACTCAAAGTCGTGAACAGTGACGGCACCACCCACAATATTCATCCGATGCCGAACAATAACCGGGAGTGGAATGTCTCCCAGCCTCCAGGCACTCCTCTTGAACAGGTCTTTGCCCGAGAAGAGATCGCTATTTCGGTGAAGTGCAACATCCATCCATGGATGCGGAGTTACATTGCCGTTCTCAAGAATCCGTACTTCGCTGTGACAGACAAAAATGGCAGTTTCGAAATAAAAGACCTTCCGCCCGGGACTTACACGCTCCAAGCCTGGCATGAAAAGCTGGGTAACAAAATGCAGAAAATAACGGTCGGAGAAGGCGCGCCGCAGACTGTAGATTTCGTCTTCCAATAGGAATGGTTAACGAGTGCGATCTTCCCTCCTCTCTGACTGGCTTGAGCGAGAAGTGAAGATAGAATGCCAAAATGGCGAGCGTCCGTGCACAGCTTTATCGGGTGTTTTTTGTCCTGAAGAAATCTGCCGCAGAGGGTGCATTACACCGATGGCCTGGTGCCAGCCGAAGGCTTGACCAGTTTCAACAGCTAGTTCAACGCCATTCCACAAGGACAGTACAGGATTGGGTGCGGATTCAGTCCGGTTTGTCTCGGGGAATGTGGATCGAGATCGCGATTCCCGGAGAAGGATACCTCTGGCGTGGCGAACATGAGCCCGAAGTACAAAATGCCATTCTCGCCATCGTCAGGCCGGGAGCTGTTTTCTATGACGTCGGCGCCCACGTAGGAACAATGTCTCTTGGTGCCGCAAACGTGGTGGGAGCATCGGGCCGGGTGGTAGCTTTCGATGCCGACCCAGAAAACATTCAGCGCTTGCGACGTAGCGCGGCGAGGAACGGACTTGAAGGCCGCCTTCGTGTTGTCCATGCCGCAGTGTGGTCGCATAGCGCGCGAGATGGAATCTCGTTTCGTCGCGGGGTAGTCAGGTCCCAAGGAGGCGTTGAAGCGGAAGAAAATCGTCCAGTGCTTGCGAGCGGCGAGATCATAAATGTTCTGGCCATCACTCTAGACGACGTCATTGAAACCGGCGAGCCTCCACCGCAATTGATCAAGATAGACGTGGAGGGCGGCGAATACGAGGTCTTGCGCGGCGGCTTGCGGCTTTTCGCCTCTCGTCGGCCACTCGTCCTCATTGAAGTTCACCACCAGCAGGCGGCAGATCAGATAATTTCATGGCTGCTTGATTACCGATACGAGGGGCGCTGGACTATTCCGAAAGAAGAGTTTCCGAGACGGCTGTTTGCGTGGCCCGCGGAACGAGACGAAAAAGCGTGGCTGGATATTGCACCTAAAGCCTGATTAGTTAAGTTTGATCCTGCCGATTGTCCCGGCCATCAACTAAAGCCTGAAGGCAATCCACGGCAGAATTCAAATCGCTGTATTGCAATTCCAATACCTCTCCGCGAAGCAGATCTGTCAGAGCCAATTTCTGCGCCTCGCGGACGGCTTGCTCTCCGTAACAAATAACATGGTGCAACAGCGCCGATGCGCGCTGTTTTGAAAACGCTCGAAGGCGCGGCTGGCCGGAGGAACGGCGATTGAGAAAGATGAGCCAATCAATTTCTGACTGCGTCGCGGTTCGGATTCCAGGCACATCCGAAGTCGTCAGCTCAATGGCAATTTCTCCATTAATGCGGGGAGCGAGGCGATGAGATTTCAACTCAGTGAATAACTCGGTCGCGGATTCGCGAAAATGCAAATGATGAGGATTGCCCACGACGATATTGCGATGGCCTTCTCGGACGAGAAAGCTCGCATCGTCGGAGATGAAAATCCAGCCCCTGCGCGCACAAGCAAACGAAAGCGAGGACTTTCCCGCTCCAGAATCTCCACACAACAGCAGACCATGTTCCTGAAATTCGACGCAGCCTGCGTGGATTGGGGTCAAATACCAAGCCTCGATAAGAAGGAGAGCCATCGCATCCAGAAAGTGATACCGGAGATAAGCAGTGTTCTCAACGGTGCTCTCCAGCAGCCAGCACGATGCGAATCCCGAGGTGAGATCGCAGACGGCAAAATCATGCGGCCCCGCGACAAACATTACAAGATTGCGCTGCCCCCGGCACGTAGGCGGAGCTGGACATGGATTGACGTATTCGTTGCGCACTGCGATGCGGAGCTGTACGGGCGCCACGTCAAACTTACTGTGAAACGATTTCCAATTTTCTCGCGCGGCCGCCAGAACGTCCTGGGAATTTGTGGCGATTTCGACTGGAAAGCCGAGAGGATAAAAAACAGCCTTCAGCGGCAACTCGAAATCACACCCGATCGGATCAGGGTCCGGCCGTAGAGATTCTGAAGCAAAGGCAAGGTCCGAAGAAATGTCGGAATCGAGTGCAATCCGGTCAGCCATGCTGCACTTCCCTTCCGCCAGCGGCACGAGGAATGGCATCGTTCGCGCCGAATGTTTCGGCGTTTGGTATGTAGAGCGAACATACACAGCGCCGGCAAATTGGGTCCGTTGCGATGTCGAGATCCTTTCGAAATTGCAGAGCTTTGGTGCTGTTCAGGATTTCTTCGAAGGAGCCGTCGCGAGTATTTCCCAGCGGACGATGAAAGAAACAAGGCCGGACATCGCCATTGGCTTCGACGACGGCCGAGACCCAGGGAGCATTACAGCGAGGAGCGATCGGCTCACACTGTCCGAGACTGGCGCGGAAATGCTGCACGATGCGATTCAGTTTGTCTGGGCTTTCTGCGATGAATCCGGAAGCAAGGTCGCTGGCATGTTCGGAGATCAGGCTCCGAATTTCCCGGCCCAGAGCTTCCACTTCGAGCGCATTGAGCACAGTCTTTTCTCCGCGATCTGCTTCCGGAATTGAATGCCGGTTAAACGCGGACGAAGTGACATCCGCAGCGAGATAGGAAATAGAATCCAAATCCAAATCCCGAGCTGAGACGGCGGTGGCGCGGAGAGAACAATGATTTAGCTTTTGAACAGTACAGCGCGCGCTAACGGGAGTGTCTGGTTTTAGGCTGCGCAGTCGGCGGACTCCCTTGGCCAACCGCTCAAACGCTTCCGGGACCCGCCGGATTCGATTGTGCAAAGCCGGAGGGCCGTCGAGAGAAACGATAACGTCATCCACAGTTGCGACGACGGCCTCTGCCTCGGAATGCAGAAGCAGACCCGCTGTAAGCAATGTTACGCGGATTCCTTCCTTGCGAAGCATGGTCGCCAAAATCGCAAGATGACGGTTTTTTTGCGGCTCTCCGCCGGTAAACGCGACCCAGCGGACGCCCAAATTGCGAAATGATTCCATTTGGCGTTCAAGGTCCGCAACAGAAACTTCTTCCGCATCACGAATCTTCCAGATGTCACACATCACGCAGTGACAATCGCACTGATTATGCGGAGACATAACGACAACCGGCATCGTTGAGATACGATGGACTTCGAGGCCGGCCCTATCGACTTCTGATTCCGGCGCCGAGATGGAAATAAGAGTTGTCATTCTCGAGAGTCGAGGGCGTCACAGTGTCGCTCATGCGGTTCGCTCGAACCGCAACAGAACATGATCAGCCAACATGCGAATTCCCGGGCAATGCCCAAGCGACTTATCGGCGTTCGCCGCCATCTTCACCACGTTGGGGAATCGGCGGGCCCATGCTTCCAGATAACTCGGTGGCACCGCAACGCCGATACCGCGAATTCCTTTGAGACAAAATTCAGGAGCGAACGCATCCCGGATGGTCCGCACGGATGGATAGTGCACTCGGACGATCGCCCCGTCTCCGAACTTCGCCGCTACGCCATGTCGTCGAAAACGGCGAAGAGATTTCTTAACCTTGCCGTGCAGCAAATACCATGCCGTCTCCCATAGGCACATGGGGCCGATCAGACATAGCAGCACGCTTGCCCCAGGTCTTAGGAGAAGGTTCAAGTCGCTCGCCAATTTAGCGATATCAGCGACGCAGTTGATCGCACCAAAATTTGAAAACGCACCATCAAGCGGAGCGCCATCCTTCAAGACAGAAATATCTTCCGCCGGCAGAACCCGCAATTGCACTGAACCGGCAAACGAAAGCTTCGCAACTTTTCGTTGAGCAACATGCAACATGCGCATCGAGCTGTCGCACGCAATCACGTCCACCCCACGCTCGGCGAGAAAACACGCATCCACCCCGGTTCCGCAACCAATATCGAGAACTCGATCTCCCGCCCGAAAACTTTTTCCAAGCTCATCCCAAACGGGGCGACGCTGCAATTGGCCAATAATCGAAGAACTAAAAGTCGTGTCGTACTGTTCGGCGATCCCGTCGAATGCCGAAGAATACGGCACTCCAGTCGCAGGACTGATCGTGGTGGTCAAGCTTCCACCTCGCAGGATGTAGCGCGCAGACCGGTACGCAAGTCTGCCACTTTGTCTTGCAATTCGATAATCATCGCGGCCCCAGCGCCAGCGCTTCGCCGCTTGCGCTCCAGTTCAACCTCGCTCCGCAATAGCTGATCGGCTAGCCCGTAGAAGCGGCGCGAGTGGCGGCCGCGAATGCGCACATCTCTGTCCGAACCGACGCTCCACGGCTTAGTGCGCTCGATGCGATCGGCCACTTGAGAGGAATAGCCCGTTCCTTGAATTGGATACGCGACTGTCGTAAAGAAAATATCCGGATCCGTCTTCTTTACATGTTGGATCGTAGCTTCAACATCGTCCAATTCCTCGCCTTCATATCCCCACATCAAAAACATTCCAGTTTGAATTCCATTTAAGCGGCAAAGACTGACGGCGGACTGAACCTCGTCGACCGTCACCCCGCGTTCCATGGCATCCAGAATTCGCTGTGAGCCGCTTTCAGAACCGATCCACACGCGAAAACAACCTATTTCGGCCAGCGTGCGCACGACTTCGGGATTCAAACGATCCGCACGGGAGATGCATTCGAACGGCAGCTTGAGATTGCGCGTCTTCAGCTCGGCTGCGTACTGAAAAAGCCAACCGTGATGAATTGTGAAAACGTCATCGGCCATCCACGCGATGTCGGGGCGATATCGCTCCACCAGCCACGCGAGTTCATCGGCCACGGATGCGGGCGTGCGCCGGCGGTGAGTCTTGCCAAACACCTGATGGCTGCACCAGTTGCAGTGATAAGGGCAACCTCGTGCCGTGATCAAGGACACCGACCCCGTGCCATGATGCTCGCGCCAGACAGCCACGTAGCGGTCCATGTCGATCACTTCTCGCGCAGGCCACGGTTGGCTATTGATATCCCGGATCTGCTCGCGTGGACGTGTTCGGACTATATCGCCGTTCGCTGAACGGAAAGCGATGCCGGCAATCTCTTCGAGTGACCGGCTGGATTGACCATGCATCACGGGAAGCAACTCCTCCATTGTCACTTCCCCTTCTCCCACGACCACAACGTCCGCTCCCGCATCGAGATACTCTTCTATGTATGCGCCCGGCTCGGGTCCTCCCACGATTGTCTGCCAGCCTGACGTTTTCGCGTAGCGCAAAATCTCCACGACATTAGTACGCGTCATCAAGTTGGCGTAGATCCCAAGCACTGACGGCGGACCTTTCTTGATGACATCAAACAGTTGTTGCCGGCTGGAAAATGTGGAGTCGAATACTGCAATTTCAAAACCCTTCCGGCGCAAATGCGCGCAGATATAAAGAATGCCCAAAGGAGGGTAGGGCTTCATGATCTGAAGCTCCTTTGGATCCTCGTACAGGAAATACCCGTGAGTGAGAAGTAGATCCATGTCCGCGAGTGAATTAGTCGGCGCCCTGAGGTTTGTCCGACGCGCCTCCCGGAACAAGCTCGGGCGGGAGTTGCAAATGCACCAGTGCCTCGCTGGAGAGCGTCTTCAGCACCGTAGGTTGAGGATTGCGACACGTTTGTTCCAGCCGAGCCACGCGTGCCCACATTTCCTCAGGACTGGCGTGTTTGCCATTGGTCTTTGTTGGAATTCCTGCTTTGTCGCCGGAATGCCACGCATCGACTTGGGCATGCAAAGCGTCATGGAGGGACCGGTAGAACTGATCCGTATACGCCCCCTGGAACATCATGGAAAGGTCTTCGCTATCGGACCAGTTCGTCTTATTGCCTAATTGCGAGCGCACTTGATCAAAGAACCTGGTGCCCGGCAGGGGATAGGATACAGAGACGCCGATATCATCGGGTCGCGTGTCGCGGACCAACGCAATTGTCTGTTGAATGTCCTGCCAGTTTTCGCCCAGATATCCGAACTGCAAAAAATAGCAGGCGCGAATGCCTTCCTTGCGAAGGTTCTGGCGCGCAACAGCGATCTGATCGACGCGTGTGCCCTTGTCCATAGCAGATAAGATTTTCTGCGAGCCCGATTCGACGCCCATCCAAACCTCTGCACAGCCCGCCCGGTGCAGCGCACGGACAGTTTCCGGAGTCATCAAGTCCACGCGAGACTGCATCTTGAACGGAATCGCAGCGTCGAGCCGTTCCACTTCAGACGCCAGTTCACAAACCCATTTTTGCTTGAGGCCAAATATGTCATCGGCAAACCACAGATGTTCCGCTCCATAGTCATACTTCAAAGAGTGCATCTCTTCGGCGACGCTTCGCGGCGATCGCATTGAAAAGTGATCCCCGTAAATGGGCTTTGCGCACCAATTGCAGCGATAAGGACAACCGCGGCTCGAAACGATGTTGAACGAAACAAATCCGTGCGCCGACTTCCAGGCGGTCTTGTACTGTTGGATATCAATCAAATCTCTGGCCGGCATGGGCAGCCGATTCAGATCTCCCATAAGCGGGCGGCTCGGAGTTCGAACTTGCTCTCCGGTCTGCGGATGCAAGTACGCGAGCCCGGCAATGTGTGAAACGTCGGCGCCGTTATTCCCCAATAGGTGTTGCACCAACTCCAGCAAAGACCATTCGCCTTCTCCGAGCAATACGCAACGAAATCCTTTTTTCAGATAGTCGGAGACATGATCGGAAGCATCCGAGCCGTTCACCAGTACAGTCGATCCCGCCTCCTGGGACGCCTTGAGTATGTGGAACGCTACCTCTCGCATGCGAGTAAGGCACATCTTCGACAGATAGTTGAAATTATCCTCATGAACAACCACGATCTTAGGATGATGCTCGTCGAGCGCGGACTGAAACTTCTCCTCGGGATTGTTCAACATGGTGTCGAATAGCGCGACGGAAATGCCTGTGCTGCGCAAAAGGGCCGCCGCGTAAAGCGTACCCAGAGGCGGATAAGGCTGCATCTTCCGCATTTGCTTGCGGTCGAAGTACAAATGGTATGAGTGAGTCAAAAGAACATCAGCCACGCTAATCTCGCCTCGCTAGTTTCATTTCTTGTTCAACACACTTCCTGAATCCGTTCACTCAATTTCTGCCCAGTCAAAAGTGATCGCCGGGTTACTACTTTTTCCACGGTGCGCGAAACCCATAGCTCCCACGGAAACGAATATCGATTCTTGCCGATTCGCCAACGAATCGGCACGCCCAATGCGCGGCGAAATCCTCGCCGCAGCCATGCGTGTTTCCGGGTTGCTTTGCGAATCTGGTTGTTCAACAGGAAGTATTCCAGGCTGCGTCGCAGTCTTTGCAACTCTTCGCCCTGGAGCCATGGCAGGACGTTGTGGCCCAGAGCCAGATCCTCCCACGCTTCCAGCGTTTGCGGTTCGCTAACGCCAAGTTCCTTCAGTTGTGGCCAGATTGGAATTCCCGGATAAGGCGTAAAAATGTTGGGTGAAAAGCTGATATTCCAGTACTCGCGGGCAATATCGCTCATGATGCGAAAAGTCTGCTGCCGGTCCTCTTCCGTCTCTCCCGGATAACCGAGAATGACATTGAAGGTCACGTGAATACCGGCCAGTTCCGATTTCCGCGCAGTCTCGACCATCTGCTCGACGCGCTGATGATGCTTGTTCATGAGCTTCAGCACGTCTTGGGAAGCTGACTCCGTGCCAAATCCCATGTGTGTTACGCCGCTCTCGCCGAGCAGCCTGACTTCGTCGTCGCTCATCTTCCACAAGAAGTCCGTGGACGCCTGGAAGTCCCAACGGAAGCGGACGCCAGAGGAGACGATGCCTTGAGCAATCGCCACAGCGCGTTTGATGTCGACAAGAAAGTTAGAGTCGAGCAGCGCGACCTCTTCAATTCGATAGCGCTCGACCAAATCAGCCAGGTCATTCACCACGCGATCCGCGCGGTAGGCATTGAAGCGGCGCTTGTAGAAAACCATGTCTGTGCAATAGTTGCACGCATAGGGGCAGCCTAAGCTGCTGGCGTAACCAAGCTGGCGCATGCCGGAGGCCGCGGCGTACGTATCGAAGCTCCCCAGATGGTAGGCAGGGGCCGGCAAGTCGTTGATATTCGTCACCGCGCGTTCCGGCTCGTGATGTGCCTCGTCGCCATCCTTGAACGAGAGACCCCTCACTCCATGCCAACCCTGGCCCTCGGCGATTCGGGTTACGAGTTCAAGGAGCGTCAGCTCTCCCTGGGCGCGAACTATCGCGTCTACAAAATCGGGCTGTAGCGTTTGCTCGGGAACCAGGCTGGGATGCCAACCGCCGAAGATGATGGGGAGATCGGGCCTGGATTTCTTCACTTCTTTTGCGATTCGGACGGCTGATCCGATCATGGGGCCCGTAAGCACGGATATGCCGAGGCAAAGCGCGTCCTGAATCTCGCGAAGAATTACATTTTCAAAATCTGGCGAGGTCAGATTGTCGATTAGTTTGACTTCAAATCCGGCTTGCAAGAGCGGGGACGCCAGCGACAGCAGGCAAAGGGGCGCGCTCAGCGGCGGTCCATCGTACGGTGGATAGAAGAGGACGATCTTTTTCTTCACAGTAGTCACAGTGAAAAGCTTTCGCCTGCCGTTTAGCTCGGGTCACAATGCTCTCGCGGAAGTTCGGTATCGACACTTCGGCGTCCAGCGGACCTGTACTGATCGCGATTACAGGGAACTTACGCTGGCGAAGAATGGCGCTTGTCAATGTCTTGTCAAATTTCTGTCACTTCACACCTGGGCGCATCGAGCGCTTTGCAGAATGGAGTTGCGCTTTTACATAACTTTGACAACCGGGAAACAATCTCACGCGGCAGGGCTGGTATTTTTCATTCTTCAGTTTTCATTGGAGCGGTTCTGCTTCTCGTGGAGCCGCGTACGTATTGTGTGGCAATTGCTTGAACAACCCGGCGACAACGAAAGACCCGAAAAGGTGATCGCGTGAAGTCTTCTAAGAAGATCGTCTTCTTTGTTCCGTCGTTTTCCAGCATCGAAGCAACTGCGCCCCTCGGAATCCTGGCGATTTCGACGCCGCTGTTGAATGCCGGATACGAGATCAAGATCATCGATTCCACCATCACGCCAGACTTTAAGAAGCGAGTTCTGGAAGAACTGCGGGATGCGCTGTGTCTTGGCATTTCCGTGGTGACCGGTCCTATGATTCGCGACACCGTCGATCTCGCCAAGGCGGTAAAGAAATGGGATCCGGATTTTCCCGTCATCCTCGGCGGCTGGCATCCATCGCTTCTGCCGGGCCAGACGCTGGAAGCGCCTTACGTGGACATCATTGTCCGCGCCCAGGGCGAAGACAGCATGCTTGAGGTTGTCCGGCATCTTCAGGACGGCAGCGAATTGGATGATGTGCTGGGGATTGGATTCAAACGCGATGGCAAACTTCATCTCACTCCGGAGCGGCCGTTAAAAACTCTCGACAAGATGCCCGCCAAAGCCTATCAACTGGCGGATTTCGACGCTTATGAGCGCGTGTGCGGCCGCCGCTGGACCATGTATGTCTCGAGTCTCGCTTGTCCTTTCAACTGTTCCTATTGCACCAATGCGGGGGTCTACGGGCGGAAGTGGAATTCGTTGCCGGTGGAACAAGTCGTGGAAGAAACGATCGACCTGACGCGACGTTACCGGCTCGATTTGTTGTGGATGGCCGACGACAACTTTCTGGTCGATCTCCCGCGGTCGCTGAAAATCGCGGAAAGTCTGATTCGCAAAGGCGCCAGCTTCAAGTGGAGCGTTCAAGCTACAACCAACCTCACGGCGCGCCTGAGCGTGGACGAGCTAACGCTGCTGCGCCGCTCCGGCCTACATCAGATTTGTCAGGGTATCGAGACTGCTTCTCCCACCGTGATGAAGCTTATGAATAAAGACTTCCAGGTGCTGGGGGACATCTACGAATCCACCGAACGTTGCGTGAAAGCGGGCGTGATTCCGTCCTTCAACATCATTTTTGGGTATCCAGGAGAAGGCGACAAGGAGCGGCGCGAGACGGTCAACTTCATGATGGATATCTGTCAGAAGTTTCCGGGAGCGGAATTTTGGACGAACATCTTCACTCCCTATCCCGGCTCTCCGATTTTCCATCAGGCCGCGTCGCTCGGCATCGACGTGCCAAAGACGCTCGAAGACTGGGTGAATTATTTCCCCAGATACACCGTGCTGCCCTGGCTCAACGGAAAAGACCACCAGCGCGTGCAAACCATGCGCGACTATCTGCGAATTGCGTTTGATCGCGCTCCTATTGCGGCAAACGGGCCGGGCCGCTTTGCCAAAGCTATTCAACACCTCACGGCGTACCCGGCGCGCGTCAGGCTGAATCACGATTTCTACCGTTTCCCCGTCGAGCTTTGGCTGAATCGGCAGTTGAAAAATATCGTAAAGCTTCCCAAGCCCAGCGTGGACGCCAAGATGATGGGACCGGAAACCGCGACGAGCTGCTGAAATAATGCCAGCGTCGGTTGATCGAGCCAAGATAATCTTCGACAGCGCGATCTGATGATCGGCAACTATGATCGTTCTCTACAATCCGAAAGCGACCAAGTTTCGCAATCGACGATTTCCCCTGTCGATCCTGGCGATTGCGGCGGTCCTTGAAGGACACGAAGAGTTCGCGATCGTGGACGGCAACCTCGATCCGCAACCTACTGAGACTCTTCTGGCGCTCATGCGTGAGCATGTGGTGGAGCTTTTGGCCGTCACTGTGATGCCCGGGCCGCAGACCGTTGGCGCCGTGGCGAGTTGCCGCGAGGTTCGCAGGTTATTCCCGACTGTACCTGTTGTTTGGGGCGGTTACTTTGCGTCGAACTACACGCAGGCAACTTTGAATGCGACCTATGTGGATTTTGCAGTGCGGGGCCAGGGAGAACAGACATTCCTCGAACTGCTCGAAGCGCTGAGGGAACGGCGAGACTTGAAAGACATTGCAGGTCTTTCTTACAAAGACTCGACCAACGCCCAGCAGCATAACCCGGAACGGCCTTTCAAAAAGCTCGATGACTTTCCTTATTATCCTTACCACCGTATTCCGGCTGAGAAATACCTCTTGCCCACATTTCTAGGCCGCAGGACTGCGGTGCACCAGGCGAGCATCGGTTGTCCGTTTCGCTGCAATTTCTGTGGTGTGGTCACCTTTTCCGGCAGCCGGGAAAAACTAGAGGCTCCTGCGCGCACGGAACAGATTCTTCGTCACTTGTCCAATTCTTATGGCGTCGATTCCATCCAGTTTTATGACAATAATTTTTGCCTGCGCGAAGATCATGCGCGAGAACTGGCTGATCGAATTGCTCCCTTGAACATGCGCTGGTGGTGCGAGGCTCGGACGGACATCATGATGAGTTACTCGGATGCGACGTTCGAAGCGATCCGCCGCGCCGGGTGCGCCATGATTTTCTTTGGCGCTGAATCAGGTTCAGACAAGGTGTTGAAGGAAATGAACAAAGACCTTCATGCCGAAGACACGCTGGCCCTCGCCTCGCGCATTCGCCGCTTTGGCATCATCCCCGAATTTTCCATTATCTTCGGAAATCCCCAGGACCCCGAGGGCGACACGCGCGATTGCATCAAGTTCATTCGCCAACTTAAGCAACTGAATCCGGATTCCGAGATCGTTGTTGAGCACTACACACCGGTTCCGCAGCGTGCTCAAATGTATGGTGGGCTGGAAGGTCATTTTAAGTTTCCTGAAACTCCCGACGAGTGGGCGACCGAACGTTGGCAGCGCTTTGCCACGCAGAAGGATCCGAAGACTCCGTGGCTCAAACCCACGACCAAGCAATTGATCGACAACTTTGAGCTTGTCGTATCTTCCCGCTGGCCCACGGCACAGGACATTCGGCTGCCAAGCTGGGGGCGGTTTGCGCTCAAGGCTCTCAGTAGCTGGAGATACCAGCTCGGAATCTATTCCGCCCCAATGGAGCTGAAGTGGACCCAGCAGATGATCGCCTTGCGGAAACCCAAAGCAGAGAGCTTGTGAACCGCCTGTTCGCGGAAGAACACGACCACCGGTTGTGGGCAGCAAAGTGAAGACATCTGTCGCCTCAACCTTCAAGGGTGAATGCGTGGGTGTGGCGGAAGGCTATGAGCGCTGGGCTCGGACCTACGACAGGACTCCGAACCCGATCCTCGCTCTCGAAGAACGTCAAATTAAACATATTCTTCCCGATCTCCGCGGGAAACAGGTTCTCGATCTCGCCTGTGGCACCGGACGATGGCTGCCCGAGTTGTTGAGGCTAGGCGCCGCCTCGGTTGTTGGGATCGACTGTTCGGCAGCAATGCTCAGAATCGCCCGGAGAAAAGATGCGACCAGTTCGCGGATTGTGCTCGCTGACTGTCTGCGACTTCCCTTCCGGGATTCCGCATTCGATTTTGCCGTCTGTTCTTTCGCGCTGAATCACATCGAACCTCTGGAGTTGATGGCGCGCGGGCTGGCGCGAGTAATGAAATCGCAAGGGCGAATTGTAATTTCGGAAATGCATCCTCACGCTTACGCCAATGGTTGGAGGCCCGGCTTTCGGGACGACCGAAGTGCCGTGCAGATTGAAACTGTGAGCTACCTCACTGAACACGTTATTTCATGCTTTCAATCGCATGGACTCGATTGCGACGAGTTGCGCGAATTCGCCTTTGAAGAGTCGGAGTATCCGATCTTCGCCAAGGCAGGCAAAGAAAACATCTTCGAAGTCGTCAGAAACATCCCTGCAATTCAGATTTATGAATTCCGGAAGGTCGCTCCGCACCCGGCGACTAGGCTGCCAAGCAGCCCGCGATCATAAGCATTATTCGAATTGGATGCGGAACGAATATGCATACTTGCCTGGCATCTGCTCCGGCAGTTGAATGTGCAATCCATCTTCTCGCTGCTCGAACGCCAGCTTCGCATCGGACCCAAGCAAAGCGACGGATGCTATCTTGGCATGTCCTACTGCCGCATCCAGCGAATGGATGACGGCTTCTCGATTCGCCGGCCGGCCCAGTTCAATGGCATAGAGCGTGTTGCCTTTCCTGGCGAAGCGAAAATCTTCGGCGGTGTATGGATGCGTGTCAGTGTCGTGAAACGAGCCTTCGGTCACTTTCGTGGGACCTTCGCCAAATATTTTCCACGCTCGTGTGCCGTAGATCGCTTCGCCGTTGATCTTCAGCCATGCACCCACTTCGCGTAGTACCTGCTGCACTTCTTCAGGAATCGTTCCATCTGATCGCGGGCCAATATTCAAAAGCAGATTGCCGTTCTTACTGACGATATCGATCAACTGATGAATAATGAACTCCGGCGATTTGAACGTGTCGTTCTCAATGAAGCCCCAGGATTTGTTGCTGACGGAAGTGTCGGTCTGCCAGTAGAGCGGACGAATGCCGGATAACTGCCCTCGCTCGATGTCCAGCACCGCAGATTGCTCCTGCATTGCATAGTCCTTGTAATTGATCACCCCAACCGCCCCGCCCTGCTTCATGGACTCGTTGTAATAAAACGAAGCAAAGCGCGTAAGATCTTCGCGCACCGAAGACTGCCCGATCCACCAGTCGAAATACATTATTTCCGGATGATACTTTTCTACGATCTCTGCCGAACGGGCAAGCCAGTCATCGGTCCATGCCTTGGAAACGAAAGTGAAGTCGTCGGAGAGCGGCGTGTTGTTTATATTTTCGACCCATAGATGCGCCGGTCCGTAGAACTCAGCGTATTGCGGATCATTGATGTCGGAAGGAATCGTACGGCCAACCCCCAAAAAGAAATCATGTTCCACGCGATGAGACGACGCACCAAGATGCAATCCTTCCGCGCGAACCGCTTTTGCCAAGTCGCCCCATAAATCACGATGCGGCCCCATTTTCACCGCAGTCCAATCGGAAAGGCCGCAATCGTACATGGCGAAGCCGTCATGGTGCTCGAAAACCGGAACCACATACCTCGCCCCGGATTCTTTGAAGAGACGAGCCCACGCCGCAGGGTCAAACTTTTCCGCTTTGAATGAAGGAATGAAATCTTTGTATCCGAATTTATCCTGCATCCCATAGTTCGCGATGTGATGCTTGTATTCATCCGAACCCTGGAGATACATCAACCGCGCATACCATTCGCTGCCGAAGGCGGGGACGGAATATACGCCCCAGTGAATGAAGATTCCGAATTTCGCGTCTTTGTACCAGTCGGGAACTTTGTAGGCCTCCAGCGACTCCCAGTCTGGACGAAACGGGCCGTCGCTGTTAACGCGATCGACATTTTGGAGGATAGCGTTGCGGGTCCCATCGTATTTCGAGCTGGCCTTTTGCCAGGTTTGATCGATATCCTGTGGGGTTTGGTCAGCAGTCGGGGCATCGGCGGCTGGTGTCTGAGCGAAGACCGAAAACGCCGGCAGCGCAATGAAGATCGCTGAAATCAAGCAAAGCCAGCCGCGTCGCAAACAAAACATAGGGCACCCTTTTCTGCGATTTTAGTTTCAAGTTGTTGCAACACTCTGCCGGGAACCGAAGAAAGAATACAGCGCAATGAACACGTAAGCGACGAGCGGAACCAGATAGGCCCAGGCGATGCTGTGGAGTTGTTCGGAAATGAGCCCCATGATTGGAGTCAGGACGGCACCGCCTACGATTGCCATCACCAGAAGCGATCCGCCGATTTTCGTGTTCGGCCCCAGGCCTTTCAATCCCAGCGCGAAGATTGTGGGGAACATCAGCGACATAAAGAAGCTGGTGAGAAACACGCACCACAAACCGAACCACCCAGGGAACAGAACTCCGAAGGAAACGAGCACGATGTTGGCGACGCTGTACGCGCCCATGAGCTTGTTCGGCGCAATCGTACGCATGAGGTAGGCGGAAGCGAACCTTCCCACGCCGAAGGCTGCAAGGGTACCCGTCAGGAAATAGCCGGCGATTTTTTCCGGCTGATGCGTCGATTCCTGAACGTATTGGATGAAATAACTCCAGGTCCCCACCTGCGCACCAACGTATAGAAACTGCGCAACAACGGCCCATAAGAAATGAGGATAGCGAAATAGTTCCGCGAAGTGGCCGTGATCGCCTTTGCTGGCTTCATGTTCGCTCTGAATCGTGGGAAACTTCGTGCGCGAGATCAGAATTGCCCAGAAGATCGCTACGGCCCCGATGACCAGATAGGGTTTGATGACGCGCAGTGTTTCCGTTCGCAGATAGGCTTCGTACAGACCTTGAGCTTGCTTCGCGGCAATTTCCTGCGGGCTCAGTTCAATACCGGAAAAGATAAATACAGTGCCGATAAGCGCTCCGGTGATGGCGCCTATAGGGTTGAAAGCCTGGGAGAAATTCAACCGTCTTTCGGAGGTGTCAGGATCACCGAGCTGAGCGATAAAAGGATTTGACGCAGTTTCCAGAAACGATAGGCCGCTGGCAATCACGAACAGAGCACAAAGAAAGAATTCATAACGACCCGCGAGCGCGGCGGGCCAGAATAGAAAACATCCGGTGCCAAACAGGAGCAAGCCGATGACGATTCCCGCCTTGTAACCGACTCGCCTCATCAGCAGAGCGGCGGGCATGGCCAGGACAAAATAACCCAGATAAAATGCCGACTGTACAAGCCCAGCCTGAAATCGCGTGATAGCAAAGGATTTCATGAACTGGCGGATTAACACGTCATTCAGGTTGTTGGGAATGCCCCAGAGAAAGAACAACACGGTTACCAGGGCGAACGGAACAAGCTGACCAGCAGGAAATAGCGTGTGGTCGCGTTGCGGCCGCTGCGCTAGCGCGTTCGTCTGCGCCAATGGAACGTGCATAGTTTCCTTCGACAAACCCGCGGAAAACCTGCAGGTAGGCTATTGAACCGGAGTCAAACGATACAGCACACTCCCGTGCGGTTGCAAAGTCACCGTCATCGAGCCAGCCGAATCCAGATCCTTGCGTTGCCAGAGATCGCGCTGCTTATACGCTTTTCCGGTGAGCCCGAGCTCTTTCCAATCGTAGCGAAGCGCTTCGGTCGACTCGCTGATATTGAAGATTGCAAGATACTTGTCATCTCCCGAGGTGGACTGTGCCAGCCATGCGACGGTTTTTTCGGTATTGATCACAGGATGGTTTCCCGTCGAATGCTGATCTACAGCAAGGACTTCGGGATTGGTGAACAGCGAAAGTGTCCAATCATCTGCGGAAGGAAGATCGCCGCCAATCATAAGTGGTGAAGGAAAGATGCACCACAGCGTAACCAGAGTGCGTTGCTCATCGCGCGAAAGCTTCGTGTTTCGGGCCGCGCCCCAGCCGGGCGCAGGACCAAGTCTTCCGAGTGGCAGCATGTCCGCGTCGGGCCAATGGCCCGGCTGGGCCAGACCGGCCCATTTCGCAACGTTCGCGAACTGATCTCCCAATCCCTGCGGATAAGGAACTGTGCTGTGCCACAGATCCCAAACGTCATCGGATATGCGCCACATATTCGCGTACTGCCGCATCTCGTCGACTTTATCGAGAGGCGCAGCGCCCGGCGAAAGGCTGAGCACAATCGGCCTTCCAGTTTTTCTGAGGGCTTCGCTGAGCATTCGGATTTCATCGCCTTTATACGGGCGACTGGCAATGCAATCCACTTTGATCAGATCGACTTCCCAAGTCGCGTACAAGCGTGCGATTGAGTCGTAGTAAGCCTGCGCGGCCGGCTTGTGAGGGTCGAGCCCGTAGTTGTCGAAATTCCAGGGACAAGTGTCAGACGTATCCGCGGCAGCGGCGGCATGGTAAGGCGATCCGGCGACTGGCAGATTCTTTTCCACGGCTTTCTTGGGAATGCCGCGAAGGATATGAATTCCAAACTTCAGGCCGAGCGAGTGCGCATAGTCGGCTAATGGCTTAAATCCGGCGCCGTTGAGCGACGATGGGAAGCGATTCTCGGCGGGCGTGTAGCGGCCGTACTGATCGAGGCTGTAATGCGCATTCTTCGAATTGCCTTCGGCAATCGGATCGGTAACGAACCATTCCATGTCGACGACAACGTACTGCCAACCAAATGGCTTCAGGTGCTTGGCGAACCAGTCAGCGTTTGCCTTGAACTCATCTTCTTTGATCGTGGTGCCATAACCATCCCAACTGTTCCAACCCATGGGCGGAGTCAGGGCCAATGATGTTGCCGATTCTGATTTTGTTCTTGCCGGTGTTGCCTGCGAGATCAGGTTTCGTGCGTAGACAATTACGCAGAGGAATAGCAGACTGCGGATCTGCATAAAACTTCGCGAATGCATGGCTCTTCCTCGCAGCAGCGGCGTTCTACCTGTGCGCCAAACCTACGTCGCCCACTGATATACCGAATACGAATGTGGGGGCAATTCTATAGTCGCGCGACCCGCGCCAGTAGAGATTTTGCCTGTAGCTTGCGGCATAACTTTCTTCGGCGATTCGAAGCTGTTCACGGCCTTCAAGTCGTCTCCAGTGAGCACGGACGATACCAGTAAACGCGCGCCTGACGCGCCCTCCCAATTGATTTCGACCTGATGTGGCTTGGACAAATCGCGATTCAGCAGGAATAACGAGAGCTTGCCATCTTCCACATTAAAGCTGCCAGTCACATCCAGATGAGAAACGCGGCCCATCCCGGCAACCTCGTAAGTGGAAGGAGCTTCGACGAAAACTTCGAGTGTCGCCCCGCGTGCATATTGCAGAGCCCAGTTGTAGGGATAGAAAATCGGCTGAAGAAACAAGCCGTTCGCATTCGTCATGATCGGGGCGATTACGTTGATTAACTGCGCCAGGCACGCAATCTTCACGCGATCTGCATGGCGCAACAAAGTGTTAATGATTCCGCCGATTACGAGAGCATCTTCCAGGTTATAAACTTCCTCCAGCAAGTGCGGCGCTTCCTGCCGGTGTCCATTCGTCGCATCGCCAGTGCGAGCCCGATACCAGACATTCCATTCATCGAACGACAGCCAAAGCTTTTTCGGTGAGCGCTTATGTCCGCGCACCAGGTCGCAGACCGCCAATGTCTCTTCAATCTGACGATCCATGGTCAAGTTCAACGCCAGATATTTCGCGCTGTCATTGCCCGTTTCATCTGCAGTGTTGCCGACATAGCGGTGCAGTGAAAGCGCGTCCACGTAGTCGTAACATTGTTCGAGCACTTCCCTGTCCCATTCGAGATAGGTCGGCATGGCCGGTCCACTCGATCCGCACGCCACCAACTTCAGCGAAGGATCGACGTAGCGCATCTGCCGCGCGGCGTCCGCGGCTTTGTAACCATATTCGTTCGCGGTCATGTGCCCGATTTGCCAGGGACCATCCATTTCGTTACCCAGGCACCAGTGATCGACTTGGTAAGGGTCGACAACGCCGTGCTTGCGCCGCAGATCGCTCCAGCGCGTGCCTTTTTCGACGTTGCAATATTCCACCAGCGCTGCCGCCTCTTCCGCCGTACCAGTTCCCAGGTTCAGGCCCATCAACGGTTGAGTTCCTACGGCACGTGCCCAAGCCATGAACTCATTGGTGCCGAATTGATTGGAGTTGAGCGAGTTCCACGCCTTGTCCAGAACCTGCGGACGATCTTGCTTAGGACCAACGCCATCGAGCCAGTTGTAGCCGGAAACAAAGTTGCCTCCCGGATAGCGGATGATAGGCACGCCCATCTCTCGTACCTGATCCATGACGTCTTTGCGGAAACCATTGCTGTCGGCGAGCTTCGAGCCAGGATCGTAAATGCCTTCGTAGATGGCACGGCCGAGATGCTCCAGGAACGAGCCGAAGAGATTGCGGTCAATCGGTCCGATGGTGCGCCGTGTGTCGACGAAGATTCGAATCGGTCCACCCGCCGAAGCAGGTGAGGACTGGCCCCAAAGGGGAGTGCGAAAAAAATGGTTCGCCGAGCACGCGAGCCCGACGGTTGCAGTTTGGCGCAAGAATCGCCGTCTGGAAGTCGAAGCCATGAGGATCATGTACCCCTTTGGGTTCTCAAATTTACCCGAAGATAACGTTTACTGCAATGCCCTTCATGATTCGCCGATCTACGCTGGAAGTAGCAAAGTGTTCCTAAGGAGCAGCAATAATGGGTAACGCCAGCGCCGAGGGATGTTCAGAGTCGTGGAGGATCGTATTGGTAGCCGAAACGAAATTCTGCCCCTCACCCGCCGATTCTTCCGTGTTGAGGTTGCGATCGAAGCGAGGAACATTGCTGCTGGAAACTTCCAGTCGCAGCACGTGTCCTTTGAGAAACACGTTGCTGGTCGACCACAAATCGATGATGAACTTGTAGGTCTGTTCGGGATTCAGAAGAGTTGGTTTTTCCTGCGAATCGCGATAGCGCGCACGTATGATTCCTTCCGTCAAATTTTGCGCGAAGCCATCGGGCCAAACATCCACTAACTTGGCCGTAAAATCCGTGTCCACAGCAGAAGACTTTGCAAAAAGCTCAAGGCTGATCGGCCCCGTGATTTCCGTGTCCCGCGCAAATGCTGGGGTAGAGTAAACCAAAACGTCGTCGCGGCCTTCCGCCAGCCGCTGATCGCGCGGCCCCGGCGCTAAGTGCCCGCTGTCGCAGCAAAGCGGACCGCCAATCGTGGGAACGGGATTCGAAGGGTCGTAAACATAATGATCCGGCGATTCGGAATGTGGAGGGACGGGAGAAAGGCTTCCATTGCCACGCAACGAGTTTGCGCTTCCTTCTGAGTGGAGAAAATATTTTGTGCTATGAGCGCGGGCCAAGGGCCAGTCATCTTCCTCGCGCCATTCGTTCCGCCCCATCACGAAGATTTTGACTGGTTTCTCTCTGGCGAAATTGTTTTGAATTCCCTTGAAAAGATATTCGTACCAACTAAGCGTGAGTTCGCCTTCGTCGTACTGAGCCGCCGCCGGACCAAAATCAACCTCGCCAATTTTCCGGCCGTTTCCGGCGTGCCCACCCACAATGACTACCAACCGCTGGTTCGAACGCGCCACATCTCCGCCGTGCGCTCGGGTGCCAGCAAAGTTGCGCAGGGATCCGCCCTGAAAAATGTCATACCACGCGGCTACAGTTAATGCGGGAACGTTGATCTCGGCATAGTGTTCTTCGATGGACCAGCGTTTCCAATAATTGTCGTAACTGGGATGAGCCAGCCAATCAAGGAAATAGGGCGCGAGTGCAGACGTCGAATAAACCGAGGCAGGGGATTCCGGAAGATTAAAGAGCGGATAGCTGTTAAGAGGTAGCTTCGAGACGTTGGGCAGAGCATTCGTATTTTGCGTGACCGCGCGGGTAAGAGTGTCCTCCGCAAGACCGGAGGTCCACGACTCGTCGAACCATTGTTCAAAAGCGCCGCCTTGGTAGGTCCAGCCATCGTGATAATTGCTGGCCGTAACCACGGGACAAATTCCGGCCAGGTGAGGAGGATGGGCGATTGCCGCCAGCATTTGCGTCGCTCCCACATACGAACCGCCCCACATCCCAACCTTGCCGTTGGAATATGGAAGGGCCGCGGCCCATTCAACGGAGTCGTAACCATCCTCGGACTCATGTTTGAAGACGTACCATTCGCCATCGGAAGAATAGCGACCGCGGACGTCCTGCACGATGGCGACGAACCCGCGAGTCGCGGCTCGCACTCCGAAACTCACGCTGTTGTCCTTGTTGTATGGCGTGCGTTGCAGCAGAACCGGAAACTTATTTTCCATTTTTGGGCGGTAAATATCGGCGCGTAGAATGACGCCGTCGCGCATCCTGGCCGTCACACCTCGCTCGACAATCACCTCATACGGTTCGGCAGCGCGAGCGATTATGGTAGTAAGAATGAGGAATAGCCCTATCGCACACGAGACCAGGGGAAGATGAATCATTCGCCACATTGCAGATCTCCGGATTGACGGAATCACAACGCCAACATACGGTAACGCATAATTGTTCGTGTGAAAGTTATTGGACCGGCGCGTTTGTGTCAACCGAATGCAGCGTACGCGCGAGGTAATGTTTGAGAACGGCTTTCGGATTTCTCCCCATGCGTATTGACGCTCACCAGCACTTCTGGATCTACGACCCTCACGAATACGAGTGGATCGACGAGTCCATGGGCGCACTGCGCCGTAACTTTCTGCCCGCAGATCTAAAGCCCGAACTCGATAACAGCGGAATGCAAGGGTGTGTTGCAGTTCAGGCGCGACAAACTCTCGAGGAAACAAGATGGCTTCTTGAGTTGGCCGGGCAATCGCCATTTATCGCCGGAGTGGTTGGTTGGGTTGACCTACTCGCCGATGACGTGCGCTTACAACTAAAGGACGTTGCGGCGAACCCTAAGCTCGTAGGGATTCGCCACATCGTTCAGACCGAACCGGATGATCGATTCCTGTTGCGGCCGGACTTTCAGCGAGGCATCGCAACTCTTGAAGAATTTGATCTGGCTTACGATATTTTGATTTACACGAAACATTTGCCGGTAGCGGCTCAGTTTGTCCAGCAATTTCCCCGCCAGCGTTTTGTCTTGGATCACTTGGCCAAACCGCCGATTAAGAGCGGTAACATTGAATCGTGGGCCGATGGAATAAGGAAACTCGCGGAATTTCCCAATGTCTATTGCAAGCTTTCGGGGTTGGTGACGGAGGCCGATTGGCGGCATTGGAAGCCAGAAGACATTTTTCCATATTTGGACGTCGCTTTTGTGGCGTTTGGAACGGATCGCCTGATGGCGGGTTCGGATTGGCCGGTGTGTCTGGTGACTGGATTCTATGCGCGAACGTTGAATCTGGTGAAAGACTACGTGAATCAGCATTATCCCGCAGCGCGCGAAGCGGTGCTTGGAGGCAACGCGCAAAGGTTTTGGCGCTTGCCTTAGTGGAAGAAGACTCGTTGGATTCTGTTTTACAATAGCCGCCAGTTAGCCGCGCCCGTTAAGCGTCATGCCTCGAGAAGTGCTCAAACTCGATCCGCGAGATAACGTCCTGGTTGCTTTGCAGGACTTGCAGGCGGACACGCCTGTCATCTTTGAGGGCGAGCGCTACCTCCTCAAGTCGCGGGTGGCGGCGAAACACAAGTTCGCGATTCAGCAAATTCCTGAAGGCGGGAACGTGATCATGTACGGCGTTCTCGTGGGAAAAGCCGCTACGGCGCTACGGGTCGGCGATCTGTTGACAACAAATAACGTTCTGCATCAAGCCTCCGCTTTTCACGATAAGACCGGCGAATTTCACTGGACGGCGCCTGACGTTTCCGAATGGAAACGAAAGACATTCCTCGGATTTCATCGCTCGGATGGCCAGGTAGGAACCAGAAATTATTGGCTGGTCGTTCCGCTGGTATTCTGCGAGAACAAGAATATTCGGGTTTTGAAGCAGGCATTGGAAGAAGAATTGGGCTTTGCAGAGCCGCAGATCTATCGTCGTCAGGTTGCGGAGATTGCGAGATTGTATCGCCGGGGCAACGCCGATCAGATCGATAATTATAATCTGTCCGAAGACCGTCCCGCCCTCAGGCCACCGAAGCTCTTCGAAAATGTCGACGGAGTTAAGTTCCTGCTGCACGAAGGCGGCTGCGGCGGGACACGCGAAGATTCCAACAACCTGTGCGCGCTGATTGCCGGATATATTCATCATCCCAATGTTGCGGGGGCAACGGTGCTCAGCCTCGGCTGCCAGCACGCGCAAATCTCGATTCTGCGGGAGCAAATTCGCAAGCGCGATCCTGACTTTGACAAGCCGCTTGTTATTCTGGAGCAGCAAAAAAGCGGCTCCGAAGCTGCCATGCTTTCTGAAGCGATCCAGAAAACATTTCTTGGATTGGCCAAGGCCGACAAGGCGCGCCGGGCGCCAGCGCCGCTATCAGATTTGTGTGTAGGCTTGAAGTGTGGAGGGTCGGACGGATTCTCCGGCATTTCTGCAAATCCGGCCATCGGACACACTTCCGATCTTCTCGCCGCGTTGGGGGGTAGATCAATCCTGTCGGAATTCCCGGAACTGTGCGGCGTGGAGCAGGATCTTATCAACCGCACTACGAATAAAGAGGTTGGCGGACGCTTCATTCAGCTGATGCGAGATTATGCGGCGAGAGCGCGAGCCGTCGGATCAGGCTTTGATATGAACCCTTCGCCTGGGAACATTCGCGACGGCCTTTTGACCGATGCCATGAAATCTGCTGGCGCTGCTAAGAAGGGTGGAACGTCACCTGTTGTGGCGGTACTGGATTACGCCGAATACTCAATGGCGCGGGGACTGAATCTGCAATGCACTCCCGGTAATGATGTCGAGTGTGTAACCGCACAGGTGGGCGCGGGAGCCAGCGTCGTGCTGTTTACGACGGGCCTCGGCACACCAACCGGCAATCCCATTGCGCCAGTCGTCAAGCTTTCGACTAATTCCGATCTCGCCCGGCGCATGCACGACATTATCGACATCGATACCGGCGGCATGATTGCGGCAGACAAAACGATCCAGCAGATGGGCGAAGAGATTTTGGATTTTGTGGTCTCTGTTGCCAGCGGTGAGGTTCGCACAAAAGCAGAGGTGAAGGGCCAAGAAGATTTCATCCCCTGGAAGCGAGGCGTCTCACTCTGAAGATTCAAAACGAATCTGCGCGGGAGTTCGCGTTCAACGGCAAAGTCGCCGTGATTACCGGAGGCGGCAGCGGCATTGGACGGGCGATTGCTTTCGAGTTCGCGGCGCACGGTGCTAACATTCGCATTTTGGAACTTAGCGAGGAGCACGGCTCAGGAACCCGCGAGAAAATCGTACAGGCCGGCGGCGATGCGACAGTTCACGCCTGCGATGTCACAGACCTCGCGCAAGTCCAGGCAACATTCAATGCCATCTTCCGTCGCGAGCGGATTCACATTCTCGTCAACAATGCCGGAGTCTCGCATATCGGAACGGTCGAGAGCACGACCGAGGAAGACTTTGATCGCGTCTTACGTGTGAATGTGAAGGGCTTTTACAACTGTTTGCACGCCAGCGTAGGGCATATGAAGAAGAACGGCGGAGTTATTTTGAATATGGCGTCTACCGCAGGTTCATCAGGACTGGCTGATCGATTCGCGTACTCGACGAGCAAAGGGGCCGTCATTGCGATGACCTACTCGGTGGCCCGCGACTATCTGCCGTATGGCATTCGCTGCAATTGTATTTCTCCGGCAAGGGTTCATACTCCTTTTGTCGACGGCTATTTGGCGAAGAACTATCCCGGACGTGAGCAGGAAATGTTCGAGAAGCTTTCCCAATCGCAGCCGATTGGCAGAATGGGAGAGCCGAAGGAAGTGGCGAAGCTCGCGCTGTTTTTGTGCTCGGACGAGGCGTCGTTCATTACCGGCGTGGATTATCCGATAGATGGCGGCTTCTTCAACCTCCGGGGCTGACGCATGGATCTTCAACTGAAAGACAAAGTGATCATCGTCACCGGGGGAGCAAAAGGAATCGGCGCAGCCATTGTTCGTGGTTGCTGTGACGAGGGTGCGATTCCTGTCATTTTCGATCGCGACGCCGATGCGGCCGGAGCTTTGCAGAGCGATCTGCGGAAAGGAGGAAGGGCTTGTGGGCTGATTCTCGCCGACGTCTCGACTCCTGAGATTTGTGCACAAGCCGTCGGGCAAACCATCAACGATCACGGCCGCATTGATGCGCTCGTGAACAACGCTGGAATCAACGACAAAGTCGGCCTGGAGCATGGCACTCCGCAGGAATACGTCGCTTCTCTGAATCGCAATCTTCATCATTACTACAACATGGCACACTACACGCTGCCGCATTTGAAAGGGACGCGCGGAACAATCGTTAACGTGAGTTCGAAGACAGCTCTGACTGGACAAGGCGGAACGTCGGGCTACGCATCGTCTAAGGGTGCGATACTCGCGCTCACTCGCGAATGGGCTGTGGAGTTGCTCGACTACGGCATTCGTGTGAATGCGGTCGTTCCTTCCGAAGTGATGACTCCACTCTATCGGCAATGGCTGGACACGTTCGAAGATCCCGAAACGAAGCTACAAACCATTCTCTCGAAGATTCCGCTGGAGAAACGGATGACTACTCCCGAGGAAATTGCTTCAACCACGCTGTTTTTGATCTCTGCGAAATCTGGTCACACGACGGGACAATTGCTTTTCGTCGACGGTGGTTATGTACACCTGGATCGCGCATTGACCTGACGGGCAGGGCGCAACATGCTTAACAGCAGCGAATGAGCAGCCTCGATTATTCCGCGATGCTTGAAATTGCCTTAGCCGAAGCCCGCAAGGGACAGGCGGAAGGAGGCATTCCGATCGGTGCGGCGATCTTCGATTCCGATGGCAACCTCATCGGCTCGGGACACAACCGGCGCGTGCAAAATGGCGATCCTTCCCTGCACGGCGAGACCGACGCTTTTAGGAACGCAGGACGGCAGCGCAGTTACCGCAAGCTCATCATGGTTACGACGCTGGCGCCGTGTTTTTATTGCAGCGGGTTGGTGCGGCAGTTTGGTTTCGGCACCGTGGTCGTTGGCGAAAGCCGCAACTTTCAGGGAGGGCTCGATTGGCTGAGCTCGGCTGGAGTCAAGATCGTCGATCTCGATTCACCCGAATGCGTCGCTTTACTGGGCGAATACATCCGCAAGAATCCCGAAGTGTGGAACGAGGATATTGGGCAGGAATAATCTGAACACATTGCGCCGGGCCGTTGCCACATTAGATTTCGTGCGGCATTCGCGCATTCAGAACACGTAGGCAGACCAACTGCGAGCCCATATGACCATGCAAATCCGTTGGATGATCCTTGTTGCAGCTACGTTCTCTTTCGCCGTAACTTTGCCTGCGCAAACAGCGGCGAGCGGCCAAACACTCGCTACCGCGCTAACGCTTCACGCCGAGCGGGCATCGCCCCTCGATCTAGAAGTGGGCGGCGAACTCGCGGGGTCTCCGCCGGGCAGCACTCGCTACATCACTCGCGACGATCTGCTGGCATTGCCGCAAACGACCTTTGTTGTGAAGAACGACGCGAACTTCACTGGCCCCACAGAAGTCAGCGGCGTGCTTCTGGAAGAATTGATTCGACAATTGGGAACCGCGCCAAAATCGGACATGCTAGTGGCGGTTTGTGACGATCAATACCGCGCCAATTATCCGCAGGCCTACATTGCCGCGCATCAGCCGCTACTCGTGCTAAAAGTGAATGGACAGCCGCCTGCGGCGTGGCCGAAAGATGCGGAAGGTCACGGCCAGAATATGGGCCCGTATATGATTTCGCATCGCAAGTTTCTTCCCAGCTTTAAAGTCTCGGCATACGGAGACGAAGCGCAGATCCCGTGGGGAGTGGTGCGGCTCGAATTTCGCGATGAGAGTACAGTCTTCGAAGCAATCAAGCCTCGCGGTCCTGGCGCGGACGACGAAGCGGTGCAACACGGTTATTGGATCGCGCGGCAAAACTGTTTTCGCTGCCATAACAATGGCAAGGAAGGCGGAACGAAAGCAGGTCGTCCGTGGCTGGTGCTTTCGGCGTGGGCCACGGCGTCGCCGGATTACTTTGCCGCCTATGTGCGCAACCCTCAGGCAAAGAATCCGCACGCGCAGATGCCCGGTAATCCTGGGTACAACAACAAAATAATTGCTGCGCTCACGGCCTACTTCAGGACATTCTCGGTTCCAGCGCAGCAGAAACAGTAAACGCTCCCGTGCATGGCAGCGGCTAGACTCCCAACACCGAACGGTCACAAGAGAATTGACTTGAATCAAGGGTGTATCATCGTGCAACGTTTTTGCACGCTTCTCTCGGGAGAATCACCTGAGCGGGAGAACGCCTTCAAATGAAACTCGACCGGCAATTATTGCAAAGCCTTCCCAAAGTGCTGCTGCATGAGCATTTGGATGGCGTGCTCCGGCCGCAAACCGTGATCGATCTCGCCAAAGACGTGGATTACTCGGGACTTCCCACGGTCGATGCTCAAGCCTTGGGCGAATGGTTTCATCGCGGAGCAAATCAAGGAAGTCTAGCTAAATACCTGGAAGGCTTCACGCACACCATCGCCGTAATGCAGACAGAAGCGGCTCTGGAGCGCGTCGCTTACGAGCAGGCCGAAGACCTCAGCAAAGACGGTGTAGTGTATTTCGAAACCCGGTTTGCACCGCTATTTCATACGCGGCAGGGATTAACGCACCAGCAGGTGGTATCGGCTGTCTTGAAGGGTCTGGAGCGAGGCCGCAAGGATTTCGGAATTGCTTCGGGCTTGATCATCTGCGCCATGCGCAGCATGGATGTGTCGCTGGAGATGGCGGAACTGGCCGTTGATTTTCGCGCGCGCGGAGTGGTCGGATTCGATCTCGCCGGGGAAGAAGGCGGTTATCCGCCCAAGAAACACGTGGCGGCATTCCACTATATTCAGCGGGAAAATTTCAACATTACGATTCACGCCGGAGAAGGCTACGGAAAGGAATCGATCTGGCAGGCGATTCAATACTGCGGCGCGCATCGCATTGGACACGGAACCCGGCTGATCGAAGACATTGCCGTGATGGATGGAAAGGCGGTAAAGCTCGGCGACCTGGCGCAGTATGTTCTCGACAAGCGCATTCCGCTGGAGATTTGCCTCATCAGCAACGTTCACACCGGAGCTACACCGAGTCTGGCGGAACATCCGTTCAAGATTTTCTATCAGGAAAAATTCCGCGTGACACTGAATACGGACAATCGACTGATGAGCAGCACAACCATGACTCGCGAATTCGAGGCCGCGGCGGAAACTTTCGGCTTGTCGCTGGATGACTTCGAGAAGATCACTATCAACGCGATGAAGAGCGCTTTCCTGCCTTATGACAAGCGCATCGGTTTCATCTATTCGATTATCAAGCCCGGTTACGCCGCGATTCGCAAGTCCCTGAGCCCGCAAACTCAATCCAGGACGTAGAGCGAACACATGGACAATCCCTTCATGGCGCGTGCCATTCAACTCTCAATTGAAAATGTCGAGTCCAGAGGCGGTGGCCCGTTCGGCGCCGTGATCGTCAAAGACGGCGCCATCATTGCCGAAGCCGCGAATCAAGTCACTACGACCAATGATCCGACGGCGCACGCCGAAGTGCTTGCGATTCGCGCGGCATGCGCAAAGCTTGGGGTATTTGAGCTGCGCGGCTGCGACATTTACACCTCGTGCGAACCCTGCCCCATGTGCCTGGGCGCAATCTATTGGGCGCGGCTGGCGCGCATTTTGTTTGCCAACGACGCCGCCGACGCATCCAGGGCGGGATTTGATGATTCGCTGATCTACAGCGACCTCGCTCGGCCGTTCATGGAGCGTAAGATTCCGGCGATCCAGATGATGCGCGAGCAAGCGCGCGCGGGATTTCGTGCCTGGCAGGAAAAAACTGACAAGATCGTTTACTGATTCGAGAGGCAGAGACGCAGCATTGATCGAGCGCTACTTCAAACTCGCCGAGAACCAGACCTCCCTCAAACAAGAGATGCTCGGCGGACTGACGACGTTCGTCACGATGGCCTACATCGTCGTCGTGAATCCCCAGATTCTGGCGCAAGCGGGAATGCCTGCGGACGGGGTGGTCTTCGCGACCTGCGTTTCCGCGGCAATCGCAACCTTAGTGATGGGGCTTTACGCCAATTATCCGATTGCATTGGCGCCGGGAATGTCGTTGAACGCCTATTTCACGTACTCGGTAGTGATGTCGATGCACGTTCCGTGGCGGACGGCGCTGGCGGTCGTCTTCTGTTCCGGCTGCCTTTTTCTGTTACTCACGGTCATGCGTGTTCGCGAGCAGATCGTGAACGGTATACCCGATTGCCTGAAGCATTCCACCGCCGCAGGAATCGGCATGTTCATCGCCTTTGTCGGCTTGCGTAACGCCAAGATTGTGGTCGCCAACCCGGCGACGTTTGTCGGTTTGGGTAGCTTTGCCGACAAGGAAGTGCAACTGGCATGCCTCGGACTTGTGCTCACCTTGGTCCTGATGGCGCGAAAGATTCATGGGGCGATATTGCTCGGCATCCTCGGTACCGCGCTTTTCGGAGTCCTCCGTGGCGTCACACACTGGCCTACGGCGGTATTCGCGATACCGAATCCATCGTCTACGTTCTTGCAACTTGATTTTCGGGAATTGAAGCATCTCGGCTTGCTCGAAATTGCTTTCGCTTTCCTTTTCGTGGACCTGTTCGACAACGTAGGGACTCTGGTGGGCGTCTGCGAGCAAGGCGGATTCATGCGCGACGGCAAGATTCCTCGGGTGGGTCGCGTCCTGGTGGCGGATGCCGTCGGAACCATGGTCGGCGCAGTCACCGGAACATCCACCGTGACGAGTTACATCGAAAGCGCCGCGGGTGTTGCCGCCGGAGCTCGCACCGGCCTCAGCAATGTCGCTGTCGCCGCGCTGTTTATGCTAGCTATGTTTCTCTCGCCGCTGGCAGCGGCAATTCCCGGCTATGCGACCGCGCCGGCACTGATCGTAGTAGGCGTGTTAATGTCGGAGTCCATTGCTTTGGTGCAGTGGCGCGATTTCAGCGAGGCTGTGCCGGCTTTTATTACAATTCTCGCAACGCCGCTGACGTTTAGCATCGCAACCGGCCTCAGCCTGGGCCTGATTTCCTTTACAGTCGTAAAGATCGCGGCGGGCAAGATTCGTGAGATCAACCTGTTGATATGGATTCTCACCCTCCTGTTCATTCTCCGATACGTATACCTCGCAGGGGCGTAGTGAACCCGAGAGGCATCCCCCGGATTTAAGACGATTTCTTTTTGGGAACCTTCGCGCCCTTCTTGCGCGCTTCCGAGAGTCCAATGGCGATCGCCTGCTTGCGGCTTTTTACCGTACCGCCCTTACCGCCTTTGCCTGATTTCAGCGTACCTTTCTTTTTTCGGCGCATCGCACTGGCTACTGTTTTCCCTGCCGCCTTGCCATACTTACGTCCGCCCGAGCTGTTCTTGGTTGCCATTCGTATCCTCCGTGTCATTAGAGTTTGTCTACAGCACTGGGGTTGTGGACCGAGTTACGTACAAGCAGGGACTGCCATCGCGAAAAGAAAAGCATCCACTTTCCAACACCCGCGACCCGTATGGCAACTAAGTTTAGCTATGATCTGTGTGAAGTTCCGAATATGGAGGCTCCAAGCATGAACAACAGGTATGGCCATGTTGGACGAAGTCTTGTTCGATTATTGCCCGTAGGTCAACTCTGTCTAGCCGCCGCTATGGCGTTGTCCGTGTTCGGACTCGGTTGCGGGGGACACCACTACTATCGCGTTTACGATCCCTACTACACCGACTATCACGTGTGGAATCACGACGAAGTCGTCTACTACAATCAGTGGTCGACGGAAACCCATCGCGACTCCCATCGCGACTTCCGCAAGATTCCTCCCGGAGAACAAAAGGAATATTGGACTTGGCGGCATAACCACGGCGACCATCACTAAAACTAATTCTGGGAACATTCCTGTTGGATCCTTATTCGCACGCTTTGCTCAGAACAAAGCAATTGCAGCGTCGGTCGTGGTGACCTTGGCTCCAAGCTGGGCCAAGGCCGCCATGGCTTTGACGCCGGCCGTCGCATCCAGCGTCTCTATCGCATCTTCTACGATGCTGACCCGCCGCCCACGCTGAAGCAAGCCTTTTGCGGCCAGACTCACGCAGTATTCGGTTACGACTCCAAAGACGAAGAATTCCGGCTCTCCGAGGCGCTGGAGAAGAGTCTCGGCGTGAAGGCTTTCAAATATATCCAGAGTCTGCTTTTCGAGAAGAATCTGCTGATAGCTGAACAGATCCTCGGGCATCACGGCAGACGGTTCATTCGGCACGCGCAAGATTCTGGACGTTAACGCCTCGGGCACGAAATCCGCGCCCGGAGTGCCCTTAACGCAATGCGGCGGGAATATTTTGAACTCCGGATCGTCCGGAGCATGAAAGCAGCCGTGAGACACGAGGAACACGCGATCCCGGCGCGCAGCGTCGGCAAGCCGGCGAATGTTGGGCAATAGCTTCTCGGCCCCCGGAACGTAAAGCCTGCCCCCCGGCAGCATGAAATCGGCCTGCGTATCAACTTCCCACAGAATGTGTTCTCGCGAGACCATGGCGCCCTTGATGGATGATAACGTGATCCACGCCCAATTGCCTCATCATCGCCATCGCCGTGCCAATCTTCTCGGAGTTTTTTCCTATCTGTGTTTTAATCGCGGGCGTCATTCTTTGCATGGCAGCATTTGCAAGCTGCACTCGCGGAGGCCACCTATGTCACATTCACGGCTGTCTCGTGCCTGCATCCGAATCCTCGTTGCGTTCTTGGGTACCCTCATTGTCCTGCCCTCAGTTGCAGCGCAAACTGCGCTAACGGCGCCTCCCGCCGATCTTGACGCGTACGTCGCAGGCGCGATGAAAACGTTTGAAGTGCCGGGCTTGGCTCTGGCCATCGTGAAAGATGGAAAGATTCTCGTTGCGAAAGGCTATGGTGTCAGAAAGCTGGGCGATCCCACGCCGGTCGATGAGCACACCATGTTCGGCATCGGATCGAACACAAAAGCGTTTACCACCGCCGCTCTTGCGACTCTGGTAGATGCGGGGAAGCTCGCTTGGGACGATCCGGTTTACCAGCGCTTGCCGGGATTTGTGATGTACGACCCCTATGTCTCGCACGAGATGACTATCCGCGACCTGCTCACGCACCGCAGCGGAATGGGCCTAGGGGAGGGCGATTTGCTGTTCTGGCCGCAATCCACCTATACGCGCGACGAGATCATTCACAAGCTGCGCTTCATGAAGCCCGCATCCAGCTTTCGTAGCCACTACGCATATGACAATTTACTGTACATGACGGCGGGACAGATTATCCCCGCAGTCACGGGCACGTCGTGGGACGGCTACATTCGGCAAAATATTTTTGTGCCGCTCGGAATGATGAACTCCAACACGACTACCACGGCATTCAAACCCGGAGATGACTACGCGTTCCCCCACTCGCGCGTCGACGGCCAACTGCAAGTGATTGCGCTGGAAGCACTCGATAACGCGGGGCCGGCAGGCTCAATCAACTCTTGTGCCGCGGACATGGCGAAATGGGTGCAACTGCAGCTCAATCACGGCAAGTTTGCCGGCCGCGATGGACGGCTGTTCAGCGAAGAGCGATCGCGAGAGATGTGGACGCCGCAGACCATTCTGCCGATCGGCAATTACGCTCCGCCGTTAGCGGGACTGAAGCCGAACTTCGCCGACTATGCTTTAGGTTGGGCACTGCGCGATTATCACGGCCGCAAATTGGTCGGGCACACGGGCGGAGTTGCTGGATTCGTTTCGCGGGTGATGCTCGTGCCGGAAGAAAATCTTGGCATAGTAGTGCTAACCAACGCAGAGGAGGATGGCGCGTTCGATTCGATTCTGTATCACATCCTCGATCACTATTTCAGTCTTCCGCCAACAGATTGGATCGCTGCATTCAAATCGGTGAAGGACACAGACGAAAAGGACGCTGCTGAAGCCATGAGGAAAGCGGCGGGTGCCCGCAATGTAAACTCCAAGCCTTCACTTCCTATGGAGAAATACACTGGCATTTACAACGATGCCTGGTATGGGCCAATCACTATCCGGATGGAAAACGGAAGTCTGACCATCGGCTTCGATCACACGCCGGGAATGATTGGCGATTTGCAGCCGTGGCAATACGACACATTCAAAGCCCACTGGCGGCAACGCACGATTGAAGACGCATTCGTAACGTTTTCTTTGAAAGCGGACGGGGCCATCGACAGCGCAAAGATGCAAGCCGTCTCACCGCTCGCGGATTTCAGCTTCGACTATCAGGACCTGCTGCTGAAGCCCGCCGAGAACAAAAATACTGCCTACTGAAAACTCGCGTGACCACCAGCGATGCCATCCCGTTAGCCACAGTTGAAGCTGAAATGCAGGCTCGGGGCGGCGTATTGCGCCGCGAACTGGGACTCGCCGATCTGATTCTGGCACAGGTCTTGATCGTCATGGTGCCAGAATTTTTCGGCACGGCCGTAAAGGCTGGGCGCTCGCACGTTGTGCTGTGGTGTTTGGCGATTGTTTTATTTTTCATCCCACAGGCCTTCGTGGTGTCGCACCTCAATCGGCTGATGCCGCTCGAAGGCGGCCTCTACGAGTGGGCGCGGTTGGCATTCAGCGACCGCGTTGGCTTTCTGGTTGCTTGGAACATGTGGCTGAACGTCACGGTTCAAGTCTCACAGATTGCTTTAGTGACGGCCACCTACATCAGTTACGCGTTCGGGCCTCGCGCCGAGTGGATCGCTTCGAATCCGCGAGCCCTTCTCGCGGCATCCGTTGGATTGATCGTTGTGATGATGTCCGTCGCTGTCCTGGGATTGAAAGTGGGAAAATGGATCAGCAATGCAGGCAGCATCTTCACCGTTCTCACCATCGGAGCGCTGATCGCGCTTCCCTACCTCCACGTCTGGCGTGGACGATTGACGGACTATCACCCACTAACACTTGTCCGTCCGCCTCTCACTCTTTTCAGTCTCAGCGTCTTCAGCAAGATGACCTTCGGGGCTCTCTCAGGTTTCGAATATGTCGCCATCTTTGCCGGAGAGTCGCGCAACCCAGGACGCAATTTAGCGCGGTCGATTCTCTTGACGGCGCCCATAATCGCGCTTCTATACATTCTTGGAACCGGTTCGATTCTGGCATTCGTTTCGCCGGATGCCATCGATGTGATCGGACCAATTCCTCAAGCCTTGAGTCGCGGATTTGCCATCTTCGGACCGGCACGCTCACTGATCCCATTGGTCATTTTGCTTCTACTGATGAATTACGTCTGTTCTTATACCTTGTATTTTTCGGCCAACACGCGACTGCCCCTTGTGGCTGGGTGGGATCACTTATTGCCGCAGTGGTTCACGAAACTGCATGGGACATACCGGACGCCCATTAACTCAATTCTCTTCATGGGCGCAATCGCGCTGGCTGCGAGCGTGGCCGTCCTTATCGGCTCCGGCAATCAGGAAGCATTTGCACTCCTCCAGGTTTGGACCTGGACGTTTTACGGCCTGGCTTACCTGGCAATGTTCGCCATCCCGTTGTTCGCCAGAAAAGAAAAAGGCATTCGCCCCGGTAAGTGGCTCCGCATTGCCGCGGCCTCGGGCTGGTTGGTAACTCTGCTGTTCGTTCTGCTGTCGGTTCTGCCCATCATCGATGTGCGAAGTTCGTGGCGATATTCGCTGAAAGTCGCGGTGGTGGTGCTGGGGGCGAATTTCGTAGGATGGATGGTCTATCGTGCGGGAAAATCGCGGGGCGGGCATTCGAACGATCAACCTTCTCGGGGAGCAATTCCGACGCCAGATTAACCGCTCGGGGACGGACTACTGATCTCCGCGCACGTTCCACCAATCCATCTGCTCAAAATCTGCCATCTTCTCTGCGCCATGCTGCGTATACCAGGCTTGCCATGTCGCGGCGTTCGCGGGCAACGCTTCGTCTGTGATTTCGTGCAACGCGAGTAAGGCCCAGTTGCGCATTTGTGGAGTAGTTTGAGGATCCGCAGCTAAGTCGATCAATCTGGGCACCATTCGCATCCGCTGTTTGCGCATGAAATTGCCGCAGTCGGAAACGTTGCATCCGGCGCGGTCGCGCACGGAATCTGACGGATCATGAGTAAAGGAATCGAAGAGTTGGTCCATGGCCTCATCGGTGCCTAGGAAGCGCATGCCTTCCACCGCCCACTGACGCACTTGTGGATTGGCGTCGGTTTTCGCGTAGTTCACTAGAATCGGATAAATGCGGTCATAACCAACGCCGCGGCCAGCCAACATTCCCATGTAGTACACGCTGTAGGCGCGGTGCGCGGGATCGGCTTGCGCCATGGCAATAAGTTGGTCCGCCGAGCCGCCGGTTTTCGCCAACCCGTTCAAGGCCAGGTTGAGATCGGCGTTAGCGTAGCGAACTCGCAGATCGGTGGAAAAGCGAGACTGCGACTCCAACTGGTTCATTCGAGCTGTAGTCTGGAGGTCGTGCCAGCTGCCAATATTTTGCTCGAAAAGTTCGAGCGCCCGAGCATCGTGGTGAATCGCGCGGTCCAACAATTCTTCCGCTTGATTTTGTTCGGGGAGGGATTGCAGACGCTCCACATCCGGGTCCGTGAGTGGCGAGTAATCCACCTGCCGCACAGAAGATTTGGCGTCCACCGGGCCGTTGCGCACCGGAGAGTGGGACACGCGAGCCGGTTGGCGATGAGTCGCAGAGACGAAGCGATAGCCGATGAACCCCATCCATGCAAGAAAAGTCGCCAGCCCCACGGCGATCCCCGCCGGACTGTTGCGGCGAGACGTAACGGGCGATCCCAATGGCGATGGGCCGCGTTGCGGCGGTGGACCGTAAGATCCAATACCCGCGTCGATTGCGACATGCGTGTCGAGTTTGAGGCCAACGAACTTCTCCAATTGTGCGACGACCCAGCGTGCCTCCTGGCGGTTATCGATCGCGTCGGCCAGCGTCCGTTTCTTTCCATCTTTGGTCAGCAAACGAAGAGAATAAGAAGGCTGCGTGCCTTGTCCTACGCTGGGAGTCACAGCCAGAATCTGGGAGATGTTCGAGAAAGGAATTTCACGCGGCGATCCGATGCCCAGTACCGCCCGTTGCGAAATAAGTTTGCCGTTGCCCACCTCGATGCGGAACGAACCCATCGTCCCCTGAATCACCGCGTAAAACAGCACGACGTCAAATAGTCCGAAAACCGGGGCAAAGAACCACGGAGCCTGCGAATGGCCTAGGTAGTAAACGATGCCAGTCCAGAAAGCGGTGACGACGATCAATACCAGAGTACGCGCCGGATTGCGAAAGGCCGGAAAATAGAATTCGGTGCCGCCGTTGACTCCTGCCGAAACCACAACTCTAGGATCATCGGGAGGGTTTACGTCAGAAGCATCCGACTGGAATGCAGGCGGAATGGTTGCCGCCTGCGGCGGGGATGCAAAAACGGACGCAGTGTCTGACGCTGAGGCCGGGGATGGCGTCCGATTGAAAACTGGAACCTCGAAGTCGTCGGAATAATCCACGCCAGGCACATCGGCGTGTGCGTGCAGCAGCCAGAGGACCTGATCGCTGGGCCGGTCGTGATTCGATTCGTAGGCATCACTGGGAATGCCGAAGTCCACCGGGATTATCGCGTCGCCCATGGGGCCGGGCGTTAGCAATTCTCGCGGGACATTCTTATCTGCCTGCCAAAGAATGCTCTCCTGCGTGGAGCGATCTTTGCCGGACCCGGTAACGACTCGGCGGACGCAGGAAAGGCGCAGGTCGATGCCATGATTGGCATCGGTGTTGAGGCGCAGATGAATCGTGCCCTTCAGCGTCCGACCCGGAGAAAACGGTAGAGAGGCAAACTCAAAATAAGTCTGGCCATAGCGCTTGCGCCGGATGCTGGCCCGCACGGCGACGCCCGCCAGAATAATGCCGGCTACGCAGAATGCCAGCGGAAAAAGAACTTTAAGATCGAAATTGCGCCAGAGTTTCGGCGAGATTGAGCCTGCAACCGTGAACACAGTCGCATTCCAAAATATCGTCAACAGCCAAAGGCCCGTGGCGCTGTTGCGGTGCGTGCTTTCCGCTCGACTGACCGCCCAGTCGGTGCGCCAAAGCCACGGCGATTGAGGATTGGCTTCTGCGGCTGCCGCTTGCTCCCGCAATTTCCTGGTGCCGTAAATCGACGCGTAGATAATTCCGCAGCCAATTACAGCGAAGACTGCGGCGATTAGAACGCCCACCCAGGCATTTTCTTGGCTCTGACCGGGATTGCTCAACAAAAGAGTACCGGCGGCGAAAATCCCCACGGCAGCAAAAATCCCGCCAAAAACGATGCCGAATATTTCTCCGCCCGTGGATGGTCTTGTCACCACGCGATTATAGAGTTGGATAAGCGGCCACGAGGATGGAAGCGTAACCACGTCATTACGCAAGTCACTCTCCCGTCAATTCCTGCGCACTGCTTGTAACGCCGGAGCGGCGCTCGCGCCAGCCCGCGTACAATAGGCGCAAGAAGAATCAGGCGAAATCAGACTTCAGAGGCAGAAGAACATGACCACGACTCACCAGCCGCGCCCGGCAGTTGCCGCGGAAATTCCGGCGGTCCCACTCACGACTGAAGGCTACAGCGTCCTGCACCAGATGATGCGCTTCCGCCGCTCCGCATGGCGCGCGTTGCCGCAAGCTGACAAGTTGGAGATCGCCCAAGAAGCCGAAGGCGTTCTGGCTGCGATGGAAGAACACGGGGCCGGGCAGTCGGCGCTCTTCTCGCTGATCGGTCATAAGGGCGACTTGATGCTGGTGCATTTTCGCGAATCCTTCGCGGACTTGAATCAAGTGGAATTGAAGCTGGCGAACTTGCGCCTTAGCGACTATCTGGAGCCGACAACTTCCTATCTATCAGTAATCGAATTAGGCCTTTACGATTCCACGCTTAAAGTCTATCAGGAGCTTACGGATCAAGGCATCCAGCCGCATTCGGAACAGTGGAAGGCCGAAATCGAACGCAACCTTGCTCGCCACCGCGAAGCGATGCGCCCTCGGTTGTTTCCAGCAATCCCGCCTCATCGATATCTTTGTTTCTATCCCATGGACCGGCGCCGCGGTGAAGAGCAAAACTGGTACAAGTTACCCATTGAGGAGCGCGCGCGGCAAATGGGCCAGCATGGCCTCGTCGGCCGCCGCTATGCGGGCGAAGTTAAACAAATCATCACCGGCTCGATCGGCTTCGACGATTGGGAATGGGGCGTCGATCTGTTCGCCGACGATCCGCTGGTCTTCAAGAAACTGATCTACGAAATGCGCTTCGACCACGTCAGCGCGGTTTACGCTCTGTTCGGACAGTTCTATGTGGGTGTCCGTTGCCCGGCTGCTGCGCTAGGCAAGTTGCTTGCAGGAGAATTGCCCAAGTAAAGAGTAAACCCACCACGGAGAGACGGAATCACGGAGAACGATCTGTTTTCATTTTTTGCTATGTCCGTGTCTCTGTAACTCCGTGGTGGGTGTAAATGTTTGGTGGAGAATTTCATGTCAACGTTCGGATTCATTGAATACAAAGACGCCATCCCCGAAGTGCGCGCCGTCTACGACGACATCATGGCGACCCGCAAGACCGACTGGATCAATAACTTCTGGAAGGCTCTGGCGAACGATCCCGCGACGCTGAAGCGCACGTGGGAGGACATCAAGCAGATCATGGCTCCCGGCGCTCTCGATCCGCTGACCAAAGAAATGATTTATGTCGCGGTAAGTGTGACCAACCAGTGCAACTACTGCATCGCCTCGCACACAGTTTCAGCCCAGCAAAAAGGCATGACCGATGAGATGTTCAAGGAATTGATGTCGGTCGTCGGCATGGCCAACGAAACCAATCGGCTGTGCGCGGGATATCAGATAGAGATCGACGAACAGTTCAAGAAGTAGACGTCGGACGCCCGACTTCAGACCTCGACTGCGTTCAATCAT
Organism: Candidatus Sulfotelmatobacter sp.; assembly: GCA_049584475.1. GTDB lineage: Bacteria > Acidobacteriota > Terriglobia > Terriglobales > Acidobacteriaceae > Sulfotelmatobacter. The sequence goes on along the minus strand of JBAUXX010000002.1, from coordinate 23,632 downwards.
CTCCGGCGACGTGTAGAACTTGAGGCCCGAGGTCTGACGTCCGAGGTCCGGGTTCTGAACTTCCACTCATATGTCTTCATATCCACGCGTCGTCCGCGAAACCGCACTCCGTCGGCTTCCAGCCGGAACCGCTGCTCCATCGCCGAATCGCCACGCAGCTTGATCTCTCCCCCCGCGCCCAGCACGCGCTGCCAGGGCAGTCCGAAACCATTCCGCAAAATAGCAGCTACCTGCCGCGCAGCGCCCGGAAAACCGGCCGCCCGAGCCACTGATCCGTAGGTCGAGACTTTGCCCCGCGGAATTGCACGAATCGCCTTCTCAATGCGAAGGCGAATTTCATCCAGCCTGCTCAACTATGCGGCTGCCTTGCGAAACGATTCGATGGCCTCGCCTTCGGAATTATGCACGTCGAAAACCGTCAGCAGCTTGGTGACTTGCAGCAGGTCGCCTACGCGCTTGGTCAAACTCACCAGCTTGATGCTGCCGCCGGCATTGCTGGCTGTGGTATGCAACGCAACCAGCGTACCCAGCCCGCCGGAATCGATGTAGTTGACTTCGCCCAGGTTGAGAATAATGCGCTTATTTTCGGGCACAGCTTTCTTCACCTGCTCGCGCAGCAGTGAAGACTCTTCGCCGAACACAATCCGCCCACTGCATTCCATCACGAGGACCCCATCCACATTCTTGCTTGCGATTTTCAGTTGCATAGATTCTCCTTATGAAGCAGCCGCAATCAAACCCACCGACCCGCTTGACCGCACGTTTCGTTGACCGACAAGCGTATCGCTTGCGGCTCGGTTTTAGCAAGCCTCCGAGCTTGCACCATCCCTGTACTATAAAAACGCTATGCTTAACGGTGCTTCCAGTAAGGATGATCGCCCGACTCTGATTGCCATCTCGGCGCTCGCATGTGTTCTTCAGGATGTTCTCCACGAAGGCCTAGGCCATGCAGTAACAGCCTGGCTCAGCGGAGCTAAGCGCGTGACCATTAGTACAGTGGGAATGCAGGCCGACATTACCACGCGCTGGATTTCGGCGAATGGCACGCTGGTCAACCTTGTTTTCGCAGCGATTTTCTGGCTTCTCCTGCTCAGGCCGCAGCGTTATAGGCCGGCTACTCGTTATTTTCTCGTGCTGGCTATGGCGGGCAATCTCTTCACCGGAACCGGCTACTTTTTCTTTTCTGGTGTAAGCAACTTTGGCGACTGGGCGGCTGTGATCGACGGCTTGCATCCGCATTGGGTGTGGCAGTTAGGACTGGTAGCGCTCGGCGTGGCTTCCTATTATGCATCGATGCTTTTAGTGGCTGCCAAACTAAGTCCCTTTCGCAGTGATGATCCGGGTCATCGAAGGCTCCGTGGCCTGTGCTGGACTCCTTATTTTGGCGACGGAATTCTGGCCGGAGTTGGAGGTCTACTAAATCCGGCGGGTTTGTTCTTCGTGATCGCGTCCGCGCTGCCTTCCACTCTGGGTGCAAATGCCGGCTTGCTGAGCTTACCGAGCCTGATGCGAGGATGGCGTTGGAGCGAAGAAGAGGAAGTTGGGACAATAGGACGAAGTCCTGCGTGGATCGCCGCTGGGGTCGTGGTGAGTCTGCTATTTATTTTCGTTCTTGGCCGCGGGCTCACATGGAAGCTATGAACTTTTCCCTTTTTCGCATCAAGTTTCTCAGCGCAGAATGCTGCAGGAGCCTGCTTCGCGGCTTGGCCTCACTTCCCTCCTATCACGTATAATCGAAGTTTCTTCCTCATGAGCTACACCGTCCTGGCGCGCAAATACCGTCCGCAGAAGTTCTCCGAGGTCATCGGACAAGAGCACGTTACGCGGACCCTTCAGAACGCCATTGAGCAGGGACGCACCGCCCACGGTTACATCTTCAGCGGGCATCGCGGCATTGGCAAGACCACGGTCGCGCGTATTCTGGCCGCGGCATTGAATTGCCGCTCAAAAGATCATCCGGTCCCCGAGCCTTGTGGTGTTTGCGAATCGTGTACGGAAATCCGCGCGGGAAATGCCGTCGACGTGATTGAAATCGATGCCGCCACCAACCGTGGCATCGACGAAATCCGCGAACTGCGCGAAGCCGCTCGTTACCGCCCGGCGCGCGACCGCTTCAAAATCTACATCCTTGATGAAGCGCACCAGATCACCGATGCGGCCTTTAACGCTCTTCTGAAGACGTTGGAAGAACCGCCGGACCACATTGTCTTTATGCTGGCAACAACGCAGCCCGAAGACATTCCGCAAACCATCCGCTCGCGCTGTCAGCATTTCAGTTTTCGCGCAGTGAAGTTCGATGACATCGTCGGCCAGCTGCGTGATCTGGTTACCCGCGAAAATATTGCCGCAGATGACGACGCTCTTGCCCTGCTGGCCGAAGCCGGCGATGGCTCCATGCGCGACGCTCTTTCCATTCTCGATCAGGCCATCGCATCGTCCAGCGGAGGAATCACTGCGGAGTCGGTCAGAAACCTGGTTGGCGCCGCACCCGCGCACATTCTCGAAGAAGTCATGCAGGCCGTTTCCCGCAGCGCCAGCGATGAGGTTCTCCGCCACGTCGATCACCTCATCAGCGAAGGCCACAGTCCAGTGCACTTTGCCCGGCAATTGGTGCGCTTTCTGCGCAATGCCACAGTCGCCAAGATCGCCGGAAAAGATTCTTCCCTGCTGCAAATTTCCAGCGAAGAGCGCGAACGCGTAGCTCGCGCGGCCGAACTGTTCGGCGAGGAAGATCTCACGCGCCATCTGCAAATCATGTTGCGCACCCACGGCGAACTTGGCTACAAGCAGGAGCAGCGCTTCCATCTCGAACTCGGCCTGTTGAAAATGGCCCACGCCCAGCGGCTATTGCCACTAGAACAATTACTTAGCGATGTGGCAGCGTCATCTCCTACTGTTTTACCTGGAGCGCCCCGCAATGTTTTACGGCCTTCGATCGTCGGAGCAACGCCTGTCGGAGGGGCGCCGGAATCACCCCGCAGCGAACCTGCGGCTGCAGCCCGCCAAAATCTTGTTTCGCCGTTTGCCGCCGATTCGGCGCGTAAAGGCACTCCGCGGCAGGAAACCGCCGATACAAATCCAGTCAACGGCCCGCGCATCGTTGCCGCATCCAGCCCGCCTCAACAGGTCATCATGGGCGCGGCAGCTCCCGCAGCTCTTCTTGACAACGCGCCGGAACTTAAAACAATTGCAGAGCGAGAGAACACGCCGCCACAAGTTGCTCCCCCGGCGCTTGCGGAGGGCCTTCCCGCGTCACAGCCCGAGCAACAGGCAACCGTCGCTCCGCCTTCGGCTTCGATGGAGCGCGTGCAAAATGCCGTCCTGCAGGCTCTCTCTGACGGCAATCAGCGCGTCCTTGTTTCTATGCTGGAGGCAGGAGAGTGGGGCACGCAGTTCAACGAACTGGTCATAAAAGTTGCAGAGTCGCAAACAGTTATCGACATGTCTGTCAGCCCGGAAGCCAGGCGGCTGGCAATCGCATCGGCCAGCGGAGTTCTTGGTCGCGCAGTCAAGCTGAAGATTCTTCCCGGCGCAGCCGCCATGCCACAGGACGGGGACGGCAATAAACGCAACGGCTCAACGGCGCCGGGGCCCAAAATCGGCGGCAGGAGCCGCGCCGAGCAGGACCCGGTGGTTCAGCGCATGCGGGAAAAATTCGGTGCGGAGATTCGCACCGTGATCGATTACAGAGATAAAAAATGAAGGTTTTAGAGTTTCAAGGCTTCAAGGTTTCAAAAGTCGCCGGCTCGAATCATTGAAACCTTGAAACTCTGAAACCTTGAAGCCTTGAAACCTGAGGTTCTATGAACAACTTTAACCTGCAAGAACTGATGTCGAAGGCCAAGTCGCAGTACGAAACTCTGCAGAAAAAAATGCACGAGACGGTGGTTGAGGCCTCGTCCGGCGGCGGCACGGTGACGGTGAAGATGGACGGCAGCAAACAACTGCTCAGTCTGCGCATTGATCCGGAAGCGGTGAAGGTGGGCGATGTGGAGATGCTGCAAGACTTAGTTCTGGCTGCGGTTAACGAAGCGGCGCGCAAAATTGACGGCGCCATGCAATCGAGCCTCGGCGGCATGCTGGGAGGCATGAGTATTCCCGGACTTTAACGCTTCTCATAACCAAGCAATTCCTGTCATCCTGAGCGGATCGAAGGACCTGTGCAGCGGTCGGGCACAAAGGAACTGTCCACATTCTTCGCTTCGCCGGGAATGCCAACCCGCATAAATGGATTGATTCATGTCGAAATTCGCTGAACCGATGTCGCGCTTGATCGACGAGCTAAAGAAGCTGCCCGGCGTGGGCGCGAAAAGCGCTCAACGCCTTGCTTTTCACATCCTGCGTTCCAGCGACGACGATGCCGAGGCGCTGGCCACCGCAGTGCGCGATGTAAAAGCCAATCTGCGTCTCTGCTCGGTGTGCAACAACATCACCGACGTTGATCCGTGCGTTTATTGCACCAGCCCAACCCGCAACCAGCGCATGGTCTGCGTCGTTGAGGAGCCGACCAACATCTCTTCGATCGAAAAGACCAAGCACTTCAACGGAGCTTTCCACGTCCTTCACGGAGCCATCTCCCCCTTGCATGGCATCGGCCCGGAACAGTTGCGAATCTCGAACCTCATCGCACGCGTCGATTCCGGCAACGTCGATGAGGTCATCCTCGCCACCAATCCCACTGTTGAGGGCGAAGCCACCGCGACTTACTTGTCGCAGCAACTCAAGCGTGTGGGAGTGAAAGTCACGCGCATCGCCATGGGAATTCCGGTCGGCAGCGACATTGAATATACCGACGAGATCACGATGCTGAAGGCGATGGAAGGGCGGCGGGAGCTGTAAAAACTTTCCCATCTCCACCGCGCGAGGACCTGCGTGATCCACGCTACGGCGGGACTAATCGTCGACTCGGCGCCTCCGTCGCTTTAGTTCTGACTGCCGGAAAATGTGCCGCTCAGTCCGGAGCAGACTGGGAATTCGGGTTACACGCCCACGATCCCGACATGGTGCCATTGGCGATGCTCCCGTTGCCGCTGAAGACAGCTATATCTCCAAATTGGTCCGCCTCTACAAAGAGAAGATCCATCGCTGTTGTTGTGTTAGAAAAGATTGCATTCGTCGAGGATCCTACGAGGACTCCTTGCGGAGGGTACAAGAACTGACCGGTGCCGGAGATCGATCCCTGCCCGGTGTTGTCGTCCGCGATGAAACAGTCCGGGCCCAGCACGGAAAATGTTCCCACAGGCGTTGAAACACTGCACTGGCTTGCGACCAAATTTACCGAAAACACGCTCGTACCTGAACCGGCCTCATTCGCGGTGATTGTCCACGCGCCCGAAATTTGAGTGGAAGCATCGGGGGTGGAATTACTCTTTGGAGTCCCTCCACAGGCAACAGAAACGACGGCTAACAGCATAACCAGCACAACTTTTTTCACCTGGCTCCTTCTCCTTCTTATTCAATTTCTCCTGAAGAGACTTATGACCGCTCAGCGTGAATATGCTGAACGATCTCAAGTTTCGCCATAGAGGGTCTGTGACGGACAACCTCAACAGACAGAAACTCCTGTGGAAAACTCCGCCGTCGGAGGCGATGCAAGAAGGCCGAGGAAGTTAGGAGCGAGCGCTGCTAACGGGCTGACGAAGCTTCTGGTTCGAGAAATACATTGATTTCTTCTTCCGTTGTCGTCAGTCCTTCGGGCAAACTGCCACGGTTGTATTCCGCCATGCGGTTCTTCCACTTGAGGAAATCGGTAATACTCTGCGGCTCGATTCGCACCTCCACTCGCCGCAAGCTGGCCAGCAGTAGGTTCATTTCATAGCGAAGCCCTACGGCACTGCGCAGGTTCTTGGCGGAAGGGTGGACGATCTCAACGCCGCGGCCGCGAACCTCAAGCAGCCCCCAGCCCTGCGGCAATTCATCAATACGTAAAAGATCGGCTGGCGTCAGATAAAAACGCTCGCAGCCCACGCCGCGTTCCGGCTTTGAGCGAAACGGCTTGACGCGGTCGGCCAAAAAATCGCCGCGCGTGACTTTGCACTCGACAAGCACCGAATGGTTGGCGCGCTTCCACCCGATGGCATCCGGCATCTCGCCGCTGACGCAGGCCTGCTCCGAGAGTACGACGCCGCAGCGATATAAGCGCAACCAGCGCACGGCCTTTTCGACTAGTTGAGCGTGTGTCATAGATTTGGGTACGGCGTCCACTTGGCTTTTAGAAGACTTATGAATGTTCTGACGCAGCGAAGCAGGATCATTTGTATCCGGAAACGTGAGATGTGCGGAAGTGACTGGCTAGGAACTAGCTAACCTTTTTACGGCCGACTGGTCTAAATTTCCGTGCCCTGGACATGACCAATATGGTCATGTCCTGCTACAATCGATATATGCGCTCCGTAAATATAAGCGGCCTGAAAGCCAAACTCAGTGCGCATATCCGGCGGGTGCGTGCGGGAGAGGAAGTGCTGGTTTGCGACCGCAAAAAGCCGGTGGCGCGCATCATTCCCTGCTCAGGCGAGAATCAACCGGAGCAGGAAGGGCGTCTGATTGCCCGTGGCGTTCTCATGCCGCCATTGAAGAGACGAGGCGCGGGCATTTCGTGGCCGGTCCCCCCGGGGGATGTTTCCGATAAAGTCATGGATGAAGTATGGCGCAACGAACGCGAGACCCGTTAAAGCGGCAGTTGGCATTCTGGGACTCGAGCGCGCTGGTTCCTCTCTGCGTTCGTCAAAGCATAACTCCGCGAGTTATAGCCCTTTACAAAATCTATGAGGCAGTCGTGTGGTGGGCGACGCCAGTTGAGATAACCAGCGCCCTGGCTCGGCTGCTGCGGATGAAGCAACTCGGTGCCGAAGACTGGACAAAGTCGCACAGCTTGCTCAGCACGCTCACAGAATCATGGTTCGTCGTCCAGCCATCGGATGTTCTGCGAGCAAGAGCGATGCAACTCGTCGATCGTTACGATCTGCGGGCAGCAGACGCGCTACAATTGGCGGCGGCTCTGGCGTGGCGCGAAGACATGCCCCAGGGCAGCCTCTTTCTAACTTCCGATCAAAGGCTAAGGGAGGCGGCTATTCTCAGCGGATTTGACGGAAAGCAGATCTAGTCTGCGTCGGCTTCGTTGGCTTGATCATAACCGGCCTGCGCAACACGGTTTCCAATAGATAGCGCTCGGCGGCCGCCGTCCTGGCGACCTGGCTTCTCGCGGTAAAACCTTCGGCCTCGACAACCACATATCCAGCGCCCGCACCGCGGTGATTGCCGGCGCTCGGCTTTTCGATACTGACCTTACTGATGTGGCCGTCGTGCTGAGCGTCCAACGCATTGGCCAGACGCAGAATCGCAGACAATTGAATCGTAACTTTTTGCTCGTCGGGAAGAAGATCGCGCAGGGCTTTGTGGCTTCTCGCAGGCAGCGCCCCGCAGTGGAAGCGGGCCACGATCGCGGCGCGATTCACGTCCGCGGCTTTCCACCCTACCGGCGCACCGTGCTCCTTAATAAGGTTCAGCGACACCTTGTGATGACCCTTATCGCCTTTCGACTTGCCGACGTCATGCAGCAAAGCCGCAATTTGCAGACTGGAGCGCGCACCGTCGCCGTTGGCTGCAGTAGAAATATCTGAATGGGCTCCGCCGGAAGCGAAGAAGCCCGCGCGGGTGAGGCCGTCGTAGAGTTCCAGCGCCAGCCTTGCTACGCGCTCGGAATGAGCGAAGTCAGGGTCCAGCACCCGCGCCCAGAGCTTCATGCGCTGCGTAGCCAGAGCGGAAATTTGTTGTCCTTGCGGCAAACCTGCGCGCCAAACCTGCCACAATGATTCAGGCCCGATCATCCGTTCGCGATAGCGACCAATTTTTTTGTTTCTCTCTTGCAGAATTCGGGCGTGCCAACGCTTGCGCGATGCTTCATCGGTAAAAATGCGACAAGAGAGCGCCGTCGTCCACAAAACGTCAAGGTCGTGGACTTCTCCCAGAACGTCTTGAATTTCCTTTAGATCTTTACTCCACGCCCGGTGCTCAACGGGAAGAAAATTCTCGACGATATAACGGAAGCGCTTAATGGCGATGCGCAGGGTATGCAATCCGACCTGGGAGCGGTTGCGCAGGGCACGGCTATGTAGGGCCCGCGCTTCGGTCCAGCGCTCGAGAGCCAGGTGTTTGAAGACGCCGCTTCCCGGCCTGACGTGCGCCGCACGCGGCGGAAGAGACTTAGCCCATTGCCGCCATTGTTTGCGATCGAATTCGTCGAGAGCCTTGCGAGCCTCGCGTTTCTGCTCCTTCTCGCGCTCGGCCAGAATTCTTTGCAACGATTCCGCTGTGGAATCATGTTCTTCAGCGACGCGGGCCTGCGAAGAATCAATGAAATCTTCCGCGTTTGGAGGCTCTTGGTGCGATGGCGAAGGAACTTCTTCTGTCGTACTGTTTGGCTGCCCAACCACCTTCCCTGCTCCAGGCCTCGCGGGCTCGAGTTTCTCAATCCGCTCCAGCATCACTTGAATATCGCGCAATTGTCCCAGGCTCTGGAATAATTGCTTTCCCGCCTTCTTCATGGCCTTCCATTCGGGATTGGGATCAATCGCCCGCAAACCATCGGCGATCGAGCGGCAGCGGCGCAGAGCCACCCGCAAATCGTGAACGGCATCCACGTCAAACTCGGCAGAGACGTGGTCGCATTGCTCCAGAACCTGCGTCATCCAATAGTGCAGGCCGGTGGTTTTGGTCGGTCTTTTCGCGGTTTGAGCGAGAGATGGCAAATGCGAAACTCCAGATCGGTGGATTCCAAATTACCATTTTCGGCTATGTTCTGCGCGGACCCGACTTGCTGAAACCACCAGCTTGCAGCCTCTGAAATGGCTTGAGTGTTGCATGCAAGCAAGCGAAAAGCACGAAAGGATAAGCGCCGCCGATGTTCTCCCGGTGATGGTTCTATTACCTCGGTAATGTGCAGGGACTTACCGGTTGGACTTAACCTTGAATGGCAAAGCTGCGGTTAGAGGAGTTGCATATCTCGACTACAACTTCATCGCAAGAACACAGGTCGGCGCAGGCACGGGCCTTCGTGCACAGCCTGAACATTCTCATTAAGTACGCGCGAATGTATGGCTTCGATCACAAGCGCACCGAAGCGCAATTCCAGATCACGTGGAACGAACTGCAGCAGGGTCTGCCGACTGCTGGAGACAGCGGCTTTCTATTGGGCGTTTCCGACAACAAGTTATTGCTGGATGGAATTCCATTGGATGCCGGGCAGGCGGAACGCAGCTTCACCCAGCTTCTGAACACCGCCGGCCTGGCCAGCCTGCATTTTTCCAAAGACGTAACTGTCGATGATTTCACCCGGTTGGTACGGGCCTTCACGATGGCGGGATCCAAGGCGCAGGACTTTGCCAAGCAAATCAAAGAGGCATTGGGTGCTGGCAAACCCAATAGCACCATCAAAATCAATGAAGTGAAGTTTATTGCCGCCGATCCGCTCACAGGCGACATCAGCGTCGCGGCGCAGATTGCCGCTCAGACTTTGGGTCCGGAGTTCAAGCAGTGGTTGAATGATCCACAGAAATTGTTGCAGTTGATTGCCGCAGCTGAAGGCGCCAATGCGGCGGGCGGACAAGCTGCTCCGGGAACTCAGATGGTACCGTTCGGCAGCGTGCCCAATCTTCCGGGCGCCACGGGCGGAACCGGGACTGGAACGGCGACGGGCGCAGCACCAGCATGGACCGGCGGCGTAGTTCCCTTGCAGGAAGCCGAAGTGATCCAGGCGATCCGGTTGCTGACCCGATTCGGACAAGTTCAAACCAATCCCAACGCAGCTCCTGAAGACTTACAAAAAGAACTGGGCGAAACTGATCCCAGCACTCGTCTTAACCTGCAACAGTTGCTGGGAAGTCTTGCCGCTAAAGCCACCGCCGAGCAACAGGATGACGCTCCGCTGCTCATGAAGGCCGCCGAGCACATGGCCATCCGGTTCGCTCTGGAGCGCTATCAAAAGGGCGAAGTCAAGGTAAACGCAGTCCATCAGATGATGGAGCACATGAGCCGGCAGATGGATTCCCTGCGGCAGATTTTGCAGTTGCAGGAAGAGAAGATGAGCAAGGCCGGGATTCTGGTTGAATCCCACGCGGACATTCTCGACCGCATGTTCTGGGCGGAAGTGCCGGAGGCCGGCAAGAAGAGCGTGCTGCTGTCGAATGAAGCGCCGTGCGTTCCTCCACGCAATTTGCGGCAGTTCGTTGAGGTACTTCTCGACCGCGAAGACAAGCAGGCATCGGCCGAGATTCTGGACAACTATTCCAGTTGTTTGGGCGCGAAGGATATCGAGCCGCGGCGCAAGACCGCAATCGGGTTGAGCCAGTTGGCCGATCTTTACGCTCGCCTGGGCGGCGAATCCATGGGCCGCGCCATCCGCAAGTTGAGCGAGCAACTCAGCCAGGAAAAAGATGCGGAATTGCAGAGCTTGCTGTGCGCCGCTTTCGTACGGTTGAGCCAGGAAGCCAGCGCATCGAAGAATTATGCCGCGGTGAATGAAGTTTGCTCCGGCATGGAAATCATCGGCAAGCATCGGCCAGTGCTGATGAGCGATCTGCGTCCACGCGTGGGCGTGGAGAACCGGCTGCCCGAGTTTATCGACGAAGCGTTGCATTGCGACTCTCTGCCCGCTGATCTTCTTGCGGTCTTGCGCCGCACCACCGAATCCGGCGCGGAGCATCTCGCCGACCGCTTTTTCCGCTGCATGCGTCGCGACGAGTGCGATCGGATGGTAGAACTGGTAAAGGAAATGGGATCGGGTGCTCTGGCGCAGCTGCGGGAAACGCTGCGCACCGGCCAATCTCGCCAGGCTTCAACAGTTGTCGGGCTGCTCAGCCGCCTCGACGTAAGTACTCTGCTGGAGCTATTGCCCGCGCGTTTACCCGAATGGAACCGCTTCTATCACGATATCGTCGTCCGGCAAATCGCCTACGGGGCCGCTCCCGATCGGGGGCGAACCCTGCTTGAGTTGGCGGAAGTTCTCGATCCGTTTGTTTTACCCGAAGCCATCGATGAAATCGGCATGAGCGGCGACATGACTGCGGTCGCACCACTGATCGCCATGGCGCGCCCCGGAGAAACGGCTTCCCGTTCAGCGTTTATTCAGCTCAAAGCCATTGAATCTCTCGGGCGGCTGAAGGATCCAGAGGCCGTCGCCATTCTGCGGGAGATTGTCGAAGCCAAAAAGACTTTTGGTTGGGTTCATCATCGTGAGCTGCGCATTGCCGCGGCACAAGCTTTGTCGAAAACCGATCCTCGCTACAGTTCGCAGATCCTCTCCGACAGCGGTATGGAGCCGGCCGAGCTCGCCATCGCTCCTTTGGATATGGCTCCAGCCTGTCCCTGGGTCCGGCAGCGCCGTTACGAACGCATGGTTCTGGCGAAAACCGTTTCCGCCACCATTGGCAGTTCATGGGGCAAGTCCAAGATTGTGATTCGCGAATTGAGCCTGGGCGGCGGCATGGGCACAAAAGACGACAACATGCGCATCGGCAGCGAAGCCGACCTGGAAATCTCCGCCGGCATGCGGTCAAAGATTCGCGCACACGTTCTCCTACGCCGGGCGCGCGTGAATGAAGTAGGATTTGAAATCGTCAGCGCCGATCTGGAAAGCCGCTACCGCTTGCGCCGGTTGCTAGTTGATGCCATGACCCGCGTGCCACAGGGCAAGGGCGATGATTGGGGCGGCGAACGGAAAGTATAGCGGGATTGATCTCTGGCCAAAGAAAAGCCTCTGTTCGCTGACGCGACCAGAGGCTTTCGTCGTTCAGATGAATTTCTACTTTACCTTGGCGAAAATAATAACCAGGGTGTATAGCGCGAGCGATTCGATCAGCGCCAGACCCAAAATCAGCGCCAGCTGAATGCCCGGACGAGCCGCAGGATTACGCGCCAAGCCTTCGGCCGCCGCCGCAGTTGCCTTGCCCTGCGCCAGAGCGCAAATACCGGAGGCAAACGCCATGGAGAATCCAGCGGCGATGGCCACCCAATTGACTTCACTTCCGCCACCGCCCTGCGCGAACGCTGGAACGGCAAACGATAACGCGGACAGCACCATAAACAGCTTGCTCAACTTGCCCATTGTGTTACTCCTCCTATGAATTGCCGCCAGTGGGTGGTTGACGTCATACCGAGCAGACGCCCTCACGCTGAACGGCTTGTAAAGTTCTCAGTCGTCAGTTCTCAGTCGAAGCCGGAAGCGCTTTCACTGAGAACTGAGAACTGACAACCGGGAACTCTCTTAGTGTTCATCCGCGACCGCGCCTTGCAAATAAACGGTCGTAAGGAGAACAAAAATGTAAGTCTGAAGCAGAGACACCCCAATGTGCAGCCCAAGGAAGACAATGGGCACGCCCACCGGCACAAGCGAAAAAAATACCAACGTGACCATGTCGCCGGCAAACATGTTGGCGAATAAGCGGATGGTCAGCGAAAGAACACGAGCCAGGTGGCTGATGATTTCAATGGGAATCATCAGCGGAGCCAAGGCCAACATGGGTCCGGCAAAGTGCTTCAGATAGCTGATTCCCGCATGCTTAAATCCCTGGACATGGTAGTAGATAAAAGCGCAGATCGCACAGCCCAGCGGAACGATAGGAACCGCCGTGGGAGATTCGAAGCCGGGGATAACCCCGATCAGATTACAGAACAGAATGAAGAATCCCAGAGCCGCCAAAAACGCTGTATAGCCTTCGCTGTGATGCCCGATGATTTCGTTGCTTTGCCCCTGAATGAATCCTTCCGCACCTTCAAACATGTGTTGCAGTGCGCCCGGGCGATCGACCGAAAGACGCGAACGGACCGCCAGGAAAACGAAGACCAGGAAAAGAAAGACCAGAACTTCCATGGCCAGTGAATTCGGAATGGGCGCGGAGGGAAACTTCGGCTCAATGTGAAGGATTCGCAACAGCGCGGTCACTGGAGCGCCAAACAGATGGTTCAAGAGCTGGGTAAACCAAAGTTGCTCGGGCATAAGAAAGTTTTACCGTCAGCCTTCAGCTCTGGGCCTGACCAGCTTTGAGCGCCTACACTCCCCAGCTGAGCGCGGCGTAGAGCTCATACGCAGCTTCGCAGGCAATCCCCACTACAGGCATAAACAAGCCTGCGAGGAGGCCATTCAGGCTCGCCGGAGAAACAGTCAATATACCATAGGCCCCAACCGCCATCAAAACATAGCGGAGAACAAAACGCCAGACGATTCCCTCCCCTGACTCCGCATGTGACGCGCCACTGGCGCGATCGACAAAGCCGGAGACCACGCGCTTCAGCCAGTGGAAATTTATATAGGCGATCAGGCAGCCAACGGCCAGACCGGCAGCAGAGCGCAGGCCGAATTTCCACCACGCCAGTGCAACCACAGGCGGGCTCAGTACGGCCATGAAGAGGCGAATGCGGACGAGCGCGCCTGCATAGAAGGCCTCGGCGGCAATGGCCTGCGCCAGTTCAGAGTCGACTTGAGGTTGGTCCGACATTATTGATTAGCGGTCGCTATGGGGCAGGATAGTCTCGGGAAGGGCACAACTTCCAGTAGTGCCGTTAGCGACCAGAATTATGTGGGCTTCAGCCGCGGAGGGCTGCTTTCCGTTGGCTCATAAAACTGCACGAGCACCAGGCCTCAGGCGAACAACTCATTTCGTGTCGTGCAACACGGTCCGGATCAATTCGACGAAGCCAGCGGCGATGCCGAGCAGAATCCCCGCTAGATAGAGCCACGTCGTGTGCAGCCATTTGTCGAGACCGGCGCCAATGAGCCATCCCACAACCAGAGCCGCAGGCAAAACGAAAGCAAGCTGGCTATAGCGGCCCACTTGCAACCAGAAGCTCTGTTTATCCCCAGAATCTTTCCTCTCGGAATTCGGGCGGATTGGATCCATAACATCGCTGCGAGCTGTGTAGAGACGGACGCCCCGCGCCTGCCCGCGCGGAATCCAGAACAGTTGCTTATCAAGCCAGTCCGCAAGTTACCGCACCAACTTCGCCACCGCCGGAGTCTGCGCGATGCCCAGCGTCCAGTTTACGAGTTGAATGAAGCGGTCAGGCAAAATGCCGATGAACACCGTAGCGAACCCGGCTACTGCCAAACCCGCACGCATCGCGAAACTCACTGGCAACCTTGCGCTGTCCTCGGCCTCCGCCTGGCGCATGAACATAGCATTCGCCATCTTCAAATAATAGTAGAGACCGAATACCGAATAGAGAACTCCCAAAGCTGCCAACGTATAGTGACCCGTAGAGACCAAGCTCAGAAAGATGAAATACTTTCCCCAGAAGCCGGCCAGCGGCGGAATTCCCGCCAGTGAGAGCAGAAAAATCAGCATCAGCACGGCTTCAACCGGGGCGCGCGAATAAAGTCCGTTAAGATCGTCAAGTTCGTCGCCGATCACCTTCTTGTGCCGCAACGACGTAATCACTCCGAATGCGCCCAGGTTCATAAACGTGTATACGAGCAGATAAATCAGGATGCCCTTGATGCCATCGGGATTGACTTCCGTTGGCGTTCCGGCAATCAGGCCGAGCAGCATGTATCCGACGTGCGCGATAGACGAATAAGCGAGCAGGCGTTTCGTATTGGTCTGCGTGAGCGCAGCCAGATTCGCTCCCGTCATCGTGGCAATGGAGACAAAGACCAGCACGGGCACCCAGGTCGCCCGCATCGGCGCAAGCGCAATCAGCAGAATGCGCAACAGCATCGCCCATCCCGCGGCTTTGACCGCAACGGACATAAATCCCGTAATGCAGGTAGGCGCGCCCTCGTAAGCATCCGGCGCCCATTGGTGAAATGGGACGGCGGCAATCTTGAAGAGCAGTCCGGTCATCGTCGTCAGCAGCGCGACGATCACCAAGGGCTTGAACTGTTGAATCTGCATGAGGCGGCCGATCGTGTGGCCGATGTTCGCCAGGTTCGTGCTGTTCGTTAGACCATAAAGCAAAGACAAACCGTAGGCAAAGATTCCCGACGAAAACGCTCCCAGTAGAAAATATTTCAGCGCGGCCTCATTGGAACGGCGGTCGCGGCGCAAAAATCCGACTAGAACATAGGTGGAAATGGCCATCAGTTCCAGGCCAATAAAAATGAGAACGATGTCGAAACCGGCCGCCATACACATCATTCCGACAACCGAAAGCAGCATCAGGGCGTAATATTCGCCGTGACTCTCGTGCTCGATGTCCATGTAGCGCGCGGACATGAGAATCGATATTCCCGTGGCTGCGAGAAAAAGATAGAAGAAATAAATCGCGAAGCGGTCGACCAGCATGGTGTTCATCAGGCCCGGCGCGCCGGACAAACCATTGGCCGCCAGCCAGAGCTGAATTTTGACTACGCCAGCGATGGCAAACACCACTCCCACAAAGGCCGTCACCGCATTGGCCCACTTCATCTCCGCGGGAAGCATGAAGTCGATGAGCAAAATGCCGAGAGCAAACAGCGTAAGCAGAATGATGGGCAGCGCCAGCAGGTAATCGGTCCAGGAGAATTGTGAAATCATCCCCACTAGTTCTTCCCCTTGACCGTCACAGGTTTGGGTTGATTCACGACGGCGGCCACAACCGGCGTTGCGGTACTTTGAGTTGCGGCGGTAACAGTTCCTTCCGGCTGCGGATAATCGGGGCGAACCATTGCAACCGTGTGATTCACCGGCTGCTCGAGAATCTGAAAGAATGCCTTGGGGTATAGGCCAATCCAAAACGCCATCACGATGAGCGGAACAAAGGTCGCCACTTCGCGAGGCGTCAGATCGTGCAGCTTCTCATTCTTGGGATTGGTGACCGTGCCAAAGAAAACGCGTTGGTAGAGCCATAGGAGATACGCTGCCGCAAGCACGACTCCAGGGACAGCCCAAGCGGTCCAGCGCCAGTTCTCGGTGAACGTTCCCCAGAGAATCGTGTACTCGCCGATGAAGCCATTGAGCAGTGGCAATCCCATCGACGAAAGAAACATGATCATGGTGATGGTGGCGTAGACGGGCATTACGTTCGAGATGCCGCCATACTCCGAAATCTCGCGCGTGTGACGGCGCTCATAAAGAATGCCGACGATCAAGAACAGCGCGCCGGTTGAGATGCCGTGGTTGATCTGCTGCAACACCGAGCCGCTTAGGCCAAGCGGCGTAAGCGCGAAGATTCCCAAGGTGCAGAAGCCGAGATGGCTAACAGAGGAATAAGCCACCAGCTTCTTCATGTCTTTCTGCATGAGCGAAACCAGTGCTCCGTAAATGATGGCGATAATCGACAACGCGATCATCCAACTGCGAACTGGAGTCTTCGTTAACACCTCAGGAAAGAACGGCAATGAAAAACGGATGAATCCGTAAGTTCCCATCTTCAACAGAACGCCGGCCAGAATCACCGAGCCTGCGGTCGGCGCTTCCACGTGAGCGTCGGGCAGCCAGGTGTGGAAGGGGAACATCGGCACCTTGATGGCGAATGCGAAGAAGAAGGTCAAAAACAGCAGGATCGCGGCGCGTGGACCGTAGTCGGAATAAATATGCGGCGCCGTTTGGTACAGCGCTGTCAGGCTGAACGTGTAAATGCCGGTCGCTGTGTGGTGATGGAAGTAAAGAAACAGGATGCCCAGCAACATCAGCACGGAACCGGCCAGGGTATAGAGGAAGAACTTAATCGCGGCATACAGCTTGCGCGGGCCGCCCCAGATGCCGATCAGCAAATACATAGGGACGAGCATTGCTTCCCAGAAGACAAAGAAGAGGAAGAAATCGAGCGCCATGAAAACGCCCAACATGCCTGTCTGCAATACCAGAAACCAAATGTAATATTCCTTGACCCGGTTCTCGATGGCCGTCCAGGACGACAGGATCGAAATCCATCCCAGCAGCGTCGTCAGCATGATCAGCAGAAACGAAATGCCGTCGATGCCCAGCACGTAGCCCGCGCCAATCGTTGGGATCCAGTTGTTGGGCACGCCTTCAATGAACTTGAATCCGGGCTCGAAGCGCTGCGCCCAGAACCAGCCCACCAGCGGCAGTGAAATAAGAAATCCGCCGAGCGAGAAGATGTTGGCGATCCAGCGAACCGCGTCTTTGTTGTCCTTGGGGACAAACAAAAGCACGAGCGCGCCCACCAGCGGCGTGAAGAGAATGATAGAGAGAATGTGGTTGTACATTTTAGCTCTGAGCTACGAGCTATGAGCTATGAGCGTTCCAGTGGTGCCTGCTCAAAGCTCATAGCTCACGGCTCGCAACTCTTACCGATACACATAATAAAAAACGAAACCCACCAACCCCGCGGTCATCACCAGGGCATACCATTGCACCAGGCCCCATTCGAACATGCGCGCGGGATAGGACAGCATGCGCGCCAGAATCGCAGGTCCGTTGACGCCAATCCCGTCGATAATCCACTTGTCCCACCAACTGGAAATGGTCGAGGTGAGCCGCGTGAGCCAACCGGCGCCATTCACCAATCCGTCGACGATGTGCGTATCAAACCATGAAGACGCTTCGCCCAGCCCCAGCACTCCCAGGCGCGCTTTCCCCACCTTGCGGCGGCCGGTAAAGACGTAGTCATACCCTTCGTCCACGTAATACTTGTTGAGCAACGTGTTGTAGACAGGCGGTGCGGCGGCGGCGATCGGTTCTATGTAGCCTTTGTCGGCATGACGATAGCTTCTCCATGCCATGCCCCAGCCGAGGCCGGCAGCGCCGAGCGACAAAGCCATCAGCAGCCACTCGGTGCCGCTGTTGTGTTCTTCTTCCACACCTTGCACCAACTGCGTAGTTCTGCCTTCCTCCTGAAGCACGCGAGCTTCGCTGGCGAATACCGGCTCCAAAAATTTCGTGAAGCGGTCGGAGCCGCCAAGGCTATGCGGCCATCCCAGCCATCCTGCAGCAACGGCGCAGAGCGCCAGAACAACCAGCGGCACGGTCATCGACGCGGGCGATTCGTGAATATGGTGCTCCACGTCATGGCTCATGCGCGGATGCCCGTGGAACGTGAGATACATGAGCCGGAACATGTAAAAGGCCGTCATCAACGCGGTGGCATAGCCGATATACCACAAAAAACGATACGCGCCACCTTCGCGTGACCAGGTTTCCCAGAGAATTGCATCCTTCGAAAAAAATCCGGCGAATGGAAAAATGCCTGCGATAGCGAGCGTAGCGATGAACATCGTCCAGTGCGTGACTGGAATGCGACGATGCAGATCGCCCATGTTGCGCATATCCTGCTCGCCGCTCATGGCGTGAATAACCGAACCCGAGCCTAGGAACAGTAACGCCTTAAAAAATGCATGCGTGAAGACGTGAAAGACGCCCGCTGCGAAGGCTCCCACGCCGAGCGCCAGAAACATGTACCCGAGCTGCGAAACGGTAGAATAAGCAAGCACGCGCTTGATGTCGTTTTGCACCAGGCCGATGGACGCGGCGAATACCGCAGTGAGCGCCCCGACGATAGCGAC
This sequence comes from Candidatus Sulfotelmatobacter sp., assembly GCA_049584475.1. Lineage (GTDB taxonomy): Bacteria > Acidobacteriota > Terriglobia > Terriglobales > Acidobacteriaceae > Sulfotelmatobacter. Next base: position 5,196 of record JBAUXX010000002.1, on the reverse strand, counting down.
GGTCTTCATCGAAGTGGGCGCAAGCACGAACAGCGCATTCGAACGCGCCACCATGTAAACGCCAGCAGTGACCATGGTCGCCGCGTGGATCAGCGCGGAAACAGGTGTGGGGCCCTCCATGGCATCGGGCAACCAGACGTATAGAGGGATCTGCGCCGACTTACCGCAAGCTCCGATGAAGAGAAGCAGAGTTGCGGCGGTGATAATCGGGTCGCCAATGGCGAAGTGACCGCTGCGCGCGAGAGTCGTCACGTCGGTGAAGCGCAATGAACCGAAGTACCAGGCGATGAAAAACATTCCCAGGATGAATGCAGCGTCGCCGATGCGGTTGACAATGAAGGCCTTGGCGGCTGCATCGCTGGCGGACTTGCGATGGAAGTAGAAACCGATCAATAAATACGAACACAGGCCCACACCCTCCCAGCCAACGAAGAGCAAGACGTAATTGTTGGCCAGGATCAACGTCAGCATGGAAAACATGAAGAGGTTGAGATATCCGAAAAATCGGTAATAGCCGCCTTCATGCGCCATGTAGCCGGTGGAATAAATATGGATCAGCATGCCGACGCCGGTCACAAACAGCAGCCAGATGCTGGAGAGCGGATCGATCAGGAAGCCCGCATCGGCCTGAAGCGCGGCCTGCGAACCATCGTGCGTCACATAGTTCATGCGACCCGTGTCGGTGCCGAGCCAGGTGTAAAGAATCGTCTGATAAGGCTGGTGGAAGTGCTCCGCCGTCGATGACCAGGCCGAATATTGCGAAACCGCGCCGCAAGCCATGAGAAACGCGAGCACGATAGTTCCCACGCATACGGCGCTCGCCGTAGACTTCTGCAGTCTGCGGCCGAAAAAAAACATCACCGCCGCGCCGAAGGCGGGCAGCAGCGGGATGAGCCAGATGTGGGAGAGAAATAGCATTCAGCACTCAGCATTCAGCATTCAGCCCGTTCAGGACCTAGCGCTTAGCACTTGGCAATTCGCATTTTGGCCACATCAAAGTTGCGGAATCTCAAATGGCTGAATGCTGATTGCTAACTGCTAATTGCTTTCTTTTCACCATTTCAACAAATTCACTTCGTCCATGTTGACCGTCTCCTTATTACGGAAGAAGGCGATCAGAATACCCAAACCTACGGCTGCTTCCGCAGCGGCGTCGGTGATTACGAAAATGGCAAAGACCTGGCCGTGCAATCCACCCAGGTGACGCGAGAACGCGACCAGATTGAGATTCACCGCATTCAGAATCAATTCAATCGACATCAGCACAATGACCACATTGCGGCGCGTCAACACGCCGATCACACCCAGCAGAAACAACGCCGCACCCAGCACCAAGTAATGCAATGTCGAGATGTGAAGTAGTTCGTTCATGATTTAGCGGCAAGCCGCGAGCAATGAGCTATGAGCGAGCCAACCATCCAAAATACTGACTGCTCGCCGCTCACGGCTCTCCGCTCACAGCCACCCTTCAAATTCTCTTCTTCGCCATCACCACCGCTCCGATAATCGCCACCAGCAGCAGCAACGAAGCAATCTCGAAGGGGAACATATATTGTCCGTAGAGCATCGTACCCAGCGCCTGCGTATTCTGTTCTTCGTGTCCCGCAATCATGCGCCCGGGAAAAATCACTTTTCCTTTTTCGTAGACGCTGATGAACAACGCTCCCAGCGCAAGGCCCGCGACCAATCCCACCAGCCATTGCTTATTGAAAGTACGCTCTTTCGCGGCGCGCTCAATGCTTACCAGCATGATGACAAACAAAAACAGCACCATAATCCCGCCGGCATAAAGAATGATTTGCACGCCGGCAACGAACGGAGCATAGAGCATCAGATACAGCGCCGCCTGCGCCAGCAGCGTGAGGATCAGCGCCAGCGCCGAGTGGACGGCGTTCTTCCGTGTGATCACCAAGATGCCGCCGATGACCATGATCCCGGCAAGCAGGTAAAAGAAAAACGGTGTGGCTACAGGCGTCATATCAATCTATGGTGTTTACTTGCGCTTCCTTATTTACCCACCGAAAACCACATTCCGGCTCCCGCCGTGAGAATCAAAACTCCCAAACTCATCGGCAACAGAACTTTCCATCCTACTTTCATGAGTTGATCAAAGCGGTAACGCGGGAACGTGCCACGATACCAGATATACAGGTAAATAAACCCGGCAACTTTGAGGGAAAACCAATAAATATCCTGCACGCGATCGCGTACCGGGGTCACAAACAAGAGAAGTCCGATAAAACCCAGGACTACTCCGAACCCCGCCAAGCCGATGGTCTGGATGCGGAAGTACGGATGCTTGGGCATGCACGCGGTGCTGTAGAAGCACATCGCAGCTAGGAATAGGAACGTGATTCCGGGAAATAGAGAGAAGACTAGATCCCAGGTTGAACCGCTCAGCAGACCCGGGAATGGCCGCAACCATCCGCCAAGCCACAAAGTGACGGCGATCGAAGAGACCGCGATCATCGCCGAATACTCGGCCAGAAAAAATAGCGACCAGCGAAAGCCGCTGTACTCGGTATGGAAGCCGGCGGTCAACTCTGATTCGGCTTCCGGCAAATCGAAGGGCGCACGGTTTGTCTCGGCGACCATGGCGACGGCAAAGATGAAGAATGCGATCAATCCCAGCGGGAAAAACTTGAAGATGAACCAGATGCCTTGCGATTGCTGCGCCTGCACGATCCCGATCATGCTTAGCGTGCCGGTGCCGGTCGCGTTGAGACTGGTCATCAAGATAACGGAAACCACAGCTAGTCCCATGGCGACTTCGTACGAGACCATCTGCGCGCTGGAGCGCAATGCACCGATCAGGGGATAGTGCGAGTTCGACGCCCATCCGGCCATTACCACACCTAACACGCTCAATGACGAGACTCCAAGCATGAACAACACACCAATATTCATGTCGGTGACGGCGTGTGTCGGGCCAAAAGGCACGACAATAAAAACGGTGAATGCTGCCAGCACGACAATGAGTGGCGCCATCCAAAAAACCAGCCCGTCAGCTTCTGCGGGCATAATGTCTTCCTTGAGCAGAAGTTTAATGGCATCGGCAATCGGTTGCAGCAAACCGTGCGGGCCAACGCGCATTGGTCCAAGGCGGACCTGCATGTGCGCCAAAATCTTGCGCTCCAGCCAGTTCATCGCAATCACAGCGATCGAGAGGCCGGTAAAAATCAGCAAAATGTAGACGAATGCCCAAAACATGTTCCCGGCCGCGCCCGGGGTCTTGTCGCTCGTGAGATAAGACTGGACGTAATGGATGAACGGCTGCATCAGCGGTCCACCTCGCCGAGAACGATATCCAACGTGCCGATCACGGCGACAACATCGGCGACCATTGCGCCTCGGCACATTACATCCAACGCCTGCAGGTTCACAAACGACGGCGGACGCACGCGCATTCGGTAAGGCTGCGTCGATCCGTCGCTGACGATGAAATATCCTAGCTCGCCTTTGGGCGCTTCGATCGAGTGGTAGACCTCACCCACCGGCGGCTTGATTACCTTGGGCACCTTCGCCATGATTGGGCCTTCAGGCAATCCATCCACCGCCTGCTGAATGATGCGCAGCGATTGCCGGAACTCAGCCATGCGCACAATATACCGGTCGTAGGTGTCGCCGTTCTGTCCGATGGGAATATCGAAGTCGAAATTTTTGTAGTTGGCATAAGGCTGAGCTTTGCGCAGATCCCATTTCACGCCACTGGCACGCAGCACCGGTCCTGTTACGCCGAGCGCGATGCAGTCTTTGCCGGAAATTATTCCTACGCCTTTCGTACGCTCAAGCCAGATACGATTCGTCGTGAGCAGTTCTTCGTACTCGTCAATCTTGGGCGCGACGAACGAGACGAACTTCTTTACGTCTGCCTCGAAGCCGTCATAGGCCTCATATTGCAAGCCACCGATGCGGAAGGCGTGCGTGGTCAGCCGCGCCCCGCAATACTTTTCGAATATCTTCAGAATTTCTTCGCGGTCGCGGAAGGTGTAAAACAGCGGCGTAATTGCACCGATGTCGAGCGCGTGAGTGCCCAGCCAAAGCTGATGGCTGGCCATACGGTTCAGTTCGGTCAGGATGACGCGAATGTATTGCGCGCGCGGCGGCGCTTCCACTCCCAGCAATTTCTCCACCGTTTCGCAATATCCCAGACCATTGGAAACCGCAGCGACGTAATCCATACGGTCGACGTATGGATTGAACATCGTGTACGTGCGGTGCTCGCCGATCTTTTCCACGCCCCGGTGCAGGTAGCCGATGACGCATTCGAGGCCCATGACCCGTTCGCCGTCAAGCCGCAGAATGACGCGCAGCACGCCATGGGTCGCCGGATGCTGCGGGCCCATGTTGATGACGAGTTCATTCGCATCGAGAAACGGCTTCTCGGGCGTTTCCAAGTCCAGAGGCGAGAGTGATGTGTTCTGATCCGTCATGCTCTAGTACATCAGCTTAGGATTTATTGTCCGCTTTCAATGCCGAGGTTGATCTGCACCCACTCATTGTCCTGTTGCAGAATGCCATAATCTTTTCGCAACGGATGGCCCTTCCAACCGTCGGGCAACAGGATGCGCTTCATGTCGGGATGTCCGTCGAACTTGATGCCGAACATGTCGAAGACTTCGCGCTCGAGCCAGTTGGCAGTCGTCCAGATGGGCACCGAACTGGGCAGGCTCTCGCCTTCGGCAATTAAGGTCTTTACGCGAATGCGTTCGTTGCGGGCATAGGAATAGAGCACCCAGAGCACTTCGAATTGCTTGTCACGGTTTGGATAGTGCATGGCAGTGAGGTCGACACAGTAGTCAAACTGTTCTTCGTTGCGCAGAACCTGCAGGATTTCCGGAATCAGCGAGCGATCAACAACCATGTAATTCTGGCCGAGATAAGTCAGTGGCTCGATTCCGGAACCGTAAGCTCCTTTCAGCTTTGTCACCATCGGCGAGTCCCAAGGCACGGGGACAGGAACCGGCGCCTTTGGCGGAGTGGCTGGGGCAGCGGGCTTGGCGGCGGCTGGAGGTGCAGCGGCAGGAGCTGCAGTGACAGGTTTTTCCGCAACTGGAACCAAGGGCTTTGGAGCCGGCGCATCAGCCACGGGAGAAGGTTTTTCAGCGGGCGGTTTCTGTTCGGACTGCACCGAGCCCGAGGCAGTCGCTTTGACGCCGCCCGGCGTCGCGGGTTGGTCCGCCGTCGGCTTTGGGT
>JBAUXX010000001.1:0-29822 GCA_049584475.1 Candidatus Sulfotelmatobacter sp. | reverse complement strand
CGCCGCCTCCCGGCATTCGAACGCCAGCGAGTTCTGCGGCAGATCGCCGCCGCCATCTCTGCACGAAAAGAAGAGTTTGCCACTACTCTTGCGCAGGAAGCTGGCAAACCAATCAAAGCGGCCCGTATCGAAGTTGACCGGTCTATTTTTACCTTCAACGTTGCCGCCGAAGAAAGTACGCGCATTTACGGCGAGTATCTTCCTCTCGATTGGCAGCAAGCGACTGCCGGCCGCTGGGGTATTGTGCGGCGCTTTCCTGTCGGCCCGGTGGCGGGCATCACTCCCTTTAATTTTCCGCTCAACCTCGTATCCCACAAAGTTGCTCCGGCGATTGCCGCCGGTTGTCCCATGGTTCTCAAGCCTGCGCCGCAAACGCCGCTTTGTTCCTTGCTCTTAGCCGAATGCGTGCAGCAAGCGGGCTGGCCCGATGGCGGTCTCAACGTCATGCCGCTTTCGAACGAGGATGCCGGCCTTCTGATCACCGACGACCGCATCAAGCTCATCAGCTTTACCGGCAGCGTGCCCGTCGGATGGGACATCAAGCGCCGCGCCGGAAAGAAGAAAGTTGTGCTGGAGTTGGGCGGCAACGCAGCCGTCATTGTTCACAGCGATGCCGATCTCGCCTATGCCGTTGACCGCTGCGTCACCGGCGGTTTCGGTTACGCCGGCCAAACCTGCATTTCCGTTCAGCGCATTCTGGTTGAGCAGTCGGTCTACGGCAGATTCACCGACCTTTTGGTCGATAGTGTCAAGAAACTGAAAGTTGGCGACCCGCTCGACTCTTCGACCGATGTGGGCCCGCTGATTCGTGAAAGTGACGCTATCCGGACCGCGGGCTGGATCGAAGACGCAGTGCGCGGCGGCGCCCGCGTGCTGTGCGGAGGCCATCGCCACGGCATGCTGGTCGAACCCACCGTGCTCACCGGCACCACTGCCAACATGAAAGTGAATTGCCAGGAAGTTTTCGGACCGGTCGTAACCGTCGAACCTTACGCTTCCTTCGACGAAGCGCTGCGCCGAGTGAACCACTCTTCTTTCGGCCTGCAATCCGGCCTTTTCACGCGCGACGCCAAGTTGATCTTCCAGGCATTCGATGAATTGGAAGTTGGCGGACTGGTCGCCGGCGACGTTCCATCTTTTCGCATAGACCATATGCCGTATGGCGGCATCAAAGACTCCGGTTTGGGACGCGAAGGTCTCCGCTACGCCATTGAAGAGATGACGGAACCGAAATTGCTTGTGATGAATTTACGGTAGCCCTGTCGACTTGAATGGCAGGACGGCAAGCGCCATTCACCGCACGGATGTTTTTCCAGTATTGTGCTAAAAGAAAAGCGGGACCGTTTCTTGCGCCAATTTCAAAACGGATAGCTTCCGAACTGAAATGGCAAGACAAAATCTATGCGATGTATTTATAATCGCGTGTTCCATGGAGATTCCAAAATTGTTAGGAATTCTTAACGCTTCTATCGTCACACTCGGGTGACGCTCACTCGGGTCTCAATCGAGCTTCTTTAACGCCATGCAGTGAAGCGCTGTAAGTTCGAACGTCATCAGCATGTCGCAGATCTTTCATCGCAGCACGAATACATTGTCCCGTGCCACAATTTTTGGCGCGGTCTTTGTTGTGGCTGCGCTGGGCTTGGTGGGATACGAGGTGCAGGGCTCGCCTTACGTCACTTATGCCGGAGTGCGCAAACCGCAGCCGGTTCCGTTTAGCCACCAGCATCACGTCACCGGATTGGGCATCGATTGCCGCTATTGCCACACGTCGGTTGAAAATTCTGCCTTTGCGGGCATTCCTCCCACCCGCACCTGCATGAACTGCCACTCGCAGATCTGGACCAACGCGCAGTTGCTTGAGCCTGTGCGGGCCAGCTACCGCAGCGGAGAGTCTTTGCAGTGGACGCGGGTGAACCAGCTCCCGGATTTTGTCTACTTCAATCACAGCATTCACGTGAATAAGGGAGTCGGCTGCAACACCTGTCACGGCCCGGTCGACCGGATGCCGCTGATGTATCAGCAGGAGTCGCTGCAAATGGAGTGGTGCCTGGGCTGTCACCGCCAGCCGCAGAACAATCTGCGGCCGCGCGACCAGGTATTCAACATGCACTACCGTCCGCCGGATAGTTCGCATCCAGTGGTGGTAGATGGGCAAAGCTATACGGACCAGGCCGATCTCGGCATGGCCCTGGTAAAAAAATATAACGTGCGCAGCGTCCGGGACATCACCAGTTGCAGCACGTGTCACAGGTAAGGTTTGAAAGGGAGCGGCTTCAGCCGCTCCGTAAAGCGGTTGGGAAGGGCACGACTTTAGTCGTGCCGTCAGGCCGCGACACATGGGGAACAAGTCCCGCAGGGACGGCGGAAAGATAGACGCGAAGTAAATGACGAACGACCACAAACAATCCGGCGAACTGGTCCAGATCAAAAAGCGCGAAGATGTTTGTCCCGGCAAAAAGGACAAGCTCGATCTCGCCTCTGTGCGTTCTGAAATCGAGCGCGCCGACGCTGCGACCCAATCCGGCCCCGAATACTGGCGCTCGCTCGAAGAACTTGCCGGCAGCCAGGATTTTCAGGACGCCTTGCACCGCGAATTCCCCAAAGGCGCATCCGAGTGGATCGATTCCGTCTCCCGCCGCGGCTTCCTCAAAGTCATGGGCGCATCGCTCGGACTCGCGGGTATGACCGGCTGCGTCAAGCTGCCGTTCGAGCCCATCGTTCCCTACGTGCGCCAACCGGAGGAAGTCATTCCCGGCCGCCCAATGTTCTACGCCACCGCAATGACCCTCGGCGGCTACGCGAATCCGATCCTGGTGGAAAGCCATCTCGGCCGCCCCACAAAAATCGAAGGCAACGACCTGCATCCCGCCTCGCTCGGCGGCACCGACATTTTTGCCCAGGCCTCGCTGCTCACCATGTACGATCCCGACCGCTCGCAGAGCGTGGTTTCGATGGGCGATCAGCGCTCGTGGCAAGCCTTCACCAGCGCGATCCAGGGTCCGCTGAACGCGCAGAAAAATCTGCAAGGCGCGGGCATTCGCATTTTGACGCCGACGATCTCTTCGCCCACGCTGGCCGATCAGCTGCGCAACTTCCTGAAGATTTATCCGCAGGCCAAGTGGCACTGCTACGAGCCCATCAATCGCGACAACGTGCTCGAAGGCGCAAAGATGGCCTTCGGCCAGCCAGTTGAAACGCGCTACGACTTCTCGAAAGCGGACGTAATCGTGTCGCTCGACGCCGACTTCCTCTACGCCGGATTCCCCGGCAACGTGCGCTACATCCGCGACTTCGCCAGCCGCCGCAATCCCGATGCGCCCATGAATCGGCTGTATGTGATCGAGAGCACTCCGACCACGACGGGAGCCAAGGCGGATCATCGACTGCCAGTGCGGGCGTCCATGGTCGAAGCCTTTGCTCGAACGCTGAGTCAGAATGGAGAGCTTCCCGGTGAATATGCGCGCCTGTTCGATGCTTTGATGCCCGAGCTTGAGGCCCACCACGGTTCAAGCCTTTTCATTGCAGGGGATAATCAGCCGCCGGCTGTTCACGCAATTGTTCATTCCATTAACGAGGCGTTGGGCAACGTGGGGAAGACCGTTTTCTACACCGATCCCATCGACGCGAACCCCGTCAAGCGAACCGATTCCATCAAAGAACTCGTCGCCGACATGCGTACCGGCAAAGTCGATCTGCTCGTCATTCTCGGCGGCAATCCGGTCTACGACGCGCCCTCCGATCTCGGCTTCGGCGATGCCATGAAAGCGGGCAATGTCCCTATCCGCGTTCACCTCGGTCTCTACAACGACGAAACCGCCGAGCTTTGCCAGTGGCACATCAATCAATCCCACGAACTCGAAGCTTGGGGCGATGCCCGCGCCTACGACGGTACGGCGAGCATCATTCAGCCGCTGATCGCTCCGCTCTACAACGGCAAGAGTGCGGCAGAATTAGTTGCGCTGCTGAGCGGCAGCGAGGCGTCAAGTTTCGACCTAGTCCGAGGTTATTGGCAGAAGCAGCACTCCGGCGCGGACTTTGAAGCCTTCTGGCGCAAGTCGCTGCATGATGGCTGGATCGAAGGCACGACTTATGCCCCGAAATCGGTTACAGCGAAGTCGATGAATTTTCCAGCGGCAACTTCAACTAATACCGACCCCAACCCCATCGAGCTCAACATCCGCCGCGATCCCACCATCTACGACGGACAATTCGCGAACAACGGCTGGCTCCAGGAACTACCCAAGCCGATGACCAAGCTCACCTGGGACAATGCCATCCTCATCGGCCCCAGGATGGCGGAGCGGCTGCAGATCGCTTCCAAAGATGTCGTCGAGCTTGAACTGAACGGCAAAAAAGTCACGGGCGCAATCTGGATTCAGGCGGGCCATCCCGACAACTCCGTGACCGTTTTTCTCGGCTATGGCCGCAAGCGCGCGGGCCGCGTCGGCACCGCCACTGGCTTCGACGCGTATCCGCTGCGCACCAGCGCCGCGCCGTGGATCGCCACCGGCGTGACCATTCGCAAAACCGGAGACACCTACAATCTCGCCTCCACACAGGGCTATCAGTCAATGGATACGCCCGATGGCGGACATCGTCCTCTGGTCCAGGAAACCACGCTCGAGGAATATCGCAAAGAGCCGAACTTCGCCAAAGAAGAAGAGACGCCTTACGACGTTACGCTCTATCCGAACTATCCGTATAAAGAAGAAGCCTACGCCTGGGGCATGACCATCGATCTCAACTCCTGCGTGGGCTGCAACAACTGCATGCTGGCCTGCCAGTCGGAAAACAATATTGCCGTTGTCGGCCAGCACCAGACCATGCTGGGCCGCCACATGCACTGGATTCGCGTCGACGCCTACTATCAAGGCGACCGCGACAATCCACGGGCGTTCTTTCAGCCGGTGCCCTGCATGCAATGCGAAAATGCGCCCTGCGAAGTCGTTTGCCCGGTGGGCGCGACCGTTCACAGCAGCGAAGGCCTGAACGACATGACGTACAACCGCTGCGTGGGCACGCGTTATTGCTCGAACAACTGTCCTTATAAAGTTCGCCGCTTCAACTTCCTGCTCTTCCAGGACTGGGAGACGCCGCAGTACAAGATGATGCGCAATCCCGACGTCAGCGTGCGCAGCCGCGGCGTGATGGAAAAGTGCACGTACTGCGTGCAGCGCATCAACGAGCGCCGCATCGACGTGGAAACAGCCTCGGTACGTGAGGGCAAGGACATCCGCATCGGCGATGAGCTTCAGACCGCCTGCCAGCAATCGTGCCCCGCGGGCGCAATCGTTTTCGGCAACATCAACGATCCCAACAGCAGAGTTTCCAAGTTGAAGGCGCAGTCGCGCAACTACAGTTTGCTGGGCGAGCTGAACACGCGCCCGCGGACGACCTATTTGGCAGAAGTAAGAAATCCGAATCCGGAGCTGGAAGGATGAGCGGAGAACTCGAGATGGACACGCAATACAAGTTCGCGCCTACGCGCCGGCAGCTTCTTGCTGGAGCCGCGGCCCTGGGCGGGCTGTCCGTAGCGGCAATCGATGCATCCGCCGATGACAGCGGGATCTCTCGCGCCGCCGAGGCTATTCATCAGGAGCCTGTGTTTCAGGCAAGCCGCCCGCGGGTGTACGAAGCGCTGACGGACGCGAAAAAATTCGATCAGGTCTCGCGCCTGAGCGAGGCAATGCGGTCGATGGCGTCCGGGAACACGCCCGCTGCGATTAGCAGTGAAGTCGGCGGCAGCTTCAGTCTTTTCAACGGATACATCACCGGCCGCCACATCGAACTTGTTCCTAATGAACGCATTGTGCAGGCCTGGCGTTCGGCATGGAAGCCCGGCGAGTATTCGATTGTGAAGTTTGTTTTGGCGGACGAAGGATCGGGCACGAAGATTATCTTCGATCATCGTGGCTTCCCCGACGGCGCGGCGCAGCATCTTGCCGCCGGCTGGAAAGTCAACTACTGGGAGCCGTTAGAAAAATATTTCGCCGTGCAGAAGTAACCGTCGTGCGCCATATTTGATTTCGAGCATGAACGAGCCATCCAAACTCGCAGTCGACGAACAAGCTCCGGTCATTCAACCCGGCTACACCTTCGGCACGGTCACGGAAAAAATCAGCTCCATTGTGCTGACCCGTCCCGCCTCGAACGGATGGTTCATGGGCTTTGGCGTCTTCTTCCTGCTCACCATGATGATGCTCTACGCCATCGGCTACCTATTCCTCAAGGGCATCGGCATCTGGGGAGATACCATCCCCATCGGCTGGGGCTTTGCCATCGTCAACTTTGTCTGGTGGATCGGCATCGGCCACGCTGGCACGCTTATCTCCGCCATCCTTCTTTTGCTGCGGCAGTCGTGGCGCAACTCCATCAACCGCTTCGCCGAAGCCATGACTTTATTCGCCGTGGCCTGCGCGGGAATTTTTCCCGCCATCCACGTTGGGCGTCCCTGGCTCGCCTACTGGCTTTTTCCCTACCCCAACACCATGCGCGTGTGGCCGCAATTTCGCAGCCCGCTCATGTGGGATGTTTTCGCGGTTTCTACCTACGCGACAATTTCCGCGCTCTTCTGGTTCATGGGCCTGATCCCGGATCTCGCAACCTTGCGCGATCGTTCCGACAAACCGGTCCTGCGCATGATCTATGGTCTGCTGGCCATGGGTTGGCGCGGATCGGCTCGCCACTGGCACCGCTACGAAACCGCTTACCTGCTGCTCGCCGGACTGGCCACGCCCCTCGTTCTTTCCGTTCACACCGTAGTCAGCTTCGACTTCGCCATCGGCATCGTCCCCGGCTGGCACACTACCATCTTCCCTCCATATTTCGTCGCGGGCGCGATTTATTCCGGCTTTGCCATGGTGCTGATGCTGGCCATCCCCATCCGCAAGATTTATGGCTTGGAAGGTTTCATCACCGAGCGTCACTTGCAGAACTCGGCCAAAGTCATGCTCGCCACCGGATTGATTGTGGCCTACGGATACGCGATCGAAGCCTTCATGGGCTGGTATAGCGGCGACCGCTACGACGCTTTCACCCTTTGGAACCGCCTGCACGGTCCCTATGCTCATGCTTACTGGTCACTGCTGGCTTGCAACATCTTTATCCCGCAGGTGCTGTGGATTCGCAAGCTGCGCACCAGCCCCGTCGCGTTGTTCCTGATTTCGGGTGTCGTCTTAGTGGGCATGTGGCTCGAGCGTTTCGTGATCGTGGTCGTCAGCCTGCACCGCGACTTCCTCACGTCATCATGGGGCATGTACTACCCCACGCGCTGGGACTGGATGACCTACATCGGCACCATCGGCATGTTCCTGGCCGCCATGTTCCTGTTTGTGCGCATTCTGCCGATGATCTCCATCTTTGAAATTCGCACCCTCTTGCCCGAAGCGGAGGTCAAGGAATGAGGATGCCAAGGGCAGGCTGTCTCAGTCGTCGCACCGGGAAGGGCACGACTTTAGTCGTGCCGCTAGTGTTGCCTAAGAGCGCGGCTTTAGCCACTGAGGGGCAGCTTGCGAGTGTTGCAGTGGGGACTATCTGTGTGCCGGTCGCGAGGTTCATGGTGTCGAGGTTCATGGTGTCGAGGTTCATGGTGTCGAGGTTCATAGTATGAAGCGCGACCCCATTTACGGCATGATGGCGGAGTTCGATTCCGCCCAGGCCCTGGTTGACGCCGCCAAAGCCACGCACCAGGCCGGCTATCGCAAGATCGACGCCTACAGTCCTTTCCCGGTCGAAGGGCTGGCCGAGGAAATCGGGTTTCATCACGACGAAGTTCCGCTGGTCGTGCTCATCGGCGGCATCATCGGCGGCCTATCGGGCTATCTCATGCAGTACTGGATTTCGGTGATCGACTATCCCGTCAACGTGGGCGGCAAGCCCTATCATTCCTGGCCGTCCTTCATCGTGATCACCTTCGAGATGACCATCTTGTTCGCCGGAATTTCCGCGGTCTTCGGCATGTTAGCCCTGAACGGCCTGCCCATGCCTTACCATCCGGTGTTCAATGTTCCCCGCTTTGCCCTGGCTTCGAAGGACCGGTTCTTTCTGATCGTGTTTTCCTCCGACAAGCAGTATGACGAAACCCGCACGCGGCAATTCCTGAATAGCCTCAGTCCGCGCTCGGTCTCGGAGGTGCCCAGCTAGTGCTGCGCCTCCCCAAAATTTCGAGTGGAAGAGCTTTTGTCGCCCGTGGAGCAAAAGATGGGTGGGTTGGAACAGTTTTTGCCGGCCCCGGAACAAAAGATGGGTGCCCCACTCTTGCGCGTTTTGTGCGCAAGGGTGGGATTCCACGAATGCCGGCACTATTTATTTTGCTCGTAATGGCGGCGATCTTCTCCGCCTGCCGCCTCGACATGCACGTGCAGCCTCGCGAAAATCCGCTCTCGCGCAGTGACTTTTTCCCCGACCAGCGTTCGGCGCGTCCCCTGATCGAAGGCACGGTCGCGCGCGGCGAATTGCATGCCGACTCTTACTTCTATACCGGCAAGATCGGCAACGCTCCCGGCGACTACCTGCCGTTCGCGGCGACTAAGGAAGTGATGGATCGTGGCCGCGAACGTTACAACATCTTCTGTGCTCCCTGTCACTCTCGCGTCGGAGACGGCAACGGGTTTGTTTCCTCCCGCGGATTTGCACGAAAACCGCCGTCTTATCACATTCCGCGGCTGCAAAAGGCGCCGCTGGGTTACTTCTTCGATGTAATCACAAACGGATTTGGCGTCATGGCCGACTACGGGTCGCAGATTCCAGCCCGCGACCGCTGGGCCATCGTCGCTTATGTTCGCGCATTGCAATTGAGCCAGAACGCGACCATGGCTGACGTTCCCGCGGGACAGAAAGTTCCGTCCGAAACTCCCAGGTTTGGCGATCCGGGAACCGGCGCAACGTTGCCTACGCCTGCGCCACCGCCAAGTCCCTCGAGTGGAGAAGCGAAATGAGCGCCGCCACGAATCATCTCGACCTGACGGCTCCTCTCATTGTGAACAAGCTCGCGCAGCGGCTGCTCATCGTCGGCATCGTCTTCTCCGTCATCGCGCTTGTTACTGCATTCCTCATGCCCAATGGCCGCGACGAGTTCTATCGCGCCTATCTGTTGAGCTTCATGGACTGGCTGGGCGTGGCCCTCGGCTCCATGGCCATTCTGATGATCCGCCACCTGACTGGCGGCGGCTGGGGCATGGTCATCCGCCGCATTCTCGGCGCGGCCATGCGCACCGTGCCGCTGCTGGCCGTCTTGTTTATCCCCATAATTTTTGGAATGCACCATCTGTACATCTGGGCGCAGCCGCTCGATCAGGTTGCCGATAAGCATCTCCGCGAGCACCTGGAAAACATCACCAAAACCTATCTCACCACCACTGGATTCGTCTATCGCGCGGTCTTTTATTTCGCCATCTGGAATCTGCTGTCGTTCCTGCTCTCGAAATGGTCCAGGGAAACCGACCACGCCGGCTCTCCCGATCATACCGAGCGTTTCAAAGCCGTCGCCGGTCCCGGCCTCATCCTTTACGCTTTCACCATTTCCTTCGCGGCCATCGACTGGGTCATGTCCATCGATCCAAGTTGGATTTCCACCATTTTCGGCCTGCTCATCCTCATCGGTGAAGTGCTCTCCGCCATGTGTTTCGCGGTGATCGTCGAGCGCATCCTGGTCGACCACAAGCCCATGTCGGAGATGCTGAAGCCCGATTTCGTCCACGATCACGGCAAGTGGATGCTCACCTTCATCATGGTCTGGGCCTACTTCTCGTTTTCGCAGTGGCTCATCATCTGGGCGGGAAACCTGCCGGCGGAGATCACGTTTTACCTGAAGCGGCTGAACGGCGGCTGGGGATGGATCGGCCTGTTCCTGGTCTTGTTTCACTTTGCCGTTCCATTTGTCCTGCTGCTGTCGCGCCCTTTCAAGCGCAACATCCGCAAACTGGTGTGGCTTGCGGTGTGGATGATGTTCATGCGCTACGTCGATCTGTTCTGGATTATCGAGCCGAATTTTTCGACAACGTTCAAGGTGACGATAGCCGACATTGTGGTGCCGTTTGCCGTCGGCGGCCTCTGGCTTGCCTTCTTCTTTCGCAATCTGGGTTCATTGCCTCTGCTTCCGGCCTTCGATCCCCAGTCGGTGGAAGTTCTGGAGCCGGCGCACCATGGGAGCACAGCGGGGGCTTAGTACGATGGAAGGAATAGTGTTGTAAGTGAGTGGCGAGTGATGGCGGACGAAATCAAACACGGGAATCCAGAAGGTCACGGAGACTATGAGCGCCGCGACATCGGCGTAACCGGCATCTTCTACTTTATCGTCGGTCTCGCAGTCGCTACTTTCTTCGTTCATCTGCTGCTGGCTGGTTTGTACGACGTTCTTGACAAGCGTGCGCGCAGCCTTCAGCCGCCAGTGAATCCTTTGATCGAAAACGTCCCTACGGATACGCGAAACGTTCCCGCGCGCTATCCGGAAAAGGCTTTCCCTGAGCCGCGCCTGGAAAGAGATGAACGCGACGAGATCTACAACTTTCGGGTGCGCGAAGAAGAAACCTTGAACAGCTACGGCTGGGTTGACGAAAAGGCTGGAACCGTCCGCATTCCCATTGAGCGGGCGATGGAACTGGAAGCCCAGCGTCTGGCTGGGCGGAGCGCAGACTCGAACAGTCAGCGGTCCTCCGGTGCGACGGACACGAGCGGAGATGGGACAAATGCAAAGACAATGAAGAAACCTGGGAACAAGAAGAAGGGAATTTAGCAGTGAGCAGGCGGAATCACAATTCGATGCGAGCCCTCGCGTCCTGCGTGGCCACTATGCTGCTGTCGGCGGCAGCGTGGTCTCAGGGTATGGGCGGTCCGATGAACAAAGGCATCCTTTCGCCGCCGGCCAACATGCGCCCGCCGGCATTGCAAAATGTCGGCATCGAGCAGCACCTTGATGCGCAAGTCCCGTCCGATCTCGTCTTCCGCGATGAGACTGGACAAGTAGTCAAGCTGGGCGGCTACTTCGGCAAAAAGCCGCTGATCCTCGATCTGGTTTACTACCGCTGCCCCATGCTCTGTGGCGAATCTCTTGCTGGCCTGACGAGCTCCATGCGCCTTTTGAAGTTCGATGCGGGCAAGGAATTCGACGTGGTCACCGTCAGCTTCGATCCTCGCGAAACTCCGGAGCTCGCCGCCGCCAAAAAAGCTGATTACATGAAGCGCTATGGCCGCTCCAGCGCCGCTTCCGGCTGGCATTTTCTGACGGGCCCGGCGGAATCGATCAACGCGCTCACCAAGGCCGTCGGCTTTCAATATCAATATGACGAGAAGCTGAATCAATTCGCGCACGCCACGGCAATCATGGTGCTCACGCCCCAAGGCCGCATCTCGCGCTATTTCTACGGCGTGGATTTTCCGTCTAAAGATCTGCGCATGGGATTGGTGGAAGCATCGCAGGGAAAAATCGGCAACGTGGTCGACCAGGTGCTTCTTTACTGTTACCACTACGATCCGGCGACGGGAAAATACGGAGCCGTCATCGTCAACATTCTGCGGCTGTCGGCAGCCGCCACAATCCTGATCCTGGGAGGATTTCTGCTGATCATGATTCGCATGGATCGTTCCGTAGCGGCAAGAGCGCCGCACGGCAGGGCAACATGAGAGAACTAGCGACAAATGACTAAAGCGGCAAAGAACTGAGAATTGATTTTTCATGTTCGATAACTTTCCATTGTGGCCGGACCGGGCTTCCTCCGTAGCGGGGAATGTCGATGCCCTTTTCATCTTCCTCCTGATCGTTGGCGGATTGATGACGCTGCTGATCTTCGGCTGCCTGATTTATTTTGCCGCCCGCTATCGTCATCGCAAAGGAATTCCCGCCGAGCAGATCGAAGGCTCGCTTCCTTTGGAGCTGACTTGGACGATCATTCCCATGTTCGTCTTCGTGGCAATCTTTCTCTGGGGGGCGGTGGTCTTTTTTCAGGAGCGCACTCCTCCGCGCGATGCCACCGAAGTGTATGTGGTCGCCAAGCAGTGGATGTGGAAGCTGGAACACGCGGAAGGCCAGCGCGAAATCAACGAACTGCACGTCCCCGTCGGCCGCGACGTGAAGCTGATCATGACCTCGCAGGACGTGATTCACAGCTTCTATATTCCCGCGTTCCGCCTCAAGCAGGACGTGATTCCCGGCCGCTACACCGTGCTTTGGTTCCGCGCCACCAAACCCGGAACCTATCACCTGTTCTGCTCCCAGTATTGCGGCACGCAGCACTCCGGCATGGTCGGTTCCATCGTTGTGCAGGAGCCTGCGCAATACCAGGCCTGGATGAATAACAGCTCGACCACTCCGTTATCCGGCACCGGCGAACAGGTATTCGCGCAGCTTGGCTGCGCCACATGTCATCGCTCCGACGCTACCAGCCGCGGCCCGGCGCTTGCCGGAGTGTTCGGCAGTCCCATAAAACTCGAAGACGGCCGCACCGTCACCGCCGACGAAGATTACATTCGCGAATCGATCCTCGATCCCGGCGCGAAAATCGTAAGCGGCTATAAACCGGTGATGCCCACGTTCCAGGGATTGGTCAGCGAAGAACAATTGAACTCTTTGGTCGCCTATGTGAAATCGTTGTCGGCCACCAAACCAGGAGAAGGATCGAATACGGCGAGCACGATGCAATCGAGCGCCACGGCCCAGTGAAGTTAGCCCAGTGAAGTCAGGTGGAATGAGTATGGCAACAATCGCAACTACTCCAATAACGGAACGCGAAAATTATCTCAACAAAGAATACGGCGTCATGTCGTGGCTGTTTACGTCCGACCACAAGCGCATCGCGCTGCTGTATCTGATCTGCATCACCTTCTTCTTTTTCATCGGCGGCTTCTTCGCCCTTCTTATTCGCCTCGAATTGCTCACGCCCGCCAGCGATCTTGTCCAGGCCGATACCTACAACAAGCTCTTCACCATGCACGGCATGATCATGGTCTTTTTCTTCCTGATTCCATCGATCCCTGCCGTACTGGGCAATTTTCTTGTGCCTTTGATGATCGGCGCCAAAGACCTCGCGTTCCCGCGCATCAACCTGTTGAGTTGGTATCTGTTCGTCATCGGCGGCGTGACGATGCTGCACTGCATCTTGACTGGAGGGGTCGACACCGGCTGGACCTTCTACGCGCCCTTCAGCACCGCCTTCACCAATACCAAAATTGTCGAAGCTGGACTGGCCATTTTCGTTGCCGGATTCTCCTCCATCCTTACCGGCCTAAACTTCGTCGTAACCATTCACCGCATGCGCGCGCCCGGCATGACCTGGTCCCGTTTGCCGCTGTTCATCTGGGCGCAGTACGCCACCAGCATCATCTTTCTTCTTGGCACGCCGGTTATCGCCATCACCATCGTCCTGGTAGCCGCGGAACGCACACTTCATCTTGGCATCTTCGATCCCAGACTCGGCGGCGATCCAGTCCTTTTCCAGCATCTGTTCTGGTTCTATTCTCATCCCGCTGTCTATGTCATGATTCTGCCCGCCATGGGCGTGATCACGGAGATCATCGCCTGTTACTCCCGCAAGCGCATCTTCGGTTACACTTTCGTGGCCTTCTCTTCCATCGCCATCGCAGTCTTCGGCTTCCTCGTCTGGGCGCACCACATGTTTGTCGCTGGCATCTCGGTCTACGCTGCGCTCGTTTTCTCGGCGTTGAGCTATGCCGTCGCGATCCCCTCGGCCGTCAAAGTCTTTAACTGGACCGCCACCATGTACAAGGGATCCATTCACTACGATGCTCCCATGCTCTATGCCTTCGGCTTCCTTGGACTGTTCACCATGGGCGGTCTCACCGGATTATTCCTGGCGGCATTAGGCATCGATGTCCACGTACACGACACGTATTTCGTCATTGCCCACTTCCACTACATCATGGTCGGGGGCGCAGTGATGGGATATCTCGGCGGCATGCATTTCTGGTGGCCCAAAATTTCCGGGCGTCTCTACCCCGAAGGCTGGGCCAAGCTTGCCGCCCTCATCGTCTTTATCGGATTCAATCTCACGTTCTTCCCGCAATTCATTTTGGGTTACATGGGCATGCCGCGGCGCTACGCCGACTACAGCCACATGCCCGAGTTCCAGATTCTGAATGTTTTTTCCACCGCGGGTTCGACCATCCTCGGCATCGGTTACCTGTTGCCCATGATTTATTTCCTGTGGTCGATGCGCTACGGCAAACTCGCCAGCGACAATCCCTGGAACGCCGCCGGCCTTGAATGGAAAACCACTTCGCCGCCACCGACCTTCAATTTCGACGAAGAGCCTGTCGTTACCTGGGAAGCCTATAACTACGATGAGCTCGATGCTCCGCACGACGGCGCTCACCATCACCAGGAGGTCCCCGTTGCCCGATAGCCAAGCAGCCGTCGCAAACAGCGGCTTTCACGGCAGCGAACATGCGCCGGATAGCCTCGCGCTGCGGCATCACTTTGCCACCGAGGGTCAGCAGCGCGATGCAGCCAGCCTGGGCATGTGGGTTTTCCTGGCCACCGAAGTCATGTTCTTCGGCGGCATGTTCTGTGCCTACCTGATTTATCGTCGCTGGTACTTCGGAGACTTCGGCGCTGCCAGCAAATCCATCGACGCCACGCTCGGCGCCACCAACACCGCCGTGCTCATTTGCAGCAGCTTGACCGTCGTACTCGCCGTTTGGGCCGCGCAGACCGCCCGCCGCACGCTCTTGATCGGCAGCCTCATCCTCACCATGCTCCTCGGCTGCGTCTTTCTCGGCGTCAAAGGCAAAGAGTACAAGGACAAATTCGACGAGCACCACGTGCCCGGCGCTTCCTTCAGCTTTGAAAACGTTCCCATTCCCGGCCATCCCGATCAATACGCAAACCCGCGCCACGCCCAGATTTTTTTCTCGCTCTACTTCATCATGACCGGCATCCACGCGGTGCATATGATCATCGGACTGGGCATTTTTACCTGGCTCCTGGCATTGGCGTGGAAAGGACGCTTCACGCCCGAGTATCACACTCCGATCGAGATCGGCGGCCTGTACTGGCACTTCGTTGACATCATCTGGATTTACTTGTTTCCCTTGCTCTACCTGATCGACCGGCATCCGTGAGGCTTGTTATGTCTGAACATTCTGCTTCTGAGCATTCAAAATCATCGCCAGTGAAGGGCTACTTCACGATCTGGGCAATTCTGTTGCTCTGTACTTACCTCACGTACAAAGCCGCATTTATTGAACTCGGGCGCTTTAACACTGCCGTCGCCATGGGCATTGCCACCTTCAAGGCAACTCTGGTGGTTTTGTTTTTTATGCATGTCTGGCATGCGGGCGAAAAGCTCATTAAGCTGGTCATCGTCTCCGCTCTGTTTTTTCTTTTGCTGCTGTTCGGGCTGTCGATGACCGACTACGCGACTCGCCTTTGGAACTGAGACACTCGACCTCAACCGTCAGACCTCCGGCTTGCGGGCCGTTCTGTGATCCTCCGTGCTCCCCAGTGTCCCTCTGTGGTAATGATCTTGACTTTTCTTTCCCCCGGTTCCAACACACCCAAGGCTTAATATATTGATCCATGCCACTCTCAACCTCGGCGAGCCCTGATGCTGCCGCTCTCGCTGAAAAGCTGCGCAACCATCTGCAAGGCGATGTTCGTTTCGACACCGCCAGCCGCGCGCTCTACGCAACTGATGGCTCCAACTATCGCCAGGTTCCTATCGGCGTAGTTCTTCCGCGCAACACGGACGATGTCCTCGCCACCGTTTCTATCTGCCGTGAATTCAACGCTCCGCTTCTCTGCCGCGGCGGAGGCACCTCGCTCGCCGGACAGTGCTGCAACGTCGCGGTCATCCTCGATTTCTCCCGCTACATGAATCAGATTCTCGAGATCGACCCGGCCCGCCGCATCGCCCGAGTACAACCGGGAGTCGTGCTCGATACGCTTCGCAACGCAGCCGAAAAACATCACCTCACATTCGGCCCCGATCCTGCCTCGCACGACCGCTGCACTCTCGGCGGCATGATCGGCAACAACTCCTGCGGCGTTCACTCCGTGATGGCGGGCAAGACAGACGACAACATCGAGTCCCTCGAAGTTCTCACCTACGATGGCTCGCGACTTCGTGTCGGCCAAAATTTCGTAGAAAATTTGGGAACAGGCAAGGAGCATCTGGGGACGGCCGCCCCCGGCCGGCCAGACGGCCCAGACGTATTGGGCCGCGGCGCTCAGATCTACTCCTCCTTAAAGCAACTTGCAGAACAATACGCCGACTGTATCCGCCAACGCTTTCCTAATATTCCTCGTCGCGTCTCGGGCTACAACCTGAACCAGTTGCTTCCAGAAAACAATTTCAACGTTGCGCGGGCCCTGGTCGGCTCCGAAGGCACCTGCGTTACAGTGCTCGAAGCCACTTGCCGGCTCGTCGAAAGCCCTCCGCAACGGGTGCTCCTTGTTCTCGCTTACGCAGACATATTTGAGTGTGCCGATCGCGTCCCGGACATTATGCAGCACCATCCCATCGGCCTCGAAGGCTTCGACGACATCCTTACCAGCCACACCCGACGCAAAGGCATCAACTCCGAAGGCTTGTCGATGCTCCCCGAAGGCGGCGGCTGGCTGCTCGTCGAATTCGGAGCCGACACCGCGCAGCAAGCGGAAGCGCAAGCGCAAGTCTTGATGCGATCTCTCAGCCGTGCGCCAAATTCTCCGAGGATGCTGCTGCTTACCGATCGGCAAAAAGCCCGGCGCGTTTGGGAAATCCGCGAATCCGCGCTGGGCGCAACGTCACACGTCCCAGGAGAGCTGCCCAACTGGGAAGGCTGGGAAGACGCCGCCGTCGCTCCCGAAAAACTCGGAGCCTATCTCCGCGATCTGCGCCGCCTGCTCGACCAGTTCGACTACAAAGGCGCGCTCTACGGACACTTTGGCCACGGCTGCGTTCACAACCGCATCAGCTTCGATCTGCAATCGAAAGCAGGCATCGCTAAGTTCCGCCAGTTCATGGAAGCCGCCGCCGACATGGTCGTCGGCTACGGCGGTTCTCTTTCCGGCGAGCACGGAGACGGTCAGGCACGCGCCGAACTCCTTCCGAAAATGTTCGGCCCGGAACTCATGCAGGCCTTCCGCGAATTCAAATCCATCTGGGATCCCGCGTGGAAGATGAATCCCGGCAAAGTCATCGATCCCAATAAATTCGACGAGAACCTTCGCCTCGGCGCGGGCTACGCTCCGTGGGAACCGAAAACGCACTTCCAGTTTCCTGAGGACGGCGCCAGTCTCGCCCACGCGACACTGCGCTGTGTCGGAGTCGGCAAATGCCGCCGCGAAGAAGGCGGCGTCATGTGCCCCAGCTATCGCGTCACTCGCGAAGAGGAACACTCTACTCGCGGGCGAGCTCACCTGCTTTGGGAGATGACGCAAGGCCGGGGCGACGGACACGGAGAAGCCCGAAGCGACGGAATCATCCGCCATGGCTGGCGCAGCGAAGAAGTAAAAAGTTCTCTCGACCTCTGTCTCGCCTGCAAAGGCTGCAAGAGCGACTGCCCAGTCGGAGTGGACGTTGCGACGTATAAAGCGGAATTTCTATCGCATCATTACGAAGGCCGCCTGCGCCCGCGCAGCGCCTACGCTTTCGGCCACATCGATCTCTGGGCGCGCATCGCGTCTCATGCGCCGGGTCTGGTCAACCTGACAACGCAATTGCCCATCTTCCGTGACATCGCAAAATTCGCCGCCGGAGTTTCGCCTCATCGCACGCTCCCCGCCTTCGCTTCGCAAACTTTTCGGGATTGGTTTAGCAGGCGCACGGGTTCACCGGTTGCGAACAATCCCTCTATTGTCATCCCGAGCGACAGCGAGGGACCTGGGTTTTTGCCTGATGCGTATGGGACGACCGAGCGCAGGCAAGAACCCAGATCCCTCGCTCCGCTCGGGATGACAATGAGAGAAAATTCCTCTATGACGCCTTCAGCCCCTGGGAAAGACCGCGATGTACTCCTCTGGCCCGACACCTTCAACAACTATTTCTCTCCCCACATAGCGAAAGCTGCCGTTGAAGTCCTCGAATACGCCGGATTCCGTGTCATCATCCCGCGCGTCCCGCTCTGCTGCGGACGTCCACTCTACGACTTCGGTTTTCTCGATCGCGCCAAAGCTCTGCTGCAGAAAATCCTCAACGCACTCGAACCCGAAATCTCCGCGAAAATTCCCATCGTCGCCCTTGAACCCAGTTGCGCAGCCGTATTCCGCGATGAACTCCGCAACTTGTTTCCAAACGATCCGCGCGCCCGCGCACTCTCGCAACAAACTTTCCTGCTCAGTGAATTTCTGGAAAATCACAGCGTGGAATTCCCCCCGATCGACCGCCAGGCCCTGCTCCACGGCCACTGCCACCACAAAGCCATCATGAAGATGACCGCCGAAGAATCCCTCCTGCGCCGCCTCGGCATCGACTTCCACTCGCCCGCTCCCGGCTGCTGTGGCATGGCCGGATCATTCGGCTTCGAGCACGATAAGTACGAAATCTCCGCCGCCATCGGAGAACTCGAACTCTTGCCCGCCGTCCGCAATGCGTCTGCCGATTGCCTCATCATCGCCGACGGCTTTAGTTGCAGGGAACAAATATCCCAACTCACTCCCCGCCGCGCTCTGCACCTGGCCGAAGTCCTGCAAATGTGTCTGCGCGCATGAACGCCCTGGATGGCTAGGCTCGGATAGATTAAGCTAGGCTCCAATGGCGTGGCCTTGGAAACTAAGTGCGGCAATGTCGCTGATCGCAGGAATGTTGCTGACCTTCTGCGGTTTGATGACTTGGGTGAAAATGTACCCTGAGGATGTCGATCCAAAGAACATCGAGTACGTTCTCTGGACGCACGGCCTAAATCAAAATATGAACCTCGATCATGCGGTCGATGCTATGACCCATGACAAGAAACCGTGGAGGCTCGTTATGGGTTTGTCAACAGATCAACTCAGGAGCCGATTCGGCTATATTCGCACGCTTGACGAGTCGTTGCATCTTGGTTGCTACCCAGCTAATGGATTTCTCGGAACCTGGGCTGGCGGAAAGGAAGTTGTATTCCTCAGGAATAGTCATTGGATGGTCATTCTTGATCACGGAAAAGCAGTCGATCTCCTTCTGTGTAAGGGATAGCTATTCTCTTCGTTTCTTCTGTTTCGCGGCGCGACGAATCTGCTTGTACTCCTCCATCAACTCGTCTTCCGACGCTCCCCACGAAGCGATCATTTGATCCAGATCTTTCGCCGCCGCGCGCATCGCCTCCAATTCCGCCGTCCGGCTGCGTTTCTGCGCCGGAATATAAAATCCGAGGGTTTCCCCATGCCGCGTAATCGCCAAAGGCTTGCTAGATTCAAGATACCCTGTAAGCTTTTCGCGGAATTTCCGAATGCCAATTTTTAGTGTCTCCATAATATGTACCCTGTGTACACATATTGAGCTGCGATGAGGAGTAAAGTCAATCCCTTATCTCGAAGGCGATGGCCAAAGCGTTGTGGCTTGTCGACTTACCAAGCCCCTCCCTATCCACTTGATTTTCTGGGACAATGAGTAGGCAGCCACTCTCTATGGATCACGAAGTCCAAACCGTCCCAGCCGCCGCAGCCAACCGAGAGCAACCCATCGCTGCACGCGCAGTCCTCGCGCCGCTGCAAGGCGCCATCCTCGCGCTGATCCAATTCGATGTCTGCGAAGAGATCAAGCTCGACGAATTGCGCAAGCTCCTCGGCGCGCGCACAGCCGAGGCCAGCTTCAAACATCAGGCTCCCGGATACGTCCGCTTTCAGCGCGCCCCCGTCGAAGAAACTCTCGAACCGCTCATCCTGGAAACCGGAGAACGTCTCGAAGGTCAGATCAAGTACTACGATTACGGCGTCGTCAGCCTGGTCTTTGAGCTGCCGTTCTCGGGCGATTGGGAGCAGCTCATCCAGCTTTCTTCCCGCTGGACCTCCGATACCAACTTCGAAAGTCTGGCCACGCGCATCGTGAAAAAACAACTCGAGCGCGCCGCGCCCGCGTTGATCAAGCCCTACGAGTTCAAGCTCTCGGCCACGAAGGCGCAAGATCTTCAGCCGTACAGCGTGCGTCCAGACAACTCCGAGTGGCTCCAGGAAGACTATTTCATCTTTCACGTGCGCGAAATCGCCGGCTCGCCCTCGGCCGACGCCCTGCTTTCCACTCACGGAGACCGCATCGCCCAGGTCGTGCGCGGAGAAACCGCCAAGCTTTCCGAAGGCGAGAAGCAGGAAATTCTTCAATCGCGAATTTCCTATTATCCCAACGACCTCGCCGTAATCGGATGGAACGCCGCTTTCATCTACGACAGCGAAGCCGGAGCGGAAACCGCGATTCAGCTTCTGCAATACGCCAACTCGCAGTTGCTGGAATTCCGCCACTACGATGACCTGCTCACAAAAGAACTCGAAGGAGTCTACGATTTTCTTGACGCGGGCGTCGGACTCTGGGGGCGCTGGCGCACCGCTCAGGCCGCATCCAAGCTGCACACTGTTCTGCTCGATGTAAACGAACTTACCGAGCGCGCCGACAACGCCATCAAGTTTCTCAGCGACATGTTTTCCGCGCGCCTCTACAAACTGGCCGCACAAAAAGTCGGCGTCCCCGACTACAAAGATCTGGTGCAGGAAAAACTTCATACCGCCGAAGATCTCTACCGCTTCATGGTCGACCAGTTCAACCAGAGCCGCGCGTTCGTGCTGGAGCTAATGGTCGTCGTCATCCTGATCATCGAACTAATCTGGATCTTCCGCGGCAAACCGATCTGAGGCAGCTGTCAGCTTTCAGCCGTCAGCTATCAGCAATCAAACTTTGTCATTCCGACCCGAAGTCCGGAGCGATAGCGACGGCGAGTGGAAGAGGAATCTGCTGTTCGCTTCTCTAGAAAGTGTTCTACGTAGAACATTTTGTAAAGCTGGACACCAGAAATCACCATTTTGGCCTGTCCCAAAATGGCAAGTTGTTGCGGGTGGAACGGTTGCCGGAAATCTGCCTTGGATACTTTCGTGTACGCCTGAAGGCTACGAAAGTGGACTTGACTGCTACGTTCCTTGCCCTACGGAAGGTGCATTCCGGCAATAAGAAGATCGCAGTTAAGCACGGCACTGAGGCTGATGTTACTCGCGATTATCGCGTTCGGGAGTTGCACGGAAAGTCCGCCGTACCCACTCTGCCGACATTCGCTTCCGCAAACTCGCGCACGCGGTCCAGCGCCGCTTGCAATTCACACTGATAGCGATCGATGTCCTCCGCAGTGGCATTGCGCGGAACCTCGATAAGCTTTCCGAAACGCACTAGCACGCGGGAGAAAGGTTTGGGAATAATCAAGCGATCCCAGGAATTCAGGACCCAGGCTTTGTCGACAGCCATGTGAAACATAGTCAGCGGGATGCCTGAAGATCTTCCCAGCGAAACCGGGCCGGGTTTCACTTTGTAGCGCGGGCCACGCGGGCCGTCGAGAGTGAAAGCCACAGACCATCCTGCGTCGAGCGCCCGGCGCAGGCCGAGCAGGGCGCGGACGGCGTTGCGGCTGCTCGATCCTTTCACGGCGACGAAGCCGAACTTGCGGATGATGCGGCCCATGTATTCGCCGTCGTAACTGTTGCTGCTCATCACGCGCACGCCCAGATTGCGGCACATGTAGGTCGCGGGGATAATGCAGGCGTGCCAGAACGATCCAATCAGCGGGCGCCGGGCGACAGTTTGCTGCGCGCCATCTTCGCGCGAAATGCAAATGCGCAGCGTGGGCCCGACGATGCGGATGAACCAGTAGCCGGCGCCGATGATGAGGCGCAGAACGATCCGCTGGCGGAGAGTGAAGCGGCGCGGGCCGGGTTTTACTTCTGCTTCTCTCGCGGTGGAAGCTTCACTTGCGCTGACTTCGGGCACGAAGCCATTGTAATTCGTGCTCCCAAGCACAATGACGATCGGGGAGGGAAGGCTCAACTCTCCAGATAGCCATCGATCCAGGCTTTCAGTTTCTGGCGGCGTTCGTCGGCGGCTTCGAAACGTACGCCGAATGACTTCGGCTTCTTCCAGCTCACTGCCCCGCGGATCCAAACCCGCGGCAGGGTCAGCAGGGCAAACGATACTTCGACGTTCGTCCCCGCAGACAGATCTTCCGAGCACTTTACCGACATGCCCCCCGAGCTGACCTCAAGGCTGCTGGCGCTCAGGCGGCGGCCATCATTGCTGACGATGGAAACCTCGGTCATCAGCGGAATCCGGACATAGCGGCGAAATTCGTGCAGCACCAGCATCTGCGTTGCGCGCACTAATTTGAGCGCGGCAGGACGCTCCAGCGGCTCGTGAAACATGGCGTTGATGCCGTACTTGGAATACCGCATCGCGTCTTTGGCGTTGCCGCCCAGGCCGTAGATCACGCAGCGGCTGTTTGAAGGAGAAACGCGGGCCGATTCCATTACCTTCTCGGCGCCGTTGCTCAGGTGTAGAACGCAGGCCTCGAACTTTTCTTTGTGCAGGCGCTCAGCGGCGTTAGAGGTCATGACAACGGTTTCAATTCCGAATTGCCGAAAGCAGTCAGCCAACAAGGCGCGTGACTGATCCGGCAGACTGACAAGTGCGGTACGGGCGGCGGTTTTCCGGAAAGGTACGCCTAAATTCGAATCCGGGGCCAGGACAGAGGCGGCGAAGGATTTTTCCATAGGGTCGGGGGAGCGACTCAATGCTGAAATCATTCTGGCTTGGGAACTGCCACCGGGCAAAGGCACCAAGGGGCAGAGGGCGGGGTACTAAAGGTCCCATTGGCGGCCATGCACTGCAGAGGACTAGCTGAGATAGCGCTCAGGATGCAGCACCCCGGCGAGCGGTTCCGCCGATGCACTAGAGCGCAGCTAACGTCGGTTATATCAATGAGTTAGACTAATTTCAACGTCGTACTTTAATCCATCTCTGAGCGTTTTGCTGCGCCCGTCGCACGTCCACAAAACTTTACTCTTGAGACAATCGGAATGCACAACATCTGTGGTTCATCTCGTGTTTGCTTCATCGTGGTTGACGCAGACTGGTGTCACGCGGAGTGGTGCGATGCAGACCGTGGACAGGCGAACTGCGCACAAGGTCAATGTGAAAGGTAAGACACGTGAGATCAATCTTTGATTCTCGATTTGTATCCGGTAGAAGCCTACGAATACTCGAAACCACCTGCCTGCTGTTAGCGCTCTTTGCCCTGAGCGGCTGCGCCTCCGTGCAGGTCCATCTGGGGATGAAGGTGTATCTCGACAAGACTCCAGTTACATCGATACGAGTCACCCTGCCAAAAGGCCCCGCAATTGGGCCGGGACAAAAGTTGCCGCTCGTAGTGACTCTCACCGAACCGGACGGCAAGATATTGCAGACCGAAGGCGCGGGCCAGGGGAAAGTGATGTGGAAGGATCTCAAAGTCACGGCCACCGTCGCCACCGTCAACCAGAAAGGCATCGTCTCTCTTTCCAAAGATCCCAGAACCAGCGATGGCAAAATTCCGCATGTGACGATCACGGTCCCTAGCCATCCAGATCTCCACGCCGATCTCGACATTCCCGTACGCTACGACGAGAAGTACACGGCGAATTTTTCTGGCAGCGACGGCTCCAGCGGCATGAACGGTATGGATGGAACCGATGGAATGAGCGGAAGCTCAGGCTCGATGGATCCAAATAATCCATCCCCGGGCGGAGACGGCGGCAACGGGACCGATGGCTCCAATGGCAGCGACGGCGGCGCCGGAGGCAACGCCCCGCCCGTACAAATTCGAATTGCGTTCAGGTCTGGCACTCCTCCTCTGCTCCAGGTCAGCGTGGCGGCAGTCGGAGTACCCGCTAAAGGCCACCAGAAGTTCTATCTAGTCAATCCCCAGGGAGGTTCGCTGACCGTGAAAGCTGATGGCGGTGCGGGAGGATCAGGCGGCAGAGGAGGACGAGGCGGGCACGGTGGCTCCGGAGGCATGGGTTCTCCCAGCGGAAACAGCGGGAGGGACGGCTCCGATGGACGCAACGGCTCAGACGGCTCGCCGGGCAGAGGCGGCAGCATCACGGTGACCTACGATCCGCAAGCCAAACCGTACCTGACCGCGATCCATCTCTTCAATCAGGGCGGACCGAAGCCGGTATTCACGGAAGAAGCTGTGGCACCGCTGTGGTGAGCAAATGTTCTCGCTGCAGAACTACAGGAAAGCCGCATGCTCAGAAGCCGTCGTCGCGGCAAGTCAATCGCGTCGTCGAGATGTTGCCGCCCTCTCCGAAGAATCAGCGCCAATCCACATCCAAGGCGTAAATGTCCTGCGTGCTGGCGTCGCGTACAAAAAGCCGGGAGTCGTCTGGCGCCTGCCCGCTCCACGATCCCCAGTTTCCTAAATACCGGTGCAGCCCGCTCAGGCTGAAGAGATCCTCGGGGCGGTTCTCTCCGACCTTAATGCGATGGCATTGGGGATTCTCCGTAGCGAAGTTGTCGTAGTAAACATAGCGGCTATCCGACGACCAATACGGATAATTGATGTTGTTGACGTGATCGACCCAGACCGACCACTCGTGCGAGCGGAAATCATAGAGCATGAGCTGATGAGATCCCTCGACGCTGGTCGCCGACAAATAGCGGCCATCGGGAGACCAGCGCGGCGAAAACAGACCCTTCGATCCGGGAAACGTGGAGACCTGGCGGGTCTTCATATCCACCAGCTGAATATCCTTGCTCCCGGTATTCAGAGACGAAATGCGTCCAAAGGCAAGCTGATTGCCGTCCGGCGACCAGGTGGCATCGATTTCCCCGACATTCTCCGGCAATAGTTCCTGCGGCGCGCCGCTTTGTGCGGAAACCAGAAAGATCTTCCAGGGTTTCCCGGCTTGAGCGGAGATGTATGCGATTTGCGTTCCGTCCGGCGACCAGACCGGAAGCGAAGCCGCCGCCGGCGGATAGGTAAGCTGCAGCCGTTCACTCCCGTCCACGCGGCTGCGCCACAGAGTGTTCTCGGGGACCGAGATGTAGGCGGCCCATTTGCCATCGCGGGAGAAGGCGACGTCGGTCGCGGAAATGCCGCCGAGGAACGGCACGAATTGTTTCACAGTGGCGTCATAGCGAACCAGTTCTCCGCGTGGCTGGGTGCCTTGCACAAATAGCATGCGGCTACTGACGTCGGGCAGAACCGCGGAGTACAAGATTGGGCCCGTCGTCAGTTGGGCGGGTATGGCGGAAGTTTTACGGAAAAGACTGCTGGAGTCCGCGAGAGCAAAGATGTCGCTGGACTGCCCAGTCCCACTTTCGAAGACATAGTATCGTCCGTCCGCGGTCCAGCGCCCACAACATTCCCGGGCGGGAGTATGCCATCCCATTAGCAGTTGATGCAGATTGGATCCGTCGGCGCGAACTTCCCACAGCGAGTTCGTGTTCGCCTGATCCACAACCGAAAAGCGAATCCGCTTCCCGTCGGGAGAGAAGACGGCGGAAAATGCGTAACTGAGCGCCGAAACAAGAAGGTGCGCTCCAGTCCCGTCGGCATTCGCAAGATACAAATCAGCTCCCTTGATAAATACAAGTTGCCGGCCGTCGGGCGACCAACTGGCTCCGCTGCCGGCGATGTCGCCCAGGCGGCGGAGAGAACCCGTAGGCAAGGGCAAAATCCAGAAAGGCGCAACTCTGCTCCCCGTGCCCTCTCCGGTGTTGACCAGCAGTTGGGAACGGTCAGGCGAGATGTCTGCAATCGACATAGTCTTTAGCGGTGCCGGAATTACAGAGCTTTCGCCACCGGTCGTGGAAACCTGGGCCAAAACTAGTCCATCGGGACGGAATTGGGTGACATAGATACGCGGGCCATCCGTCAACATACGTCCTATGGGCAGGCCGTCATGGGTAATCTGCGTAATGCCGGTGACTCTAGGCGCGCTTGCCGGAATGAAAAACCAGATAATCGCCGCCACCGCTGCTAACCCAGCCGCCGTTGCCGCCATCCACAGCCGGCGACGCTTGGGCTTTGCCGAGAGCATTGCAGTCGCTACCGCAACACTCACTTGGTCCGAGGTGCTGTCGCGTTTCAGTCCTTTTAGATCCGCGCGGATTTCCCCAGCGCTCTGATAGCGGATCTCGCGATCTCTTTCCAGGGCTTTACGAATAATGCGCCCCAGTTCCGGCGGAAGATCGGGGTTGAGCTGAAGCGGTGCTGCTGGCTGCTTGTTGAGTATGGAATCGAAGATCGCGGCTGTAGTATCTCCACGAAAGGGCAATGTTCCCGTCGCCATTTCGTACAGAACGACACCGAAGGAAAACACATCGGTGCGGGCATCGAGGTTCTTGCCCAGCGCTTGTTCTGGTGACATATACGCCACAGTGCCCAGAGTGCTGCCCGGGCTGGTGAGATGCGGATCGGCGGCGCTGGCCACCGTGGCCCCGTCCAGGGCTTCAGACGTGCGAGTTTTTGCCAGTCCGAAATCCAGAATTTTCGCGTGTCCCCGCTCCGTCACGAAGAGGTTTGCCGGTTTTATGTCGCGATGAACAATTCCTTTTGAATGTGCGGCATCGAGTCCGTCGGCGATTTCGATTCCCAACTCCAGCAAAGTTTCCAGCTCCATCCGTTTTGCGTCGATGCGATGCTTCAAGGTCATGCCATCTAGAAATTCCATCGCGATGAACGCCTTGCCATCCTGCTCGCCGATATCATAGATCGTGCAAATGTTGGGATGGTTCAGTGCGGATGCGGCCTGAGCTTCGCGTTGAAAGCGCGCCAGGGCCTGCGGATCGCGGGCAACTTCCTCGGGCAGAAACTTGAGGGCGACAAAGCGATGCAAGCGGATGTCCTCGGCCTTGTAGACGACACCCATCCCACCACCGCCCAGCTTCTCGGTGATTCGATAGTGCGAGATGGTTTCGCCGACCATTGGAAGACGCGGCTTTCGGGTCGCCTCATCTTACGGACATGACTTCAGCCCGTCAACGATGAGAGCGCTCGATGCGCATCTATGGTGTGATTACGAAGAATTCCCCAAATATTCACAGCCTTTTAACCACGCCTTGAAGTAACCAATCTATGCTTTAGCCGTCTCACTGTACTTTGAGGACTCCCAGTATGACCGTCCCCAACGGCGCGCCCCAGAGTTTCAAGGCAACGACTCACGAAGAAAAGAGCCGCCATGAAAAGCGTTACACTGGGGTCAAGCATAAAGAGTCAAGGCGCCGCTCACAGCCGTTCAGTGAGAGGAGTATTCCCATGAGCACCGCCGCAGTAAAAACTCCCGATCCGGAGCCCGCCCACCGTCATCTTGTTCGCCGTACGGTAGAAGCCTGCGCGATTGCGAAAGAAGCCGCAGCAGCCGCTGCTGAAGGCATCGCCACCGGCTCTTCTGCCATGCTCAATTCGCTGCGCCAGCGCGAGCGCGATCTCGACGCCTTTGACATGGAAATCGACAGCGGCGTGACCACGGCCATCACGGAAGACGGAGTCGGACCCGCCGAGGCTCGCGAACTCCTCGCCTGCATGAAATTCATGATAGGCCTCGAACGCATCGGCGATCTGCTGCTTAGCTTCGCCAACAGCGCGCAGGCTGCCGGCGGACGTCTCGACTCGGAAGACACGCGCGATCTCACTCAGATGGCCTCTATTCTGGAAAAAATGCTCACCGACGTCGGCTCCGCGTTTTCGCTGCGGAACGTCAACATGGCCGTCGACGTTCTTCGCGCCGACGCCGAAATGGACCGCCTGCGCAACCTGATCTTCCTGCGTCACATCGAGAATCCGGAAAACATCGCCCGCCAGGGCAGCTTGCAAGTCATCTTCATGACGCAATCTCTCGAGCGCGCCGGCGACCACGCCAAAAATCTTGCCGAAGAAGTCTGCCACTTCGTCAGCGGCCACACCGTTCGCCATGTTCTGATGGCCTACGACAAGCCAGTCGAGCAGATGTTCATCGACTACCTCCGCCGCCGCGAACAGAACCATTAATTCGTGTTGAGGGGGCGCCCTCGTCCGCTTGCTTTTGACTTTGGCGTCTAAATTTCAGCCAAACAATTCGCGCCCTACGAAAAATTCGGCCTTCCCGCAATCCGATTGCAATCCTTCCTCGTACTACAGATAGATCGTTGAAGGTTAGATTTTCCAATCACTCTCTGACCCTCACCGATCGGCACGCCCGGTTCTTTTCATCTCCGTCGTCCGCGAATCCCGCTCAATTCGTTCACCTCATTCACCATCCCTGAGGATCGTGAAGACACCTCAGCACGTGTAAATAAGGAGCGTACCTTCAATGAAAACGGAAGTCATCGAGCGAATCGTCAACAGCCCCTCGGACCGTCGCAAGTTCATCAAACGAGTCGGCGCAACCGGAATCGGAGTAGCCGCAGCCACAATGATGGGCGGCAGCTTTATCAAAGCTGAAGCCACTAACGCGATCACCGATACCGACATTCTCAACTTCGCCCTCAACCTCGAATATCTGGAAGCCGAGTTCTATTCGGTCGCCACCACCGGCAAGACTTTGGTGCAACTCGGTGTCCTCACCCTGGCCCAAACCACCGGACAAACCATGGGCGGAAACCAAATCAACTTCGGCGATTCGTCCGTGTCTTACCTGGCAACCGCCTTGCGTACCGACGAGATTGATCACGTCAAGTACTTGCGCGCCGCTCTCGGTTCAGCAGCAGTCAAAAAGCCATTAATCAATCTCAACGCCCTTGGTTACGGATTCTCAAGCGTCGATGATTTCCTGAAGTTGGCGCGGCAATTCGAAGATGTGGGTGTGAGCGCCTACTTGGGCGCGGCACCTATGATCAGTAGCAAGACCTACCTGGCTGCTGCGGCCGCGATCCTGGCCACCGAAGCCCAGCACTCCGGCTCGATCCGACTGGAATGCATCGAAAACGATGTGACAAGTCCAGCCGTCGACTCTCTCGACGTCCCTCCGACAGCCTCCACTCCCTACGACGTCGACAAGAATGCTTTGAGCATTCCACGCACTCCCTCGGAAGTCTTAGTCATTGTTTATGCAGGCGGCGTGTGTGCTGGAGGTTTTTATCCCGATGGCATGAACGGCACCATCACTTGCCGGTCATAAGTCAGCGGTCGGTTCATGAGGAAAGAACTGGCGGCGGATTTTCCATTGCCGCCAGTTTCGCCTCTCACCCAATTTCGCAGCCAAGATTGCAGGAGACGCTAATGATTGAAGGATTGTTTCAGCCCATGCATTTGATCGTACTTATCGGAATCGCTCTTCTGGTGTTTGGTCCCAAGAAACTGCCGGAACTCGGAAAGGGCTTGGGAGATGGCATTCGCGGTTTCAAGTCGGCCATGAGCGGCGAAGACAAGCCGGTCGAGAGCAACAAATCTGAAGAAACAACAACAACAAAGAGAGTGGCATGATCTCCGCCGCGCTATTCTTTCTGTTCCTCGGGCTGATCGTCTTCGGCCCCAGGAAAACCATCGAACTTGCGCAAACCCTTGGCCGCTTCCTTGCCCAAGCCAAACAAGCGGCCGCTCAATTCCAAACCGACCTTCACAGCGAAGTTGGGAGGCAGACTAAGGAAGAAAGACCTTAGCCTTTCACGAAGCCCAAACACAGAACCAATTCAACGCCGAGAACGCCGGGCAATCCTAAAGATTTCGAAAGTTTTTTCTCGGCGAATCTCAGCGTTCTCGGCGTTGAAAGCCTTTTAAAATCCACAGCCTCCATGTGACGCTCGTCACAGCACAGTACCCGCAGCCGGCGTACGATTCCATCTCCCAGGCTTCCTCCGAGCGGATCTCGATTCTGGACGGTACGAATGCTGAGACTCCGCCGATGTTGCTGTAGCTTTGCATCGCTGTTTCTGATAACCGCCGCGCCGCTCGTCGGCCAGTCCGATCGCATGGCGCCAGCC